>CALNYX010000017.1:0-1802975 GCA_942490925.1 uncultured Chlamydiaceae bacterium | reverse complement strand
CTCATTGAACACATCAAGCGAACGAGAGGCTGCTTCAAGTGTGTCAGCAATCATGATGATCGTCGACTCCTTTGTCCGCGGTTTAGGCCCTGAATAGCGGAAATCACTCTCATTAACAGCCCCCTCTTTCAACTCAAGCTGCTTGTGGAAGAAGTAGTAGACAAGGGTGGTACCATGGTGCTCTTTGATAATGTCGATAAACTGCTCGGGCAAGTTCACTTTGCGTGCGAGCGCGACTCCCTCACTTACATGCGCAATGATCACCTGCGCTGACTCACAAGGCGTCAACAGCTGATGCATATCCATACTACCGAGCTGATTCTCTGTAAAATATTGAGGATTAGCGAGTTTCCCAACATCATGATATTGAGTAGCTACGCGACAAAAGAGGCCATTGCCTCCAATCGCAGTAGCCGCTGCTTCTGCAAGATTACCTACGACCATTGAGTGCTGGTAGGTGCCAGGCGCTTCGATTGTCAAACGACGAAGCAGCTCATTGCTCGGATCCATGAATTCCATCAGTGTGATGTCAGTCATGATGCGGAAAATCATCTCAAAGGCAGGAAGTAGGCCAACAACCACAATGGCTGTTGTAATCATGAAGACAAAGGAACTGACGATATCGATTAAAAATGAAGTGTCAAAAAAGGTATTGCGATAGAGATCAAATGCCAGGATCACCAAGAGGGCGACAATCCACGCTTTTCCACAGACAACGAAGACCTCCTTGCGCCGGCGGATGCGTTGTCCTGCCAGAATCATAACGGTTGCTGTCATCAGGTTGATTACCAGGAAGGGAATCGTATCGACAGCAAGGGAAATTGCAAAAATGATGCAAAGGAAAATCGTGCCAAGGCCTGCAATCCGCATATTGATCAAATTGGTGAGCAAAATGGCAGCAAACGGAACAAAAAGCGGAAAGCGAATCAGGGCGATGAGGTTGCTAGGGCTGCGCAGAAAGACGAGCTCTACCGATTTTGCAACAACCATTGAGAGGACAATCACAGTCACAAGTAGACCTAATTTACGATTCGAGTTGAAAAGTGAACGGTGATTGCGGTAGAGGTAGACGACATTTGACCCCATTAGCAGTAAGGTGAGTAAAATGGTCCCTAAAATGGTGAGAGGACTGTAGAGATTGCGCTCTTCTTGCATCTGCCCTTTCATCGCTTGGAGCATCGTCATATGGCGAGAACTTACCTTCTCCCCTTGATCGATCAAGGTATCGCCAGCACGCACTTTTGTCAGCTTCTCAGGAATCGCTGTTTGAGCGAGTTTGCGCAAGGTATACTCAATTGCTTGATCTTCATCGAAACGCCATTGAAAAGGTTCAAAATAACTGATAATAAACCCTGCAATTTCATGAGGAATGTCCCCTTCTAAAAAGCGCTTTTCAAACCACTCCCAAACCGAGAAAGGTAATTGCTCTGGAGCACCTAAAAATGTCGGTGCAAACGTGAAGAAATTTGCTGCAGGAAGAGGTAAATCAGCTTCAGGGAAATTTTCAATGCGTTGGATAGTGCGGGGATCAGAAAAGCGCGTCTCATACAACCCATCTGCGACCATGCTCAAAGCGAGTGCGAGATCTTCGTAGTGCTTCCCTTGATTAAGCTCTGCCCACTTCTCTTTTCCCTCACCATTTTGGGTGATATATTTTTGGAAACTTGTGACACGCTCTTTGATCTGTTGCTCATCAAGGCGATAGATCGTTCCAATTTCAAATGCAGCCTCTTGCCTTAAAACAGCTGTTGCTTCCACATCAGGGAAAGAGAAGTCGATTTGAGAGACGATGTATTGCTTGGCATCAGAGCCTAGTTCGAGTTTTTCGATATAGACTTCGCGATAGTGAAGAAAGCAGAAAAGGGTGATTGCAAAGAAAACGCCAATCGCAATACGTATGGCCAAACTCTTATCAAAATAACTTTGAGTACGAGAAAATTTCAGTTCATTCAGATCTTCGTCGGAGGCTTCATCACCCATTTCAGCAAGCATAGAGCTTTATGGGCTTTTCGTCAAAAAGGCGTTATTGGATCATTGAATCATTTAAATTTGAGGGAGGAGTAAAAGCTGATGTAGAACCGCTCCCTTCTTTTGGCAGCGTGCGATAATGTAAATTCCAGGTATTTCTAGCTGAATTAACCTGTGCCAACTCATCATGATCATGGAGGCGGCGGCCCTGTATTTGCTTTTTACATTCAAGGTATTTGTTCACTTCTCCCTTCGACCCCTTCAATGCAAACCCAAAATCACCAAGCCTAGTCATTTTTTTCTTGGAATAGCGGTTGATAAATTCTACAAATGCCTCATTTTCATCATCGTTATACTCCCTGAAGTCAGCACGCGTTTTTTGGGCGAAATCTTGAGAATCGTACGACGTCCAATCATGAAGCCCTAGTGGAGAGAATAGAACGACTCCTCCAATTCCAGCTGCGACCCCAAATCCAATTTGAAATGCTTTTGGCGCCTGCCACGTAAAATAGAGCGCAATCGCCGCCGCCGTCAGAATCAAAATTCCAACCACCACCAACGTAATTGTCTCCTTACGCCGCCTCTGTATGTAGTCAATACAATCCTGAGAAGGTCCAAACTTAGTATTACTAACAGCATTCATAGTGAAGTATTGTAACCTATTAACAAATAAACGGAAAATAAAAAATTTTCTTGGCTTAGAAAAAACTCTAAAAACTACTCAGTCAGAGATTTCTTGAGAAAATCCTCTCAATATCCTAGACTGGTCACACATGAAATACCAAGTGCTTGCGAGACGGTTTCGACCGCAAAAATTCCAAGATGTGGTCGGCCAAGAAGCTATTGTGACCACCCTGATTCATGCTATCCAAGGAGAGCGTGTAGCTCAAGCCTACCTCTTTTGTGGCTATCACGGAACTGGGAAGACCACACTAGCCCGTCTATTTGCAAAAGCCCTGAATTGTAACGATCTCTCCAAAGAGTGCGAACCTTGTAATCGTTGCCCCTCTTGTAAAGAAATCACGAGTGGTAATGCACTTGACGTTCTCGAAATCGATGGTGCCTCTCACCGCGGTATCGAAGATATCAGGCAGATCAACGAAGCTGTCCATTTTACCCCTGTGAATGGCAAGTATAAAATTTACTTGATTGATGAAGTGCATATGCTCACCAAAGAGGCATTCAATGCGCTTTTAAAGACATTGGAAGAGCCGCCTGAGCATGTCAAATTTTTCTTTGCTACAACCGAACCACATAAACTTCCTGCAACGATTTTAAGTCGGTGTCAACGCCTCAACTTGAAGCGCATCAGCATGGAGAAGATCCAGAGCAAGCTCGAAGAGATCTCTCAAGATTTGAAAGCAACCATTGAATCAGAGGCTTTGGAATTGATCTCTCAACTTTCCGACGGAAGCCTGCGTGATGCTGAGTCGCTACTCGATCAGGTCATGGCATTCCAACACGATCAGCTAACAGTTGAGAGTGTGCGCGAAGTGCTCGGCCTTCCTGCTGCAGAGATCTTCAACCGTCTCGATCACTCTCGTGGAAATAGTAGCGTTGCTTTTGACATCGCTGAAGAGATTTTTTCTTCAGGAAAAAATATTGCCTACTTTTTAGAAGAGTTGATCCGTCACTACCGCACGCTGCTGCTTGCCAAGCGCTCGGTTGGATCTCATCCCAATAGCGCCTGTTACCGCGATGATCAACTGCTGACAATCCTCGAGTTGCTCTGCGAAGGGGTTCAGACAATTAAATCTGCACCATCAGAGCGTGTCCATCTTGAAATGCTCCTCCTCCAAATCATTCGCTCGCATGAGCGTGTTCCATTGGAACATCTAGTCAAACGTTTGATCGAGCTCGAAAATGGACAACTCCCACAGAAATCACAAGCTGAAAGCACAAAGGCTCCGGTAGAGTCGAAATCACCTAAGACAACATTACCTAAGGCTCCGGCAAAACCGAAAGCTCCAAGCGAACCAAAAACAACTAAGGCTAAGCAAGCTTCACAAAGCACCAAGCCTCCCAGTTCAAAGGAGCAGAGCCAAATAGACACGCTGATGCGGTTTGCGGCAAAAGAGCTTAAGGGATCACTCAAACAAGGATAGGAAGATTATGGGCAGTGGATTTGCCAAAAAGAAAAAAGAAGCCAAAGCGCTTCAAGAAAAGTTCAAACAGATGCAAGAGCAGATGAAAACTGAGCAGGTTGAAGGCTCTGCAGGAAATGGACTTGTCTCCATCACTCTCAATGGCGAGCATGAGATGACAAAAATCAAGATCAAACCTGATTGTGTCGATCCTGAAGACGTTGAAGGCTTGGAAGATTTGATCAAAGCGGCTTATACAGAAGCGGCAAAAAAGCTCGAAGAGAAAATGCCTGATCTAGGTGGCGGCGGCTTTCCCATGGGCGGTATGGGCTTCTAACATGACTTGTTGTAGGCCTCTTCAAGGGCCTCTTCAACTTCTAGAAAAGTTGTCAAAGTCAGGATGTGATCTACAAGTTCTGTTGCCTCTACAATTGATAGCCTTCTAATGATGTTTTTGATAACGGGAAGTGAAGGGACTGAGACCGAAAGCTCATGCACATTAAGCCCCAAAAGGAGCGCTGTGAAGCGTGGATCTCCAGCAATTTCCCCACAGACTGAAACCGGAATCTTTTCATGAGCCGCAGCTTCCGTGACCATCTTGATCATGCGAATAATACTTGGATGCGCAGGAGTGTAGAGATAGCTCATCGATGGATTGCTCCGATCAACAGCCAATGAATACTGCACGAGGTCATTTGTTCCAATCGAAAGAAAGTCACACTCTTTTGCCAAAATATCTGCTGTCATCGCTGCGGAAGGAACTTCGATCATGCTCCCAATTGGAATATGTCTGGCAAAGGGCACACCCTTTTTCAAGAGCTCTTCTTGCGCCTCGTGAACAATTGCCTTGGCTTCTCGAAGTTCTAAGATCCCCGAAATCATCGGAAAGAGAATACTCACCTCTCCAAAAGCACTGGCGCGTAGGATGGCGCGAACCTGTGTTTTAAAAGCGGCGCGCTCTTTAAGCATGAGTCGAATGGCGCGACAACCCAGATAGGGATTTTTCTCATAGCGAGTGGGATAGAAGTTGCCGAGCTTATCGCCTCCAATGTCAAATGTACGAATAACTGAGGGTTGTCCATTCACCTTTTCAACAAGAGAGCGGTAAACTTTAAACTGCTCCTCTTCTGAAGGGAAGTTATCACGTGCTAAAAAGAGATATTCTGAGCGGAAAAGCCCAACACCATCTCCTCCGTAATGTTGTAATGTGTCAATCTCATTAAACACCTCAACATTTGCAGAGAGGCGAATGCAATGCCCATCAATTGTTTCTGCTGGAAAGAAATCATTCTTGCGAAGTCCCTTTGCATGCACCTTTAACTTTTTTTGCTCTTTTTTGTAGTGCTCGATTGTCTCTGGTGTAGGATTGATAATGACATCACCAGTGCGTCCATCGACAATCACGCAGCGAGGCTGTGTGAGTGATAGATCAGGAAAATCAACTTTAGAGACAAAAGGAATTCCTTTAGCACGTGCCATGATTGCAACATGAGAGGTTTCAGCGCCACTTCTGGTCACAAAAGCTTCGATATTTTCAGTATTCGCTTCTGCTGTATCTGAAGGAGCAAGCTCATGAGCAAAGATGATTGACCTCGAGCTGATATTCGCCAAGCTCACCCGCTCATGACTGCGCAGATGGGAGATGATACGCCTGGAGATATCTTGAAAATCTTGTAATCGCTCTTGAAAGAATTGATCCGTAATACGATTGAACTTCTGCTCATAACGACCAACGACAAGCTTGAAGGCATACTCTGTATTTTTTTTCTTGGTACGAATCGTTTTCTCTACATCCTCTGACATCAAAGGATCTTTGATCATCTCAAGGTGCGTATGCAAAATTGCGACTGACTCACCACTTCCTTGACGCTTCAAACGCCTTTGCAAAGAGATGAGATCTTTTTGAGAACTTTTGACAGCAGCGTAGTAGCGCTCAATCTCCCCCTCAACCTGCTCTTTAGAGAGTGATATTTCAGGGATCTGCTCTTCAGGGGTAAAAAAGAAATGAGGCCTACCAATGGCAATCCCTGGACAAATCGGATACCCTTGCAAGTAAGTTTCAGTCATTTAGAAGCCTGTGATTAATGAAAGTTTTGGAGAGTTTAGTGGAATTTGAGATAGAGATAAGTT
Organism: uncultured Chlamydiaceae bacterium; assembly: GCA_942490925.1. Classification (GTDB taxonomy): domain Bacteria; phylum Chlamydiota; class Chlamydiia; order Chlamydiales; family JAAKFR01; genus CALNYX01. The sequence goes on along the minus strand of CALNYX010000017.1, from coordinate 1,796,793 downwards.
CGGAGACCGACACTACCCCCTTGTGGGTTAGTGAGGGCGAGAACAACTCTCTGGCGCAAATTGCACTGAAAGATCCAAACTTCTCATTTATCATAGACTTCTTACAATACTCCATCTTCACCAAAACGATTGTCGAAAATTTCCACAAGTTTATCCATGGTCTCTTGTGAATCTGCTCCAGTGACAGTCACAGTCAGCACACCATTTTTCTGAACGGCAAGCATGAGGATACTCAAAATGCTTTTGGCATTCACAGTCTCTTTTTTGTGAGTGAAAAGCACTTCACTCTTAGAGTGTTGCAAAATCTTTACAATGCTGGTTGCAGGACGTGTATGCAAACCAAGCTCATTTTTAACTCGGATCTTTTGAATAATTTTTTCCATTAGAGGATATTCTATCAAAGATGCCAGATATCTTCCAGATAGAAGAGCAGCCATCCTAAAAAGGTCGGGAAGGCCAAATGTTGCTCGAGATGCTCCTCATCCAGAAAATTACTCATAGTGCGATCATGCTCCGAGAAATAGACATTGCCCATCTCCTCACCTAAAGACCAGTCTGTATAAAAGCATTGGTAGCAGTGAAGACCGTAAGACTCGTAGAATGGAATGAGGCTTTGTGGATGGATGAATTGCCCATCTGGCCGCACGAGTAGATCTTCTCCAAGGAGATCTTGGAAGTGGCGATAAACGCGGGGCATATCACGCGTTTTGATGATTCCCGTATCGGTGTATTTGCTAAACCCATCGTGAATTTCTAAGAAGGCCAGATAATCACTAGGCAGATGGTGCGCGCCAAACTGTTTTTGAAAACTCTCAAGGTTATCGACTTGAGCAGGTGGTTTTCCTTGGAAAAAGCCAGCCTCATGCTTGAGGGAATAGATCATATGGACAGCAAAGGGACCATCTTTTTTCTCTTGGAGGGCAAAGACCTCAATGTTATCCAGCTCATCGAAAAATGCTTCGAGCCGCTCTTCAAGACGTATGGAAGAAAAAGGGAGCTTTCCAACCCAATAGGCTCTTGTAAACTCAACGCGATCTTCCACAGGCAAGTGACTGAGCTCGAACCATCCGCGAGGCAAAACGGGAATCTGTTTAGCGGCTTTATCCCATGAATCGGTAAAATCTTTTAGGGTAACCACCTGGTGAAACAAATCACCGGAATACTCTTCCATAATGACATGCTATGATTTTTTTATTTTTCTCGTCTACACGATTGCGTTTCATTTTTCTGTAAATTTTGGGCTCAAGCGAGACGGTACAGATTGCATGCTTTTTTCGGCAGCAAATAGTCTTGCGCTATTTGCAACGAAAAAAGCATGCAAGATGCCCGTCGTAGCCAGCCCAAATTTAAAGACAAAATGAAATGCAATCGTCTATAATTGATGTGTGTATTTGCTTTGGTATCGCTGCCCACTTCTTCTCTATGGTCTGGCATTCCTGTTGGGCATTCTCTTTGCACTACAATCTCCACTTGCCCTCATTCCTTTTTTTCTTCTGGTCTGCGCCGCCTACCGTCACTTTTTTTTACTCACTCTTCTTTTCCTCGCTCCACTTCCTTATCTCCAGAGAATTGAGCCGCAAACAGAGGGACGCTTTCACATCTCCTCTTTCTCACACCAAAACTATCTCTGGCGCTACCAAGGAACATTGGGGCATCTCCCTTGCTCAATCAACTCTAAAGAGCGGCTAGTTGCAAACTGTGACTACTACGTTGAAGGACATTGGAAAACAGAGCGCACTTTCAAAGCCTCTTCATTTAGGCCCATTCCACGCTCTTTTTCCCTAGCCGAAACACGCTTCAAACTCAAGAAGCGACTACTGAGTACTTTCAAAGAAATTGGTCCGACAGAAAAAGGAGCTTCCTTTCTAACAGCCCTTCTCACTGGTGATCTCGATGATATGGTGATGCGTAAAAATTTTCAGCAAGTTGGACTTTCTCATCTCCTTGCTGTCTCTGGCTTTCATTTTGCAACGCTTAGCTTTGGGCTCCACTTGCTTTTGCGCCTCTTTCTGCCTCGCAAATGTGAACTGGTCGTCTTGATGCTCTTTATGACGCTCTACTACCTATTTGTCGGCTATGCTCCGTCCGTGCAACGCGCCTGGATTTTCATGCTCGTCTACCTAGTTGGCAAGCTATTTGAAAGAGAAGCCTACGCGCTCAACACCCTTGGAGCTGCCCTTTTTATTTCACTACTTATCAGCCCCTTTTCAGCACTTACCCTCAGCTTTCAACTCTCTTTTTTGGCAACAGGAGGTTTGCTCCTGTTCTATCGCCCGATCGAGCGGAAGTTGCGTCAGCTTTTCCCCAAAATTCTCTTGCGCGATGTCATTGAGTATCCTCTTTGGTGGCAAACGGGCTATCTCTGTATCGGGGCGTTGCGTGAACTTTTTGCGCTTACCCTTGCTGTCCACCTTGTTGTCACACCCCTCACGCTCTTTTATTTTCACGTCTTTTTCCCTCAAAGCCTTATCTACAACCTCTTCTTTCCCTTTCTCACAAGTTGTGCGCTATTTTTACTGCCGCTCTACCCTGCTGCCAATCTTTTTGCGAGTTGGATCTTGAAGCTCACGGAAAATCCATGGCTACCGTTTAAGGGAATTTACGTAGAAAATAGCCCAGCATTCCTGCTCACTCTAATCGTGTCATTTCTCTGTTTTGTTGGACTCTGTATAGAAGAACGGAGATTGTTTTTGCGTCAACGATCTCCCCTGAAAAGATCATCTCCACAGCTTTGGCAAAAGGTGTGGGCACGACTTCGATTTGGATATGCGCTCTGGAGCAAAGTTTGATACTATGGTGCCAATGTCACGCCAGTCTTGTGCCACAATTACCTCTGATTTGTTAGACTTTGTAATGACGTTCTGGCAAAACGATCTATTCCCACTTGCTGTCAAGTGGCTCTGTATTCACTAATAGCTTAGCCTAGCCGCAACAGGTTTGTGGTCACTCATATTTGTCTGTGGGCTATTTAAACCCACACCCAAAACAGGAATGTTATGAATCGTTGTTGGGGTGTCTGAAGATTTAACCGCAATCCAGTCTATTCTGGTGTTGATAACTTGCCCAGGATTGGTACATGTAGGATCAAGGTAGTTACTATAGTCAAGAGCATATCCCGCTTTCTTCAGCAGCGACAAACGGGGATGTGCAGCGGTTACGTTAGAGTCCATTGCAATAACTTTTATATCAGCATCGGAGATTTCGAGAATTTTAATTATTTCTAGTAATTCCTTATCACCTTTAGCTGAGTCCGACACCCCTGTGTGTTCGTTAACTTCGACTCGGAAAGGATTACATCCTGAAAGATGACCCGATGCCACAACAATTGTTTGACCGGATTCGAGATTACGCAGTTCTACCGCAAACCCTCGATCGGCGATATTCCCAATTACATCGATTAGCTCAAACTTTTCCTTATTCCAGGCTATGCCGTTGATTGAGCGTCTTGTGTCGGAAAAGCGAACATCGTAATGCGAGGAAAATATAGACGCATCCAGATAGTCAGCTTCTTGAAGAGCTATAATATCGTATTTGAGCTGGTGTTGGAAAATTCGTTTTGCCATTACTCGACGTGTGATCTCTAACCAGTCGTTTAGGTGACTTTTCGGCCCGAGGACAATATCTTGACCTCTTGTTAAGTCAGTGATGTGGTTTTGTAAAATTTCACTCGCTTCCTTGTCATATAAAAGGATAGGGCGTTCTTTATATGAGGTGACAATCGCTTCGCTTTTTTCTCTCCAGATTTTGTTAATGCTATCGGAGTCATCAGGATGAGCCGTGAGCTTAGCAAAAGTTTCTGTGTAGTGGCCAGACTCCCATTCTTGTTGAGCTGCCTGTTGTTCTATTGGATTAGATGAGAAGAGAATCTTTAAGGCAACACTCTGAATTTTTTCCAGCTGCGCCATTTCTTCAGGCTCTACGTTGTAGCGTTCTTGTGTCAGCTTATGCATACATACAGCTCGAATGTAATCGTAATGGTCAGATATACCACCGCAGTTGAATGATGAAACTGTAAAGTCTGCAGCAAACAGTGATGAATAGATCACCATTAAGCTTATAGATAACAATAATATATATTTTTTAATTTTCACAAGACTCATGTTGATTAAAATGTATTAAACAAGAAATTATATCATATTTAATGTTATTTATTAAACATTTTAAAATAATATTTACCTTGGATAATAGATGTAGTCATTGCAACCATCAACACGGTTTTGCGTAGTGAATTAAACCTTATAACGGTTTTCTGTATCGACTATATAGAAGAACGGAGATTGTTTTTGCGTCAACGATCTCCCCTGAAAAAATCATCTCCACAGCTTTGGCAAAAGGTGTGGGCACGACTTCGATTTGTTCTCCTTCATCAAGGTTTTGCCCTACAAAAGTAAGTCCGCTTGCCTCATAGGCATAGAGAATCTCATCGCAAAATCCAGGAGTTGTGTAGAAATGTAGTAGGGGTTTGATCTGATCTGCTTGATAACCAGTCTCTTCAATCAACTCACGCGCTGCGCATGTTTCTGGCGATTCGCCAGACTCTAGGGTACCTGCTGGCAACTCCCAAAGCGTTTTTTTCACAGCAAAGCGGTAGTTGCGAATCAATAAGACCCGATCCTCGATGCAAGGTAGAATGACAACAGCACCAGGGTGGACGACAAGCTCACGCCCCTCTCCTTGCACCAAACGAATCCTTTTCCCTCGAAAAATCTCTTTCAAAAGACCTCTGCATAACTAGGTTTTCAGTATCTTTCAGCGCGATTATCTCCACAACATCATTCTCGCCCTGCCTAGCTCACAAGAGTTAACCACAGGCTCCGAATTTAGTTCTGAAGATAATCGCACTAAAATCTCCTGGAACCAGTAATACAGAAGCCTTTTCAATATTTGGCTAGTTTTCGAATTTCAGCTTCGAGATCGCTGCTCTGTGGCAATACTTCATTTTCAAGAGACTTGCTGTACGGCACTGCACACTCAAACGCTCCAATGCGTTCAATTGGGGCATCGAGATACTCAAAGCCCTCTTTTGCAATACGCGCAGCAACCTCGGCTCCAAAACCGCAGTTAAGCGGCGCTTCATGCGCAACAAGCATCTTCCCAGTCTTCTTCACGGAGGTGAGAATGGTATTGGTATCAAGCGGCACAAGCGTTCGCAGGTCAATCACTTCAACAGACACTCCTTCTCGCTCAAGCTTCTCAGCAACTTCGTTGGCCATCATCACCATTGCACCATAGGTCACAACAGTCACATCGCTCCCCTCATGGACGACATTCGCCTCACCAAATGGGATTAAGATGTCAGAGGTGGGCTCTGCGCGAGCGACAAACTTCTGTTGCCTGTAAAGCGCTTTATGCTCCAAAAAGAGAACGGGATTCGGATCGCGGATCGCTGTTTTCATCAACCCTTTTGCATCTGCTGCATTACTTGGGATGACGACCTTTAGACCGGGGCAGTGCGCCAAGAACCCTTCAATGCTCTGAGAATGGTAAGGCCCACCTTGGATGTAACCACCGCACGGCATCCGCACAACCATAGGTAAAGACCACTCGCCGTTTGAACGGTAGCAAATGCTTGCTGCTTCGTTAAAGAGCTGGTTGATTCCTGTCCATAAATAGTCGGCAAATTGAATCTCAGCAACGGGCTTGTGAATACCATCAAAGGCTATACCGATGGCTGTTCCAATGATTGTAGATTCTGCAAGTGGCGTGTTGAAACAACGGTTCTTGCCAAATTTCTCCGTTAAACCGCGTGTCACACCAAATACGCCCCCTTTTCCATGAGCAACATCTTGTCCAAAGACGACGACGTAGGGATCTTTTTCCATCTCTTCAACGAGTGCATGGTTGATACCATCCATCATGGTGATCTTTTCGTCAGAAAGCGTTTTAGCAGCAGAAACAGGTGGACTGTAGGGAGCAAAGACATTGAGACGACTACTTCCCTTTGGGGGAAGAGGGAGTTGTTCTGCTGCAACTGCCGCGGCTTCAACCAGCTCTTTGGCTTCTTCTCGTAGCTTAGAAATCTCTTGCTCGCTCAGAATGCTCTCTTTGACAAGCCACTTTTCGAACTTTGGAATGGGATCGCGTTCGGACTCGTCTGGTTGCTGATACTTTCTAGGATCATCACTGTTGCTATGCGCTGCAAGCCTTGGAACGTGCGCCATAATCAAGGTTGGCCCTTCATGCGAACGGCCACGTGCAATAGCATCTTGCATTGCTTCTTGCAATTCTAGACAGTCTGTACCATCTACTTCATGCACTGCCAGTCCTTCATAGCCACGCGCAACCTCACAAATCGAATGCCCACCAGCTGTCTGCTCAGAAACAGGGACAGAAATCGCCCAACCGTTATTCTGAACAACAAAGATCACAGGAAGTTTATGAATTGCTGAAAAGTTGAGAGCCTCATGGAAATCACCTTGAGAAGTGGCGCCTTCGCCAGATGAGACGTAGACGACTTCATCATCGCCAAGATTTTTCACTGCCCATGCTTTTCCAACGGCGTGTAGAAATTGGCTTCCCACGACACTCGATTGGCAGAGAATACGTAACTGCTGATCTGAAAAATGGTAGGGCATCATACGCCCTGAAGAATGTCTTTGAGTTGCTCTTCCTAGAAAAACACCGAAGAGTTCGACAAGATCAGCACCTAAACTAATTGCAAAAGGTTGATCGCGGTAGTAGGGGCAGCTCCAGTCTTTGCCTGGGGTCAACAGCTCGCCACAAGTCACTCCAACAAGTTCATGGCCAGTGGCAGCTAGCTGAAAGGTTCCCCCCTTGTTCTGCTTGACCATCTTAGCCATTTTTTCATCAGTGAAGCGTGCGATAAGCATCTTCTTCAAGATGGCAATAGCCTGTTTGGACGCAATTCCTGTTTTCATCTTCTCCCCCCTAGAACGTGCTATTTCGGGTCTTTTTGCCATCATTTGACGACACCCCCTATGAAAAGAACGATTTGAGCTTGTCTACAAAGCCCTTTCTCCTCGGCTGATTGTCGACTCCTTCTGTGTCACCAAACTCTTTGAGCATCTTTTTCTGCTGCTCAGTCAAATGAGTCGGCGTCTCAATAACAGCCTTCACAAGTAAATCGCCCTTGCCTCTTCCATGCACATTTGGAAAGCCCTTACTACGTACACGGAAAACTTTCCCACTCTGTGTTCCTTCTGGAATCGTGAGCATGCATTTCTCCTGCAAAGTCGGAATCTCTTTTTTGACACCTAAAGCCGCCTCAGAAAACCCTATTGGCAACTCTAGCAAAATGTCATCCCCTTCTCTTTCGAAAATCGGATGGCGATCGACATTGATGAAAACATAGAGATCTCCCGGAGGGCCTCCGCCATCACCAGCATCACCATATCCATTCATCTTTAAGCGCATGCCATTATCGACACCAGCTGGGATCGGAACCTTGACATGCTTCTTCTCTTTTTCACGCCCTTGTCCATGGCACGTCTTACACGGATTTTTGATTGTCTGTCCTGTGCCCTGACAACTGGGACAGCTCGAAGACATACTGAAAAAACCACGCGTCTGAAAGACTTGCCCCGCGCCATTACAACGCCCACACTGTTGGATATCACTCGCAGACTCCGCCCCTTTCCCTTGGCAGGTATGGCATGTGACATAACGTGTGACAATCAACTCTTTTTCAACCCCTTTAGCAGCCTCTTGAAAAGAGACACGAACTGTCGCTTTCTTACTAGCACCTTGAGTTGCATAGCCACCTTGAGCACCTCCCATTCCACCAAAAAGGGAATCAAAAATGCCGCCGCCACCGCCACCTGCGCCACCACCAAAAGCATCCATGAATGTGCGCAGAGCATCATCCATTGAAGCAAATCCAGCACCACCCATGCCGCCACCTGCAGCGCCTGCATTCACACCATCTTTTCCATAGCGATCATACATCTCACGCTTTTGAGGATCAGAGAGCACTTCGTAGGCCTCAGAGACTTCTTTGAATTTCGCTTCGGCCGTCGCATCTCCTGGATTCTTGTCAGGATGATACTTCAGCGCCATCTTGCGATAGGCCTTTTTGACCTCATCAGCAGAAGCGCCCTTTTCAAGGCCAAGCGTGTTATAATACTCCATAGTCTTCATCGATTACGGTATTTAGCTGCAGCTTTCGATTTTGCCCGTTTTTTAACTGATGGCTTGTCGTAGAAGCGATGCGCCTTGGCAGCTTTCATCACGCCCTCTTTATCTAATTTTTTCTTGAGAACTCTAAGAGCTTTTTCAATCGACTCGCCCATACGGACTTTCACGTTCGGCATACCGTTTCCTTGTTAGGTTTTGAAAATAAGAATAAGAAACATTATAGCACAGTGCCAGCAGAGAGTTCAACCCCAAAATGGTTTGAGCTCAGATGCGAGCTGAGAATAGGCTAACTTCACCAAATGAGAAGGATCTGCATAGCGCTCCTCACAATTGAGCAGATCAAATCGCTTGAGATCAGGACCAACAACCTTCTTACACCCTATTAAATGGCGAGGAAGCTCCTCAAGAGAACACCTCTGATGTCTAGTAATTTCTTGAATTTGATCACCACACCGCTCCTGTACCATTATATAGGCTCCACCCCCTCGCGCATCGATTAAGGAGAGAAAGCGCCCCTGAACCTCACTAATAAAGCCCGATAGAGAGCTTAAGTTAATTAGGGGTAAATCTTTAGAGAATGCCATACCGAGTGCTAAGGCCATCCCTACACGGATCCCAGTGAAAGAGCCTGGCCCTGTTGTGACGGCAATAGCATCTGGCTCACCAAATTTTTGAATCTCTGAGACTAAGGGACGTCCGTGTTGTACGGTAAAATCTTCAATAGACTGAGCGAAAATCACTTGTGATTTTTCAGTACTTGTATCGAGAATTAAAATTTTCATAGTAATTATGAAATTATATGTTATTCTCAAGATTAGTAAAAGAAAAATACCTCTCACGCTCACTTGAAGTTTAGGAGAGGTTTTGGTAGGCTGTACCAAATTTTCAACTAGGAAGCTGCAATTGGATGATGGACCAGATTTTCAAGATTTAGAAGAACAACTTCAAGAGGCGCTTGAGGAGAGTTCTGAAAAAGAACCGTTGCTTTTACCCAAGTCCTACCCCGAAGATCTATTTGTTCTACCACTCAATCGCCGCCCTTTCTTCCCTGGGATGGCAGCTCCAATTCTCATTGAGCCTGGCCCCTTTTATGAAGCTCTCAAAACCATCGCAAAAGATGAACAGAAATATATCGCTCTTGTCTTGACTAAGAAAGAGGGTGTTAACATCAATAAAGTGGGCTTCAAAGATCTCTATCAAGTTGGCGTGTTAGCTCGGGTCTTACGCATTATCCCAATGGATGGCGGAGGTGCGCAAGTCGTGCTCAACATGGAAGAGCGCCTTGAGATTATTAAACCAAAGAAAGGAAAACATCTTAAAGCAAAAGTTGCTTATCATCCCGATGATCGTGAAATCACAGATGAGCTTAAAGCCTATTCAATTAACATCATCTCCGTTATTAAAGAGCTGCTCAAACTCAACCCTCTTTTCAAAGAAGAGCTGCAAATCTTCCTCGGGCATTCAGATTTCACAGAACCTGGAAAGCTCGCCGATTTTGCAGTCGCTCTAACAACTGCAACACGTGAAGAGTTGCAAGCAGTCCTTGAAGCCCTTGATATGCAATCGCGTATTGACCTCGCTCTCAACCTACTGAAAAAAGAGCTCGATCTCAGTCGACTGCAAAGCAGTATTAACCAAAAGATCGAAGCGACAATCACCAACAGTCAGAAAGAGTACTTTTTGCGTGAGCAGCTCAAGACGATCAAAAAAGAGCTCGGCATTGAAAAAGAAGAACGTTCAATCGATCTTGAAAAATTTGAAGAGAGACTCAATAAGCGTGATGTTCCCGACCCCGTAATGGAAACTGTTCAAGATGAAATGGATAAACTAGGTTCACTTGACTCACTTTCATCTGAGTACTCCGTTTGTCGCAACTACCTCGACTGGCTTACAATTATGCCATGGGGCATGTTCAGCAAAGAGCGTCACGATCTGAAAAAAGCCGAAGCCATTTTGCACAAAGATCACTACGGTCTTGATGAAGTCAAAGAGCGCATCTTAGAACTTATTTCGGTTGGCAAGCTCACTAAGGGATTGAAAGGAAGCATCATCTGTCTTGTTGGCCCTCCTGGTGTTGGAAAAACAAGCGTTGGAAAAAGCATTGCACGCGCACTTAACCGCAAATTCTTCCGTTTTTCAGTTGGTGGTATGCGTGATGAAGCAGAGATTAAAGGACATAGACGTACTTATGTCGGTGCGATGCCAGGAAAACTCGTGCAAGCGATCAAGCAGTGCCAAACCATGAACCCTGTTATCATGATCGATGAGATCGATAAGATGGGTTCCAGCTACCAAGGCGACCCCGCTTCTGCTCTGCTTGAGGTGCTCGATCCGGAGCAAAACAAAGACTTCTTAGACCACTATCTTGATGTACGCATCGATCTTTCTAATGTGCTTTTCATTGTCACTGCAAATGTTCTCGATACAATTCCAGAGCCTCTTATCGACAGGATGGAAATCTTGCGTTTGTCGGGCTACATCATGGAAGAGAAAGTGCAGATTGCTAAGAAATATCTCATCCCTCGTGCACGTAAAGAGATGGGGCTTAAAGCAACAGACGTCTCTTTTACGACAGAATCGTTGCGCTCAACGATTAATGGCTATGCACGAGAAGCTGGAGTACGTACGCTTGAAAACAACATCAAAAAGATCTTCCGCCGTGTAGCTCTCAACCTTGTTAGAGAACGCGAAAAAGGGAGACGCCGGACAAAAAAATGGGCGATCAATAAAGCCTCGCTTGTCGACTATCTTGGCAAACCAGTTTTCCTCACTGACCGTTTTTATGAGCGCACACCCGTTGGTGTTGCAACCGGACTTGCGTGGACCTCTCATGGTGGTGCAACCCTCTACATCGAAGCTATTAAAGTCGCTGCAGACAAAACAGATATGATGCTCACAGGCCAAGTTGGTGGCGTCATGAAAGAATCATCACAAATCGCATGGAATTACCTTCATGGAGCAGCGAGCAGATATGCACCTGGGCACACCTTTTTTGAACGCTCTCAAGTGCATATTCACCTACCTGAAGGCGCTACTCCAAAAGATGGTCCTTCAGCAGGCAGTGCTATGGTAACAGCTCTCATTTCCCTTCTTCTAGATACACCTGTTTTAGATAACTTGGGAATGACAGGCGAGCTCACACTTACCGGTCGCATTTTGGGCGTTGGTGGAATTCGAGAAAAACTCATTGCCGCTCAACGTAGCGGCCTTGAAGTCCTCATTTTTCCAAAAGATAATCAGCGTGACTACGATGAATTGCCCGACTATTTGAAAAATAAGCTAGAAGTGCATTTTGTTGAGCACTATGATGAAGTCTTTCCAATTGCCTTCCCGGAGTACGAATGAGCTGGAAAGCTTATAGCCAAAAGAAAATTCTCTCACCAAAGAATCTCAAAGAAAAAGTCGCTCAATTGCGTGCTGAAGGCAAAACCATTGCCACGCTTAACGGCTCTTTTGACCTCCTACATGCCGGCCACCACTATATGATCTATGAAGCTGCGCAAACAGCCGATGTCTTGATCATTGCGATTAACAGCGATGAATCCATTCAGTCATATAAGGGGCCAGATCGCCCAATTATTACCCTTCAATACCGCCTAGAAATGCTTTCAGGTCTCGCTTTTGTGGACTATGTCACATGGTTTAATGAGACTGACCCACGCAACATTCTGCGTGAAATTCGCCCTGATGTGCACGTCAATGGCATTGAATATGGAAGCGATTGTATCGAGGCAGATACCGTGCGTGAAATTGGTGCACGGTTGCATCTAGTCGATCGTATTCCTGGTTTAGCAACATCCGAAATCCTAAAGAAAATGACATGCGCTTAATCTGCACCATCTCACAAACAGAGTCACAAGAAAACCCCTTTGAATTCTCCTTCTATCTCAGCTCTCAAGGTGTCGACAATGAGTGTGAAGAAGTCAGCGTTGACAACAAAAACGTCTATCGCATTTGGGTCTATGACGAAGATCATACAGATCAGGCCCTCAGTATTTATGAAGCCTACCAAAAAGATCCAACCAATCCGATGTATCGCGCTCACTATGAAAGAGCGCAGCAAGCAGCCGAAGCGCAAGCCCACCAAGAACTACTTGATGCGCCACCACCAAAACGTCGCGGCCGCTTTCTCTCTCCAGTTCCCTACGGCGCGATCTCTATTTTGATTCTTTTTGTTGTCGTTGGTCTCTTTTTCTGGGTCCAGATCGAACGCAGCAATGTTATTCCCCCAAAAATCCCCGGCGTCATCCAAGCTCCAGTCCTAGCGCCCATTGAAAAGAACCTCGTCTTTGACTACCCCGTCTACTTCACTATGCGCGATAAGCTGCTGAATCTTTACACGCCACAAGATATCGAAGAGAAAAAGCCCCCTTCCCCTGAAGCCAAAGAGTTGATTCAAAAGCTCCAGCAAACCCCCACTTGGATGGGCATGTATGATCGCATCGTCCTCTTTTTGCAAAAAAAACCGATCCCCATTAACTATCAAGGAACTCCCTTCGAAGATGTTTCCAAAGGGGAAGTCTGGCGACTTTTCACGCCAACCCTGCTCCACTTTGATTTTCTCCACATCTTCTTTAACATCCTCTGGTTCATTCTACTTGGCAACCAGATCGAGTACCGCATTGGCGCCATACGTTTTACTCTCATGGTCCTCATTATCGGTATCCTCTCAAACATTGCCCAATATCTTGTTAGCGGTCCCTTTTTCATGGGCCTTTCTGGTGTGGTGTGTGGCATGGCCGCCTTCATCTGGGCCAGACAACAAGTCGCCCCATGGGAAGGCTATTTACTCCATCGGTTCACCCTTATCTTTCTAGGAATCTTTGTGATTGGCATGTTTGTATTACAACTTGTCTTTTTCTTTATGCAGATTTTTGGTAAGTTTGATCTCACCGTTGGCATTGCCAACACCGCCCACTTAATTGGCGCCCTATTTGGCTACTTGATGGGCCGAATGCGCCGTTCATTTGCAATTAGGAAAAAAGCTGTATGAACTGCCTTGTAACTTGCGGACTCTACCCAACTCCAGCCCAGAAAACAACCCTTGGCCCAAAGCCCGAAGCTTTACGCTACGATATCGCTAAACGCGTCGCTGTTGTTGCAACTTTGGCGCTTGTTGTCCTTAGCGTTGCCCTCATGATTTTGGCACTCAATTTGAAAGTTCACCCCATCGCTGGCGTCGCTGTTTTTGCTAGCACGCTACTGCCAATCGGCACTTATCTCGGCCTCAACAGTGCCCAAAAAAGCTATTTACCTCCGACTCCAGCTCCAAGTCACCACTCATCATCCTCATCATCGGAAGCTAGCCGCTCAAGCCGACGCTCATCAAACGCGTCGGCACGAGCTGACGACGATTGACATCATACCTCTGAAGCGGTACCCTGCTACGCCATGAGCGTACGCGATCTGATTATTTTAGGCTCCTCAAGCCAACAACCGACTAGACGTCGTAACCACGGCGCCTACCTCTTCCGCTGGAATGACGAAGGCCTCCTCTTTGACCCAGGAGAAGGAACCCAGAGGCAATTTATCTTTGCCAACGTGGCGCCGCCTGTTGTCACACGCATTTTCATCAGCCACTTCCATGGTGATCACTGCCTTGGGCTCGGCTCCATGCTCATGCGCCTCAACCTCGATAAAGTCACCCACCCCATCCACTGCTACTATCCAGCAAGCGGCAAAAAATATTTTGACAGGCTTCGCTACGGCACCATCTACCATGAGACAATCAACGTTGTTGAGCATCCAGTCTCCAAAGCAGGTCTTGTTGAAGATGATGGAAAATTCCGCATTGAAGCGACCTTCCTCGACCATGGTGTCGATAATATCGCCTGGAGAATCACCGAACCTGACCAAATCAAGTTCGATCGCCAAAAACTTGAAGAGGCCAAGGTCAAAGGACCATTGGTACGCGAGCTCCAACAGAAAGGTGAGATTACCATCGATGGAAACACAATACGTCTAGAAGATGTGAGTTGGGTACGTCATGGGGATAGCATTGCCATTATCAGTGATACACGCCTTTGTCAAAATGCTTTTGCTATTGCCAAAGACGCGAAGCTTCTGCTTTGTGAAAGCACTTACCTTGAGGAGCACAAGACTCTGGCTAAAAAGCACTTTCATCTCACTGCCAAGCAGGCCGCGACAATAGCAAAGGATGCAGGAGCAAAGAAACTGATTCTAACGCACTTTTCTGCACGCTACCTCAAAACACAAGATTTTGAAAACGAGGCGCGTGAAATTTTCCCCAATACAGAGGCCGCCGAAGACATGCGCGTCTTCCCCCTCGAGAGATAATCTGCCAGAATTGTGAAAACTCCAACCCTACCACCGAGTTTTCATAGACTTTCTTCTCATAATTTGTTATATTGTAGCTTATGGAGAGGCATCGATACATAGACAAAATCAACAAGGCTTTTCGCACACACCCTGTTGTTGCTATCTTAGGTCCAAGGCAATGTGGAAAAACAACCCTATCTAAGCTTTACGTTGAAAAGCAAGACACAACACCCCATCTATTTGATTTAGAAGACCCTACTGATCAGATCGCCTTGGAGAACCCCAAACTTGCACTTGAACCTCTTGAAGGATTGATCATTTTAGATGAAATCCAACGCTTTCCCGATCTTTTCCCTCTTCTTAGAGTACTTGTTGACCAAAAAAAAGCAAGGCGCTTTCTAATCTTAGGAAGTGCCTCTCGTGATTTGATCAAACAATCGTCCGAAACATTAGCAGGTCGGATTGCATACCTAGAACTTACACCATTTGCTAAATTTGAAGTGAAAGAAGAGAGTCGACTCTGGTTACGAGGAGGTTTTCCCGAGTCTTACCTAGCTCCTTCCAATGAGGACAGTTTATATTGGCGTAAACAATACATCACAACCTTTCTTGAACGAGACATTCCCAATTTAGGAATCAAGATTGCTCCGCTAGCCCTGCGCCGATTCTGGATGATGCTAGCGCATTACCATGGTCAAACCTTTAATGCTTCTGAGCTAGGATCATCCCTTGGCATTTCTGATACCACTGTACGCAATTACCTGGATATCTTAACTGGAACATTTATGGTACGCCAGCTTCTTCCTTGGATTGAAAATATCAAAAAACGGCAAGTAAAAAAGCCAAAAATCTATTTTAGAGATAGCGGAATCTTTCACAACCTTATAGGAATTGAAGATCAAGTAGCTTTGCGCCGCAATCCAAAGTTAGGTGCTTCATGGGAAGGATTCGCTTTAGAAGAGGTCATCAGAAGTTATGATGCGCAGCCTGAAGAGTGTTTTTACTGGGGCATTCACAACCAAGCTGAACTTGATTTATTGATCATCCAAGGTGGAAAACGACTCGGTTTTGAATTCAAATATAGTGATGCTCCAACTAAGACCAAATCGATGGAAATTGCAAAACAGACATTGAAACTTGATTCATTTAAAGTCATCTACCCAGGAAAGAAGCGATATTTGCTTGGGGATGAAATTGAAGTTGAACCGTTATGATTCTACTGAAAACCTAGACTTCAACGGTCTTTTTAAGTAGAAAGAACAAGCCTATCGCACAGATAGCAGCTGCCAGGCACCATACTGATATAAATGCGTAGTTATACCATATGCCTGCAACGATGAAGGCTATAAGATTGGCTGTGCCTAAAACCCACATCTTTGGAATGCTTGATATAAAAAATGGGAGCATGGCTACAAGACCGTAAAGGAGCTGGTAGACTAAGGGAACGGATCCATAGTAGATACTATGCTCTCTAATTGAAGCATGAACATCTCCATGAACAACAAAATCGTAGCCGATTCTAAAGAAAAAACCTGAGCCTCCAATAATCAACAACAACATCAAGAGTCTTCGCCAAGCAACTCGCTCTGATACTGCAAAGGCTAGCGGAACCCAAAGAGGCCAAAACATCTGAGCAAAAAATGAATAGACGTACTGCGCTGCTAAGGTGTATTGCGCTGGAAAAGATTCATTTTCCAATCCTACCCATACAAAGCCTTCTGCAAACTGCTGAATCCCAAAAAAGATAGGGATAAGTGCCAACAATATTTTTCTGCTATCGTAAAGTCTTGTAATAAGAACAACACCAACAGCCACCAAGGCTACTGATGCTGAGAAGCTTGCTTCTGGAGAAAAACACATCCTATTCCACTAGATTAATCTAATAATTTGACTTTATAAAAGTGAAACAATTTTACCAACCCAAAATCAGCTTGAACATTAAAAAATATTAGGGCATGCCTTATGGCATGCTCATTAAATCTGCTTATCAGTTTCTCGATTACTTACGCAGCGTAAAAAACGCTTCTGAACATACTGTACGCAACTATGCAATCGACCTCAATTCTCTGAAGCAGTTTCTGGAAAAAGCTCATTGTGATCCTGAAAAATGCCCAGAAAAAATTGCTCACAATTGTGACTATCTCTCCAGAAACAGAGAGTTCGACGACTTGCTTTGCTTTAAGCACGTCGACCGCAAAACAATCCGCTATTTCCTCGCTGATCTCTCTGAAAACAAGGTGAGCAAACGGACTGTTGTCCGTCGCCTCTCCTCTCTGCGCACCTTTTTTAAATTCTGCCTCGCTCATCATCTCATTGATTCGAATCCCCTTGAACAGATCGAAAGCCCAAAATTGGACAAACGGATTCCTGTCTCTCTCTCGTTTGATCAGGTCTCTCGCCTCTTTGAACAACCTGACACGCATCACTATCTAGGCTTTCGTGATCGCTGCATTATGGAACTCTTTTACAGCTCAGGGTTGCGCGTCAGTGAACTTGTCGCCCTTGACCGCTCTGACTTTAACTCGAAAGAACTGGTTGTGCGCCTCAAAGGAAAAGGAAAAAAAGAGCGTGTCATCCCCATTACCAAAAATGCTGCCGATTGGATCAACTCCTACCTCGAACATCCAGCGCGCCATAAAAATAGCGATGGCCATCTCGCTCAGCTTGATGATCAGGCTGTCTTCCTCAATCGCAATGGAACCAGACTCTCCACGCGCTCTGTCGATCGAAAATTTGACAAATACCTGATGGCAAGCGGCCTTGCGGGGAAAGTCACGCCTCATACAATCCGTCATACAATTGCCACGCATTGGCTCGAAAATGGAATGGATCTGAAAACCATTCAACTGCTGCTTGGCCATAGTTCACTTGCTACAACGACGCTTTATACCCATGTTTCCACTCGCCTCAAAAAAGAAGTTTATGACAAGGCCCATCCTCGTGCTTGAGGATACTTTGTTGAATAACTCAGGTTTCTGACCGTTTTGGCTGCTTTTTGTCTGACTTGCACGCTCGCTCGCTTGCCCTATCGCCTATAGTAGCTGCTACTACGAGCGTCCAATTGAGAGCAAAAATCCCCAAAATGCTTCGCCTTCATTTTTGCATTGAACAGAAAGAATTTTTGAGATTTTTTCTCCAGATACACGATCCCAGCGCAGACAGTGTATCTGACACGGCAAGCGAGAGATCGTTTATATGGAGGAATAAAGATTCAAAAAGGGCTGCACACTTGACTTTTCCAACACGCTCGCTTGAGGAGTATTTTTACTTCTGCTATCCTTTTTCGCATTATGAGTATTACCCTTGATCAAATCTCCAAAAGCTTTGGCACCCGTGTGCTATTTCATGACGTTACAGCCACTTTTAACCCAGGCAATCGCTACGGGTTGACTGGACCTAATGGCGCTGGAAAATCGACTCTACTCCGCATTATTATGGGCATGATCGCTCCATCTAGCGGCTCTGTCTCTCTCCCCAAAAAAGTGGGAATCTTGCGCCAGAATATCGAAGACTTCCAAAAAATGAAGGTGCTCGATGCCGTCATCATGGGCAATGAACGCCTCTGGAATGCCCTCCAAGAGCGGGATAAACTCTATGAAGGTGAGATGACCGATGAGATTGGTATGCGCCTTGCTGAGATGGAAGAAATTGTTGCCGAAGAAGATGGGTACTCAGCTGAAGCAAATGCTGAAGATCTGCTGATCGGCGCCGGTGTCGCCAAAGAGCTGCATGAGCTGCTACTTGAAGAGCTCCCAACAGACTTGCAATTCCGCACCCTGCTTTGCCAAGCGTTGTTTGGTGAGCCGCAAGCTCTACTTCTCGATGAGCCGACTAACCACCTTGATATGGGCTCTATTGGCTGGCTTGAAGACTTTTTCCACAGCTACAATGGAACGTTAATTGTGGTCAGTCATGACCGCCACTTTCTTAACTCGGTCACGACCCATATTGCTGATATCGATTATGACACTGTCATCATCTATCCAGGCAATTACGATCAGATGGTTGAGGTGAAATCGCAATCTCGCTCGCGTGATGAGGCTGACATCAAGTCAAAGGAGAAAAAAATTGCGCAACTTAAAGAGTTTGTTGCGAAGTTTGGAGCTGGAACGCGTGCGAGCCAAGTGCAGTCGCGTATGCGTGAGATCAAACGTTTACAACCTCAAGATTTGAAAAAAACCAACATTCAACGCCCCTATATCCGATTTCCACGCATTGAAGTGCAATCAGGCAAGACCGTCTGTAAGATTGAACATGTCTCTAAAAGCTACGACGGGAAAAAAGTCCTCGACAATTTCTCACTTGAAATCTACCGCGGCGATAAGATTGGCGTAATTGGAAACAACGGTCTCGGTAAGACTACACTGCTGAAACTCATCGCTGGCGCCATTTATCCTGATAGTGGAAATATCGAGTATGGCCACCAAGTCCTCAAAAGCTATTTTCCACAGAATCATGCAGACCTTATCGACAAAGAGGACCCTTCAACCGCCTTTGAATGGCTCCGTCAACGGAAACTCGGTCTCTACGACCAAGATATTCGTGGAGCTCTTGGTAAACTCCTCTTTGGTGGTGAAGATGCCTTCAAGAACGTCACAACCCTCTCTGGTGGTGAAACAGCACGTCTAATCTTAGCTGGAATGATGCTCGAGGAACACAATTTCATCATCCTCGATGAGCCGAATAACCACCTCGATCTGGAAGCCGTCTCTGCCTTAAGCTGGGGTTTAAAAGATTATGAAGGAACAGCAATCGTTGTGAGTCACGATAGAGACCTTCTCGATCAATATGCGACGAAGATCATTGATTTCAAAGACGATCAGATTCAGATCTACAACGGCACACTAGAAGAGCATCTCAAACAATGACAAAGCAAGAAGAGATTGCAGTCAAAGTTCGCGAAATTCTTGAAATCTTAGGACTCGATACATCTGATCCCTCCCTTGCCAAAACGCCTGATCGTGTCGCGCAGATGTATGTCCATGAAATTTTTGATGGCCTAAATCCCGACAATTTCCCCGAAATCTCTCACTTTGAAGAGAACCTTCAAGGAGAACAAGTTGTCACCATCAAAGAGATTGCCTTTGTCAGCTTTTGTGAGCACCACCTGATTCCAATGATGGGCAAAGCAACGATCTCCTATATCCCTGACAAAAAACTGCTCGGTTTTTCAAAGATTCACCAAATTGTCCGTTACTTTGCGCACAGACCACAACTCCAAGAGCGCCTAACAACTCAAATTGCAGATTGTCTCTCTTCACTTCTAGAGATTGAAAGTGTCGCAGTTTCACTCACAGCCACTCACTTTTGTGTCATTGCTAGAGCTGGCGAAGATCAAGCTTCAACAGTTCAGACTTCGATCTGCAGAGGGCAATTCAAAAAAAGCTCAGTCCTTTTTGGTGGACAAGAGGCGCATGACGTAGTCCCGATTGGCCCAGATGTACTCAACACCAGCAAAGAGTGCGTAAGCAGCTGAGATCGCCACACAGATGATTGATACGAGTCGCATCGTTTCCAATGAGAGCGCTCCGAGCGTGTAAGGAATCAACAAGATCAGAATCACAAAAATACTTGTCGCCTGTAAAACAGCTTTAATTTTGCCAGTTGAACGGGCAGCTAAGGCAAATCCCCTCAAGGCACAGATCGTGCGCAGTGTGCTAATCACTGAGTCGCGGTAGAGAAATACAAAGACAAGTAAGAGTGGAAGACTCACAGGTGGACGGGTGAAGGTCAAAAAAACCGAGATCCGGTAGATACTGTCGGCCATAGGATCAAGAATTTTTCCAAAATCTGTCACTTGATGAAATTTACGAGCAAAATAACCGTCTAATGCATCAGAGAGCTCAGAGACCCCAAACAAGAAAAGAAGGATGTAAGGGAGCACTAAATCACTGATACCCAAAAGCTCATGCTCCAAATAGAGAAACATAAAAATTGGGCTGATGAAGATCCGGATAAATGTTAAGTAGTTAGCAATTCCCATTATGGTAGCGTCGACCATAACGTCTTTTCAATTAATCTGCAATAGGGCGTGTTGCTAAATCATGGAGCTGATGATAGAACTCAACTCGCCGCTCGCTTACATGCGGAATGGGAGCCTCATGAATCTGCACTGGGGTCTGGTTATCTAGGCGACGACGGATATAGTCTAAGACATAGATTCCACAGCTATGACGATCTGTTTGATGGGCTATACCACACTCTTTTGTTCTTCCTTCGATGCCGTTATCTTTCCCATACTCTGTCACCATCGCCATCTCTACTCGTTCAAGGGTCGAGTAATTGCTACAGAGCAATCTCGATGTTTCATAATCCTTGATCCCGTATCCTTTTGAATCGAAAAATTCCAATTCTTTTGTTTGAGAGTCAAAAGCAAAAACCACAATATGATTGACAAAGGCTCCCTTCACCACAACTGGAATGAAAGCAAATCGACTCGTACCTCTGTCAGGAAGCTTACCCTCAGTGCCATCAAAAAGAAAACTCTGAGTAGTGACAAACTGGTTATCTGTATTCCACAAAGTTAACACCTCTTCAATTGCAGCAGGACTTACCTCTTGCTCAAGCCTAAGATTTGCCAATGCTTGATAGATGTTTGGATGGCAAATCTTTGCCAGTTTTAATCCTTGCTCCGAGCTTATTTCAGGAAGCTCTCTGGCTCCAGCAATCGGTGGATAGTAGACTGCAGCCACTCTTCCCTTCAGGCCAGCGATACCTCGTCCTACCTGAACCCCGAGTTCTCCAACAGCTTGTTTAACACCTTGAACACTTTCATGTTGAGTCAATTGTCCTAATGCGTCTCCCGTCGCTGTCCAAACAGCAGTCAAAGAATCCATGTTACTCCCCAGTATGCTTTAGGAGTAATTGATAAAGCTCAAGGCGGGCTTCTCCTCGCACTTGAGCATCTGTTAAACCGTTTTCTGCAATACTTTCAGCAGACTCTCTTCGCAATCGCCTGAGCATATAGTTAAGAACGTAAATCCCATTGCTGTAATTTAGAGTCCCTTTTTGGTGCACCTGGTTGTACTCAATTATCCCAGGATTCTTATCTGGAAATGCATCCAAAAGGTGTGAATGATCAAGGTGCCCAGAAAAACCTTTTCTATCATAGTATTCAATCTCTGTAAGTCCTAAGGAATCGTAAAACTCCAAACGCTTTGCAACTGGATCATAGGTATACAAAACCGTATGACGATAGAGTATTTCTCCTTGCAACACTTCTTTAAAGCTAAGAGGCACAAACATTAAATGAGTTTTATCCTGGTGGTTTGGCTGACAAAAATATCCTTTTTCTAGATGGGTTGCTTCAACTTCGAGCCGATTAGGAAATTCTTTTTGAAAGGCGTTAAAAACAGCGAGCATCGTCTCAACACTCACCTCGGAGAGGCGCGCTAAGTTTTGGAGGGCTGGGGTTGTTGCTGTTTGAAGATCAACTCCCTCAACAAGTGGATGTGTCACGCGATAGGCTGCATCTGTTGCAGCAGTGGCTACACCGCTGAGTGTAGATTGCGCAGTTGCTGCTACAGCAGCTACACCTTCGGCAGAAGGAAGCGCTTCATATAATGCAGCTGCCCCTCTTTGGGCTGCTTCAAGAAAATTCATATGTACCTAGCTTTGTGGAAGGCGATTGCAAAGTAATTGGTGATAGCGGTTACGCTCTGTTTGATTGGCATCTGTGAATGAGAGTCCATCTTGACTGATTGCTTCTGGAGTATCATCTGCTAAACGCCTCTCGATATAATTTAAAACATAGATTCCACAGTTGTGGCTATCTTTCTGATGTAGTTCCTTATTCTCATAAATGGAAGCTGCTCCATAATGGGCCGCCATCTTATTGACCACTTCCGCAAGGGTTAGGCCATCTTTGCAGATAATCTTCTCAGAATGATCGGCACTTGTCAACCCTTTAGAGTCATAGACTTCGATGCGTTTATTCTGATAATCGTAGGTCAAAACAATGATATGGTTAGCAAAACGCCCTTCGAGAACAACTGGCACGAATACAAAATTCTTATCTCCACGATCTGGAAAGTCAAGGTGTCCGGAATGGAGACCGCTTTCGCTATAGGCAAACTTGCTCTGATTCATACCATTCAACACCTCTGTCACAGTCGATGGCTGCAATTGCCGCTGACGAGTGAGGTTAGCCAACGCTGGAGGGATATTGTACGTATGAGCATCTGTGTTAAGAGCAGGTGTTTGATGGTCTAGCTTGACACTGCTAAAATAGCTGAAAAACGTTCGGATCATCGAAAATGCGGCAAATGCCACCGAACGAACCCTCCGGCAGCGATTTGATTCCTCTGGCTTAAAGTCAGCTGGAGGAGCAGATATAATCGTAGATACCCTTGTCATAAGGTATTATTATACAATATTTTAAAGAAAATATCAACGTCTAAAGATCTGCTGCTTAGAGTAGTGGAGGAAGAATTTAACGAGCTCCCAGTGATCGACGCTCAGAAACCAGCGAATCGCCCTTAAAGCCCCATAATTAGCACCTAAAACCCTCCAGGTCTCAGAGGCGTAGACTAGGGCCTTTCCATAGCTAAAAAGGCCTAAATCATAGTCCATATAGACTCGATCAAGAACCTCTACCCGCCTCTCCTTAATCGCCTCAACTCGGCAAAAGAGGTCAAAGTCTGCTCTCAAAGAGTAGCTAGCATTGATCTTCCCCATAGTCTCAAAGAGATCGGACCTAAACCAGCAGGCTGGCAAAGCCGTTGGCTGGATCCCTTTTTGGAGCCTTTGGAGAGTGAGTGGGCGGTGGATTATCTGAGGCTCTTTGCGCAATTCACGCTGAATCATTCCAGAGTAGATGAGATCGGGGAAATTCGTTTTTAGGGCTCGCTCAGCAAAACTGTGCAGGGCGTGAGGGGAGAGATAGAAGGAGCCAGGGTAGAGAAACGTGATATAGCGCCCCGTTGCAAGAGAGATCCCCCGGTTGAGCATTTCGGAAAGGTTATAGTCAGAGACAGTGTAAATACGTGAAATGAGCGTTGAGTAGTTGTTGACGATATTGAGAGTATGATCTGTGGAACCAGCATCGATGATGATCACCTCAATCTGCTCATAGTGTTGCGCTTTGATACTTGCAAGCGTGATATCGATACGCTCCATGCAATTGAAAACGGGCACAATGACTGATAGAGGTAGCTGTTGCTCAGTGGGCTGCGGCACAAACTTTTGTTCGAGTTTTTCTGCCCACTCACTTTTTTTTCTCATGTTGCTTACCTTATCACTTTCGATTATACTCCCCAACTATGAATTTCCAAGAGATGATCGCCCGCCTGACGCAATTTTGGGCGGAGCAAGGATGTGTGATTCACCAAGGGTATGACCTTGAAGTTGGCGCTGGAACCTTAAACCCTGCGACTTTTTTACGCTGCTTAGGCCCAGAGCCTTACAAGACAGTTTATGTCGAGCCATCCCGCCGCCCAAGTGATGGGCGTTATGGTGAGAACCCCAATCGGGTGCAGTCATTTCATCAGATGCAAGTCATCTTGAAACCCTCTCCTCCAACCCTACAAGATCTCTATTTACGTTCGCTCGAGAGTATTGGCTTCCAGCTGAACAAGCATGATATCCGTTTTGTGCATGATGATTGGGAAAATCCAACGATTGGCGCTTGGGGTCTTGGTTGGGAAGTGTGGGTTGATGGAATGGAAATCACACAATTTACCTATTTCCAAGCAGTTGGTGGCATTCCGATGAAGCCTGTATCGGGTGAATTGACCTACGGGCTTGAACGTCTGGCGATGTACCTGCAGGGTGTTGATTCACTCTTTGATCTGCAGTGGAATGAGACGCTTACTTATGGCGAGATTTACAAGCGTAGCGAATTTGAGTGGAGCCACTACAACTTCCAAGCGGCAACCCCTGAGATGTGGCTGCGTCATTTTGAAGATTTCGAACAAGAGGTGAACCATCTCATCAACAAACACCTGCCCATTCCTGCTTATGACTTTGTCATGAAGGCTTCTCATGCGTTTAATATGCTCGATGCACGTGGTGTGATCTCTGTGACTGAGCGTGCCCGCTACATTGGACGCATCCGCAAACTTGCAGGACTTGTTGCCAAAAGCTATTTACAAGAGCGTGAAAAACTCGCCTACCCTCTTTTGAAAGCTGATGAAGAGCTTGAAGAGCTGATTATCCCCGAACCTTCTAACAAGTGTGATCCACAAGAGCATGAGGATTTTCTACTCGAAATCGGCTCTGAAGAGTTGCCTGCAACTTTTGTTCCGATTGGAATGCATAATCTTGAAAAAGTGATACGCACTTTTCTTGAGAATGAAGGGCTTGAATATGAAAAGATTTTGGTCTACGGCACGCCGCGTCGCTTAGCTGTGCATGTCAAAGGGCTGGTTGGTGGAACAGCGGAACATGTCAAAGAGCGCAAGGGGCCCGCTGTTAAGACTGCTTTTGATGCCAGTGGTAACCCTTCACGTGCAGGTGAGGGTTTTTTCCGCTCACTTGGAGTACCAGCTTCGCTTGAAAGTGAAGGGATTGAAATCCGCGATGACTACCTCTACGCTAAAGTCACAATCCCTGGCAAGTCAACGCGCACACTGCTTGCTGAGCACCTCCCCAAGCTTATTCTGCAAATCGATTTTCCCAAAAAGATGCGCTGGGGCAGCCTAGAGATTGAGTATGCCCGGCCGCTACGTTGGATTACCACTCTTTATGGCAAAGAGGTGATTCATTTTGCCCTTGGAGAAATCATCTCAAACAACATTAGCTTCGGACATCGGCAATTGGCCCATAAAGCCTTTGCTATCGGCCATCCGAGCAAATATCTCGATTTGTTGCGCAAACATTGGGTCCTTGCTGATGTGACAGAGCGCAAACGCGCTATTTTAGATACACTCGATCCTCAAGTGATTTCAGCTGAAAAAGTTTTGCCTCAAGTGCTCAACCTCGTCGAATACCCCTTTCTCATCCAAGGAGAGTTTAACGCCAAGTATTTGACTGCGCCTAAAGAGGTGCTTATCTCCGAGATGGTCGAGCATCAACGCTACTTTCCCATGGCAGACAAAAAAGGAGTTCTACTCCCCTCTTTCATCATCGTCTCGAACAACAAACCGACCGACCTGATCCGCAAAGGGCATGAACGGGCACTCTCTCCACGCTTAGCTGATGGCATGTTTCTCTATGAAGAAGATCTAGAAGTTCCCCTCGAAAGGTTCAACGAGCAGCTTAAAACCATGACCTACCAAAATGAGCTCGGTTCACTTTCAGCAAAAGTTGGAAGGCTCGTTGCTTATGTTGAATTACTCCATAAGTATTTACCCCTCTCACCTCTTGAGCAAGTGACACACGCCGCCTCTCTTTGTAAAGCCGATTTAGCAAGCCATCTTGTCGGGGAATTTCCCGAGCTTCAAGGTGTTGTCGGTCGGATCTATGCACTGAAACATAATGAAGCTGAAGAGGTTGCTACAGCAATTGAAGAGCATTGGATGCCGCGTGGAGAAAATGCGCCTTTGCCACAAACTCCTACTGGAATTCTAGTTAGCCTTGCTGAAAAATTTGACAATTTGCTCAGCTGTTTTGCCCTTGGCCTAAAGCCTACATCATCGAGCGATCCACACGGCTTGCGTCGTCAGGCATTGGGTCTGCTGCGCATCTTGATCGAGCAGAAAATTCATCTTCCTATCGATCAAGTTTTTGAAGAGATCTTCGAGCTCTTTTTAGCGAATCCCGAAATCGATCCTAAGACTCATGAAGAGATCTATGCAAATAAATCTAAGATTCTCAAGGAAATCGCGACCTTCTTAGAGGGACGTATGCGCACTGTATGTGATCAGTTTTGCAAAGATGAGATTGAGGCTGTACTTGTGTTTGGAGTTCACAGCCCCTACGATCTTTACTGCCGCTTGGAAGCCCTGCATGTTTTTCGTCAAAAAGAGGAGTTTGCTGCGCTGTTGGAAATTGAAGTGCGCACCAAGAAGATTCTGCTCAGTCAAAATCGAGAACTGATGCCCAGTTGGCAGATCAATCGCTCTGAGCCAGGCTCCCATCGTTTTCCCGATGTCAACCCCTCTAGCTTGCAAGAGCCTTGTGAAAAAGCGCTCTTTGAGCAGCTTCAGGAGCTGAAAAAGAGTTATCGCCTCTTTTTAGATCGCCGTGAATTTGACAAGCGTAATTACCCTGAGGCATTTGCACTGCTCACACAACTGCAAAAACCCGTTGCCTCTTTTTTTGAGCAGGTCAAGGTGATTGATGATCAACCTCAAGTTCGCACCAATCGGCTCGCGCTGCTGCAAGAAGTTTATGACCTTTGTGAAGAGCTTGCTGATCTGAGCAAATTGTCTCGTGACTAAATAATTTGTTTCCTCTATTTTCGTAGCATGGCAAAAGCTCTCGTTGCACTTTTTCTCTCTTTCCCCCTTTTTGCATTGCCGCTTGGCAATCCTTGGAGCCCCTCACTTGTTGATGGAGACGGCCCTGTAAGCCTAAGTATCGGGTTTTATGGAGATTATGTTTCAAATCTGTATCTGCAAAGAGATAGCGCCGGTGAGACTCTGTCTCAAACAAAACTCAACACCAATGCGGGAATGCTAAGTGGAACTCTCTTTGAGCGCTTCCAAGCTTTTGGAACTTTCGGCTCTTCTTGGCTTAACTTCATCTCATCTCTAAACGTATTCACTCCCCAGACTTCTGGCTACAATCCATTGAATGTATTGAACACGACCTCCTCTTTTTCTTGGAGTGTTGGAGGACGTGGTATTGCCTGGCAGTGCCGCCGTCTTGCACTCGGTTTAGAAGGGCAATATTTTCGCACAAAGCCTGAGTTGACAAGCTCTTGGTCGAGCAATGATACAGGGACCGGCTATTCTAACGGATTGCGAGCTAAATATCGTGAATGGCAGCTTGGAGCCGGTGCTTCCTATCAAATTCCATTCTCTGGTGCTGCTGCGTTAGCAGTCCCCTACATTGGATTGATTTTCGGCCATACTTCCGTTGATATGGATAATGCTGTGCGTGACGCCGCCTTTGGAGAAACCATGACTCTTCACAATCTTGAAAACCAACACGCTTTTGGATACGCTTTTGGATTCACGCTGAGTGGATGTAAACGGTTTCATTTCACGCTCGAAAAACGGTTTACAAACCAAAATGCCTTTTATTTTAACGCGGGGATGCAATTCTAAATGAGATCATTTTTTAAAATTGGTATCCTTCTCTTATCCTCTTCTCTTTTTGCACTTCCAATTACCAACCCTGCTGACCCCACTCTCTATGGATGTCACGCTTTTTTAAATCCTGAGGCGGCGTGTGTTGAATCTATCAGCCTTGATGAGACCCTCTCCTACCGCTTAGGTTACCAACAAGACGTCGTTTTTAATAGGCATATGGAACTCAAGGATCAACCCCATAGTACCTTGAAACAAGTCGCTCTTAACTCCTACGCCGCAGTCGTCACTCTTGATATCAACAAGCGACTCGACGCCTATGCCTCTTTTGGCAGCGCCAACATGGAGGTTACAGCATATAATCAAGTTTTTACGGTTGTTACAGCCATAAAAACCCTTGTTAACATCTTCACTGCATCGAATTTTGCATATGGCTTTGGAGGACGTGGCGTCATTTTGGACTGTTTTCCTTTTACACTGAGTGGAGAAGCAAGCTACTTTAATGCGCGCCCTAAAATCACCTCTCTTGTCGATCACTCTGTTAGTGGATTTATCACCTATCCCACAGTTCCCATGAGAATCCGCTACGAAGAGTGGCAAGTGAGTCTCGCTACTTCTTACTCCTTTTCACTCGGTGGAAATGTCTTTGCTATCCCGTATGCAGGATTGAGTTATGCCCATGCTTGGGCTGATTTAGGAAATGAAACCGTCGTCTTCAGAGAAATCGGCTTTAGCTATAACCTGACACCCCTTGATCTCATCAATCAACGACAAATAGGCTATGGCATTGGTATTACCCTTGTAGGTTGCAGACAATTTAGTTTTACACTGGAAAATCGGTTTGCAAGTGAAAACGCCCTCTACTTCAACGCGGAGATGCAATTTTGATGAAATGGCTATTGAGTATCTTTCTACACAGCTCTCTACTCGCCCTTCCTATGGGCAATCCTGTGGAGCCCAAGCTATTTGGTGAAAAGGGCTTATTTAAATGTCGCATTGGATATCAACAAGACTCCCTTTTTAACGCTAATCTTAGGAGAGATGCTTCATCTGATCGTGGAGACATCCATCAAGCACGCATGATCACTAATAATGGGATTATCACCCTAGATTTCCGTAACCAACTCGATTTGTTTGCGACATTGGGAACTTCTAGTTTTTTCATCCACACGCCCCAATGGCAATCTGTTACTGGTGGAGCACCACTCAATCAAATCACCACCATCGATTTTGACACCGCTTTTTCTTGGAGCGTCGGCGCGCGAGGAACACTTTGGAAGCAAGGTCCTCTAAACATTGGCTTTGAAGGCGTCTATTTTTCCACAAATCCCTCTGTTATCACTGCGTATTCCAATCTAGCTCGTGATTTTCATTACGCTGATAACATCTCCGCTGACTACAAGGCTTGGCAATTTGCCATTGGACTCACTTATCGACAAGCCTTCACTCCCACAATTGTCGTGATACCCTATGTAGGATTCATTACAGGCCGGACTAAAGTCTCCTTCGACGATGCTCAACTAACCCTTACGAATGTTCTAGTGTCGCCAACACTCACTTTCCTGGATCTAATCAGCGCAAAACAGATTGGCTATGCAGTTGGTTTTACACTTGCTGGCAATGAGAAAATTACACTTGGGATTGAAGGGCGCTTTGCCTACGAGCTCGCCGCCACCTTCAACACCCAACTAAGATTCTAACTCCTCAAATGTAGTGAATTCAAGTTTCTGACCGTGTTGGCTACTTTTTGTCTGACTTGCACGCTTGCAGTTGCAACAGTCTGAGAAGTAAGAAAGCGCGATATTTCCCTTTAGAAGCAGCGGCTATGCCGCTACTTCTTGCAGGTAGCAAGCTGAGGCGAAGCCTCAGCTTGCTGGACGTGAGGTTTTGGGAAGGCTTTGCCTTCCCAAAACTCGCGGAATAGATGCATAATTCATCGTAAAAAATCGTCTAAGGTTAATTCATTCTCTACAAGTGCTTCCGAATAGGCATTTTTTGTAAGACCTGCAACAGTAACCATAGTCAGGTGAACATCTTTTTTTGCTTTTAGGTGCTCTTCAAAAATATCTATCTTTGCTCCCAATTGGTCAGCATATTGCCTTTTTATAAGAAAAGGTTTTTGGGAATACTTGATTTCTATGAGGTTAATAATGCCGTCAGCCCTATCAAGAAGTAGGTCTATTTGCACACCCCTCTCGTCTTTAGATTTTGACACATAACGCCAGGTGCCGATTTCAAATCCAGTATGGATTTTCATTGCCTTTCTTATTTCTTCGATATGTTTGTAGCAAAATGCTTCAAATGCATAGCCTGACCATGCTTTCCAAGAGGGAGTTTGGCATTTAGACTGCCAGTAATCAGACTGAGAGGTCGCTGTCTTAATACGGTTTGCAACTGGTTCTATCCATCTAATATAGAACAGTGTATATTCATCAATAATCCTATAGCACATTCCTTTTTTTCCTTTTCCATAAGGGACAAAACTAATAATAAATCCCGCAGCTTCCAGTTCATTCAATCGCTTTGTCAATGTACCACCCAAGCTAGTGAGTGTTAGGTGTTTTTCTAATGAAGTTTGATCAAGTCCTTCAGGATGTTTGGAGATGGTACGAATAATCTCTACATAAGCATCTGAGTTATTAAAGAGAGAGCTAAATAGACGATTAAATTCTGTGTAGAGCAAACCATCTCCTGTAAAGCACAACTGATTAATATTTTGAGAAGCAGATAAACCTTTTTGAATTGCTCTTAGGTAAAACGGGATGCCTCCCATAGAGAGGTAGAGACTAAGTACCTGTGTGGCATTCATACGAATTGATTGTTCTGACAAGAATTCAATTGTTTCTTGAAGATTAAAAGGCCTTAGTCGAATACTTGCTGTTAAACGGTTATGCAATCCCCCTTTTGCATTGATCAAATTATCTAGAATCCAGGAAGCTGCTGATCCACAGACAATTAATTTGATCTGTGGATGCTTTATCCATTTTGTATTCCAAAAATGATCGAGAGCTTGCATAAGACCAGACTTAGGCGTTGCCAACCACGGCAACTCATCCAAAAATATGACAAATTTTTTATTCTTGGGGAGGTTGAGGATAGCCTCCGTTAACATTTTAAATGCAGCTCGCCAACTTTTTGGTTGAGAAGGAGAATATTTAAGACCAAATGCTTCTGCAAAGGCTTCTGTAAATATCTCTAGTTGCTGACTCAAATTTCCATCTTTTAATCCTGTTACCTCAATGAACCGTGCTTTATTAGTCATGATTGAATCACGGATTAGACAAGTTTTACCCACTCGCCTTCTGCCATAAACAGCGATAAACTCAGCTTCTTTTGAGCTCAATATTTTCTTTAATTTGAGTTTTTCTTCTTTACGACCTGTGATTTTGCTGCTCATCCCCGCCTCATTTTTATGGATTTTGCTGGGTATAGATTATTATACTCAGCAAAATCTTATAAAAGCAACAGGATTTTGCTGGGTATAGACTATTATACTCAGCAAAATCTAGGGTTTTAGGCGCCCTTCGAAATCGGGATCGACCTTCTTGATGGGGAAGGAATAGCGAAAACGGGCAACAAAACGGTAGAGGAAATCAAAAGGCTCAGATGGCAAATAGGAGAGCCAACCCCACAAACGGTACTTCCCACCAAGTAACCAATTGATGCGTAAAACTGCTTTACCCTTGGTAAGGACCTTCTCGTTGTAACAGAGAACAAGACTCTCCATCTCAGTAATCCCCATCTGCTTGGCAGTCTCACCACCAAGAGGTGCGAAGTAAAAACGCTTTTTTTTGTCTTTAGCAAGCACAAAGCGGACTGAGCGGTTACAGAGCGCACACTCACCATCAAAGAAAATCAGGTACATAATTTGGCTTGTACACGCTTCCGTTTTAGTGCGTCAAACTCTTTTATCACGCTCTCATCGTAGGAGTGACTCATCTTCTCTCGAAGCGCTTCACTTTTACTCAACCATTTGCGATCAAGCAGTTTCTGTACGGTATCTACAAAGAGTAGGTCGGCGCGATCACGATTCACCTTGCGCGCCAAAATCTCATCGATAATCCCCTCCTCTTCCACAGATTGTGAAAGCTCTAAAAGATCGTGCGCTCCTTCGAGGTAGGCGTGAAAAATTTTGCGGCACGAGGGAACTAAAAAGTGAGACTCTGTGAGATAGTGACGCGCAGTGGCAATGAAATCTTTTCGCTCTTCTCCCATCAAGACGAGCCAGCGGAGCAAGTCGAGCTCAAGGATACGGTTCGGATCGACTGTCATACGCACTGATTTGCCACCGCTGATAAAAGGGGTTGGGATCTGCCCAACCATATGTTCTGGCACTTGGGTGAGCCTGGCAAGTTTTCGCAAACTCTCGTGAATCATGACTGGCTCTTCCCACCCTTTGATCTGCTTAGTCAGCTCGCCAATCAGCGCTGTTTTACCAGCAGGAGACTTCACGTCGTGTGTTTTGCCGACATAGCCGATTTGAAAAGTCAAATAGTCAATTCCGGAGCCGAGCACCTCTTTCAACTTCTCTGGGCCAAACTCGCGCAGATAGGAGTCGGGATCATAACCCTCGGGCAGTGAAACAACGTGTACCTCTAGGCCAATTTTTTGAAAGAGATCGCCTGTTTTAGAAACAGCTTTTTTCCCGGCAGTATCCGAATCAAAGAGCATGATCACTTCACTGACACCTAATCGTTTCAGCTCTTGAACATGACTCTCTCCAAAGGCTGTTCCCAAAGCTGCTACAGCAATATCTAAACCGCAATCGATCAACCGTAGACAGTCAATCTGCCCTTCGACAATGATGGCTCTGCGCTCTTTGGCAATTCGCCTACGGCAATAGTTGAGACCGTAGAGGAGACGGGACTTTTTAAAGAGTGTTGTCTCAGAGCTGTTGATGTATTTGCCGCCAAAAACTTCTTCACGAATTTTACGTGCGGAAAAGCCTACAATGGAGCCGCGCGGATTATGCGTAGGGAATGTGATCCGTTCGTGAAAAAAGGCGCGCCCTGCCCGATTAAGCAATCCCCCTTCGACGAGCGCTTCTTGCGACACTTTTTTCTCCCGCATCCATTGCAAGAAGAGATCACTATTTTGCGGAGCATAGCCAATTTCAAATCGTTTCAAAAATTCTATAGAAAGGCCACGTTTGAATAAGTAGTTGAGAGGAGCGCGTCCCTCATCAGTGTGCAAGAGATAGAAATGGTAGAATTGTGAAGCGAGTTGTAATGCTTCTTGGAGTGCGGCGCGTCCAACACCTTTCTCTTCCACTTTTTCGATCCGGTCTAACGTAACATGGAATTTTTCTGCCAAGGTTTCGACTGCTTCACTAAAAGGAAGGTGAAGATAATTCATGAGAAATTGGATCGCATCGCCATGCGCGCTACAGCCAAAACAGTGGTAGTGAGTATCGCCTCGCTTTACAGTAAACGAAGGAGATTTCTCCTCATGAAAGGGGCAGAGTCCCTTGTATGAGACGCCAGCGCGCTTCAGCTCCATATGGGAGCTGAGCACTTCAATGAGATCGATGCGCTCTCTAAGACGTTGAAGACTCTCTTTAGTGAACATACTTGGTAGTTATACCAGATTCTCCTAACTCGAGCAAGATTACACAGAGGGTTCTTCTGTTGGGATGGGGATCAAAGGATAGTATTTCAACTCCTTCTTTTCATCACTCTTAGTTAAGATGAGTAGATCTCCATTTGGAAAAACTTTAAAATCACTCAGAACGCCTTGTACAGGCGAGATTGATTTCAACAAAGAACCTGTGCGAATAGACCAAATTCCAATGTTGAATTGCAGCAGAGTGCCCTCATAGCTAGAATATTTAGCAAAAATCAAATGGTTGCTTTCCTTAGGATCATTCAAATTCGTACTTTTGACTCCTGCCAATTCTACTGAGAGTCCATTATAAGGAAAATAGGTGACGGCACATGCCACATGATCCTGACGTTTTGTTGCAACAACCATTCCCCCTTCAAGCTGCTCATAGAGAGCCAAGCGTGGCCATTGTTGTACCATCGTACCCTCGCTTGAAAAATGGGAAGCATTTTTGATATGCGTCCTATTTTTTCGATAGGTGATGATCCATCCATTTTTGCCTAGATAAGTGATCGAATAGACTTCATCAATGCCTCTTAAAGTTGTCTCTACTTCATATGTTTGGGAACGAATCTCTGTTATGCCGTTGGCATAGCCAATTCCAACTTTTCCTTTGGATAATGCTTTTAGACAAGTTATTTGTGTTGTTGCTTGGTATAACTGACGGAAAGCTCCCGCTTCGTAGACTCCAATCGTTTGATCCTCCAAAGCAAGATATTGCCCTGACAAATGGGTCAGCTTCTCTTGCCGTAGATTGAAATAGGTGCCATCCTCGGAAAAAAGATAATAAGCTTCTGGTGTAAAAAGACCCTCTCTTACCGCAAATACACCTTCTGAATAAGGCCGTAATTCAAGACAACGATTAGGATCATTAGAGCTTATACTTTCATTGACAAACAACTTCTCTCCCAACGCAGAGAAGCCATGAAGAGTGCCCCCACGATCAATTAAAATGATATTTCCACTGGGGAGCTCACAGACATCTCCAAAATCACGCGGATTAAACCGCTCCTGTGGAAGTCGACGATAGAGAAGAGAAGATGTCCGATCAGCATTAAAAAGTCTCACTTCATGAGGTGAGGCTCCCACCATTCGCTCATCTGAAAATGGAGCAATACAACTATAATTGCTTTCAATCCTTGTGACTCTCTCCAAGAGAGAGCCTGGTATCCAAGAGTGAATATGACGCTCGGCAACCATTACTACCCGAGAAGCAACCACTTCAAAGGTTATAATTGGGCCTTGAATACCATCTTTGTTCTTGTAGACAGCACCGCTCTGCCAAGCAGCCGCAAGATCGATTGCAGAAATATCTAAGGGGCAAGGAGGATAACCGTGATTTTCAAAATAATTTTTCCAAAAAAATGAGTCACTCAGAACGCATCTCCACTGACAGCAAACACCACGACATAATTTTAAGGTTGAGGCATCATTATACTGGAAAATAGCGCTCCATATTTCATTAGGTAGACCATATTGTTGTTTAATTACTAAACTCATAGTTAATTATTATACAACAAACTAATTAAAAAATATATTAAATAAATATATTCACATTCTACTTCCTGTATGATTGACTTAGAAAATCCTCTCTGGTAGCTTCTTCTCCATGTCTACACCAATGATGCAGCAGTGGGAGAGTTGTAAAAAAGCGGCTAAAGGGATGCTTCTCTTCTTTCGCATGGGCGACTTTTACGAGGCCTTTCACGACGATGCTGTCATAATAGCCCAACAGCTCGACCTCACGTTGACAAAGCGGCAAGAGATTCCGATGTGCGGTGTTCCGTGGCACGCGGCTGACAACTATATCGACCGTTTAGTTGCCAAAGGTCACAAGATTGCCATTGCTGAGCAAACGGAAGATCCCAAGCAAACCAAAGGACTTGTTAAACGGGAAATCGTGCGCGTTGTCACTCCTGGAACGGTTGTGAGCTCGTCGCTACTGAGTGATAAAACAAGCAACTACATTGCTGCTCTTTCACGTGTCGGAACACTATTTGGCCTTGCCCTTTTGGAAGTGACTACAGGTGCCTTTAAAGTGGTCGAATTTGACGAAGAGAAAGAGCTTCTCAATGAGCTCTTTCGTGTTCATCCCTCTGAGCTTGTTGTCTCGAAAAAGTTTCATGAAAAACATGCCGCACTTTTCCAAGATGAGATCCTTCTCTCTTTTCAAGAGGAGTGGCAGTTTGAACATAAAACGGCTTCTCGCTATCTCACAGAGCACTTTAGGGTAGCACACTTGGATGGTTTTGGTTTGAAGGGAATGGTTGCTGCAATTAATGCAGCTGGAGCGCTCTTGAGCTATGTGCACGATGAGCTCTCTCTGCCCATCAAACATATCCACCACATCACCCCCTACAATGTAGGCGATGTGCTTGCCCTCGATAGGATCTGTTTACGCAATTTGGAGCTCACTGAAAGCTTGATGGGCGAGAAGAAAAATACGTTGCTCAATATTCTCGATCAGACTGCCACGCCGATGGGAGGGCGTCTATTGCGAGAGTGGGTGAAAAAACCGTTGCTCTCAGTTGAAAAAATCGAGCAGCGTCAAAATGTGATCGAAGCGCTCTACTTTGCCTACACTGTGCGCGCAAAGGTGCGCAAAGAGCTGCAAGGTGTGCGCGATCTTGAAAGGCTCATGACTAAAGTTTCAGCTGGATTCGCCAATCCACGCGATTTCAAAGCGCTTGGACTCTCCTTGCACCATGTTGCGCCGCTGCGCGCTGCTCTTGATGGAATGGAAGCGCTCACTGCTTGCGCCTATCGTCTCGTTGATGTGAGCGAACTGATCAAACTGCTTGATGAGGCGCTTGTCGAAGAGCCTCCAATCCGTTTTGGAGAGGGGCGCATTTTCAAAGAGGGGTATCACCAAGAGCTCGATGAGTTGCGCTCACTTACAACTGATGGAAAAGCGTGGCTTGCTCGTTACCAAGTCGAAGTGAAAGAGCAGACGGGCATCAAAAACTTGAAGGTGAGCTATAACAGAGTCTTTGGCTACTACATCGAGGTGAGCAAAGGACAAGCGCACCTGATGCCAGAGAGTTTCCAAAGACGGCAGACCTTAGTCAACTCAGAGCGGTTCATCTCTCCTATTTTGAAAGAGTATGAACAGAAGGTGCTGACAGCTGAAGAGAAGATTCATTCTCTCGAGACTAAACTCTTTGGAGAGCTCAAAGAGCAACTCATCACCTTTTCTGACACGATCTTCGGTCTGGCCAATGCGATTGCTTTTCTCGACACTGTTCACTCCCTTGCACAAGTGGCATCAGAGCGCGACTATGTCCGTCCAACCGTTGATGAGAGCGATCGCCTTGAGATTATTGGGGGGAGACATCCTATCATTGAAGCTGTCATACAGCGTGAGCAGTTCATTCCCAACGACACCAAACTAGAT
This sequence comes from uncultured Chlamydiaceae bacterium, assembly GCA_942490925.1. GTDB lineage: Bacteria > Chlamydiota > Chlamydiia > Chlamydiales > JAAKFR01 > CALNYX01. Next base: position 1,760,292 of record CALNYX010000017.1, on the reverse strand, counting down.
GAAATGCGTCTGATGGTGATCACTGGGCCTAACATGGCGGGAAAATCGACCTATATTCGGCAAGTTGCACTGCTTACTATTATGGCGCAGATGGGAAGCTTTGTCCCTGCAAAATCTGCACATATCGGCGTTGTCGACAAAATTTTCACACGTATTGGCGCCAACGACGATCTTTCACGTGGGCAATCGACCTTTATGGTCGAGATGAGTGAAACAGCAAACATTCTGAATAATGTCACACCGCGTTCTCTTGTGATTCTCGATGAGATTGGACGTGGAACAAGCACATATGATGGCATTTCAATTGCATGGGCGGTTGCTGAACATCTTCTCTCCACTAATGCCAAAACCCTTTTTGCCACGCATTATTGGGAGTTAACAGACCTTGAAAAAGCCTTTACCACTGCAGAGAACTACCATGCAGCTGTTGATGAACTGCAAGATGAGATTGTTTTTCTCCATCGGATAGTCAAAGGTGGTGCCGACAAGAGCTACGGCATCCACGTTGCTCGGCTTGCGGGTCTACCTTTCAGTGTGATCTCGCGCGCACAAGAGACACTCAAAAAGCTTGAATCGAAAAAAGCAAAAGCACATGAACGCAAAGAGCAACAGCTCCTTCTCTTTTAACCGCTTTCCCGCTCGGCCCGGCGTCTATCTGATGAAAAACGCGCGCGGCAAAATCCTCTATATTGGGAAAGCCAAAAATCTCAAAGTGCGGATTAAGCAATACTTTGTTCCTGGACGCGATGGGCGGATGATGATCCCCTTTCTCACCAGTCAAGTAGCAAACATAGATACCATTGTCGTCACCTCTGAAAAAGAGGCGCTTCTACTTGAAAATACCCTGATCAAGAAACATCAACCCAAATACAACATCCTGCTCAAAGATGATAAATCCTTCTTCAGCTTGATGATCAACCACAAACATCAGTGGCCCATGATCAAAGTGGCGCGCTACAAAGGAAGGCCCCCAAAAGGGAATCTCTACTTTGGCCCCTACACAAAATCGTATGCTGCGCGCGAAACACTCAACTTGCTACGCACCCTTTTCCCACTCAGACAGTGCTCTGATCAAGAACTCAAAGCGCGCACACGCCCTTGCATCCTCTATGAGATGAAAAAATGCCTAGCCCCTTGTGTCAAAAAATGTAGCAAACAGGAGTATGATACGCTTGTCGAACACGTCATTGAGTTTTTGAAGGGAAAAGATAAAACCATTATCAAAAAACTCCAGCAGGAGCGAGAAGCAGCAATGGAAGCTCTTGCCTTTGAAAAAGCGGAGAAAATCCATCGCACACTCAAATTCATCGCAGCAACCCTTGAAAAACAAAAAATCGAGAAGGCGGGCCGTAAAGATCTTGATGTCATCGGATTTCAACGGAAGCAAGAACGTGTAGCACTCACGCAAATGCAATATCGTGATGGAAAGCTCGTCGCCTCCCACGACTATCTCGCTTCAGAATGCGCCCAAGCCGATGAAGCGATTTTAACTTCCTTCATTTTGCAACACTATGAGGGGCGCGAAGAGCTCCCCTCACTGCTTCTACTCCCCTTTGCTCTTGCAGAGAGTGAATTGCTAGGCACGATCCTCGAGCTCAAACTTCTCACACCGCTAAGGGGTGACAAACATGACCTAGTTGAGATGGCCAACCTCAATGCAAAAGTACATCTCAACAAAGAGCCTGAAAAAGATCGTACACATGTCTTGATGGCAATGGAAGAGGAGTTGAAACTCACGCATTTTCCTGAGCGCATCGAGTGCTTTGACACCTCCAACATCTCTGGAAGTGATCCCGTCAGTGCAATGGTCGTATTTACAGATGGAAAAAAAGATCCCAAATCCTACCGCAAATACAAAGTGGCGACGAGCGATGATTACGCAGCTCTTCGCGAAGTGCTCACCCGCCGTTTCAAACAAGCAGAAGTGCTCCCCGACCTTATTCTCATCGATGGAGGCAAGGGACATCTCAACACCGCACTTAAGACGCTTGCAGCCCTAAATATCAGCACTGTCGATGTAATGGGTGTTGCCAAAGAAAAAGGACGTCACGACAAAGGAATTACTCAAGAGAGACTCTTTTTTCCAGATAGGGCAGAGCCTCTACTTCTCAAATTCAACTCCCCCATCCTTTTTCTATTGCAGGAGATCCGTGATGAGACACACCGTTTTGCTATCACCTTTCAGAAGAAGCGACGTAAAACCCGCTACTTCACCTCAGAGCTAGATAGCATTGAAGGGATTGGCCCCGTGAAAAAGAAACGGCTGCTCGCCCACTTTGGGAGTCTCAAACGCATTTTAGAAGCAAGCGCAGAGCAGTGGCTGGAAGTGGAAGGGATCACCAAACGGGATCTCAAAGCGTTAGCTGCTTGGAAAGAGAATAAACTTAGCCAGGAAAAAGAGCGCTAAAATCCACGAAAACCAGTGCACCTCATTCATCTTAGCAGTGAGCAGTTTCAAGAGACAGTAGGTCATGTAGCCGATGCCAATGCCAAGCGCCACATTAAACGTCATCGGAATCAAAACGAGTGTCAAGATTGCAGGCACCCAATTGGTCACATCCTTCCAATCAAGCTCCCTAAGCTGTCCGAGCATTGAGCCACCGATGATCAAAAGCACAGGAGCTGTAGCAAAAAATGGAATCGATGTCACAAAAGGGGAAAAAAAGAGCAGTGCAACAAAAAATAGAGCGACGGCAATGCTCGTCAAGCCACTGCGTCCACCACTTCCAATACCAGCAGCCGATTCGAGATAGATCGAAGTTGGCGCTGTCCCAAATAGACCTGAGAGCATCGTCCCAGTTGAGTCACACATGAAAACCTGTTGAATACGCGGAATGTGACAGTCACGCTCCCCCTCCTGAACAAAACCAGCTCGATGTGCCAAAGCAAGTACACTACCCGTTGAGTCAAAAAGCGCTACAAACAGAAGCGAAATAAATGGCCCCAAATACTTGATGTTCAAGGTTTCTTGAATATTTATATGATCAAACGAAAGAGGCGCTGGAAGTGACATGAATCCATTCCAAGTAATTTTTCCAAAAAAAGCGCTGATGATCCAAACCGTGATGATCCCAAAGAAAAAGGCGCCAGGAATACGAAAAAGCAGCAGTAGTGTGATGATGATCAATCCAGCCGCTGCCATCAGATGTGTGAAAGAAGTTGGATCGCCGAAAGAGAAGGCCTCCCCCGCACGCACAAGTAGCCCAGCATTTTTCAATCCAATCACAGCAAGAAAAAGGCCTATCCCTGATGTCGTTCCAATGCGCAAGCAGTAGGGAACTGTCTGAATGATCAATGCGCGAATTTTAAGAATGTTAAGAACTAACAGGGTAGCACCTGTTAGAAACGTGATCCCCAGTGCAACTTGCCACGGCATCTGCTGTTTTGAAATCATCGCATACGCGATGTAGGCAACCATCGAAACGCCAGGGCCAATGACAAAAGGATAGTTCGCTAAAAAAGCGACAAGCAGCGTTGAATAAAGAGCAGTCAACACAGTGGCAGTCATTGCCGTACCAAAATCAATTCCTACCTGGGAAAGCATCGAAGGCACTAAGATAAAGATATAGGCAATTGTTAGAAAACAGGTGCCTCCAGCAATCAATTCACTGCGCACCGAAGTTTGCCGCTCACTGAGCTTGAAAAAGGCATCAACCTTTGGAAATTTGATCTCTGAAGCTGACATTCAATAAAAACTCATGTTTGATTCCACAGCTCTGCGCAAATGCCTCCTGTAACACCGACTCGACCTCTTCAAGCACCTGCTCTTCCTCTTCAGTAAAGGGAAGATTTGCAATCACCTCCACTCTCTTCTTACCTCGCACTAGCACATCACAGCTCACCTCTCCAGTTGAAAAGAGCGACTCTAAACTCTTTTGCGCAAGCTCACCGAGCACACGATCTTGAATTGAAAAGCCCCCCATCTTTACAAGCAGATAGCGTCGTCTACTCAAAGCACAAAATGCTCCCAAAAGGACAAAGGCAAATAGAAGTGAAATCACTCCAATTTTAAAAAGATGCGCTGAAAAATAGCTCACCATTGTCGCTTCAAAAATAGAGAAATAGGCAGAGCTTACAAACAGCACGCCAAAAATCAACAGCAAGAGACCTAGCAGCAGAGCTACTAAGCTAATCAGCACATTTTCCGTGCGCATTAGCTTTTCTTCAACTCTTCTTCAATCGCGTCCTCTTCCTCTAAAAGCGAAGCTGGATAACTCTGTTCTTCTTTCTCAACTTGAACATTGAGCCCTTTCACAATGATGTGAACAGATGCGACGTGCAAACCAGTCAGTTTTGTGATTTCTTCTACAACCTGCTGTTGAACCTCTTCTGACTTGTCTGGAATGGAAACGCCATAGTGCATATTCACTTCAATCTTGACTTTGAGAAGATGATTCTTGCTATCTTGCTCAACAGTGATACCCTTGACACGCTCAACTTCCCTGCCCAGAAGTGAATCAATTAATGTTCCACCCATCAAGCTCACACCTTCCACACGATGCAACGTATTTAAAATGATTACTTGAATCACACGCGTCTCAATATCTCTGCTAAAAATTGTTTTTGGCAGCTCGAATTCTTTTGTATCTAAACTTTCTGTCATACTATACCTCTTGGGATACCCCCGTGACACAAAATATATGCCACATAAAGGTATTATTCAACATCGTTTTACCTCCTTTACAGAATCTTATAAATACATGGTGAAAAATTACTCTAACCTGTAAAATGGATGGCAATTATGGAAACCTTACCACTGATCAATCTCTTGCTTATCTGGACCATGTTTGGCAGCATTTGCGCTTATTTAGCCAAAAAAAATGGCAAGCCACCGCTTATTTGGTTTTTTACAGGCCTGATTCTCGGCATTTTTGGAGTCATTCTTTTTTACATTCTACCAAAAAACAGCCCTCAGCCCAAAAAAGCTGCGCCTAGACCTCGACCCAGGAGCGATGCTTGGCTAAAGATGTGGTACTACCTCGACCCAAAAAATAACCAGCAGAAAGGACCGATTGAATTTCCGGACCTTGCTGATAACTGGAAAAAGAAAATTTTAAAAGATGAAACCTTGATCTGGGGAGAGGGTATGAAAGAGTGGAAACAGCTTTCAGATCTTCCTGAGGTCAAAGAAGAATTTCAAAACAACTAGGAGAAAAAGTATGTCTTTTGCCGATGCAATAACCTCTGATCTGCCATATCAAAAAAACTCCTTCTTTACCCTAGCCCTCACTGAGCGACGTGATGCTGCTGGAGTAGCTGTTATTGGGACAGTCGCCCGCCTTGCTGATGGAGTCCTTGGTGCTCTTGCTGCAGTGCTCACTCTGCCCCAGGCGATGAGTGAAGCTGTTGGCTTCTCACTTATAAATAGCGAAATTACTGCTTATTCTGGGCGAGTAAGCCAATCTGCTTATTTAGCGATGCGGTCGGCTGTGGGACATTTATCGAGTGCTGCTAATCTTCCATCGAAGCTTTTTGGCGCATTAATCCATGCTGTCAACCCTGCAGCAAAAGATAGCAAGCCTGCTGAAGCGTGCGACCTTGACTACACTCAGCCCGCTAAAATAGCTGTTATAAAAAAAGCTCAATACGCAGAGTGCTTCTTTGAACGTGAGATTGTTTCGCGGCTAGCTGCCCTAGGCTATACCCTTGCAGCCGTCTTGAAATATGCTGTAGAGCTTGTCTATGGAGCAGTAGCGCTTCCCTTCTCTCCTTTGAGTCATGATGCAACACGTTATGCAAGCAGAGGACTTGAGGCTCTAAATGTGATTCCAGCACTCTTTGAGGGGATCATCGGCATCATTAACCCTCACCTATTTGCTAACCATGCTCTCGAACAGAATGAGCATATCCTCGAATCTAATAATTCCTATACATATACGCCCCCCCCCTAATGGAATGCGACGATAATATTAGTGATGTGAATGAGTAATTAAACAAAAAGACCGCTCTTAGGAGCGGTCTTGCATTCATATATCGTCGATGGAATCATCGGTATTGGAGCGGCTATTTTAACCCTTCCTCAGGCTCTTGTCGACAATTCAGGCAGATCGATCTGCGGCTTGCCTATGACTGAGCGCACGTTTGAAGTAGCAATAAAAAATTTAAATCATGCCACCTCTTTGCTTGGCAATTTCTATAGCTCAATTCTTCTGCTCATCGACAGTGAGGACACAGTAGTTAAGCCTGAAGAGCCAAACAAGCCACTTAGCTCACGAATAAAGCCTTGGCTAGAACAAGCATATGACAGCCAGAGTACTCTTGTCTCATTAGTAGGGGCCCGCGTAGTTGCACTTGTTTATACCCTTGCTAGAGTTCTAGAGAGAGTTGGAGAACTGCTTTACGTGATTATTGCTCTTCCCTGTTCAGCCGCTTATCTCGGAACCTGGGACCAAGCAAATGCTGCTGCCATCAGAGGATTGAACTCTCTTGGTGTGATCACAACGCTATTTGAAGGGGTTGTTGGATTTATCAATCCAACTCTTCTAGGAGATAGTTTGAATCCGGGTTATTACGGTCTTGCTTGATTTAAAAAATGTGTGAGCACAAAAAAAAAGCCGCTCTTTTGGAGCGGCTTTTTTTTGTTGTTACCAACTAGCTTTGGTGACGCCTGGGATAAGACCCATGCTCGCAAGCTCACGGAAACAGATACGAGATACCCCAAACTTACGGAGGTAAGCGTGAGGACGTCCTGTGAGTTGACAGCGGTTCTTAAGGCGAGATGGAGAAGAGTCGCGACGCATCTTGTTAAGGGAAATACGTGCTTGCTCTCTCTCTTCTTCTGATAAATTCAAATCTTTACACTTCTTGCGAAGTTCTGTGCGACGCTCTCTGTTAAGTTCAACGAGTTTAGCGCGTTTTGCTTGTCTTGCTACTGCTGATGTCTTTGCCATTGTCTTCCTTATTTCTTGCGGGCTGGCCCTTTTTGTCTCTGTTTACGGTTCGGATCTTTCTTGTTGATCACGTAAAGACGTCCACGTCGACGAACTAGCTTATCTCCTTTTGAAGGATCTGCTTTAATTGAGGCTTTTACTTTCATACCTAGATTCCTAATATTTTTTATGCGTTGCTCTCAAGTGTAAGACTGGGAGCTTTCAAAGGTCGATAGTCTACAAGAAGTGGAATTTGTGAGCAAGTCTTTCCAAACTCTTGTGCAAATATGATAAAAATGGTAGGATCTTGGGCAAATTATCGGAGTTTAAAATGAAAAGAACTTACCAGCCAAGTAAAAGACGCCGCAAGAATCAACTCGGTTTTCGCAAACGTATGTCGACAGCCAATGGCAGAAAAATTTTGAATCGCCGTCGTCGTCAAGGTCGCTACCGTCTCACTCCTGTATGATCTTCCCTAAGCAAAGCCGCCTACTTAAACGTTTTCAGTTTAGGCGTGTTTCTCGCTATGGAACTCAGAAAAGTGGTCCCTATCTTCAAGTTCAAATGTTTGCTGCTGCTGAAAAAAAGCTTGGAATCACAGTCTCTCGCCGCTATGGCAATGCTGTGAAACGGAATCGTTTCAAGCGTCTTGTCCGAGAGGCCTTTCGCCTATCGGATCTTCCAAGCCTAGAACTTTCTGTTTTCCCAGGTCCTAAAGCAGCAGAAGCTACGCTTTATGACATCAAGTCTGAACTCGAAGCTCTAACAGCTCAATTACAAACAGCCTGATTGATAACAGAAGCTGACTTTGCACTCTGTTAGCCTGACAACTCAATTACAAACGGTCTGATTGACTTGCTCTTTGATGTATTGCAGGGAATGATCGACATCGGCGCGCTTCTCTTCAGGGGCAGCTTGAAAGGCTGTCTCTGCATGTTGAAGGGCGCTGCGCCATTGATCGTGCTCTAGATAGAACTGCGCAATCATCATCTCTAAACGCCAGACATTTGCCTTATCCTGCTCTCCAAAGTGGGTCAGGTAGTCTTGCAGAGGTCTGATGATCTCTTCTGGGGTGAGGGTATTCTCCCAGCAAGAGCGGGTTTGAAAGTCGATCAAGGCAAGCGTAAAGAGTAGACCTTGCTCATTATTGGGATCGAGGCGAAAGAGTTTGTTGCGTATCTCGATGGTTTCGGGCTCATGCTCTCCATTTGATAAGAGCAGACGATACTTCTCCAAGAGGAAAAAAGCGGGGTCTTCACTCCGCATCCCGGCCTGAAGCAGCTGGTCGGCAGCATCAAATCGTTGCAGATCTTGCGCTATGGCGTATCCCTCTTTGAGATCTGCAACACCTAGGTGATCGATCTTAGTCAGCTTGTCTGTGAGCTTGCGATCTTCACCGACGAGGTTAAGTAGGTCGTGTGCAAGTTGATCGCCACTCTCAGGTTGGTAGCCTAAACGGGCAATCTCGCGCTCGCTAGGGTCGATCAAGACTAGAGCTGGGAACTCGTGCACACAAAAGCGCTCTTTTAATGCTTTGTTTTGCTCTTCTTGGACCTCACTAAGAGCGCTGTGTTTGGGGAAATCGATCTCTACGCAAATGAGTTGATCACCGATCTTTTCTTCAAACTTAGAATGGGTGAGGATCTCATTTTTCATCTTCATCCCATGGCCAGACCAGTCTGATCCATTGAAAAATAAGAGAAGCGGCCGCTCATCTTGACGTCCTTGTTCAAGTGCTTTTGTATAATCTGTTTCAAAAGCGTAAAGGGCGCCGCTAAGCATCAAAACACTTGTCAGAAGAAGTGACCGCATTCTCTTTCTCCTAGTTAAAAAATTGCATCAGGAACTCTGCGTAGGCCTTGCCACCGCCAGCTCGATAACCTGTCTCGCCAACAAATGATCCTGACGGATCTAACACAACAACAGTTGGATAGCCTGTGACACCATAACGTTGCTTAAGCTGTGCATTTTGCTGCATTTGGTCTTCAGGGAGCTTCTTATTCATTGGGAAGTCGAGCTTGACGAAGACAAACTTACTGCCAACTTCTTGGATAAATTGTGGTGTTGAGAAAATTTCTTGATCCATTTTTTTACACCAACCACACCAATCAGATCCTGTGAAATAGACAATCATCGGTTTGCGTTGTTGTTTTGCCTCTTGGGCTGCTTTCTGAAAATCGGTTTGCCACTGGATTTGATTCTGGCCTCCTTGTGCGAACAGAGGTGAACCTAACAATAGAAAGGGCAATACAAGTACGGATAAAAACTTCATAGAAACGTCTCCTTAAAAATTGACTCCACTTGAGAGATATCTTCTGTTATGATCCTTTTCTAGTTTTTTATGCAAAATATAATTATCCGACATCGAAAAGAGAATCGTAAAAAGTGTAGTTTGCGTGGTTTAGAAAATGACCCGCGTTTTTGCTTTTATACATACCCGCTAGAAAAGCCAATTGACTTTGGCGATGCAACCCTTCTTAAAGTGGATGCACCGCTATTGACGCGTGCAGATGCTCCCTATCCTCTACTTCTTCTAGATGGAACGTGGCGCTACGCGGGTAAAATGGCTGAAAATCTTCTACTCCCTAAGCGAGCGCGCAGCCTGCCATCTGAATTAGAGACGGCATATCCCCGTCGACAAGATCAACCTAATGGGCTTTCGTCGATTGAAGCGCTCTACGTTGCCCTCTTGATACTCGGACGGGACTGCGAAGGCTTGCTCGATAACTATCATTGGAAGGAAGCTTTTTTGGAAATTAATCGCGCCGTTCTGTTAGAGTATAGCTGAGGTTTTTATGTCGAAAAAAGCATGTGCAAACAAAACAAATGACGCGCTCACTTTTCAATTTCTTCTCAATACTTGCTTGATACTGCGTACCTCTAGAAAACAAGAGCAAATCGATAGACTCAAGGGTTATGCACATTTACTCCCTTCAGATCCCATAACAGATGCCTTGATCTACGAACTCTATGCAAATGTCAATTTTGAAAAGACATTGATAAAGCTGACAATGCATCTGCTGCAGAGCTGCAAAGCTGATGATGCAAATATCTGTTTTTTTGTGCTTCGCAAACACAAGGCGATTGATCATCTCTGTGGCAGCGGAACGGTACGCCGCTTTTTTCCTCAAGATCTAGATCAGCTAGCCAGCTCTCTGATCGAGAATTACACCAAAAGAGGTTTTTCTCATCTCACTTCTCAAATCCAAAAACATGTGAGTCTGTTGCGACGATGCAAAATTTAGTGCAACAACTTGCCAAAGATCTCCGCAGCTGGATTGAACAGGAGTATGAGCTCACATCAAGACCTGTTATCAAGCCTATAGTCAAAGAGAAGCCTGTGATCAAGAAACCATCTCTGGTCAAGGAAAAACCTGTTGTCGAAGAGGAGTCTGCTTTCGCTGATTTGAAGAAGTGGGCAGCTGGGCGACTGAATTTGACCAAGCCAATCACTCCTATTGTCTGCATTGGGGAGCACCCGTTTTGGGAAAAAGTGGTTGATGCACTCACGCAACGGGTCGCTTCAGCCTCTCTACTCTCTTTGCAAGAGGTCGAGCAGATGGGTTGGGAGAGTTTTCTCACTCACCCCCTTCTTAAAATCCTTCTGATCCCACCTGAAATCTCACTCCCCCTCTCCTTTTCTGGCTCTCTGCTCAACTTGGAATCTGCAGAGACATATCTGAGCAGCGAATCTAAAAAACGAGAACTATGGAATCAGCTGAAAAGTATGTCTCTGTCCTCCTAGATGTCGGCATTGATCGCCCTCTTGACTACAGCGTCCCAATAAGTGCTGCTGTCACATCAGGAATGCGCGTCAAAGTCCCGCTGCGAGGGCATTTGAAAGATGGAGTGATCGTCGCTGTCAAAGAGAAACCAGACTTTGCCAAAGTTTTGCCCGTTGCAGAAATCTACGAAGAGACTTCACTGCCAGATGACCTATTGACAATGGCCAAGTGGATGGAGGGATACTATCTGACACCACTGCGACAAATTCTAAAAAGCATGCTTCCCTCAAGCATTCGCTCGCAAGTGGCGCACAAAACACAATATATGGTCTTTCGCTCTCAGTCCCATGAGAAATTGAATCAGGCCTGTAGAGAATTGCGTGAATCGCAACCTTCCCAGGCAAAAGTACTCGACACACTCCTTGCTGTGAAATCTGGTGGCCTATTTTTGACTGAGGTGATGGAAAAAAGTGGTGTCTCGCGCAGTCCCATTGACACGCTTGTCAGCAAAGGCTTACTCCGACTCCATGCGATCCAAGTCGATCGCTCCCCTCTCATCGGTGAAGAATACTTCAAATCGACCCACAAAAAGCTCAATGAGGCACAAAAGCAGGCTCTCGATCAGATTACAGATACATTGAACAAACAGGAATTTGAAACCCATCTACTTTTTGGAGTGACGGGAAGCGGAAAAACCGAAGTCTATTTGCAAGCGATCGACATTGCCCTAAAAGCTGGACTCGATACCATTATGCTTGTCCCCGAGATTTCGCTGACGGCTCAAACCATCGAACGTTTCCGTAGTCGGTTTGAAGAGAAGATCGCTATTTTGCACCATCGCCTGAGTCAGGGACAGCGGCGTGATGAGTGGTACCGCATTCGGAAGGGAGAGGCAAAGATTGTGATCGGGGCACGTTCAGCAATTTTCAGTCCTGTTACAAATCTCGGACTTGTCATTGTGGATGAAGAGCATGATAATGCCTATAAGCAGCAAGATGAACGCCCTACCTATAACGCCAGGGATATGGCTGTGATGCGGGGCAAGCTCACAAAAAGTGCTGTTGTGCTTGGCAGTGCAACTCCTAGTGTCGAGAGCTACTACAATGCCCAGAAAGGAAAATACCGCCTCTCCACACTTGGGATGCGCGCAACAAAAGCAACGCTGCCACAAGTGACTATCGTCAACATGCGTGATGAGTATGAAAAAGCTGGAGGTTACACCTCTTTTTCAGCGCCCTTGATTGACCGGATTAAAAAGCGCATCGAACTTGGTGAACAAACAATCCTCTTTCTCAATCGGCGCGGTTATCATACAAGCATGTGTTGCAAAGGATGCGGCTTTATCTTCAAGTGTCCACACTGCGATCTCTCACTCACCTTTCACCTCAACAGCAAAACCTTGGCCTGCCATCTCTGTGACTACCGCCTCTCTCCTCCCCCGCTTGAATGTCCCAAATGTCACGAAAGACAAGATCTCAAATACAAAGGAGTTGGCACTGAACAAATTGAGCGCGCCCTCCACGCCGTACTTCCAGAAGTGCGCACCTTGCGAGTGGATGGTGACACCACCAAACACAAAGGGAGTCATGAACATCTTTTCCGCCAATTTCGCACAGGAAAAGCCGATGTTATGATTGGCACACAAATGATTGCCAAAGGACTGCACTTCCCTTCCGTCACCCTCGTTGCCGTTCTCAACGGTGATAGCAACCTCAATATCCCAGATTTTCGCGCTTCAGAGCAAACGTTCCAACTGATCACCCAAGTCGCTGGACGCGCAGGGCGTGGCGAGTTGGCTGGAGAAGTTGTCATTCAGACGCGGATGCCTGAGAATCCAACGATTCAATTTGCAGCAGAGCAAGACTATCTCGCCTTCTACAAGCAGGAGATTGAAACACGAGAAATGTTTGGATTTCCTCCCTTCACCCATCTTGCCAAGCTCACCTTCCGTGGCCCTGATTGTGGAGTGACAGAGCTGACTGGCAAGCAGTATCGTGAGAAGCTCTGTCAACATCTCAAGAAAGGATTTGTTGTTCATCCCCTTGTTCCATCAGGACATGCTAAGATCAAAGATAATTATCGCTTTCAGTTTTTGGTGCGTGGAACCTCGATTCAAAAGCTCAATGCAGCCATCCATAAAGTCCCTTTTCCCAAAAACGTCCGACTCCACATTGACATCGATGCAATTTCGACATTTTTTTAGAGGGGTTTAATATGAAAGGCAAATCCAAACTTACTCTTGAGATGACTACAGAAGAGTCTATGTATTTAAAAATGGTTTCTGCAAAACTGGGGATCTCTATGAAAGAGTTCCTGCTAATAGCAGCATTTGAACGTATAGAAGAGATGGAAGATGAGTGGTTAGCTGAAAAATCCCGAGAGACTCTTGCAAATATCCAGTCTGGAAAAGAGCAAACAATTCCTTGGGAAGAAATGAAAAAATGAAGCCTCTTATCTGACATGATTTTATGGCTTTATTTTTGATGAATAGTATAGGATTGTCCCATGAGCCGTCATACAAAAATTTTTTTGATCGTTGCACTCGGTGTTGGCCTGCTGACCACCCTAATGTGCCTTTACCCCTACCTTTGGTTCACAATGGAGCAACCTAAATGAAGCCAGACTATCACCAGACTGAGGAGTATCAGAACCGCCTCAAAAAACTTGAAGAGATCTCTGCCCTTGGAGTAGAGCCCTATCCTCACAAGTTTTGCCCTACAACAACAGCACAAGCAATTGCGACAACCTACGAGAAAGACCCCGTTGGAGATAGTGAAGCAGCAGCCGCAGGCTCAACGCCTGAGTTCACCCTAGCTGGCCGTCTAATTCTTTTCCGTGCCATGGGGAAAAATGCTTTTGCCCATATCCGAGAAGGAAACGACAAACTGCAGCTCATGTTCAATCGAGAACTGACAAAAGTTGAGGGGCTTCCAGAAGAGTCTGAAGTGCGCCCTATCAAGTTCATTGAGAAGAAAATTGACCTTGGAGATCTCATTGGAGTCACAGGTCATCTCTTCCGCACTGGAAAAGGTGAGCTTACCCTTTACGTCAAACAAGTCGTTCTGCTCTGCAAAAGCCTACTTTCTCTTCCTGAAAAACATAGCGGGATCACTGATAAAGAGACGCGCTACCGTAAACGGTGGCTCGATCTCATTTCACACGAGGATGTCTACAAGACCTTTATCACGCGTAGCCGGATGATGCGCACAATCCGTGAATTTCTCAATGAACACCAATTTCTCGAAGTTGAAACGCCCGTTCTGCAAAATATCTATGGAGGTGCAGAAGCGCGCCCATTTGAAACGCACATCCATGCCATTGAGCAAGACGTCTACTTGCGGATCTCACTTGAGATTGCCCTCAAGAAGATCTTAGTTGGTGGTATTGAGCGCGTTTATGAGATTGGCAAAGTCTTTCGTAATGAGGGAATTGATCGGACACACAATCCAGAATTCACCATGCTTGAAGCCTATGCGGCTTATTGGGACTACAATGACATGATGGTCTTTGTGGAGAAATTGATTGAAAAACTCGCCATTGAGTTTTTTGGATCAACCAAAATCCCCTACATGCACGCAGAGAGTGGTAAGGAAGTTGTTGTTGATGTCGCGGCTCCATGGAAAAGAGTGAGCATGGTTGAAAGTATCCAAGAGTTTGCTCACTATGATGTAAACAACCTTTCTGATGCCGAAATACACCGCATTTTGATGGATCAGACCGAGGTTGACCACGCCTTTATCGCCAATAGCTCACGTGGTGGGCTCATTGCCCTGCTATTTGATGAACTCGTAACCAAGAAGTTGATTCAGCCGCATCACATTACTGACCATCCTATTGAGACAACTCCCCTATGTAAGCCTCATCGTGATAAGGCACTACGCGAAGAAGGGTTTGTCGAGCGTTTTGAGAGCTTTTTTCTCGGTCGTGAGCTTTGTAATGCTTATTCAGAGTTGAATAACCCCGTGATTCAACGTGAGCTGCTCGAGGCGCAAGGAGAGAAAAGAGATGCTGGAGATGAGGAGGCGCATCCACTTGATGAGGAGTTTGTCGAGGCCATTTGCCAAGGGATGCCTCCAGCTAGTGGGATTGGAATTGGGATCGACCGTCTCGTGATGCTCTTTACGAACGCAGCATCCATCCGCGATGTGATCTACTTCCCGATCATGCGGCCCGAACACCATTAGGCGTTCTGGTCACACGAAATATTTTACGCTTCTGATTAAGAGTAATAAGCTGAGCAATGACGTCTAAAACTACGCTATTTGAGTTTACAGCGCCTTCTAAACAAGCAAGCTCTTGTTTTAAGCTGTCACTTGACGACCCCAAGACCTGACTCTTCCATTAGCTTCTCTGAGCGCTTTAGCAAGTTCCATGACTCTTGGATTTCCATTTCATTGAGACACCTAGAAAATGCTTGATTCTCTTCTCGCTATTTTGTGATTTCCGCCAATACATCCTCTGTTTTTTTGGCCACAGCTTTGCGCGTGGTCAAAGAGACCTTAAGTTTTAAAAAGGTCTTTTTATAAGACGCTATTCATCAATGATTTTTGTCTTGTTTTATGTAATTCACCTCTGAAACGCAGCCATTTTATTAATAATGCTTTTATTTATTAAGAAATAAAAAACTAAACAATTGTTAATTATACTTATTATTTTAAATAAATAATAATTATATAATTAGTAATAGGTAGTTTTATGTTTCGACATATAAAAACAAGAATTAATAAATGAACTCCGCTAATAAACCTAACCGGAATGAAGGCAATAACATTCAGGACCTGACACATCTTGCAGGTAAAGTGGATATCAGTAGTGCCAATGTCGAGAAAAGCTCTTCGTCAGTTATGGGCAGATTTATCCTATGGCTAACAAGCAAACAAGGTAAAATGCCAAAGTGGACAGCTAAGCATATTGAAATTCACAAACAATTCGAAAAAGCTGTCAATAAAATAGTGGCGAAAGGAGAGGGTGATCAAATACCTTCAGATGTCATTAAGACTTTGGAAACAAGCAAAGAAGTCGTTAGACAAATCGCTAATAAAGTAAATTATTCTGCTTTCCTGAAATCCATCCTACCAGACACTGCCACTGTCGACCAACATGGCTTACTTACTGGTAAGAAAGATGAAACAATCAAACAATCACACACAGAATGGCAACTCAATTTAGGATTATTGATGAATGCCCATACAAGAACAAAAGATCCAGCAGTGCAAAAGCAGATTGAATTCCTTGCATTAAATTATCTTGCAAAAGCTGCTCCTATTGACCTTCAAGAATTAGGTCTAGAGGCTGACAGTGCAACATTTGAAAAATTTGAAGAAATGTTTCAACTGGGAGTGTTCCAAGAAGCTACATATCATAGAGAGTCTGCAATTTATGAGCCGTATATCTCAAGTGAGCTTCAAGAAACCTTTCCTAATCTGCCTTCTATAATGGGTAACACTTTTCTTACTGATACAACAGAATTTCAGGATCTTTTACCACTTTTCTTTACCACAATGGATACACCAAATACAGGGTCGAATGATAGTGGAGCTGCAACTACTATTGAGAGTCAAGTCAGTGGCTTAGTTGACGGGTGGTCAAATAATCTTACTAACGCATTGGTAAACCATTTCCAAAATAATCCTGGGGACACTTTTAACAACTACATTGATCCTCCTATTATAGCTGATTTGACGGATCTGATTGGTGATGATATTCAAACAAATGGAGATCTGGAAAAAGAAGAGGTCTTTAAAGAGAAAATGGAGGTGATTGAAGGTGGATTTGAAAAAGCAATTGATCACACCATTGCAAAAATTAAAAAAGAACACCAAGAACTCTGTAAGACACCTGAAGATGAACAAAAGCTCAGAGTTTTTCTAAAGTTTAATATTTCTTGTATATCCAGATCTGAAGTGAAAGGGGTCGGTGTACTAAAAAGTCTACATATTTTCATGAATCCTAAACATTATGTTTTACCCGAAGGAACAAATAAGTTTCTTAAAGTTAAGGGAGATCCGACAAAACTTTCTTATCAAATTTGTGGTGATAAAGCTCCGCGGACAAATATAGATCTACTAGCATTGGTGAACTACTCGGGGATACGTCTTGGAGGGGTAAGGGGACGAGAGAAAATTTTTAACTTTATTGATCTTAAAAGGTTTGTTGATAGATCTGCAACAAAAATGCAGATGACTGAGTACGCTGTAAGTGGGGAAAATGTCATCGCCTTCAAGGGAAAAGGAGAAGTCGCAAAATCGGCTCTTTTTCAAAGATTTAAAGTAAGAATGGGAAACGAAAAATTTGCGAAAGATAACCCAGAGACTGCCATTCTCGGCAAGGCTACTGCAGATATTTTAGAGGGATTGATGAATGAGATTTCTGATGAAAAGTGGGAGGAACTGAATTATAATCCGGATACTCGTATGATTCTTCAGCAAAGTTTATTCAGAGCAATGCAACATTTAGCTAAAGCGGAAAATAATACGGGAAATTTCACCGAATTCGCCCAGGGAATAGAGCTTATACAAAGTGAAATCGCTACTATACTTACATTAACATCTCCATTTGAAGATGGAGATTTCCAGAAGATCTATCAAGCTAGGCTGGACATAGTACCTGAACAGTTCAAGGGTAATGTAAGAGCGGGTGTTACAAAATCTGCAATGAACACCTTTGCAGGTATCAATGCCGCTGTTCAACAAATGAGCCCTTCCCTAGAACGCGCACATGGTGAGGGTGCTTATTTTGAAGAGATTTCTTTCCTTGGAACCAACAGAACTACCCAAAAAGTGTTAGAAAGTGAAGAGTATACACCTATTGATCTATATGTAGGTGAGTTTCATCATAATATTGATATCAACATGAGTACTGATAATTATTCAACAGGAGCTGTCAAAGATGAAGTTCGAGCGATACTTGAAAAAAATAAAAAAACAACGAAAGGTGGGCAAGGTACTCAGTATTTAACCGTTGCAGTCGATGTTACAATTGATTTTGTTAATTCGCCACATGCTAAGGAACTGCTCGAAGAGTTTGCCGATGAAATAGAAGATGGAACACTTAATGTTGTGTTTTTCAGAAGTGGACAAAAATTTGATATGCTAGGAATGGATAATTATTATGGCGGTCCATTTTGGATGGTTAATAATGGAGGAGAACAGTGGAAAGGCTTTGAGAAATTAACCACCAGTGAGACTCATAAAACGGATCCATTGAGTATGCAGTGGTTTTGCTTAGCTAATAAATATGCTCCAGCTGCCCTTGACGACTACAGAGGGCAGATCTTTGATAATGCACGAAGCATAATAAAAGGCGTCCCCGCAGATCTTGTAACAGGTGGAAAACTTGCTGACCAGGTAAGAATCAGTACAGTTGATGATGATATGAAAGCGAGTTGCATTGATATTAAAATTCTCCATCCAAAATGTGCGACTGTAGTCGATAAAATGAAACAAAGATTAGCAGAACGATTTGCAGAAAATGGTGTTAAAATGCACCAAAGATCAAGTTTTGGATTTTATCATGCAAATTGGAATGTGATACCAGCCTACCATGATGATAAAGGGCTGAGAAATGTTCGGATAAATCCAGGCCTTAATCCAGAGGAGAATCAAATAATACTGGATTTTATAAAAGAAGATATCCCTACTATCTTAGCTGAAATGAAATAGAGTACAAAAAATATTTTGTTTAATCTTCCTCAGCCACTCTTGCAACTTCTTTTAAAAAATTAATTAAAAGCAGGTTCTCTTCAGGATTGATCCCTGGGTGTAATCTCATTGTTGTGTAGCGCACATCACTGTCTCTTTCTAATCCTCCTATAAAGAGGTTGACATTTGGATTTATATATCCATATCCACCCCTCGAGTGAATCTTTAAGTTTTTTTCAGTGAACAACTTATAAATATACCTCTCCAGGCTATGTGCAATTCTTTCTGAATGATCCCCAAAACATTTAATATCTATAAAACCTGGCTCCATTCCTTCTGCCACAGTGCAAATTCTAATTTTTGGGTTTCCTTCAGGAAGCAAAATTTCTGGTACATGCTTTAAAACCTCTTTTGCGTTATCAAAGATTGCTTTTCTATATTCATCTACTTCTTTTGGGGCATATTTGTTGACCAGACAAAACCACTGGTTGGTTAAGAAGTCTGTTTTAAAGACCTCATCAGAGGTTAAGACATCAAATGTATTCCAATGAGAAGCACCATTATTTATCATATACCAAGGAGAGCCATAGTAGTTATCCATACCAAACATATCAAACTTTTGACCGCTTCTAAAAAAAACAAAATTCAGTTTACCCACCCTAATATCTTCAGAGAAATGTTGTAAAACTGCTTTTGCTTTTGGAGAGCTGACAAAATCAATTGTTGAGTCTACAGCTACAGTTAAATGTTTCGTGTGCGGCTTTGCTTCTAATAACGTAGTGACTTCTTTGATAAGATCGCCTGGAGTGTATTCTTTATGCGTAGAAAGTAACTTCACATTGTGATTAAACTCCCCCACGTATAAATCCACTTGTAATATTTCTTTATTCTTCAGTACTTTGTCAAAACAATAGCTCTCACCAATAGATTGTACAATTTCAAAGTGAGAGCCTGGATCAAATATCCGTACAGGATTTTCTATATTTTTTCTTAATGCAGTACTAATTCCTGCAAAAGTATTCATGGCAGATTTGGTAAGACCGATTTTTACATAATCTGCCAACTCCTCAGGAATAACCTCTAATAAACAACTCTTATATATCCCAGGAAAATCTTCATAATCAAAGGGAATAAAAATTGTTAACAACGCTGCCATCTCGTAATGAATGAGCTCAATTGTCTCACAGAATTTTGAGAAATCATGCATATACCTCTCTGCTTCTGCAAGATGAATATGAATTTTGAAAAGAGTTGATTGCGCAATTTGACGTAGGTCTGGATGCCTGTTAATTTCAACCCATTTCTCTTCTTTAATTTCTGTCAAAAGTCCTTTAAGGAGACTTAGCGTGGATTTCCCTAGAATATGCAGATAGGGCTTGGTTTCAACAAATGAAACCTCAGAGAGGTTCACAGGATCGAAAATGCTTTCCAATCTTTTGAAGAGTCTTGTACATGTCAAATCAAGAGGCTTCTCAAAATATAGGCCATTTTTACCCTCACCTGTATACTCAACCGCGATTCCATAAGCATTCGCAAGAAACTGTTCAAGGGTCATGAAATCAAACGCCCTGATCCTGCCTTTAACACTGCCTAGTCTAATACCAGTAGCATTGAGAAAATCTTCCATTGTAGCTTTTGATTTAGACAATTTTATATCTAAGAGAGCTCTAGACAACTTATGAGAAGACTCTTGTTTTATGCCTAGTAGGTGGCGCTCATCTTCTTCACACATCAAATATTTAGTATCGTAAAAAACTGGCAGAACTTTCAAAACACCAACCTCTTTCACTTCACAACGACAGATACATGTCATATTTGTAATTACTAATGCCTTTAGTTTTTTCCTAGAGCCTTCTGTATTGCAATAGGGCTGAACTGCTATATCAATTGCATTTTCAAGCCAAGACTCAGATAGTCGAAGTTTTTTTTCAAAATCACCATTTTTTTCGGCATTTCCAAAGGTATAGATATCTTGTCCAAGGAGTGAGGTTAGATCTACTAGAAGAGAGGAATCAAAAAATTCGGCAAAAGACCTCTCCTGATATTTTTTACAGTGCTCATTAATTTTTTGGGAAATGGTTGAAGCCCATTTTTGCACCAACTCAACTTCATTTGCATGCTCAGAAGCACCCATGGTATGAAACCATAAGGGCAACACTTCTTCAATGTTTTTTGTATCGGTAAGGAAAAATTGGTTTCCGCTTCCTGTAGCTAATACTTCAACTATCCCATCTCGAAAATCAGTATCAAACATAGGACACTCCCGATTATAGGAAATTCCCGGCTCAAGCAAAGAAAGCTGAAACAAGTCATACAGCTTGATCTTTGTGGCATGATCTACTGAGATGTCTCTTGGACAAATTGGAGCGGCTTTTCCAAGGTAATTATAAGCTAGAAAACCTATTAATTTTTTTACACATGGGTCATCAGTTCTTGTATAGACATTCATAAGAACACCTAGGTTCTTATACCAATGATATTTACACTTTGGAACAGAAACCTCTTTCTTTTCTAAACTCTCTCTTCTAAGTAGATTATTTTGGTCTACGCAGTGGTCTTTTGGCCTGGTAACTTCAAGGTATTTTTCAAAATTAAGATCTTGAACTAACATACTTAATGCCATTTTACTTTCAGACTGTATTTTCGCTACAAACTCTGGTAGTTCATCATTATTTTTACCTTTAAACTTACAGATAGCACCCTGGAATTTACACGTTAGTTTTAGGTATTGTTCTGCCCAATCAGGAATGTAGCCAATTTTTTTTGAAACATACAAAACGAGATAACCATTCCACGAGGCCAACAGCTTTAATACATATTGTGTGCTATGTTGAACCTGATTTGAAAGTCGATTTAAAGCTCTCATCTCACCTTCTATACTTGACTATTTATCATGTTTTTCTCACTCCAAAATGCCCTTGTTCTCTATTGGAAGACTTTTTTTACTCTTCCATCCTGCCTTGTTGCGCAAAGATCTTAAAATCTTTATTTTTTGTTTATTACGACAAAATAAAAATTGAGATTCACAAAAATAAAAAATTCATTATATTGCGTAACTAGAACTATTATAACAGTTTGCTAAAGACTTAACAATTGATTTTGTTGAAAAACTCTTTTGAACTTAAGAGGCCTTTTGACCACGGCTCTGCCGTGGTTCATTCAGATGGCTAGAGCATTCATTTTATTGAGTAATAGGCAGCGAAGGTGATTTTCAACACTCTGACTATCAGATCTTTTTGAAAATAACCTAGAGCCAAAGAGCCTTTTCATTCTTGAGAAGGCTGATTCAACAAGAGCTCTTCGGCTATATCCCGTCATTTTACTCCACAAAGATTTAGCAACTTGATCCCCACCTAATGCTCGGATGATGCGCAATGCATCATCCCGATCTGGATCTTTGTTTCGTATTCGACCATTCTTGGGTGGAGGGATGAGCCCTCGAGCACCTCTTTTTGTATTAGCCTCTCTAGAAGCTCTTCCATCATATGCACCATCAGCCAAAACAGTATCTACAGAATCACTCACTTGGCTGAGGAGAACCTCAGTCATTTGACCATCGTGTACATGCCCTTGAGTTGTTGTTTGAGCTACAATTTCCCCAGTATCCGTATCGACTGCTATATGGATTTTTACCCATCGCCGTCGTTTTGACTTTCCATGAATTTTAACCTTCCATTCTCCCTCCCCATAGACTTTAACTCCAGAAGCATCGATAGCAACAACAGAAGCATTTGACTGGCTTAAAGCAGGAGCTTCAATTTTCTAGCTCTCTTGCATATCAATGAGTAAGAAGGAATGGAATATTTTGTAAATGACTCAGCAAAGCCTTGCAGAGCCCTATAAGCCAAATGGTAATGAATCTTGACCATCATAAGCATGGTAATCAAAGAATCGGAGAAAATCTGAGGTCTGCCACCAGTTTTAGACTTTTTGTTTTTGAACAACTTAGGGTCGATGAGAAAAGTAATGCTTCCCCTTTGAACTAGCTGTTTGTTATATTGCTTCCAATTGCGTTTACGCATCCTGAGACTCCTTGTAGCTGTGATTAGCCAAGGAGTTTCTTTTTTTTAAGGAATTTTTATCAATAGCTTCCGCGAGTTTAGGTCAGGCTCCGCCTGCCCAAAACATCACGTCCAGCAAGCTGAGGCAAAGCCTCAGCTTGCTACCTGAAAGAAGCAGCGGCGGAGCCGCTGCTTTTGAAGGGAAATGTCTACTTGCTCTCTCGGGCTTTTGAAACACAGTCTTAACAATTTGGTTTTCTTACGAAGCATTAGAAAACTGCGTTGTTGTGAAAGAGGAAAAGCAAGACACTAGGGAGGAGGAGTTAGTTAAGGCTATTTGCCAGGGGATGCCGATTGGAATTGGGATGGACCGTCTTGTGATGCTCTAATGCAGCACCCATTCCCTATCATGCGGCCAGAACACCATTAGGCGTTCTGGTCACACGAAATATTTTACGATTCAGATTGTGAGTATGAGTAGATTCCAAGAGCTACTAAACCCAAAGCAATGACACCTAAAGCTGCTCCTTGCTGCGTACTATTGCGCTTTAACGCAGAAACTTCCTGCTCTAAAGTTGTAACTCTCCTACCCAGAGATCTGACATCTCCATCAGTTTGTCTGATATCTTGAGTAAGGTCCATGACCCTTCTGTCCATAACATATTGTATTTCAAGATTTTTAACTTTCACTTCAAATGATCGATTCTGTTGTTGCAAGCCAGTTATTGCCTGACGCATAGCCTCTGTCTCTTTTGAGACTGTGCTTGGCTGTGTAGCAATCCCACGAGTCAGTGCACTAACACCAGTTGTAACTGCCCTTCTACAAATAAACATTGTGTAACCTCCGATTTTTAAATCGCTCACAGCTTAGAATATATCTTATTTATTTTATAAGACTTAGAAATTATTTTAAATTTCAAATCAGCTTTTTTTGAAGTACCTCATCTATGGGATATTTCTTCCACCGGTACTAGCTTACTGCTTAGGATATAAACGTCCAAAGTGATTGCTATTGAAAAAGCGGATGTAGATGGGCTCGCCGGTTAAAGGTCGGTCATTTTCACCCTTATCAAACGACTGCGTTGGAATTGGAACCTCTTTGGAATTGAGTGAATATTGAATATGTGTCGACTGGTCATAGAGAAAAATTGGTCTGTTCTGGAGGCGAGCAAAAATTTGAAGGCTAAATTCTCCTAAGTAATCACTTCCAGAACGTTGTCCCTCATAGGTGCGCCTACTAATATCAGCAACCTTTTGATTAAATGCCTGCTCTTGAGTCAGTCGTGCTCCTCCGCGCTCACCAACTCCCTCTCCAAAAGAGGGCAGAAACTCAGCTTTATGGGCTATGAGATAGTCTGCAACTTCTTTCCGCTTTTCTCTAATGAAGGAGTCTTTGGAGTCTGGTCGAGCATAAAGAGCACCTATTAAACATGAGCCTGTGCCATCCCAAGAGTCTTCAAATCTAAAGCACTTTCTGAGATCGCTTTCTAAATTCCTGCTCGCGCGCGTCGTTTGTATTGTTGGTGCATCTTCAGCAAGTGACCAATTCGAGCAAAAAGGCGCCACATAGCGCTGCAACATCAGAGCTGAAACTTGCTTTAAGTTGACAAGCAGATCTCCCGCAATTGATGAGGTATCGCCACTTAATAAGCATGCTCTGAATACTGCATGCCTCTCGCTTAGCCCAGCAAGACCTTGAGCAACAATCAATGGTTGATTAAGAACAAGAGCATCCTCACTTTGATTCCCATAAGAGACTAAATCATTAACAGGTACATCTGAAACGTCACTTGGCTTATCTGGATCAGCAAAGACAATTTCTAGATCTCCACCGAAAATCAAGCTTGTGCCTTGAATTTGACAGCTTGTCAGAAGATCAAATGCCAGAAGATCTGCAATATTAGCCATTTTGGTATAGGTATCTTCCAATTCCCAATTCTGCTCCTCCATGATCGCAGCAAGCTGATTATTGATGATTTCAGGAAGGGATAGCTGCACATGAAGACCTGCTAATAGGCGCGTTTGAAACCCAGCAACCACTGCTTGAAAATCTTCATTGCGACGCAGCTGTGAAAGAGACTCTCCTTGGTCGATCAGCTTTTTGACCGTTACAGGCTTACAAGGAGATGCCACTGTTGAAAGGGCATCTGGATAAAAGCGATCCTCTATCTGACCTGGCTGGCACGGCAAGGGGTTCTCAGCTAAAAGAATACCTGCGACCTTAACGCTCGGATGGCATCCATCATCGTATGTTCCAGCTTTCAATACATTATAGGTTGCCTGGTCCCAGTCACCGTTTACCTGGGCAAGAGAGTGGCGAAAGGTTTCATAAAGCGTTGTGGGTTTGGGGATACCGGTCTGAGGCTCATCAAGATGGATTGCTCGTATTGGTCCACTCCTTGCTGACCCAGCTTGTGAAGATGCTGCTTGCCGTGCTTGTTCTGCTTGCCGTGCTTGTTCTGCTTGCCGTGCTTGTTCTGCTTGCCGTGCTTGTTCTGCTTGCCGTGCTTGTTCTGCTTGCCGTGCTTGTTCTGCTTGCCGTGCTTGTTCTGCTTGCCGTGCTTGTTCTGCTTGCCGTGCTTGTCCTTCTTGTTGAAGTATAGCGTTTAAAATGCCGCGTATTGATGTTCTAGTAAGATCCAACTCACCAACATTAGAATGTATAATATTGATAAGCGCAGTATGAATGTTACCTGTAATGCGTTCTATGTTTATAACTGCTTGTTGTAAATTGCCTGCATAGTCCTGCGGCCAGTTACCTGTTCTTGGTCGATCTATCACTCTCATGTGCTCGGCACTAGTTATTGCAGTTCTAACTGCGTGTTGTAGGGAACTAACCAAATATATTAGTTGTGTTGTATATGGACCCAGGGCTTCTTCAAAAGCGGTTAAACTGCTCTTGACTTCTCCTAGTTTGAGTTGTAGAGCAAAAGAATCTGAATAATTTTCTATTCTATTATCTAAACGCCTGATTTTGGTGCCAAGCTCTGCTGCAGCACGACATATTTTTGCTCGCCGATACTGGTAGTCGGCCAGCTTCAGCACATGGCTTAGTACTAAAACCCCTCCAATTGAGGTGCAGGCATAGGCACCAGCAGAATTTAAAGGAAATCCTTGCACCGTCAAGCCTAAAATTCCAACAACAAGGAGCGTAATCGCAACAGCTGAAGTTAGCGTATGACAAGCAGACTGACGAGGGTTTTCTCTAATTATAGAAAGACAGCACATAGCCAGCGATTATAAACCCATAATAGTTAAAGTACAACAACTAATGGATATAATTTAAATTTTAAAAAACTCTACTTTTTCTTGAGACGTGCACCATGGGGGGTATCTTCAATGACATAGCCACTCGAGTGAATCTCACTGCGCATCTGGTCGGCGAGTGCCCAATCCTTTGCTTGGCGTGCCGCTTCTCTTTTTTCAAGCATTTCTTGAAGATAACGAGGCGGCCCCTCTTCTTGTTCAAAGCTGAGCACTCCAAGTACGCGGTTGAATTGTTGCAAGACGTAGAGCACTTCAGAGGCGTCGCCTCCATTGAGCTGCTGCTCATCATGGAGGATGTTAATCTCGTGCATGAGGTCAAAGAGAGCTGCTAGGGCTACAGAAATATTGAGGTCATCGGCAAGGCCATGAGTAAATGTTTGGATCGCTTTTTGGAGAGCAGGCCTACTTTTTTGCTCAGGCGGCTGGTTACTATCTGCAATCTCTTGCATGCGAATGACAAAATCATTGAGCCGTTGAAGTGACTGCTTAGCTGCCTCCATTCCTTCGAAGGTGAAATTGAGCTGCGTACGGTAGTGGGTATGCATGAGCATGTAGCGCGCTTGCATACCGTTGTATCCCTTGTTGAGCAGGTCGCGCAGAGTGTAGAAGTTGCCCAAACTTTTAGACATCTTCTTTCCATTGACGATGAGATGCTCTGAGTGGAGCCAGTAGCGGACAAACTCTTTTCCAGAGAGGCATTCGGATTGGGCGATCTCGTTTTCATGATGAGGAAAGATGTTATCGACTGCGCCAACGTGGATATCAACTGTTTCACCGAGTAGTTGCATGGCCATGGCAGAACATTCAAGATGCCAACCAGGACGACCAGGTCCAAAAGGGCTCTCCCAGTAGACTGCCCCATCGCGCGTCGGATCGTAGGATTTCCAAATGACGAAATCCCCAATGCTCTCCTTGTCATATTCATCGGCATTTGCGCGAGCACCAACTTTCAGATCGTCGAGTTTGAGATGAGAGAGGCGGCCGTAGCGTGGACACTTGTCGATGGCAAAATAGACGCTTTTGTCGTTGCTCTGATAGGCAATCCCTTTGTCGATCAATTTCTGAATGAAATCGATCATATGGCGGATGTAGTCTGTGGCATTTGGATAGTGCTCGGCTTTTTCAATGCCAAGGGATTGTAGATCGACAAAAAAAGCGTTCTTGTAGGGTTGGACATACTCTTCAAGGGAAACATTGGATTCGGTTGCCCCTCGAATGGTTTTGTCATCAACGTCGGTGATATTCATTACCTGTATGACTTGATGACCAAAAAACTTGAGTGTGCGCCTTAAGATGTCTTCGAAGACGTAGGTACGAAAATTTCCGATGTGCGCAAAGTGGTAGACTGTCGGGCCGCAGGTATAGATCGAAACGTGGTTGTTTGTCTGTGGATGAAACGCTTCTTTGCGTCTCTTCTCTGTATTATAAAAGTGCAGGGGAAGTTTTGGAAATGGTAGAGCCTCTGTCATAGCGGCTATGATACTCCATCTTTCACTTTTTTCTGAAGTGTTTGGTAGTCAATTTTTCCAGTGCCAAGCAGTGGAATGATCGGCACTTGGTGTACGGCATGAATCCGAATGAGATTGCTCATCCCTTTTTGTTTCAAAACGGTGTTGATGCTGTTTTTATCCAACTCAATTGTCGAGAAGAGATGGAGCGTACTCTTCTTGCCATCCTCTTCAATGGCGCAAACAGCAAAGGTAGGTAGCTCAGGATCGAGTTTCCAGCCTTGGTCAGGAGCTGACTCGAGCAGCGCCTCTTCGACAGCGCCAAGACTGACCATCTCTCCGCCAATTTTCACAAAGCGTTTGAGGCGTCCTGATAGGGTCAAATAGCCGCGTTCATCGAGAAAGCCTAGATCGCCTGTCTGATACCATTTTTCTCCTTCAAGCTCGACAAAAGGTGAATGCCCGCCATTCAAATAGCCGCTGAAAACATTGGGACCACGCGCCAGAATTAAACCAGGTTTTCCCATATGGACATGCTCGAAAGTCTCGGGATTGACAATGCGCAGTTCTACTTGTGAAAGAGGCAATCCCACTCCCGCTGCGGGTTGATCGAGTATATTGAGCGTGAGGATCGGAGCACATTCGGTCACGCCATATCCTTCTAAAATTTCAATCTCTCCATTGATCTCTTTCACTTTTTTAAAGAGTCCAGGATCGGCTTTTTCAGCGCCTGAAACAACAAAACGGAGCGAGGCAAGCTGCTCTGTGTTGGCACTGCGTAGTAAGGTACGGAGGAAGGTTGGTGCTGTACAGATCACAGTTGCTTGCCACCGTTTGATGGCACTTGCAATTTGACGTCCCTGCGTCGGATTTGGGGTGAAAGCAACCCGCCACCCTGCAAGGAAAGGGAGAATACCTGAGACAGAAAATCCAAAGGAGTGGAAGGGAGGTAAAAAGCCGAGGAGTACATCGGTCTCCTCGATATGAAAGGAGCGGAGTGCATCGCGATGATTTTCCATGATATTGCGGTGAGAGAGTGGAACGCCCTTTGGTATGCTCTCGGTTCCGCTTGTGAATAAGATGGCAGCAGTCTGTTCCCCTGTCAATTTATGCGCTCCAAAATACTTGAGTAGGGCTGGAGCCGATTTGCGCGCAAGGCACGTTGCTTTGAGTTTATCTCTCCATGAGAATCCACTACGAATCTCTTCTAAAGTTGTAATTTGCTCAGTAAATCCAGCAAGTTCGGTATTGTCTAAGTTATCGAGAAATTTCCAGGCGCTGAGAGTTGCTTGCAACCCTGTCTGTTCGAGCACTGCTTCTAAATTGCGCTTACCAAGTGTCCAGTTGATCATGACAGGAGTTTTGCCAGCCAAAAGAGTGGCAAAGGTCAAAAGGCTTGCCGCAATAGAGGCTGGAAGCATAATCCCTACTTTATCCCCTGGCAGCTGTTTGATATATAGGGCGAACAGGATGACACCTAATTTCAGCCGTTGGTAAGAAACTTCTCCGGCCATCGGATCGGCTGCTGCCATCTGCTTGCCCATGCGATCACACGACATTAAAAAGGCTTCAATCAAGGTATCTGCCTCTGGATAGCAAACTTTAGGACGCCCTTCGATGCGAAACCAGTCGGGAATCTCTGCTTCTTTTTCAACTTCTGGAGGGCCAGCCTGTTTGAGGCGCGCGGCATAGGCCATTAAGCTTCCAACAGTTGTGAGATCAACTGAGGTGAGTCCTGTCACACCAAACTGCTCTTTCAGGACTAGGACAAGCTGCGCGCGATCAAGAGAGTCAAGACCTAAATCGACTGAGAGGTCTTGCTCTGGCTTAATCTGTTTTTCTGAGATACGTGCTATTTGAGCTAGCTCTTGAACGACTCGTGTTTTGATCTTTTCATCGATAGCGTCCAAGTCGACCTCCGGCTCTTTGGGTTTTTGATACACGGTTGGAAGTTTGACTCCCAATTGACTGAACGAGATTAATGAAAGGGGCTCTGGACCACGCAGGTTATACCAATTTTCGAGATATTGATTGATCGTGCGCCGATCTCCTGTACGCGGAAACTCTGCAGGAGCTGGCATACACTCAATCAAAACCTGGCGACGGGGCACAAAGAAAATCCCATTTTTCAAAATGACTTTCATGCCATGCTTGAGCGTTTCAAAAATATCAGGCGTTTTTCCTGAGATCGCCTTGGAAAAGGTGCTTCCCCAAAGTCCTGTTGAACGCACAAGAACAATGTTGACATCAGGTAGACGCTCTAAAATTGTCAGTGTTCCAGAGGCTCCACCAACAACCTCTAGCGGGCCACGCTTCAATCCACCAGCGGGATAGAGCAATAGATTTTCCTTCTTCTTGAGAAGATCGACCATCACATCATAGGCCTTTTCAACCTGAAGTTTTTTGAAACTGTTGGAAGTGTAGTCAAAACCTGGCACATAAACTGTTCCGACAAGTCCAAGCATGTAACGCAAAAAACCTGACTGTAGCAAGAAGTCAGCTGCCACAGGATGAATCTTAAAAGGGATCCAAAACTTTGAGATCATCAGACAGGGATCGATCAATGCTGGGTGATTCGCAAGAAACAAGATCCCCTTGTTCTGATCAAGGCGATCAAACCCTTTCACCGTCACCTTGTAACGTAGTTTCAACACAAGATTCAGAGTAAAAACAAGTAGATAGGTCAAAAGACGGCGCATAAGTCGGAGCCTATCAAAAAATATTTAGCCTTTCAACGATGAAATGTTACAGGCTCTGTACGCTTTCCAATTCCCGTTTCCAAATTGTATTCAGAGATCTCTTCCGCAATCTTATACGACGGCTCTCCCTTCTCTTCTGCCATTTTGAAAATTGAAAGCAGTTGATCATAGATGCGACTCACTGCCATACGCGCTTTGATCGGATCGTACCCTTCAGGCAAAATCTCTTGGCACACATTCAGAAGTCCACCTGCATTAATCAGATAATCAGGAGCATACAAAATGTCGCGTGCATATAACCGCTCTCCATCTTCAAGTGTGAGCAGTTGATTGTTTGTGCTTCCTGCAACCGCGCGACACCGCAACTTTGGAATCGACTGCTCAGACAAAATTCCACCAAGAGCACATGGCACAAAAACATCACACTCAACAGAGGCTATTTCATCTGTTGAAACAACAGACGCACCAAAATCACGTTTTGCCTGTTTAGTACGCTCCTCGTCGACATCGGCAACAATCAAACGTGCTCCCTCCCAAAAAAGGCGGTCAGCCAGTAGAGAGCCGACAGACCCTAACCCTTGAATAGCAAATGTTTTTCCTGCAACAGATGGTGATTTCCACAGATGTTGACAAACAGCTTGGATTCCAAGATAAGTCCCCCAAGCTGTGTAGCGTGAAGGATTTCCACTTGTGTCAGCAAAGCCAACAATGTAGCGCGTACGCTCTGCTATCACATCAAGATCTGCTTGTGTCATGCCTAGATCTTCAGCGCAGATGAAAGCCCCTTCAAAAGAGTTGACCGCATCGGCATATGCATGAAGCAGTTCTTTAGATTTCGGCTTGCGGTAATCAGTGATGATCACAGCTTTTGCTCCACCAGTTCCAGCTTCTGTGATTGCAGACTTGTATGTCATTCCCATAGAGAGACGTAGAACATCAGTCAAAGCTTCGTCAACGGATGCATAAGGGTAAGCGCGGGTTCCCCCTAGAGAAACTCCTAAACGCGAATCGTGAATAGCAATAATTGCGTGCAAGCCTGAGGGTTTATCGATGAACTCTACAACTTTTTCATACCCTTTGACATCAAGCTGGCGCTGCTCCATTACACTCTCCTTTTATTAGAGGATATTTTCCCAAAAAAAATCGAAAAAGTCAAGTTGACTCCCAAGCACATTTTAGGCATACTGGTCTGCATGAAAAATCCCTCTATCTTTCCCTTTTGTCGTGCCCATCCTTGGCATGGTGTTGAAATTGGCGAGAATGCACCTAAAGAGGTGCACTGCTATATCGAGATTGTTCCAACTGACACCGTCAAGTTTGAAATTGACAAACCGACGGGTTTGATGAAAGTCGATCGCCCACAGAAATATTCAAACAACTGCCCAAGTCTCTACGGCTTAATTCCGCAAACTTACGCTGGCAAGCGCGTTGGCGAACATTGCAGCAAACATGCAAACCGCCCTGGTATTATGGGTGATCATGATCCTTTAGATGTTTGCGTCCTCACAGAAAAACCTATTTTGCGTGGTGATATCTTAGTCACAGCAATTCCAATTGGTGGGATTCGCGCAATCGATGGAAATGAGGCCGATGATAAAATCATTGCGATTCTCAAAGATGATCTCGTTTACAAAAATATCCGCGATCTCAAAGATTGCCCCGATAATCTCATCGATCGTCTGCAGCACTACTTTTTGACCTACAAAGAGTCACCTGACGATTTAGCTGGTGAGGCGCGTAAGATGGAGATCGCTGGGATTTATGATCGGGAAGAGGCGCAGCATATTATCAAGCTTGCCCAGGAAGATTACCTAGACTCTTTTGAAGAGCTTGCATCTCAACTCAAAAATTTCATGAGCTCTTGACAGACTTTTTGGGTCTCAGGATAAGTCGCCACCTTTTTCGCATCCTCTAAGCTGAGCCATTGCCCTTCGGCGATCTCTGCCTCTTGAAGCGTCGGCTCCCCCTCAACCTCTGCCAGAAAGTAGGTCACCGTTTTGTGATAGAGAGCGCCACTCTCTTCATAGTCATACCGCTCCACAAAAGTTGGTTCAAGAAGTTGTTTGATAGCCAAACCCGTCTCCTCCTTGAGCTCACGCAGCGCCGTTTGCAAAGGCTCTTCTCCATCATCAGCATGCCCCTTAGGAAAAGCCCAATGCCCCTTTTGGTGCCTAACTAAAAAAACTTCTTTGCCTCTCAGAGGAATCACCCCATAGCAATGAATAAACATAACTACAGCATACTGATTTTGCAATTCCAATTAAACCACTACAAAGGATATAATCCCTAACCCACATGAATCCAGTAACTAAAGAATCCCTTCTGCCAGTTTGGGCTGAACAAACCGATATCCAAACATTTGATGAACATCAAATGGCAAAATTTTGCTGCCATAACGGACATGAAGAGGTCACAAAGCTTTTTTATCGTTTACAGGGCGCAAAATGCAGTGAATGCAACTTAGCTGAAATCCGCAAAGATCCTCGAAAAAAGAGTACGAATGCTGTCCTTACCAGTAGTCAAGCCTTGATGAGCGCTGTTGATTGGCCGGCAAATAGAGAGGCTGGAATCGACATCAATACACTCTCTTCGAGAAATACATCCGTGCAAGTTCACTGGATTTGTACAGCGTTGCTACATCGCTGGACGTGCACGGTTGGAATACAATTCAAACGCAAAGCGTGCACAGAGTGTCGAAATCAGGAAAAAAACCCAAGTCTATTTCTTGTAAACCACGAGCAGTTCAGATACTACTCTTCTGATCAAAACCCAGGCATTAATCCTAAAACCATCCTTACTTACGATCGCAGGGAACTTAAGTGGTTTAGCCAGGATTGTGGACATGACTGGGAAGCGAGTACTCGTTATCAAATTCGCTTTGGTGGATGCCGCACCTGTCGGTCTGCTCGAGAGATCTCCAACCCTGTTTCAGCAAATGCCGTTCTCAAAGAGATGTGGAGCTCTAGCAATACCGTTTCTCCTGACACAGTCAGTAATGGATCATCAGAACGCTACTTATGGACCTGTGGCAAGCAAGATCATGAATTTGAAGCGCGCGTTTGTGATGTAAAAGCCAACTCTGAATGCCGCACATGCAAAAAAGAGGTGCGTGATGCACAGACGACCTATGTTTCTCAAGATCCTGCTTTATTGCCCTTTTGGAATGATGAGCGTGATTCGGCAACTGTGACCAACCAATCAAGTCTCGCAGCCGATTGGAAATGTCCCACATGCTTCACAACTTGGATCTCAACTGTCCAAGTACAACAAAGACAGGCTGAAAGAGGCATGCCTTGCTCAGAATGTGCTCCTAAAGATGAGTCTCTTACCTATGTTGCTGGGGATCCTATTTTAGCACCATATTGGGCAGACGAAGAGCGCAAGGCAACAGAGGTTGCTCACCGCTCAGGCTATCGTGCTCACTGGAGATGTCCTACTTGTATGGATACATGGGATTTATCTCCTAATGATCAAGCGCGGCGCATTCACGGCTGTCTAAGCTGTAAAAATGGTCCTTTCCTCTGTCAGATACAAACAAATTTACCTAGTTTGGTAGATGCTATAGATCCCAAAAACTTTCCAATCAAATCACCTATCGAGCTCACTTGGAGTTGCGGGATTCACCAATGGAAAAAGAGTGTGAAAGAACTGCTAGCTGACAATTCCTGTCCTGAGTGCAGCTCCCTACCATCTGCAGCAACGACTTCCACAGGTGGTAAATCGCTTATTCCTTCTGCGACTGGCAAACGAAAGCGTGCAGCAGACACAACATCTCATCAAGAGAAGAGAGCAAAAATTAAAACTTCTGAGCTACTCCCTGAAACAAAGATTGTTCTCCTCTGTTTAGTCAGCCATCTGCATCGATGGGAAATTACTTGGGGTGAGGTTATGAATGATCCAGGTTGCCCTACTTGTAATTTACAAAAAGATGTAGAAACAGCAGTCATCAAAGATGACCTAAGAAATCTCTGAAAAATACCCTTATTGGAGATACAGCGAGATTTCCATCAGAACTAAATTCGGAGCCCGACGCTAACTCCTGGTGAGTTAGTGAGGGCGAGAATGACGTTCTAATGGAGAGATCGGTGGTAGATCTGATGAGGGTGTTTTTCAGAGACTTCTTAAACAAGTTTGAGCGCAAATCCGAAGATTTGCGCTCAAAATAAGCGTGCGTGGCAGATGAGGTAAGTATGCGCGTTTTCAAGCTGCTCGGAAAATAGTCTTCCGTCACCTAAAGCGGCCGCACCTCATAACAGAACTCAATAAGAGGGGCCTTGGTTACAAACCACACTCAAAAACGGTCCTTCTGCAAAATCAGAAGCATGACCATCACCCACCACTTATTCCCTATAAACGGGCATATGTGCAAAGCGCGCCAGAGCATATAAAGGGAAGCGTCGTCCCAGCCTAGCGCCTAAATCGGTAGCTGTTGCCCAGGGAAAGCGGGGCACGCTCTCCGCAATCTAATTCTTAGACACTTGGGAGCTCTAAAATGTTCAAATATTTAGCTCTGATTAAGAAGATTTCTTGTCTACAGAGAGAGCTATTGCTTGAATGGAGCAAAGACGAGGGTTGAATTATGCCCACCAAATCCAAAGGAGTTCGATAGGGCGACTTTCACCTCAAGATCCTTAGCCTTATCCATCACAATGTCAATCTTCTGGAGGCGCGGCTCTGGATTTTTGACGTTGATTGTGGGATGCACTTTCTTTGTTAAGATCGCTTTAAGCGTCGCAATAGCCTCTACTCCACCAGCTGCACCAAGACAGTGACCTGTCATCGATTTGGTCGCATTCATGGTGATGTTATTGGCATGTTCACCAAAGACTTTGAAAAGAGCTGCTGGCTCTGACATATCGCCAAGTTGTGTTGAAGTTGCATGCGCATTGACGTAGTTAACATCTTCCTTAGTAACACCAGCATCCTCAAGGGCCTTCTCAATACACTTGGAAATCCCAGCGCCATCTTCACGAGGGGCTGTCATGTGGTAGGCATCACAATTGACGTAGCCACCTAAATACTCCCCTAAGATCTTAGCACCTCTTTTCTGAGCATGCTCAAGACTCTCGAGAACAATTACTCCTGCGCCCTCTCCCATGACAAAGCCATCACGACTCTGATCCCAAGGACGACAAGCGCCCTGCGGATCATCATTCCGCGTTGAAAGCGCCTTGTTTGCAATGAAACCAGCTAGCCCAATTGGAGAAACAGCCGCCTCAGTTCCACCACAAATCATAAGATCAGCATGACCCTGACGAATGTGGTTGGCTGCAGCAGCAATACTGAAGTTCCCTGTAGCACAGGCTGTTGAAATAGAGTAGTTTGGACCTCTAAATCCGAGGTCGATAGCGAGAAGACCACCAGCCATGTTGGTGATGATAAAGGGGATAAAGAATGGCGTAACGCGCTTAAAGCCTTTTTTGATCATGGTTTCTGAGCCTTCGTAGAAAGTGCTCAAGCCTCCCATGCCAGAACCGATGATGATTCCACAACGATCTTTGTCGAGTTTATCATGGTCAACATTGGCTGACTCGAGGGCTTTTTTTCCAGCAACCATGGCAAAGCGGATGGCTGGGTCGGCGCGACGTGCGAGTTTACGATCGATGTAACCATCGGTTTCAAATGGAGCCACGGGGGCACCAAAACGTGTTGGGTATTCGGCGCATTCAAAATCTTCTGTCAACATGCGGACTCCACTCTTTCCATCAAGCAATGCTTGGTAGAAGGCGTCGACATCATCTCCGAAGCAAGAGACGATTCCCATTCCTGTGACTACGATTCGTTTTTTATCCATTTGACTCTACCTTGTTTGTCGTGATCTCCAAATCAATCACTTTTCCATCGTGCCAGAGCTCTTCTAGCTGATACCTCTCGCGCATTCCTGGCATGAAGACATGAATCACAATCTCTAAATAGTCGACCACAACCCAATCTCCAGTGTCGAGTCCCTCTACGTGGATAGGAATCTCCTCTTGCTCTTTGAGGACCTTGATGACCTCTTTGGCAAGCGAGACAACATGTTTATCCACATTCCCTTCCGCAATGATAAAAAAGTCTGTTAGTGTGGAGACTTCTCTTACATCAAGAGCAAGAATGTTAAACCCTTTTTTGTCGTAAAGGGTTTGTGCTATAGCATTCAACACCTGCAGGGCACTCGTTTTCACGGGTTAAAATATAATTGATTTTGGTATATATAGTCTAGGACTTTTGCTGGGAGTAAATGACCGCAATAGAGTCTTTTTTTGAGACGCTCCCGCACCTGAGTCGCGCTGATTTCCATCATAGGTGTTTTGATCTCTCCCTTTCCATACCGACTACCTATAAGAAGTTTGACTTTCTGCTTGATCTGATCAGCCTCTTTCCATGAATCAAAGTGTTCATAGACATCATCGCTGAGAATTAGAGCTAAAGGCCCCTTAGACTCGAGTTGTGTAATGGTATCGATGGTATAGGAGGGTGGCTGCCGCTTGATCTCAATATCGAGACAAGAGAACCCTGGAATGTCTTCAACAGCGAGCTGTGTCATTTTCAGACGATGCTCCGCAGAAACTAACTTTTCTTTGGTTCGAAAGGGAGAAACAAGAGCTGGGATAAACCAAATTTCATCGAGTTGACACGCCTCTTTGATCGATAGAGCGAGGTTGATATGGCCAAAATGAATGGGGCTAAATGTTCCGCCAAACAGGCCGATCATTGAAGGATTTTCCAACCACGGCTGCGCGCGAGCTTTCTCAAACGACGCTCTGGGTTCACAACAATCGGATGAGAAACTGACTCTAGAAAGGGAAGATCATGAATGTGATCTGAGTAAGCAATGCTCACTTCTAGCTCATGACGCTTCAACTCTTCTTTGACAAAATCGGCTTTCCATTTGCCGTCGAGTAAGTAACCAAGTCCTGAAAGGCAACCGTCGTTATCAATCAAATATTGGGTGCCATAGCTTGTGTCAATACCAAGAGAGCTCGCAATCATCTTCACCAAAAAGTCAGGAGAACTTGAAAGCAAAAGAAGATGTGCTCCTCGTTTTTTCCACTCTTGCAGCTCTTTGACTGCTGGAGCGTAGAGCATTTCTCCAATTTTTTCGGAGATGAAGTCTGGGGCATGCGTTGCAAAACGCTCAAACTTCTTCCCCTTGAAGAGACGAGAGAAGACTGTGCGATGCAACTCCATCAATGGAAGGTTTCGAAACCAATAATTGATGTAGGCCCGAAAGCAAAATAGAAAATCTCGAAAGGAAAGAATCCCCTTCTTATAAAGGTAGCGGGATAAAGCAAAACTGCTGTTACCTTTTAAAAGGGTCCCGTCTAGATCAAATGCAACAACTGTTCTCTTTTCGATAATAGTGACTAGGTTTTGTTTTGAATTTCTTCTATCTTCTTTTCAATTTCTACTACACTTGTATCACACTTTTCAAGGGACTCTTTTGCTTCAGTCACTAACTCGTTGTATGTCATAGCTTTTTCGAAATCTAAACTCGACCCACCTAGTAATTTTCTATACTCTTCTAGTTGATTTTTGATCCCTTTGCGCTGCTCTTTGCGCTCAATTAGGACTTGTTTGAGCTGATCAAGGGCGTGCCTGTCATCATCAGAAAGGGCCAAAAGCGCTTGCTCTTTCTTATCTCCAATCAATTCTCGGATCTTTTTGATCTGTTGCTCGCACTGCTGTTTTTCCATTTTTGAAAGTTGGACTGTTGCCATCTCTTGACGCTTTGCTTCGAGATCGCTAGTCAGTACATCGACTTCTTTTTCGCTGACGCTCTGAATCAAAACCTCAAGCTGCTGATAAAAGGCTTCGGCTTTTTCTTTGCGCGCTTTCTCAGCAGCCATTGACTGCTCTTCCACCGCTGCTTCAATCGGAGCTCTTGCCTCTTTTACGGCCTGTTTCAATCCAACAACGTCACCATGGGTCAAATCGATATCGCGCATCCCCTTGAGCACTTCATTGAGTTCTTTGCTCGCCTCTTGATCACTC
This sequence comes from uncultured Chlamydiaceae bacterium, assembly GCA_942490925.1. Classification (GTDB taxonomy): domain Bacteria; phylum Chlamydiota; class Chlamydiia; order Chlamydiales; family JAAKFR01; genus CALNYX01. The sequence continues at coordinate 1,722,669 of CALNYX010000017.1, read as the reverse complement.
AAGCTCTTATCGCTATATTGCGAAACGATCTCATCGATCTTGGCTTGCACGGCTTCTCGATTTTCACCAGACTTCTGTCTCTGTTCAGCATGTTCTTTTTTCAGCTCTTTTTCCATCCCCTTGAGCATGTCCCAACAATGGCTGAGTTGTGCTCGCGTTGCTGTAAAGGCATGGGTGTTGAGCGTGAGAGCTTTTGCAAAAGCTTGCAAACTCTTGATCTCTTCGCGGTAGAAGAAGACTGAGCGACGCATCTGATCAGCATCAAAGCTCTCTCCAAAATACTCCTGAGCAAACTGCTCAACAGCCTCTGCAAAGGCATCGCTCACTTCTTTGATCAATGCTTTGCGCTTAGGAAAGATCTGATCTCCAAGTTTAGAGAGGCGCTCGAAAAATTGATTTTTTTGGCGGATGCGCATTTCAGTTTTGATCAGCTCTTTGCGAAGTGAATTGATCCGTGATGCAAATAGGTTTGACGCGGAAAGAATCTGCTGTTTCTCTTGGAAAATGGCTTGCTGACGCTGCAGAGCTTTTGGAGTCGGCAAGCTGAGCGTTGTATCAGGCTTCCCTTCGGCAACTTCCTCTTCAAGGACTTTGACAGCAAGGTCGATTTGAGTAGCCGCAAAGCTGCTCTCCTCATCGAGTAAATTTTTTAGGCGACGCCCCTCTCTTGTGAGCTCAATATACATTTCCCAGAGTTCTGAGCGAACCGGACCTGCAATGGGTTCTTTGAAAAGTGGAAAACAGAGCTTGCGCACCTCCCAAAACCCTTTGAAGTAGGGAGTACCACTCTGAGAGAGAGAGCACTGCATGAAATCAATGCAAGCTTTCAGCTTCTCTTCAACATTTTCCTTTGATTCATAGGTCTTGAGAAATTCGTCGACCGGCAATGCTTTTTGTTCTTCCATCAAGAATCCTTCAAGTTGTGGAGCACTTCGTCTGACAGATGCCCATTTTTGAAGGGCTTGGATATTAAATTGACAGAAAAAGTTTCAGACATGATCTTAGAACCTTTACCTACTTTTAGTCAAAGGAGAATGGATGACAAACCGCATTAGTTACGAAGAGGGCGTTTACCTTTTTAAACACGCAGATATTCAATCACTTAAACTAAAAGCTTCAGAACTTAGAAACCAAAAGAATCCTTCAAATCGCGTAACTTTTGTCCTGGATTCAAATCCAAATTATACAAATGTGTGCAATGTAGACTGCAAATTTTGCGCTTTTTATCGTCACAAAGGCGCAAAAGATGCATACACCAAATCGACAGAAGAGGTTATGGAGCATTTTGAGAGGGCTCAAAGAGCAGGATTGACAACTGTTTTGCTTCAAGGTGGCGTCAATCCTGAATTAAAAATTGATTACTACACGGGACTGGTTAGAGCTGCACGTAAGCAATACCCAGAGATTCATCCGCACTTTTTCACAGCCGTTGAGCTGCATGAATGTGCACGTCTATCCGACATGACCATCGAAGAGGTATTGCAAGCCCTTTGGGATGCTGGTCAACGCACAATTCCAGGCGGTGGGGCTGAAATTCTCTCGGAGCGTGTACGTCTCCAAATTTCGCCTAAGAAACTCGAAAAAGATGGGTGGATCAACTTTCACAAAGCGGCGCACAAAATTGGATTTCGCACCACTGCAACGATGATGTATGGGCACATCGAGGAGCCAGAAGATATTGTCACTCACTTTGAGACCTTGCGTCAGGCGCAGGATCAGATTCCTGGCTTCACAAGCTTCATTCCATGGAGTTATAAACGGGATCGCACAGCGCTTAGACGGACAGTCAAAAACTGGGCGGGACAAGACTCCTATTTCCGCATGTTAGCGTTTGGACGGATCTACCTCGATAACTTTGATCATGTCAGTGCTTCTTGGTTTGGCGAAGGAAAAGAGATTGGGATGCAAGCCTTGCATTATGGCGCAGACGACTTTGGCGGAACGATTATGGAAGAGAACGTGCACCGCGCAACAGAATGGGTTAATCGAGCCGATCACAACGATATGCTTCAGATGATCAGACAGGCCGGTTTTGAACCTGCTCAGCGCGACACATTCTATAACATCTTGCGTACTTATGAAGGCGTCGATTCAGTCGAGGTTCCAGATGAGCAAAAAGTGCGAGAGGCCGATAATCAAAAGCCGCTTGGAATTGTTGCCGAGGCCTTAGCAAGCGCTGAAAAATAATGGATTCACTGAGCCGCTAAATATTCTTGAGCGATCATTTCGGCTGCGATTTCAGGATCGTGGACATCGACATTGACCCAATTGAAAAGTGGTTCTTTGCGAAACCACGTAAATTGGCGCTTAGCATAATGTCTCGAGACCATTTTGAATTGAGCAACAAACTTTTGATAATCCTCTTCGCTCTGGTCACCGTCGAGGAAATCGAGACATTGTCGATAGCCAATCGCTTGAGCCGCTGAAGGATTTTGCCGAATTCCTAGCTCATCTAACATTGTCACCTCATCGAGCAGCCCCACTTCTAACATCTGTTCACACCGCGCATTGATTGCTTCATACAACTGCTGTCTAGGTCGGTAGATGAACCAGCTATGAAAGGCGTAATCATCAAGCGGATGTTCTTGTTGCCACTCAATTTGACTCACCTTCTCCCCTGTCAGTACGATGATTTCGAGCGCACGGATTACTTTTTGCTTGTCGTTAGACGTGAGTGTTGCTGCATAATCGGGATCGAATTCCTGGAGACGTTGATAGAGCGCTTCACATCCCATCTGTTCCATCTCAATTTCAAGATTGTGACGCACCTCAGGAATGGAAGGAGGTCCGCTTGGTGGCCCATAGATAAAGGCGCGAAAATAAAAGCCCGAGCCGCCAACAAGAATTGGAACGCGATCCCGCGCCAAGATTGATTCGCAACACTGCCGCGCTTCATAATAGAAGTCGACGACATTGAAACTCTCTTGCACATCGCGAATATCAATGAGATGGTGCGGAATTCTTTCCCGCTCCTCTTGCGCAACTTTAGCTGTGCCGATATCCATTCCGCGATAGACCTGCATCGAATCCGTCGAGATGATTTCACCACCGAGCATGTTTGCCAATAACAATGAAAGCGAGGTTTTACCGCATGCCGTTGGACCAGCTAGCAGAATCACTTTTTTAGGTTTTGTCTTTGGAAAATCTTTGAGTTTCTGTTCGAGAGGAAGCAGTGACCCCATAGGTGAGGTCGCCTGTTTTTCAAAGCCTGGAATACTCACGCGCTCACAAGGTGATTGAGGCTTTCTTCTTCATTCGGGTAGAACGACAACACTTGGTGGAAACCAGCCATTTTAATGACATCCATTACCTCATCGCTCACACTACAGGCAACGATTTTTCCTTCCAAGCTCTTCAGCTTCTTTGAAACTGAGAGCATCAAACGCATGCCAGCACTACTGAGATACTCAACACTGCTGAGGTTCAATACGAGTTTGAAATGACCCTGATCGATAATGGCATTGATCTGCTTTTCAAGCTGAGGAGATGACGCGGCATCTAAACGCCCTTCGACACGCACAACAACAATTTCACCTTTCTCTTCAACCTGCACTTCCATAGAAACCCTCTTGTTTTCCTCTATTATCCCGATTGAAAAAAAAAAGACAAGAAGAGGAATTTATACGAGAAATTCTTCTAGCGGACGGCCGTCAATTGTAATACTGCTACCAACATTGCTCACAAAGCCAGAAGGGGGAATCTTACTGCAACCAGCTGATCTTCAATAAAGCAACGCTTTAGAAAAAGCCCTTCATTTCAAATGGTTACTTTCCAATTGTCAATACCCGCGTTAAAATCCAAGCCCTACCACCGACCAGCCCTCTGTACCGTTCATCTTTTGTAGCATTAACTAGGCAATCTATATACCGCTTGTAATCTGTTAAAGGTCCAAGGGGTAAATCTGTCGGTTTGAGTAAGCATCCGTTTACAAAGGAGAAATAGCCATAATTGAATGCATAACTGACAACCTCAATAACATCTGTATTAACCACTAGAGATTGATCTCACCAGACTCTATCTCTTTCAAGTTGTACAGCTGTTGGGAGAGGAGTACCAGGATCTCATTTTGATATCTCCGCATCAGTTATGTGACAAGCCCAATCAGCACCTCTTCAGCATTGCAAGGGTGTTCTTTGCTGCGTCTTGAACCGTGAGTATCGTAATGTCTAAAAATCGTAACAATTTGAATCACACTAGACATTTGTTGTTGAAAACAAGCACCTTAAGAAGAGATGGAATATTTTTCTAGCTTAAACGCTAGAAGCAGAAGTTCATGCGGACATAAGGACCTTGCAGCGTCAAATCCGACCACTCATTTAAGGAAAAACCCTCATTAGAGTCATCTACAAAATACATACGATTCACAGCTTTAGTGCGTACTGACCACTCATACCCACCTTCGATATTCATTCCTAAGCATCCACAAATTTTAGGGATCGAAACCTGATGGCTAAACTGCAATCCGAATCGCACTGCCAAATGAAAATTCACATGCCAAAAATTGGGAACATTCTTGAAATTACCTCGAGAGCCATCGACATCCTGAATCATCATAGTTGAACGATTCCATGAGGAGAGAAAGGCCCCTTGAAAGCGCGTCTTAAAAGCTAAACATTTTAAAAAATACCAATTGGAGTCAAAAGCAACCTCCGGGCCAAACTGCCTAGCTTCCATATATGTCTCTAAAAATTGACGTTCAACTGCGTTACTATTGAAATAATTGGCGCACTCTTCAACTCGCAAGTAGGCATACTGGGCTCCAGCTTGAAAATCTGTATTCCAAGCACATCTACTCCAACAAAAAAATGAAACAAGCCCCTCGATTGTATCATATTTATAAAAACGAGTGAAAGTCGCATCTCCTACAGTTCCGGACAATGCACTCGTGCTTGGGGTACCCAGAATCTGATAAAGATTATCGCTGCTCGATGATACTGAATCTTTTGGATCTGCTCCAAAATGAGTATAGCGAAGAGAAATAGGGTGACAACAGAGATAGGAAAGATCGATGCGATAGCCAGAAGCAAACTGTTGATCGACACCGATACGCTCAGATAAATCATTGTTAAGCTGGGAGGCAGCACTCCCATTCATTACGTATTCAGATTGATCAAAGGAGGGCATCAAGTAGAGCCATTCTCCCGCAACGGTGAAACATCCACACTCCTCATAAGAGGCGTGTAATAAAGATGCACTCAAAATGCACAAAAAAGTAAGAATTTTTTTCATGCCCTCACGATATACAATTCAATCAGCATGTCAATATTTTTTTTCAACAACCCCTCTTTCTAGACCTATTCCACTGGAAATAAAGTAGTTTAGATGCTAAAATCATTATTGTTTTTATTTGGAGGTAAAATGGTTAGTCCAATTGTTGTTTTGCAAGGCGAATATGCCGTCGTTCAGAATACGCCTCTTAAATGTTCAGCACCAACAGCCTGCATTGTTTTCACACTCTATGATCGAGCCAAGCAGATTGGTGTCATGGCTAATGTTGATGACTATACAGACATACGCGCCATCTTTAACAAGGTCGAAGCAACCTTAAGAAATACTTTTGACCATACATTAACTTCAAAGCAATTTGTTGGGAAAGTCATGGGCGGCAATGGTGAAACCTTTCCTATACAGCAAAGAGCAAGTGTTATGCAAATCTTGACTCGATTAGGCCTTCAGATCGAAGAAGTTGAACTCCCCTCTCCTCGTCCAGAGGTCACTTTAAGTGGTAGTGACGGAAGCCTTTTGTTTTCTACACCGAATAAGAGTCTAGAGTACCTACAGCTGCGAGAATATGGCACGTTCAATACCTTACTAGATTCCAATTACAGCACATTGCCTGGAGTTGAGATTCCATTTTTTCAACCTAGAACAGCTATTCGTCAAGAACCCTCTTTTCCACTAGTTGATGCTCAAACTGGTAGCGATTGGGTCTCAAAGGCACAAGCTCTTGAAGATGCTAGAAAAATTGATCTATCAGTGATGAATTTCTTCAGATTTGCAATTCCCAGTAAAACTCAAGCAAAGTCAGCACTAGCTGATGTTCAAGTAAATCCAATGATTAAACAATCGATTGAAGCTGGTAATTATGACTTGGCACTTAGACAAGCTGCCTCAACTGTAACTGAAATCAAAATCTTCAAAACACTCTTATTTTATGCTTCTTCGTTGTCTCTAGACCTGACTTCTAGAGGGGCAAAATCTGGCTCAGTTTGGGATGTGGCAACCAAGAACAATAACACGCAAGCTTTAGAAGACTTGAAGCTCATTCCCTTCAGTCACGATGGGACCTCTTCCTCGATGGGACCTCTTCATAAAAAATGAGCTATAGAAATTTCTTCTATAGCTCATCTGAATGTTCTGACTAGATTATGAAACAGCGACTTCTTCGGTTGCAGATTCTTCAACAACAACTTCTTCGGTTGCTGCGCTCTCTTCTGCAACAATCTCTTCCGCTGCAGCAATAACTTCCTCAGGCTCAGCCTCTTCTGTAGCAACTGGCTCTCTTTTCTCTGGCTGAATCAACTCAACTTGTACCTTACGGCCAACACGTGTTGCAACTGTACGAACAATTGTACGTAGTGCATTAATTGTGTTTCCTTTACGACCAATGATCTTTCCAACATCTTCAGATGAAACGTGAACTTCAATCATCAGTTTTTCGCCCTCTTCACGAGTGGTGACACTCACTTCTTCTGGGACTGTAACGAGATTTTTGATTATGTATGCAACAAATTCTTCCATTATATTAACCCTCTGTTAAAAATTTATCGGCTCACCCCTTCAACAGATGTATTTTGCATAACCCACTCAAGATAATCCTGATTCCCATCAGTGATGGGGAGTTGTAAGATCTCAGGAACTTCGTACTTAGCATGGCGCAAAATCTCTTCTTTGACTCTGTTAAAAAGGGTCGCACGTGTCTTAAAAATGACTTTCGATTCTTGCTGTACATCCATCTGATCATCCCACATGAAGATCGACTCCACCCAGGGGATGATATTGGCACACGCGACAAGTTTCTCTTTGACAAGGTGACGGGCCACTGCCCGGGCCTCATCTAAACTGCCGCAGGTCCAATGAACTTGAATATACTCACTCATAGTTTTTCTATATAGGCCATATCGGGAAGTCGAAGGTCGACGACCGATGGGGCCTCTACAATTTTCCCCCGAAGTTTATAATAATAGGAGAGTTGTTGGATATCTTTTTTTGGAGGCAAACGTAAGATATCTCCATTTTTTAATTGAAGCACGAGCTGTCGCCTTCCTAAACTCGTCGCCTCTAGGGCCGAAAGGTCTATTGCTTTTACATCATTCAAAATAAATGTAATCAGCATCTCTAGTTGGGAGTGGGAGAGGCGCTCTCCCCACTTGATTTCCTTCTGACCCAAAAAGACTTGGGGAAGTTTTTGGGGACGTAAATAGGGGGTTAATGGAAAAAAAAGGCCTGTTTCGTCAATAGCTGTGTTTGTAAAGTCGCCAACAATAGCAAGTGGCTTACGTAAGCGATAGTCAATTGAGAGGAGGTGAGGCCCAGCTTTACTCACTTGAGCCTCTTCAATTGTATAGGTATCCAAAAGTTTTTGACGCGCCTCTTGTAAATTGATGGGGTAACTCTGATCGACGCAAAGCCCGAGTACTTCCGCTAGAAGAGCGCATTCAAGTGGTCCACTTTGGATCATCCCCCGCACCTCTCGATGATCTTGTCTAACAAAGAGTAAAAGTAATAGTAGTGGGAGTGTGCTTGTAAAAAGCAGCAAGAGAACTTTTTTCCAAGAGTAGTATGGGCCTGGAGGGATCATATCTTCCCTCTAAACATGACAAGCTTAAACAGTGTTATGCACAAATGATTCATAGGTTGTGCCGATCAATAGCTAAAATAATCAGGCGATTGAGAAACTGGTAGTAACTCAAGCCTGCCTCTTTCCAAACTTTTGGTGCCAAACTCAGGGGCTGCATGCCAGGAATGGGATTGAGCTCAAAAAACCACCACTGATTCTCCTGATCAAGCAGAAAATCAACGCGGGCCATTCCAGAGCAACCAATGGTGCGATAAACTGTTGCAGCTGCTCTTTTGCCCGCTTCGAGCACTCCGGGTGCAAAGGTTGGCTCTGTTGTGGTTTTAACTGCATCGTTGCCATATTTCCTCTCATAGCTAACAAAGTTGCCTTCCGCCAACTTCTCCCCAGGATGCGGGACATCGAGCTCATCATTCCCAAGAATTGGAAATTCAATCTCACGACATCCCTCTTTTCCCTCTTCAAGCATCACTTCGTGATCATGTTTCAACGCGTAATCAATCGCTTTTTCAAGATCGGCATAGGCTGTCACTTTACTGATTCCAACACTAGAACCTAAATGATTCGGTTTGACAAAGATTGGCAGAGCAAGCTCGTACGCTTTTTCAAGCCACTGCTCTTTTGCCGTGCGCCATTCATAAAGGGAAAAAGCAGCTGCCTTTGGGGTTAACACATCTTGTGAAGCGGCAAGCAGCTTGCTTTGCATTTTGTTCATGGCAATGGCTGCTGCGCGCCAATTGGGACCGATATAAGGTTTTCTGAGCATTTCAAAAAAACCTTGCAAGGTGCCATCTTCTCCAAAAGGGCCATGTAAAATCGGCAGAAAAATATCGCAATCAACGAGAACGCTTGTTACTTCAGGAGAAAGGAGATCGTGTCCATTCCACTTTCCATTGGGATCAATTTCAATCTGCTTCACATCATAAAGCTCTGGGTTGAGCGCTTCAGAAACAAATTGGGCAGAGCGTTTGGAAATTTCATGCTCACATGAAATGCCACCAGAGATCAGGCCTAGCTTGTATTTGGTTTGGGGATTGAGTTCCTGGTGGATTTTGGTAACATCGCCTGCCCCAAGGCTGATAAAAACGTCGTGAGGTCTCAAAAAACTTTCGATTTCATGCCACTTCTCTTTGGGTAAATAGGTCGCTCCCACTTTTTCAGCAAGGGCTTGACCTGTAATGCCCGGCCTAGAATCTTCTCCAGCTGCATACACATCGGTGATGAATATAACATCGGCATTTTCAAAAGCTGTTGTAAATTCGTCAAAGAGCTCTTCTGTGCGGCTATAGCGATGAGGTTGAAAGAGCGCGACAACACGTCTTGGAGCTACAGCTGCTTTAATACCCGATAGGGTTGCTCGAATCTCTGTTGGGTGATGTGCATAATCATCAAACATCAAGATCTCATTCTGCTCTTTTTTCAGCTCACACCGTCTAGCCACTCCGGGGAAGGTTTTAAGAGCTTGGCAGATGTCAAGCGGCTTTGCACCGAGTTTAAGGGCCATACCAAATACAGCCGCTGCATTGAGAGCGCTATGCTTCCCTACCATAGGGACTTCTAAATGATGCTTTTCACCCTCAAAAGTGAGTGAGAAGTTAATTTTCCACCCCTTTTGTTTGAAATCAGTGAGATGAATATCACAGCGCGAGCTGAAACCGTAGCTAATCCCTGGAGCCGACAAATTTGGATCATCACCGCAATAGATGATGGTCTTCTTCACTTGGGAGATAAAGGTTTTGAACGTCGCTTTAAGCGCCTCTTCAGTGCCATAGTGATTCATGTGCTCGGGTTCGAGATTGGTGATAATGGCATGAGTTGGATGGTAATTGACAAGCGAACCATCACTCTCATCTGCTTCAAAGACAAATAGATCACTCCCCTTTTTTCCATTCACTCCACCGAGTAAGCCACCAAGTGCATAGGAAGGATTGAGATCTGCACCTTTGAGAACATGTGTCAGAAGTGAGGAGGTCGTGGTTTTGCCATGTGTACCGGCCACTGCGCAACTCTCACTCCCTTCGAGGAGATTAGCGAGAAGTTCTGAGCGATGCATGAGCTGACAGTTGAGAGCAAGCGCTGCTTGGTATTCGGGATTGCTCTCTTTAATGCCTGAGCTATACACAATTGTAGCTTCGCGCATGACATGTTTGGCGCTATGTTCCTTGGCAATAATCGCTCCCTTTTTCTTGAGATTTTCGACTGAAACGTTCGATGAGAGATCGCTTCCCGAAACGAGTTTTTGTTTGTCTAAAAGGATGTGAGCAAGTGCGCTCATCCCAATTCCCCCGATTCCAATGAAGTGATAACGTGTCATAGATTCTCTATAATGAGTGATTTAAAGTCTTTTAATTGCTGTTTGGATTTATGTTTCCCAATGGCATCGATACAGCTGTCTAATTTCATGGAGGAGAGTGACTGATTGAGGGTTTTCCGATCAAGGTCCTTTTCAATCACCATTTGGCCACCTCCAACTGTTTCAACAAAAAAGCGGGCATTGTTCTCTTGGTGATTTTCGCTGGCAAAGGGGAAAGGAATCAAGATGCCTGGCACTTCAGCTTCAATCAACTCGGCGATTGTCGAAGCGCCTGCTCGGCAAATTGCCAAGTCAGCAGCCTCTAGAGCTAGATCAAAGCGGTGTTCAAAGTTGCTTACTGAATGTTTAATCCCATGGCTTTGATAGATCTTTTTTGCCTCTTCAACACTCCCATGCTTACCCAAACAGTGAATCACTTGTGCGCCTTGTAAAAGATCGCTATTTTCCAATACAACTTCGTTCAAGCGACGTGCGCCTTGTGAGCCACCAAAAATCAAAATCGTGCGTTTCCCTTTCTCAAGATCAAAATATTCCCATGGACAACCGCCTTGCTTGACGCGGAGTGGAAAAGCAACTCTCTGTTGCTTTCCTTTCAAATAGTGCTCTGACTCTGGAAACGTGATGGCCGTTGTTTTGGCATAGCTAGAAAAGAGGCGGTTGACTTTGCCTGGCAAGGCATTTTGTTCATGCAAGATAATGGGGATACGGCGAAGCCTGGCAGCCATTAAAAGAGGGAGCGTTAAGAAACTGCCAAAGCCGACAACTAGATCTGGAGAAAACTCATCGAGAATCCGTAGACTTTGCACTGCACCTTGGCAAACTTTCCAGCCACCTCTCATGACACTGGCAGGGTGGGAAAAGGAAAAGGTCGCGGCGTTGACTTCTTTATAGGGATAAAGCTCTTGCTTGAAGTAGCGACAGCTCTTCAAACCTCCTGCAACAAAAAGCAATTCGCATTCTTTTTGAAGTTCATCGGCAACTGCTTGAGCTGGAAATAGATGTCCGCCCGTGCCGCCTGCGCTGAGTATCACTTTTTTCGGCTTTTGCATCAATATTCAATAGGATAGCAAATCCGAGTATATTCGCCACTAACGATGTCCCTCCTTGGCTAAAAAAGGGGAGATTAACCCCTTTGCTGGGTAGCAGTCCGGAGACGACGCCTAAATTTAAGAAGGCTTGAAGTGAGATTAGAAATGTGATGAGCATCGCAAAATAGCAAGCGGCGGCTGATTTGCTTCGCATCGCAATGGAAAAGCCGCCAAATGCAAAGAGCATGTAGAGAAAGATCAATAGGAGCATGCCGGCAAAGCCAAATTCCTCTGCAAAAATCGCAGCAATATAGTCGTTTTGCGCTTCAGGGAGGTAGGTCATCTTTTGCAAGCTTCCACCAGGTCCCCGTCCAAAAAGATGACCAGAGCCAGCAGCGATCTTCGCTTGGTAGGCTTGATGCCCCTTTCCCTTCAGATCGCTTTCGGGGTGCAAGTAGACTTGGATCCTTCCACGAACATAGGGAAGCTTGAAAGCTGCAAAGCCTCCGATGATCATTAAAATTAACATAGGTAGTGCCCAATAGCGCAATTTCACCTTGGAGATAAAAAAAAGTGGGATGAGAGTTGCCATAATCACGGCAGCTGCGCCGTTATCAGGTTCAACCATCACTAGGAGAATGGGGATTGCCAAAAAGCTGAGAATTTTGCAAAAAGCCCAAAAGGTGATTGGTTTGCCTGTTTGGCGATGGGCCAGGGCCCATTCGATGAAGCACATCGGCACGAGGAACTTGATCAACTCTGAGGGTTGAAAGGTGAAGTGTCCAACCCCAATCCAGCGGTGTGAGCCATTGCGCGCATAACCAATTTTAGGAACAAAAACGAGGAGGAGTAAAACAATGCCCATGAGAAGGAGATAGGGACTGAGCTTGAGCAGGGAGTCGTAGCCCACCCGCCAGACTAATGAGGCAAGGAAACAGGCAATCAGCGCGTAGCTCACTTGGCGTAAAAGTGCGTGATGTAGACTGCGGTTAAGTGAACGATCGAGTACTTCAGCTGATGAGGTATTGAACACCATTATCAAGCCTAGCGCAAAGATCAGCGCAACTGAAACAAGCAGCAAAAGACGCATTAGCGAATACGGAGACGATCGCCTGGTCTTAGACGGCGTGCTTTTTGTTCGTCAAGGTCATTGATCCGGAGTAGGTCATCGAGAGAAACATGGTTTTTCGTCGCAATGAGCCAAGGACTATCGCCATCTTTCACAACGTAATACTCCCCTTCATTTCCAATCTGTTTCGCAATTGTAGCTGACTTCTCGCTGACAGGAACACGGAGTACTTGCCCCACCTTTAATTGGGTGGAATCCATCTTATTCTCTTTCATCAGAGCTGAAACGGTTGTATTGTTGGCTTTAGCTATTTTTTCGAGAAAGTCCCCTTTTTTTACGGTAACATTGACAGTGTGAGTTGCAGGCTTAGGCGCTTGTACAACGGCAGGCTTCTTCTCTTCGATAACAACAGCTGGAGCTTCGGGTTTGACAGCAACTTTCGTTGTTCCTAGCGTTGGTATCGAGGGAATTGCATACTGCTGTAAAATCTCTTCTTCTTGCTGTTCGATAACAGGTGCTTTTGCTAATTGCGTTGCGGTTTTTTCTTTTTTATCGTCTGATTTTAAAGCGGTTGCAAACAGGACCATCAATAATCCTGCATTCACTAAAATCGCAACAATGATCGTATCTCTTCTGCTCATATCTTACTCCCTAATGCATGGACAACCTGTTTGAACGTCTCTCCACGCTGCTGAAAATTTTGAAACTGATCATAACTCGAACATCCAGGTGAAAGCAACACACATTCCCCCTTTTCTGCTTGCTTGGCTGCTTGCAAAACTGCCTCCTCAAGTGACGCTAGACGCTTTACCGGTATTTTTGGAGCTAGCTCGCGCTCAATGCGCTCTGCTGCTTCTCCAATTGCAAATACCTGTTTCACCTTCCCCTCAAACATCGGCAACCAATCACAAAAAGAGCCTCCTTTATCGACACCTCCTGCAATCAAGTGCACATGCTTTGGTATTGCATTCACAGCTTTACTCACAGCATCAATGCTTGTAGCCTTACTATCATTGATATATGCTACATCATCAATGGTTGCTACATATTCAATTCGGTGAGGAGGCTTCTGAAAACTTTGCATCCTCTCAACAAACTGATCTTCTGTAACTCCTAATGTTTGGCAAACTGCATACACGGCAGCAAAATTTTCGCCATCGTGTTCCCAAAGCTGCTCTCCTGTATACCGTGAAGCAAGAATGGTTTCAACCTTTTCTTTCAGCGGCAGAAAATCCTCTCGGGTAAAAAAAACACCGTCTGGCTTCAAGCACTCTTTAATGCGCCACTTTGCTGCAACGTACTGCTCCATTGAGGGATGGTGATCGAGATGATTCGGGGTGATGTTCAAAAGGAGCGCGGCATCAAAAAAAGGACCTGGCTCAATTGTCTCGAGTTGAAATGAGCTAAGCTCGATAACTAGGGTTGTTGCTGGACTATTCACAACCGATAAAAGTGGGATGCCGATATTTCCAACGGCGATCGCTCCCTCCCCAAGTACATGAGTCAGAGCCATAACGGTCGTTGTCTTTCCATTGGATCCAGTAACTCCGATCAAGCGCTTTGATTGCAAACTTTCCATGGCAAGATCAATCTCTCCAATCAGTCGAACATTTGCTTTTTGAGTCTCTACAACCCACGGATGACGCATTGGAATTCCAGGAGATTTAACTACACAGTCAACACCCGTCAAATCTAAGGGCATATCCTTCTCAATGCAAAGAGCTTCAACTCCCTGACTAAGCAGATAGTCGTATGCAGCAAGTCCACTTTTTCCACGTCCTAAAATGACAACTTTTTTCATTGGAATTTCAAGGTTGCGATGCCTGTAATTGCGAGGAGAAGCCCAACAATCCAAAAGCGCATGACGACCTTGGTCTCAGGCCACCCTTTATATTCAAAATGGTGATGTAGCGGAGCGCACAAAAAGATACGTTTTTTATTGCGCAACTTATAGCTTCCGACTTGCAAGATGACAGAGAGCGCTTCAACAACAAATACACCTCCTACAAGCGCTAGAAGCAGCTCTCGTTTGAGCAAGACAGCCGAAACGCCCAATATTGCCCCAAGAGTCAAAGCGCCTGTATCGCCCATGAAAACTTGAGCAGGGTAACTGTTGTACCAGAGAAAACCAAGACAGGCTCCAACAAGCGCGGCCAAATAGATCGCAATCTCTCCACTCCCCTCAATATACAATATATTAAGGTATCGCGAAAATTCGAGGTGATTGGAAACAAATGCAATCACGGCAAAAGCCATTGCGGCAAACAGAACAGTTCCGGTCGATAAACCATCGAGCCCATCTGTCAGGTTCACTGCATTCGAACAACCGGTAATGACAACCATAAAAAAGAGCAGCATAAAAAATGTGCCCATATAAAAGACCGGCTTCTTGACAAAAGGAACATAGAGGCGTGCGGCATAATCTCTTGTCGTTAATTTAGCTGTCTTATCAAGTTGCCCAGGGGCTTCTTTTGCATGTGGTGGTGAAAACCAACTCCCTTGCTGAAGCCACTCAGTTGCTGGAGCCCAGGCTAAATAGAGTGCCACTAACAACGAGAAGAGCAACTGAAAGCACATCTTTGTTCTAGCAGAGAGCCCTTTTGCATTTTTGCGCCGCAGCTTCAAATAATCATCAACACCTCCGAGTAAACCAATACTCAAAGTCGTGACAAACAGAATCAATGTAAAGCTGCTTTTCAAATCCATCCATAAGAAGAGAGAGATGAGAAGAGAAAAGAGGATTAAAACACCGCCCATCGTCGGCGTGTTGTTTTTGTCACGATGAAGTTCTCCTAAAAGAGGACACTCTTCGGTGCGCACTCGATCCCCAATTTTCCATTCATAGAGTTTTTTAATGAAGACTTTTCCAAAGAGGATGGTGACTAAAAGCGCGGTGATCGAAGCGAGTGCCATGCGCGTTGAGTAGTATTCAAAGACAGCTGGAACCTTCCAACCAAAGTGATCACGCAAAAATGAGAGGATGATGAGTAGCATTGGCCAGCATTGTAAAGAGCCTAGGGAAACTGGTCAAGCACTTGCTCAAGGGCATAGCTGCGCGCACCTTTGAGCAGCACAACATCCCCAGGTCTAACAAGTTTTTTCAACGCGGTGCCTAGCGCCTTACGGGATGTAAACTTCTGGATGGTTCGCCCTTCATTTTTCCAAACATCCTCCATAAGATCTCCCCCAATGCAAAGCAATTCATCTACATGTTGTAAAGCAGCTTTTGCAACACGTTCATGCCCCTCTTTTGCATAATCTCCTAAATCATCCATTTCTGAAAGAACGGCGATCCGTTTTCCTGAGGTTTTTGGCAAGCTTTTTAGGGCCGCTTCCATCGCATCAGGATTTGCATTGTAGGCATCGTTGATGAATACAATCCCCTCTTTTTTGACCATTTCAAAGCGCATTGGTGGGAGCTTCAACCGGCAGGCTTGCAAGTGCTCCCAGCTCACACCAAGAGTGCGCGCCAAAGCGATTGCGGCAATCACATTGAGACCACAAACCATCAGTGGAAGATCGAGATCAAAAGCAAAGACCTCGCCTTCCGCATGGACATTCCCCTGCTGATCTAGAAAGTAGTCGGCTGCTCTATCCACAACAGAGAAAGTCTTTTTAGGACCATCATAGGGAAGCGCGTGATTAAGCAGGGCCAACTTCGTGTTCGGATGACTCAAAATCGAAAGCTTTTCACGCATCACACCCTCGACTCCATCGGGAAAGTGATTCAAGTGTTGGGGCGCAACGGTTGTAATCAGGGCAATATCTGGTGGAGCAATTGAAACGAGGTTGGCTATTTCACCAGGCTCAGACATCCCCATTTCAAGAAGCAGCCATTTTTCATTCCCTCTTACGGCAAAGGCAGAAAGAGGGAGTGTCACTTGCGAGTTGTAGCTTTTGGCTGTTGCAAATGCTTGTTTTCCCAAAAAGGCTCTTGCAAAGACCTTGGTCGTCGTCTTTCCAAGCGAACCTGTAATCCCAATGATTTTTCCAGGATGTTTGTGGAAAAGCTCACGTCCCACATTTTGCAGAGTTGCGCGTACATCAGAGACATGCCAAAGGGGCAATCCAAAGTCATCCCCTTCATAACTGCTATGCACTACAGCGGCGGCAGCATGTTTGGCAGCTGCCAATTTCAAAAAAGTGTGTCCATCGACTTTTTCACCAGGCAGGGCAAAAAAAAGGTCGCATGGTTTGACGAGTCGACTATCGATTGCAGCACCCTTGATCAGAACTTGTGGCAGTTTCTGCTTGGCTAGAACATTTAGAGGAATTGGCTTCATAAACGAGAGAATAGCTCCTCAAGCAAATTTACGCAAACTTGCTTAAAATGGTAAAAATGCCGTTTTGAGCAAGTTGACACATCCTCGCAAAGTTGCTCGAAATAGGAAAAATGCCGTTTTGAGCAACTTCTCTTGACGTATTAGGCCTGACTCACTAAAATTAAGACATGAAACCATTTGTTGGCAGAACAGAAGAGCTCCAGAGATTAGAAGCCCTTTCTCGGGGAGAGAGGGCTACTCTTGCAGTCATTAAAGGACGCAGGCGCATTGGAAAAAGTCGCCTTGCAAAAGAATTTGGAAAAGGAAAAAAATTCTTACCCTTCAGTGGGTTAGCTCCAATTAAAGGGATTTCGGCTCAAGACCAAAGAGATGCATTTGCGCGTCAGCTGGCCACTTTATTCTCATTACCCCCTTTAACCTTTACAGATTGGAGTGATGCATTTGCTCATCTCACCAGGCAGTTATCTTCTGAAAAAACGGTTATTCTTTTTGATGAAATCTCGTGGATGGGATCAAAAGACCCTACGTTCATCTCTAAATTGAAAGCTTGGTGGGATCTTGTTCTAGATGATACTCCCTCGATCACATTAATTTTATGTGGTTCAGTTTCAACATGGATCGATAAAAATATCATCAATAGCACAGCATTTTTTGGACGTGTCTCGCTCTATTTAGAGCTTGATGAGCTTCCTCTTCCTCAATGCAAAGAGCTGCTAACTTTCCAGGGATTCAAAGGATCTGATCTTGATCTCTTCAAAATCCTTGGTGTCACAGGTGGTATTCCCTGGTATCTTGAACAAATTCAATCTAACCTAAGTGCAGATGAGAATATTAAACGGCTCTGCTTTGAAAAAAATGGTCTTTTAGTCCATGAATTCGATCGCATTTTTAATGACCTTTTCAGCTCAAAGGGAGAAGTTTACAAAAATATCATCCAACTCCTAAGCCAAGGTATGAGGAGTCGTGTTTTTTTACAAAAAACGTTAGGCTACTCTTCCAGCGGCGTTTTGTCTCAATATCTTAAGTCTCTTCAAATTTGTGGATTTATCACCCAACATCCAGATTGGTCTTTGAAGACAGGAAAAACCGGCAAGACAACTCTTTACCGACTTTCTGATAACTATCTTCGTTTCTATACGCACTACATTCAATCTAACCTGGCAAAAATTGACCAGGGAGCTTTTTCAGATTCTCCCTTATCGGCTTTACCTGGTTGGGAGCCAATGCTTGGATTCCAGCTTGAAAATCTACTGCTCAAAAATCGCTCCTTGATCTACAAAGCTCTTGGAATTCATGCGCAAGATATTGTGATGGACAATCCATATCTTCAAAAAACTGCAAGTAAAAGAAAAGGATGTCAGATCGACTACTTGCTTCAGACGCGCACAAATACATTATTTATTTGTGAAGTCAAAATGCGTCGCCGTGAATTAGGGATTGAAGTGATTGATAGTATGAAAGCAAAAATAGCTACTTTTTCATACCCAAAAGGTTTTGGAGTCTCACCAGTTCTGCTGTATCTTGGCCCAATTTCCGATGCTTTATTGAGTAGTAACTATTTTTATCGCATCATCGATATCGCTGATTTGTGATCGACAGTTTTTGATGAATAGTATTTGGCTCTAAAAGAGCAAAATGGTAGGATTTTGAGCTTTGGTGGCATAGCCAAGTGGTAAGGCAGGGGCCTGCAAAGCCTTTATCCCCAGTTCGAATCTGGGTGCCACCTTTGCTCTATTTAATCGCAACCCCCATTGGGAACCTGGGAGATTTCTCCCACCGTGCCCTAGAAGTCATCTCCTCTTGTGATTATCTCTTGTGTGAAGACACAAGACGGACGCGTATTCTCCTAAAACATTACGAAATAAGCAAACCCCTCAAAAGTTTCCATCTCCACAATGAGCGTGGCAAAGCCAAGCCCGTTCTCGATGATCTCAAGCGTGGCAAAACAATTGGCCTAGTATCTGATGCCGGTACGCCTACTATTTCAGATCCTGGCTACCGCCTTGTTGCTGCTTGCTATGAAGAAGAGCTTGACGTCTGCCCCATTCCAGGAGCAAGTGCTCCGCTCGCAGCTCTCTCTGCTTCAGGTTTACCAACAGACCGCTTCCAATTTGTTGGCTTTTTGCCACGCAAAAAAGGGAAATTGACGCGCTTATTCGAAGAAGCGCTTGCCTATCCAGGGACAACGATCTGCTTTGAATCCCCTTTTCGCGTCGGCAAAGCCCTTACGCTTCTCGCTGAAATTGACCCTGATTGCATGGTCGTTGTCGCTCGTGAAATCACAAAAAAGTTTGAGACATTTTACCGTGGAAGAGCTGAAGAGCTCGCGACTCTTTGGGTAGAAACTCCCCCCAAAGGAGAAATCGTCATCCTCATTGCCAAAAAAGGATGATAAAAACCTTCCAGAAATAAATGTGCTGAAGACCTTTACCATGGAGTCAACTCTAAAGCAGCTCGTCAGTTACCAAGACACCTGCACCCTATTGCGGAGGAAAAGCTTGATATATTGCATGCTGCATTTGAGCTTCATGACCTAAAGGCCCCTCCAGGCAACCGTTTAGAAAAATTGAAAGGAAAATTTAAAAATAAGTACAGCATCCGTATTAATGATCAATGGCGCATAGTATTTACCTGGCATGCAGGAGATGCAGAAGAAGTGGCTGTCATTGACTACCATTAGAAGGAGAAAAATTATGATACCTAATAAAAGACACCCTAGCCACCCTGGCAAAATCTTACTTGATCATTTCCTAAAACCCATGGGTATCACTCAGACAAGGTTTGTGCAGCACTTAGGAGGCTCATGGACCAATTCAAAGCTGAGCGAAATTATCCACGGTAGAAGAAGTGTCACTGTAGAAATAGCTCTCCATTTTGCACAAGCCTTAGAAACTTCTCCTCAGTTTTGGTTAAATCTACAAATGAATTACGATCTTTGGAATGCACTCCAATATGTCGATGAAATCCCTCCGCTTCAAGAGGCCATGTGAAAAATTCATCCTCATTGCTCAAAAGTGACCCTTACTGTTATCATTGGGTCCTAAAAAATATTTTACACAGGAGTTCAAAAGATGGCTGATGCTAAGGAAATCATTTTTGAAGAAGAGGCGCGCGCAAAGCTTGCAAAAGGAATCAACCAACTGGCAAACGCAGTACGCTCAACACTTGGACCTAAAGGCCGCAACGTTGGTCTAGAAAAGGGTTGGGGCGCTCCGACTATTACAAATGATGGGAATAGCATCGTTAATGATATCGAGCTTCCCGACCAATTCGAAAATATGGGCGTTGCTATGGCGCAAGAAGTTGCAAGCAAACTCAAGGAGAAAAGTGGCGATGGAACAACAACTGGAACGCTTCTTTTAGACGCGCTTGTCAAGCACGGCCTGAAGTATATCACTTCTGGGGCAAGCCCAATCACTGTAAAGCGTGGGATTGAAAAAGCAGTTGCTGCTATTGTAAAAGAGCTTGAAAAACAAGCAATTACAATCAACAGCCCTGAAGAGATCAAAAATATTGCAACGGTCTCTGCTTCTGGAAATGAAGAGGTTGGCCGCTTTATTGCTCAAGCTATTGAGAAAGTGGGCAAAGAGGGTGTTGTCACCATTGAAGAAGCAAAAGGGATTGAAACTCTCATCGAGCTTGTCGAAGGAATGCAATTTGACCGTGGCTACATCAGCCCATATTTTGCAACTAACCAAGAGAAAATGATCGTTGAGATGGAAAATCCATTCATCTTAGTTACAGACAAGAAAATCTCTGCGATTCAAGAGATCATTCCAATCTTGCAATCGGTTGCTGGAACAGGGCGTGAAATGCTTCTAATCTGTGAAGATATTGAAGCAGATGCTTTGGCAACACTCGTTGTGAACAAACTGCGTGGCACACTCAAAGTGGCTGCCGTCAAGGCCCCTGGCTTTGGAGATCGTCGTAAAGCAATGCTTGAAGATATTGCAACGCTGACTGGTGCAACACTCATTTCTGAAGAGGCTGACATCCAATTGAAAGATGCAACACCTGAGATTTTGGGAACATGTGAACGTGTTGTAATCAGCAAAGAAAATACCACGATTGTTGGTGGCAGCGGTGCACAGGAGCAGATTGAAGCGCGCATTAAGCAGATTCAAGTTGAGCATGATCACGCCTCAAGCTCTTACGACAAAGAGAAGTTGCTTGAGCGTAAAGCCAAGCTAAAAGGTGGTGTTGCTGTGATCCGTGTTGGAGCGGCAACAGAGCCTGAGCTCAAGCAGAAAAAGCAAGCCTTTGAAGATAGCCTCAGCTCAACAAAAGCCGCTCTCGAAGAAGGAATCGTTGCTGGTGGAGGTGTTGCTCTATTTAGAGCTGCTCAAAAGCTCAAAGACCTCAAAGTTGACGGGGATGAGAAGTATGGCCTCGAACTTGTTGCCAAATCAGCTGAAGCTCCTATGCGTCAGATTGTTGAGAATACTGGACTTGAAGGTTCCATTATTCTTTCTCAACTTGAAGGAAAAGGAGACAATTTTGGTTTCAATGCATCGTCTGAGAAGGTTGAAGATCTGATCAAAGCTGGTGTGATTGATCCTGTTAAAGTCGTGAAAAATGGACTGATCTATGCTGCGTCGACAGCAGGAATCGTTCTTATTTCAGAAGCGCTTATCGGTGATGCTGCCGAGGATGAAGATGACAGCTAAAGCTGCTGTTGTTTGTGCACGTGGGTTAGGTGATGGATTACTCTCCATGATCCTAGCCCACAATCTTACTCTCTCTGGCTATGATGTCACAACGTTTAGCTCGATTCTATGTCAGCTACAAAGTTGGTTTCCTGACAAAAAAATCGAACCTTTTCCACAAGACAAACAGATTCTTTCAACCTTTGATCAGCTCATTGTTGCTGATCATTCCGGTATTCAAGAGGGACTCGTACTCAAAGAATCCTCCTTTGACAAACAGAAGACCATGGTTGAAAACCTCGCAAATGTTTGTCGCTACCGTCTTAAATTGCGCTACTGCACACAGGAAAATGGTATTACTCCCCCTGCTGAACTCAAGTACAAGGCGCATCCTAAACGGGTGATCATTCATCCAACCAGCTCTGATGAGAAGAAAAATTGGCTCCCCGAACGCTTTGAAACGCTCTGCAAACAACTCACCCTTCTTGGCTATGAGCCAACGATTTGCGTCAGCCCAGATGAACGTTCCAATTGGCCACAAACTCCCCACTTTCCAACCGTTGCTGACCTTGCTGCTTACATCTATGAGTCAGGGTTTATGATTGGCAATGATTCGGGTGTTGGACATCTTGCCTCCTGTTTAGGAATTCCAACGCTCTCACTTTTTGCCCGTAAAAGCTATTCGCATCTCTGGCGTCCTGGTTGGAGTGAAGGGCAAGTTGTGACACCATCAAACCTATTGATCGGCTCACACCTTAAACAGAAGTATTGGAAACAGATGCTCTCTGTCAATCGAACCCTCAGCCACTTTAAGAAAATAGGTTAGACAGTGCGCTACTTCCTCTTGTTATTTCTCACAACCTCTCTGATTGCCTGCCCTTTTTGCAATCCAGTAATTCTAGAAAAGCAGTTTGTTCATGAAAATGAACTTGTCGTCACACTTTACTGTCTAACCCCTGCAACAAGAGGCAATGTACTTGTTGTCCCTAAACGACATATTGAAAGTTTTGATCAATTGACTACCGAGGAAATGCAGGCTGTTCAAGAAGAGATCAACCTGTTTTCAGCTGTTTTCAGAGATTTTTACCAGACACCAGACTTTGTAGTTCTTCAAAAAAATGGGAAGCTAGCTGGGCAATCTGTTCCTCATCTCCACTTTCATCTCATCCCTACCGCACAATCATTCTATGAAATTGTAAATGTCGCTTTCAATTATCGCGAGAGGCTTTCTGATGGAGAAATGGGGTGCTACGTGCAAGAACTGCAAGAATTTTTAAAAAACTGGGGCGAGAAGAGCTAGCGCCCTTGCTCACCCCAACCCTGACTCAGATGAGCTCGGGCTTCCCCCCATTATAAACCATTTGAATGATTAACTGAAATGAAGCAATATAATTGATTATGACACTGCGTATTGCCCACCTTTCAGACCCCCACTTCTCTTGCATCACATTTAACCCTAGCCAGTTCCTAACCAAACGTTGGATGGGAAATCTCAATCTCATCTTGTTTCGCCGTAAAGCCTATCAAACTACCCACCTCGGTTATTTGCCCAAATTGATGGAAAATCTCGACATCGATACGGTCATCCTCAGCGGTGATTTCACCTCTACTTCGATGCATAAAGAGTTTGAAAAGGCACGCGACTTTGTCGATGAATTCAAGCAACCCACCTTTACCCTCCCTGGTAACCACGACTGCTACACCAAAAAATCGGATCGCCTTAAACGGTACTATACCTACTTTCCATCTGAAGAGCTTGAAAAGAGACGTGTTGAGAAAAAACCCATTGGAAAAGGGTGGTGGTGGGTCGGGCTAGACTGCGCACGCCCCAACAATTTGCTCAACTCCAATGGAGTCTTCTATCGTGAGATGGATGCCATTTTAGAGAAGACGCTGCAGTCGATTCCAGAGGGAGATAAGGTCATTATAGGCAATCACTTCCCACTTTTCCCATCAGGGCGCCCTCATCATGATACGGGACGAGCTACAGAGCTCGGAGAGATCTTGAAAAAACATCCACAGGTCAAGCTCTACCTTCATGGACATGATCACTACCCCTATATTATTGATAGGCGCAATGAGGGCTTCCCACTTGTTCTCAACTGCGGCAGTTGCGCTCATCAACCTGACGGCACCTTTTACACGATTGAACTCACTGGAGATGAATGTGTTGTAGAACGCTTGCTCTTTACTGAAGAGCAGGGCCGCTTTGCTTGGGTGATTGATTTACAGAAACACTATACGTTTAAGTGATCATTGATTGTGCGATTTTGCGTAGGTCCGGCTTTGCACGCGTAGCACGCATGATCGCCTCTTCGCGCATATCAGGCATCTCTTTGAGCATCTCGACCCACTCATCAATCTTGTGCGCTTCACTAGAAATCGCAACTTGATCGACTGGCTTAGCCCCTTCGGCTTTGCGCGTCTGCTTAATCTGATCAACTGGTGAGATCTGCTCCATATCCTCTTTCATATATCATCCCCGATTTTCATGAAAGTGTTGTAATACTGCCTCAAGATCGAGCTCATGAGGCGTTTGAAAAAGAAGATCATAGTTCTCAAGTTCTTGCGCTGGATAGCTCGTTGCTAGAGCGACAACAAAACAGCCAGCTGATTTGCCCGCTTGAATGCCTGCTGGCGCATCTTCAAAAACAATGCATCTCTCGGGTGGAATCCCAAGGCGCTTAGCAGCTGCTAGAAAAATATCTGGCGCTGGTTTTCCTTCTGCGACCTGCTCACCAGAGACATAGGCATCAAAGTAGTCACCTAAAGCTGTCGTTTCTAAATACATTTCGAGATTAGCAACAGGAGTTGAAGAGGCAATAATCCGTGGCATCTGCTTAGCTTTGACTTGTTGCAGAAACTGCTCAATGCCAGGAAGCAACGTGATAGAGCCGTGCGCACAATCGCGAAAGTGTTCCTCTTTACGCTTCGCCCAAGCAACATGCTTCTCTCCATCCTCAGCGGCAACATCACGAAGAATATGCTCATTACGTTTTCCAAATCCCGCAACAAATTGCTCTTTAGTCATTTGAAATGAGGGATCTTCTTCCATCAGCTTCTCCCAGGAGAGCCAATGGAGCTCACTGCTATCAACCAACACTCCATCGTTGTCAAAAAGGAGTCCGACTTGACTCATAGCTCTCTCCAGGAAATGGGGAGGACATGCTTAAGCTCTGTCTTATGTCTCAAAGCCATCAGACGATCAAATCCAACAGCAATGCCACAGCAGTCCGGAATTTGCGCCTCAATGAAGTGATGATCGATCGGATAGCGCTCTTTATTCAGCTGCAGTCGTTTCTCATTTGCCATCATCAAACGTCTTCTTAACTCAACTGAGTTGGCAAGTTCATGGTAACCATTGCCGAGCTCAACACCGCGAAAAAAAATCTCAACTCTCTTGGCTACAACCTCACCCTCTTTGAGATGAGTCTGTGCGAGCATCGCCTGCTCTGGCGGATAGTCTGTCAAAACTGTAAGATGTTGAAGATGAGGCTCAACCTCAAATCCAAAGACACGATCGCGCTCTTCAATTGTCTCAGGAAAATAGCCAGCGTAGCGCAAAAAGGCCTCTTCATAACTCATCTGCTCAATGATCTGCTCACCAAGAAAGAGAAAAATCAGAGCAATCGTCTCTTCAATGAGCTCTTCAAGGGTAAAACCAACGCGGTACCATTCAATCATGGTAAACTCTGGATTGTGCTTCTCTCCCGATTCATGATCACGGAAGACATGCCCGAGCTGATAACAATCCCCTATGCCTTGGGCAAGCAGGCGCTTCATCCCATACTCTGGCGATGAATGAAGATAACTTCTTTTCCCACAACAAGTTGCTGTCACAAGATCGATGAAGGGATCAACAGGTCCAGTGGTTGCTAGCATAGGAACGTCAACTTCCATCACCTCGCGTCTGGCAAAAAACGTACGCGTTTTTGCCAGCATCTGGGCGCGATCGCTGAGTAGAGCAATTTTATTTGTTGATACGAGAGACATATTCCCCTGTACGAGTATCCACTTTTATCCACTCCCCTTGATCAATGAAAATAGGAACTTGAACTGTTGTTCCCGTACTCAGTTTTGCTGGCTTAAGCACGCGCCCAGAGGCAGTATCGCCACGCGCTCCTGGCGCAGTTTCTGCAATCTCCATCTCCATAAATGTTGGAGGTTCAACGGTAACGGGCTCACCCTTATAGAAAATCAATCCATAAACAACATCTTCCATCAACCAAGCAGAGACATCTTCAATCTTCTCTGGGGGAATTGTAAGCTGCTCAAAAGACTCATCATCCATAAAAGTTGCACCAGATTGATCGACATAAAGTAGACGCATCCGCGCCTCTTTGACATCAGCTTCTGCCAAACTCTCTCCTGATTTAAATGTCTTTTCTACAACTCGACCACTCAGTAAGTGTTTCATTCGCACTCGGTTAAAGGCTTGACCTTTACCGGGCTTCACAAACTGATTGCTTACCAAAGTATAAGGTTGTCCTTCCATTTCGACTTTCAAACCTGCACGAAAGTCACTTGTTGGGATTTGCGCCATAATACATCCTTATCGTAGTATATTGAGAGGTAAGGTTAACGGATGTGGCGCAATTATTTCAAAGACTATCAGCTCGATAAAAAGTGGCAAAAAGAGCCTCTTGAATCGGGGAAGGGCATCATCGGCTGTGAGATGCATGAGACCTATGGTTGGGGAGAGAGTTTGCACCGCCCACGTCCGAAAAAGAAGAAACGAAGGTTAGCATTTCTTGGAAGGTTTTCGCGAAGCAGATCCACATGAAGCACAGATTGCTTCGGACACTCTGGAGAGATATTCAGGCTCACGCGTGGAAAACTTCTGTTCCTACTTACTCCTGACAAACTTCCACCACTACATCAAACGGTTTGCCGAAATCTACCAAGTCCCTTTGATGGAAGGCTCCATGTTCACAGCGGCTCACTGCCCCGAACTCGATGTGAGCATCATCGACTTCAAACTTGGAGCAGCTGCGGCAGCACTGACTGTTGATCTCTGCTCATTTCTCCCCAATGTGAAAGCAACACTCATGCTTGGAATGTGCGGTGGACTACGCTCCCACTACCAAGTCGGAGATTATCTCCTTCCCATTGCGGGAATCCGAGCTGAAGGCGCCTCCGATTTCTATTTTCCATCTGACGTGCCTGCGCTTGCCAACTTCTTGATTCAAAAAGCAGCTACAAATGTTTTAGAAGAGAGTCATAGCCCCTACCACATCGGGATTACCTACACGTCTAACATACGCTTTTGGGAATTTAACGAAGCATTCAAAGAGAAGCTCAAAGAGACAAAAGCGCAAGCCTACGAGATGGAGTGCGCCACGCTCTTTGCTTCTAGCTATAGACGTAATTTACCCCTTGGTGCGATCCTACTGATTTCTGATCTTCCCTTGACAAGACATGGGATCAAAACCAAAGAGAGCTCAAAGCATATCTTCAAAACCTATACTGACGACCACATTGAAAAAGGGGTTAAAACCCTCCAGATGATGGAATCAATGCTCAAGAAGAAGATGAAAGGTGCTTTCAGGCACAAGCCAGAAAATTAAGAAGCCTCACGCAATACTTTTAGCCATACCTCGCGCACACCTGAGAGATCAGCCACATTCTTTGTGTCGTAGTCCAAGATCACAGTTCCCTTTTCTGAAGCAATAGTTCGCCCCCATCCATGGATGATTTCCTCATTTCCATTGGCAACGCTCCACTCATAGATAAAGCCATCTTCAAAAGATTCAAGTTGCGTAACACCCACTTTCATTCCAGAAAATAATTGAGCAAGCACTTCTTGCATCGCCTCAACTCCACCTGATGAGGGCTTATCATTGGCATGTACCTTAAATTGCTCTTTCACATCTGGCTGCAACACCTTTTGAGAGACATAGATATAGGTCGCAAATTCTTCAGTCTCCATCTTATCTCTCATTGTCCAGCCAGCTGGAACCTCATAAGAAATTTCTCCAATTGTGTCAGCAAGCAGTGGCAGACAACATAACAGTGCAAATATATATTTCATTTTATACCTCCAAATTCGAGGATTATACCTCAAAGATTTTTTTTGATTACAACCAAGTATTTTTTTCTTCCAACTGTCCTATATCATTAACCCCAAAACACTTTATTTAATTACATCTATGCAATATAATATTTCGCATGTCAGTACAACCGACGTCAAATAGAGTTTGTTGAAAAAGTCTTTTGCACTCAAGAGAGCTCTTTGACCACGGCTCTGCCGTGGTTCACTCAAGTGGTTAGAGCATTCATTTTATTGAGTAATAGGCAACGAAGGTGATTTTCAACACTCTGCGTCAAATAGATGCCAACTCTCTGCAGCCATTGTGACCACGACCGTTGCAGCAACGGCTCTTATTGCATTAGGCATTTTAGGCCACTTAAATGTGCTTACTCTCCCTCCTGTAGGCGGATATGTCTGCTTTGCGCTCGGCGGCTCTTTTGCTCTAGGAGCTGGAATCTCTAGCGCATTTTTGATCCACCAAGCTACAGCTAAGCAGGTAATCCCCTCTAAGGTTGAAGGCTTCCACAAGTCGATTTATACTCTTCTCAAAGAAAAACTTGCTGAACACGCTAATAAACCAGAGCAAGAGCAGTAGCAGATAGCTATTTACGACCTTCTACGTGAAGCAACAATTGACACAGGCTGTACTGACCAAGTAGTCATTGGTCCTATTCGAGTCACTGACAACCCATTAGCAAGGAGAGCCGATGATGGCTCTGAACGTTTCCACTTTGATGCACTCTCATGCGCACACAGAAAATGTAAGCCCCTTACAGTCAAAAAACTTATTGACGGAGGGAAAAGCTTTTCAGACCTTAGATACAATCAAGATTTTAATAGTATTGTCGAAGCCTTTCAAGAACGCTTTGTTTCCGGGTTTAGTACTGAAAAACCCATACCCGATCGCATTACCGAAAAATTTGATGCTATCATACATGAGAGAAACATTGTATGTGATGACGCGCTTGGTGAGATGCAGGTGATCTGCGATCTAGCAACATTTGATCTCTTAACAGATTGCCAGATTCGGGGTGAAGCGCTTATTTTTGGAACTTCTGACCATCTCTCCTTTTCTGCAAGTGACAGCTTTACCAATGATCTTGCCAGTTACTGTAATCCAAGTGAAGACGACTATGTCCTAAGAGAGCCACTTGAGGTTGCATACGGCCTACAAGCTCTTCTAAACAGAGCTCAATGGAGAGAGGCTCTTGCCCAGGGTAGGGCTCCGACAGGCGATCTTCTTGCAGGGCTTAGAAAGATTTCCAATGTGATCATTGCGCAACGCTACTTCCATGCATATGCCGCAGCATGGATGAGAGCGGAAGAAGCTGTAGAGGCCCAAAGAAATCCTCCTCCAAGAAATTTAACTCGCATGCCTATCAAGAGAATCAACGACTTCCTAAATGCAGAATTCAGTGAATGTAATCATTTAGCTGATATAAACAACTGCCTATTAAAAACTGTATTCCACGAAGGATTTCCACTCTTGTGGACAAAAGGAAGAAATGAGTCCGCTCTTCGTAAGTCGATGGTCGCTTATCTTGAGGCTAATCAACAAGATTTCGTTTCTTTTTGGACACCAGGAACAAGTCGTGATCATTACAGCAGTTATGAGGATGCAATCAACGCTCTTAATAGCGGTTGGCTTGGGGATATTGCTATTGTTATCTTGTCGAGAATGTTAAACCGCCCAATTCATCTTTATAATTGCTCATCCCCGACATTTTCTGTCGAAGATGGTAGAGCTGCTCCGACGCAAATTTTTGATACATGGGCAAATGAAAAACCTCTCACCGGGAAACCAATCTACTTAAAGTTCATCAATGGCAACCATTTCAAGCCATTAGTGAAGAAAAACGCCTAAATTTTTGTGCACAATAATATTGAATTCAGCCATCTTGGTTTGAATGAAATTTATATTGTTGCTTCTCACCTGCCCACTACTTGCATTGCCGACTAGCAATCCGTGGGATCCTGCCTTTCAAGATAAAAAGGCGCGCTGGCTCTCTCTGAGGCAGGGTTTCTACGGCGACTACGTCTTCAATCGCAACTTAGAAGCTGTGCGTAAAACACGTCTGAACACGAATGCTGCCTACTTTGCTCTCAATGTCTTTAGCAGAGCTGAACTCTTTGCAGGCATTGGCGCCTCACATGTTGAGATCACAACTCCTGCCACCTCTTTTGGAGCGGCGTCTGAGCCAAGTCGATTGCTGACTATCGATACAGTTGATCACCTCAGTTGGTTAGCAGGACTCAAAGCGTTGCTGCTGCATCACAATAATTACTGTTTGGGAGCAGAAGCTAACTACTTTGAAACACGTCTCCCCATCAACGCTGTGATCAATAACAATACGGGAGAACCAACCTATTTGACGGGACAAAGATTGCACTATCGTGAGGGGCAAGTAGGCATTAGCTTCTCGAAGAAAATTCCCCTCACAAACTGCGTTGCAATCCTCCCCTATACGGGTGTGAAGTGGAGTCAGGTGATCGTGGAGATGAACGATCTTTTTGCAACACTTTTGCCAGGGACAACTGTTCAACTTTTTAATCTCCAAGAGGCGCGCCACGTTGGCTACTCAATTGGACTGACGCTGCTTGGCTTTGAGCAGACAAACTTAACCTTCGAAGGACGATTTGCTGATGAAAAGGCTTTGCATCTTAATTTTGTGTTTAGCTTCTAAACTCGGCGCATTGCCAGTTGGAAACCCTGCCGAGGTGAGCTTCACAACGTTCAGCGGCTGGGGATTTTATGGCGATTACATCTTTAACCGTTATCTACGCGTCGATAGTGATGGAGATCAATCCAACATCCGCAGAACAGCTCTCAATACAAATGCTGCTTACATTGGATTGAATTGCCACAAAAGACTCAATCTCTATGGCACGGTCGGTTCCTCTTCCATCGCAATCACTGCCCATAACAGCGCTTTTGGAATCACTCAGACCAACACAGAATATCTGCAATTGCAAACAAGCAGTCACTTCTCATGGTCTGCGGGCCTACATGCCTTGCTCTGGAAGTTTAAAGGGTTGCTTATTGGAGCAGAAGGAGCTTATTTCTCTACACGCCCCGCGCTCAACACTCTCAATGACCCGCGGGTTTTCACTGTCGACTACCCTGAGAATATACGGCTGCTTTACACTGATTGGCAGGTTGCTCTGACAGAAGCTGTCTGCATTCCCTTTTCCAGGACAACACGCCTCTACACCTATTCAGGCCTGAAATATAATCGCGCCCAGGTGCGTATGGACAATGCACGTTTGACGCTGGATACAGGGATCTATCAATTGCACAATTTAAAAAATGCCCGCCCCTTCGGCATCTCAATTGGCATTGCCATGATGGGAGAGGAGCGGTGGGCCCTATCTGTTGAAGAGAGACTCGTCGATGAAAAAGCTATGTATATTAATGGTCAGCTCCGCTTTTAGCTTGCAGGCCTTACCTTTTGCTCCAGTAGAATGCACCTCTGTGGGGTTTAGCGGAAACTATGTTTTCAACCGCAACTTAGAGCAGACGCCGCTGACAGAAGTCTACACCAATTCTGGTTCAGTGCACTACGCTCCTTGGAAAAAACTCATTCTCTTTGGAACACTTGGCGCCTCTAACATCAATATCCAGACGCGCTTTTCAACTCTCTCAAATGGAGATCCAGGTAATGAAGATGTGATCTTAGAAACAGATACTGAGCTCTCTTGGAGTCTTGGCCTGCGCTCCCCTTTTCTCTGTTGGTGCGGGTTAATTGCAACTGCTGAGGCTGAGTTCTTTCAGACAAGCCCACATATCAATCAAGTCACAGACCTATTTTTTGAAGATCTGATCTACCCAAGTGAGAAGGTGCGATACCAAGAGGGGCAGATCGGCTTAGGCCTCAGTTATCCAATTGACGCTACAGATTTTGCAACCTTTATTCCCTACGTGGCAGCGACATGGAGCCGTGTAAACCTCACGTTTCATAGTTTGACGCTCACGCTTGGCAGTGTCAGGGCAACTTTTGACACTCTGAAGCAGTCCCGTCCTTTTGGATATGCTGTGGGGTTTTGGCTGACAACGCCAGGCAAGTGGCAAGCGCTCGTTGAGGGGCGCTTTGCCGATGAGCGCGCTGTTTCAGTGCTCGCAAGCCTAGTCTTCTAATGACTAATCTGAAGTTGAACTTCATATTGTACAAAGACCATGTTTAAAAGAGATCTAGAGACAGAAATTCAAGACCTTGCAAAAGGTTATCCTGTTGTTAACGTGACAGGCCCTAGGCAATCGGGGAAAACAACTCTTGTGCGCTCGGTTTTTCCTGGGAAACCTTATGCCAATCTAGAAGATCTTGACACCAGATCACTTGCTAATGAAGATCCTAGAGGTTTTTTGGAACGGTTTCCTGTTGGAGGAATTCTTGATGAAATTCAAAGAGCTCCACAGCTGCTCTCCTATATCCAAACACTTGTTGATGAACGGGATGAAAAGGGCTTCTTTATTCTCACTGGAAGTCATCAAATTGAACTGCATCAAGCCATTACTCAATCTTTAGCTGGCCGTACAGCGCTACTTACTTTGCTACCCATGAGTCTACATGAGCTGAGTAAAGCAGATATCCACTCCTCTCTTGACGAAATGCTTCTTAATGGAGGCTATCCTCGAATTCACAAAGAGAAGCTCAATCCGACTAAGGCCTATCGCAACTATTTTCAGACCTACGTTGAAAGGGACTTGAGACAATTGATCAATGTCAAAGACCTCAGTCAGTTTGAGCATTTTGTCCGCATCTGCGCGGGACGCACAGGACAGATTCTCAACATGGATCAAATGGGTAGCGAGGTTGGCATTTCAGCTCATACTGCTCGAGAGTGGATCTCTATACTAGAAGCCTCATTCATTCTGTTTCGCCTCCATCCTTATTTCGAAAATTTCAACAAACGTCTAATCAAGTCCCCTAAACTCTACTTTACTGACGTTGGACTTGCCTCTTATCTACTGGGAATTGAAAATGAGACTCAAATGAGTCGAGATCCACTACGTGGACATCTTGTAGAGGATTTAGTTGTTCTTGAGCTGATGAAGGCGCGACTCAATCAAGGCTTAGATCCACAGCTCTACTACTATCGAGATGTGCAGAAAAACGAAGTGGACGTAATCTTTAAAAGAGGAAATGAGTTGATCCCAATCGAGATCAAATCATCAAAAACCTACAATACGAGCTTCTTGAAAAACATTAAGTTCTTCCAAAATTTGGTTAAAGAACGCGCCCCTAGTGGCTATTTGATCTATGCTGGCGATCAAGAGCAGAAGATTGGTTCTATTGAGCTTTTAAACCATATGCATGCTGGGCTGCTAATGAAGGATGCGTCCTAAGATGGCGTCGACTTGGAAGCCAAACTCTTCAGCAAGGGCTCCTGCAGGAGCTGAAAGGCCAAAGCTTTCCATACAGATCGCTGTTCCAGTGCGTCCAATATAGCGATACCAACTCTGCTCAACACCCGCTTCAATGCTGACTCGCTTTCCTAAATCGCCACCAGCAACCTGCTCGCGGTAAGCCTCATCTTGCGCCTCAAATAGCTCAAAGCAGGGCATTGAGACAACACGCACATCTTTGCCATGCTTCTCAAGTTCGACTGAAACATCAAGAGCAAGGGCAAGCTCTGAGCCTGTTGCAAACAGTGTGTAGTCAGGCTTTGACTTCTCTTTTTTCAAGATGTAGCCACCACGACCAACACCTTCTGCAAAAGGACGCTTGGTCCCTTCTAGAAGGGGCATTGATTGACGCGACAAGATAAGCGCGCTTGGACCTTTGTATTGCAGGGCTGCTAACCATGACATTTTGACTTCATTGCTATCGCCTGGGCGAAAGAAGTGGAGGTTTGGAATCGCACGGAGCGCTGCATAGTGCTCAACAGGCTGGTGCGTAGGGCCATCTTCTCCAAGGAAAATGGAGTCATGGGTAAACTGGTAGATCACATGCAATTTCGAGAGGCTAGCCAAACGAATGGAGTTGCGCATGTAGTCAGAAAAAGTGAGAAAGGTTCCAACAAATGGGGTGATCATTCCAGTGAGAAATAGGCCATTTGCAATAGTTCCCATTCCAAATTCACGCACACCAAACTTGATGTTACGTCCATTGAAATCGCCTGGCTTGACGATGGGGAAATCTTTCAACATGGTCTTGTCAGATGAGGAAAGGTCGGCTGATCCACCGTAAATTTGTGGAAGTTCTTGAGCTAAATGGTTGATGACTAGATGGGAGGCTTCACGTCCTGCAACGGAAGGCTTCATCTCTAAATCCCACAATTGCTTTTCAAGATCTTGTGGAAGTGTCTGATTTTGCATCTGCTCAAACTCTTGATGGAGCTCGGGATTTGCCTTGGCCCAGAGGCGGAAGGTTTCGTTCCACTCCTCTTCACGTTTGGCATCCTCATGGAGTTTGTCATGGAAAAAGCTTTCGACAGCCTTGGGGACATGAAAATCTTCTTCTGGAATTCCAAGGGCTCTTTTTGTCTCTAAGACCTCTTCTGCACCAAGGGGCGATCCATGAGCTTTGTTTGAATTTTCTTTGTGTGGTGATCCTTTTCCAATGACGGTGTGCGCCAAAATAAGCACCGGGCGATGTTGCTCGCGGCGCAATTGAGAAACGATTTTCTCCATGCCATGAAAGTCATAGCCATCCACTTCAAAGGTATCCCATCCGTAAGCACGAAAACGGCCCATCACATCTTCTGAACAACACTCTGAGAGTTTTCCATCCAAACAGATCTGGTTGGCATCGTAGAAAAAGATGAGATTGTTGAGCTTGAGATGACCTGCCAATGCTGATGCCTCATGGCTCACTCCTTCCATCATATCGCCATCGCTAGCCAGACAAAAGACTTTGGAATCAAATAGCTTGTGGTCGGATGTATTGAATTTTTCACCGAGCAGCTTGAGTCCAAGCGCCATGCCAACTGCGTTGCCTGTTCCTTGACCCAGAGGGCCTGTTGTTGCTTCAACGCCTGCTGTTTCATGGAACTCGGGATGGCCAGGGGTTTTCGAGTGAAGTTGGCGGAAATTCTTGATCTCCTCTAAGGAGAGATCAAACCCGGAGAGATGAAGACATGAGTAGAGCCACATAGAGCCATGCCCTGCTGAAAGAACGAGGCGATCGCGGCCCTGCCAATTAGGATTTTTTGGATGGTGGCGAAGCGCATGCCCATAGAGGTAAGCGCCAATTTCAGCGCATCCAAGCGGCAAGCCGGGATGACCTGAATTTGCTTTTTGTACGGCGTCCATTGATAGAGCACGGATTGTGTTAGCCACTTTTTCTAAAATTTTCTCGTCTAATTTTTCCATTTTTCACCTAAAATGATGTTTGAGGGGGCAAGCTTAAGCAGTGCTGTAATAAAAAACAACGATCGGCTATTGTAGACGGCATGACTAGCCAAAAAGTGCGCCGTGCGTTTCTAGACTATTTCAAACAGAAGGGACATTCAGCTGTCTCCTCTTCCCCTGTCATCCCCCACGATGATCCAACGCTTCTGTTCATCAATGCTGGAATGAACCAATTCAAAGATGTTTTTCTCGGCAAAAGTGTGCGGGACTACAAAAAAGCCTGTACATCGCAAAAATGTATCCGCGTGGGTGGAAAGCACAATGATCTCGACAACGTCGGCCACACTGCCCGCCACCTCACCTTTTTTGAGATGCTCGGAAACTTTTCGTTTGGTGACTACTTCAAGAAAGAGGCGATCGCCTTCTCATGGGAAGTGACGTTAGAGGTTTTTGGCTTTGATCCCAAATTTTTGTGGGCCAGCGTTTTTCATGAAGATGAAGAGTCGTTTGAGCTTTGGAAAGCCTTTTTGCCTGAAGAGCGTATTGTGCGCATGGGAGAGGCAGATAATTTCTGGTCGATGGGTGATGTCGGTCCTTGCGGCCCCTGCTCAGAGCTCTACTATGACAAGGGTGTCGCCTATGGGCATGCCCGCTCTCCGGCGGAAGATATCTCGGGTGAGCGCTTTCTCGAATTTTGGAACCTGGTCTTCATGGAGTATAACCGCGATGGATCAGGAGAGATGTCGCCTCTGCCAAAAAAATGTGTCGATACAGGCGCAGGGCTTGAAAGGGTTGTCTCGTTGCAGATGGGTGTTGAGTCACTCTTTGAAACAGATGTTCTATCAGCGATTATCAAGCAAGTTTCCTCTCTTTGTGGCAAGCGGTACAAAAAACAACCGGCTTTCCATGTGATTGCCGATCATTTGCGCTCGCTTGCTTTTGCCATTGCTGATGGCGTGCAACCGAGCAATCTCGACCGCGGTTATGTATTGCGAAAAGTGCTGAGAAGAGCTGTCCGCTATGGACGTCAGCTCGGCTTTGAGCGCCCTTTTCTTGCAGAAACATTTCCTGTATTGCTCGATCAGATGGGTTCTGATTTTCCTGAACTCGTCGCCTCTAAAGAGCGTATCTGTGAGATTCTCACGCTTGAAGAGGAGGGCTTTTTACGCACATTAAAACGAGGTGGCAATATCCTCAATCAGATCGTTGCTCATTCGCAAAAGAGCAAACAGATCAACGGGGAAGATGCCTTCAAGCTGAAAGATACCTATGGCTTGCCTCTAGAAGAGATCATGTTGCTTGCAAAAGATGCTGGGCTCGGTGTTGACATCAACCGTTTTGAAGAGCTGGAACATGAAGCGAAACAACGCTCACGCAGCAGTCGCAAAGTAGCAGCAGAAGAGGCGGGTACTTCAGAATATGAAGCGTACGTTTCTAAACATGAAGCGTGTGATTTTCTTGGCTTTGGCCAACTCACCTCCGAAGCTGTCGTTCTTGGTTTGATGAAAGCGGGTCAACCTGTCACCTCGCTGCAACCTGGCGAAGAGGGAGTTGTCCTGCTCAACAAGACCCCTTTCTATGCTGAGATGGGGGGGCAAGTGGGCGATCAAGGCTCCTTGCAAAATGAAAGCGTGCTCTTTGAGGTGACCGACTGCACAAGCCCCTACACAAATGTTGTGGCGCATCTAGGTGTGCTCAAGTCGGGCTCACTAGCTGTCGGAGATCAGGTGACAGCGACAGTTGACGCAGAGCGCCGTCAAAAAATCGCGAATAATCACACGGCAACGCATCTGCTCCATTGGGCTCTTGTTCAAGTGCTCGGTCCTCATATCAAGCAGGCGGGATCTGTTGTTGATCAATCCCGTCTCCGTTTTGACTTCAGTCATCATAAACCACTAGGGCAAGAGGAAATTCAAAAAATTGAGCAGCTCGTCAACGAGAAAATTCGAGAGAATCGAAAAGTTGACACCTATGAATTGAGTTACAGTGAGGCGCAAAAACGGAGCGACATCAAACAGTTTTTCGGTGAGAAGTATGGCAATACCGTGCGCGTTGTTGATATCGACTTTTCAAAAGAGCTCTGCGGCGGCACGCATACTCATGCCATTGGATCAATCGGCTACTTTCGCATTGCAACAGAGGGGAGCATCGCTGCAGGAGTACGCCGCATCGAAGCTGTGACGGGCCTTGAAGCTGAAAAAATGGCTTGGGAAACAGAGCGTTCTTTGCACGCTTTGACAGACATTTTGAATGTTCAGCCAACTCAGATCAGAGAACGGATTGAGAAGCTCGTTGATGAGAATAAGCAGCTGCAAAAAGAGTTGGCTCATGTCCAACAGGCAAAACTTGCAACTCTTGCCAAAGAGATGCTCGCTGAGGTTAAAACCATCGGTAAAACTCCTTACCTAGGTAAGGCTCTTGAGCTCTCTTCTGGAGAGTTGAAAGAACTTGCCGACTTGATTATGGAAAAAAAACCGTCTCTTCTTCTACTTTTACTCTCGAAACATGCTGGTAAATGCGCCTTTTTGGCACGCGTTTCAAAAGATCTGAACTTGCATGCTGGAGAGCTGATCAAAACTATCGCCCCGACCCTAGGAGGGAAAGGTGGGGGGAAACCCGACTTTGCGCAAGGGGGCGGCACGCAGCCTGAGAAAATCCCTGAAGCGCTTGAGCAAGCAGACGCATGGATCACCTCGAAGACATCCTAAAAAACAAACAACTGCAAACCTTTGGGCAAGCGATCGAAGAGGGAGAATCCCTACTTGTTGAATCCGTTTGGGAGACACCCAAAGCGCTTCTCACTGCCCTAGCACAACATGCAACTGAGCAACATGTCGTTGTCCTCACGCATTCAGAAAAACTGCTCGGCGACTTTCCCTACTTTGGTTGCCAGCCACTCGAATTCCCTGCTTGGGAAACACTTCCCTCAGAAGATGTTCCGCCCAGCCCTGACATCGTCGGTGAGCGGTATCAAGTGCTGCAAACCATCCTCAAAAGCACCAAACCACAACTCATCCTCGCCCCGCTGCAAGCAGCCCTACAAAAAGTATTGCCTCCCACCCAGCTCTCTCCTCTCTACCTTCCACTCAAAAAGGGCGAGAGACACGACTTTACACACCTCCCGAGTAAACTCGAGAAGATGGGTTACCATCGCAAAGCTGTTGCTGCCGACAAAGGAGAGTTTGCTCTGCGTGGCGGCATCATCGACATCTACCCCGTTGCCGAAACAGAGCCTGTACGCATCGAATTTTGGGAAGATGAGATCGTCTCATTGCGCAAGTACGATCCCGTTGGACAAACCTCTGTTGGCAAGATCGACAAGATTGTGATCACACCAGGAGAGGAGTATGAATTTTTGGGCAAATCACAGAAACTTGCCACCCTGTTTGACTATCTCGGCCCCCATACACTTGTTGTCTTTGATGATCTCGCAACGCTTGAAGACAAGTATGTCACCATCAAGAGTATGATGAGCAAAAAAGTGAATAGCTTCCTCTCCCTAGAAGAGTTGCTTGAACAGCTAAAAAATCAACAGAAGCTCTACTTCACACACGATCCGATCGACAAGCTCTCGGAGATCAAAATCAAAGAAAATAATGTGATTTTCAATGTCTTCAACCAAGAGCTGAGCGCCAGAAGATGGCGCACCCCATTCATGCCACTGCTCCCCTCGTTTTGTGTCGATGATGAACCCTTTGTTGAACAGCTTAAAGCATCTGATACACCAACACAAGTGATCTGCCGCACCGACTCAGAAGAGACAACATGGCGCAAACAATTGCCCGACGCAACCTACATCAAAGGGTATCTCTGCTCTGGCTTCTATCTACCCGATCCCCCTCTTGCTGTAGTCCCAACAGCAGAACTAACTGGTTCTTTCCAAGTACGTCGTCAAAAACAGCGGAGCCACTACCACACCCTGCCTGTTGAAACCTTGGCTCTCACCCCTGGCGAGTCCGTTGTTCACATGAACAATGGCGTCGGCCGCTTTATGGGCATTGACAAACGCGCGAATCACCTCGGTGAAGAGACCGAATTCATGATCCTGCAATATGCCGAAGGTGCCAAGCTCTATGTTCCCATGGAACAAGCCCACCTCATCTCGAAATACATTGGTACATCTGAGGCAAAACCTGAACTCCACGCTCTTGGTAGCAGTAAATGGCAACGCTCCCGCGAGAGAAGTGAACGGGCAATCATTGGCTATGCGCAAGACCTGCTCAACTTGCAAGCTGAGCGTATCTCCCGAGGAGGATTTGCCTACCCACCCAACAATGAAATCGTACAGCAGTTTGGCGAAGAGTTCCCCTATGTTGAAACGCCCGACCAACTGCTTGCGATTCAAAATCTAACTGAAGATCTCCAATCTGATTTGCCGATGGATCGCCTCATCTGTGGTGATGTCGGCTACGGCAAAACCGAAGTTGCCATGCGCGCTGCTTTCAAAGCTGTTGTCGATGGAGGCAAACAGGTCGCCGTGCTCGTTCCCACAACCGTTTTGGCAATGCAACACTTTGACACTTTCAGTGAGCGGATGCGCAACTTCCCCGTCAATGTCGCCATTCTCTCCCGTTTCCAAAAGCCGAAAGAAGTGCGTGCAACCCTTGAAAAAGTGACCAAAGGAGAGATCGACATTCTGATCGGCACTCACAGGATTGTAGGGAAAGACGTCCTCTTCAAAGATCTAGGGCTTGTGATTATCGACGAAGAGCAACGCTTTGGCGTGCGCGTCAAAGAGCACTTGAAAAAACTCAAAACTGAAGTCGACTGTCTCACCCTAACCGCGACACCGATTCCTCGCACCCTCTATATGTCTCTTGTTGGCGCGCGCGGCCTTTCAGTGATCAATACCCCTCCTGAAGATCGCCTCCCCATTCAATCGATTGTCTGCCAACGGACAGATGACGTGATGAAAAATGCTATCATGCGCGAGCTTGCGCGCGATGGTCAAGCCTACGTCATCCATAACCGTGTTGAGACCATCTACCGCCTCGGTGAAACCATTCGCAAACTCATCCCAACAGCTAAAATTGTCGTTGCTCACGGGCAGATGTCAGCAACAGAGCTCGACCAAGTCTTTCACGCCTTTAAATCAGGCCAAGCTGACATCCTCATTGCGACCTCCATCATCGAAAATGGAATTGACATTCCCAACGCCAACACCATCCTCATCGATCGCGCTGATATGTTTGGCATGGCGGATCTCTACCAGATGAGAGGCCGCGTAGGCCGTTGGAATCGCAAAGCCTACTGCTACTTCCTCGTCAATAGCCCTGCCATGCTCAATGAAGTCGCGCGCAAACGGCTCGCTGCCCTCTCCCAATCATCTGGCCACGGTGGCGGCATGAAAATTGCCATGCATGACCTTGAAATTCGTGGCGCAGGCAACATTCTAGGCACTGAACAATCAGGACATGTCCAAGCTGTTGGCTTCCAATTCTACTGCAAGATGTTGAAAAAGGCTGTCAATGCGTTGAAAAACAAGCAAAAGCCTCTTCTCTACCATGAAGTCAAGATAGAATTCCCCTATACTGCACGCCTACCCGAAGCCTACGTCAATGATGTCACACTCCGCATGGAATTCTACCAAAGACTTGGAGATGCTCAGAGTGATGAAGAAGTTGACGATCTCATTGAGGAGCTTACCGACCGCTTTGGCCCTCTCCCTGAGCCAGTTAAATGGTTACAGGCTATTGCTAAAGTACGTATCTTTGCTCAAAGCCATGCATTTACACTGCTCAAATTGACAAAAGTGGTCTTCTTAGCTGAGCAGACGCATGGCAAAAAGAAAAAGATCAGCAAAAAGATGCTTGTGAAATTGCCAACTAGCCCAGAAGAGCTGCTTGGGACACTTATGCAAGCCCTCAAAACCAACTTTATACTGCAAGATACCCTTACTCCAGCAACTTAAGATTCCGCTGAGTATACGAATCTTATACCCAGCGGAATCTATTTGCAAAAAACAGATTCCGCTGGGTATAGTGGGCCTACTCTCAGTAATAAGGAAGTTTATATGTCAAAATTTATTGGTAGAAATGGGGAGAAGGCTCTTTTAAAAACAAAATTTAAAGGAGGAGACTCAGAATTTATTGCTATCTATGGGAGAAGGAGAGTTGGCAAAACTTCTTTGATTAGACATCTGATCGAAGAAATGGGTTTAAATTCTATAGAGGTCACTGGATTAAGGGACGGAAGTATGAGTGATCAACTTGGTATTTTCTCAAAAGCTTTTACAAAAGCCTTTGACCTCCCCGCAACATTAGCCCCACCAAGAAATTGGATGGAGGCATTCGATATGCTTACCAAAGCGATAGCAAAACAATCCTCAAGAAAAAAATTTGTCATTTTTCTTGATGAGCTCCCATGGCTAACCACTCAAAAGTCGGGACTTTTACAAGCTCTTGATCACTTTTGGAACTCTGAATGGGTCAATGATCCAAAGATAAAACTGGTCATTTGTGGTTCAGCTGCCTCATGGATATTAGACAACATCGTAAATGCCAGAGGAGGCCTTCACAACCGCCTCACTGCTACGATTCGTTTAGAGCCCTTTAATCTTCAAGAAACTGTCGAGTTTTTGACGAGTCGTTCGATCAAAATGAAATCGATGCAGATACTTAATCTCTATCTGGCAATGGGAGGAATCCCCTTCTACCTAAAGGCGCTTGAGAAAGGGAGTTCAACCGTTCAACTTATTGATAAAATCTGCTTTACTGCTAACGGGTTTCTCTATCATGAATTCGACCGTCTTTTCAGCTCTCTATTCAATAACTCCGATGCATACATTGAAATCATTCGAGCTATTGCAAAACAGCCTCAAGGCGTCGACCTGATTAATTTTGAAAAAAAACTGAAGCTCTCTTCATCTGGAGGGACACTTACTAAACGTCTTACAGAACTCGAAGAAGCCGGATTTCTCATGAGTTTCATTCCTTATGGAAAACAAAAAAAAGGGATCTATTATCGAATCATTGATGAATACACTCTGTTTTACCTTAGATGGATTGATCCAATGGTAAATCAAATTAAACTCGCAAAAGAACAATCAAGCTACTGGCAAGCCCAATCTGGGACCGGCCAATGGAATAGTTGGGTTGGGTATGCTTTTGAAGCATTCTGTCTAAAGCATATTTACCAAATCGTGCAGGCGATGAAAATTCATTCTGGTTACAAGATTGGAACTTGGCGCTATGTTCCTAAAACAAAAAAAGAGAAGGGAGTTCAGATTGATTTACTCCTAGATCGTGACGATGGAATTATCACGCTTTTTGAGATTAAATATTCGCAAAAACCTTATCGCATTACAAAACAGTACGCTTCTGAGCTTGGAAACAAAATTGATGTATTTTGCGAGAAAAACAAGCCTAAAAAAGACATTCATTTAGCAATGGTTTCTACAAATGGTTTAATAGAAAATGTATATTCAGAAGACATGGTAGAAAATCTACTTACATTAGATGATTTTCTCTAGTAGTTAGATATAGAACAACTAACACTCAGCTCGGTTTTGTTAAATGGTTGCAGGCAATCGTCAAAGTACGTATCTTTGCTCAAAGCCATGCGTTTATGTTGCTCAAGTTGACAAAAGAAAAAGATCAGCAAAAAGATGCTTGCGCAAGCACTCAAAACCAACTTTATACTGCAAGATGTCGCCACTTTCAAATAAAGCCGCCTTACTTCCAGATGAACTGGTTCTTAAAGTGTTTGGCTATCTCAAGAGTCCAAGAGCTCTTTGTAATGTCGCTTGCGTTTGTCGTCAGTGGAGAGATGTAGCTGCTGACTACACGCTTTGGCGTGCCTATTTTCAAAGCCACTACCCAAACGAAGCACTGCCTGCTAATGTATGGATCAAAAGAGTCTGCGTCCTACGCCAATTAGGAGCTGACTTAAAACAATTGCCATCAATTGAATTTCCATGGATCACTAAACCACGTTGTTCTGCCATTTCTGAAACTGGTTGCTTTATGTTAGCTGGAGACAGTAGCTACGCGCATGGACAGGCTCTACCTGATCGCTATACCTCAGAGCTACCAGTTGCTCGCAAAGTTGGATGTTGCGCAATAACTCATGATGGCGAAGTCTGTGCTACTGGATATCGCGATAATCTTTCAACAAGTAGACTTGATGGAAGTGAGCACCGCTCACATGGAAATTTGGGGCATGTCCACGCAATTGCCATTTTTGATCAGATGCATCTGCTTGTCTCTTCAGAGCTAGGACTCTTCTATTTTTCAAATGAAGGAGCTCGCCGCTTCTTGTCATCTAGTTCTATCTCGGTTCTCTGCACAAGTTATGTCATTGAGCAATATACCTATGTTATTGGTGATTTACTTGGGATTTTCACCCCCTTTCAAGAGAGAGAGTATTGCTTTTTTAAATTTGAACAACCAGTGAATGCGGTTGCTTTTCATCCAGACTCAACTCTATTTGTTGCAGTAGATTGTCAAATCTATTCTCTCGATACAACCTCCCTTGATTACTCCCCGTTTGCAAGAACTAACTATCAAGTTACCCTGCTTGCTTGCTCAAGCAATCTCATTGCAGCATCAACTTTCAATATTAAACTCCATCTTTGGTCTCGAGAGGGCATGCTTATCTATACCGGACGTCTCTCTTTTATCCCTCGAAGTTTGGCTATTGGTGAAAGTGAAGTGACAATTTTTCTCACAGGGTCTAAACTTGTGCAAGAAATCAAACGGGAGTAAGCCCATGCCGTTCATTAATGCGCTGCGCAATCAAAACTTTGGCCCGCCACCTATCTGGCTCATGCGCCAGGCTGGCCGCTTTCTTCCCTCCTATCACGCCTTCAAAGAAAAGCAAACACTACTTGAGATGTTTCATGACCCTGACACAATCGTCAAAGTGACCAAGCTCCCCTTCAATGAACTCGATCTTGATGCAGCAAT
Source organism: uncultured Chlamydiaceae bacterium (assembly GCA_942490925.1). GTDB lineage: Bacteria > Chlamydiota > Chlamydiia > Chlamydiales > JAAKFR01 > CALNYX01. The sequence goes on along the minus strand of CALNYX010000017.1, from coordinate 1,679,303 downwards.
TCTCTTCAGTGATATCCTTACAGTGCTCGATGGTCTGAGCGTCCCCTACACTTTTCAGCCAGGCCCTGTTGTCAACTACACCTCTTTTCAGAAAAAAGAAAATGCCTATGCCCACATCACCGAAGCGATCACCACTCTCAAAAAAGAGCTCTCTGTTCCCCTGATCGGTTTTGCAGGTGGTCCTTTCACCGTGCTCAGTTACGTTCTATCCAATGCCAAAAAGATGCTCTTTGAAGACCCCAAACAGTTCTATACCCTGCTTGAACAAATCGTCGAAGAGACTGTGCACTACCTCGATGTCCAGGTCGATGCAGGTGTTGATGCCATTCAAATTTTTGACTCCTGGGCCGATCAACTCGCTATCCATGACTTCCGTCACGTAATCCTCCCCTACATGAGACGTATCGTCAATCATGTGACTGTTCCAACTATCCTCTTCTGCCGCCATTCCGCTTTTTTTGCAGAAGATTTGGCTAACTGCCACCCCGCAGCCATCAGCATCGATTGGAGCGGTGATCTCCCTGCTATTCGCAAAAAACTCCCCGGCATTGCCTTGCAAGGGAATCTAGATCCCCATGTACTCTACGGTTCACAAGAGGCGATCCGCTCGGTTGTCGATCCGCTCATCGAGCAGATGGCTGGCGATCCAGGCTTTATTTTTAATCTCGGACATGGTGTGCTACCCGATATTCCATTGAAGAACGTTCAATTTTTGGTCAACTATGTCAAAGATCGCTCCAGAGAACTTACAGAAGTTTAATAAACCTGCTCCCCGATATACAAGCTATCCTACAGCCCCTAACTGGGAGCCGCTAAAACCGTCTGTCTACGCTGAAAAACTTGTTGCAGCAGACGATCCGCTATCTCTCTACTTTCATATCCCCTTTTGCAAAACGATGTGCCTCTATTGCGGTTGCAGCGTCGTCCTCAATAGACGCCCCGAAAATGAAGCGCTCTATGTCGACTACCTCTGCAAAGAGATCGACCTTGTCACTCAAAAACTCGGCAGTCGTAAAACCGTGCATCAAATTCATTTTGGTGGAGGCACACCAACTAAGCTCACTGAACCCCTTTTCCGCCGCCTCTTTGAGAAAATCTGTCTCTCGTTTGATATCGACTTCTCCAAAGAGATCGCCATTGAAATCGATCCACGCACTGTCGTCGAAGATGATGGCGCTAAACTCAAATTTCTCAAAGAACTTGGCTTTAACCGCGTCAGCTTTGGCGTGCAAGACACCAATGAGCAAGTTCAAGAAGCTGTCAAAAGAAGACAGAGTTATGAGATGACCAAAACAACCTACGAGATGGCCAGGCAGCTGGGCTTTGATGGGATCAATATTGACCTTATCTACGGTTTGCCTTATCAAACCATCGAGACCTTCCATGATACCGTCGCAAAAATGATCGCCATGCGCCCTGACCGTATCTCGCTCTTTTCCTACGCCAAAGTCCCCTGGCTCAAGCCACATCAAAATGCAATCAAAGAAGAGACCTTGCCAGATGCTAGCGCTAAATTTCAGATCTATACGGAAGCACGTGAAGCCTTCATCCAAAGTGGCTATGTTGCCATTGGAATGGACCATTTTGCCCTAGAAAGAGATGAACTTTCAACCTGCTACCACGAGAAGAGATTGCAACGCAATTTTCAAGGCTACGCCGTGCAATATGCTCATGATCAAATCGGGTTTGGTGTCACGGCTATTGGCTTTGTCCAAAATTGTTACGCACAAAACATCAAAAAACTACCTGACTACTACGCAGCCTTAGACAATAATACACTCCCCATCCACCTAGGAAAAGAGCTCAGCGAAGATGATAAAATGCGTAAATGGTTGATTCATACCATTATGTGCCGATTTGAACTCGACAAAAAAGAGTTTGAAGCGCTCTGGCAAAGGCCATTTGATTTTGATGTGCAGGAGCTCATCGATGATGGTTTAATTGAGCAAACAGCAGATAAATTGCTTGTCACACCGCTTGGAGAGCTTTTTATCCGCCTTGTTGCCATGCAGTTTGATGCCTACATCAAACCTAAAGCAAAACTCTTTTCTCAATCGATCTAAACCCTTAAAAGTGATTCATATGGTTTAGCTGTTCAAATGAACTGACTATATGGTATTGTTGCTGGCATGAAAAAAATCCTCATTGTTTTAGCACTAGTTGGGACACTTTTTGCAAACCCGAAGCAAATTGCCTACGAAGCGGCGCAGCAAGGGTATGAAGAGGCTTTTATTGATCTAGTCGAGATGATCTATGGTAAAACCTTCCTCTCTCAGGGGGGAGAAGCAGCTGTTGATCAAATGTTTCAAGGGATCGATCTAACAGATTGTAAAGTGTTGGACATTGGGTGTGGCCTCGGTGGCCCTGCACTCTATTTAGGCAAAAATTATCACGCTGATATCACAGGTATCGATCCACAAGAATGGATGATTGCCAGAGCAGACAATAGCCTCAGTCAAATGCAAGCAGACCTTGTTGGACAAGTACAGTTCCTTGTAATGGAAGATCCCAGCTGCTTGAGTCAATTTGAGGATAACACCTTTGATGTAGTGACAAGTAAAGAGGCTTTACTACATGTACCCATCTCGTTAAAACAAGCCTATTTTTCGGAAATTTATCGCGTGCTAAAGCCAAATGGGCACCTTGTCATTCTCGATTGGGCTCGCAATGTCGAGACGTTTAGTACTGGGACGCAAAAGATGATGGAAGAAGATGGCGTTGCCTATAATCTCATTTCAAGGTTGGAATATGTCAATATTCTTACAGAGCATCACTTTTCTTCTCTTACAATTGAAGATACCACAGCAGACCAAGTGAAGCTCTGTGCGCAGGATCTAAAAACGATCAAACATTTAAGAGATGAGATTATTGCTGCTTATGGGGAGGAAGTATATGACTACTGCCTTGAGAGCTGGGGTTATCAACAAGCCGCCTTTGAGTCTGAGGAAATAGTCACGGTTATTTTTAGAGCTAGGAAGCATGCTTTATGAAGATTGTGATTCTTGGAGCAGGGATTTCGGGTCTAGCAGCTGCGTGGTATCTCAAAGACCACGAAGTGACGGTCGTTGAAAAAAGTGGGCGCGCTGGTGGGCTCATTCGTTCAGTTGACCAAGAAGGCTTTCTATTTGAAGCTGGCCCTCGCGGTTTACGTCCAGCTCAGCAGACCTTGGAGCTAGCTAAAGAACTCGGCCTTGATATGATTGAGGCGAGTCGACAGGCCAAGAAACGTTATATTTGTCAGGGTGGTTCTCTTAAACGCATCTCTCTCCCTTTTTTAATCCGCCATGGAGCCCTCTGTTATTTCAAAAAAACAGAGCCCGCTCAAGCCGAGGATGAAACGCTTGAAACCTACTTTACACGCCATTTTAACAAGAGGTTTGCAAAGACGTTGATCGATCCACTTGCACGTGGTATTTTTGCAGGTGATTATCGCAAGCTTTCGGCGCGCTCCTGTTTTCCAAATGGAATTTCAAAGCCAAAAAAAGGCTCTCTCTACTCCTTTAAAAAAGGGATGGAAGAGCTTCCTAATGCATTGACTAAGCAGACAAATGTGCTCCTCAATTCACCAATGCAGGAGGTCGTTCCAAACGGGGCAGGATTTTCTATTATTTTACCTAAGCAAACACTCGAAGCTGATGTTGTCATCTCAACGCTCCCCTATCCTGAATTGCCTCACGCGTCGATTGTAGCTGTGAGCTTAGGATGGCATCAGGCACAAAAAACACGCAAGGGATACGGGTTTTTGGTTCCTTCAACAGAAGCTGAGCCCTTTTGGGGAATGACGTGGGATTCGGATACGTTTCCAGAGCAAGCTGGCCAAACACGTGTTTGCGTGATGATGCCTCCAAATGATGATCCACTAGGAATTGCTTTGGCGGCTGTTGAAAAATACACCGGAATCAAACAGGCTCCAGATTCACACTTTATTTCCTTGGCCAAAGAAGCGATTCCTCAATACTACCTAGGGCATCGCAAATGGGTTGAGAGTTTACACTTTCCCCCCAACTTCTACGCTATAGGGAGTAGTCTTCGGGGCGTGGGGGTAAATGACTGTGTGGCTGCGGCTCGTCAGGTCGCCGATTTATTAGCCAAAGCGTAAAGATCAACCCAAGCACTCCAAAACCGAGAGCTACACCTGTTGTGATTGCAAATGTCTTGGGATAGGATTGATTCGTCTTGGCAAAGACCGTCGTATAAACAGCTGTCATCACCGCTACCCCAATTGTTGAGGCAAGTTGGCGCGTAGCGATCATCATCCCCGATCCTGAACCAAGTTTGTCAGCCGAAATCGCCGAAAGGCCAAGGGCTATCGAGGGAGACATCACCATGGGAATGCCTCCACCAAATGCAAGCAGGCCAGGAAGAAAGACGAGCACATGCTCGGTTGTAGCAAAACAAATCACCCAGATGAAGGCAAAGATGACAAGTAGATGTCCAATTGTCATTGGAAGGCGGTAACCAATGCGATCGGCTAAATAACCACCAATGGGCGCCATGAATAGAACTGGAACTGTCGAGGCTACAATTAGAATCCCCACTTCTAGTGGCGTGTAGGAGAGGTATTTTTCAAAGAAGATGATCCAAAAAACCGTTGCTGTAACCATGATGTAAAGCAAAAAGCGCGTCACTGTGGCACCGAGAAAGAGTCGATTTCGAAGAAGGCGAAAGTCGGCTAATGGATGCGCGTCGCGCAGAGAAAGCATGACAAAAAGGGCGAGTAGAACTGGCCCTAAAATCAAAAAGGCGATAATCCATGGCGAGCTCCAACCAAACTTACTTCCTTGCATCAACCCGTAAACAAAGAGAAAAATTCCTCCCATCATGACAAGTGATCCAAAATAGGGAAAACGCTCTTTGACACGCTCTGTCGGCTTAAGAAGCCAGATACTCATCCCCAATCCAAAGACGACAAATGGAATGTTAATCCAGAAAATGTAGCGCCAATTGAGATATTCTGTAAGGGCACCGCCAATAAGCGGCCCAAGCATCATGAATAACGAGGCAATCCCTGTGTCAATCCCTAAAGCTCTAGCACGTTGATTCACTGGAAAAACAGCGATCAGTAGCGCAATGATAGCTGGATAAGTCAACGCTGCGCCAATTCCTTGAACACCTCGCGCAGAGATAAGCATCCAATCGGAAGAGCTGAGCGCTCCCATCAAAGAGCCCGCTCCAAAAATGACCAGTCCAATGTTATAGAGGGAGCGGTAGCCAAAAAGCTCGCTTAGACGCCCACCGATGAGTAAGAATGTTGTTAAACTCAGTAGGTAGGCATTGACAACCCAGAGCACTCCGACTTGTGAAAAATCTAAATCAGTCTCAATAATCGGCAGAGCAACAGGCATGATAGTGCTATCGATCAGAAAAAGTGAGGTCGCCGTTGTGGTGACAAATAGTATCCACCACTTCCGATCATGTTTCAGGGGCATGAACAATCCTTAGCTATATTTCCACCCCTGGACAATTGGAAAGCGACGACCAGCTGTAAAAGCCTTTTTGGTGACGCGAAGGCCAGGAGGTGCCTGTCTTCTCTTATATTCATTGAGATGAACTTTGGCAACAAGTGCTTTTACAAGTGAAAGATCAAGTCCCAAAGCCTCGGAAATCTGTTCTGGGCTATGGCACTCCTCGATATACGCCTCTAAGAAAGCATCGATAATTTCATAGTCGGGAAGGGAGTCACTATCTTTTTGATTAGGACGGAGCTCAGCTGTTGGCGCTCTTGTAATGATTGAGTTTGGGATAATCTCCTCTTTGCGATTGATCCAATTCGCTAGAGCATAGACGCCCTGCTTGGTGACATCACTGAGCACACCTAATCCACCACACATATCACCATAAAGCGTTGTATAGCCCATAGCCATCTCGCTTTTATTTCCAGGCCCCAGCACTAGATATCCAAACTTGTTCGAAAAAGCCATGAGGAGCGTACCTCGAATCCGCGCTTGCAAATTCTCTTCGGTAATATCGGGTTTATGCTCTTCAAAATGAGGAGCTAAAGTCTCAAGAAAACTATCATAGATCTTGTGAATCTGAAGTGTTTTGAGTGGAATACCCAACCGCTTGGCAAGCTCTGTTGCATCCTTGAGTGTCTCTTGCGACGTGTAGGGTGAAGGCATTGTCACAGCAAGTACATGCTCCTTGCCAAGAGCTTTTTGAGCCAAATAGGCAACAACTGCTGAGTCAACCCCGCCAGATAATCCAAATGTTGCCTTTGTAAAGCCTTGCTTGTAAAAGTAGTCGCGTAAACCGAGAATAAGCGCTTTTTCCAAATCCTCCATCGGCTCAATTGAAACGTGTTGATCCCTTGGATTTGAGAGATCAAAAATCGCCTCATCTTCTTCAAATCGCTTGGCAGACTCCATTTTTCCATCAGGAAATAGCACAAAGCTACTCCCGTCAAAGATGAGACTATCGTTCCCACCAACTTGGTTACAGTAGACAAGAGGGGCATCAAATGCTTTGACAAATTCAGCGCACACTTTTTGGCGCTCTTCACTGCAGCCACGGTAGTAGGGTGATGCCGAGAGATTGAGTAGAAGCGTTGGCTTTTCGTTTTTTAAAAATTGAATCGGATAGAGATGAGGTTGCCAAATATCTTCACAGATTGTGATCACAATCCGCTCACCGCCAATCTCCCAAATTTGATGAGATCTTGCTGGCTCAAAGTAGCGTCTCTCGTAAAAGACATCGTAGGTCGGTAAGAGTGTTTTGTCTTGATAACCAACGATTTTACCATCCTTAAGAATTGCAGCGCAATTGTAAAGCAGCTTTTCTTCTTCTCTGATCGTCCCTAGAACAACTGTTTTTTTAGTTGCTTTTGCGATCAAATCCAGTTCGTGTTCAGCGGCCTTAACAAAATCTGGGAGTAAAACAAGATCTTCAGGAGGATAGCCACAGAGGGCTAGTTCGGGAAAGAGGATGAGATCGGCTTCGCTCTTCTCGATATGTTTGAGGATTTTAATGCGATTTTCTAAAAGAGCGCCAACAGTTGGATTAAACTGAATAACGGCTATTTGCACATTTAGCTCCCAAAGTCGTCTAAGACAATGTTTTCACGTGGAACACCATAATCATCGAGAAGTTTGAGTACGCTGCTATTGTGAAGTGGTGGACCACAGACGTAGTAGAGACACTCTTCAGGCTCTTCCATCTCTTTGAGTTGTCCTTGCTCAAACGCTTTGAAAAGGAAGTTTGTTTTCAGAGGATCGTCTGTTTCCCAGTTATCCTCAGGAAGCGGTTCTGAAAGTACGAGATGGTAGCTGAAATTGTCTCGCTCTTTGTCGAGCTTTTCATACTCTTCTTGGTAGATATTCTCCTTCAATGAGCGGGCACCATACCAAAAGTCGACTTGCCTTGTCGTATTTTCGGTGTAAAAGAGGTGCAGGATGTGACTCCTCCCAAATGAGGAGCCTGCACCACCGATTAGGAAGATCAAGGGGCGCGTATCTTCAATCATAAACGATTCACCATAAGGACCTGAAAGGCGGACCTTATCTCCTGGCTTCAACCCAAAGGTATAGCTCGAACAGATCCCCCATGGAATCTTCTCTACCATCTCTCCTTTGATAAAGGGCGGTGTGGCAATACGGATATTGAACTTCAGCTTGCGTCCTTCGGCAGGATAGGAGGCCATTGAATAGGCGCGAATCACTTCACCATGAGCCAGGTGGCTGAAATCGACCTCTTTGCCAAACAGCCCAAATTTCTCCCAGTCAGAGTGATATTGTGGATCCATCGTCCCTTTCCACTCATCAGTCTTTGTTTTAAAAGCAGGAACATGAAACTGCAGATAGCCTCCAGAGCGATAGGGAACTTCTTCCCCTTCAGGCAGCTCCACGACTAACTCCTTGATAAAAGTAGCAACATTTTCATTGCTTAAGACAGTCGCTTCCCACTCTTTGACTTCAAGATAGCGCTCTTCAATATGGACATGGAGATCGTGTTTCACTTTGAATTGGCAGGAGAGACGCCACCCTTCACAGAGTTCTTTGCGCGTGAATGTTGCCTTGTCTGTTTCAAGTGCATCGCCTGCTCCTTCAGTCACTTGTAACCGACACTGCTTACAGGTCGCTTTGCCTCCACAAGGTGATGGGACTGGAATTCCTTCATTTGTGAGAGCTGACAAGAGCGTTTGACCACCAGAAACTGTTTTGGTGAGGTCATCTGCATCATTGATTGCCACACGACAAGGTGCTGTGCGCACCAGTTTTTTGCGTGTGAAAAGGATCATAGCTGTAAGGAAAAGACCGATGATGATGAATGCCACAACAGCAATAACGGTAACGGTCACACCTTCAAAAAATTGTGCTAGCATCACTTCCGAAGTATAGTCAAAGCAGACTTTTTTTCATACGGTAACTCTTGATCTCGATCCAAAATTAGGGTACAATGTCTACAAAAAAAGGATTAAAACATGAGTGAAGGTCATCTAAAAATTCATAGTGAAAATATCTTGCCGATCATCAAAAAATGGCTTTATTCGGATAAAGACATCTTTATTCGTGAGCTCATCTCCAATGCGTGTGATGCCTTGCACAAATTTGAGCGCCTAGTTGACGAAAAAGTTGCAACGATTACTGAAGAACCTTTCCGCATCGATCTTAAAATTGATAAAGAGAACAAGACATTGACTTTCTCAGACAATGGCCTTGGGATGACCCATGACGAAGTGGAGCAGTACATTGCTCAAATCGCCTTCTCAGGAGCTGAGGAATTTGTCAAAAAATATCAGTCGAACAAAGAAGAAGATCAAGTGATCGGTCACTTTGGACTTGGGTTTTACTCCTCCTATATGGTGGCCAAGAACGTTGAGATTCAAACACTCTCCTTCCAAGAAGAGGCGAAGGCTGTTCGTTGGAGCTGTGATGGCTCTTCAACTTACACGATAGAAGAAGGCAACCGTACGACTCGTGGAACAACGATCACTCTCTCTTTATCTGATGATGAGGAAGAGTTTTTAGATGCAACGCGTATCCGTGAAATCATGACACGCTACTGCACCTTCCTCCCTTATCCAATCTATCTCAATGATTCTCAGATTAATGAGAAGCAACCACTCTGGTTAAAAGCGCCAGCAGATTGTACTGAAAAGGAGTATCTCGACTTTTACCAACAGCTTTTTCCAAATGATCTTCCTCCTCTTTTCTGGATTCATCTCAATGTTGATTTCCCTTTCCATCTCAAAGGGATTCTCTATTTTCCACGGATCTCTCAGGAGAGCGATCTGAAAAAAGAGGCGATCAAACTCTTTTGCAACCGCGTCTTTGTCTCAGATAATTGTAAAGATTTGCTTCCCGACTTTCTAATGATTCTACGCGGAGCAATCGATAGCCCAGATATTCCACTAAATGTCTCTCGTAGCTATTTGCAGATGGATCGTACCGTTCGTCAACTTGGCGCCCATATCTCAAAGAAAATTTCAGATCGCCTCATCAATCTCTACCGTGACGATCGCGAAAAATTCCTCTCTTACTGGCCAGATATTGAGCTGATCATCAAGTTTGGAGCTCTGCAGGACGACAAATTCTACGATCGTGTAAAAGAATTTCTCATCTGGAAAAACAATTCTGATGAGTGGACAACTGTTGATGATTATATGGAGCGTCATGAACGTGAAACCGTCTACTATGCGCCTCAAGAAAAATCTCATGACCACGTTCTTGACCTATATAAGGAGAAAGGCGTTGAAGTACTTTTTGTGCGCTCAACACCTATCGACCAAGCTTTCCTCCCTTTCCTAGAGCAGAAATCTAAGGTGAAATTCAAGCGCGTCGATGCTGAGCTTGATGAAACACTTCTTGATTCTTCTAAGGAGAAGGGCCTTTTGGATGCTGATGGAAGGAGTGAAAGTGGCAAGCTTGCTGACTTCTTCCGTAAAAAGCTCGATATGGAAGTGGAAGCGAAGAGCCTTGCAACAGACAACATGCCGGCATTCCTGCTCTTCAAAGAGGAAGAGCGTCGGATGCGTGATTCACTAGCGATGCAAAACCAGCAATTTGCTCAAGCGTTTAGCAAACCAACACTTGTTGTGAATACCAACAGTAAATTGATCAATGCGATCTATGGTCTAGAGCAGAAAGATCCTGATCTTGCCAAAGAGCTTGCAAACGAAGTTTACGATCTTGTACGCCTATCGCAAAGAGAGATGGATCCAGAGAACATGAATGGCTTCATCTCACGCACAACTGAGATTATGGAAAAGCTGATTCGATAGTCGCTCTTCAATGATCGAGTTATAGGTATGGCTACCTTGTAGCGTGGGTAGTGAGATTTCAAGTGGAATTACACACTTGTTTAGGACTTCTATCTTTTGCCATATAGGCGATAGGACAAGCGTGCAAGTGAGACAAAAAGGCTGTGCCGAAGCACAGCCTAAAAGATTAAGAGGCCGCTTCAGCAGTAGGCTCTTCTTGAGCTTCACCTGTGACTTCAGAGATTGCTCCTTTTAGGAACTCAACCTTTGCGCCATCAACCATCTTGACGATGACGGTCTGCTCTTTAATGCGGTCAACCACACCGACGATTCCCATCGCTGTGACTTTATCACCCTTTTTCATTGCACTACGCTTCTTTTCCATCGTTTTACGACGCTTGTTTTCAGGGCGCCATAGAATGAAGTAGAAAAAGACCACTGCAATCCCGATCATGATCAATGTCTGGTACATTGACCCCGTGCGAGCTACCTCTTCTCCCTCTGCAAACAGCGGAGATGCTGTCAGAAAGGCAAGGGGTAGAAAAAAGAATTTTGAAAGAATAGATTTCATGTTACTTCCTTGGTTTCATCGAATATAGCATCTATTATAGCAAAAAATCATTGAGCATTCAAGAAAACCTCTGAAAATCGGCAGATTCCGAGGTCAAAACTTCCCTTTTTCAGATTTTTCTCAAGGAAACGATGTTCTCAATATGAGGAGTATGGGGAAATTGGTCGATCGGCTGGACACTCTCTATCTCGTAACCCTCTAGTTGATCTATATTCTTTTTTGAGAATTGGGGTTACACGAGATATAAATAATTTTTTGAGGGCAATAATTTTGGAGCTGATCGAGGGCTTTTTTGCTCAATCCGGCCCTTGGGGGGTCAAGAACGACGCAATCTGGCTGTGGGAGGCCGCCTAGCAGCTTTTCGACGTCTCCCTCGAGGATCTCCATATTTGTCACGCCATTGAGAGCGATATTCTCTCTAGCATCAGAGACAGCCTCAGGGTTTAGCTCTATTCCGATCACTTCTGTGGCTCTTTGAGCGGCAAAAATCCCAATCGAGCCTGTACCGCAGTAGAGGTCAAAAATGCGTCCTTCAGGGATCAATTCGAGGGCTTTTTGATAGAGAATCTCAGCTTGGAGGGTATTGGGCTGGAAGAAGGAGGCGGCTCGGATTTTGAAGCGGTAGGGCTTCCCCTCCTCGTCATGGAGCAGCTCTTCGATGTGATCTTTGCCTGTAAGCAAGAGCTGTTCGAAGCGTGTTGGGGTCTTTCGAGCGATATACTGAGTGCGCAAAATACAGGAATCAATCTCCCCTACAGCCTCTTTAAATCCTTCAATTTGCTCCGGATCTAGGGGGTCGTCTCCAGAGATTGTGAGCATGACCATCCGCTCGCCTGTCTGGATCCCTTCACGAACGGTGAGTGTACGCAGGGAGCCGACATTGGCTGGAGGGAAGTAAGCGTTAGCTCCACTCTGCTCCCACCAATGGTAGACGTTTTGCAGGGTTTCGATGAACCAGGGATTGGTGAGGTGACACTCTGTGAGGTTGACAACACGGCCCCGTTTGGCTCGCATCATCAGTCCTAGAAAACGTTCGCCTGCTTTATTTTGGGAAAACGAGAATTCCATCTTATTGCGCCAATTCCAGGGATTAGCGCAACCAATGATGGGCGAGGTTTGCTCAAAGAGTTCACGAACCATGAGCTCTTTTTGCTCAAGCTGCTCATCGTAGGGGACGTTTTGAAAGCGGCACCCTCCACAGGTACCGAAGTGCGAGCAGCGGACTTCTTCAGAGCAGGCGAGTAACATGAAAGTAGTCTATAAAAAAAGGGAGATCAGTTCAAGACGGATCTCCCATGACGTTTAAACACAGCAAATCTGATGAGAGACTGTGATTATTTTTTCTTGCGGCGCTTAGCAGCTGGACGTTTTTTAGCTAGGTGCTTAGGACGTGCAGTCTTTCTTTTTACAGCAGCTTTGCGTTTTGGAGCAGCCTTACGTTTTGGAGCAGCCTTACGCTTTGGAGCAGCTTTACGTTTAGCTGGCGCTTTTTTCTTAGCAGCAGCCTTACGCTTCGGAGCGGCTTTCTTCTTAGCAGCAGCCTTACGCTTCGGAGCAGCTTTACGTTTAGCTGGCGCTTTTTTCTTAGCAGCAGCCTTACGCTTCGGAGCGGCTTTCTTCTTAGCTTTTTTCGTACGTTTCATCGCACCAGAGCGAGCTGCTTTCACAGACTCTTTGCGATAAAGTTTCGCAGCTTTCTCAAATTTAATTGTGCAAATACGCACACGTTGAGCTGCTGCTTTGTTTCCTTCTTCTGCCTTTGGAAGATCAGAAACGATCGTTTCCAATAGGTGTCTCATAGTTTTACATGTGTCTTTAAGCGTCATATCAAGCTTCCTCCTCATTTTCGAGAGATATGTGTCATAAACTCAGTAATAATTTCCTTCTTTAGTATTGTGCAAGAGTTTTTTCCAAAAAAAAGCCATTTCGTTTTATGATACTGCTTATGCGCAGCGCCATTTTACTGACTGTTTTTATCTTATGTTCTTCTTTCTTCTGGGAAGACGAAGAAAAAGAAGTGCGTGCGCTTTCGCAATCTGCTGAAGCTGCAATGCGTGATGCAGATTATAGTTCTGCAAAAGAGCTTTATCTCTCCCTTATTAAAAGGGTCGATACTAAAAGTGGCAGTAAATGTCATGTCTCATGGCAGCTCTATGTCGATATGCACTTGCGCCTTGCTCGCGCACTAGAAGTGCTCGATGAACCTGAAGAGGCTAGTCGTCTACTTGCCGGACTTCTCAATGAAAAACCTCCTGATGATCTCACGCCTCGCATTCGTTTAACACAAGCTCGCCTCATCGCGAGTCAAAGCTCCCCAGAAAAAGCCTACCTCGATATGTGCTCGATTGCAACTTTGCTCCCCATGGAACGTTGGTCTAAAGAAGATCTCTCCTTTTTTCACGCTCTTTCCTACTCATTAGATGAATATTTCGACACGCTTTTGAAACGGGCAAAACGTTATTTTGTGACAGGCTATTATGAAGAGGCCGTTACCCTCTATGAGGAAATTCTCAAAGCTGTTGAAAAACGGTACTTCCCCAAAGCCTCTCTCAATAAAGAGCTCCTTGAAAAAAAGGTACGTTACTGTTTGGCTGAATGCCACTTCTCCTTAGCCAACTATGAGCAAACACTCGCATTGATCGAAGCGGATGGCTCTGAAAAGCTCGATCGTGAAATGATCTATCTCACGGCTCTTTGCTTCAAACAGAAGCAAGAGTATGAAAAGGCTGTCGATTATTTTGAGCAGTATACCTCGTCAGCTGAGCAAGAGCAGCTCATCCACTATGATCATGCTCTGTTTGAAATTGGGCTCTACTCTTATAATGGAGGACAGACTGAAAAGGCTAAACACTACTTTCTAGCATTGCAAGCACTCAAAGAGAGCAAGGGAAAACCTCGCCTTGTTGGCGCTCTTTACCTAAGCCGGATTCTACTGAAAGAAAAAAAGAGCGATGAGGTAGACGCACTACTCTTGTCTGTTTCGCCCTTTTTTCCTGAGCGCGATCCATTGAAATATGAGTTGTATTATTTACGAGCAGAGGCAGCCTATCAACTAGGCGAGTATACCAAAGCCCAAGATCTCTATGAACAAGCGCTCCCTCAAACCTTCGGATGTGAATGGGGCTTACAGGCACGGTATAAACTTGGCTGGTGCTATTTGAAACAAGAGCTCTACGACAAAGCAGAGCATCTCTTTGAGAAATTACTCCTCTCAAATGAAGAAGAAGCGGCAACTTTAGCTCTTGCTCGTCTCTATTTACAGCGTCAAGACAAAGATGCTTCAGAAAAAATTGAAGCGCTCTTTGCAGACAAAACATTTGAACGTATCCATGAAGCGCTGCTGCTGCGCGCTGAAGCCTCTCCTACCTTTTCCAAAAAAGAGTCGCTTTTGGTGCAAGCAACAGCTCACTGCTATGCTCATCTCCCCTCCTATATTGAGGCGTGGTATGCGCGAGGGCTCAATGCTTTTCAAAAAGGGCTTGAAAAACCGGATCAAGGCGCAACTTATTTTGAACAGGCGACTCTTGCTTTTGAAGAGGCATTGCGACTTTGCCAACCAAGCGATCTGCGTGCAGCACGTATCTTGAAACTCGAAGCCAAGGCTAATTTCTTTCGTAACTCTCCGATCTCTTCGCTCTGCCTACTTGAAAAACTCCTCACTCAATTCATCGAAAGTTGCGAAGAGCGTGAAGAGACTCTCTACCTACGTGGGCTTGTTGCCTCACGCCTCACAGATCTCTCCTACTATCCACTTGCCGAAGAGTCTCTCAAACAAGTGATCTCCCAATATCCCAATGGCAACTATGTCGATGATGCGCTTCATGTTTTGGGAACTCTCTATTTTCAACATATGCAATTTGACAAAGCTAAGCAGATATTCTTCCAGCTCGCCTTCGATTATCCGCACTCTGCACATGCAGCAGATGGTTGGTTTTGGGCTGCAGAAGCAGTCGAAAAACAAGATCCCACCTCTTCAAATATCAAGGAGTATCGGCAAGCTGTTTATGATCTCTATCCTGAATCTCCCCAGGCTGCCGAAGCCTACTTCAGACAGTTCCCCTATGGGGAATATGTCGATGGTAACCCGCTTGCCTTAACGCATCTCAAAGCGCTGCCCACGAAATTCCCTAATGCGCCATTGCGTGTCGCTGCCCACTACTTAATTGGGATGCATGAAACCTCTTTTGAAGCAGCGGAACAGGTCTATGAAGAGGGGATCAGATATTTTCATCGCTCGACAGAGGAGGGAAAAATCCCTGACCCTTCTTATGTCCATTTCTATTATGAGACACTTCATAAACTCGCGACACTCTATTTGAACAACCATAAAAAAGAGGCGCGCGCACTCACGCTTCTGCGCAAAGTAATCAACGATTTTGAAGAACCCAAACATCCACTCGCCTCTCTCTTCGCCTATACAACTCTCCATGAACAGTGTGAATTTTCCCTAGCTAAAGGCTATTTGCAACTTGGTGAAGAGCTCAAAGCGCAACAGCTCTTTCTAACAATGCTCTCTAATTACAGAGAATCGGGCATTCAAGAGGGACTCTACCTCTCTTTAACATGGCGAGAACAGGGAAAACTCGCGCTGAAGTGTGCCGATTATGCCACAGCCATCAACTGCTTGGACATCGCTGAAGAGAGCGGTAAAAGCTTTCTTTCTGACGAACAAATGCTCACTCTCTGGCTGATTAAAAGTGAGTGCTACCGGCAACAAAAAGAGTATGATTCAGCCATGCGCATGCTCTCAAAAGCAATTAATGCCGATGCCGTAACCCCGCTAAGAATCAAAGCAATGTATCTGCGTGCTGAGCTCTATGAGCTACAAGGGCGCCCAGAGCTTGCAATTCGCCAACTTGAAGCTATTGCTAAAAAAGGGGGCGAATGGGGCGAACATGCCCAGAAAACATTGAGGAGACAATATGGACTTGAGTAATCTCACCCACTACTTTGCGCAGTGGAACACCGTTTTGATGGTGCTTGCGATCTGTTCACTGATTGCAATGACCATTTTTTTCGAACGCCTCTTCTATTTGAAGAAATCAGAGATCAATACCAACCAATTCATCATTTCGATGCGAAAGGAGTTGGAAGAAAAAAATATCATCGAAGCGATGCGCCTTTGTGAACAAAGTGGTGGCGCTGTTGCTAATATCGTGCGCACTGGATTGATGAAACATGCGCGCACCAAGGAAGAGATCGAAAGTAGCATGGAAGTTGCTGGCCTAGGTGAAATTGCAAGGCTCGAGAAAAATGCGCGCATTCTTTCGATTATCGCGCACATCAGTCCTCTGATTGGACTGCTTGGCACAGTACTTGGATTTATTCAGGCTTTTGGCGAGATGCGTCTTTCTGGTTTGATGGACATTTCAACAGCACGCGTTGGCGGCGCGATGGAATATGCCCTTGTGACCACTGCTGCTGGACTTGTTGTCGCTATCCCTTCGATCGTCGCTTACAACTACCTAGTCAGCCGAATTAATACGATTGTGCTAGAAATCCAAACCGTTTCATCTGAAATCGTGGACCTATTGACCCATGAAGTTTAAAACACGCCTTAAACCATCCACTGCGTTGATTGACCTCACTCCCCTTGTAGATGTCATACTTTTAATGCTCATCTTCTTTCTGATCACCTCTGATATTTTACCTCTCAAATCACTCAATATCGAACCACCGGAGCTTGATCGACCAGCAGCTGCACGCACCACCCAAGTCCTTGTTGTCATGGATACTCACAATGTGATTTATGTAGGGAGCAAGAAAGAGATTGTTGACCTTGAAACTTTTAAACCCAGCTTGTTCAAAGAGATTGAAAAAAACCAAGAACTCCATCCTGGCGCTGACACAACCGTTGTACTCAGCATTGACCGTGGTGTAGAGTATGGCGATTTTCTCCGTCTTTTTTCACTTGCACAAGAGACGGGCATTGCGCTACGTCTGATGTATAATGACCGATGCTGTTTATCAAACGAATAAAAGGTTCTGTTGCCCTTAGCTGGCGCCCTCAAGACCGCCTTTTCTCTCCAGAGTTTCTCAAAGGGCTAGCGATTGCTGCAGCACTTCATTTTGTACTCCTGTTTGCTTTCCGTATCGTCTCTCACCCATGTGATGAAACAATTCCCCTACTTCAACCTGTACATGTAGAAGTTGATGTTGGCTCGCCCGTGACAACTATGCGGTATATTGCCCATTCGCCCCTCGAAAATGTAGAGCCTCCTGAGCTGCTTTTACCAGCCCTAGATCTCCCGAGCTCTTCACAAGATTATGACTTCACTTGCAGTGACCCCGATTTTTCTGCTATTGAATATATTGATTATGAATATTTAAACATCGATTTTGATGATGATCGAGATTGAACCCGCCACAGCTATTATCCTCTACCTTGCCCTCTTCTTAGGACTCTGCTTCTCTGTGTGGCTTGCTTTTCATATGAAACAGCGTAAGAAATTTAGCCTCCCCCCTCTTTACAAACTGACCACTTGTGAGTATTGCAACCATAGCTACCTTGCAAAGTCGAGTAGAGATGTCTCCCGCTGCCCACAATGCGACTGCCTCAATACGGAATAAGCTTCCTTCCATGGACAAGCCATGGAAGGAAAATGTTTAGGAGTTCAGCTTCTCTTGAACACTAGGGATGCCAATAGTGGAAATAACCGCCATTGCGCACCGCCATTTCAGACCTAAAAAGGCTCCCTGTTGCGTAATTCCTCGCCAGAGGTTAATGCGCAAAGAGAAATTCTGTTGGACCTGTGTCTTGTATGTATCACAAGGCTGGCCCACCGTAGCAGAAATAAGACCTGCAGCGATGCCAGCTCCTATCTGAGCCCCTCCTTCTGAAGCCCCCATCTCTAGAAACTTTCGTTTAAAAAGTGGGGTTAGTCCCAAGTAAGCACCAGAAAATCCACCTTCACGTACAGCTGTCATTGTGAAAGCACGAAAAAAAGCACGTCTTTGCCACAATGTTTTTACAGTTGCCTGGTAGCTTTTATTGGTAAGCTGCTGCTGAATCATTACAGCTTCAGCGGGACAAACAATAACAGCAGAGAAAAGTCCTGCTATCACTGCTGAAGATAATGGGTCTAAATACTTAGAAAGTGAACCATTCACTGCTGTTTGCAATGCAACAGTTGGTACGAAGCTCGCGGCAAAACCACGGCAACCTCGATAGTGAGCTTTTACTGAGCGCTCTAGATTTCCACTCCCCTGTTCCAAATTTTTTCTGTAGACCATGGGTTGGATAAATGGGACAACACTCACTGCTGAGAGACTGCCCAAAACGATGTCATGAAACATCACAATTCTCCTTTTAATAACCCCTGCATAGCTAGATTACGTAATTGAATCCATTATGGTATGCAGAAGCCTTTTTTAATTTATTACTAACAAAGATCTGGATTAAAAAATGTGGGATAGGGGTATCGTGCGTGCTACCGCACAATCAAGGAAATTACAATGAGAAAATAGATAGATTTTTCGCTTTGCATAACTAACATTCTATTACTTACAAGAAAATAAAGCAATCCTATAGATCGATTACTTCGATTCTAGTTGGATAGCCAATTGCAAGTTGCTGATAGAGCGATAATCTTTGCTGAACACCCCAGCTTTCCCATCCGTTGTAAAGTTATAGGAAATGAGCGTCTTCGATGACCCAACGATGAGAAACCACGGTTCTATCAAACAGACTGCCCCGATAGGGCCTAATGAACACTCTCGGCAAAAAGCCCTATATTTCGTTTGAAAAACCTCAACAGAGCTTAATTTCGCACAAAATTTCTCTGATCAATTTTCTGGTATTACAATAGAAACTACTTCACTGCCTCTGTTAACATATGCTCTTGTTTCATCTGGGTTGAATACCACTGTACTAATATCTTTGGCAATATCAGTAAGCAGACTGACGGCTTTATTTCTAAGATTAACGGTATAAAGTCCTTTCCCACGACTTGCAACCACAATACGTTCTGAGAGAGAAAAACATACGATAGTCGAAATCATGCCCTTAAATTGCATAGAAAATTTAGAGCCACCGTGAGCAATATCCCACTGCATCACCAATCCATTTTTCAGACCAATAAAAAGCGCATTACCCCTATTTGCAAGAGCAGAAACAGGATGCTCAAGCTCAATCAAAGTACTTTCTGACCACACCTCAGCCTTTTTTTTCCATATACGCACTGTTTTGTCTTCACTTCCAGAAGCAAGCGATGTATCGGATAGGAAGGTAAGTGCGTCAATTCCCATTTTATGACCAGACAACTCAACTTCAGATAAATCATCCATCGAATGTAGAACAATATCTCCTCGACCATTCAAAGGACAAAGTCCAACAGCAAGCGTATCACTATCTGGAGAGAATACCATCGTGTGAACAGCAGCTATCTCTCTAATTTTAACGGGAGTAATTTTTCTAGTTCTAAACGACTTTTGCGTAAGATATTGGCTATCATCTGGTTTTGGAGTGAGATCATCGATATTCCAGAGATTAATGCATCCAGATAGACATGATGTTGCAATAATGCTTTTAGACACCACAACTTGGGTTATCCAGTCAAAATGAGCAGCCAGGACTTTTTCAACAGTTCTTCCTCTTGAAAGGAGATAAATACCACAATCTCGAGCTCCTACCACATGACGCCCATCAGGAAAACGAACAAAGCTACTAATCTGTCCTGTAATAGGGATCGGACTCATTAATTCTCTCCTTAGAAATCATGAATAAACTCCAAAAAACGCTTTGCACGGTGATCCCAAGTATGCTCCTTCAAAACTCGCTTTTGTCCTTTGAGTGCAATTTCATTGGGAATGCATCCATGCATTTTTCCCAAAACCTCTTCAGGCGTCGTATACGTGAGAAGCTCATCTTCAGCAAAATGCTCACGCATCAAGCGACTCTCGCTACTCACCACACAAGCTCCACACATCAGGCCGTAAAATAGGCGCTCATGAAAACCATTTTTGAAACGCACCGAGCTATTCAAAACAAATTTTGCTCGCCGCATTACATCTAAAGTTTCTTCAAAAGGAATTGGTGTATATATCTTAGCATTAGGAAGATATTTATTCCAGCTGCCAGTTCCCCAGATAGAAATATCAACCCCTTTGAGGGATTGAAGAAGAGCAATGCGATCCTTTGCCCGAGTATAGAGGTCAACTTCATGATGAAAAAATAAAAGCTTTTCTTGAGACACTCCCAGTTCTACAAGTGCATCGAGGGTCGAAATAGGAGTCTGTAGCACAGCTTCTGAGGCCTGATGCAATAGATCGCACTCATTTTTTGAAAAACGCTCACTCCAATCCAGTTCTGTATCCAGACAAGATCCAAAGAAGACTACCTCATAAGGTCGCTCAACAAATGGAGAGGTCTCTAGATCACGATCAACACCATGAGGTAAGAACTGAACCTTTGAAAATCCCCCTTGCTTGACAAAGTCAACATCACCCTGGTCAACGCAGCTAACCCAAGAGTAATCACCTTGAAAGTGGTGTAAAAAATAGATTGCAGGATCGATCAAATACGAAAAATGTGGGATCTGCCAGCTATTACCGAGGGATTGTGTTCCAAATGTTAGGTCGGCAAACGAACAGGTGCAATCGGGAGGATCTTGAGTAATTGTTGAATAAGCGTGATAAAACTGACCATCGTCAATCCAATGCTTTCTCACCTCAACGCCTGCTCGCTCTAGAGCCGCGCAAAATCCCTTTGCAAAATGGCGTGTAGAGCCGTAACGGTTATCAGCGAGTAGAAAGTCGATTTTCATGGAATGACCCTTCTAAATAGTGAGCAAAGTCAGGGATAAGGAGTTTCACCATAAATCCAGGGAGCCTGTATTGAGGATAGACACGTGCTACGTTTGCATCATGAATTATTTTGACCGTCAAACCTTTTTGATCAGCACTAGAGACAATTTTATACCCCTGTTGATCGACCTGTTCAAAAAATTTACGATCCTCACCAATATCGAGATCAGGGAAGCGGCATGTTTTGGTAATCGCTTTGCGATAAGCGTATGTAAAGCCGTATCCTTGTGCTCCCTTTTTCTGAGTGTGAGCTTCTTGTTTCTCACGTAAATGGGGGCCAAAATCAATTTCACGTACGCGCGTACCAGTAAGCGCATCAAGGACAAAGTGCGTCTCTGCTGGATGATCTGTTGCCCAGTAGAAATACTGCTCACTCTTCACGTCATAGGAAAACCATGAGTTTATCGAGAAAAAATCAGCCTCTTGCAGTTGCTTGACTCCATTTTCGATATAGTGCGAGCCATAGTAGTCATCATCATCGATATGGAAGATCCATTCACTCTTTGTTAGCTCAACTAAAAGATTACGTTTGGAACCAATAGAAAGAGGCTCCTCTTGATAGATGTAGCGGACTCGAGGATCATCAACCTGCTGAGCAAATTTTGATCGATGTAAAGAGGTGTCATGAATCAACCACTCCCAATCACTATGCGTCTGTTTGCAGAGCGCCTCATACATCAGTGGTAAAAAAGGCTCACGTTCATAGGTCGGTGTGATCAGACTCACTTTCATGCTTGCTCCATGAGGTTTAAGACCTCTTGCACTTGTCTGTTCCAACTATGCGACTCCACACATTTTTCTTGAAGCTCTTCGATAATCAGTTTTGCCTTTTCTGGGTGAGCCAAGAAAAAATCGATCCGCTCTTGTAAACCCTTCCAATCTCCTTCAGGATAAAAGATCTCAGACTCTTTGCCAACCAACTCTTCTAGATAAGGCGTTGGATTTGTAAGCACTAGACATCCAACTTGCAAGGCTGGCAAGAGCCACTCATCACTTCCATCGGAGCCAGGCCACTGCTCACGCACCAGAATGCGACTCATCTTTAAAACCTCAAAATGTTCGATGTAAGGCAGCTTTGCATGCAGTGAAACCCGATTATTCAAGCGGACGAGCCAATTATTGCCGATGTGTTCTCCAAAGAGATGCCCTCCCTTCAGTGTACAAACAAGCTCACATACTTTTTCGGCGCGTAAGTACTCCTCTACACCATGAACCAAATCGTTCAAACTCAAAACATCAGGCTTTTGACCGATTAAGTGCTTCACAGGAAATTTGTTTGCGCAACTGACAACTCCCTGCTCAAGCAGCTTGACTCCTTGCTTGCAAAAGAGCTCGTGCCATGTTTGGATCTTATTTTGTGTATCGATAAGATCATTGAAAAGAACGACATCAAAGATGCGCTCTTTCTCCCCTTTCAGATCAGGATCGACACCATGTGGAAGAAAATGGACTCCATCCACTCCCCTATCTGTAAAGGCAACATGACTGTAGCTCGCTTCTAAATGATGAACCACACCGGCTAGTGATTGATGCTCCCACTGAAAATGTGGAATTCTCATCAGTTCGCATATAGGAGTCTGCTGTTTGATGGGATCTTTGAAAGCAAGCGTCCAGTCTGGTCGATCTTCATTGAGCAGATAGCTGCCAAAAGTCCCATCACTCAAGGCAATATGACGCCATTTCACACCAAGTGCATCAAATCCCCTTTTTACTTGCTCGGCAAGATAATTTTCTTGCGTGTATGACCAACGATTCTCAGTTAAAATATCGACGTGCATACCTTCTCTCCAAATGCAAGTTTGTACACCCTTTCACGCTCTTGTTTCAATGCATTCTGTTTCTGCCTAACAACTTTCCACAAATCATCTTCAATTTGCATTCCACACTGACTCAAGTCCGTTTTTTTCCCCTCCGTCAAAAAGAAAAGCGGGCGATTGAAATAGAGGAAGTCATAGCCAATCGAAGAGAAATCCCCTACATAGAGATCGACATGCTCTAAAAGAGGATAGATCAACGGGACATCATCAACAAAACGGATCTGAGCATGCCCCTGGTACCGTTTTTTGATTGCATCAGTCTGTTCAGGTTGTAAAAATACATGGTTCGGATGCAGCTTGACAAAGACCTGAAAATCCTCAGGGATGTTCTCCAAAACCTTCTCATAGACCGTTTCGACAGGAGAGTAGTCTTTGCGAAGTTCAGTCATCCGATTCTCACACGTCCATGTTGGAGCATAGAGCAGAGTCGTGAGTTGCTTTTCAAACAAATGAGGCTCCATTTTTTGCGCAAGAAAAACACGATGTTGCTCATAAAAAGAGGCTCGGTAGTTGCCACACTCCACAACCTGTTTCAAAGGGATTTTTTTCTGCTCAAAAAAATTGAGCATCTGCTTGCCGTAGACCATCACTACATCTTCATCGACAAGCCTCTCAAACCAAAAAATGTCAAAACACTTCTCCGAATTGCCATGCAACGTGTAGATCGAGCGCGACGGCCTACTTGCGTAATACTCGGCAAACTGAAAAGCTCCACTCGCTTTACGATAGGGTTCAGCATAGACACAATAATCATAATCCTTGAGCACCGGATCAAGACAATGATTATCTGGATCAAACTCAATCAACTCCATTGGCGGATAATACTGCTCAATCAGCTGCTTAATCCACGGATCTGTCACCAGAAGAGGAATCCCCATCTGCTGACAAAGAGGTGTTAAATGATCGACATACGACATGCGCATGCCAGTTAAAACGCCAATGCCTCGCATCTCTCTCCAAATACATAGTCATACATCTGTTTTCTCTGTCCTGATCGATTCAATGGCCGATCCATCTCACTATAAAGTCTCGTGATATCCTCAACCCTCTGTCCCGTCTGAACAATCGGTCCATCTGTCAAAAAAAACAAGGGGCGATCCATCGCTAAAAAATCGTAACCCACAGATGAATAATCCCCTAGATAAATATCTATCTGATCTAAAAGAGGATAAATCAGTGGGGTTTCATCTAAAAAAATGGCCCGTCCATCTTTCAACTCTTCTATTTTTTCAGGGAAGAGGCGGAACATAAAAGGGTGAAGCTTGACAATGAGCTGATAATCATCAGGCACACCGTTTAAGATTTCAGGGAGTTGCTCGAAAAAAGGCGAATCATTCGGTCCTTTGGCTGCTGGATAGCTCCATGTTGGGGCATAGAGAACCCTCTTTTTTTTCGAATCAAATTCAGGCACTTTTCCATCAAAAAAAGCCTTATGCTTTTGATAGAAGTCGTAGCGATAGTTGCCTGTCACCGCAACCTCTTTGAGCTTTACCCCCTTCTCTTTGAAAAAATCGAGCATGTAGTTCCCGTAGACAAGGACGACATCTTCATGTGCATACCGTTCAGCCCAAAAAGCCCCTCTATTTTTGTCCGAGTTGCCATGCAGCCCACAAACAGAGCGTTTTTCGCCGCGGTAGAGCATTGAGCCAAATTGAAATGCCTTGGGATGTAAGCGTGAAGGCTCCAAGCTATAGAGCGTCTCATACTGCTCTAACACCTCTTCCAAATTATCAGGAGCAAAAATGAGTTCTGTTTCTGGGTAGAAAATTTGCGCGGCAGCATAGACCCATGAGTCAGTACAGACAAGCGGCATATCAAGCATGCGGCAGAGAGGGATCAGATGGTCTAAAAAAGCCGTGCGTGGACCAGGTAAAACTCCAATTCTAGATCCCATACAATTGCCGATCCTTCTCGTAGTAGCCTGCTACACTTTTTCCAGATAGCATCAATGCCAATCTCTTTTCAGCCTTGCTAGGATGAAAACGCTCTTCTGCCACCTTTTTTGCCCGCTTTGCCCACACCTTTTTTTCATGACAGAGCTGCCTCAATTTTTCCACCAGATCTTCTAAGTCAGGCTGATAATATGAAAGTTGTGCCTCTTGAATCTGCCCGCTTGTTTTTGCAAATAAAGCTCCCCCCTTGAATAAATAAGGGTTTGAGCTAGCATCTAATAAAAGTGTGGGCTTTCCCATTGCCAACAGCTCAACAACCACATTACTTCCCCCTTCAGCTCCAGATGGCTGCAGGCAGACATCAAAACTTGCATACTGGTTCAAAACATCTGGATAACCAACTGACTTCCGATCCCACAACAACCACGGCTCATTTTGATAAGCCTCCAGCATCTCAGATAGTCTTTCATGATAGTCGGGATAGACCTTTTCTTTTGGAAAATCTCCTTTTAGCACCAACATCACATCTTCACTCTGCGCCAACTGACGTACCGCCTCAATTGCAAACTCAGGATTCTTCCAATATTCCAAGCGCGAAACAGTGCCAATCACAATATCTCTAACTTTTTTGCCCTGACTTTCAGCAAGCGCGTTCACATAGCTTCTACAAGACTTAGGTTGAGCCGTATAGTGATGCGGAATATACAAAGACTCTAAGCCATAAGCAGCAGCCCGCTCACTTGCTAACAACGATTCAGTAATCAGAAGATCGACAGGTTCATAGAGAGTTTTTAAAATCCGTTCATTCGTCTGATGAGCATAGAGCTTGGCAATCGTGCGTCGCTGGCGATGCACCCCTGTTGCCAACATTGCAGCCAAACCATGACTCCAACTTAAAATCAAATTGAGATCCCCTTCACTCTCTACCTTAATGAACGACTCCTCCATTGGGGCCTGATTTCCATCAGCCAGGGCATAATTCAAAGAGGCAAACGCCTCATAATCATCACCTAATAACGTTGGGATATCGAATAACTCAGCGTTACCAAGAAGTTTGGCACATTTTTGCGCATGAACCCTTTCTCCCATATCCGTTTCTAAATGAGTAAAAATCAGACTTTTCATCTCTCTTGTATAACAGCTGGCATCTAACTTGCTCAAGCCTTCATATGGAAAATATCTACCCATGGGCCCGCATTTGGACCCAACCACGTAAAACGATTCGCGCACTAATTGAGAAAGCACCAAGAGAGATGATTATCTGGCTTGCGCTCATACAAGGTGTTATCTCAGGCTTCTATTGGATTGACCCCATCAAAGCCGAGTTTCCAACCCTCCACATTGCACTGACCTATATACTCTGCATTGTCATTGGAGCGATCTATGGAATTGTTGAGCTCTACCTTGTTGCCTGGCTTTACACATTTTGTGGAAAATGGATGGGTGGAAGCGGTACTTATCAAGAGGTAAAATGTGCGGTAGGTTGGAGTTTTTACCCCTTTATTATCTCAGGACTCTTTGGGCTCTTTAGTTACTATGCAGTTCCCAACCCATGGTTTCAGGGGATCATTGGATTGATCAGCACAGTCGCCTTCATTTGGGGTCTAGTCATACTCTTCCAACTAGTTGGTGAAGCGCATCATATTTCAGCTTGGCGCGCTCTTGCGTCAGTTTTCATAGCGCTAGCAATAGTGATTGGAGTCTTTTTTGTCCTCTCATTCATCCTTGGACTCTTTTTACGCTAGCTCATAAAGTTAGCGATCAAGTGGGATATTAGCCTGTGGAAAAAGTCTCTTAGAAAAGATGGATTGGCACTTTCTACTACTTGCTAATTGATATGCACACCGGATTGCGTCATTTACCGATCTGGCAAAACCATATTGATCAACTTCACCACTATGCGAGACTCCACCGATATAGTAACTCACACTATGTTGCGAAGAGAAAACAGATATAATCGACTCACCAAAACGTAAAACAGTACTTTCTTGAGAGAGATTGTCGAGCATTATAGTAGCAGACGTTGCATCTAAAGCCGTTAAAACAACCTCAGTCATCACCTGCACATCGCCCTCATAGTTAGTAAAAAAACTTACACTTCTTTTGACTAAAGCCCATTGATCAGATGTAGATTGATCAAGAGCATAAAAACTAAAACTCACAATAACAGCCCTATTTAAGGTAAAAAATTAAATAAACTAAAATAATATTTTAAAAAATGCTCTAAAGGCTTGAATATATTACTAGTAGACTCTATCGAAATAGGTGCGTTTGTCAACACACTCTAAAAACAAACAAAAAAAAGCCTCGCCATATTTCTATGACGAGGCGAAAGAAAAACTTGGTAGTGACCTACTCTCCCACACTCTTGTGCGTAGTACCATCGGCGATGAAGGGCTTGACTGCTGAGTTCGGGATGGGATCAGGTATACCCCCTTCTCTACAACTACCAAGAAAAAAGTTTTGTGACATATATCAACTTACTCACATTAAAAGACGCTTGAAAAAGCATCTTAAAAATGCTCAACTATATTGTGTAGCTTGAAAAAAACTTGTCCAACTCTATCGCCTATTAAGCAATAGGTGATGATAAAAATGGTCAAGCCAATCGACTAATTAGTATTGGTTAGCTGAACACATTACTGTGCTTACACACCCAACCTATCAACCATGTGTTCTTCATGGAGTCTAATGGGACATCTTATCTTAAGGGAGGCTTGGCGTTTAGATGCTTTCAACGCTTATCCTTTCCATACGTAGCTACCCGGCTATGCTCTTGGCAGAACAACCGGGACACCATAGGTATGTCCACTCCGGTCCTCTCGTACTAGGAGTAGCT
The DNA here is from genome assembly GCA_942490925.1 of uncultured Chlamydiaceae bacterium. GTDB lineage: Bacteria > Chlamydiota > Chlamydiia > Chlamydiales > JAAKFR01 > CALNYX01. Next base: position 1,652,185 of record CALNYX010000017.1, on the reverse strand, counting down.
CCTTTCAAATGTCCTGCGCCCACAAAGGATAGGGACCAAACTGTCTCACGACGTTCTGAACCCAGCTCGCGTACCGCTTTAATTGGCGAACAGCCAAACCCTTGGGACCCTCTACAGCCCCAGGATGCGATGAGCCGACATCGAGGTGCCAAACCGCCACGTCGATATGAACTCTTGGTGGCGATAAGCCTGTTATCCCCGGAGTACCTTTTATCCGTTAAGCGACGGCGATTCCACTTTCAACCGCCGGATCACTAAGTCCGACTTTCGTCTCTGATCGACTTGTAGGTCTCACAGTCAACTTACCTTATACCTTTACGCTCTTCTCATGATTGCCAACCATGATGAGGTAAGCTTTGAACTCCTCCGTTACTTTTTTGGAGGATACCGCCCCAGTAAAACTGCCCATCTGGCACTGTCCACTCCCCAGATTCATGGGGTTAATGTTAGATTCCCAACTTGTCAAGACCGGTATTTCAAGGTTGACTCCACCACTCCTAACGAAGCGGCTTCGAAGTCTCCCGGTTATCCTACACATGACAAATCAGAAGCCAATACCAAACTACAGTAAAGGTTCACGGGGTCTTTCCGTCCTATTGTGGGTAAACAGCATCTTCACTGCTACTACAATTTCACCGAGTCTCTCGTTGAGACAGCGCCCAAGTCGTTATACCATTCGTGCAGGTCGGAACTTACCCGACAAGGAATTTCGCTCGATTGGTTCTCACGTGTTTCCACGCAAGTCGGACTCTATCTTAGTTACAATTCATCTCTTCCTTGATAGATCGAATCTCTTCGATTCCATCAACATCAAGATGACGATTCTTTTCCATAAGCAAAAGAACCTTTCTGAATTTAAGAAAATCAATACGCTTTTTTGTTTTAAGCGCATGTTTTTCAAAAAAGGGAACTATAATCTCCCTCAAGTGATTCAAACCTCTTACTCTATAAGCCATTCTATCTCCGTGGTTGATTCTCACAACCCCGCATCCAAAATAGTCTTTCAAAGCATGAAGGACTTGAATATCTCGTTTATGTTGGACAACAGTAAATTCTGGTAATACTTGAAAACCAACTGTCATTTCCTTGTGTTGACTAATCCCCACATGAAAACAACCTTCACCGTCTACAAATCCAACAATCCACTCAACTTGTAAATGCATAGTAACTCCAAACGTATAGTCTCTGAGGATTCTAGATATTTCTAGTCTTTCCTGCGGATTGCCTCCGTGTCTGTCAGATTTTTACTGCCACTTACGTGGCGAGTACTGAACAGCTTTTGAAGGGTTTCCCGCATATAGTTTGGTTTCTCTAAGGCTACGAATTAACCTTAGGACCGTTATAGTTACGGCCGCCATTCACCAGGGCTTTAGTTCAGTGCTTCGCTCCGAAAAGCTAACACCTCCCTTTGACCTTTTGGCATTGGGCAGGCATCACACCATATACTTCCCCTTACGCGGGTTTGCATAGTGCTGTGTTTTTGATAAACAGTCGCCTGGGCCATTTCTCTGCGGCCATCAAATGCTCATGTAGCAAGTACAATCACACCCAATGGCTCCCCTTCTCCCGAAGTTACGGGGATAATTTGCCGAGTTCCTTAACGAGAGTTGTCTCGCGCGCCTGAGAATATTCATCTCACCTACCTGTGTCGGTTTTGGTACGGTCACCATCAACGATTAGAGACTATTTCCTGGAAGCATTGCTAGACACCATCGGTTCCTCCGAAGATTCCCCTTGTTCATAGCCTGGCTTTATGTCGGTGGATTTACCTGCCGACCGGCCTCACTATGCAACGGACACTTCCAATCGTCCGCGTGCTTCACTTACTCCGTCGTCCCATCACCATAGTTTTAGGTGGTACAGGAATATTTAACCTGTTTCCCATCGCCTACGCGTTTCCGCCTGAGCTTAGGGGCCGACTAACCCAGGGAAGACGAGCTTTACCCTGGAAACCTTAGGTTTTCGGCGAGGAGGATTTTCACCTCCTTTATCGTGTACTCATGCCATGGATCTTCACTAGTATACGCTCCAGCGCTCCTTACGGTACGCCTTCAGTGCAGAATACTACGCTCTCCTACCGCGCTACATAAATGTAGCACCCGTGATTTCGGCTCTATGCTTTAGTCCCGATAATTATCGGCGCAAAGTCTCTCGATTGGTGAGCTGTTACGCACTCTTTAAATGATTGCTGCCTCTAAGCCAACATCCCAACTGTCTAAGAAACTTCACTACCTTACTCACTTAGCATAGAATTAGGGGCCTTAATCGACGATCTGGGCTGTTCCCCTCTCGACAATGAAGCTTATCCCCCACTGTCTATCTCCCAAACAAGGCTCTGGTATTCGGAGTTTGGTTTCCATTGGTAGGCCGGTAGGCCCCCTCAGGAATCCAGTGCTCTACCCCCAGAGCTTTACATTTGAGGCTAACCCTAAAGTTATTTCGGAGAGAACAAGATATCTCCAAGTTTGATTGGCCTTTCACCCCTATCCACAGTTCATCCGAATCTATTTCAACAGATACCGGTTCGGTCCTCCACTCGGTGTTACCCGAGCTTCAACCTGACCATGGATAGATCACTTGGTTTCGTGTCTACGCCATATGACTAAACGCCCTGTTAAGACTCGCTTTCGCTTCGGCTCCGGAATGTAATCCCTTAACCTTGCCATATAACGTAACTCCCTGGCTCATCATGCAAAAGGCACGCCGTCAGCCATTCCCTTAAAAAGGGCATAGGCCTTCGACCGTTTGTAAGCTGCTGGTTTCAGGTTCTATTTCACTCCCCTCACAGGGGTTCTTTTCGCCTTTCCCTCACGGTACTGGTTCACTATCGGTCATCAACGAGTATTTAGCCTTGGAGAGTGGTCTCCCCAGATTCAGACCGGGTTTCACGTGTCCGGCCCTACTCAGGTGCCAGTCCTGTCAAAAATCCCTTTCGCCTACGGGACTATCACCCTGTATCGTCTAGTTTTCCAAGAATGTTCGACTAGAAATTTTTGATCTTTTGACTGGTCCTACAACCCCGGAGCCAAAGACTCCGGTTTGGGCTATTCCCCTTTCGCTCGCCGCTACTTAGGGAATCTCGATTTGATTTCTTTTCCTCCGCTTACTGAGATGTTTCAGTTCGGCGGGTATCGCCTCCTCTACCTATGTATTGAGTAGAAGATAATGAGAGATTAATCTCACTGGGTTGCCCCATTCGGAAATCTCCGGATCATAGCTTTTTGCCAGCTCCCCGAAGCTTATCGCAGGTAATCACGTCCTTCATCGCCTGTTGATGCCAAGGCATCCACCAGCAGCTCTTAGTAGCTTGACCATAAAAAAAATTGTGTTCAAGTACTATAACTGAGTACATTAATAAAATATTGCTTTCTCAAGCGCCATTTAATGTTAGTAAAATTGTATTATATATCACAAAACTATCAAGATAACACCTGACTTAACAGTGATAATGAGACAGAGTACGAGTGTGGTTTGCTCAACCTGGTTAAGTCTACCTAAGTAGACAAACCTGTCCTTAAAAGGAGGTGATCCAGCCCCACCTTCCGGTAGGGCTACCTTGTTACGACTTCATCCTAGTCATCAGCCTCACCTTCGGCGCCTCTCCCCTTGCGGTTGAGTCGGCGACTTCGGGCAAAACCAACTTCCATGATGTGACGGGCGGTGTGTACAAGGCCCGGGAACGTATTCACGGCACTGTGGCTGACGCGCCATTACTAGCAATTCCGGCTTCATGTAGTCGAGTTGCAGACTACAATCCGAACTGGGGCCAGCTTTTGGGATTTGCTCCACCTTGCGGTATTGCTGCCTTCTGTACTGGCCATTGTAGCACGCGTGTCGCCCCAGACATAAGGGCCATGCTGACTTGACGTCATCCTCACCTTCCTCCTGGTTAACCCAGGCAGTCTCATTAGAGTTCCCACCATTACGTGCTGGCAACTAATGATAAGGGTTGCGCTCGTTGCGGGACTTAACCCAACACCTCACGGCACGAGCTGACGACAGCCATGCAGCACCTGTGTACCAGTCCTTTCGGAAGATGACATCTCTGCCACTGTCCGGTACATGTCAAGTCTGGGTAAGGTTCTTCGCGTTGCATCGAATTAAACCGCATGCTCCACTGCTTGTGCGGGCCCCCGTCAATTCTTTTGAGTTTCACCCTTGCGAGCGTACTCCTCAGGCGGTATACTTATCGCGTTAGCTACGACACAGCTGGGGTTGAGTCCAACTACATCAAGTATACATCGTTTACAGCAAGGACTACCAGGGTATCTAATCCTGTTTGCTCCCCTTGCTCTCGCGCCTCAGCGTCAGGAATAAGCTAGAAAGGCGCCTTCGCCACTGGTGTTCTTCCACATATCTACGCATTTCACCGCTACACGTGGAATTCCCCTTTCTCCGCTCATCCTCTAGAAAAGAAGTTTTAGATGCGGGCCTGAGGTTGAGCCCCAGGATTTCACACCTAACTTTCCTTTCCGCCTACACGCCCTTTACGCCCAATAAATCCGATTAACGCTTGCACCCTCCGTATTACCGCAGCTGCTGGCACGGAGTTAGCCGGTGCTTCTTTACTTGGTACCTTCAAATTAGTTGGATATTAGCCAACCTCTCTTATTCCCATGCGAAAGTGCTTTACAACCCGAAGGCCTTCATCACACACACGGCGTCGCATCGTCAGGCTTTCGCCCATTGCGAATGATTCTCGACTGCAGCCTCCCGTAGGAGTCTGGGCAGTGTCTCAGTCCCAGTGTTGGCGGTCGACCTCTCAATCCGCCTAGACGTCTTAGCCTTGGTGAGCCTTTACCTCACCAACAAGCTGATATCCCATAGACTCTTTGTTAACCGCAAGGCCCGAAGGTCCCCTGCTTTAATGAATCTCGGATGCCCGAGACCACCACATTCGGTATTAGCGACCGTTTCCAGTCGTTATTCCCAAGTTAACGGTAGATTATCTATGTATTACTAACCCTTCCGCCACTAAGTTGCCAGTTGCCCCAACTTCGTTCGACTTGCATGCCTCATCCACGCCGTCAGCGTTCAATCTGAACCAAGATCAAATTCTCAGTATAAAAAAAATAAAAAATTAACGAGTAGGAATCAATGATTCCTAATTAACAAGCCACACACTTACTCAAAAAATTGAATAAATTTGCACTCTGTCTCAATATCACTGTCAAGCCTTGTCGCCATTCGTAGATGACGCTGTTCTTAGGATTTCCTCTCGGATTTCGTTAAGAAGCCAACACAATACTCAAACGGTGATTTTTTACACAACAGCTTTTTATCATTTTTTTGCAAAACACCTAAAAAGTGTCACTTACGTACAATTTAAAATATTAGCTTTGCGGCAATTACCCACATCACTAAACCTTGATAATATCGAAAATACATGCTTTTGAAGCCTTGCCCCATATATCCCGACTTGCGGTTTGAGACTCTCCCAAAGAAATCTCTGAAAAATGCCCATATTGGAGATAGCACCGAGATTTTCGACAGAACTAAATCCGGAGAACGAAGCTAGCTCAGTGTGTGTTAGAGAGACTGACATTCTGGTGGAAAGATCGGGGCTAGATTAGATTTGAGCATTTCTCAGAGGTTTCCAAAGAAAAGCACCTTCTCTTTTACGGAAGGCGCAATTCTTCTGATTCTTTCTCTGACAAGACTTCTAAGCAAAACCGAAGTGATAACGAGTGCTGGCCAACTTTTGTACATGTCCAGTCACCTGATTTTGTTCCTTTAACTCTTTCAAAGTTAAGCTCTCATTGCTGAGAGAGCAGAGAATATCTGCCTTTGTGATCAACGAGAACAAAGCCTCATACACTTTACCTCCACCCTTTAATAGAGGTTTGCAATTACGGAATATCTTCACCATCTGACTCTCAAACTTAGACTGATAGATGGCGCGAGGGATCAGTGATACCAGACGAAAAGGAATGGTTACAAGATCAACTATAATATGTGCAATATACACTAGAGGGTTACTTTTGGGTTTTTCATACTCCTTCTGCAAAAGACGTGCGGTTGTTGGAATAACTGTAGCCAGGACAGTAAGTACATAACCAGTCGTTTGAAGAGGAACAAACAGGGCAAATAGGTTAGAGCGATGTAAATCTGCCTCTCTCCTATCGAGTACAGACCGCAGGGAACCTGCATTATCTTCAGGAACCCAAAATGTACTACTCTCAAGATTTAAGATCTCATAACGAGCTTGTATAGACTTGATCTCTCCTTTTGTAATTTAATACATATATTTTAACATTATTATTAAGATTCAATTAATGCTATACTAATTAGAATTAAATTTTACTCCTGGCCCAGAGGAGTGATATTTTGAAGAAATCATTGCTCGACTTGACATTTAACGTCCTTCTAGGGAAAATCACTTTCCTTTTTACGGCGGACGTAGCTCAGTTGGTTAGAGCGCTGGATTGTGATTCCGGAGGTCGCGGGTTCGAGCCCCGTCGTTCGCCCTTTTTCTTTACTATATCGGCTACTTGTCACTACAGTGGAACCTGTTCTTGTTGGCGTACACGATGCTGAGTATGAACTGCAGTCCATTTCTCGTGCCGCTTCTCCTCCTGAGCTTCGGAAATCAATGTACAGCCACCAATCGCAAGACCTCCCCCCAAAACACCGCCAAATACTCCTATTGAAAGGGCGCAAAAGGCCGCAAATTTATTCTCAAGCCCTAAATTGACGACTCCTGTAGCCTGACAGGCTAGTAGAGTAACCCCAACTATGACCCCCACAAAAAATAGAATGCCTGCAATCCCAATGATTGTGTTGCAAAGGCGTTCCCGTTTTTTCTCCGAATCGTATGTGACATCGGATGTTGTTGTAAGCCTTTGATATGTTTCTTTATTTGCGTCTACTTTTGCCATACCCTCCCCCTTTGTGAACAACTTGATTATCAATCTATTAATCTCTACCAGTCTCAATTGATAGAGGTCGGCTTTTCGACCGCCATTGGATAGTGTAATGTACTCATTTCTGGAAAAAGTCTCTCTTTTAGGCCGACAAAAAAGTCAGTGATACAAGCTGCTGATTCCACTTCTACTGGATATTATTGCACAACCACACCCTCCAAGGATCAACCCAGTATTGTCAGAGGAAAAGCCAAAACCTAGAAGTGCTCCGGTTGCAGTTAAACATCCAATTACACCTGCAACGTAAAGAGCCGAGGTCCAAAAATCCTTATTTTCTATTTCGTTAGAGTAATAGTTTTTCTTTCTTTTATCCTCTCTGGGAACTTAGTAACTTCGGACATTTTAAGCTCCTTCATTAATTGTTTTTGCCTTGACTGCTTGCTTAGGGCCTGGCTTTGTTTCCCAATGTCCCTTAGAACGCTCTTTAATACGCTCTTCAATGCCTATACCTAGCCCAACTACACCTGCTAATGCTGGGGTTCCAACTAGCACACCTCCTATAATTCCTAGTAAGTGACCCCCTAAATAAAAACTATCTCCCGCAAAGCTAAGAGCCCCTGTATAATTGCATGGATCAAGAGCATAAGCCTGATAATTGGGATCCATAGAGTCTAGATGATTTCCATGCTGAACAAGCAGCACTGCTCCAACAACAATACCCACAAAGAGAATGATCCCTGCAACAGACGCTACTAGCCCTGCATTCGAGACCTCTCGTCGCTTAGGAGTGTCTGGCACCCAGACTTTTTCTACTCCTGATACAGCTTCTAAATTAGACATATCCCCTCCATTTATTTCCTAAGATTCTAACAGACAAACGTCAATAGGTTATTAATGCTATGTAATTTTTTTGTTAAGAGGCTATTATGCTGGAAAGTTATTCTCGGAGGCTCTAAAAATGAGGTATGGCAAAACGTAAAAAACTCCCACGCAAGCGATTCTCGCCGCTCTTACGCGGTCTCATTCAACTCTTCTTCGCGCTCTCTTTGCTCTTGAGCTATATGAGCTATATCAGCGATGATCCCACAAGAAACTGGCTCGGCTATGTCGGCTATATCGTGAGCTGGGCGTCTCTTTATCTCTTTGGAATATCGTGCTTTGCACTCCCCCTTTTCTTGGGTTGGCGCGCAATTTGCAATCTCTCAAAACGGGTGATTGCACATCCTCGCTTGCAACTTCTCTATTTTAGCGGCCTGCTGCTATCGGCGACGCTGTTGCTAGCGATGTGCGCGACGCATTTGACGGGTTTTGCTGCGCTTTTTGCAAAGTATGTGCACTCTGATTACTACCCGTATCACTACACATTTGATCCTGAGCAGCTCCGTTATTATCTAGGCGGCGTCCCTCTGCATCATCTCTATACTGATACAACTTTGAATCTGCACAATCTGCTTGGTGGCATTGGAAGTTTTCTGGTTTTCTCGATTCTCTTTGTCTCTTCTGGGCTTTTGCTGACCAATTTGTCTTTATATCCTTTGATCGATCGAATTAGGGAACTATGGCACAAACGACCTCGCAAGCTGACTCCTGCTCTCTCGTGTCCGTTCGCTAACTTGAAACGAGAAGAGACGCCAACGACATTGGTACGCGATGATCCTTTGAAGAGAACGGCGCACATTAACCTCGTTGAGGAGAAAAAGAGCGCAGTACGTTCGACTCCCCCACTTCCAAGGCGAACAACATTGGACAATTATGTGCTCCCTTCAACGGAGCTATTGACTGATGTGCCCCCGATTGATCAGTCTGAGCTGAAAGAGAGTTTGAAAAAGCAGGCAGAGGTTCTTGAAGAGACGCTGCTCAGTTTTGGAATCGAAGCGAAAGTTGGGGATATCCATTGCGGACCGACGATCACTTCATTTGAAGTGCATCCTGCTTTTGGTGTGAAAGTTCAAAAAATCAAGGCGCTGGAAAGTGATATTGCCTTGAATATGCAAGCGCGATCGATTCGGATTATTGCGCCAATTCCTGGAAAGGCGGCTGTTGGAATTGAGGTGCCAAATCCTCTCCCTTCTGAGGTGAGCTTCCGTGAGATGATGGAAAACTACCATGGAAAAGCGCACATTCCACTCCTTTTGGGAAAGAAAGTGAATGGTGAAGATGTGCTGGCTGATCTGACCAAAATGCCTCACTTGATCATTGCTGGAGCTACGGGATCTGGAAAATCGGTCTGCATCAACTCGATTGTGATGTCAGTTTTGATGACGGCGCACCCTGAAGAGATCAAACTTTTGATGGTCGACCCTAAAAAGGTGGAACTCACCTCTTATACGCATCTACCTCACATGTTGGCGCCTGTGATTACGGAACCAAAAGCGGCTGTTGCGGCTCTCAACTGGCTCACTCGGGAGATGGACGTGCGCTATGAGATGTTCCGTCAATTAGGTATTCGCAATATTCATGGATTTAACACGCGCAAAATCAATGAAGAGTTGGAAACGTCTATGGACATGGAGGTCCCTAAAAAACTTCCATTCATTGTGGTGATTATCGATGAGCTTGCCGACTTGATGATCATGGCGTCAAATGATATTGAAACACCGATTGCACGGATAGCACAGATGGCGCGCGCCGTGGGGATTCACATGATTTTGGCAACGCAGCGTCCATCAAGAGAGGTGATTACTGGGCTGATTAAGGCTAACTTTCCTACTAGAATTGCCTTCAAGGTTTCAAGTCGTGTGAACAGTCAGATCATCATCGATGAGAATGGCGCTGAAACATTGCTCGGTAATGGTGACATGCTCTTTATCCCTCCTGGCACTTCAAATCTTGTGCGCGCACAAGGTGCTTTCATCCGTGATGAAGATATCAATGGTGTGATTCAGCATGTCTGCGCTCAAGCACCAACAAACTACATGATTCCAAACTTTGAAACATATCGAGATCCCAATGATGGGATACTCGATGAGCTCGATAATGGGAAACTCGACCCTCTCTATGACCAAGCTAAAACGCTTGTATTTGAGACAGGCACGGCTTCGACAACGTTTCTTCAGCGCAAACTCAAAATTGGCTATGCAAGAGCAGCTGGTGTGATGGATCAGCTTGAGGCAAATGGTGTCATTGGTCCATCTGAGGGAGCAAAGCCGCGAAAAATCTACTACCCTGATATGCCATGAAGGGCTACTGTCCACTCGCCTCTGGCTCCAAGGGAAATGCAATCTATTTCGGCTCGGAGCGGACAAAGATTCTGATTGATGCAGGACTTAGTGGCAGAGCTACTGAGCGGAAGCTCAAAGAGATCGGGGTTGATATTTCAGAAATTGAGGCGATCATCATTACGCATGATCACTCGGATCATATCGCTGGGCTCAAAGTATTGGCACTGAAATACGGCATCCCGGTATTTGCAAATATGGAAACAGCAAAAGGGATCTACCAAACGCTTGGTGAATGCCCACAATTCAAGATTTTCCAAACAGGCGAGGGCTTTCAATTCGCTGATATTGAGATTCACCCCTTTAGCATCCAGCATGACACAGCAGATCCTGTTGCCTTCACTCTTAAAACGGCTGATCTAAAAATTGGAATCTGCACGGATCTGGGGTTTGCCACAACGCTTGTTCGCTCGCATCTAAAAGGATGTGACTATCTCTATGTTGAGGCCAATCACGAACCTTCAATGGTACATGCTTGCAGTCGTCCAATGGTTTATAAACAGCGTGTACTCTCTCGTAGTGGCCACCTTTCAAACGAAGCGTGCGCCGATTTAATTGCCGAGGTGATGCATGCTGGTTTGCGACACATTCATCTCGCTCACCTCTCTCAAGAGTGTAATCATCCAGACAGAGCTCTTGAATATGTCGGTCAAAAGATTGCTGAGCATGTTAAAGTCTCTGTTGCCCCTCAAGAAACGATTGGAGAGGTCATTGAGTTTTGAAATGTCAGCCGCTGTTTCCCGCCGTGATTTGGAAAAGCGTTTTAACTTCCACTATCTTCCCCATTTGGAGTTTGATGACTACCGGGTGGAGCAATGGATCCGCAAGAAATGCACCTGGGCTTACAAGCGTGGCTATGTCGACAAACTGACCCTTTGGCTGGGGAAGTTGCATAACAAGCAGCTTGAGCAGGACTATGTCCCTGATGTGACAATCCGCCATGTAAGTGATCTCGTTGGCTATGGAGTCTTCAATAACAAGCCCCTTGAAAAGTGGGAGTATGTAGGAGAATATGCAGGGGTTTTACGCCGCCGCAACTTGTTTGTCCGCAACATTAACGACTACTGTTTCATGTATCCGCGTCAATGGATAGCGCTCAAAGCATTTACCATTGATAGTGAGCAGCAAGGGAATGTGACACGCTTTATCAACCATAGTGATACGCCCAATCTAGAGTCGATTGCAGTCTTTTATGATGGTGTCTTCCGCATCATTTTTCGTGCCATAGAGGCAATTCCTGCAAATACAGAATTGAGCTATGACTATGGCGATATCTACTGGCGCCATCGATTAAAAGCTATTTAAGAACTCTCTGAAAATTGCCGATAGTTCAGATAAGTGAGTTTTTCAAGGGTGTCAAAAAAACACTCAAATGGATAAAACAAGGACTACCACAATATGAAAAACTTCTCTAAAACTTTGCCAAAGCAGGTACAGTGAATAAGCAGGTATTAATTGTTGAAAATAAACCGACTCAAGTACTGATTGTATCGGAAAGCTTGCAAAGTGAAGGGATCGAAGTTAAGACTGTCTGTGATGCACAAGCCGCGCTTGACTTTCTCCAAGATAACCTACCAGATGTCGTAGTTTCTGATATTGAGATGGCAAATGTCGATGGCTTTCAACTCTGCCAAAGGATGCGAGAGAATGAACGTACAAAATTTGTCCCCGTAATTCTTCTGACAGCTCTTTCTGAAATCGACGAAATGCTACATGCAATAGAAGATGGAGCAAGCTACTTTCTTGTTAAGCCTGCTAATCCAAAGCTACTTATCGGCTATATTAACGACATTCTTAACAAGAAAAAACAACCTGAGAATATTCAACCCCTTAACTTTTCTTTTCAAGGGAAGAACCTCTCCCTTTCTACTGATCCAGAAAAAATGGTCTCATTACTTCTTTCGACTTATGAAATTGCTATGCAAAGATCAAGCGCGTTTGAGGAAATTAGAAAAAAGCTGCAAGAACAAACTATTGAGTTTAACTTATTTAAAAAAGAAAAAAGCACATTTTTTGGGATTGCATCTCATAACTTACGTAATCCAATCAGTGTGATCCTAGGCTATAGTGAAATCATGTTTAAGGAATTGCAAGATAAAATTGATCAAAAATACCTTAAGATGATCGAAAAAATTGAGCTCTCATCTCGATCTATGCTCAATATTATCACTGAATTTATAGATGCTGCACAAACCGAATCAGGTAAACTCTCCTTAGACTATTCAATGGTTCTACCTAAACATCTGATCGATAAGTCTGTTCAGCTAAATGAGCCTTTAGCAAAAAAGAAACAGATTCAAGTTCAAATCCACATCGAAAAAAACCTGCCTAAAATTCATTGTGATGCAAATAAAATTGAGCAAGTTATCACAAATTTCCTGACCAATGCCATCAAGTATTCCAATCCTAGTACCACAATTATTGTAAAAGCTAGCAAAGAAGCAAATACATGTTGTTTTTCTGTAATTGACAATGGACAAGGTATTGCTCAAGAAGAAATCAAAGATGTTTTCAAAATCTTTGAAAAAGCCTCTTCACGCCCAACGGGTGGAGAAAAAAGTACAGGGCTAGGTCTTTCAATTGCAAAGAAATTTATTGATGCTCACAAAGGCGAAATTGGTGTCGAGAGTGAAATAGGAAAAGGGTCGACCTTTTTCTTTAAACTTCCACTGCAGTAAGAAAGGCTTTTGTGCCACTAGGTTTTCAAGTAACGGCCAATTAGCTCAGTGCGTGCAAGGATATGCCCTTCCATGGCATGCAAGAGCTCTTCTTTTGTCACTCCATCGCGTAGAGAGAGCTCTGTATCCAGAGCATAAAGCTTGAAGAAGTAGCGGTGTTCGCGATCTGGAGGACATGGACCCATGTAGGCATTTTGCCCACCTGTATTCTGTCCTTGAATCCCCTTTGGCACCTCACCCTCTTCAATCTCCCCCAAGTTGGTGGGCATATTGAAAATCACCCAATGGACCCACATCTGATCGGCACGAACCGACATGGGAACATCTGGATCATCCAAAATCAAAGCGAGTGATTTGGCATTTTTTGGAACCCCTCCAATTTTCAGAGGCGGAATGCAGTCAGATCCTTGGCATGTATATTTTGCAGGAATGCGTTTATTGTGCTCAAAAGCAGGACTTGAAAGTTTCATGAGACCACTTCCTTGAAAAAGGTTCGACTATCAGCAACAACTTCTCTTGAAAGACCAATGACTCCCACAAGATTGAGAATTGCCATCAACGAAAGTGCACTATCAGCAAAGATCCAAACAAAGTCAACCCGTAAAGCCGCGCCAATTGGAATCATGCCAATGAATAGCAACTGAGAGAAACGTCTGAAGCGATCTTTCATAAGGTAACCCATGGCACGCTCAAAACAGCAGCCCCACGCCAAAATCGTGGTATAACCAAAGAGCAGCAATGCTATGTTGACAATCATCAACCCAAAATCTTTTCCAACACCCTGTTGAAAGGCGTAAACAATCATATTGGTGCTCTGTAGGCCATCAACTTGAAAAGCGCCTGTCACAATGAGAACAAGTCCTGTGAGCGTACAGATGATCATCACAAATAGTGGTGCAACTAGAGCGACAACTCCATCGACAACAGGATGACGTGTTTTAGCGCCCGCTTGCAAAATAGGAACATACCCAGTCCCAACATCTGTTGCAAATAGTGCACGGCTTAAACCCGTTGAAACCATCTGCATCACAGCAAAGCCCATTGTGCCTCCCATCAATGCGCTCTTTCCAAAAGCGCACTGCACCATGAGACCTAGAGCAGGAAAAAGATCTTTGGAGTGCACGCCCAAAATAAAAAGCGCCGCGCCAAAATAGAGAACTGCCATGATCGGAATGATGGTGGCAGAAACTTGCGCAATGCGCTTAGCCCCGCCAAGTAGAACAAGTCCTGAAAAAACTGCTATACTCAATGCTGTCCAAGTCGGTGAGATCCCAATATTGCCAAGTGAAAGCGTCATCGAGTTGACTTGAGCTAAAATTCCAACCCCAATGGCGCCAAAAAGTACAAAGATTGAAAAAGCGATACCAGCACCCTTGAAACCCAAGCGCTCAAGGTAGTACATGGGGCCGCCAACATACTCGCCTCGCTTGTTCTGGGTGCGGTATTTCACAGCAAGCAGACAGCTCGAATATTGAACAATAGAGCCGAAAAAGGCCATCACCCACATCCAGACAAGCGCGCCAGGCCCTCCTGTTGTGAGAGCGACCGCCATTCCTGAAATATTTCCTGTACCAAAATTTCCGGCTAAAACAGAGGCGACTGCTTGATAGTGGGAGAGATTCCCTTCCCCTTCACTATTTTTGCTAAAAACTTCTTTAAGCCCCATTTTAAGCTTTGAAAACTGCAAAAAACGGAGGCGTACAGAGAGATAAACCCCCAGCGAAATGAGGGCAGGAAAGATCAAATAAAACGTTAACAGCTGGTTACAATGCTCTAAAATGGAGGGGATCATTAGGAATCAATTGTATCTGATTCCAGAATTTCTTCCCAGAATATCGCATAGTTTTTACAAGTAGTTACTACAGATATAGTAAATTTTCAACTTCTTAGACTACTGAAAGATCATTGTCTAACTTCCACATAAAATGTGTGACTTGTTGCGCTGTATCAACTACACAAAAGCCGTCCTCAACACGTACAAGATAGGGCCAAAATGATTGCACAGGTTCTAGTTCGCCCTCTGAAGCACCACTTGATGATCTTGAAGAAGAGAGGTCTCCCTCCTTGATCATACATAACTGAGAATCCAAGAGCTTCCAACAGATCATGCGATTACAAAAACCCATTGCCAAAACAGTCGTTTCATCAGGCGCAAGGCTACAAAATGCAACTTCCTGATCAAAACTGGCAACTTTTTCCCCTGTGGGAATGTCATAACGCACTACCTTTCCTTCAAAGGCCGCAAACAGTGCGCCGCTAGCAAAAACTAAATCACAAACAGACTCACTTGGCCCGCTCCATTGGCATACACCCTCTTTCCATAGAGATAAGCTTGTGTCTCCTCCAAGAGCAATCCCCTCACCAATAGCAGCTTTTTGCAAAGCAAGAGGTGTCTGAAAAAGCGTTTGCCCGCCTAGCTTAGCAGTGACCTGTCCATCTGTATGCTCAACAGAAACTACGTCATTATTGCACAGTTGCAACGCTGCAATTGGAGCACCTTTCTCTGCAACTTTTTTATGTAAGCCTAAAAACATGTCGTAGATAGTAATTGCTCCGAAGGTATATCCCACAAGAAGTCGATCTGCTACAGCTGTGATGATGCAGACCGCTCCTTTATTGCTAGGTTCTTTTCTAAATTTGATGCGCCCCTCAGCTAGATCTAGAGCTGCTAAAGCGCCGCTCTGTTCACCAATGAACAGATAGCCTTCAGCATGAGCTAATGCCGATATTGAAGAGGCGTGGGCGCTCTCTACCGCCCATGAGACTTCTCTGGTGAGTTGAGGGTGAGCAGCTAACGCCATACATAAACTTTGAGATTGGAACCTATTGCTCGAAAAAGATGTAAGGTCATCTTCACCCCCATTAGTTTCAACAAGATAAAGACATTAGCAATCCCTCAATTTCCTGTCTTCAGAAATACTAGAGCTTACGTCTTTTGCGAGGTTCCAAAGTTGGAACACCATGAAAGAAAATAGTAGAAGTATTATGAGCAGAGTACAGAGCAATGGAGCTCTCTCCACCTCTCAACAGGGGCGCAAAAAAATCCAGACCTTTTCTTGTAAAGGTTGTTGTTATTTCTATATCTGGAAAATGACTATTTGTAACGTTAAAAGCGCCTACATAGCTTTCAACTGTCGTCTGATTTACAATCGTAGAATCACCAAAAAAAAGCATTTTGCCATCCGCAGAAAGTGCCAGGCTGTGAATAGATTGAGAAGTCTCTATTTGTGAAAGAGGCTTTCCTGTTGCAGCGTTTAAAACAAGAATCTTTGTGGCATGCCCGGCAACAAAAAGTTTTTTTCCATTTGCTGAAAAAAGAAAACCTGTAATGCGACCGTTGAACTTTGGATTGATCTCAACATCCTCTATTCCCCATTTTTGCTTCGCATCACCCTTTTCAGGAAGAGTCCATTTCTCAAGGGTCTTGCCGGAGCTCAAAACAACGGAGCGACTTGGGCCGTCGACAGATAGGTCACCAAACTGTGAATGCATTGCATCAAATGTGTATGTTTTGCGCTCCCATCCACTTGTATTCCAAACCGAAATTTTACGCGTTCGACTCCCCCTTTCAACGGCTATCCCAAAAAGAGTTGAGCTATCGGACATCGTTAAGCGCAAAAAGCAATCTCCAACCTCAGTTAACTTCTGCTTCTGCTTGAGCGTCTCGCTATCCAAAATCACAACGCCCTTATATTTCACACTTGCAATAATTCCGATTGATTGAGCAAAAACAGCTGTTGTAACCATGAACTCACTTTTAGATTGCGCTGTGACGTCCCTTCTTTTCATGTCATAAATTATTCTTCTCTTGCTTGTATCAGCGATAAAAAAGCAATCATTTTCCAAATGACAGACCACGCTTGGTCTATCTAGACGTTCAAGGGTTGGGACTTGAGTTGCTATCGAAACTGCTGCTGTCATACTGCCTCCTATACTTTGCGTTTTTTGCGCGCGCTGGCACTTAAGTCATAAAAAAAGAGCTTGTTAAAACCCTGCATGTCCATTACAAGAATGCCCGAGGTGCAGATGAGGCGTGGGAAAGAGCCAGAAGATTCCTTGCGTGCGACTGTCTTTGTAACTCCAGTGTCAACAATACACTTATCATCAAGCAGAATTGCCCCTACAGAGCCCTTGGCAGTCAGTTGCTCACCATTGACTCCAAGGTCCAAGCAGCTGAAGAAAAGCTTACTGCCATCTAACGAAGCGGATAACCCCGAACACTGCTCAGGCATGGAAACCGACCAGAGCCATTGACCCGTTGCCATTGCCAATCCCATAATACGCTCAGTCTTGCTTGGGACAAACTGATGAGTTGTCGAGACAAGAATAAAGAAGGATTGTCCATCAGCAGAGAGGGTCAAACCATAATCCTCGTACTTTTTTGAGATACTCCAAAGCTGCTTGGGCTTATTGTCACCATGCAACTGCCACCCTTCAATTGTATCAGCTGTATTGCGCGCTATGCGGCGCGTCTGAGCATCGATAGCAACTTCTAAAGCAAATGACGGGAAAGCATGATCCGCTCGACTCCAATCACCCGTTTGCCAAACGCATGCACAATCCTTATCTTGATCCAAAATTCCTCGACCAAATAGCGTCGCTCCATCTAAAGAGAACTTCAAAGGAAAAAACCCTCCAGATTCTATTCTTTGTTTTCTCACTAAAGTATTGGGATCAAGAAGGTAAAAACCGACACGTTGATGCTTCGCTACAATTCCAACTTTTTCAGAAAAAACGGCTCGAGAAAAAACTAATTGACTCTTCGTTTCTACTACAATTTTGCACGTTTCTAAGTTATAGATCACACGCCAGCCGCTCATATCTGAAACAAAAAAGCGCTGCAAGTTCAAATGACAAACTACTGTTATTTCATTTTCTCGAGAGAGTGTTGCAAGAGGTGGTAGGTGAGAAACAGATATAGCCATGTTGCTCTCCGTTTTATGAAGAAAACATAAATGTATGCTACGCTTGTTTTTTTGTCATGCTATTGATTTGCAGGCGGAAAAGAAAAATAGCTAAAGGAGTGCTCGCCCTGTTTTAGAATAATATCTCCCTGACAGCCCATCTTGATGCTTGCTGCCGACTCTCGATCTTGGCAGGGATGTGTGAGTACTTGCAACACTTGCCAATCTGCCACATTGATCACGCTTATGCGGTAATCCTGGGCTGCTGCTCGCAGTACCACCAACAGATTTCCATCAGGAGAAAAAGCCATATCTTTAATCACGCCATCTTCTGCGATTGTGTTTCTTAGCCTATCTTTCAAGTCTACAACATGAAGTTGGCTCTCTCCCTCTCCGTAATAGAGGACAGAGCGCCCATTTGGTAAGAACAATGCCTTGGTAATAGCCTGCTCAGCTAATAGCTGCCCTGTAGAGAGCGTTAACTGATTATCTTGGGACATTAAAAGTCTTCCTGTTTCTGGATCGATATCCTGAACAACTCTATCGGCGCAACCAGTAACTTGAAACCTACTTCGAGCTGTTAATGGCTGAGTATCCCAAACCTGAACAACGCGCTCTTCATCCTCGATATTTCCAGTGACCGTAACAAATTCAGTTCCATTGTTTGTAAATTTGATCTGGAGTAATGACCTGCGCTTTTCCCCTGCTGCTTGATATTCCTCTAAACTGGTGAGGTCGTGACTGAAGAGGGTAAATTTTCTTTGAGAACACCCTAAAACATACAGCTTACCATTTGGAGAGCTGACTGAACATAAAGGCTCTACATCCTCTGCGATAACCTTTTCATTTGGATGTCTAACGATCAGTTGATCATCTCGAACAACAAGTACCCTATTCTGAAATAGATCGACGTGCCCACTAGCCTCTTCGAAAGAAGCGCTATGTTGACACTTATTTGCCTCGAAGGCTGTTTTTCTTGCACTTACTTGCACAGAGCTCATCGTCGCTGTTGGAGTAGGGCGTGAAGCGCTAGATGAACTTGCTCCGGAAAGTCCTGCCCTACTTTGGGAACCTGTGAGTCGATCTGGTCTACGAAAAGAGGCATCTATTGGCATTTCCCTACTGTTATAGCTAATAACAAGACCAATAAGGAAAAGCGGGCTGACAGCTGCCAGGGTAAAGCCAGCATAAAACTGCCCTGTGCCAACAGGAAACTGCGTTGCTGTGATGATTCCACCGACAAACAGGGTAATGGTTACCAGAGCTGTGATTTTCTCACAGAGAGAGGCATTTGAAATCGTATTTGAAATAGATGAACAACTCATAATCCCCTCAAGGTATGGCACAATACGAAGATGACTGAGAACCGTGTTGAACAAAGCAATCGCCATTAAGTCCTACCGTGAGGGTTGCCTCACAAGCTTCATCTTCAGAACAGCACCATGTCACTTTCTGCAACTGCAGCCAGCCTTGCGAATCAAAAACTGTCAAGGCAAGGTGATCATTGCTATCAACTTTTTCTAGGCCAAGCGTCACGAAAAATGCGCCATCTGGAGAAAATTGCATATCTTTCAATACACCCCTATTCCAAACGTTCTCTTGTGTTCTAAAAGTTATTTTTTCCATTGTCTCTAAATTCCAGACAGAGATCGTGCAATCGGTTGCAGAGCTCTCAAAGGTGAGCACTGATTGTCCATCAGGAGAGAATAGCGCCTTTTCAAGGCTATGGTTATGCTCAATTGGAATGGCCACACGACTACTATCCATTTTGTAAACTGTAAGCTTTTGACGTTCCATGATTAACACATTTTGAGTCTCAGGGTGGATGTCTTGAATGCTTCCATCTGGCTTCTCAATTGAAGTTGAGCCTCGACTTGTCCATGTTGTAGTGTCCAACATATCAACTATTAAGCTGTTTGAAAAATAACTGTTTCCCCTCGTCACTGCTACCATCAAGGAGTTTCCATCTTGAGAGAATTTCATATCTGCTAAGTTGCAATCCTCTCCAGCAGCCACGTATGATCCTAAATGATTCATTGAGGGGTCATAGAGATTGAATTGTCGATCAGGAAGCCCTAACACAAAGAATCGCCCATCTGGCGAACAAGCTGAACAAGGACTGGAATCGTAATTACCACCTACGCTTAACGTTGATTCTACCTCACCCGTTTGAGAATTTCTGATGGTGACTTCATTGAATAAGGAGCTGATCATCCTACCAGCGAATAAGTCACATCTGTCTCTTCTAAAACTAAGATAACCTACCCGGGCAAGCTGACCTGCCTGATAGGCCTCTCTTCTCTCATCAACTGTTCGGAGAGATGGCGCTACTTCCTCTCTGAGAGCCTCTCTCTCACTCACTTTGCTAGATCGCTTGTGATTCACCACTAGACCAACGAGGAAAAGTGGACTCACAACAGCGACACCAACACCCGCATAAAACTGCCCTGTGCCAACAGGGAACTGCGTCGCAGCAATAATTCCGCCGACAAGGAGAGTAATAGCTGCAACTGCAACCACTTTCTCACAGAGAGACGAATTTGAAACAGTGCTTGTGATAGAAGAACAACTCATAATGCCATATATTATAGCATTTTGTTTCTTTTCCGTCGCTTGTTAACAATTTTTTTAATAACAATTGGAAGGAGTGAAAAAACACCTAAAGCAACAAGGGCAATGCGCAATTTAACATTGAAAATGGTTTCTAAAGAAAATTCTTGTCCTGAGTCGAAAATTGCACTGAGTCCAGCTCCGGTCTGGGTATAGACGTAGGAGCCTGGAATGATCCCAACAAAGGTTGTCCAAGCAAAAGTAATGAGAGAAACATTGAAAAAAGCGGGGGCTATATTCACGAGCCAAAAAGGAAAAAGGGGGACAAAACGAAGAAAGAGAAGATAGCTCCACGCATTTTTTTTAAAACCGCTCTCCATCTTCTTGAGAAAGGGGCCTGCTTTACGTCTGAGCATGTCGACAAGAGCTGATCTGGCAGCAAGAAAGATCACGCAGGCGCCAATTGTCGCTCCAACAAGCACGTAGATGGTGCTTAAGGGGACATCAAAAAGGAAGCCTCCAACAAGGCTAAGTACAGCTCCTCCTGGGAAAGAGAGAGACGTGGAAACGGCGTAAATGGCCATGAAAATAATCGGAGTGAGCAGTGGATGCTCAGCGACAAATGTTTTGAGCTCTTGGTGTTTGGATTGCAGGGTTTCAAAGGAGAAGTATTCATAGACGCCTGAGAAATAGCCAACGAGCATGAGAGTGACGATAATGAAAACAGGTAGATAGCGCTTCCAAGGAATGAGCTTGAGAGGATGTTTGAGTTTGGGCACTAAAATCTCTGTGAGCCACATGTCAGCAGCTTTTCGAATAGCCAAATTATAGGTGGGATAGGGATGGATAAGGTTGGCAAGTTTTTTGAGGGGGATTTTTCCCATCTTGGCAAGGGAAAGCTCAGGTAACATCTCACCAGCGCGCGGAGCAACGATGGTGGCGCCAATGATAGCGCTCGACTCGCGATGTGTGATCACTTTCACAAACCCTTCTGTCCGTCCTGCTGTGATCGCGCGATCATTTTCGCTTAGAGGCACGTGATAGGTTTTGATGTTTTTCTCGCCATGCTCTTCAATAACTTCATGTTCAAGGGGTCCAAAGCTCGCAACTTCTGGATCGGTAAAGGTGACGCGTGGCACAGGTTGTTTTTCATCCAAACGCTTTTTGATGGGCAGAAGCAGTGAAGTGAGCACTGTGCGCCCTTGATTTTCCGCAGCATGTGTGAAGATGGGACCTCCTGTGACGTCCCCAACGGCCCAGATATGTCTCTGATTTGTCCGCCCATAACCATCGACGGGGATCCCTTTTGCAGAAAAGGCGACACCAGCTTTATCGAGCTCTAGAGCTGCGACATTGGGTTGACGCCCAACAGATACAAGTAGAGCATCGAAGGTTTGATCGATGAGGTGGAAAAGTCCATTTTCGAAGGAGACCGTTTCTGGCTCTGTATTGAGTTTGAGTATGATCCCTTCTTTTTCAAACTGCTGAGCGATGACTTGTTGTGCATCGGGCTCTTCTTTTTTGAGTAGGTTGGCGCCACGATGAATCAACGTCACTTGTGAACCGAGGCGTTGAAACGCTTGCGCCAGCTCACAACCAATCGCGCCACCACCTAGTACAGCAAGGGTTTTTGGAGCATCTTTCAAGTCGAAGACGGTTTCATTGGTGAGAAAAGGCGTTTCTTTGAGTCCCCTGATCTCTGGAATGTGTGGAGAAGAGCCTGTCGCAATCACAATCTGCTCACCACTGATTGTTTCATCCCCTACTTGCAACGTGTGTGGATCGACAAAGTGCGCGACGCCTTGACGTGTTTCAACGCCTTTGTCTTTCAGGGCAGCTGCATCTTCATGAGAGCGAACCTGGGCAACTGTTGCTTTGACATGCTCAAAAATCTTGGAAGCAGGTTGCTTGCGATGTTCAGCTTCGGCAATGAGGGTTTTGCTAGGAATGCAGCCAAAGTTGGTGCAATCCCCTCCCCAGTTCTCCCGTTCAATGAGCAGAACCTTCTTCCCTGCCCTCGCAGCGCCAATCGCAACGACTAGTCCGCCCGCTCCAGCTCCAATGACAATCACTTGATACTCCATAAAGCCTAACCTAGCAAAAAAACGTGAAGCCGTGTTAGTTTTTTTCCGTGATTCCATTAACCCATTTACAAAGAATTGATTGGGTCCTTGGCACTGGGAGTAGGGTGTGTTGAAAAAGTCAAGTGTGTGGCACTGCAAAAATGAAGTCGAGGCGTTTTGGGGATTTTTGCTCTCAATTGGACGCTTGCGAGTACAGCTACTATAAGCGATAGGGCAAACGAGCGAGCGTGCAAGTCAGACAAAACAGTCAGAAACTTGAGTTATTCAACAAACTACTGGGAGTACAAACTTTGTCCTAACAGCGAGCTATGAAGGATCTGTCACACGCGAACTGTTCTTCAAAAGCTTCGAAGCTCTTGCACGATTTCATACGCATCTTCGCTACGCGATTCAACTAGTGGAGGAGACTCCGCACTTCGTAGAACAAGACGAGATACATCCTAACATCTCGACAAGCACAGAGCCATGGAAAGCGGTGATGGAACAGAAGAGTAAGCAACACTTTAACCCTAATGTCATTACGCTTTTATGGCGGGAGGTTTGGCTTCCATCAGAAAACCAAATCATGGTATTTTTCAGCCATATCATTGCAGATGGTGTTTGCGCTGTTGAGGTGATGCATCACCTGTTTCAAGTCATGGCTGATCCTAATAGCAAACTTACGATCTCCAATTCTTTCGATGTGCCCCCTAACCTACTCTGTATCACTAATATCGGAAAAGTGCAGTTTAGTGGTGGCTATTAAGATTTTAAGATGACAGATCTTTCTTTTGCAGTTAACGGTGATCCTTTTTCCCAACATCCCAACAACGCTGGGTTAGAGGTTGTGACCTTCCGGGATCAGATACGTCTAGTGCTTGCTTCCCCTGAAACAATCTTTCGAAATGATGAGGCATTACTAGTTTTGCAAAAAATGGATTTTGTTTTTTCAAATACAGCTGAGATGCAAAAGCATGACATTTCTCTTCAGAAGCTGAGGCACAGCCTCAGCTTGCTGATTCTATCATGCCTTGCTACTCAGTTTATTATAATACTCTTGAGCTAAAGAGTGCCCTTGAGTAGCAGCTGCCTCAAAATACACTGATGCAATAGTATTATTTTTTTGTACTCCAAGCCCTTGCTCATAACATAAACCAAGCCTGTACTGCGCCTCAGCAAGGTTTTGATCGGCAGAAGCCCATAGGTAACACAGAACCTTGTTTGTATCTTTTGCCACTCCAATTCCTTTTAGGTAACAGTGAGCAAGATTGCACTGAGCCACAGGATCTCCTTGCTTTGCAGAAGCTGTAAAGTACTCCACAGCCTTCCGTTCATCTACAGGGTTATTTTCTAAATAATATAAACCAACCTTACACTGAGCATGGGCATCTTTAAGATCAGCAGCCCTCTTGTAATACCCAAATGCAGCCTCATCGATCGTTCCTGATTCTTTCTCACAATGCTTTCCAAGGTGGATGAGAGCTGGAATATAATCTTGAGCAGCAGCCTTCTTGTAATACTCAAGTGCCGTCTGAAGAGATTTTTCCACTTCAAACCCCTGCTCATAACAGACTGCAAGATTGAATTGTGCATCAGCACATCCTCCTTCTGCCGCGCGAGCGAAACAGCCTACAGCCTCTTTCATTGATTTCTCTACGACTATTCCATTTTTATAGAAGACGCCGACCATGAACTCTGCCGAAGCATAGTTCTGAGCAGCAGCACGTTGGAAACATTTCAATGCCTCTTTATCAGATTTTTCTACTCCATGTCCTTTCTTATAACACTTTCCAAGGTTAAAGAGCGCGGGACAGTGGTTTTTAGCTGCCGCCTTCTTGTAATACTCCACCGCAGTCTCAAGAGATTTTCTCACTCCACGCCCTAGCTTACAACAGACGCCAAAGTTGAACTGCGCATCAGTATCTCCTAAGTCTGCAGCCCTCTTATAATAGCCTGCCGCCTTCTTGAAAGATTGTTCCACCTCCTCGCCCATCTCATAGCAAGTGCCAAGTTTAAAAAGCGATCTAACACTCCCTGCAGCCGCAGCACGTTGGTAATAGATCACAGCTGTATTAGGAGATTTGTCCAGTCCTATCCCCTTCGCATAACAGTAGCCGATTCTGTGTAGAGCATCAGGATCTCCTTTATCAGCGATACTCTTGTATCTCTGCAATGCCACCTTTTCTTCAGCAGTCACTTTTCTACTGGTGGGAGCAGCTCTGTATGCTTCTAACAGCGCTATGACTATGTCTTGAATCTTGTCATCCGAATCAGGCGTTGTAGGTTGAGGCTGTAGGAGAAGTTGGCTCAATCGATCGGTAGGTACACACATATCTTATCCTTTGTTTGGGAACCTCTGAATAATGCCCATATGGGAGATAGCCCCTAGATTTTTGTCAGAACTAAATTCGGAGCCTGATGCTAACCCCTTGTGGGTTAGTGAAGGCGAGAATGACGTTCTGGTAAAAAGATCGGTGCTAGATCCGGTGTGGGCATTATTCAGAGGTTCCTTAAGGGTTTCAGTGTCTTTCAACGCGACTGCCTCTACAATTATGTCATTCCTATACAGCTCGAAATGCAAATCGTGAGATCTAGCAATCGTAGCGGTCGTGATCACCTTTGCGTGGGATATTTGTAATCAAGAGATCGATCAATTCATCCCAGTTTTGTGCCTCAATTGCCGGCATAATCAATGAAGGTTTGATGCCTAACTTTTGGCAAAAGTCACAGATATACTCTTCTTTCATGTTGCAGGCTAAATATTCTGTCTCAAGTGAGTCTTTGATACCTGCGGTAAACTGGTTCCAGACCCATCCTTTACCACGAATATTGCGAATACCGACTTTAAGTTCTTCATCACCGAAGATGGTATATAAAAATTGCAAGGGGTGCACCTGGTCAATGCGATCACCTGCCTCTTCAAGCTCTGTTTTACTCATTGCAATGGCAATCAGGGATTTATTTGCCAATGTTCTGACAATAAATTGAATGTCAGCTTGTTCTTGCGGGGTCACCCCAGCGCAATAGTCGCGTGGATGACTTAAGGGTTGTCCTTGATGACCCATCTGCCGGTTCCAAACCTTGGAAGGCGATTTTTTAGACACCTCAATGACAACATGATCTTGATCAGGCAGAAAAACTGCAGCTTGATTCATGATCTCATCTAAAGAAGTTTCAGGATCAACATCAAACAAGAACTGCTCACCGTTGTGGTAGTTCAGCATGATGGGTTGCGCCAACAGAGTTGTCGATGTCAGTAGAGCAAAAAATAGATGTCGCACGAGCGTCTCCTTGGTAGTAAAGAAAAGAATAGGACATAAAATGATTTTTAAGCACTAGAAAAAATCACTTCCTGCTAGAGTGAGCAACTTATGTGGAAGCTTTTTCTGAGCTGTTTTTTTCTTTGGACTTGTGTTACGGAAGCTCATCCCACACAGGCTCTTGCGGTAGGAGAAGAGGTCTACCGCATGAAACGTATGCGTGATGGTGGCACACAGCAAAACGGTCGTGTAGATGGTGTGCGTGTCTCGTATGATCGCATCAAAAAAAATGCGTGGTATTTTGGTGGAGATTATTTTTCGAGTTCGGGGCGTCTTGTCGGACACTCGGGCGCGCAGCGCAAAATCCTCTCAACGATCACCGATAACATCTGGGAAGGGCGGATTGGTTATACGCTCAAAAAAGATGAGCCCTACTCTCATTTTTTTTCATTCTTCACAGGCTATGGTTACTTTCACGAAATCAATGACTTTCATCCTCCAACACCCATCCCATTTAAGTTTGTTGATAGCTTTACCTACATCCCAATTGGTTTTTTATCTGGAGTGAATTTCTCAGCTTTGCTAAGTATGGGATTTAACTTCAAAATAATGTTCATGCAAAATGCGGAGTGTGAAGTTCGTGATGATCCAGTTAGAGGAGATACAACCCTCCAGATGAATAATGAAACGAACTACCGAGTAGATATTCCATTGCTCTTCACTCCCCCTTGCACACGCTTGCAGATTGCTTTTGCTTGTACGCCTTTTTTGGAATTCCGCCACTTTGGTGGTCGAGAGGGGTTTCCCTTCAACTATATTGACACAAAGTTTAACCTGCTAGGGGCAAGACTCTCTCTTGTCTCGCGTTTTTAAACTAAAGGACTCTACTGAAACATGGGAAACTTCTATTCAAGACTGAGCTATAGCTTTGGAAACGAAGACTGGAGAACGGAAAAGCAAGCGCTTAACACAAAAAAAACAAGTCGCGTGTTATGCGTCACTGCAAGTGGAGATCGCCCACTTAATATTTTGGCAAACCCTTGCAAAGAAGTCGTTTCAATCGATGCCAACCCTCTTCAGAACGCTCTTTTCGATCTAAAAAAAACTGCGATGCAACATTTTGAATATGCCGATTATCTAGCTTTTCTAGGCCTAGATCCTATGGAGAATAGACTGGATCGCTACAAAGAGATTGCGCCTAAACTCTCTGCTCAATCACGCCACTTATGGGATAGACACAAATCGAAGATCAAAAAAGGTGTTTTATTTCAGGGCACAATTGAAAAATTGGCTCGTTGCTCTTCATCACTGATCCGCCTCTGCAGAGGAAAAAAGGTAAAAAAACTCTTCTCCTTTGATTGCATTGATGATCAGACGCAATTTGTTGAGGATCACTTCGAGTCTCCTATTTGGAAAAAATCGGTTCATGTAGCGCTTCATCCACAAGTAACACGCCGTTTCTTGCAAGATCCAGGTCTTTATGAATATGTCGACTCTAAAATCCATGTAGGCAATCATCTCTACAGTCGTTTGACAAGTTCATTGAAAAACTTCTTGGCGCGCGAGAGCACCCTACTCTCACTCATTTTGAAAGGGGATGTTGACCGTAACCATCTACCTCCCTACCTTTCTGAAGAGCATATTGAAACCATTCAAAGTGGCCTTGATCGCGTCTCGTATGAAACGACAGATCTACTCACTTACTTGAAAAATGCACCAGACAACAGCTTTGATCGCTTCTCTTTCTCTGATGTTGCTTCCTACTTGCCTTACAAAGACTTTGAGGTGATGCTCACAGAACTTCTACGTGTGGCAAAGCCACGAGCACGTTTCTGTATCCGTCAATTTCTTACCAATTACCAAGTGCCTGAGCACTTAGCTCCTTTCTTCAAACGGGACTCTGAGCTTGAGAAGAAGCTCGAAGCAGAAGATCGTTGCTTTGTTTATCGCTTTATGGTGGGTGTTGTCGTAAAAAAATCAGCAAACGCCCAAAAAGAGCGTCTAACTGCTGACAAATGACGCGCATAAATCGCGACGTATTCAGGAACTAACTGCATCCCTCTTTTCATTTTAGCCTCAGCGCCTCCAGTTCCATCATTGAGAAAAAGCCCGCGCGCTTCCGCCTCTTTGATTGCCAAAACAGTCAGTAGCCGGTAGAGATGTCCAGACCGCTCACTCTCCATCTCATAGCCAAAGAAGGGGACACACATTTTCTTTCCATTTACATGCATCCCAAAGACCCCTTCTATCACCCCTTCTCGGCGAAGTGCAACAAACTGCAACAAGCCTGAACTGATTGCCTTGTCAATAAAGACTTCTGTGTATCTCGGACTATATTGAGTATGTTTCTTCAGATAGACCTGTTCATAGAGCGCGAGCATCGCACCATAATCTTTCGAGTCAAAAGAGCGTACCACTTCATACCCATGCTTTTCGATCAAACGAAGATCGCGACGATGGTGATAGTGTACTCGAGATGAGAAATTCCATTTAGGATCATAGCAAAACGTTTCTCGTGATTTTAAAAGACTATATTTCAGAGTTTGAAACTGACTGAGATCTTCTTCTCCAAGATTACGAAACATCACCATATGACTAGGAAAACGCTCTACCAAAAAAGAGGTAACAGCTTCTAATTCTTCACTAGAGAGCGGCATATAGAGATTAGTACTCAGAAACAAATTGTTTACGATGACACACTTATTGATCTGAATACCGCGTAAAAAAGCTCCTGCCACTTGATTGGCACCAAGCATGACACGAGAGCTGAGAGAGACCTCTTTTTTCAACTGCTCATTGCGATGTGTGATGGGAAAGTAGTTCGAGGTGAGATAGGAGTTTTCATACTCTGTTTCATTGACTGTCAGTGGTAAAAAACGTTCCCCCACTTGCAGTAGATAGAGCTTTGTTGTGACATTTTCGACATATTTTTCAATGCCATCATGGATCAAGTGGGAGAAGAAATTTTCTGTAGAAGCAGGCAGACTCTGTGCGTCATATAATTGAACGTGTACCTGGCTCAGTTGTCGACTCCTCTAAGTGATACGCCCCATGGCTACCGTTGCAAAAGCAGTGATGAGCGTACTCGTTGCAATCAACACATAGCTATTGGTTGCGCCCATTGGGGCAAGGCCTTCGAGTCCAACAACTCCTGGAGGTAGATTGCCAGATGCGACTAGGTAGCCTAAGACACCAGCGACAACGCCAGCAACAGCTAAAGCAAGCAAGAGGACTGTAGCAAATTCTGTAAAGCGGTCGGGCCGCTTAGTGTGACGCACACCGCCTGATTGACTTGCTGTGCTCATCACACTACTCGCCAAAACATCGTGTTGCCCACGTTCCCTATTAACTCCACCGTTACCTCGTCTGCTTTTTTTTTCTGGAGAGAATATTAATTCTACCCGACGACTCCGAAGGTCTCCATGCCCATGTAGTACTGAAGCTTCAGCGCCATCAACTACACGCTGCCGATCAGCAAACGCTGCAGGAGGAGGAACATCTCTTAAGTCTACGGTTCTAAAATTCATAACTAAAGACTATAACAAACAGCTACTATTCTGGCTATCTTGTTAATGCAGTTAAAATTTTTCTTTTCCCTTGGAAAGGCGCCCGACCATGCATCGCCAGCACATTATCCAGCACAAGCCAATCCCGTTTCTGCCATGGATAGGCAACTGTTTTCTGATCGAGAACATCCATTACATGATAGAGGTCCTTCTTAGGAATGGGCTCACCATCTCCAAAAAAGATCTCGTGCATGATTGTATTTTTCTGACTGTAAACAACTTTCGTTCCAATCCAATTCCAAAAGCCAATGAGGCGTGGATTGAAATCATAGAGGTGCGCTTGGTTGAACCAAATTTTTTCTTTAGTCACTGGATGCTCAATGGTAGCATCGCAATTTTGCGCAATCTGAAGCCAATTATCTCCATTATTCCAGCGATAATCGAAGGCATTTTCTTTGCACAGTTTCTCCACTTTCTGCTTATCATCGGTTTCAAAAGCTTCCATCCAGCTCTTGTGACCTCGTTGAAGCTTGTTAATCAGCTCAAATAGGATGCTCTTGCCATAGTAGTTGGAGACGTAACGGAGCCCTTTTTCTTCAAAACGGTTGCGCACTTTTTCATCGACGCCATCATAGATGCGGCGCGCATCTCCTAAGATGGTGGCTCCTCCCACTTCAGATGGTGTCTGGCAGTAGAAGTAGATATTTCGGGGGTAGTTTTTGATGAAGCTCATCTCATTGTGTAAAGGGAGTTTGAGTGAGGGAGGAGCTTCTGTTGAAGTGTAGACTTTATCAGCAACTTTATCGCGCGGACTATCGCCACCAACGTAATCGAGAGAGTGGCCTAATCCAAGTTGTTGAATCGAAGCATTGAAGCCTTCGGCACCTTCGATTGGAAAGCCGCGAAAAAGAATGCCTGCATGTTTGGTGACAAGAGTTTGCAGCTCTTCACGATGATTTTCGAGCCAAGCTAAAAACTGTTCAAAGGTGAATGGCTTTTTAGGTTCGATGACAATGGGAAATTTCTCTTTGGTGATAAAGGATGTTTTCACATCTTTCATAGACTTTTACTCCTTAGTGGTCACATGTTCTTGGCAATACTTCAAAACAGCTTTTGCATGTCCTTTGACACGCACATTTTTCCACACCTTGACCACTTCCCCTTGGGGGTTGATCAAAAAGGTGCTGCGAATGACTCCTTCATACGCGATGCCAAAGTTCTTCTTAGGTCCCCATGCCCCTAGCTTCTTGAGGAGCTCCTTAGAGGGATCGCTGATAAGAGAGAATTGCAAACGCCGTTTTTCAATAAAGCGACGATGCGATTCTGGTGAGTCGGGGCTCACTCCTAACACGCGTATTCCAAGCGCGGTAAAAGCCTCTACACTTTTTGTGAAGTCACACGCTTCAATCGTGCAGCCTGGCGTATTGTCTTTGGGATAAGCGTAGAGAAGTGTCCACTCTCCCTCAAGAGAGATCTCATTACCATTTTCATCAAGATGTCTCACGATTGGATGCCTAAAAGTTTATTGATTTGCTCATGGAGAACATCCCACTCATACGGTTTAAGCACCACTAAATCTGCTCCACTACCATCCTCAACAGGGGCGCCACTAATTAGAATAATCTGAATGGCTTGATATTGGGGATCCTTTTTCAAACTCTGCGTTATTGTCAAACCATTAGGTTCGGGAATATTGACATCTATAAACATCAAATCAGGTTTGAAAGTTTTAACTTTTTCCAAGGCTGTCGCTCCATCCTTAGCTAATTCAATCTCAAAGCCGAGTTTCTCAAGACGAAACTGTAAAATTGAAACAACATCCGCATCATCATCAATAATGAGTATTTTTTTTGACATGCCCCCACTTTAATTGTGCGCACAAGCTCTGTCAATCAAAAGAAATCTTTACAAAAAGTTTATTGAATATTAGCTTTCTTCTATGCCTATTTTGCTTTTCATAGCGCTGCTCTTTTCCACATTGCTCGCATCAGAGCAAGAAGTGCTCGATACGCAACAAAATTTCCCACTCACCTCGACAACACAATACTACACGCAACAAGTCAATGTTATTTCAGGGGAGTTTGCACAACAAGAAGTCGATATCATCATTGCTGGCGCTGAGCCTCTCTCCTTGCGACGCTTCTACAACCACTTAGCACCGCCTGACAAACAGTATGGCAATTGGCGCTACAACCCTGAGCACTACGCTGTTGGCAATTTAGAGTGGGAAGAGCAAAAGCTTTTTCTTGCAGTAGGAGCCTTTGAGGGAGGCGTCTGCTGTTTAGATCCCAAAGGAACCGAATGCCGCTTCAACCTCAATCAACCAGGACACTTCCATACAGGAAGTGGGCAGACCCATCCTGCAAACCTTGCTGCTACCTACCACAAGCAAGGAGATCCAAAAGATGGAAAGCGCTTCAATTGGCGAGGAACCATCACCGATGGAAGTGGCACAACACGCCACTTTAATTCTGGCATGCACGCTTGGAATAGCAATCTTGTTCTCGAAGAAAAAAACTTTTTCCAGTCGAAAAGATTGCTTATCACCCCTCAAGTTTGGACTCCTTTCCAGCTCAAAATCGATTGTGAAGAGCGTCCAAATGGCAACTACCTCCGTTACGACTATACCTACCTCCAAGCCGATCCAGCCTACCCCAGTTTCCCAGTGCTGAGCAAAATCACCGCATACAACCGTGACAATGCAGAATTAAGCTCACTCGCCTTCTCCTATCGCAAAAGTCGCGGAGAAATCAAAGGAATGGACGTCATTGGAAGTGATGGACGGAAAGTCGACCTTTGTTACGGTGGAAAAACAACCCTACCACTCACCTTCGTCAACGCTCCTGGCCGCGTGCATCTCACCTATTGCTACCAAGATGATCGCCTCACCGCAATCGAGAGACCCGATGGACGCTATCTCAAAATTTCCTACAAAGATGACAAAGTCACCACCTTAAGCGCTCCAGTTGGAGAAAAAGGAGCCGAGGCCCCTCTTTTCAGCTACCGCTACGAAGAGGATCATACAGACGTTCTTGATGCAGAAAACAACCAAACCACCTACTGGTACGATACCAACAAGCGGATCATCAAAGTCGAAACCGAAAACCGCATCGACGAGAACATTTGGGATGAACAGACAGGTGATCTGCTCAAAAAACGGATCCTTGATGCCAAAGGTAACTGCCAGCTCGAAACCACCTATGGCTACGATGCTAATCACAATCTCATCAGCGAGCAAACTGGTGAACGCTCCATCAAACGCACCTACTCAAACGATGGATTCAATCTCCTACTTTCAGAAGAATATCCTAATGGTAAACGCGTCTGCTACACCTACGAGCCCAACTCCAATCGCCTCTCCACAGAATTTGTCTACGATCGCAAACAGCTCAAAACACGCACCTTTCATTCCTATGATGCCAGCGCCACACGCATTAAAACCATCGTTGACGATGGTCACACCCCCTATCCACACGACCTTGAAGTTACCCATCGCACCATCACCTACATCACCCCAGTCAACGGCCTACCTGGCACTGTCATTGAAAAAACCCTCAACAACGACAAAAAAGAAGTTCAACTCCACAAAACCCAATACAGCTACACACCCTTTGGCAAAGTGCTTGAAGAACATCACTACGATGCTAATGACAAATATTGTTACACCATCACAAACACCTACCATCCAAATGAGCTACTTGCCTCCACAACAGATCCACATGGCTACACCACCTACTATACCTACGACGCCAACCACAACCTCACTCTAGAAGAGCTCCCCCTTTCACACACAGAAATCCGCTACGACCTTTCTAACCGCCCCATTCAAATCATTCAAAACAGCGAGCAAATCACCGACAAAACCTACGACAAACTTGGACGCCTGCTCACAGAGACAGATGAAGTTGGAACCACAAGTTACAGCTACGACAACTTAGGAAACATCACCCAAATCATCCACCCAGATGGAGGAGTGACCACAAACACCTACGACATCTTTGGCAACCTCATAACCCAAGTCGATCCAAATGGTTGGATCACCCAAAACACCTACAACCTTCATTCAGAGCTCATCCATACCCGTTATCCCGATGGATCAGAACAACGCTTCAGTTACAACCCCGATGGCACCCTCGCCTCCCAGACAGATAAAAATGGCGCCATTACCCGCTACAGCTACGATATTTTTGGACATCCCACCCAAATTGAAACCTACGGCAAAGGGAAACTCCTCAAAGCGACCTACCGCACCTTTACCCCTTTCACACTCCTTTCGGAAGTCACCTTAGACGGCATAGAGACACGTTATACCTACGATTATGCTGGACGCAAAACCTCCCAAACAACAGACCAGTGCACCATCAGCTACGGTTACGACCCACTTGGAAGGCAGAGTCATACACGTCTCGACGACGCGCTCACCATCAACCTCTACGACTTCAAAAACCAACTCATTGAAAAGCGCCTGACAGACCATTTAGGACACATCCTTGAGCAAGTGCGTTATACCTATGATGCAGCCGGCAATCAGACTAGCGTCATCACTCCATCTGGAACATCTACCACCACCTACGACCCGTTCAACCGCCTCCATACTCATACAGATCCCCTTGGCCAGATCACAACCTACAGCTACACCCCAAATAGCCAAACGACAACCACCATCAACCACCGCACCACAACCACCTACGACCCCTCCAAGCGCCCCATTCAAATTATCACCTACACCCTCGATAACACCCCACTTCATAAAACCGAGCAGATCTACGATTTGTGCGGCAACCGCATTCAGGCAACAAGCTATATTTACGACGATACAACCTTCTTACACACCACCACCGCGACTTGGAGCTACGGACCTTTAGGCCGTGTTGAGAGCCACATCAACCCAACCAGCCAAACGACAACCTACAGCTACGACGAGCGAGGACGCCACAAAACCCTGACCCGCCCCGATCAAACCACCCTAGAGTACCACTACGACACCCTTGGACGACTCATCCGATTCCACAGCACCGACTTTGACTACCGCTACACCTACGATTGTCATGATCGCCTCCTAACCGCCACCGATATACCTACCCAAACCACCACCACACGCAGTTACGACGCACTTGGCAACCTCACTTCAGAAACCCTTGCCAACGGCCTAACCCTCATCAACCAATACGACCCCTTTGGCAACAGAACCCAACTCACCCTGCCAGACGACTCCACCATCCACTACAGCTACCTCTCAAACCGATTGTTCCAAGTCACACGCGGCGCTTACACCTATACCTATAGCCAGCGCGACTTTGAAGGAAGACCCGTCACCAACCAGCTCCCCTCCAGCCTTGGATCCCTACACTACACCCGCGATGCATGCGCCCGCCTGACCACCATCACCTCCCCTTTCTACAGTGCGCAGCTTAGCTACCATGACAACCAGCTCACCAAAATCAACTCCACAGATCCCCTAGGTCCACAAAATAACCACTACGGTTACGACAAACTCGATCAACTCACCTCCGAGACAGACCAGACCTACCACTTTGATTCCCTTGGAAACCTCCTTGCCCACAACGCAACTACCCACACCTACAACGCCAATTGCCAACGCAATGACTGTCAATACGACAAACGCGGCAACCTTCTTTCAGACGACATCAACCACTACCAATTCGACAGCCTTAACCGCCTCATCCAGATTACTACCCCCACCCAAAGCATCAGCTTTACATACGACCCCTTCAACCGTCGCCTCACACGCACCACCAAGAATGACCACCTGCTTTACATTTGGGATGAGCAGAATGAAATTGGCAGTCAATCTCCAACAGAGACAACCCTTCGCGTTCTTGGTGAAGGGCTAGGGGCAGAGATTGGAGCGGCCGTACTGCTCGAGATCAACCACAAAGCCTACCTTCCCATCCATGATTACCGCGGTAACCTCTCCACCCTTATCGACCTCAGCACCAAGACCCCAACCGAGACCTACCGTTATACAGCGTTTGGGACCCAAACCACAAATTCCACCCTTTCCCCGTGGAGATTTGCTAGTAAGCGCACAGAAGAGAACCTCATCTACTTTGGCCGTCGTTACTATTCACCTAGCCAGCACCTTTGGACCTCGCCCGATCCTTCAGGTTACCAAGACGGCCCCAACCTCTATGCCTACGTGCATAACGATCCCCTTTCGCAAATAGATCTCTATGGCCTTTTTTCTCAACGTTGCCTCCTCAATAGCTTCAGCACACTGACACGCCCCTTCTTTCGAGGCATTGAGTGGACAGGCCAGAACCTCATCCCCTTTGGTGGAGTACGTGACGTCATCGAGTCGATAGGGCGATGGGGAGCAGGTGGTAGCCTCTTTAATCAAAGTGCATACCGTCAAAATTACAATCGTATTTACACCGTTGAAGGCACCAAGCAAGCAGACAAGGAGCTTGTCTATAAAAACGGGATTTTGACCTCCTTCAAAAAGGCTCGGAGCCAGGCTGAGCAGATTTCAGCTACCCATGGTGGAGCAGAAGTCACCCTCCTCTACAACGGAACGCATGGTGGTCTGATGGATATTGCTGAGTGCGTGATGGCCAAGATGGGACTTCGAACACCTATTGAGAAAATGTCTGCTAGTTATTATAGTCGTAGATTAGCAGAAAATCCTAATACAGAGTTTATTACTTATGCTCATAGTCAGGGAGGTTCACACATGTCAAATGTATCAAAGCTGCTGACTCCTGCCCAGCGCGCCCAGATCAGCCTGTACACCTTTGGCTCCGCAACAATTGTCCCCCAAAAGGCTTTTGGTCAGGTGACAAACTTCATTAGCCGAGCTGATATGGTTCCCATGACAAACCCCTTCAAATACGTCCGCGCCCTCCATGGGAAAGATGATACCGTACGTTTCTTAACTCCCAGCTCTGCTTCCCCTCTCCAGGAGCACTTTATCCAAGGGGGAACCTACGGTAAACAAATGAAAATTTTAGGAGAGAATTGGAACCCATGAAAAGGCTTTTTTTCTTTGTTGTGATAAATTTAATAACCTCCTCTTTGTGTGCAAAAGACTACTGTAAGATTGCAGACAGAATCACTAATAAATACGTGAAAACTTTTGCCAAACCTAATCATCTGCAACTTACAGGCTATGGCGGAGCCATGATGTATGATGTAAAGGAAATCAATCTCTTTTTCACATCATACGATAGCCTAAACCTTGAACAAGCCAGAAGCATATTCGTTGAAGGAGTACAGACTTACCTTTCACAAATCAACCAAAATGAGTCGGTGCGCCCATACTTACATAACTATCCATTTACAGAAAAAAATCTCTATTTTGTAATTAGCTTTGAAGATCCTGCTACACATAACTTTATAGAAGATAATTCTGTTGCCCTTGTTAGTACCAATAAAAATGGCATAGTATCTTATTCGACACATGACCCTGAAACCCAAAAGTTTCAGACGATTCACAAGGAACCCTACGAAGAAGCCCTTGCCATCTACCAATCACAGCAACCATCATGCAACGAATAACATCCTTTTTGCTATTTTTAAATAAGGCTTTGTGAAACAGTGACTAGCAATCATCACCATCAAAGGAGAAGAAAATGAATTTCAAAAAACATGCATCACTGACTATTTATTCATTACTATTTTTCCTAACCGCTTGCGGAGTACGAGAAGCTGACCATTGCAAAATATCCAAAAGTATTACAGCAAACTATGTCAATGAGTGTGCTACTCCACAAGGTTTAGCTCTTATTGGTTATGGTGGAGCTATGCTGGATGATATTCAAAGTATCACACTTACTTTCTTGTCATTTGATAGGCTAACCGTTGATGAAGCCAGGGTGCTTTATATTGGTATGATGGAGGACTTTTTACAACGCATTAATACTGACGACTCGATCCGCCCTTACCTCCACAACTTTCCATTTGAAGAAAGAAATATAGAATTAACGATTGGCTTTGAGGATACTAAACGAAAGATTACTTCAGATGGACATGTAGCCCTTATGAGCATTGGAAAAGATCATAAAATTTATTTCGCTGCTTATGATTCAGATACACAAAAATTCTACGATCTACATGAAGAATCCTATAACGAAGCCCTTCAGTTAGCTAAACATACATACTTGGAAAAACCGATTGTTTTTCCTCTAAGAATGCAAGAAGTCCTTCAGGCACTATCAACAGAACCAAAGCAGGAACCAGGTGATGTTTTTCCTCCAGAAATGATGAAACAAATTGCAAGGATGGGTTACCACACTACAAAAACAAGCTCTCCTTCCCTATAGAAGCCGCAGCTTGTTTTCATATTCATAAACTCACATACTGGGAATCTGGTTTACGTATTGCCCAAATTTGTGTGTCAGACAGATGACCACGTTAAACAGTGAAATTTGTTACTCAGGACTCTCCTACAAGGGAGAGAACCTTGATTTTTACGATAATTCCATATTCATGTCTTTTTGTAACTCATTGATCAAAATAAGAATTGATGGCCAAAGTTGATTTTGTTCTAGTATCTGATTAGAAGAGAGAAATCGATCCATCTCTTTTTTAAATTCTATAGCAAGATTTTTTTCCTCACTGAGCTTTTTTAGTCTTACATCGAATGAAGCTCTAAAGTCTTCAAGGGAGATATTCCGTTCCTGAAGTTTTAGAGGAATCAAATTAACATGAGGTTTGATTCCTCTTTGATGAAGCCAGATCATATCCCACAGATCGCGATACTTTAATCGATTTGGTCGTAAAGCTAGGGCTAATAATTTGTCTGTGTAAATTTCTTCCCTACTTTGTGCTTGGATAACTAATCCATCCGTGCCCAAATCGATTCCATAGTGGTTTTGAATAAACATGGGTAGTGGGCAGCCCGACTACACAAAAGGTTACATAAAGTGTAACCTTTTGTGTAGTTCCTCATTTCACGCGTGATTATAACAGAGGAGTCAGTTGCCAATGGTGGTGAAAATCAGCGTAAAGTTGGTTATGCAATTGGCACATCGTTTGTTGGATGTGAGAGACTCAGTCTAAATCTAGAGGGCCGTTTTTCATCCGAAACCGCCTTCTCTATCGGCGTCCAAGCCCGCTTTTAATCCCGCTTGCTAAAAAAGATTTTATTTGGTTATAAAGAAGAAAAATTTTTGAAGAGCATTATGAAAAGACTCACATTTTTAGCCGTTTTAGCCACACATTTTTCACTTGCAGCGCTGCCCATTGGCAACCCCTGGGAACCAAGCCTCTTTTGTGATGGCCAGGGAGTCCTGTCTGATTGTTTGCCCCTTCCAGACTTCGTTGACTGTTTAGGTGATATACGCCTTGGTTTTTACGGCGATTACGTTCAAGACCGTCACTTGCGAGCTGAGAATGGCGCAGGAGACATCCATCTCGTCACTCTCAATACAAATGCTGCCATTGTCCACATGACATTTTGTGACCGCCTAGATCTCTTTGCCACCTTCGGAGCAACAAGCTTTTTCCTACAAACCGTCTCTTCAGCATTTAATCTCCAAGCTAATACGCAGCAAATGCTCGATGTAAACATAGACACGAATTTTTCATGGAGCGCAGGAGCAAGAGGAACCATTTGGACATGTTGCAATTGGGCATTCGGTGGAGAAGCCCAATACTTCCAGTCTAGACCTTCTATGAACTCCTTTGAGATTTTCCAAGACAGCAATTTCACTCGTTATTTTGCAAATGAGCGTTTTAAATACCAAGAGTGGCAGTTTGGCTTAGCTCTTACCTACCAAATCTGCTTGGCACAAAGCATTCAAGTGCTCCCCTATGTAGGAATCTCATGGTCACATGCACGGGTTAATATGAATAGCTTCGAGTTAAATACAAATAGCGACCCAGAAGAACAATCCATTCCTCTTACCTTTAATTCTCTTGAAAACCAAAGGTTGTGGGGTTATGCCATTGGTTTCACATTTGTTGGTTGTGAGCGCTTTCAGCTCACTATCGAAAATCGATTTGCCAGTGAAAAGGCCATCTCTCTAAACGCAGGAGTGCTCTTCTAACATGAAAAAAATCCTAGCTGCACTGTTTTTTATTTCCTCACTACAAGCACTCCCTCTGGGAAACCCCTGGGAGGCAAGCCTCTTAGATGAAGGCATTTTTCTTGATTGCTGCTCACTCCCACTGTTACCAATTTCTGCATCATACCGCTTTGGCTATGAGTATGACCATGTCGTCAACCGCCACCTTGAGACTGATGGTGCTGCTCACGCCTCACTGCGACAAGTTGAGATTTATACCAATGCCGGAACCGTTGCACTCAATTTTTGTGATCGTTTTGATCTCTTTGGCACATTTGGAGCTTCACAGTTTTGGGTTACCACACATGTGAATTCATTTAATAGCGATCATCTTACAGAAAATGTCAGCTCTCTTCTTTACTTCAACACAGCATCTGATTTCTCTTGGAGTGTTGGAGTGCGCGGGACAATTTTCTCCTGTTGCAACTTCGCTGTTGGTGGAGAAGTTGAGTACTTTGCAGCACGTCCCTCAATCAGCACAACGTTTGATCCCAACATTTCTCGGGTCATCTACCCAGCTGATACCCTATTCAAATACAGAGAATGGCAATTTGGCTTGGGAGCAACCTATCAAATCTGTCTAGCCCAAAGCATACAAGCTCTTCCCTATATTGGAATAACCTGGTCGCGCGTCGAAGTTGATATGCAAAACTCAGCACAATCCATGAACAACCTAACCTTTACATTCCTTGATTTGCGTGAGCAAAAACAGTGGGGATACGCAGTTGGTGTTACGTTAACAGGCTGCGAAAAATTTCAGATCACATTAGAGAATCGATTTGCCAGTGAAAAGGCGCTCTCTTTCAACGTGGGGATGCAATTCTAGATGAAAAAAGCTCTATTTCTATGCGTTTTATTGACCTCAACACTCTTTGCATTACCAGCGGGTAATCCTTGGGATGCAAGTCTCTTTTGTACCAACGTTTTCTCTGATCAGTGTTACATCCCAAATCTCCCTTTTGAGAGCCTATCTTATCGCTTTGGCTATGAGTATGACCACGTCTTCAATCGCAATCTTGAAAACCCTGGTCATGGTGATATCCGACTTGTTGACATCCAAACCAACTCGGCTGTCATTACGCTCAACGTCTGCCAACGCATCGATTTTTTTGCAGCATTGGGAGCTTCCGAATTTTATGTCAGATCTCCAGTCAGGGCTTTTACCCCAAATAATGCGACTGTAGCAGCCAACAATGCAAGCTTACTCATCAACACTGAGACCTATTTTTCTTGGCGTGTAGGTACTCGCGCTACACTTTGGTCTTGTGGAGCATTTGCTCTTGGTGGTGAAGCCCAGTACTTCCTCTCTCGTCCAGACATTACCTCGCTTGATTACTATAATGGCCTAGACAGGGTTGCAACATATCCTCAATCAGCAAAATTTAAGTACCAGGAGTGGCAATTTAGCCTTGGAACAACCTACCAAATTTGCTTAGCACAATCCATTCAGCTTTTGCCATATATCAATGTTACATGGTCGCATGCATGGGTTAACATGGGTGACGCTTTCCCTGAAATCGGTTCTCTATTTGCAAACCCTACCTTTAATGTTCGACTTGGTACGCTTGAAAACCAACGCCTTTGGGGTTATGCCATTGGACTGACAATGGTTGGTTGCGAACGATTTAGCCTAGGTGTTGAAGGACGCTTTGCTAGTGAATCAGCCCTCACAGTGAATTCAGAACTCCGCTTTTAACTTTTAATTAAACCTAACATATAGTAAAATGACCTCGAATAATGAGGTAATTATGCTTTCTGTTGAATCTTCAGTAGATACACCTACTCCCCCGCCCTTTAACAAACTGCAGACGGGGGTAAGTTATATACTGAGTCAGCGTCACGAGGTTCGTCATATTATACGACTTCCTTCCGGAGAAATCGCGATTGGTACGATTGGCCCTAATCTCTCTATTTGCACAATTGATGGGTTATCAACACGCATTATAACACAATCTTCCGGAGCATTTTGTTTAACTATTGCTCATGGATATCTTATTTGTGGAGATGGCAATAACTTCCTAAATATTTGGGAACAAACAGGGCACTTAAGCCATAAGCTTCAAAATGACGAGCCAATTATTTGTGTAGCTGAGCTCCCAGGTGATAAACTTGCCTTAGGCGGGGAAAATACAAATATATACATATGGGATTTACAAAAACGCTGCATAGCTCATCTTCTGCGTGGCCACAGCAAGACAGTTTGTCAAGTCGCAATCGTTAAAGAGTCGCTAGTATCGGCATCGTGGGACAATACCTTACGTGTCTGGAACCCTGATACTGGAACTTGCCTACATCATTGGAATACACACACCTCCTCTATTTTTGCGTTTGCAAATTTAGACAATGATCGAATTGTTTCTGCATCGGGAGATAAGACCTTAAGAATTTGGGAAATTGGCAAAAATGAGAGCTTGTGCACACTACATAAACATACAGATGCAGTAGTATGCGTGCGTGTTTCAAAAAACCGCATTTTTTCTTCTTCATTCGACCAAACAGTCTGTATCTGGGATGCACGAACAGGCCAGTGTCGCAATCAACTAGACTGTGGCGAGACAGCCTTTTCTTTGGCTTATTGCGCCCTATCAGACACCATCCTTGCAGGGACTTATGCTGGCAAAGTTTATCGATGGAGTAGTG
Organism: uncultured Chlamydiaceae bacterium; assembly: GCA_942490925.1. Lineage (GTDB taxonomy): Bacteria > Chlamydiota > Chlamydiia > Chlamydiales > JAAKFR01 > CALNYX01. The sequence continues at coordinate 1,610,475 of CALNYX010000017.1, read as the reverse complement.
ATGGAGTTTTACTTCAGCTTTGTCATGAACATGCTAAATCAGTCACCTGCCTGACCCTACTTCCAACTGGGGATTTTGTTAGTGGTTCAAATGATGGAACCATCCGCCTCTGGACTGACCCAACCGTTTCCATCGTATAGAAGCTCTCTTCTAATCATCCTATATGACATTTAACTGCTCTGTATGTACAAATAGATAAAAGTTAAACTTTTACTGAAAGCTATACTAAACCCGACGACGCACTACTCTTCCCAAAAAATAATTTTAATAAATTCATAATTTCCAAGTCCTCTTCCTCTCAAAACCAAAGCTATTTTTTAACTCTTATAAAATAACCTTAATCGTCTTATAATGATTAACTTAAGAAATAATCGGGTGATGCTATGGCAAATGGAGTTCCTGCAGATCTTAATATCGATGGTATGCGAGAGCTTACAAATCGGTTATCAAACGAAAGTACTAAATTCTGTCGTCGTGGCATTTTTAAATTAGTAACGGCTCTAGCTCTGCTTGCTATTGGATCTAGCTTGATTGCGGCAACAGCACTTACACCAGATTTAACTTGCGCACATATCTGTGCTGTTTCTGCCTGCGCTACATTTTTTACAGTCACCTACTTCAGCAATACGGGCTTCAAAAGTCTTAAGCAGTCATTAGCCGCGCATAAGCTTGTTCTCATTTCTCGACAGTTTCTCAATTCTCAAGAAACTTTCGAGAGATTACTAAATGACCAACAGGACTTAGCTCAAGGGATTGTACAGGATTTAAATCAGCTTTTGAATAATCTTCGCGGTATGCAACCAGTTGCAGTTCGCCCTGCTCAAGAAGGCATTGCTGACTAAAAATTTGTTTCCTTTTTAAAGCTCAGCGAGCTCTATTGTTTTGAGTTTTTCTTCCCAATACTTCATTCCCCCTTTTGATATTGGTTCATCAGCTTCTCGCTTCATATTCAATTGATAGAACCGCCCATTAGAAAAAGCCATTCTGATGATCTGATTCATGACACTTCTCTGACTTGGATAAGAACAGTAAAAGGTTACTTCATCATCAGAACTTGCTAAAGTATGAAACTGCATCTGCCTATTCAGACGTTTCTGCACATCTTTTTTCTCCATTTCAAAAAGCTCACAGAGTTCTTCTCCTGTGTCTGGTCGCATTGTAACTTCCAAACCCTCTATGTATGAACCATCAGTCATTGGAGGGATATAAAGATCGACTTGTGTTGCATTGCACGAACGCTGAGATTGAAATGGCTCCCAATCTTTGAAAAAGCCTCCTCCTTCAAACTCGTGTACCCATCCTACAATTGACTGATCAAAAAGACGTCTTGCCTTATCTGTTGGCAGCACACCCCCACCTCTGAGCTGAGAAATTGCTTTTTCTCTTTCAGAGTCACTCATAACGCTCCCTCTCTGCGTGATAGCAATGCGGTGAAAGGCTGTCGGAGTAATGAACGCTCTTGCAATATCATGCTCCGGAATAACCCCCTCATGCTCCTTAGGTAAAATCCATTCATAAATGACTCCATCGGACGTTTTTTCGATGATTTTCCACGACACAACACCTTCTGGATAGGCAGAAAGAGCCGATGTTTTTAAACAGTCCAAGAAAACATCCAAAGAGACCTCTTCACCTGTTAAGCCTAGTTCACTCCAATTTTGAAACTGAAACGTTAGCATTTCAGTCCAATTGTCATGATTTTGTCCCTGAGGCACCAATTCAACTAATCCAGCTCTATAAGAGATATCACGGCTAAGTGTTTCCCAATTACATCTCTCAACTGTCTTTAATCCCACTGCTTCTGGGCAAAGAAACCGTCCTACAACGGCTATAAGCATTAAAAAGTATGAGATCATCTGCTTTCTCCTTTGTTGCGAGAGATCGACTCTACATAAGAACTCTTTTTTTCTTAACAAAATCTTTATTTCATGTTACGCATAGTTGTATGAAATTTTTGATCGCCTTTCTGTTTTGCTCTTCAATGCTTGCAAGCGAGGTGGAGCCTCTTGATCTAAAAGTAGACACCCTCCGCTCTGCTTCAAGAGAGAGTGCCTATCCAAAAGTCGATGTGATGACAGGCACCTATATCGAAAGTGCTGTGGACCTTGTTATAGCCAGTTGCGATCCTCTTTCCCTACGACGCTTCTACTATCACACAGCTCCTACCGATGATACACGCTATGGCTTTTGGCAGATCAACCCAGAAGCAAGTCTCTTTGCTAACTTTGAATGTGGAGAGCTCCCCAAATTTGCATCTCTTGGCGACTTTTCAGGGAACATTGTGCAATGCGAGGCTAACGGGCAAAAACAATTTGGTTTAAAAAGCTACAAAGGCACTGGATCTACTGGTCAACCCCATCCCCTGAACACCAAAATCTCCTATGATAAACGGCATGAGAAACATGGAAGTGAACGCTTTCATTGGATAGGAGAAGCAAAAAATGGAACGGGGTCTGTTCGAAAATTTCGATCTGGTATGCACGAGTGGCTCAAAACAAATAAACAAGCCCCTCTCTATAAAAATAAGCGTACTCTTTATTATAAACCAGCCGCCTGGACACCTTACCAACTTCAAATTCATGAAGAAAAAAGACCTAATGGCAATATCGTCAAATATGAGTACGTGCCATGGCGTAATGAGGAACGTCATCCTTGGGCACAGCTCCTCAAATCTATCACCATTTATAACCATGACCAAACCATCCAAATGGGATCTTTGCAATTTGAATATGTCAAAAGCCCCTGGGATTTTAAACAACCTAATAGTGTGGCAATAAAAAAGAACAACTTTGGAATAGCAAAGACAGAAATTGATTATTATGAGCAACGAGCGGATGTTGTCTCCTGCACAATCAAAGGGAGTGACAATCGAGTCGTAACCTACCAAAACACTTCACGAAAACGTGATTATGAACCTGTTGTCCTGACAGATATCAACACACCTACTCATTCATCGCACCTTGACTATAACGGCTATTTCCTAACCCGAGTCACAGAAAACGGGACTCCATTTGTAACAGAGTATGACTCTCAAAATCGTGTAAAAGAGCAATCCTCACCGGCTGGGCTTATAGCTAAGTTTAATTACAAAGACGGGATAACAGAAGTTACAAATGGAGAGGGACATGTAACGCGCTACCATTTCGATACCCGGATCAATAAAATTGAGCATGCCTTTGCCACCCAAAATAACACTTGGGATCCAGAAACAGGCAATCTACTTGCAACAAGCCTAACAGATCCTCAAGGCAATATCTATTGCACACAAACCTTCAAATATGATTCCAATCAAAATCCCATTGAAGAAACCGTTGGTGAGCACACCATTTACCGAATCTACTCGACAGATGGTTTCAATTTGCTATTAGAAGAACGAGATGGTGGCAAAGTCACCAAATACATCTACAGAGAAAATTCAAATCTTATCGTCACCAAAGCTGTTTATGATGACACTAACTTGCAACTCAAAACAACTTACACCTACCACCCCAAGTTGCAATCCGTCTGCATTAAAACTGTTGAGGAAGATATCTATGGACAGTGCAGGATCACCGAAATTATTCCACGTCTTGAAGGAAATTGCATCGGGCTTCCACATGAAGTCATTGAAAAAATGGGCAACGATACCCTACTCAAGCGAGTCTGTTACACCTATCACCCTTCAGGCAAGGTCCTCAAAGAGGAACACTACGATGCGACAAATACATATCGCTACACCATCACCAACACCTATGACAATCAAGAGCGCCTCAAGTCGACCACAGACCAGTTAGGCCACATCACCAAATATACCTACGATCAACGTGGTAACGTCATTAAAATTGAGACACCCCATGATGAGCAAAACCTCACCTACGACGCTGCTAACAGAGCAATCAAGATTGATGATGGCCTAACCACTAAAATGAGCTATAACACGCTTGGCCAAATCCTTTCAAAAACAGATCCATCTGGCTTTACAACTCACTACACCTACAACGCTATGGGGAAGGTTACCTCAATCCAATATCCCGATGGCGCCACCGAACAGATGGAGTACGACCCACTTGGTAACGTCATCAAAAAAACAGACCCAAATGGCTACACTACCACTTTCACCTACAACTGCCACTCCCAACCCCTCGACATCCACTATCCAGATGGCACATCAGAGCACAACATCTACAACCCCAACAAAACCCTAGCCAAGCATACCGATCAAAATGGAGTTACCCAGTGCTACACCTATGACATCTTTCAACATCCCATTAAAACCGAAACCTACGACACTTCAAACAACCTTCAAAAAGTCACCTCGGCCACCTATTCACCCTTCAATAAACTCTCCGAAACAGATAGCCAAGGCGTCACCACCTTCTATACCTATGATCCAGCAGGAAGACTTATCCAGACTCAAACAGAAGAGCAAATCACCACCTACACCTACGATGCACTTGGTAATCAATCCATCATTACCCAAGATGACACAATAACCACAACACATCATGACCTCAAAGGACAAGTCACCAAAAAAACCATCTCAGCCTTTGGTGAGACCCTATTCCAAGAGAGCTACGCCTACGACCCAGCTGGAAACCAAACCCGAGTTACAACCTGCGTCGGTACCACCCAAACACTCTACAACCAACACAAACAACCCATCAAACAGATCGATCCCTCCGGCAATGAAACTCATATCACCCACAGCTACAAAGATGGCTATACCCGAATCACCACCAATCCCCACAAAGTTTCCATCATCGAAAAACATGATTCCTGCGGACGGCTCATTGACTATAGCATTCGAAACAACGGTGGAGCCTATATTCAACGGCGTGAATACACCTATGATCTAGCAGGGAATCAAATTCAAACTCTTGAGCACATCCATAGAGACACACAGCCCTATACAACCATTTCCACACAGTGGAGCTATGGACCACAAAACCGCCTTGAAAGCCTTATCGAATCAGACATAAAAAAAACAACCTACCACTACGACAGCCAAGGACGCCTAGCAACTACCACTAAACCCGATGGTACACAACTGCACCGTGAATATGATACCCTCGGTAGACTCTCCTACTACCACGGCCCCGACTTTGACTACCACTATACCTATGACACCAACGACCGCCTCATTCAAGTTACTGACCCAAACGGCACCACAACCCGCTGCTACGACACCTACGGCAACCTCACCCAAGAAACCCTCAGCACCAACCTCACCCTTTCCAGTCAATATACCCCCTATGGTCAACGCCAAACCCTCACCTACCCAGATCAAACAACCTCCCACTACACCTACAAAGGCCCCTACCTAGCCTCCATTACCCGCAATCAGCAGACCCAAACCATCCACAGAAACCACTCAGCCCTTCCGACCCGCATCACACTTCCCATTGGCGAGATCCACATCACCTACGACTCCCATCTCCGCCGCCAAGCCTACCAAGCCCCCCTTTACCAAGCCAGCTACACCTACGACAACCTTGGTAACATCATCAAAGAAGAGATTCTTGATCCCGATGGTAAGTTCACCAACCATTACAACCATGATGATCTAGGCCAACTTACCCAAGAAACTACCCAGATCTATAGTGATACCCCCTACTACCTGCGCACCCAAAACACCCCTTCCCAACCCATCGACACAACAACCCAAACCTATGCGTACGACTCCCTCTATAATCGAACACAAAAAGACCTGGACCCCTACACCGTCAATAACCTCTCCCAAGTCACATCAGACGGCCAAAAAACCTACACCTACGACCCCAATGGCAACCTCATTTCAGATGGACAGACCGCCTACACCTACGACAGCCTAGATCGCCTTACTACCGTCCATAAAAATAAAGAGCGCACTGAGTATACCTATGACCCCTTCCATCGCCGCCTTACAAAAACCATCTTCTACAACAACAAACAACTCTCCCATGAAAAGTACCTCTATGACCAAGATAACGAAATAGGCTGCTTAAAATCGGACAGAACCCAAGAGCTCCGCATCTTAGGTGAAGGACTCGGGGCTGAAATAGGTGCCGCTGCTTTCTACGAGATCAACAACTGCACCTATTTTCCAATTCATGACATCCATGGCAGCACCATACTCCTTCTCAATACCCGCGGAGACCTCGTTGAGAGCATGCGTTATACCTCCTTTGGTGAGGAGTATAAAACGACCCTCCTTTCACCTTGGAGGTTTTCTAGTAAACGCCTAGACCCAGAAACAAACTTTCTCTACTTTGGCCGCCGTTACTACAATCCATCCCTTGGGCGCTGGCTAAACCCCGACCCCGAAGGTTACGAGCACGGCCCCAACCTCTACGCCTACGTCAGCAACAGCCCCCTTATCCTGTATGATTTATATGGACTATCTGTAGAACAATGGTGCAATACCTTGCCGATATTTTGTGGAATTCCAGGTGGTATCTGTTCATTATTTGGGATTGGTAAACCTAAAGAATACATGCGATTTGAAAATAGCTTCTTAAATAAATCCTTTAATGGTGACTTGGGACTTCCAGAGCTTGAGTTTGGAGGGATGGGATTTACAAATGGGATGTCAAATGATTCATGTGATATTAGAGAATCTTTACTACCCATTGCCATGGCCACAGGCGGCTATAACATACATTTTACGTACAACGCTACACACAATATCTATGACTTTCATGAATCTGCCATGAACTTCAGAGGTATTTCTACTACACCTATTGAGTTTATCCAAGCAAGATGGGATGCCCATTTTCGAGCTCATCCTGGTATACCCTACTTCGAAGAATGTCATAGTCAAGGAACCGCACTTATTGCAAATGCGTTAGAATCGTATCCTCCCGAACTCCGCAAGCTCATCATGGTCGCTGCATTTGCTCCTTCAAAATATATTAACCCTGAACACTGCATGAGCGTTACCCATTATGAAAGCACCCATGACTTTGTTCCAAAGCTAGACATCATTGGCCGTAATAAATATGCTCACACCATTAAAACTTTATCCCGTCACCAAGACGCACCACAATGGGATCACACAATTCGCAGCCCAACGTATACACAAGCTCGGATCCGAGCGAGGAGAAGCTACTTTAGCGTTCTAGAACAATATAAAAGCCATGATTAGATTACTTTTTCTCATACTATTGGTTGTTTGCGTCTCTTGTCATTCAGAAATATCCCCTAGGGATAAAGCTGTTTACAAGGCGATTGGCCAATTTTCAAAGACATTAAAGTCAAAAAGATTCAGATCTGTTGGAGTCGGTGGAGGTTTAGACCATGAAGTTAAAAAATATAACCATATTACGCTTGTTTTAATGACTGAGGAAAAGATTCCGGATCTTGAAACAGCTCGATTAGAATACATTGAAGTTACTTCAGCCTTCCTCTGTTACCTTAACTCTCAAGAACAGATTCAGGATTACTTAGCAGTCACTCCTCTTACAATTGATAATATAGAGGTAGGTATTCTGGTTCGTGGTGCAGTAGCAAATGACTTTGTCAGTATATCTAATTGCGGGAATAAAATTTATTACTCCATCAAAGAAACAGACGACGAATATAGCCCGTGGATTGATATTCATGAAGAGACCTACGAAGAAGCGCTAGCAATCATAGCCCAACGACAAGAATGTCCATAAAATACCTCCTTCCTCTATTTTTTCTAATTGCTTGCTCTTCTCAGCCCTCTGATGAAAACAGCTTTAGTTCCCAGAGACAAAAAATAACTCACCGAGTTCGTTGAAAAAGTCCTGTAAGGTCAAGATGTTTCGCCACAGCTTTGCTGTGGCCATTTGAAATAGTCAGATTATTCATTTTATTGAACAGTAAGCTGCAAAGATGATTTTTAATTCTGTGCACGGAAATTTATCTTGCCTTTAAAAATTTTTTTGTGAAAAATTTTCTTTAGCGATAGTTTTTTTTTTACAAAGGAGATAAAAATGAAATACTTATGTAATCGTCTTGTTATAATTTGTGCTCTACTGCTAGTTGGTTTACCAGGGGGTGTGTATGCGAATTTTTTAGTTATAACACCTGATCAAGTCGTTGTGAACGCAGAAGGTTTGTTTGTGTCAATCAATGAACATATAGTTCAAGTAGAAACATTATCTGCAGCAAATGATGGGTATATTATTGCAATAATAACTGAAAGCCATGAAGATGAAAAAGTAAAACTTGAAATTTGCCCAATTTGTCGAAATGAAACATATATTCCAGGCAGGTATTGTACTACCTGTGGTTTTCCAATTTGGAGTAAAAAGCAGCTTAGATGAAGTTTTTGATAATAGGACTTTTTCTTTTTTCTTCTTTAGAAGGGACAAATGTTCGGCATATGCTGGATAGCATCCCTTCTAAAGACCAAGAAAAAATTGAATTTGTGTTCTCATATTTAGTGCAAAGAGAAAGTTTAGGGTATGTGCTTTTTGGTCAGACGAAAGCAGTTTCTTGTGCTTCAATACCGATATCATGTACTTATGCATTGGTGCCTCCTTCAATTACAACTACACCTTTGAGATATCAAAAATCAGTCAAGCAATGCTGGGAGGTGTGGAAAAAATACGAACATCGATTCAAACACCCCAACTTTATTATTTGTACAGAGCACGATGATTTCAAAGTAAGTGCTTTTATAAGTCTATTTTTCATAGAAAAGAAGAAGACTGCACAACTTGTAGAAAATAACTATAAGGCATTTGAAGAGGTTTTAGGTCAAAACTTTTCAGTTAAAAAGTTTATGGATCAGCTTGAGCACAAGAAAAAACTAAGGCCACTGATTAAACACGATGAAAAATTACTAGGCATCTTATTAGGTTTCGGAGAAGAGTCTGCAGAAACATTTAAAAAAATGCAATTAGGGCAAGAAGTCAGTGAAAGTTTTCGTATGGCAGGATTTAAACCAAAAAATTGTAGTATTACCCCAGTCAGCTTTAGGGGAGACCCTGACTCATCAGAAGTAAAGCGGTTAATTGAGACCTATACAAAAGAGCTTCATGAAATTGACCTTATCTTTAACCAAGACCATTTCCTATCTAAAGTTTTAGGGAAATTATGTGAAGAATAGGAGGAGTACTGCTTCAAAAATTTTCTTGAAATGAACCTCTTACTTAGTGCAAGAATGATTCAAGGGAACTAGTCTTTTTTATGACCAAACAACAAAAAGATGAAATTACAGAAGATGAGCTGCTTATCTATGGAGCGTATGGCCGTATAGCATATTCTCTAAGGCATTCTAATTATGTGCAACTCACGTATAAGTTTATTATGTTTACATGGCTTATGGCTAACTTCATTGGAATTGGTTATATTATTTCTTCAGAAGAGATTAATCTCCCAATTCATCCTTTTTTATTTGTACCTGTTATTTGTTTAGCTAGCTTATTAGTAGTTGGAATAGTGTGGCACTTAGATCTAATTGTAGAAGAAAAAAAAATAGCTTCTATTGCTCATAAAGGTGTAAAAATCGAAGAAAAACATCCCGAAATTCTTCCTCGAGCATATCAAAATTGTGTCGCCTTACAATACTTTTTGGGGTACGTTCTATTAAAAACATTGTTTTATTTAGGATGGGCCTCTATTTTGATATTAACAATGACAGTTTCAATTTCTGCATATTTGTATATCATGAAATCAAATCTCTGGATATTGGCATTATTTTTACCCTTTATAGTTATTCCTATTTTGTTTTTCGTTGCTCGTCTTATAACAAAAAGAACCAACCCATATATAATATTGGACAGAATACATTCTGAGAAAGAACTATGGAAATAGAAAATTTTGATGAAGAAACAGACTTTTCTAATACCGCTGATGACATCTTGGGTATCCTAGAAACTCGCAAGACCTTGATCTATAGTTTACACACGCTACTCGACCAATACGAATTACACCTTGACAGCATTACTAAACGATATAAGAGCATGACCATTACCCTCTTGCTTGCTACATGTGCCGCTGTAGGTTTTCTATTTTCCTCTGAACTGATTCACTTTCAAATTAATAAACTGACTATTGCCAGTCTTGTATTCTTATTTGGAGTGATTGGAACATTTTCTGTTTGGATTCTAGATGTTCAAGTATTCCATAGGTTTTGGGGAGCCTTTTATGTAGAAGAGGTCAAAATGGAAAAGCAATATCCTTTTTTAGTTGATATCGGTGACAGTGCTGCTTCCTTAGATAATATTAGAGCACGGATTTATGGAAGTGGGAATTTTTACTTATCGATAATTATCGTACTTACTCTAGCATCTGGAACTTCCTTCTCCTTTCTATTTACTAACTATCTAGCTAAGATTCTTGCTTTAATTATGACCTCAGCTCTTTGTGTAGCATTTGTTATAATAGTAAAGAGAGCAAGTAAGTTTTTGCGCTATGCAATTGATGATTTATTAAATGGGATGAGTTAGCCTCTCATTTATTTACATGATAAATAGCAAAAGGTGGGTGCTTGACATAAGATAAACCTAACTGAGAGCTTGTTCCGACCTGTTTGTTATATATTGCACGTGCTTTTTTGCTGGGGAAACGAGGCAAATCAACTTTTTCAATAGCCAAATCAAACTTTCTAAACATCTTCTCATAAGATTCTCTCGAATAAAATCGATTGGGAACGACAAGCGTCGGTAATTTCCTCCAAATTTTTTCTCCTTCAAGGATATCCTTCTCATCTGTTACTAAAGCCAATCGATGATTTTTTATGAAAAAGGTTGCGCTCAAAACCTCATTCAATTCTTCCAATTTCGCTTGGATAAACTCGGGGTCAGGGTCATTTGGAAGATCATTTAGCACCTCACTGATGTGGAACAACACCTCCATATCAGATTGAGAGCCGTCAGTAAAAACTATATCCAAAGAAGTTGGTGCCCCTATAATTGCTGTCCCACCTTTCTTTAAAGTTCGAGCTAGTTCATCAAAATGTTTTTCAAAAACCTCAGGTGGAAGATTACATGCAACACATATACTAATTGCCTTATCAAAAAATTCGGTTTCATATGGAAGAGCTGCAACATCTCCTTGAATAAGAGAGATTTGATCAAGTAGCTCGGCTTTTTGAGCAGCTCGCTGAGCCTCGATAATCATATTCTCTTGAATATCAACAGCATAAACATCCCCCCCGTTCGATGCTGCATAAATTGCCCAGGGTGCTGCTCCACAACCTGCATCTAAGACCTTCTCTCGGTTTAATGCCTCAAGATCTTTTTTAAAATATGGATCTAAAAATAGAGCTCCATCAGGCCCATGATTTGATTCCGCATATGCCAACACAGCTTTTTCACTATAATCGGTTCCACGATCTGTGTGGCAACCCTGTCCAAGTAGAGTGCCAGAAAGGCAACATGCACAAGCCAAAATTCTTTTGAAAAGCATAGATCCCTCTTATTTCTTTTAAACATTTTAAAGCTGAAAGGCATTTATTGCCAGAGGAAGTGACAAGTTGTTTAAAGCTAGTTTTTTAAATTTGATCTGTAAGTAAAAATAATATTTCAGAATGAGCCAAGAATAGGTCTAGGCCTTATAATAGACGTCTAACATGGAGGTATTCTTATGACTGCTGGGGTTCCCCTACTTAATGCAACTGAATGGGTCGATACTGAAGCTGCGCTTAGCGGAAGTCTTCTCGGTAGACACATGGTCTGTATTCTAAAAAATGACTATGCCAAAGATTCTCACAAATGTGCGCGCAATACAGCCCTGGTAGTATCTGGTGCTCTGTCTGCCTCTGCAAAAGCTGCTTTCATTAATGTCACTCTCGCCGGAATCCCTGGAGGCTGGGGCTATGCCGCTGCCGGCTGCAATGTCGCCGCATGGTTCGTACTTGAACTCTGGGCCGCATTAGGAATAATCGGAAGCTCTGAACTAGGCATCCCAACCTCTGCACAAATCGAAATCCGTAAAAAATTCCCTCCAAATCGAGCAAAGTCCGTTGTTGTCTTTGGCTCTTCATTCATTATCGCTGCGTTCTCTCAAGTCGCACCAGGACTTGCAGCTGCTAAGTACAATCCCAAACATCGTGTGCTTTCAGCTGTTGTCCTTGTAGCCGCAAGCTCATTATTGCCAACTCGCTCTCTACAACTTTCCTATGAAGCTGCGCGGGAAGTCGCAAATAATCAAATGATGAAAAAACTGGTAGGTATTCGTAATGCACTGGTTCAGGTGATTGGATCTCAAGGGCTCGATGTTTCTGATTGTGAGCGTTTGCGAGACGCTTTGGCAAGTGATAACTATTGGGAAACTCTTTTTAGCCCAAGAGAATCTGAGGAGACTAAAGAAAGTTGCGGCCGTGTTGTTACAAGGCACATTGCTAAAGGTGGAGGCTATGTCGCTGCTTTGGGATTGCAAATCCTAAACGCTGATTATGCCTTTGAACAGACTAAAGTTGAGCTTAAAAATAGCAATGTTCTAGGTGGGTTTATGGCTGTTGCAAGCTTCTGCACAAGCGCCTATATCATGGGAACGGCTATCCCCTCTACAGCCGAAAGGGTAGCAATAACAGTCTACGATTTCTTCAGTGGAACAAGGCGCCCTTCTTTAAGTGAAGAACTCCGCCCTCTTTTAACCCGCTTCACAAAACTTGTGGGTTTAGCTATTGATGTGGGATCTTTGGGAGCTATTTATGTGATGTGGAATCAGTTCTACAAGAAAGAGGGTCTGCAGTTGTACTCTGAAATCAATAATATGGTTGCCTATTTTTTGCTGCTTTCAACCGCGATGTTTGACACAACTGATGAAATCCTAAAACTCTATCTCAGGCATCGTGGAACAGCAGATGAAAAAGAGCTGCTTGCCGTCCATCAAAAACTGAGAAAAATTGGTGGTGATTTGCAAAGCGCACCTCTTAGTGAATTTGCGGATTTTGTGATGGAACTGCCGTACGAGGTGAAGCAAGGTCTGTTAGAACAACAAGGCCTTACTTTGGCTAACCTCTGCCAGCTTGCAGGAAAAGAACATATTACATGTGACATGTTAGTGGAGAAGGGCGGAGAGTTTGCTGATGGAGTGGGTGAACTTGATCAAGGTCGATTGGAAGCTTTGTTGAATCAGTATCCAATTGATTTCGATGCAATCGATAGCCCTGGGTCATTGCGAGTATTGCTCGAGCAAATTGGCGTCCCACAGCGGGAACTGGCCTCTATTTTAGATCAGAGGTTTTGAACTGGAAAAAACGAGTTCTTTTGAAAACAGAGTATGGGAAAACTTAAGATTTTTGAAAAAATTGTCACAGCTGCTATTTTTGATTGCCTCTTCATCTATTTTTTCAGTGTTTCATTGACTCAAACCCTAAAAGCCATCGACCCGCTGCTTGTGATGAAATTATATTCTGTATCAACCCTGTCTACTTTAATCATAAGTGGGTGCCTTATTTACCTCTATTCCCAATCCTTTAGATCTCTTAAGGGAAAAATCTATTAGCACAATGCTTTTTGAGTAGTTTCGGAATTCTTCCATTTTTTAAGCTCCATGAATAGCTTGACTATCGAACTGATTACTAACACTCTGATATAAAACCTGGAGAGCAGGTAGACAATCATACGCTTATTTGACTTGAAACATTCTGTCCTCTTCAGGACTGTTGCAAAAGAGTAGCTTAACAAGTGGTCCAGTTTTTGGGTTTCACGTCAGTCTCTAAAAGGCAAGTTGTGTCAACAGACATGAAAAAATACTTTTCAGAAATCGGACTTTGTATATATGGTCAAACCTTAACATTTTCTTTACCTTGTAAAATGGAGTGCCGCCATGAAAAGTATTTTCAGAAGTTTACTATTGTTGGTTTGTTTATGTATGAGCCAATTATATGCTCAAAGCTACAATAACTTTTCAAATTCATTTGAATGTCAATTTGAAAAGGTTTCAGATGATAAACACTACGTGAAACCCGGAACAGTTTATGCAGCATCTAGGGAAATTTTTCTCTGTCTTGAAGGACAATTGATTCCAGTGACTGCTATTGAATGTGATGAAGATGGAATATTTGTGCGTTCATGCGCTTTTTCTTTGGAACGTTGCCCAGCTTGTGGATGGCCTCTTGTGTGGGGAATGTGTTTTAATCCTGACTGTTTAACAAAAAAAGAGTCCTAAATATTGAAGTATATTAATTGTATTTGGCTTATGCTCCTATGTTCATTTTCAACGCCTCTTTCTGAAATTCCACCGAAAGATCGAGAAAAACTGGAGAACTTTTTTTCTTATTTGATGAAGGATGAGGTATTTGCTTATGCCTTATTTGGTTCAAAACCGATGTCAACAATTGGCTTTGATAAAACCACTCCAATTGAATTCCAAGAACAGCAGCCTCATCCCCTATTCGATTTAGAAGAGTGGTGGTTGATATGGCAGAAATATGAACATCTATTTCCAATGCAAAATTATGTGTTGTTTGCGCAACACAATGGATCGTGGTTTGAGGTCTATTTTGTAAATCGGACAACCTGCTTAAACGCAATTAACTCAAATCTAGATCATTTTCAAGATAAACTTGGTGAAAAATTGACAGCTGAAGAGATCTTTCAGAGATTAATTTCTAGCGGCAATGTTTTTTCGAATGCATTGAATAAAAGCCAAGCTTTGTATGGTCTTCTTCTGGGATACGGACGAGAAAATGCAAAAGGATTTGATGATTACTACGTTAATAATCAAAAGCAAAAGGGACCAAAGCTTACAAGTCTACAACATAAAGAAGGAGAGTTAATGATCCCACCATTTGCTTCTTTCTCAAAAAATGAAACAAAGAAAATTCAAAAACAATATAAAAAAGATAGAAGAGTCATTCAGAAGAATTTTTCTGAGGGCGATTTTCTTGAAATTGTTCTCAATCAGCTTACTTCATAGTCAAAAGTCATTGTCCAAGTAGAGGAGGCATGCTTGTTCACATTCACCAACCCCTCTTGCAATGTCTCCAAGTCAATCCCCATTTCTGATGAGAGGTATTTAGCGAGTGTAACGTGCTCGTAAGCCTCAAATGAGGCCATCTATTTTAAATTGCTCTTTTGTTTCTAGGAAAACTACAAGCTAAAATGTCTATCGTGAGAATTTTTGTGCTTTAAATGACCCCACTTAGGGGAATAGGTCAAGGAAATTAAAGGCAGTTAGCAATCCATATACACCAACTGCACAAAGAAGAGGAAGAAAGCACAAAAATGGAATCCTACTAAATTTTTTGCGGAAATAACTGTACCATATTAAAAAAATACTTATCGGTATAGAGAGAGGAATAATATATACAAGAACCAAAATGAGCACCCCTAATGGTTTAGGCATAGAAGGACTATAGGTAATTAAAAACACCGAATATGCAAATTTATAAAACCCTTGATAAAGAAGGCCATATAAAACCGTAAAGATAACAGAAATCGTTGTGTGTTTTTTTTGTTTCGCGATGAGTTTGTTCAACATTTTATTTCACATCAAGTCAATTGGTTTAAGGTAGCCTTTTCTTATTTCTGGTACTTGATCCGTCGTGCAAGGCACAAGGAACCAGCTAATATCTACCAAATATTTTGAAAACAGGTCATTTTCAAGACGAGCAAAATATCCCTTATCTTCACCTGTAAGGGGATTTTTCTTAATTTTAATTATTTTAAGACGAGTACCCTTAGGAATAATCCCTAATACATTTTCAGTATGAAAATAACCGGGTTTTTGTCGTGCCTCGGCAAAGCCATCTGAAAACATCCAGTTTTCAGGGTCATTTTCATAAGCTACACAAGATGATGGTAAAAACGTCATACCAGCCTCTGCTAATGCATAGTGTCCACTATCTGACCATTTGAAAAGAAAAAAATCGGCCTCAGTCTCGAAGATTGGTTTTGTCAGATATGTGTATTCAGATTTTTTTGAAACATCAAAGCAGATGGACGACAAAGAAAAACATAAAATAGTCGACATAACGATTCCGATTAACCAGAAAAGGTATGCAGGGGGTTTGGCAAGAGAAAGTAAAATTTTAATGATCACTCTTTAGTCCAGCGTACATTTGGATTGTTCGAATCAAATATTCTCGTAAACTTTTGATTAAATGTCGATATGTGAATCATAAAAACCTTTTACTCATCCAATATACTGACTGTTAGCTACTTATCTGAAGAGGGATTTGGCGCAATTTAAAACATCTTGCAGATCACTCTAAAGTCAAAATATAAATTCTAACGCCTAAAGCAAACAAATATAAACTCACAAAAAATAAAAGCAGGGCATTATAAAAATGAACAAATTTTTCTGCCTTTGGCTTGACCCCCAACATCCAAAATCCTTTGGCTAAGCAAAATGGAAGAAGAAAAATTATGCTCAGTAGAAGAAAGTGAAGAAAAATTTCTGTGGCAATACTTGCCATTGTGTTGCTCCTAAATTTTCTAAATAAACTTAACCCAGCCAAACAATCATCATTCTTTACCTGCATTCTCCAAAACAACTTTAGCAAGATCTTTAGCTTCCCAAAGCTTATCACTGTGATTGTATTGCGAGGCTTGCATAAAATACAATCTTGAGTACTCGCTTCCTCTTTGCAAAAGGTTGGCATGTGTGCCTTCTTCTACTAATGCTCCATCGTGAAAAACAAGAATTCTATCAGCCATTTTGGCTGACCCAAGACGATGGGTAATGAACAATGTTGTTTTCTCATGAGTAGCTTCAGCAAATTTTTCAAATACTTCGCATTCGCTTTGAGGGTCTAGAGCTGATGTGGGTTCATCTAAAATTAAAAGAGTCGCTTCTTCTCTACAAAAAGCTCGCGACATCGCAAGCCTTTGCCATTCTCCCCCTGATAAGGCTGTTCCCCCAAACTCCTTGCCTAAAGGAGTCTCTATATCTTTTGACAAACGTGGAAGAATAGAATCAAAGTTAATCCGATCACGTCGTCCATTCTCTAGCTGCCAAACAAAGACACCGTTTTTCTCTGTGCACATTAAAAGGCGGCCATCACTGAGCGGAATAACTCCTGTCAACGGGAAACTATTTGGTAGAACGGTCTGTATATAAAGAGACATGTTCCCTCCTTGCGATATCACGTCTTTAGCGTGAAATTCGCCGCTCAGTATAAGTAGGTGGCTTGATACTGTCATTAATAAAAAAACCAACTTAAACTAAAATCTCGCATTTTATTTTTATCTAGTTGAAATTGAATGTAATAGAAAAACAGCAACTATCCAATTGACAGGGGGATATAAAATTCCTAGTATGCAGGGATGTATCAGTGGTGGGTGCTGTTCGCCGTTAGCTTCTTGTTGTTAATCGTCAATGTCGACTTCACTGTTGCCAATTTGGCTCTACCCGCTATCTCACAAGAATTTCACATCGGTTTGGCCTACGTAAAATGGGTCATTACTGCCTATGCAATCTCTGCCGGTATCTTCATGGTCATTGGTGGGCGATTGGGCGATATATATGGAATGAAACCCATTTTCTTGCTGGGCATAGCAATCTTTACGCTGTTCTCATTGTTATGCGCAATTAGCCCATGGCCTTGGTTTCTAATGGTCAGTCGCTTCTTGCAAGGGATCGGAACTGCATTGGCCTTCCCTCTTGCATTCGCTTTATTGGCGACGTCTTTTGAGGAGGGCAAACGGGGCATGGCAATGGGTCTTGCCAACACAATTGCTGGAGCAACATTGGCAATTGGCCCAACGATCGGTGGGGTCATTCTACACTACTTGTCATGGCGCTGGATCTTTTTTGTAAATGTCCCTTTTGGAATCTGTGCATTTGTTATTGCCTGGGCAGTGCTGAAAAAGGGTGGAAGGCAAGAAAGGTGTAAATTCGATCTGAAAGGATCGCTATTGATGCTTATCGGGGTTGTTTGTGTCATGCTTGCTATCAACCAAATCGCTATCTGGGGCTGGATTGCTTTTTGGATTCTAGTGGTGATCGGTTTGATCATTCTAGCGTTTTTTGTTTTGTCTCAACTGAGAAGTGATCATCCTCTCGTACATGTGGAGCTATTGACGCATGGGCGTTATTTGGATCTAACCGTGATCCGCATTGGCTTGCAGTACATTTTCTTTGGTTTGTTGATTGTACTAGCTCTCTACTTACAAAATGTTTTGGGTCACAATGCTTTGATAACGGGGCTTTTGCTGTTGATCTTGACAGGGGTCTATTCTGTGTCAGCTCCCCTTACGGGCTACTTTTTACGCGCATTAGGTGTAAAGCCTGGCTTGATAATAGCTCTTGGGTTTTCTATTGCAGGTTCTTTGATATTGATCTTTGGACCGCTTGTGCCAGGCCTGGGCTATTTCGTGCTGCCGTTTATCTGTTTCGGCTTGAGCTTGGGTCTAATGACAACAATCACTGAAACGGAGGCATTAGGTTGTTTCGATGAGTCAATGACTGCCTCGGCTGCAGGATTGTTTTTTACTTTGATGATTCTTGGTGGCTCTGTTGGAGCTGCGATCACCAGTTATAACCTAACTGATGTCTCTTCTAGTCTGGTTTCTGTAAATGGAAATGTTCTAAAAGCTGCTGAAGGGAGTTATCCTATTCGTATGCTGTCAAAGGAGCTGCAGGTAATAGCTGAGCATGCATTTCGACACGCATTCAATGTCATTCAATGGATCTATGTGGCTGTTGCGCTTGGTGCAGTGGTATTAACAGTGATGTTGCCAAGAAAAAAGAATGAGGCGTAGACTCACAGCATGGATTTCAATAAGCTCTATACAAATGCATGGATTTGGGTTCATTTAATCGCGATTGCTGTATTCTTCACCTGGCTGTTAATATTTAAATATTAAGAGGTTATTGATGTCTAATCCCAATCCAAAAGCTTTTCCACCATTTCTTGAACCCCATATTCCAAATGCTGAGGAAATTGAAGAGGAAGAACATCGTAAACAAAGAGAAAAAGACCCTAAGAAATTCCTAGGGGATGAAACTCAGCAAGAATCATTCCTTAACGGAGAGAGCGACTGGGCCTAGCGATTGAAAAATCGTTTTGAGCAAGGGTATGGTAGAGGGTTTGAAGAGCAGGATGCTGGGGACAGAGGTCAAGAGCCTTATCTAGTATCTCTTTTGCTGCTTGGGGCTTGTTGAGGTAGGCTTTTGTAAGGGCGAGGTTAGCAAGTAAGCCTGGATGATCTTCTAGGTGATGTTTTTTGAGAAGATCAAGCCCTTCACCTTTCTGAAATTGGCGTGTGAGTTTTATCCAGAGGGGTGGTGAAAAAATCGGTTTAATCGCTCCGTAGATGAGAAGATTTGTTAGTCTACACCCTAGAAGAAAGATGTGTAAGACAAGTAGGCTCATCAGAAGAGGATTTGTTGTTTTTAGGTATGTTGTGGGGCCTAGAAGATTGGTGGCAATGATGAGGGATGCCCAGAGTATAATCCAGAGGAGATGGCTGCATACTTTGTTGAACAGAGGTAGCGAGATATCATAGAGGGGCTCACCTTTCGAGTTGAGGAGTGTGAAAAAACCCGAGGAGGAAAAATTGAAGCTGTTTTTTCCTAAACGGGTTAGCTCTTCATCACCTCGATAAAGGCGGTGCGACTCAGGACAGTACCGGATCATTATCCGATTCTTGTGTGTTGTCTGACTCTTGGGTGCTTTCCAAAGCTAGCTCTTCAATTGCTGTCATCTCCTTATAACGAGAAATGTTCTCAGAAATTAGGGTTGAAGGTGGCGGAATAAGCGTTGCTCTCTCACCTGTAATCAACTCTTTAGGCTTCTCTTCAGCCGCTGGAGCTTGCTCGGTTTCTGTCTTCTCTTTACGCTTGCGTGTGCGCTTTTTCTTAGCTTTAGGCTCATCATCTTCTTCTTTGACCTTACCGCCTGCGATTTTAACTTTTTCAACACCAGAAGTTTTAAGCACCATACGCGCTTCACGAACTTCTACAAGCTCATAGTTAGCTGCTGGCACAATAAAGCTCTTAGGCTTGTCCAATGATCGGTAAAAGCAGTTATTACCAAAAGAGATGACTTCAAGCATGTCGACTAAAAATTCTTCCTGCTCACCAGGTGTGGTGTTGCGCAAGATCAGCTTGTAGCCCTCTTTAGGTGTGATGATGGTTTCAATTAGTGGTTCTCTAGTAAAATACACGTTTTCCTCATGATTCTTGGTGCATCATATGCTCAATGAGGTCAACGAGTCGTGTTGCGTATCCCATCTCATTGTCATACCATGCGATTAACTTTACAAAATTGTCATTCAAAGCGATCCCTGCGCGGCTGTCAAAAATCGATGAATAGCGTGATCCAATAAAATCGGAAGAAACAACTTCTTCGTCACAGTAGTATAGGATCCCTTTCATCGGACCTGCCGCTGCTTTTTGCATCGCCTGGCAAATTTCTTGATATGTGGCTGACTTAGTCAGTCTGACTGTTAAATCAACGACCGAAACATCAGCTACAGGAATGCGAAATGCCATCCCTGTGAGTTTTCCCTGAATTTGTGGAAGGCAAAGGCCTACTGCCTTCGCAGCTCCAGTAGAAGCCGGGATGATATTTTGAAGCGCTCCACGTCCGCCTCTCCAATCTTTTTTAGATGGCCCATCAACTGTTGCCTGTGTCGCTGTAAGAGCGTGCACGGTTGTCATCAAGCCCTCTTCAATACCAAAGCTATCAAGAAGAACTTTTGTAATCGGAGCCAGGCAATTTGTTGTGCAAGAAGCATTCGAAACAACTGTATGCTTGCTAGGGTCGTATTCTGTGTGGTTCACTCCCATCACAAATGTGGGAATATCTTCACCCTTTCCAGGGGCAGAAAGGATCACGCGTTTTGCGCCAGCTGCAAAATGCTTCGAGGCATCCTCTAGCTTACAAAATAGGCCTGTCGACTCAACAATGTAATCAACCCCCTTCCAAGGCAACTTGGTGGGATCCTTTTCTGTTGTAACAGTGATTTTTTGATTGTTGATGATAATCTGGTCACCTTCAGCTCGAATATCGAACTCAGCACGACCATGTGTTGAGTCGTACTTCAGAAGGTATGCCAGATTATCAGCAGGGACTAGGTCATTGATGCCAACAACCTCGATATTAGGATGGCCTACTACCTGACGCAGGAATAGTCTTCCAATACGTCCGAGGCCGTTAATGCCAACCTTCAATCTCATTTGCGCTCCTTAGTCACTCAAGTATTCAACGATGCACTGCTCAGCATTGTCACCAACGCGATTAGTACTTTTGATCAAGCGGGTGTAGCCACCAGCTCGGCTCGTAAAGCGTGGACCTAGTGTATCAAACAACTTAGCAATCACTTGGCGATCACCGTTGTAAGCACTTTTATCACCATCTTTAGCTGCGCGAGCTTCCTTGCTTGTCAACGTGTTGTAACGAATCATAAGACTTGAAATTGCACGTCTGCGGCTAGCTAATGTGTTCTTCTTAGCAAGTGTGATCATCTGATCAGCATAACGACGAAGCTCTTTAGCTTTTGCCACCGTTGTCACAATGCGCTCTTCATTGATAAGAGACTTGAGCTGGTTCGCAAAAAGGCAGCGTCTGTGAGAAGATGTACGGCCTAATTTAACAGTATGTTTACGATGTCTCATTGACCCTTAACCTCCCTTCGGATGTTCTTGAAGATAACTGCTTATCTTATCTTTGACGTTCTCTTGGCTGATCCCAAAACGTGTGAGATCCATGCCTAAATTCAGTCCCATCTCAGTAAGCTTAGCTTTAATCTCATTAAGAGATTTTTTACCAAAGTTTCTAAACTGAAGAAGCTTAGGCTCTGGCATTACAACAAGCTCACCGATGGTGTCGATACTTGCGCCATTAAGGCAATTAGTTGAACGAACTGAAAGCTCAATCTCGTTGATTCCAAGCACAAGTTTCTGCATGAGATCATCATGGTCAGAATCGCTTGTTTTCTTAGTCTCTTCAAAAAGAATTTCGTGCTCTTCCATGCTTTCAAAGACATCGAGATGTTTTACGAGGATCTTAGCAGCAAAAGCAACCGCTTCTTTTGGTGAGATGCGACCATCTGTGCGTACATCCAAGATCAAACGATCAAAATCAGTATCCTGACCAACACGTGTCGCTTCAACAAAGTAGTTAACGAGCTCAACTGGTGAGAAAGCTGAATCAATGAGGATTTCGTCTACTTTGCGGTCTTCTAGCTCATGACGCTCTGAAGGGACATACCCACGTCCGATTGCAACTTTTAGCTGCACACGACGCTTCATTGGCTTAGTCACTGTAAAAACTGGAAGTGAAGGATTGACCACTTCGAACTCATCACTCTTAATGAGATCTCCAAGTGTAATCATCTTCTGACCACCAGCTAAATCAGCTTCTGTTACTTCAAGCATCGTAGCAAGCTCAATAGGCTCACGGATACTAGATGATTCGTTAACTGGTAGGCGTCTTAGAAGAGCACCTTTAAGGTTCAAGATGATGTTTGTCACATCTTCAGTAATTCCCTCAACAGCCATGTATTCATGAGGAACCCCTTCCATGTAAAACGAAATGAGCGCTGGTGCTTCAATAGTATTGAGCATCATGCGACGGAGGCTATTTCCAATTGTATGGCCGAATCCACGCTCAAAAGGCTCCGCAATAAAGCGGGCTGATGTTGACGTGGCACCCTTGTCAACTTTGATCCCTTTTGGCATTTCAAATTTATCGTAAACGAGCGATGACATGCACTGACCTCCTTAAACTCTGCGTCGTTTGCGTGGACGGCATCCATTGTGAGGAACCGGTGTTCGATCATAAATCACTGATACCAAAAGCCCCGCACTAATCAGTCCACGAACAGCTGATTCACGACCGGCTCCAGGCCCTTTAAGGTTCACTTCCACTTCTTTCATTCCAGCGTTTTGAGCAGCTTTTGCTGCGTCTTGTGCAGCAACTGTCGCTGCGAATGCTGACGATTTACGTGAACCTGAATAACCTACTTTTCCAGCACTTGCCCAAGCGATTACATTCCCTGATGGGTCTGTGATTGAAACAATTGTGTTATTGAATGTTGCCACTACGTGTGCAACACCCACAGGCACGTTACGCGCGACTTTTTTCTTTACGCGCGTTCCTTTTTTGACGCCTGCTTTTCCTGTAGTTTGCTGTTTAGCCAAGAGATTAACTCCTCAATTTATTTCTTTTTACCTGCGACGGTCTTCTTTTTACCCTTACGAGTGCGCGAATTTGTACGCGTGCGTTGTCCTCGAGTAGGCAAGCCACTACGGTGACGCATGCCGCGGTAAGAGTGAATGTTAATTAAACGTTTGACGTTGTTTTGCGTTTCACGACGCAAATCCCCTTCAACTACATAGTCATTTTGCAAAAGTGCATTGATGCGAGTAATATCATCATCACTCAGAGCATGAGCATGCATATCTGCATCTAGGTTAAGCTTATCAATAATTTCTTGAGAACGCTTTGGACCAACCCCGTAAAGGTATGTCAGGCTAATAACAAGACGTTTTTTTGCAGGAATGTCTATTCCAATAATTCTAGGCATATATTAACTCACTTGTATGTAAATCTGAAGAGTTGCCGGAGACTGTAGCAAATTTGACATATAAAATCAACGTCCTTTCACTCTTCCTTTTTTCATAAAGCCATCATACCGCTTCATCAAAAGGTGAGATTCAATTTGCTTCATTGTATCCAATACAACACCTACTAAAATCAATAGGGCGGTCCCACCAAAAAAGTAGCTGATGGAGGGATCTATATGTAAAACTTTTCCTACTATGTTCGGTAGAATCGCGATAATTGCCAGGAAAATGGCTCCAATAAGGGTGATGCGATTCATCGTCGATTCGAGGTAATCTTGCGTAGGTTTTCCTTGGCGTACGCCAGGTATAAAGGCTCCATTGCGCTTCATATCGGAGGCGATCTGCTCAGGGTGAAACTGTGTAGCAGTCCAGAAATAGGTAAAAAACAGAATCATCAGGACATAGAGCGATGTGTAAACCCAGCTGCCTGGTGAGAGCGATGTTGCCAAACTGCTCAAAAAGCCGCCGCGGCCAAGGAATTGAGCGATGGTTGCGGGAAACATGAGCAATGAAGAGGCAAAAATCACAGGAATTACACCTGCATAGTTAATTTTTAAAGGAATGAATGAACCGCCACCCTGGGTTTCACGCCGTCCAACAACTCGACGAGCATATTGAACAGGAATTTTGCGTACACCTTGAATGATCAAGATGGTTGCAAAAATCACGAGCACAAAAACTGTGAAGAGTACAAGCATAGAAGAGAAGGTTAGCTGGCCTGGCTCTTGAGAATTTAGGTTAAGCTGTGAGAATACAGAGCCAATAGTTGTCGGCAGTGACGAAATAATCCCAATTGTAATGATCAGACTCATTCCATTTCCGATTCCCTTCTCGGTAATCTGCTCACCGATCCACATAAGAAAGATGGTACCAGTTGTCATAGTCATGACCATGACGGTGTAAAAGAGCCATGGGAAACCAAAGGCTTGTACATGGAACATCTCAGGGAGAATAATTCCTGGATTAGCAAGGTTCATCTGAATCGCGTATTTTGCAAACATGCTCGATTGAATGAAAGCGAGTAACACTGTCATGAGACGTGTGTTTTTCGTCACTTTGCGTCGTCCAGCATCAGGGTTTTCGCGCATCTCGCGCTGCATCCCTGGCATCAGAGCAATGAGAAGTTGCATGATAATTGAGGCTGAGATGTAAGGTACCACACCAAGTGCGATAACTGTCATCTGGGCAAATGCGCCTCCAGAAAAGATGTCAACGAGTTGAAAAAGGTTCTGCCCTCCACCTGTTGCCTGTTTAAAGTAGGCTAAGGCGAGATCTCCGTTGATACCTGGCACTGGAATAAAGACTCCAATGCGGCAGACTACCAGCATGAGAAGGGTGAAAAGTATGCGTCCTCGTAGTTCGGAAATACCTGCGATGCGTTTGACTGTGTCGAACATAATTCTCTTAGACGTTTACGTCTATGTTGAGTTTTTTCAGTTTCTCTTTAGCGCTTGATGAAAGTGCCTCTACTTTGAAAGTCACTTTTTTTGTCAACTCTCCATGCGCAAGAACCTTAACGCCTTTTGAAGCGCCTTTTAGGTATCCCTTTTTGCGGAGAGTTTCTAGGCTAACCTCTTCTCCATCTTCATAGATAGAGTCGAGTTGACCTAGGTTAATGACATCATAACGAAATGTAAAGCGTGCATTTGAAAACCCGCGAGTTGGCAAACGACGGTGTAGAGGTACTCCACCACCAACATAACCTTGGCGTGTTTTATATCCTGAACGTGCTCCCATTCCTTTATGACCACGACCCGATGTTTTTCCTAAGCCTGAACCTGGTCCACGACCAAGCAACTTACGTCTTTTACCGGGACGTGCTGTATTTTGTAGATTCTCAAGTTTAATACTCATGCGATACCTCGAGCTGCTAATGTTTCTTTACGATTACGTAGGCTACTTAGAGCTTTAAAGGTTGCTTTTACTTGATTGATTGGGTTGTTAGAACCCAAACTTTTAGCAACAACATTTCGTAATCCTGCAAATTCAAGAATTGAGCGGACACGTGAGCCTGCTACAACACCAGTCCCTTCAGGAGCTGGTCTCAGCATCAAACGTGCACCATCATAATCAACAAAAATCTCATGCGGAATTGTTGTGTCTTCAGTCTCAAATGTCATAAGATTCTTACGAGCAGCTTCACCACCCTTACGGATAGCATCAGTTAATTCGTTTGCTTTTGCAAAACCGAATCCAACCTGCCCTTTGTGATCTCCGACCAATATAAGCGCTGAAAAGCTAAATTTGCGCCCACCCTTAACAACCTTCGAACAACGGTTTACAAAAAGAACTTTCTCTTCGAATTGGTCGTCTTGCTTATGTTGGGGTCCATTTCTGTTTGACATGCTCATTCCCTAATTTAAAATTCTAATCCAGCTTCACGCGCACCATCTGCAACTGCTGCAAGTACTCCGTGATATTTGCTACATCCGCGATCAAAAATGACTTCTTTAATTTTTTGATCTTTTGCTAGCTCAGCAATCTTCTCACCAAGCTTGCGTCCAGATGCTTTATTTTTTTTGTTAAACTCTGTTGCGCGGAACTCTTTGGAAAGCGTTGAGGTAGAGGCTAGGACTTTACCCTCATCAATTAACTGCACATGAATATGCAAGTTGCTTTTGATGACTGTAAGGCGTGGCTTACCTGTTAGTTTTTTACGTACACGCATCGCGCGCTTTACACGGAGTTTTGAAGTTTTAAGTTGAACTTTTCTCATTATTTTTTACCTGCTTTACCAGCTTTTCTACGCACGTATTCATCTTTGTAACGGATTCCTTTACCTTTGTAGGGCTCAGGAGGTCTTTTGGCTCTGATATCTGCTGCAAATTGTCCAACAACTTGCTTATCTGCGCCATCTAGATGAATATGTGTGTTTTTCTCTACTTTTACTGCTACACCTTCTGGAATCGGAAGCTTCACTGGGTGTGAATATCCAACTGTTAAGTCAAGCAGGGTTCCTTGTACTGCTGCTCTAAATCCAACTCCAATCATCTCAAGAGTTTTAGTAAATCCTGTGTGTACACCTGTGACCATGTTTGACATGAGTGACCAGTAAAGGCCTAAAAAGTTTGTAGCATGGCTCATTTCAGGAGTTAGACTCACAGCAACTGAGCTATTTTCAATCTTGACGACGATGCAAGGCATGAGTTCACGCGAAAGCGTTCCCTTAGGTCCTTTTACAGAAAAGGTGCTTCCTGTGAGTTTTGCTTCCACTCCACTGGGAAGTGTAATCGGTAGTTTTGCTTTACGAGACATCTTTAATTTTCCTCCAATTTACCAAGCAAGCGCCAGTAGTTCTCCACCAACGTTCTTTTCACGAGCCTCTTCACCATCTAATACGCCTTTCGAAGTTGAAAGAATGGCTATTCCCATTCCACCTAAAACCTTTGGAATATCATGAGTCGAAACATAACGACGTAGAGAAGGCTTCGAAGCACGCTGTAATTTTTGAATGACAGGTGCGCGATCAGGCATAAACTTCAAAAAGATACGAATAGTTCCTTTACGGTTCTCTTCTTTTACGAGGAAATGTGCCACAAATCCCTTTCTCTTCAAAACTTTAACAATCTCTTCTTTGAGCTTGCTATGTGGTACATCTACGAAACGGTGTTTCGCCATGCATCCGTTACGAATTCGTGTTAATAAGTCAGCTACTGGATCATGCATTGAATCTTATCTCCTATTATGCTGCTGCATCTTTTTTAAATGGTAACCCGAGTTTGAGCAGCAACTCATGGCATTCTTCATCTGTTTCGGCTGTGGTGACAAATGTAATGTTCATCCCCTGCGTCCGTTTTACTTTATCAAGGTCGATCTCTGGAAAGATCTGCTGATCATTGATTCCCAATGAGTAACAACCTCTTCCGTCTCCCTTTTTACCAAAACCTCTAAAGTCACTAATACGAGGTGTGACAATATTAAAGAAACGGTCCATAAAATCATACATCCGATCACCACGTAGGGTAACTTTTGCTCCGATTACTTGTTTCTCACGCAACTTAAATCCGGCAACAGATTTGTGTGCGTGCGTCAGAATCGGACGCTGGCCAGATAGAGCAGTCAACTCTTTAAGACAATCTTGCAGCGCATTTTTGTCTTTTTGTGCCTCTGCTAGCCCCATACTAATGACCACTTTGGTCATTCTTGGCAGCTGCATCGGATTAGAGTATTTAAACTTCTCTTGAAGGGCTTTTTTTACCTCAGAGCGATACTTATCTTTTAACCTTGCCATGACTTATCTCTTTTTTACAGAGCGATACACTTCAGTCTTGTTCCCCTTAGAGTAAACAAGCTCTTTCTCGCCCTTCTTGTTAAATTGTGCATGCAATCTGACAGCCTTATCTCCAACAGAAAGCTTAACATTTGAAATGTCAACAGGACATTCAATGTCAAGGATCTGAGATTGTTGGTTCTCTTGCTGCCTTTTCATGTGCTTTTTACGGATATTGATGCCTTCGACAACAACACGTTGCTTTCCAGAAAATCTTAGAATTTTTCCTGATTTACCACGGTCATTACCAGCGATGACAACAATCTGATCTCCAGTACGTAATTTTCTTTTCATCTAGATCACCTCAGGTGCTAATGAACTAATTTTAATATAGCCTTTGTCACGCACTTCACGTGCAACTGGGCCAAAAATCCGAGTACCCTTAGGATTTCCTTTATCGTCGATGATGACGCAACTGTTTGTGTCAAAACGGAGCCACGATCCATCAGCACGCTTGATGTAGCGCTTTGTGCGTACAATCACCGCTTTGACGATCTCTCCTTTTTTGACAGAACTGTTAGGTTCGGCCTCCCGCACAGAGCAGATGATGATATCACCAACATTGGCATACCGACGGCGTGTTCCACCAACGACCTTGAAACACTTTACTTTTTTGGCTCCAGTATTATCTGCAACCTTGAGTTGGGATTCTTGTTGAAGCATAGCCCTTTAATTCCAGTTACTTGTTTTCACTTACGACACGCCATCTCTTGAGTTTTGACAAGGGACGTGTTTCTACGATGGTCACTTCATCTCCTACAGCAAGCGCAGTCGGACCATCGTGATGCGCGTAGTATTTTTTCGACCCTTTTACGACTTTGCCATAAAGGGGGTGGCGGTAGACGTGCTCAACTTTAATAACGGCTGTTTTCTCCATTTTAGTTGAGACGACTGTACCTGTCTTAGTTTTTCTATCAACGCGGTCTTTGATCATGCTTTCCCTCGCTTAACTGTCATGATACGAGCAATTTCTTTTCTTTTTTGACTGATAAGGTGTGTCTGCTGTGACTTACCATCGAGTTTCTCACTACGTAACTCATAGATTTCCCTGCGTAGCGTATCGAGCTTTAAATCTAGCTCATCTACTGCAACATCTCTTAGTTCACTTGCTTTTGACATCTTAAACCCTCTCTAGACGCTCAACAAAGCGTGTTTTAACCCCAAGTTTCGCAGCTGCACGTCTAAGTGCTTGTTGCGCCTCTTCACGACTAACATTTCCAACTTCAAACAGGATGCGTCCTGGTCTAACGACTGCGACCCAATGGTCTGTCGAACCTTTACCTTTACCCATACGTGTCTCAGCCGGCTTTTTACTCACTGGCTTATCTGGAAAAATTCGGATCCAGACTTTACCACGTCTTTTGAAGTAGCGGTTGATCGCTATACGACATGCTTCCATCTGCTGACCTGTAATACGGCCACGATCCAATGTTTGGATTCCAAATTCTCCAAACTCGACAAAATTGCCACCCTTACTCAGGCCTGTATGCTGCCCTTTCTGTTGCTTACGGTGCTTTGTGCGCTTTGGCATGAATGACATGGTTATTTCTCCTTATCCTGCGTGGCTTCTTCGCCGTGGTTGACCCACACTTTAACACCAATTGTTCCGTATGTGGTCTCAGCCCTGGCTGTCGCGTAATCGATATCTGCTCTGAGTGTATGAAGAGGAATACGTCCCTCTTTGTACCACTCTGTACGGGCAATCTCAGCACCGCCAAGACGTCCGGATACTTGAATTTTAACTCCAACAGCGCCTGCGTCCATTGTTGCTTGAAGTGCTTTTTTCATCGCTCTTCTAAAGGCAATACGTCTCTGTAGTTGGCGTGCAATCCCTTCAGCAACGAGTTTAGCGTCTAAGTCGGGTCTTTTGACTTCTTCGACTTCAACCCAAACTTCTTTGCCTGTCAGGCGTCTAAGTTCTTGTTTGAGAAGGTCAATTTCTGAACCTTTCTTCCCGATCACAAGACCAGGACGTGAGGTGTGAATTGTGACTTCTACTTTATCGCTCATACGACGAATCGTAAAGCGAGATGCCCCTTGGCATGACTGTTTTTTCTTTAGGTACTCACGAATGCGGAAGTCTTCAACAACTAGGTTGCCGAACTCTTGCTTATTTCCGTACCATAAAGAACGCCATTTCTTAGTGACACTTGTACGAAGACCTATTGGACATCCTTTTTGGCCCATTGACTACTCCTCTCCCTTTTCTCCGACCACAACTGTGAAGTGGCTCGTACGTTTTAAAATCGGTGAGCGTGACCCACGTGATCGTGATTTTGCCCTTTTCATGTGTGGCCCTTCATCTATGCGTACTTCAACGACATGCAAAAGATCTCGGCGTGCATCATGATTAGTTTCAGCATTTGCAACTGCACTATCAAGTGTCTTTTTCAAAAGACGTCCACCCTTAAGGTTGCAATGTGAAAGCTGAAGGCCAGCCTCTTCGACAGAGAGTCCACGAATCAAATTCGCCGCTAGACGCGCTTTGCGTGTCGGGACTCGAACAAATTTTGTTACAGCTTTTGCTAATTCCATCATTTACCTTTTATGTTGCTGCCTTTTTCACTGGATGTGTCTTAAACAGACGTGTTGGTGAAAATTCTCCCAACTTGTGTCCTACCATTGTCTCTGAGACAAATACTGAGAGGAACTTCCGTCCATTGTGCACCTCAAATGTATGGCCGATCATCTCAGGGATAATCATCGAGCGACGTGACCATGTCTTAATGGGGAGTTTTTTCCCTTCCTGATTCATCTTTCTCACTTTGTTGAGAAGATGGTGGTCTACAAACGGCCCTTTTCTTAGCGATCTACCCATAAATTACTTCCTGCGATCTTTCACAATCCATTTCTTAGTTTTACTCTTCTTACGTGTACGCAATCCCTTAGTCTGTTTTGCCCAAGGTGATTGCGGAATATATCCATTATGACGCCCTTCACCACCACCGTGTGGGTGATCGACCGGGTTCATGGCAGTTCCGCGGACAGTTGGTCGAATACCCTTCCAGCGGGTTCTTCCAGCTTTACCATCAACACGTAAACTGTGCTCTGGATTCGATACTTCACCGAATGTTGCACGACAGTTTTCATTGATCATGCGGAATTCGCCTGAAGGCATCTTCAATGTTGCGTAACCAGCACTTCGTGCGACTAGCTGCGCAGACAATCCAGCTGAGCGAACAAGCTTAGCTCCACGGGTAGGCTGCATTTCAATATTGTGAATCACAGAACCAAGTGGCATTGCCTTTAGCACCATGCAGCACCCAACTTTATATGGGCTCTCACTACCTGAAACAACCTCATCTCCACGCTTCAACCCTTTCGGAGCCAAGATATAACGCTTCTCGCCATCAACGTAGTTTAAAAGTGCTACGTGCGCAGTGCGGTTTGGATCGTACTCAATTGAAGCAACTTTTGCTGGCACGCCATCTTTGTTACGCTTGAAGTCAACGATACGGTAGTGGCGTTTTTGCCCTCCACCGCGGTGACGACAGGTGATGTGTCCGTTGTTATTACGGCCATTTGTACGTCTTTTTGGAGCAAGAAGCTTCTTACAAGGCTTTACTTGAGCGCGCGTTTTCTTAGTCGCATCAACTTCACGTTCCTTGGTCAATTCGTCTTTGCTAGGCAAGACTAGTTGACGCATCCCAGGAGCAGTCGGCTTATATTTTTTCGGCATCTCTAACTACCTCTTACACATTATCAATTGCATCGCCAGGCTCAAGCGTGACAACAGCTTTTTTAAATCCAGCTTTATGGCCAGCTCGACCACGTCCACGCCCGCGCTTTGCGGCTTTTGGCTTAACACGAATCGTATTGACCCGTGTCACTTTAATATTTTTCTCTTTGTAAATCGCTTCAACAGCGCGCGCAATATCTGGTTTGCTCGCATTTTGATCAACGATAAATACAGACTTCGGTGACTTACACTTAGCCACTGAAGGATTACTCTCAGAATGTTGAAGCTCTTCTAACACTCGGCTTTTTTCTGTGATGTGCCTAGATTTGACAATCTTATAAGCTTGTTTCATGCTTCCACCAATAGTTTAGAAAATTCTTTAAACGCCGCTTCAGAAAAGACGATGTTGTGAGCACACGCTAAATCGTATCCATTCACATTAGCCGCGAGTACAAACGCTGACCGTGGAATGTTGCGCACACTTCTTCTCATTGCTTCGTGCTTATCAGTACCCTCTTCGCCAACAAATAGAACTGGGCGGTTAGCGATTTTACACGCTTGAAGGAATTGATGCACAGTTTTTGTCTTTGGCTGCTTTAATTCAGCGAAATCTTTTAGGATAAAGACACGCTTGTCAGCGAGCTTTTCAGAGAGGATCTGCCGAATTGCCGCACGTCGCTCTTTTCGGTTAACACGGATATGCTGGTTAAACTTTGGCTTAGGCCCAAAAACAATCCCACCACCACGGTACTGAGGTGCTGCCAAGGTTCCTTGACGTGCATTACCTGTCCCCTTTTGACGGTGCGGCTTCTGGTTTGAATGGCTAACTTCTGAGCGCCCTTTTGTATTCGCAGACCATTGACGCGCATTTGCTCGCAAAGCGACAATATAGTCTTTGATCAACTGAGGGTTCACATCAACATCCATGAGTGCCTTGTTGACTGTCATCTCACCAGTGGCTTCACCACTTAGATTATGTTTTTTTAACTTCGTCACAGTTCAACCTATTTCTTGTTCTTCTTTTTAACTGCAGAGCCGACCCACACAATGCCACCTTGTGGCCCTGGGACTGAACCCTCGACAATAATCACATTTTTTCCCTCGTCGATGCTGACCACCTTCAAGTTCTGAATCGTCACTTTCTCGTTACCCATGCGACCAGCCTTCTTAGTACCTGGCAAACAGCGGCCTGGCGTAGAGCGCATTCCTGTCGACCCACCATGACGGTGAAAACCTGATCCGTGAGCAGCTGGACCACCAGAGAAGTTATGACGCTTCATAACACCCTGAAACCCCTTTCCTTTGCTAACGCCTGAAACATCTACAAATGTCGTCTCAGAAAAAAGAGAAACTCCGAGCTCTTGCCCAACTTGATACTCTTCAACGTTATCGATGCGTGTTTCTGAAAGGTGACGACGCGGCTCAACACTTGCCTTTTGAAAATGGCCGAGCAACTGCTTTGTCATTCTTTTTTCGACTGTGCGCGGATCTTTAGTAACAATCTTTTCAAAGGCGAGTTGCAATGCGTTATACCCATCTGATTCACGACGCTTGATCTGCGTGATCACATTTGGCTCTGCATGAATAACTGTGCAGACAACGAGATTTCCCGACTCATCAAAGCGCTGAGTAATGCCGCGCTTTTTTCCCATAAGTTTCAGTGACATAGGACATTTACCTATTAAATTTTTCTTACTTCCTAGCAAATTATTTCCCGAATCTAGCCAGATCGCTGCTTAAATAGTAATGGATTTGTGGTCCGATTACCGGCGGGTAAGCCGCGCTCACTGGAAGGGCGAATTAGACGTCCTCATCCAAGAAATGAAAAAAGGAGCTTAGCAAAGCCCCTTCTTTTTGTCCAACACTAATGTATAAAAAGTGCTATTGCATCGTATAGAGCCACATTCTAAAGAAGTCTGTAACTGCCGCAATGACCCTAGCGGCGATCATCACTGGGATTGGCAGAGGCGTAAACAACGAAACATCTCTGACTAGGTCAGCGCAAATTTTAATACTACTCACCGAGTTGGCTAATTGATTACGCACGTGAAAAAGCTCCATCTTCTGCATGGTCTGCACGAGCGCTGCTTGCTCACTAATGGCTCTCAGCGATTTTAATGTCGCTTCTGACTTGTCATACGTTCTACTAAAGGTGAGAGACTCCCAGACAAAATCAAGGATATTTTTGAATACTGCGGTAATACGGTAGACAAATAGCATTATGCCAAATTGCTGGCCGACACGGCTAGCATGTTCAGAGACTGTGTCGACATAGGACTCTGTAAACTGAATCGGGCGGCAGATACCGTAGGCGACGGTGCAAGCAAGGTTGCCAATCAGCGCAAGGAAGTGGCGTACAAGTGCCAAGGCTTGCTCGGCTACCCCCTCAGCACGCCATGCATAGGAGAGATAGTATTTTGGATTAAGCTGACCATCTTCAAGCTGGCCAGAGGCAAATGCGGTCCCATTGAGAGGAACGGCAGCTGCACTGCCTCGCAGTCCTGTAATCAATGCTCCAATGGTACGCACTTGATAAACAGAGACTGCCAAGTAGACGGGGCCTTTTGTCAGGCTGATGACGCGGCGCGTCTGGTAGGCAGCATCGTAAGCACCTTGAAGACCTCTCTGCGCAGGATGGTTTTTATCTAATGAATAGATTGCAAGGTCGATTCCCGACTCAACTAGCTCAACGCTCTTATCAACACGGTCGAGGCTGAATAGAATATTAAGAGCACGCTTACTCCAATCGGAAACACGTGACGTGAGACTTCTCTGGTCGATCTGCTGATTGAGACCTGCATAATCAAGGTTTGTAAGTGGGGAAAATCCACGGCCAAAGAGCAATGAGCCGACATGATCACATAATGGAGGTGAACGATAACTCAGTGCAGGAGTTGTCAAGGTGATCTAAGCCGCCGTTCCGATCCACATCTTTCCAAAGTCGGTGATGGCGACAATCGCAGTTGCAGCTATTTTGACTGGGGGTGGAAGTGGCGTAAAGAGCGTAACGTCAGTCACAAGCTCAAAACTTGTTTTGACAAAACTCACCGCATTGAATACTTGATTCTTCACGTGTAAAACTTCCATCTTCTGCATGGTGCGTACAAGAGCAGCCTGCTCACTATGGTCGTTGCCTGCCCATAGGCCTTTGAGCTCTGAAACTTCCCTACTTTTGTTACCAGCAAGGAGCGGATCAAACGTACGGCTAAATGTCATGTGCTCCCAAATAAAGTCGAGAACATTTTTAAGGATAGAAGCAACGTGATTGATGAACATGATAAGGCCAAATTGTTGACCTGTCTCATGGGCGTGAGTACTTAAATCGGCACCAACACTCTCAGCAAATTGAATCGGTCGGCAAACACCAAATGCTGCCGTATAGGTTGTCGCTCCAACTAACCCTAAACTCGCACGCGCTAAAGCTAATCGCTGTTCATCTTTCCCTTCTGCTCGCTTAGCATATCCCATGTAGTATTTTGAATTATGCTCACTTGTAGCAGCTCTTATACCATTCTGGTTTTTTGCATACATCCAAGGCTTCTCTACTTTTCCCGGATAAAAGGCGGTTGCATTAAGAGGAACAACGCGTGTATCTGAGTGCAAGCCTGCTGCTAAAGCTCCGATTGTGCGCACATGAGAGACAACTCCAGCAGCACCCCCCACAGCTTTTGTTAAACCTGCAACTTTGCGAGTTCCACTCACAATACTACGTGATTTACCGAGCATCGGCTGATCGGGGTGCTCAGCATCAAGTCCATAGATCCCCATATCTAAACCTGCTTGCACAAGCTTCAATGTCTTGTCAAAGCGGTCCAGGCCATCAAACATTTTTATAACCCGACCACCATAATCTGCAAAACGGCCATATAAGCTGCGTTGCTCTAACTGGGTAGAGAGATCGTCACGATCCGATCCGCGAAGCGGGGAAAATCCAATTCCAACTGAAAGACCTGAAACATGATCACCGAAAGTAGGTGGGCGGTATGAAATAGTTCTACCGTGATGCTGGGCAACTTGTGGAGGTGGTGGTGCGACTGGTGATAGTGGTCGAGATACTGGGGCTGATACTGACATATGTTCTCCTTTGAAGGGGGACAGTATACCAGATTGTTAATCTAATGTAAAGAAACCTCTGACTAATGGGGGTTTGGAGATTTTAGTGAAATTTGTGACAGAGCTAAATTTGAAGGCCGAAGCTAACCCCTTGTGGGTTAGGGAGGGCAAAAATGACGCTCTGGTGCAAATTGCGCTGAAAGATCCAAGACCGGCATTATTCAGGGGTTTCTAAAGGAGATGCAGTTGTGGAACCCTCGAAGGAATTCATTGATAGCTAAAGCTTTTTTGCCTTCGAGCTGGACTATATCTAGTGAGAGAGCTCCAGTTTGACAGGCAACCAAAAGACTTTTTGAGCCTGTCGAGAGAATTTCTCCTGGTTTCCCCGAGAGAGTGGGCTCTTGGCTGGCCTTTTTGATGCTTAATTTCTTTTTGACTCCGCGAACGAGCACTTCGCACCAAGCGCCAGGCTTGGGACTCACACCTCGAATCAAATTATGAATTGTCTCACACGGTTGATTCCAATCGATTTTGCCATCTTCTGGTTTCAATTTTTTTGCATAACAGGTTTCACCCTCAGGCTGGGGCTGGGGTGTGATCGTTTCAAAATTTTTGATGACGTCAATGAGGGCTTTGCTGCCAATCTCTGTTAGTTTAATGGCGAGCTCCCCTGCTGTCATCTCTTCTGTGATGGGGGTTTTGGCAATCGAGAGAATGCCCCCTGTGTCGAGGCCTTTATCCATGGCCATGATGGTGACTCCACTCTCTTTTTCACCTGCCATGATGCACCGTTGTATGGGGGCGGCGCCGCGATATTTGGGCAAAATGGAGGCGTGCACATTAATACAGCCGAGGCGGGGTGCCTCTAAGAGGTTCTCTTTGAGTATTTCGCTGAAGGCTGCAACGACGTAGAGGTCGGCATCGAGGGTTTTGAGAAAGGTGACAAACTCGGGATCTGAAGCTTTTTCTGGTTGGTAAATGGGAAGGTTGTGGGCTAGGGCGAGTTTTTTAACGGCTGGTGGTTGCGGTGTGCCTTTGCGGCCGACTGGTTTGTCAGCTTTGGTGACGACTGCGACAACTTGAATGCCGTTTGTAAGCAAGGCCTCTAAGATGGCACTTGCAAAGCGGGGTGTGCCAAAAAAGACGACTTTGATTACTGGCCTCCTACCTCAACAAGAAGATCTTGTGGAGAGACATCTGCCAACTCTGTTTTGCTCTCTTCAGCCTTATTGGAAATGCCTTGGTGACTACCACGCATGCCGATCAGACCGCGTTTGGTGCTACGACAAAAGTCTACAAAGTGACGCACTTCGGGAAGCATTGGGACATCTTGTTCAATGCGCTCAAGTGCTTCATGTAATAAAAGGCGAGAGCGATAGACCAAACGGTAAGCCTGAAAAAGAGCTTTGCGTGTTTCGAATGGAAACTGATGTCTT
Source organism: uncultured Chlamydiaceae bacterium (assembly GCA_942490925.1). Classification (GTDB taxonomy): domain Bacteria; phylum Chlamydiota; class Chlamydiia; order Chlamydiales; family JAAKFR01; genus CALNYX01. The sequence goes on along the minus strand of CALNYX010000017.1, from coordinate 1,573,637 downwards.
TTAAGACCGATGCGATTTATACCGCCGAGACAATAAGGAATGCCACCACCAATTGTGTAGGGAGGGACATCATTTATGACACGACTCATCCCTCCAACCATTGCATGGCAACCGATGCGCACAAACTGGTGCACAGGAGTCATCCCACCTAAAACAGCGTAATCTTCAATGGTCACATGGCCTGCAAGTAGTGAATTGTTGCTAATGGTGACATGCTTTCCAACATTACAGTGATGAGCAATGTGGCAGTAAGCCATGATCAGTGAGCCTTCACCAACGCGCACTGTTGAACCTTCATGTGTCGAAGAGTTGATTGTTGCAAATTCACGAATTTCACAGTTTTTGCCAATTTCAACGAAGGTGATCTCACCACGATATTTCCGATCTTGGGTTTTTGTGCCGATGACTGCACCTGGCCAAATCGTTGTCCCTTCACCAATTGTTGTATGTCCATCAATATACGCACTAGACTTGATGATAGCGTTATCGTGAAGTGTAACGTTTGCTTTTACAACTGCGAAAGCTTCAACTGTAACACCCTTGCCAATGTTCGCTTTGGGGTCAACTACGGCCATTGGATGAATGTTCGTTTCTTTTGTCATCGCGGTGATCCTTCAAAAAATTGTGCTTTGTTTACCAGAGCGTAACCGATTTCTGCCTCGGACGCAACCTTAGACCCAACCATTGCTTTTGCATAGATCTTTCCTCCCTTGCTACTGAAGATCTTACCTTCAGCATAAAGCATCAAAATATCACCTGGAACAACGGGCTTACGGAATTTTACATGGTTCATACTCAAAAAAAGTGCGATCTTATCTTGAAATCCACTTTCATGCAGTAAAATGCCGCCAACTTGTGCCAAAGCTTCTAAAATCAATACGCCAGGCATAATCGGTGTCTGCGGAAAATGTCCTTGGAAAAAGTGCTCATTAATTGTGACGTTTTTCTGTCCTAAGATGTAGGGCTTGTCAAAATCCATCTCTAAGATCTTGTCCACAAGCAAAAAAGGATAGCGATGAGGCAATATCTCTCTCACCTTTTTAATATCAAACACCGGTTCTTTTTCGGTCATACCAACGCTCCTTGAGGCGACGAAAGTGATTCCATTATTTTTTGCCCAAACTCAACATTTGTCCGATGCCCTGAACAGATGGCCACAATATGCGCGAAAAAAGGAAATCCTACAAGAGAAAGATCTCCTACAATATCAAGAACTTTGTGACGGACCATCTCATCGGGGAAACGCAAGCCCTCTTTACTTAGCACAACATCATCCTTGATCACGACAGCATTATCTAAACTTCCACCCCGAATCAAGCCGTGCTCCATCAACATTGTCAACTCTTCATAGAGAGCAAAGGTGCGGCAACCCGATACTTGCTCCTTAAATCCCTCTGGTGTTAGCACAAAAGAGAAATATTGTGAGCGGATGACAGGGGTTTTAGGGTAGTGCAACGTATAACTGATGCGAAATTCATCAGCAGGAAGAGCAACGATATGAACAGGACCGTCAGATAGATAGACTGGCTTTTCGATTTTGACAATAGTGCGTGTCGCTTTTTGCTCTTCAATTCCCGCCTCTTCGATCATTTTCACAAAAGGACGTGAACTCCCATCGCCAATTGGAGGTTCTTGATCGGAAACTTGAATGCAAAGATTGTCAATCTGATAGGCAGAGAGTGCTGCTAACACATGTTCAATTGTATGCACTTCACACTCGCCAATACCAATTGTCGTGCTACGCGCTGTACCTGTCACATATTCAAGAGCTGCTGGAACTGTCGGCTTACCAGGAAGATCTATCCGTTGGAAAACGATCCCCGAATGCTCCGGCATGGGAATAAAAGTCATGGTCACTTTCTTTCCGGTGTGAACACCGATTCCAGAAAAAGAGACCTCTTTTTTCAAAGTGCATTGTTGCCGAATCGTCATAAGCAAAGGGACTTTAGCGTAAGCGTCGTTTTTGCGCAAGTGCAAGAAAACCAAAAGAAATTACAAGAATTAGATAATCACCAACATATGAATAAATCGTCGAATAATGATGAAGGGGCAGAGAGAGCAAAAGCGCAGCCTGTACAGGTTGAGATTTTCGCGTCTCGTAAGGAAGATGCGAACGTAGACATCCGAGACTGTCAACCCCGCAAGTCATACCTGTATTACAAGCACGCACAAGCGGCACGCCCATTTCAACAGCGCGCAACCTTCCGTGCATATAATGGACAAAAGGTAGGCGTGAATGCGGATACCAAACATCATTGGAGATATTGACAAGTAGATGCGCACCAGATCGTTTATTGTGCCGCATTAAATGACCAAACGTCTCTTCATAGCAGATCGAAACACCAAACGGAACTTTTCCCTCAAACACTTTTGCAGATTTTCCAGGCGTAAAATACCCATCTGCTGGGAAATATTTTTCAAACCACTTAAAGGCAAAAGGCAAATACTCTCCAAATGGCAGAAGCACTTGTTTGTAATAAACTTGCGTATTTTTATCCGGTGAGAAATGAAAAGCGGCATTATAGTTATGCTCCCCTTGCGTATCTTCTAATCCGACAACAACATCAGCTTGGAAAAGCGTTGCGATTGACTGTGCAATTTGCGCATTACTCACATACTCCTGTTCAAATGCAACTTCATATTGAAAGTAGTCGGCAAAAAGCTCATTAACCCAAGTGGCGGGATAAATTTGAGCGTGAGCCAAAAATGGGAGAGCAGCTTCAGGAAAGACGATCAAATCGACCGATTTGTCAAAATATGGAGCTAAAAAGGCGCACATTGATTCCCACTGCATGCCACGCAATTTTTCGGGAGTAACCGCATGCTGTACAAGCAATACCTCAAGCTTAGGACCTTTTTCAATCTGGTAATGATGCCAGTGATAAGTCACACCACCAAAGAGATAGGGGAAAAGACAGAGAAAAGCTGCTAAACGCCATCTTTTTTGATAGACCGCGACATTTGAGAGAATCACCCAAAAACTCAGTCCAAAAATACCGCACATAGCCGCCATCTGAATCCCATAGTTGGTGGCAGAGAGAGACAAACCGACAGGGTTCCACGTGTAACCACTGAGAAAGAAGAGGCGTGACCACTCCATGAGAACCCAAGCGCCGGCGACTCCTAAAATTTGCTTGACACTCATCTTGGGACGAACAAAGAGCGAAAGAAGACCAAATTGACAGCCGATAGCAAAGGCAAAGAAAATCACTGCCGCGTAGATGAAAAATCCTACATAGTGGTCAGAAGTGAGCCAGTTGATCTGAATGAGCTGAATCGTCCCCATCCAGAGAACTCCCGAGAGAAACTGCTCACGCCGTTTCAGAGGCGCAATCCCCTTCCAAAAGAGCGCATAACCGACAGAAGCCGCCAGAATCGAAGCGAGAGAGCTCCAGTCAGGTTGAGCCGCCACCACAATTATAAAAGAAAGAATTTGATATAGAACTATATGTATCATTCAACTATTATATTAGAACGATGAAAAAGTATACTTACCCTGAACATCACCTCTTTCAGCTCCTTCGACGTTTTGAGAACCAGCATCTTCCACTAGATCTGTTTCTCAGTCAATACTTTCGGGCACATAAGGCTCTAGGTTCAAAAGATCGAAAGCTCATCGCCGAGGCCGTCTATGGAATGACCCGCTGGCGCACCCTCTTAGATCATCTGATCGATCGCGACCCCTCATGGGAAAAACGTTATGCCATCTTTAGACAATTTCAACCCACCAACTACCTTTATGTCAATTCAATCCCACTGCATGTCCGCGTCAGCTTCCCCGAGCAGCTTTTTGATTTGCTCCTTAAAGCCTACGGGGAAGAGCGAGCAATCTATTTAGCACAAGTGAGTAATACACCAGCTCCGATTGCCGTGCGCGTCAACCCCCTCAAGACAACACGTGAAAAATTACTTGCCCACCTGCAAAATCAGTTTGATGTTACGCCGTGTGAAAAGTCCAAACTCGGCATCGAGTTTAAAAAGCGCGAGCCATTAGTTGCACTTCCTGAGTTTAAAGCTGGCCATTTCGAGATCCAAGATGAAGCGAGTCAACTTGTTGCTGATATGATGGATGTCAAGCCAAAGCAACACGTCCTTGATTATTGCGCTGGCGCTGGTGGTAAAAGCCTTGCATTTGCCCACAAAATGGAAGGAAGCGGCCAACTCTATCTGCATGACATTCGCCCTTATATCTTAGACCAGGCCAAAAAGCGTTGCAAACGGGCTGGCATTCAAAATGCCCAGTTCCTCTCACCCCTACCCAAAAATCTCAAAGGGAAAATGGATTGGGTCCTCGTCGATGCCCCTTGCACAGGAACAGGAACCTTGCGACGCAACCCCGATCAGAAGTGGAAGTTTGAGCACGAGCTTCTTGACCGCCTCGTCATTGCGCAACGAGAGATCTTTGAAAAAGCCCTAGAGTATGTAAAGCCAGGTAGTCACATCGTCTATGCAACCTGCTCCCTTCTTAAAGAAGAGAACGAACAGCAAGTGGACTACTTCATCAAAACCCATTCGCTTAAAATGGTAGGATCACCATTTTGCTCGCACCCCTCTTACGGTGGGATGGACGGCTTTTTTGCAGCTACTTTTCAGCTGACAGAATAAAAAAAATATATTAAAATTTACGCTCATATGAGCTGTACACCTATCTCTAGCAGACTACCCCAATTCTCTCTTCTGGAAAAAATTGCTCTATTTGCCACCATCACTTGTCTTGTTGGCGGCATTATCGCAGCGACCCAACTCCCTGTTGGTTCGGGCCAGTTTTATCTCTCTGTTGGTATCGCTGCTGTTAGCCCTCTTCTGTTGATTGGTCTGGTCATCTATCATAAAAGACCAAAAGTAGAAGTTTCCTCTGACAAAATGATTAACATTCGATTCATAATCACAACGCTTGCCGAAAGTAATACTGCTACAATTGCATGGCAAATGAGTGCACTCAACCAAGCTGGTAAGCAGATTAAAGATGTGCCTCCATTGGAATTGATCAAAATCATTCTCCAAGATCCTGATCTAAAAGCGAAAGTTTTACAGATTCGAGACAAGCCACTTGTATGGTCACAGTTTCAACAAAATATTCAAACTGCTCTCGCTGCAGAATATGCAGCTAACCGTTTAAATATGCAGATGATTAAAATTTTCTGCTCAAACTTGAGTCTAGACTTCTCAAAAGTTAATAAGACAATCGCTTCACAGAAATGGGCAGAGTTTATTGAGTTATGTGTCTCCTAGGAGGTGTTGCAAAGGCGGAAGTCATGTTGCATTGCATCCTACCGGTAGAGGAAAGCTTATAAAGCATTAAAATCAAATCTGAGCCATTCTTGCATGATTCTTTCGCCCGCTCACACCAATATGACCTCCACTCTAATTGCTCGTAATCAACCTTATAAGCTGCTTTTATCAGAAGAGTAAGCTCACTACCCGTGCATTTAGAAAGATGTGAACCGATCAATTCAAAGACTCTTATTTGGCTATCCTCGAGCTCTGCGATTTCACGAAGCATAGGGAGTTCCAAAGCTTTGTTATACCACAGAATAATATTGACTGCTCTATCTCCTAAATTCCCTACTTTTATAACAACTTCTGACACCTCTTTATTTGACAGATTCTTAAAACTAAAAAACTGAAGCACCTCTATTTGTTTAGATGAAAAATCTTGAAGAAGACGTATAGATGGCATTTGATATGAATGACTCTGCAAAGCAGCTCGAAATCTCTGGATTGTGTCTAGCGAAACAGACTTGGCTTCTGCAATAAGTGCGTTAACCCACTGCTTGGGCCTCTCAGAGCAAACTTCACAAAGCAACTTCCACTGTCGAGTCGTCACAATTAAGGGTTGTGTATCCTGCTGTAAATTAATTACCCTCAACGTGTTAATTATTTTTTCAAATTCATTTTGCTCAGTTGAAACAACAAGTATACGATTAGAACCGATATGGCCTACGCTATACATTTCGCCAGCAAACATAACTACCTCCTTATTACAAAAAATAGAATCGGACAACTTAAACAGAGAGCTAATAGCCAAGGCCAGATCGACCGTTTGAGATCTTGCGATGCCAAAATAGGCGCCTGCTTAAGCAAACGCTCCTGACTATCCAAGACACTCACTACTCCAACTTGCATCCCCTTGCGAACTGGCAACGTCGGAATATCCCAAGCCATCTCAAGCTTTACAGCCTCTTCCTCAGCAGGATAAAAGTCATAGCTAACCCCTTCTGGAAGGTAAGTTTTGAGTTTACCACGTGCTCCTTTTACCTTCTGACTCAAACTCTGATCATCAATAGGGAGTAACATGCGACGCATTTTGGGCTCATTAAAGGCCGTCTCAAACATTTTGATCATATCCTTGTAAACATCAGCCCGAGAGGTGCAACCTAAAACAACTCCGATCAAAAGACGATCTCCCTCTTCAGCTGCCGCTACAAGGTTCTTTCCTGCTGCTTGTGTCCCGCCCGTCTTCACACCAATCGCTTTTGGATAGTTATAGCTTCCATTTCTCAGCATGAGATTGGTTTGTAGTAATGTGCGCTCATATTCAAGGTTGGTTTCTGGGCATGTATAGCGGGGTTTACACACAATTTCACGAAATTCGGGATAGCGAAGAGCCTCTGTTGTCATCAACGCCAAGTCATTAGCTGTTGTCATATGCTCAGGATGATGTAAACCATGCGGATTATTGAATGTTGTCTGCTTACAGCCAATGCTTTGTAAAAATCCATTGAGTTGATCCATGAATTTGGGAACAGTGCCACTTAGACCAATTGCAACAGTATTTGAGGCATCATTTGCTGAGCAGATCAAAATTCCATGGAGTAGATCATGCAAAGAGAGCTCTTCCCCCTTTTTCAGACTCATGTGTGTGCCATCAGTTTCTAGCCAGTGGGAAGGGCTGCGGTAGTTCGATTGCCTCTTGGCTTGCGGTGTAATGCTTGCGATTGCTTCCCAAGGGACTAAAAATGTCTGATCTAGAGCGTCTCGATGAAAACGTAGAGCGTAAAGTGCTGTGGCTATTTTAGTTGTGCTTGCTGGATAGGTAGGGGTAAAGGCTTCTTTTTCAAAGAGAATCGCTCCAGTTTTGCCATTAATGAGAATGGCATTTTTGGCATTGAGTGTCAGTTGCAGTGGCGTTGCCAGGCAACAAATCGGAAAGAAAAAAAAGATGAAGAGAAAACGTCTCATTATCAGGCAGTTTAGCAGATGAAGATTTTAAGGTGCACTACTCCATTGACAAACAGGTGAAAAATGGCCTAAAATAGCCTTATAGGGGGAGAAATGTAGATGGATAATCCAGCAGAGCTTGAGTCGCATTTTCAAGAGTTCATGACAGATCTAGGAAGCTTTGTACCTGATGGTATCATCGAAGTGAACTTGGAGCTCTTGCAAGAGCTCGATCTTTTGCAATCTACTGAACATGAAGATAGTGCATCTGATTTTCTCTCACAGAGTTTTTATGTTGTAGAGTCATCCGAGAAGCTGACCTTATTTAACGAGCGTTTTGCTGTATGGATTGTTCCACAGTTGATCCAAGAGACGCCAACGACCTATACTTTGATTGCTCTGAACAGCTGTCAGAAGCCAAATTTAGAGATGGTTTTTACAACGACAGGGGTTTACAATCATTCAAGCCTGGTTCTTAAGATCTTAGAGAGATTTCTCGATCAAATCGATGAGAACGAAAACGAGATTGTCAAACTAGACTAGCGTCAAGAAACAGACACTCAAATCATTAAGTTATTGATTACAAAAGCTTTTCATATGACCATTTTAACACGTGTGTTAAAATGGTCATGACTATTTTAATATGGGCGTTAAAATGGTCAGGAATCTAACCTAAGCGTCAGGCGGAGGATGTTCTCGTTTTCAATGCGCTGATAGCTCGATTCGTCAATGATTGAGCGGATAAGGTAGATGCCTAAACCGCCAATTTGACGCTCTTCGGGGGGCAAATCTAGTTGGGGGTCTATCTCACTCTCAATGGGATTGAAGGGCTTGCCGCTGTCACGGATGATCACTTCAAAGCGTTGGTTGTGACGTGCGCAGATCATCTCAATTGTTCCTTTATGACTGGCAAAGGCATAGGAAATGATATTTACAAGTGCTTCTTCACAAGCAAGTTCCATCTTTTTTGCAAGTGCTTCATCGACGCCTTGCCTTTTCCCCTCTTCACGGACAAAGGTGAGCATCTCAAAGAGGTGGTCTAAAGAAGCCGTAAACTCCATGGTTGGAGTATACCACTAGTCAAAAATAAAGCCACAAAATGTAATGGTATCACCAGCTATTTGTGACGTAGTCTACAATCTTTTCAGCGAGTAAACTATGCAGTGCGCGCGAGGCGGCATCTTTGGCAAGAGGGTTCATCTCGAGCTGGCCTAGAGAGAAGGCATGAGCATTGCGTGTAGCAAAATCGGATTCAAAGTCGTAATCAATATAGGTTGAGACTTTGAAAGGACCAAGGACTGTGCATCCTTTTTCGCAATCAATGACGGTGACTGTTGCTGTTTGAGTCAACCTGCCCTCATTAGCAGTCGTCACTTTGGAGTTATTTCCAGTAGCATAACGAAAGCCGATATTACGAGCGGATGGGCTTGTAAGACAGACTTTTAACTTGAGATCTCCTTCATTATTGACGTAGCGAAGGGAGCTCTGGGCGGCAACTTTTTCAACGAGTGCTTCGGTAAAAAATCCATATGTATCCCCTTGGGCATAGGGAACTGTAATCGTATTATAACGATCTGTCAGGGAGCCTGTTCCTAAGTGGTAGCCACAGGAGGTGAGAAGCATAAGAAATAGATATTTCATACAACGTTTGAAGTTTTTGCCTGTCTCTTAGAGATTTTGCTTAGGCGTTCTTCACTTTTTTCAGCCGATTGTGTGCCAGGATACTTACCCATAGTGTCATGGTAGTAGATGGCTGCTGCTTGGGGTTTTTTGAGTCTCTCAAAAAAACGGCCTGTATCATAAAGGCTTGAAGCGCAAAGCTCCTGCATCGCTAAGATGTTCTGCTCAATCGCTTCACTACGTTCATCACCAGGGAAGCTCTTACGGAATTTTTGGTAGTTAACTTGGGCTAGTGCAATCAAATCGGGGTTTTGTGCCTCGGCTTTGCTCTGTTGCAAGTAAATCTCACCAATAGTAAGGAAGGCTTCAGCAGCAAGGGAGTGCTTGGGAAAGCGACGGATAATAGCTTGAAGAGATTCGATGCTCTCTTTGTATTCTTTCCGCTTGCGCTGCATATCTGCCTTGCCAGCAAGGGATTTGGCTGCAATTTCTCGACTAGGTAGCGAGGCGATGACTTCATCGTAAAGCTCTTCAGCGCTCTTTTTACCTGAGGCGAGCCTCGGAAGTTTCTCAACACCAAAGAGATGTTTACGACGTCCATCACGGTAGTATTGAGCAATGTAATATTTAAAATCGAAGACGCGCTCAAAATGTTTGAGCTGGCCACCTTGGTTGAGGTAGTGAGCAAATTGTTTCTCAGCCAGATCAAAGTGAGCTAGGAAGTAGTAACAGACTGCTGAGTAGTAAATGCTATCAGCATAGAAAACGGAGTCTTCGTAGTGGTAAAGAATGACCATAAAATTGTTGAGAGCTTCTTCCCATTTTTTCTCAGAAAGAAGTTGGTTACCGAGGTCATAATGTTCCTGAACGGAGGCTGTTGGGATATATTTTGAATCAGACCATGACTGGCCGATACGTGTCATAGAGCCTTCTAAAGGACTGAACAGAAAGCTAGTTAGAATAAAAAGCGGGATGATTCTCATAGGGGAGTGATTGTAGAATTCTATTGTCTTCTTGTCAATATGAATCCCTCTGGCTATAGTGAAGTTTATGATACGTCTACTTTTTTCTTTGGTGATTTTAGCTGGCGTAGCAATGGGGGGTTGGTATTTATGGGATCGCTTTCCTGTTCTACGTGAAACGGTTGAAGAGAAACTGAACGTAAGCGATTTTAGGACGCTTGAAATTCGTTTTTCTCCTGAACAGATCATGGACCGCCACCGCAGGGAGCTGATCAAGGGTCATGGCTACTCTTTTTTAGAGCCGCGCCTTGTTTTCTACCCCTATGTAATGATGAATACAAAGTTTTCAACACCAAATTCATTGACGCAAGAGGGTGTGCTCCTTTGGGGATTGACCGATGGAGAGATGGTGATTGATACTTCTAACTGGCGTCGTACTCACGGTTTTGAAGATTGTCTGATTGCAAAAGCAAACAAGAATGATTTCAGAATTTTAAGAGCAATTATGGAGGCTGGTGGCGCCATTGACAGGGAACGTCTCTATCAAAAATTCAAAGCTGATGGGGAAATGGTCGATAGCTGGATCAACAAGTGTCGAGAGAAAAAGTTGGTGGTAAATACTGGAAACAGATTCCGTCTCCATTTGCAAAATCCTCGATTGGAAAATATTCCACTTACGCTCCTCAGTGAACCATTAGTTGCGCAGCCAACAAAGCATGCGGTGATCTCGAAGAAGCGGTACTCTGTGCATCAGATCCGCAGTATGGCGCAGATTGCGTTTGGGGGAGACTTTGCAATTCGTAAAACGGAGCTTATTTTTCTACCTGTCTATAGCATTGGTGTGCAAAACCCAGACGGTTCGATTTTGGTAACCTACTGGAATGCGCTCAACGGTTTGCCGTTTGAACAAAGTGTAGCTCACTAAGTTTCTTCTCTAATTTTGCGTTTAAATCCACGCCTGATGTGTTTGGAATCAGTAGCTTGCCAACAGGTTTATCCTGATGATGAAAAGTGATTTCAACTGCTTGCTTTCCGGGATTCGAGCGAAAGAGCTCTTTGACTTTTAGAATATGACTGAGGTGCGTTTTGCTCACATCGACTCGAAATTGATGGGTAATCTCTTTTTCCATTTTCTCTGGTTTCTTCTGTGTTTTAATCATTTGCATGCGTGCAATGTGGTGTTTGGCTCGATCAAAAGCTTGGTCACACGCTCCTATCATGGCTTCATCTACTTTGGTCAGATCATCTATCCAACGGCTACTGAGGCGTAAATTGTCATCTCGCCTTTCGACTTGTAAGACAGCATAGAGGAGTTGGTTCTCTGCGAGCAAGTGACTTTTTTCTTCATACAGGTCGGGCCAGACTGGTAGTTCGTAAGACTCCATGCCATCACTGATCATGAGAATGGCAAATTTCTTCTGTGATTTGGCTGAAATCCGGACAACGATCGATTCTACAATAAAAGCTGCACGTACAACTGAATTTGCTTCTAGCTCTTCGAGTTTACAGAGGGGAAGGCATGAGAGGCGCTTCATCACTTTGCGGTAGCTATCCATGGGGTGGCCAGTCAGGAAAAAGCCTAAAAGTTCTTTCTCTTTTTTTAGAATTTCATGAGGTTGCGTCGGTTCGATGACTTCTGGGGGTTTGGTGAATTGGCTAGCTGTCGTCTCACCCATCATGGCAAAGAGGGTGAGAACTCCTGAAGCACTCTCTTTTTGCTCACGCGTAGCTGTATTGTGCATCTGCTCAATACTCATTTTTAGAGCGTCGCGTGACCAACCTGTGAAATCAAAGGAGCCTGCTTCGACGAGACATTCTATCGGTTTTTTGCTCACGCGTTTGAGGTCGATGCGCTCGAAAAAGTTGTAGAAGTTGATGAAAGGTCCATTTTTTTTGCGCTCTTCTAAAATCGCTTCGACAACGCCCTCTCCAACGCCTTTAATTCCGGCCATGGCAAAACGAATGCCTGCATCTGTGGCGGAGAAATCTTTGCCCGCTTCATTGACATCTGGAGGGAGTATTGCAATGTCAAGCGCTTGACATTCACGGATGAATTTGGCGACTTTGGAAACATCATCGCGATCACAGGTCATGAGCGCTGCCATCCACTCTTTGGGATGGTTTGATTTCAAATAGGCGGTGACATAGGTGAGGTAGCCATAAGCGGCAGCATGAGACTTGTTAAACCCATAGGCGGCAAATTTTTCCATCTTGTCAAAGATGGCTGTTGCTACAGATTCTTCAATGCCATTTTCTACAGCGCCAGAGCGGAACTTCTCGCGCTCTTTGGCCATCTGCTCATGATCTTTTTTTCCCATGGCTTTACGCAAGACATCACCTTCGCCAAGAGAGTAGTTGGCGAGGTTCTGTGCAATTTGCATGACTTGCTCTTGGTAGACCATAATGCCGTAGGTCTCTGAGAGAATGGCCTCGAGCATAGGATGGTCATATTCAATGGCCTCTTTCCCATGTTTCCTGCTGATGAAAGAGGGAATCATATCCATCGGACCTGGACGATAAAGTGCACTGATGGCCATGATCTCTTCAAATTTGTCGGGCTGCAGCTGACGTCCAAGCTCTTGCATGCCGCCAGATTCCATTTGGAAGATTCCAAGTGTTTTTCCTTGCTGCAGGAGTTTGTAGGTCGGTAGATCGTCGAGGGCTAAATTGACCCAGTCGATCTGTTTGCCTGTTTTCTCTCTGATTGCATCGACAGCGAGTTTGATGCTGGTCAAGGTTTTGAGACCCAAAAAGTCGATCTTCAACATTCCAACAGCTTCGACGGGCTTCATGGAGTATTGAGTTGCGGCCATCTCCGAGTCTTTGGCAACGCAGACGGGAATATGATCGGTGAGGGTATCTCCACAGACAATCAGACCTGCAGCGTGAATCCCTGTGTTCCGAATCGACCCTTCTAAGCGGCGACCGAGATCCATAATCCGTTTGGCGTCCTCGTCGCTCTCATACATTTGATTGAGATCGACGTCGACATCAAGCGCTTTATCGAGGGTCATATTGAGATCATCAGGCACAAGCTTGGCAATCAGATTCACTTTGGAGAGTGGAACAGAAAGCACGCGGCCGACATCTTTGATGGTCATCTTCGCTTTCATGGTGCCAAAGGTGATGATCTGTGCGACGTTGTCCTTGCCGTAGGTGTTGACTGTGTAATCGATCACCTCAGCGCGTCCTGCCATACAGATGTCGACATCAATATCAGGATAGGAAAGGCGTTCTGGGTTGATGAAACGTTCGAAAAAGAGATTGAAGCGTAGTGGCTCAATGTCTGTGATTCCAATCAGGTAGAGGATAATGGAGCCTGCTCCAGATCCCCTTCCAGGACCGACTGGAATGCCTTGTTGTTTGGCCCAGTTGATAAAGTCCCAAACGATCAAAAGGTAGTCGCACATCTCCTTGGAGGCGATGATTTCAAATTCTCGCTCTAGTCGATCACGCACGATTTGATTGGGGTCTTGATCAGGATATTTCTCAGCAACTTTTGCTAGGCGTTCTTTGGTGTAGCGATTTGGGATTCCCTCTTCACAGAGCTGTTTCAGGTAGTCGGCAGAGGCTTTTTTCCTCTGCTCTTGCGTATAGCTTTTCTCTTTCAGCTCTGGCGGGATGAATACGGGATAGTGTTTGGTGTCAAAATCGAGCGTAACATCACATTTACGCGCGACCTCAAGGGTGTTAGAAATCGCGTCAGGCACATCAGAGAAGAGCTCTTGCATCTGCTCAGGGGTTTTGAAATAGAGCTCACGACTTCCGTAGGTACGCCTTTTGGGGTTCGGGACGCGAAATGTGGGGTTGCCGAACTGATCTTTCTCCCAAACTTCAACGGGTTCACCTGATTGAATGTTGAGCAAAATTTCATGTGCCTGCCAATCATCGGGCTCAAGGTAGTGGGTGTCATTTGTTGCAACACATGGAATGTCATATTGTTTACCAAGCTCTATGAGGGTTTGGTTCACTTTGTGTTGTTGCTCGATAAAGTCGTGGTAGTGTTGTTGCAACCATGTTTCACCCAGTTGCGCAACGGCGCTTGGCTCCATATCATGTCGTTGCAGCTCGAGGTAGAAATCGTCTCCAAAAAGCTCTTGGTACCACTTGATGAGCTCGGTGGGATCTTTCCCTTCGATGATGGTTTGCGAAAGCTCTGAAGAGAGACATCCCGAGAGGCATATGATTCCTTTCCCATGTTTCTGCAACATCTCTTTGTCAATACGTGGATTGTAGTAGAACCCTTCGAGGTAGCCGATGGAGGAGAGACGACAAAGATTGTGATACCCCTCATCATTCTTGGCTAGAAGAGTGAGGTGATAAGCTGTGCGTACGCGAGGTCCAAGCTTTTTCTTTTCAAGGCGGGATGTAGGCGCTATGTAAAGCTCACACCCTAAGATGGGCTTTACACCTTCGCTCTTACACGCTTTGTAAAAATCGACAGCACCATGCATGTTGCCATGGTCTGTCAGTGCGACAGCTTCCATGCCACATTCGGCAGCTTTACGCGCAATTCCTTTTACAGGGCACGCTGCATCTAAAATGGAGAATTGGGAGTGTAAGTGGAGGGGAATCCACGTCATTAGGGGCCTTTATTCAAGCCGAAACTTGTTCTTCTTCTTCAGTCTCAATAATGGGTTCTTCTCGAGTTCCAACTTTGGCATTCCACATTGGAATAAAAAGCAGAGTGGTGACGATACCGCAAGCAGCTAGAATCATGAAGTAGCCAACCCAACCGTAATCTTGGGCAATTTTTCCAAGTGGGTATCCAGCTCCTGCAGCTCCAAAATAGGCAAACCAACCGGCAAATCCAACTGCTGTTCCGGCCGCTTTTTTGTGTGAAAGCTCTGCAGCAGCAAGCCCAATCATCATCTGTGGTCCAAAAAGGAAGAAACCGATCATAAACAGGGCTGTGGAGGTGAGCCATCCACTTGCTCCTGGATAGAGCCATAGAGCGAGTACAGAGCCGAGCATCCCAAGTGAAAAGAGTACGTTCATCGGACCACGGCGACCCGCGTGGATCTTGTCTGAAAGCCAGCCTGCAGCCAACATCCCAAAGAGCCCCCCAATGTCAAAAAGGGCGACGCAAGAGTTGGCTTTGATCATTGAATAGCTTTTTGTCTCAATGAGATAGAGTGCACTCCAATCACTGATTGCCATACGGATGATATAGACAAAAAACGAGGCAATAGCGAGCATCCAAATCCATTTATTGGTCAGGACATGGTCAAAAAGGATCTGTTTAGTGCTGAGTTCTTGCTCTTTTTCCTCTTCTTTTTTGCTCTCATCTGGATAGTCCTGTCGGAATTTTTCAATCGAGGGCAACCCGAGCGATTGTGGGGTATCTCGCAATCTGTTCATCAAGAAAAACCCAACTAGAATACAAAGGACTCCTGGAATGAACATCGCGTAGCGCCAGCCAAAGTATTGCGCACAAACACCTGCAAGGATCGGGATGAGAAATCCACCAACATTATGAGAGGTGCTACAAAGACTCCACCAAGAGCCGCGCTCTGACTTGGAGTACCAGTGTGTCAACAAACGGGCACAAGGGGGCCACCCCCAACCTTGGAACCATCCATTGAGTCCCCAAAAGATGACAAAAAAGAGCATCGATGAGGAGCAACCAAAACAGATATTCATGATCCCAGTGATAATCAGACCAATGGCCATAAAGAAGCGTGGATTGGATTGGTCAGACATCACTCCACTGGCAAACTTACTCAAGCCATAAGTGATGTAGAGCATGCTGCCTAGAATTCCGAGCTGCGCTTTATCAAAGCCCAGATCATTCATCAATGCTGGCATTGCGAAAGTAAAACTTTTT
Source organism: uncultured Chlamydiaceae bacterium (assembly GCA_942490925.1). Taxonomy (GTDB): domain Bacteria; phylum Chlamydiota; class Chlamydiia; order Chlamydiales; family JAAKFR01; genus CALNYX01. The sequence continues at coordinate 1,558,067 of CALNYX010000017.1, read as the reverse complement.
CTTGTGAAGTAGTAGAAGACATAACCAATGAACATTCCGTAGAAAATTCGAATGCGCCAATAGCGATATTCTTTTTTTACAACCGTTTCGTCTTTGGTCTCTTTGGTATGTTCTGCTGGCTTCAAAAAATTGAGTGAAAAATTCACGACGCAAGCTCCTGAGTCAAACTACTCCCTATAGGGTATCATATTTCTCTCTAAAAATCACTCATTTTTTGAGCGCGCTGCCTTGGGTGTATCAAGAAAAAACTTGCAAGAAGCCCGGCAAAAGCCAAAAACACCATGATAGCCATTACGTAAGAAAATCCTTGAATTGCTGCTGACTGCAGTGTTGGAATCCATTCATCTGATCCCAGCAATTGCGCAATTTCATGATTCGAACCCATCAAAAGACGGTCTCCTGCAGTAAAAAAGTTTTTAGGCACGCTTTTCAAATAAAAAATTGTTCCAAAAGCGATTCCTGAACTACCACCTAAGTAATTGACTGTATTCACAATACCAGCTCCTTCGCCTGAAGCTGAAGGGGGCAGAGCGCGCATGCCCACATGAGGTGCCACGGGGAACGTCAAACCAAAGCCAACTCCCAAAAAAAGCAATCGGTAGACGAGCGTAACTGGACTTCCGTTCATTGGGAAGAGCAAAAACCAAGCAAAACCAACGATCAAAAAGGTCATGCCTAGACCAAGGACAAAGCGGAAGCCTAGCTGTTTAGCAAGGAATGAGGAGAAAAGCGCAGTCACAAACATGCATATATTCATGGGTAAAATCGCAAGACCTGCAGCAAAAGAGGAGAGGTCATATAGAAGGGGCCACTGTAAGAAGCGGTTGAAAAAGAAGAGAAAAGCGATCAAGCAAAAGACGCTTGGATAGAAGGTTAGAGAGCTTCCAAGCAACTCTTTGTATTTGAAAAAATGGAGATTGATCAGAGGATACTCGGCAACCTTTTCTCGCCACAAAAAGAGAGTCAATAGCAGAGCCGACCATACATAGATACCAAGAGCAAGGGGCGAGCCCCAACCGATACTTTTTCCTTCCATCAATATGAAAACAAACGGGATGAGCCAACTAGCCCATGTAATCACGCCTAAATAATCCATCGGAATTTTTCTCTTGGAGTGTGGGTAGGTGCGTAAAAAGAGCAAGTTGAAAGCTGCTGCGGTTGTCATAATCCAAAACGTCATCACAAAGATTAGACGCCAGGAGAAAAATGTCGTGAGCACTCCGCCAAGGATAGGGCCGAGTCCAAAGCCCATTCCAACCATTGCACCCCAAAAGCTAATTGCAAAAGCACGCTGAGATTCTGGAAAAGCAACGGTGAGTGTTGAGAGACCACCAGAGGAGATCACAGCAACTGCCATCCCTTGAATGATACGGGCAATTAAGACAAGATGCCCGTTTGACGTGAAGATGATAAGAAGTGTCGCCAATGCAAAGAGAAGCGCCCCGTAAAAAAAAGCCTTAAAATGACCGAAGAGATCGCCCAGTCGTCCACCTAAAACCATAAAGGCTGCGGCGCAGAGGATATAGCTATTGATGATCCATCGCGCGATACTTGGGGAGAGGGTCAAGTCGTGTTGCATGCTGGGAAGCGCATTCATAATTGCTGTCGTGTTGAACGCCAATGTGGCAATACAAAAAGTGTTGACGATCAAAACAAGCCACTTCATACTCCTTTTATAAGGAATTACTATATGGTTGTCACTGAGAAAGACATTTCTGTTGAAGAGATCAAAGCGACGGCAACAAAGCCCGAAACCGCCTCTTTTGAACGACTCGTGTTGAAAATGAACGCCGCCCCATCGAAGAAATGGCGAGCGTTTGGCATTAGTTTGGGTCTTTTTAGCTCCTTCATTGCTGGCTTTTTCATCTGTTTTTGGCTGCTCTATCCAAAAGCCGTGCAGCTGCACCAAGCCGAACCACTAGCTCTGCAAATCGACGAATTGCAAGTGAGCATTGACTCCCTCTATGAAAAACTCCAATCATTTGAAGAGTTGACCCACCCCACCGGTCAAGAAGTAATTGAGCCGCTGGCAGAATCGGCTGACCTTGACCATCTAATCTAATTCCCCTATGATGACTACCCATGTATCAGATTGCAAAAGGCGTTTTTGACATCTTGCCCTCGGATCCTCAGCAGACGTGGCGCGAGTCCCATCTCTGGCAGTTTCTCGAACAAGAGATTCGTAAGCTCACGCTGCTTTATGGCTACCGTGAGATTCGCACACCTCTTTTTGAATCAACAGCCCTCTTTCAAAGAAGCATTGGGAAAGAGACCGATATCGTCACAAAAGAGATGTATACTTTTGAAGATCAGGGGAAGCGCTCGATCACACTCCGGCCAGAGGGAACAGCGCCCGTTATGCGCGCTTTCATCGAAAAAAATCTGGCTCAAGCAAATCCGATTCACAAGTTTTTCTATCTTGCGCCCATGTTTCGCTATGAGAGGCAGCAAGCAGGCCGTTACCGCCAACACCACCAATTTGGCATTGAAGCCATTGGAAATGGTTCTCCCTACCAAGATGCTGAAGTGATCCATCTGTTTTTCACCTTCCTCTCTAACCTTGGCTTGAAAAATTTGACTCTACAGATCAATTCCATCGGTTGTTTAGGGGCGCGTAAAGCCTTTCGCCAAGCACTCAAGGAATATTTGACGCCTCACCTCAAAGAACTCTCTGCAGATAGTCAGCGTCGTTTTGAAACCAACCCTTTGCGCATCTTAGACTCGAAAGATCCAAAAGATCAGGCAGCTTTAGAAAATGCTCCTTCAATTCTCGACTATCTCTCTGAAGAATCCAAAACGCATTTTGAACACGTCCTGGCCCTCTTAGATGTTCCCTTTCAAATCAACCCACGTCTTGTGCGTGGCCTTGATTACTACAACAACACCGTGTTTGAAGTGACAGCAGACGAGCTAGGTGCACAAAACAGTTTGGGTGGTGGCGGCCGTTATGATGGATTGATTCGCGAACTTGGAGGCCCAGATCTTCCAGCTTTTGGTTTTGGATGTGGGTTAGAGCGTGTCATTCAAACCCTCATTGGCCAATCAGCTCCTCTTCCAGAGCGTCCTGTCTCCAAACTTTTGTTGATCCCCCTTGGAGAAAAAGCAATGGCAACCTGCTTTGAGCAACTTTGCATCCTGCGCAAAAAAGGGATTGCTGCTGAGATGGACTTCTCTGGCAAAAAATTGAAAAACGCCATGCGTTTTGCCAATGCAAGTGGCGTTGAATTTGTTGCAATTATCGGTGAAAATGAACTCGAGAAAAAGCAAGTTGAGCTCAAAGAAATGGCAACTGGAGAGAGCGAGACACTCGCTTTTGACCAACTCGAAAAAAGGCTACGCGCATGTTAGACAAACAACGCACACATGATTGTGGAACACTTGCTAAGAAGCACATCGGTGAAAAAGTCTTTCTAGCAGGCTGGGTCAATCGTCGTCGAGACCACGGCGGCGTCATCTTCATTGATCTGCGTGATCGCTACGGCCTCACACAAGTTGTTTTTCACCCTGGAGAGATGCAGGAAAGCGCCAGCCACCTGCGCGCTGAATGGGTCATTGCAGTCGAAGGCACCGTCGTCTCACGTGGCGAGGGAATGACAAACCCCAAGCTGAAGACAGGCGAAATTGAAATCGAAGTCGAAAAACTTGAAATTCTTTCCAAGTCAAAAACGCCCCCCTTTTCCATCTGCGATGAAACCCTCAATGTTCATGAAGAACTCCGCTTGAAATACCGCTATCTCGATCTAAGACGCGGTGAGATTGCACGTAATTTGCAAGTGCGCCACCGAGCCATGTTAGCAGCACGCAACTACCTTGACAAACACCGCTTTTTAGAAATCTCCACTCCTATTTTGGGCAAGTCAACTCCAGAAGGAGCGCGTGACTACCTAGTCCCTTCGCGCATTCAGCCTGGCGCATTTTACGCCCTGCCCCAATCCCCTCAACTCTTCAAGCAACTGCTCATGATTGGAGGACTTGATCGCTACTTCCAAATCGCACCTTGCTTCCGCGATGAAGATCTGCGCGCCGATCGCCAACCCGAGTTCTATCAAATCGACATCGAAACAAGCTTCGAAACCTACGACTCTTTCTTCCCAATTATTGAAGAGTTAGTTGCTCAGATGTTCAAGCAGACCATTGGGGAAGAACCTACTTTTCCCTTCAATCAGATGCCTTACAGTGAAGCGATGGAACGTTTTGGAACTGACAAGCCCGACTTACGCTTTGGTATGGAGCTCGTGCGAATTGATGCCTTGGCCAAGCAGTCTGACTTCTCAGTTTTCAAAGAGGCCGATGTGATCAAAGGGATCTGTGTTAAAGGAGGCGCTGAAGCCTCTCGCAAACAGATCGACAACTACACCAGTTTTGTCGGCAAATTTGGAGCCCGCGGCCTAGCTTGGATGAAGATGCAAGCTGAAGGTCCTACCTCGAGCATCGTCAAATTTTTTGACAAGCCGATTTTAGATGGAATCGTCGAAAAACTCGGAGCTGAAACAGGAGATCTTCTTCTTTTTGTAGCTGCTGATGAAGCAACGACCAACCAAGCCCTCGACCATCTCAGACGTGAAATTGCAAAAGAGCGCCAATTAATTCCTGAGGGAAGCTATGAATTTGTTTGGATAACGGAATTCCCCCTAGTCACCTGGGATCATGAGACAGAGCGGTATGCGTGCGCGCATCACCCCTTCACAGCCCCCTATGACGAAGATATTCCACTTTTAGACAGCGATCCACTCAAAGTGCGATCTGCGAGCTATGATCTCGTTTTGAATGGTTATGAGATAGGTGGCGGTTCCCGTCGCATCTATGACCAGCAAATCCAAGAGAAGATCTTCAACATGTTAAAAATATCCCAAGAGGATATTAAAAAACGTTTTGGTTTTTTTCTTGAGGCATTGCAATATGGGACACCACCCCATATGGGTATAGCGTTTGGTCTTGATCGCATCGTCATGCTTCTTTGTCAGACAGAGAACATTCGAGATGTGATCGCATTTCCAAAAACGCAGCGCGCTGCAGACGTAATGATGGACGCGCCATCAGATGTAATGAAAAAACAGCTCACAGAGCTCAAAATACACGTGACACAAGGTTAGAATATGAAAAAACAGACACTTTTATTTGGTATACTGGCTCTTTTTTGCTGCCTTCCCCTGCGAGCGGAAACAGCTCTTGAAGAGATTGACCGCGACAAAGTCGCTGAATCTCTTGGCCACCTCATCGTTCGCCAATTGAATAACCCTGGCTTTGATCTTAATCTTGAAAAAGTCGTCAAAGGGATTCAAGATGAAAAAGATGGGCTTCCCTCCCCCTTGAACGAAGAGGAGTATGAACAAGCCGTTTATGCCATCCAAGAACATCTGTTTACGCAGACAGCTGATCAAAACCTCGCCGCTGCCTCAGACTTCCTTGAGAAGAATGCAGTAGCAACAGGCATTCAGTGTATCGAACCTAAGTTACAATACCGCATCGAAAAAGATGGAGAAGGTTCTGTTGTCGATAACGAATCTGTTCCACTGATTCACTATCAGGGAAAGCTCCTCGATGGCACCGTCTTTGCGAGCTCATTTGAAGGAGGCGAGCCCATTGCCCTTCCAATCAAGCAGACCATCCCTGGCTTTGCCAAAGGACTCGTCGGTATGAAAGAGGGTGAAAAGCGTGTGCTTTTCATTCATCCAGAGCTTGCCTATGGCCTCTCTGGGCACCTCCCGCCAAACTCACTTCTCATCTTTGAGATTGAGATTGTCAAAGCAAATACACTTCTCGAAGAAGTTGCCTCAGAAGAAGATGCTGGAAATCATACTCGTTCAACCTGAAATTCCGCAGAACGCAGGTAACATAGCTAGAACGTGCGCCGCTGTTGGCGCACGTTTAACACTTGTTCGCCCCCTTGGCTTTACAGTAAGCTCTCGTCATCTTAAACGCGCAGGTTTAGACTACTGGGATCATGTTGATCTCAATATCGTTGATCACTTTGAGCCAGATGAGCGTCCTACCTATTTCTTTTCGACAAAAGGGAAAAAAATCTACACAGAAGCGAGCTTTACAGAAGATTGCTGCCTAGTCTTTGGTTCTGAATCTCAAGGTTTGCCCAAACACTACCACGACACTTATGCAGACCAATTTTACACCCTACCAATGTCAAAAAATGTCCGCTCCCTCAACCTCTCCAATACAGTTGCAATTGTCACCTACGAAGCGCTGAGACAAACATGTTTGTTAAGTAACCTCTGAAAAACACACAAACCTCGGATCTTTCAGTGAAACAACTCATTGATCTCACTCACCCTCTAACTTCTAAGATCCCAACCTGGGATTGTTGCTGCGGCTTTCAACATACTACAGAGCAACATGAAGACTTTGTCATTCAGAAAATTGAGATGCAAGCTGGAGTTGGAACCCACATCGACGCGCCAGCACACTGTATTCCAAATGGGCGTACTGTTGACCAACTGACTTTAGAAGAGCTTATTGTCCCCTGCTACAAAATTGAGCTCACAACCAAATATGTTGGTGACATCGAGAAAAACAGCCTTGTGATCATCGAAACAGGTTGGGGGAAGTATTGGAATCAGCCAGAAAAGTATCACTCTTTTCCAGCCATTCCTGAAGAGCTTATCCACAAACTTTTAGAAAGAGAGATTGCCGGGATTGGAGTCGATACATTGAGTCCAGATCAAAAAGAGAGCGATTACCCAGTACATAAGCTCATCCTTGGAGCCGATAAATACATTATCGAGAACGTTGCAAATGCCCACCTACTACCACCAACTGGCGCACGCGTCTTTGCGCTCCCCATCCACTTTGCTCAAGGAACAGAGGCTCCTATTCGACTAATTGCAACCTAAAGTGCCAAAAAAGATGTAAAAATGGTAACTAGGGTTACATTTTTTAGACTTTGAGAAGATTAGAGGATTAATTTTGCTTCAGCAATAAGAAGAGCTGTGGCAAGAAATGGGTCTCTACAAAAAACAACTGTTTTATAGCCTGCTATTTCAATTTCAATAAATCCATCCACAAACGCTTGCTTCAACGCTTGCTTTGTCATGAACACAACCCTATCGATTGCTTCACAATCTTCTCTGTCTATGTTCTCACTCAAAACTAATTCATGGACAACGAAAATATCTAATACATTAGATAGGATACCGCTATCCGAAGCAATTGACCCAAGTTTGAATGCGCTCTTTGCTTGAACTCCAGTCTCCTCTTCTAACTCCCGTAAAGCAGCCTGTTCAGAGCTCTCATTTTTCCCTCTACCACCACGAGGAAGTTCTATTTCCCATTCTCTTGTTGCATGGCGAAAAATGATATTCACTAAGATTTCATTTGTCTCATTAATTCCCATTACGGAGACACCAGCAGCCCCATCTAAACCACTTTTTGGGAAAAATCTATTGAACGCCGTTGTTTTACCATTCGGTAGCACTAAAGGATCCCTAAACCAAATCCAATATCTATCCTCGTCAACAACTCCAACACGACTATATTTCTCTGCCTCACCAGGACTACACCCCTTTTGAATAAACTCCTGATAATATTTTTCCTCGATGGAATCAATAGATTCCTTGTTGTCAACAATTTGCATCTCGCCTTTCATAAAATCACCAAGATGACCAAAACCAGGAGATGTCAAATATTCCAAATATTTGTTGATGCTAGTACTAGACGCATAAAGCCCCTGAGCAAGCAAGAGGATTACTAAAAAAATGGATCTCACGCTACTGGACTAGAGAACTTCAGAGACAAGCTTTTTCAAAGCATCTAGATCTTTAAGACCTACAACGCGTTTTACAACCTGTCCATCCTTGAAAAGAATGAGAGTTGGGATAGAAGTCACCTCAAACTTAGAAGCGACGTTTACTGAACGATCAGTATCAACCTTTGCAACAGTGATCTTACCATTCATCTCTTGCGCAAGTTCTTCAACAACTGGAGTGAGCATCCGACAAGGACCGCACCAATCGGCATAGAAATCGACAAGCACAACGCCTGTTGCAACCCCTGCTTCAAAGTTATCATCATCGAGTAGCTTGAGTAAATCTGACATGTTTCGTCTCTCCTTTCGGTTTATAGGAGTCTGTTATAGCACCCTAGTGAAAATATTTCACTATTGTTTTTTTCCAAAACCTCTATTAATCTCTCACTTCTCAAATTTACGGGGTAGCCATGCTTTTTTTACTCGTCATGTTACAACACATTGTGATCGTTGCTAACGGAGAGCCGCCTTCTGCCGAGCTGCTTGATTCAGCCCTAACACCCAACACAATGCTTGTTGCTGTAGATGGAGGGCTTGAAACATGCCACGCTTATGGCAAAACTCCTGATCTAATCACTGGAGACTTTGATTCAACAAAATTGCTGCAAATCTACGACCATGTCGAGCAGCTTTACACTGAGAATCAAGACAAGACAGACTTGGAAAAGGCGCTCGATTATATTCTGACGTTCCCTATCACTAAAATCACAGTACTTGGAGCGCTTGGTAAACGCCTTGACCATAGCCTGACTAATCTTATACTGCTAACACGCTACCCAAAGATTATTACATTTGAAACAGATCTCGAAAGCTGTTTTGCTCTTGACTATACCACTGATTTGCAGTGCCAAAAAGGACAAACGCTTTCACTGATTCCATTTAATGGACCGGTAACAGGCATTGAGACGAGTGGGCTAAAGTGGGAGCTCAATGATGGCACATTGGACAAAGAGTTTGTCGGGATCTCAAATGTTTGCCTAGAAGAGGAGATTTCCATCTCTTTTGAAACTGGAGACTTGGTCTGTTGCCTTCCTAGATAGTAGAGTCATAGTGAAAAAAGCGCTATAGACTTATTTTTTGATGGACGTATAGTGGCGGCATGCGAATTTTAATTCTGCTTCTTTTCTGTCTAACAAGCTGCTCAGGATCTAAGAAGCAGCCTGCTTCTCTCCATATGATGCATGCTCAAAAAGCGATCTACGCCAACGGCACATTGACCATGATGAATGTGAGCCAAGCAATCACAACTCTGACCAATCGTGAAGGCACTATCTGCTCTCTCAAAGATTTTCTGATGACCTCTGACCTTTCTAGAGCTGAAATGCTTTTTTTGAATCATGAACCACTGCTTGTTGAAATCAAAAATCTGCGTTACAACCCACAACAAAAAACTGTTATTTGTGAAATGATTCCTCTGCAAGCAAGCATTCCCACAAATCAACAGCTTGATGAGATCACTCTGATCATTGACTCAAATTAGGATCTGCTGTTAATCTTTTTCTCATTATGCTTATTGAGGAAAAAATAATGTCTATCTCTACGAAAGTAAAAAAAGATTTACTTACGTTCTTGCAAGAGCAGCGCAACCCTGAGCTTTTGGGAGCTTACTTCTTCTACCTAGAAAAAGAGCTCAACTTGCACCCTGTTGCCTTCCCGCAAAATAAGACGATCTACCAAAGTGCTCAAGATGCTGTGCAAAAGCTCGAAGCTGATGAACGCGTCTGGCGCGAAACGGTGATCAAAATTGGCTATGGTATTCCCTCTGTCAACGATCAGACAAAGCGCATTTACATCTGTCCTTTCACAGGAAAAGTTTTTGCCGATAATACTCACCCAAATCCTCAAGATGCGATCTATGATTGGGTTGCAAAATGTCCTGAAAATACGGAGCGTGTTGGCGGTGTGCCGGCAAAACGTTTTTTTGTCTCTGATGATCCTGAGATCATCAAAAATTATATCAAGCCACGTAAAGAGCCGATTTCAAAAACTGTTTTCTCCTCGGCTGTAACAGGCAAACTTTTTAACAGCAAGGAAGCTGTCATCAAAGACTTTAAAGAGCACTATCTAAAGCCGATGACGCTTGTAGATGTTCAAAATCAAAACCGTTTTGATTTGGAAGAGGCGTTCTTGGCTGTGATGCAAGACTATCTCAATGAGGACAAGATTGCTGCTTTCGTTGAAACACTTGCTGATGATGAAGCTTTCGTCCACTACGTCACAAAATGGATCGAAGAGTAAAATCGCGGGAGTTTTCGCGTTATCCAAATAGCAATGTTATTTCGTCTGGCATCCTAGCCTCTGTTGAGGAAACAATAGCTTTTGGCAAAACATTAGCGGGTGAACTCTCTTGTGGAACTGTTCTTTGTTTTACAGGTGATTTAGGAACAGGAAAAACGACTTTGATCAAAGGGATTGTTGAAGGCCTAACTGGTGTAGAAGCTTCGAGCGTAACTAGCCCCACTTTTACCTATCTACAGATCTATGGCAAAAAACCTTCTGTTTATCACTTTGATCTCTACCGCCTTGAAAGCGAAGAGGATTTTCTAGCTCTCGGATTTGAGGAATTTCTCTTCGGAGATGGAATCTGCTGCATTGAGTGGAGTGAGAGAATTGCAAGGTTATTGCCAGAGAGTGTCAAACGGATTCACCTGGAACATATAAATGAGTCGGAACGGATGATCAGCTTGATATGAAACAACTTAATTTTACCGATGCTAAGTATGTGAAATCGGCTGTAAAGCCAAAAGACTACCCAAAGTCTCAGCTGCCAGAAATTGCAATTGTTGGCCGTTCAAACGTTGGGAAATCGACGCTTCTTAACCATTTTTTCCAACGCAAAGGGCTTGTCAAAACCTCATCCACTCCTGGTAAGACGCGCCTGATCAACTTTTTCTCTCTCGATGATGCCTTGATGTTTGTCGACCTCCCTGGTTACGGCTACGCTAAAAAACCTGATGGGAGCTGGTCAGAGATGATTGAGAGTTATCTAAATGAGCGAGAAAACCTCCGCATGCTTCTCTTTCTTGTGGATATCCGTCGCAAGCCCTCGGAAGAGGATCTCAAAATGTTTGCCTGGCTGACCCACCGTCAACTCCCTGCGATTTTAGTTTTGACAAAAGTGGACAAAGTCAAGCGTGGCGAGCGGGCAAAGCAAACAAAATTAATCTTGGGAATGTTTGAAGAAAAACTTCCTTTTGTCCATTATTCCGCAACAAAAAATGAGGGACGCAAGGAATTGATTCATCAACTTGCTCAACTATTATGACTCTTCTAAACAAAGCGACTTTTCTCTGCCTCGATTGTGAATTTACAGGCCTTGACCCCGACAACGATCGTATTTTGGAAATTGCAGCTGTGCGCTTCACTTTTGATGGAGAGATCGACACTTTCGAAACACTTGTAAATCCACAACACCCTATTTCAAAAGAGTCTCAAGCTGTTCATAATATTTCTCCAGAGATGGTCACTTCCTCTCCTAAAATTGGAGACGTCTTGCCTCAGTTAATCACTTTTTTAGGTAACACTCCTATCATGGGTCATGCAGTGAATTTTGATTTAGCGCTTCTTGGAAAAGAGGCCGAACGTTTGGGTATTGCCTTTCCTCAAAAAGAGCGTCCGGTGATTGATACCCTGCGCATCGCCAGACACTATGGTGATAGCCCGAATAACTCGCTTGAGAGCCTTGCCAAACATTTTAATATCGCTTCTGATGGAGCCCACCGTGCCATGGCAGATGTTCGTATGAATATCGCTGTTTTCAAATTGCTTGTACAACGTTTTAAAACTGTTGAGCAGGTGACCAAGATTTTGTCTCACCCCATTCAAATGAAATATATGCCTCTTGGGAAGCATAAAGGGCGTCTTTTTGCTGATATCCCCCTTCAATATCTTCAGTGGGCAGCACATATGGACTTTGATCAGGATTTGTTGTATTCTATCCGTCTAGAATTAAAAAAGCGTAAGAAAGGTGGACGCTTTACTCAAGCCTCCAATCCCTTCACAGATTTATAAGGAACTGTATGAAAGAAGATTTCGCTCTTAAAGTAGGCCTTGCTGAGATGTTAAAAGGTGGGGTCATTATGGATGTGACAACACCCGAACAAGCAAAGATTGCTGAAGAATCAGGTGCTGTTGCCGTGATGGCATTAGAGCGCATCCCTGCAGATATTCGCGCTGATGGCAAAATTGCGCGTATGTCTAACCCTAACCGTATTCGTGCTATTCAAGAGTGCGTCTCTATTCCTGTCATGGCAAAATGCCGCATCGGCCACTTTGTAGAGGCTCAAATCCTAAGTGCCCTTGAAGTTGACTTTATCGATGAGAGTGAAGTGCTCACACCAGCAGATGATGCGAATCAAATCGACAAACATGCCTTTCAAATTCCTTTTGTCTGCGGCGCATGTAACCTGGGTGAAGCGCTGCGTCGTATTGCCGAGGGAGCGGCTATGATCCGCACAAAAGGAGAAGCAGGAACTGGCAATATTGTCGAAGCTGTCCGCCATATGCGCTCGTTGCAGAGTGATATACGCCGCTTACACACCATAGATCCAACCGAATTGATGGCTGAAGCTAAGAGACTTAATGCTCCCTACGAACTTATCTGCCAAACAGCTCGCTTAGGGCGTCTTCCTGTGCCAATGTTCTCAGCCGGGGGCATTGCGACTCCTGCCGATGCAGCCCTGATGATGCAACTAGGAGCCGAAACCGTCTTTGTTGGCTCTGGTATTTTCAAGTCTCACGACCCTGAAAATCGCGCAAAAGCGATTGTTCTGGCAACAACTCATTATGATGACCCTCGCATTCTAGCCAAAGTTTCTGATGGTCTACTTGAAGGAATGGATGGTGTCGATATCCGCACACTGAGTAAGGAGGAGCTACTTGCCTCGCGCGGAGCTTAAAATCGGTCTGCTCGCACTGCAAGGTGGCTTTGTCAAACATGAACAAATGCTTCAAAAACTCGGTGTGAGCACGCTTCAAGTGCGCAATGCTGAGCAACTCGAAGCTTGTGATGGCCTCATTCTTCCTGGTGGGGAATCGACGACGATCTTGCAGCAGCTAGAGAAAATGGAAGAGGCATTTCTAAACTTTGCACGAGAAAAACCTCTTTTTGGTACATGCGCTGGCGCTATTATCATGGCTCACTTTAACTTGATACCAATGCAGGTTGTACGCAATGCCTATGGGAGACAGATCGCCTCATTTGTGGCACAAATAAGCTTTGAAGAGAAAAAAATTCCCGCCATTTTTATTCGCGCACCCAAGATCGTCGAGTGTTCACCTGAAGTGAATGTTTTGATGAGACATGAAGAGTCACCTATTTTGGTCGAATATCAAGGGCATATGGCAGCAACGTTTCATCCTGAATTGACAACGAACTCAATGGTACACAAGCTCTATGTTCAAAGGTTACTTGATCGAAGACAGCAGCGGGAATTGGTATCTTGCCAAACAGCCTGACATCAAAAGCTGCTGCGTTGCCAAGGAGCAACAATCCATACGCCTAGAAGGTGATTTTACAAGCTATCAGACGAAAAAACCGGTCTGTGTACACGGCACACTCCAATCTCCCAATTATTTGACAGATGTGAAGGTCATCGAAAAACAGAGCGGTTTTTTTTGGACAGTCGTAGTTGCGCTTCTTATTGTGAGTTCACTGCGCTTGGCATGGGTGCGCTGGCAACGCCCTCTTCCTCTTCCTTGAACCGGTAACCGACTCCACGAACTGTTTCAATCCAATGGAAATTAGGGCCTAGCTTTTTGCGCAAAGAGGCAATGTGAACATCGATATTCCGATCCATAATAAAAGCATCGTCATTCTGCACATCATCGAGCAGTTGGTTGCGCGTGAGTACTTTGCCACGATTAACCAAAAAGCGGCGTAAAATCCCAAACTCTGAGAGAGTAATTGGAATGTACTTATCAGAGCGTCGCAATAAATAACGATCGACTTCTAGAGTGAATGGGCCAAAAGCGAGGTTTTTCAACACTTTTTGAGGCTCACGTCCTCGACGTAAGACCGCCTTAACACGAGAGAAAAGGATTTTTGGAGAAAATGGTTTTGCCACATAGTCATCAGCTCCTAACTCGAGACCAAGTACAACATCCAGCTCTTCGTTTTTAGCTGAGATGATCACCACAGGAATCGTCTTAAGCTCTGGGTTGTGCTTCATCTTTCGACAGATATCAAGACCATTTTGCCCAGGTAACATGATGTCTAGAATTACTAAATCGGGACGGTCACGCTCAATTGCTCTATATCCGTTTATACCATCAGTCTCTACATAAAGCTTATAGCCAGAAATATCTGCCTGAAGCTTTATTAAAGCAGCGATATCTTCTTCGTCTTCGATCAGTAGAATACTTTTCTTTTGGGTCATTACTAAACTCCTGTCTCTCTAAAGTATAGATAGAGGTTTTGCAGTTGGGGTTAGAGGGGTTTTTCTCTTTACCTGGTTATAACTTAACACAATTTTATTATGAATTTATTTTTTTCTTTTCTCTAAAGCACGACTATGCATATGATGCATCATATGAAAACAAAGTATTTGATACCCGTCATCTGTTTTGCAGCTATCAGCGCTTTAGCTTACAACTTTTTGAGTTCTAAGCAATCCTATCCAGATAAAGCGTATACCCATTTAGTTCAAGGGAATTATGTTGCTGCTGAAAAAGCTCTTGATGAGAGCGCTGCCGACCAACTGGTTTTTCCCCTAGCCTTATATAAGGGGTACTTAGCTCAAGCTCGTGGCCGTTATCGTGAATCAGATTACTTTCTTCAAACTTTACTAAGCGAGCCTCCTCGTGTTAATCAAAAAGAAATTTTAGTTGAAACACTTCTTGCTCAAATCACCAATGCCTACCAAGAGAAACGTGACCGAGAGATTTCTCCTCTGATTGAAACTGCTAAGCATTTCTCTTCGGGTAACAGCTTCCTCTTCTTTTTTGATGGACTTTCTCATTATCTACATAACCAATACTCTGATGCTCTTCGTTTTTGGGCCTCCTACCAACCAATTGGAGCGACACATGGTAGCGGCTGGATGGAGCATATGATTGAGCACTTCTATCCTTGCACATGGAGACAGCTTCATGTGGCGCACTGTCTAACAGAAGAGGGTGACATCTTAGCTGGCAGACAAATTCTAGAAAAAGAGCAGCACCAGATTGGAAATCAACAATCAGAGCTTCACCATTTGGCAACCCTCTTTTTAGGCCTTACCTACTTAAAAGAGTGCGCAGACATTCCGATTGAGGAGAGAGGTTCTTACTACAAGTTAGCACACTTCTATTTTGAGAGAGCTGAGAAGGTAGAACCTTTTGCTCGCGAAAAAGAGCGAATCATTGCTCATGTTCAAGGCGAAGTAGATGCGCTTTTTTCAAGCCCTTTCAATCCAATTGAAACAAAATGGGGCTTCGCTTTTGTTCGTACCTTGCAGGACTGGAAAGCTACTGAGGCTCTCAATTGTCTCTGTGCAAATTTAGTACAAAAGATGGTTGGTCAATACGACTCAGCAATGGCACCTTTTTGCCAGACAGTCTGCAAAGAATTTCGGGGTTCACAGTTTCACTCTATTCTCTCCAATCACCTACATGACGCGTTAGCCGACAATTTACGCTGTGGAGCAATGGAAGAGCTCTGTAATCTCTGGCATCTAGCAGCCCAACTCTCTCCCTCGCCACAAACAACAGCAAGTAAAGTTGCGATGCTTACTCAAGAAGAGATGTTCAAAACCATCTTTTCAGATGATAACCAGCTACAGCGGACACGTCGCTACCTCGCTTTTTGGAGCCTACTCAATCAAGGAGAAGAGAGTCATAAGCGGATGGCTGTTGATCTATTCAAGCAAGCGACACTCTTTTGGAAGAAAGAGGGACAAGAGAAAAAAGGGCTCAGACTTATGGAGCTCGCTATGCAGCTAACTCCCGATAAGAAAGAGATAGAGAACGGAATCAGCTCTTTTCTTACAGGACTTTACACCCAAGCTGAAAATAGCAACATGATTCAAAGATTGAGCTTGATTCACGATGCGTTGATCGGTTTTGGCATGAATGTGAACAAGAAAGACCTACTCGATGGCAGTACCCTTGCCAACCATCTTGCTGATGCTGAATACCTCTACAGTGCACGCAACTATGCCGCTGCACAGACGCATGCTCAATGGGTATTGAAACTCGACCCACAAAATGAAAAGGCGCTGCGCATCGTAGGACTTGCATCTTTCCATTTAGGAGACTATCATTCGGCTCTAAATCATTTACAACAAGTTTCGCACTTGGATGATTCTGCCCGCAAAGCGATCGCTTTTAGCCAAGCATTTGCCTCGCAGCAGCAATCGGAGCATATCGCACAAATCGATAATACCGACTCATTTGACGAAGACTAAGAAGGCTCTGGGAAGGCGAGTTTTGGAGATTTTAGTGAAATTTGCGACAGAGCTAAGTTTGCAGGTCAACGCTAACCCCTTGTGGATTAGCAAAGCTCCAAAGCTAGCATTAATCAGAGGATTCTTAATCAACAAGGATAGATCATGACCGCTGCATCACAGATTGAATTCAATCAGATGCATTACTACCAGCAAGTTCCAAAGCTCTGGGCTCCAACACTCCGTCGTTTTAACTACCTTCTAAAAAGCTATGTTCTCTTCTCCTGCTTTTTCCTAGTACTTGCTGGGATCGAACTTGCCGCCTTCATTTCGTTTTTTGCCTTGCTCAGCAAATCGACTGTTATTGCTTTTACGCTTGCTGTTTTTTTTCTCACAATTTTTTCCTATTTTGTGCTCCGACTCTATCTTTCAGCTAAGAAGCCAGACCAGCTCTTGGATCTTGTCGATGCTTACTTGAGCCGCTGCAAAGAAGTTTTGCGCTACCAAGAGGGAATTCCAGAGCATCATATTGCCCTCGCTAATGCTGCGCATAAGCTTGCCCACCATCTACATGAAAAAGAGTACTCCTACTACTCTCCTCCATTTTTTCTCAAATCACTTGCTTCAACTCTTGAGAAATTCAGTTGCTTTTGTCATTGGAAAGATCTTCATCGCATGAAGGAGCTTCTTCTTCTAGCAGCCATTGAGGAGCACATCAAAGTTGTCAAATGTGAGCCGACCAATCTTGAAGTGCACGCCGCACTTGCCAATGCTTATGTGACCCTTTCAAGCCTCTATGCAGACCCTAAAAAATATCACGACTACGATGAAGAACGTTGGATTCCGCCGGAACGTCTGAGTGGGAATATGGCGCAGCAATTTCGTCAAACAGCTGAACGTGCCATCGAAGAGTTTCAAATCCTCAATGATTATGCACCAAACGATCCTTGGGTACATATGCAACTTGCCTATAGCTACCACGACTTGCAAATGCCTGAGCAGGAAATTCAGGAGTATGAAACTGTGCTTAAATTGCGCGCAGATGATCGCGATACCCTTTTCAAGCTTGGCGTGCTCTACTTCCAACAAGGGAAAAATGCACAAGGTTTACGCATCTATGAGATGCTCAAGCATACCAACTTCAAAAAAGCTGAAAGCCTCATCAAGTTTTATGGTGCATATGAAACGTAAGCTCCAGGCCAATCATTGAATTGGCGAGCCTTACAATTTCTAAAGAGCTCTGCTTGACTTCTTCTAACCGATCGAGTTTTTTTAAATCCCCCCCAGAAAAAGCAACTGCTGCAAAGGAAAGTTTGTCTATCACTTCTGCTCGAAACGTGTTGATTACAAGCATCGCTGTCTGTACACAGACATCAAATTGGGAAGTCTGGCTTGCCTTCAATCCTGCTTCAAGCCCAATCCAGCTGATCACTCGATACTGTTTTTCTACAAACTGTGGATCAAGGATTCCAGAATTAATATACTGATTGAGGTAAGCAAAAAGAGCGCTTTTATTCTTGAACCAGTCTGGGTCTTCTTCTGTCAATTTTCTGGAAAGAAGACATGCAGCCATAGCTGTCATCAATCAGAAAACTCCACTCCACATAACAGTTCCAACAATGAGACCTGTTACGCAAAGAGTATTTGCCTTCCAGTTGACGCGCTCCTTATAAAAAGCCTGTGCCCACAGATTACACACTAACAGAGTGCCCACCGAGAAGATGGGGAAAATCATTGCCTGCTCCCACTGCAGAGCAACTTGGGGCGCCAAAATCAAGAAAAAGGCGCACCCTCCATTTGCTATGCCACCCATCAAGCCGTAGGATAGCTCTGCCCTGCTTGGTCGACGTCTCTCTTGTGTGAGGAAAACAAACCATTGAAAAAGAGCCGCCACAAAGAAGATCGCTGGCATAAACCACTGAATATGCGAAGAATCAACATGAAATGGCAAAAAGCGAGTCATCGGTAATTCAGGCGTTAGAATCATTGCCCACCACTGAAGATAGATGAGATAGACCGTATGCACGGCAAAAATAAGTAGAGCAAAAATTGCCCAAAGCATCTGCTTTTGATTTTTCTCTCGTGTCCAACCGGCCCACATGATCCCAAAAAGCACCAAAATAGAACCGACAGCATTCCAAAGTGTGTAGGTATGCCCAAATGTCATGCCAAAAAGTAGAGCCATGGCAATTGCTGGCATGATAGAAGAGGCATTAAGAATAGCTATTGAAAGGCCTGGAGGACCCGTCTCTAATGCTTTACCGATGCCCCACATGAGGACTCCGAGCATGAGGCCACCAAATAGCCCGAGGGCAACAACTGTGCCATTCCAACCAAAATCGTGTGCGCGAACAGGGTTGAGCAGAATCATCACAAAAAATGAAAATGTGAGTTGGACCACAAGATAAATCCGGCTAGAGCCTCCAGCGTCGATACTCCGGCGCATACACAGGTTGCTTGTTGCGGCAAGAAGAGCAGCAAAGACAACAAAAAGAATTCCCATAATAAAAAAAAAGTTGTGTTTTGGTGTAGATAGTGACATGATTTTTTATTTGTTGCAATGGGATATTTCTGATGAGATTTTTCGGTTTATTTCTTCTTCTCTCCTCTATCTTATGGGCCCAACCAGAGGCAAAAAGCGAAGACGAGCTCTTATTTGCTAGGCGGGTTATTGAGTTCTGGCGCGATCATGAACAGAGTTTGGCAAAGCAACAGATTGAAAGTTTTCTCATCGAATATCCGCAGAGTGAGTTCCGTGATCATTTTCAGGCAATCCTTGGAGATATAGCCCTTGAACAGAGCCATATGTACCATGCTCTTGCTCTCTATCAAAAAATTCAAAATCCTGAAGTGCGCAAGCAAGTGCGTCCAAAACGGTGGTATGCGCTCTACCAACTTAAATCCTACTCAGAGCTTTACCAAGAGACTGCTCCTCTGCTTACCTTTTTAGAGAGCCCTGAAGAGTGTTTTTATTTTGCTGAAGCCGCTTTTCGTAGCGGCCTCTCTGCTGAAGCTGATGAGCAGCAACGCCTCTTTCAAGAGGCTCTGAGCGTTTATGACCAGATCAAGTCTGATGAACAGTTTGGTGGACACGCTTCTCTGGCCATGGCTGAAATTTACCGACAACTCGATCAGTGGGATAAAGCCGCCGAGCTCTATTTAAATATCGCAGATAAGACCAAAAGCCAGCAGATGCTTTTTCATGCGGCGATGATGCTCTCTGAGTATGAGCCCGATAAAGCGTGTGAACTCTTTTCACAAATTGCAAGAGCAGGAAGCAAAAAAGCAGCGGAAGCTGCCTCCCAATGGCTCCAAATTCTCGCGAATCAGAAAAATTGGGATGTTCTTGTGAGAGAACGTCGCACTTTTCTTTCCACACTATCTGAGGCTGATTTACCTGTTTACCACTTCTACCTAGGAATGGTTCGCTATGAACAAAGCTCCTGGGATGAAGCCACAACAGCGCTGCGTAAAGCGCTCGAGAGTGGCTTGAAACCCCCTCATGATCGCGCAGCATTGCTTGCGATGATGCATTGCACTAAGGAAACTGTTTCATTAGAAGGGACCGATTTCGCCTATCAATTAGTCAAACAGCGCTACCCTGAAGAGATTGAACAAGCCGCCCTGTTACGCGCGATTAGCTACCGCAAAAGTGGCAAAGATCAAATCGCAATGTCACTATTTTCAGAAGTGATCGCAATGGGTGAGGAGCCCAGACTCCTCGAAGAGGCCTATTTGGAAAAAACACATCTGTTAATGGCTAAAAAAGAGTGGATTGAGGCGCATGCGCTTGCCACACAATTTCTTAATCGATTCGCAGGGTCTGAGAGAAGCGGTGCAATGACCCGTCTGCTTGTTGATCTCTCTCTTGTTCAACTCAAAGAGGAAGGAGGGACTTTCCATGCTGTCGCAGAAGATGTAGAGAGAGCTTTAGAAAATGGTGTGTTGACTGCTCAAGAGCGAGCTACCAAGCAACTCCTACTTGCCAAGTGCTACCTCAAAACAGATCGCGCGCCGCTTGCTAGACAGTTACTTTTAGATCTTCCAGAATCTGCTGAAACATGCTACTTAATCACGCTCTCTTTCCTGAAAGAAACAACTTGCGCACAAGACATCATTCAGTATGGGGAGCAGGCGCTTGCTTACGACCCTGCCTTTTCCGAAGCAGATCGCTTACATCTCTACCTTTTCAATGCTTACCTCCAACAGAGTCAAACTTCCCAAGACCCAATGTTGACTGAAAAAGCGGCTGCTCACCTCTATATCGGTAGCCAAACGCTCCCCATCTCGCTTGAAAATCAACTCTGGTTGGCACACACCTATGCTAAAGAAAAAATGTACCATCCCCGTGCACTCACCATTTTAGAAACGATTTTGCCGACAGAAGCTCAACAACACCGCTTTCAAGAAGAAGCACTGCTGCTAGCAACACTGTACGAAGAAGAAGAGCGGTATAGTGAAGCAAAAAACTTGCTTGAAAAATTGCTTGTCTTTGAAAACGAATCCATTGAAACACGTGTCCATCTCCATTTAGCGACTATTTACAAATCGTGTAATCAGATCTCTCAAGCTGCTAGACTCTTTCAAGGACTAGAAAATTGTGTTGACCCAGCAATCGCCTACCCTGCGCGACTTGAGCAGGCGCGCATTGCTCTTTCCACTGGGGAAAATATTGAGATCGCCTTAAAGAAGCTTAAAGAACTTTGGGTACGCAAGTCGATTGCAACTGAGCCGATCCACTTAGAGGCCGCTCTAGATTATGCCGATTATCAAGCAGCTTTCTCTTCTGAGGAAGAACATCTGAAGGTATTAGAGATGATCAAAGAGCACTTCATCACGCAGAGTGATATCTGGTCAAAAGACTACCATGAACAACGTCTTGCTCAACCTGATAAAGATTTGCTCTACCAAGCCTACATGCGTTATTTAGATGCAAAGATTTATCTTGCTCAGTCTAAAAGAGAAAGAAATGAAGCAAAAGAAAAGGCCGCATATGCTTTATTTTCTACTTTAAAACAGGGAAAATATGCGGTAACAAAGTATCTTGTAGATAAAACGAAGGATTAAATGTTGTCTCAGCAAAAAGGCACACTCAGTTTCGTCATCTGTTTCGTACTAGGCATCCATGCTCTTGCGATTTTTTATTGTCATAACCACGCAATGCACAAACATTTGCGCTTAGAACATGCACTCTCCTATTTCGAAGATGAGGCGTTTGATTTACTTCAGCGCAAAGAGCGTACGCTCCTTTTAGGTCAAATTTTTGATCGCGTTACGGAACTGACTCCAGAAATCAAAGAGCAACTACATGAGCTGCGTGCTGAATTTTCGCCAACGGCATCAATCACCTTTCCTGAAGGAGAGCCGTTTCTTGTCTCCGATGAGACCTTTACCTTAGAAAAGGATCCTTTAGATTTTGTTTCCCAGCAGAATGAAAGGCAATTAGCATGGGAGAGTGACTCCCTTCTTGACACCCCAGCGCTTGCCGTGTCGAATGATTTGCCCATGTTGACCGATTTTATCCGTGACTATGAAACCTATGATGGACTTGGTATCGTGGCTGGCAGCGACCATTTTGATGTACAAATTGAGTATGCTGAAAAGCGCAATCGACCTGGCTACGTGTTCAAACTCTCCTTTATCCCACGCCAAGACATCATCTTCAAACGGATTCAACAGAACTACTATTTCCTACTCGATCGCTCAAACTCGATTCCACGCGCCAGATTTACTCTCAATAAACAGGCAGTTTCTGCAGCTTTGGAACATATGAAGCCTAAAGACACCTTCAACATCCTGATCTTTGATGATAAAGTCTGCCGCCTCTCTGAAACAACTCTCACTTGGAATACAGCCAATGTCGCTAAAGCGCGTGCATTTCTTGATTCTCAAGGACATGGTGGATATTTTGCAGCAACTGAGCTCTACTCTTCACTAGGAAAGATCATCCCAGACAACGTCTCTGACACAGAAGTCAATACAGCCATTTTACTCTCTGATGGTGATACTTATCTTCCACAAGAGAAGCAGCGTCAAACAATCGGTGGGTGGACAACCAATAACATGGGAAAAGTCTCTCTCTACGCCATTGCCTCTGGAGGGGGAAACAACTTGCCCCTTCTTGAGTTAATTAGCTCATTTAACAAAGGGAACTTGATCTATAGCTACGACCATACTCAGCTCAATAGTCGTATCACAAAGCTTGTACAGACCATTCGCAATCCTATTGGGAAGCAGATGGTTGCAACTGCAGTCCCCACAGATAAGCAAGCTGTTGTCATCTTACAGCCGAAAAACAATCGCCTTCCTGATCTCTATCAAAACACCCCTTTTGTTCTCTACGGTTCAACAAATCGTCTCACAGACTTTGTTGTCTTCTTACAAGGGAAGTACTATGACAATCGCTTTGACATCAAAAAGCACGTCTCTTTTGAAACAGCAACTCGCGGCTCTCCTTCACTTGAAAAAGTGTGGACACAGCTCGTTGTCCAAGAGTTTTACGAACGCTTTTTCGAAGACGGCAACAAAAAACATTTAGACGCTGCTAAGCATCTCCTCTCACCACTTAACCTTCCCGTTCCCTTTCACCAATGATTCGCATCATCGGTGGAAAGTTTAAACATAAGGCTCTTGAAGTTCCTAAAAAAGGAACGCGTCCAACACTCGGTGCCATGCGGGAGACCCTATTTAATGTCTGTCAGCAGATCATTGAAGAGGCTGAGTTTCTTGATCTCTTTTCTGGAGCTGGCTCGATAGGACTTGAAGCCCTGAGTCGAGGCGCCAAACATGTCACCTTCGTGGAGAGCAATCGACAGGCTGTGAGACTCCTAGAAAAAAATATCGCCTCACTAGGTGTTCAGCAGCAAAGTACCCTATTTCCTTTTGATGTCTTCAAGGTTCTGCCACGCCTTATCAAGGAGGGGAAACAGTTCGATATCATCTTTGCTGATCCACCCTATCTAACAGGGCAGAGCCAGAAAGTACTCACAGACATTGAAGCGCTTCTTAAACCAGACGGTGATCTTTTTATTGAAGAAGATCGCGCCAAACGTTTTAAAACAACGCTTCATCAAAAAAGTGAACGGAAAGTAGGACGCTCAGTTTTGCGCCAGTACAAGCGACTTCTTCCGAGCGAGGAAGAAACTTGCACTTAATGCAAGAATAAGCCAACTCCAACGCACAATCTCTTCTAAGTGAATACCACTCGAAAGCTCCTGGTAGAGTGCACCAACAAGCGTCAGAGATAGAAGCGGGAGTACAAAAAATCTCAAGGCATGGAATGAGAACGAGTATCCTTTTTTACCTGCCCAAATCTCCTCTTTCTGGATCAAATTAGAAAGCATCAAAAAGATCACAATCTCAGCAATGCCACCAACCAAGAAAGCATTTCCTAGCACCATTGGCGCAAGAGCACCAACAACGTGCTGGCCATTACCTAAACAGAAGGGAAGCGCTAATGCTGAAATGATCGCCATTGCAAAACCGACAGCTCTTTTGCGTGACTGTTTGAATTCAACCTCAATGCTGCCTGCTACACTCTCCACAATAGAAAAGACTCCAGTCACCCCAGCAATGAAGATACAGAAGAAAAAGATTGGCCCAATAATGCGACCGAGTAGATCTCCAAACTGAGAGAGAATCATCGGGAAAATCACAAAGCCAATTTCGAACGCAGAATCTGAACGCACAAGCTCAGAAAAAGCAATACCACTATGCGCGCTCATAAAGCCTATACAACCAAAGATTGCAATTCCCGAAACAAAAGAGATGATAAAGTCTCCCAAGGCAACCTTATACATGGAGCGTTTGATATTGAAACTTTCGGGATTATGACGTGAATAACCCGTTACAATACCAAGACCAAGCGAGAGACTAAAAAAGACCTGTCCAAAAACATCTCGCCAAAGCGTCCAGTTACCCAAGCGTGAAAAGTCCGGAATCAAATAATTTTTAATCCCTTGAGCAGCTCCAGGTAAGAAAAAGACTGCAATACTGAAAACAAGAACTAAAACAGCAAGTAGCGGCAAAAAGATGCTACAAAGCTTCTCTACTCCAGAACGAATATTGCGTGCCATTACAACCCACGTGAAGGCCGCTACAGCAAATGTTGAGAGAAGCACTCCAATGGCAATGCCTCCAAAATGAGACAAACTCCCCGAATCACGTAAAAAAACTTCTTTAAAAAAGCTAGTCGACTCTAAAGAGAGATGGCCCGAAGCTGCAAAATAGGTGTATGCGACAGAAAAACCTGTCAAAACGATATAAAATCCACCGATTGTTGCGCATGTTAAGACCGCAAACCAACCAAATAATTTTCTTGAAGAGCCCCCGAGTGCCGAAACAAGAGGGAGTTTGGTACTCTGACCCACTGTCCCCTCTAGGAATAACATGGGAAGTCCAATGATGAGATGAGCTATCACATAGGGGATTAAAAAGGCTCCTCCTCCATTTTTGTAGCAAAGTGCACTGAAGCTCAGGATATTGGCAAATCCTACTGCTGATCCGATCATTGACCAGATGTATCCTGACTCCTTGCTCCATGTTTCGCGTTTCCGTGCCACTGAAAGCTCCTCATAATAAACGAAATAGATCTATTTTATCGCGTTTCTCTAAAAAGACGCAAGCTAAATTTTTAAAATCTAAATATTGAAACAAAATTATATTAAAAGTATATTATTTAACTATATAAATTAACACGGGGGATACAATGACAATTAATGAATTAAACTTTGGACATATCTGTAGAGCTCAGTTCGGAGCAAATGCGACCTTTGTACGCCCTGATCTAATAGCCTATGTTATTGGAGGTCAAGAGCCTGTTGTTACAAGCAATCCACTTAGGGCTAAATGGCTTCAACCAATTGAAGGGAGAGAAGACCAACTCTCGGCTATCCAGCTTCTGATCATTAACTTCCTCTATGCCCAGTCAGAAGGGAAGAGAATGAATTACAACCCTACAGAATTGAAAACCTTGTTAGAATTACCTACTTCATCAGACACTGAACTCGCCCTAGCTATGAGCCTTAATTTTCAACGCACAGCACTTAGTCAATTAAGGGCAGAGGCTGCGCAAACCATTGCAGTATCAAACGAACTCCACCTGTCTGCACTTTCAGGTATGGGGATTGCATACCAAGCAGCGAGTAGTCTACTCAGCGCGCTTTCCGTCACTCCTACAGACCCTGGCCAAGCCGAGCGACACCAAGCTATCGTCACGCTTGTGCTTCAAGTTACAAAAGGAATTGCCGACTATTGCTCTGAACCCTTTATAGAAGAGTGCACCCAAGTGATCCAAATGGCAACCCAATTTGATGATCAAGAGGCTGAATTAACGTAGTTGCTTGCCTGTGTGATCAAAGCTCTGCTTCTGGCCAATAAGCTGATCTTTTTCATAGCGTGCAATGATACGCGGTGAGCCATCATCATAGTACTTGTTGAAGCGGCCATGCTTCTGATCTGCTGTATACTCCGCTTCAAAGACGAGAACACCATTTTCATTCCACTCTTGGCATAGCCCATCGAGTTGATCTTTCACGTAGTAGTAGACACTTGTAACTGTTCCATCTTCAAAGAAAGTACGCGTTGGACCATGTCTCACATCATTGGCAAAATGAACTTCACGATGCACTTTCCCATTTGGAAAATAGCTCACTCCACGTCCATGCCTTTGATCTTGACGAAACTCCATAGTCATCATCAATAGACCCTCTTTTGAGTAGAGAGTCGCAATCCCTTCACGCTGTCCATTTGCATAGAACGTGCTTGCAATTTTGACGCCCTCTTCGTTGTATTCACTCACTTCCCCTTCGAGTAAATCCTTCTCAAAATGTGCTTCGAGCTTCTTCACTTTGCCTCGCTCAGGATCAACAGTATAGAAGACTTGGTGCAAGCCATGCCGTTGATCATCTTGATAGTGAAAGATTACTTCTTCACCACTTGCTAAGATCTGATCATATTTTCCATTCAAACGTCCTTCAACATAGTGCGCCTCTTCGACAACGTTTCCAGCTTCGTCATACTGCGCTTTTTTGCCATGCATCACACCATGTTGGTAGCTGATCTCTGCAGCAAGCTGTCCATTTGGATGAAAAGACTTCTGTTTGCCATGCAAATTCCCTTTGTCATAACGGTAGGTGCGAAAAAGTTGCGCCGCAACTCCTTTCTCATCAGGCCGATAAAACTCACGGTGTTCACCAACTGGAAGCCCCTCTTCATAAAGCATCACCGCTTGAATCGATCCATCTTCATGCCAACTTTGCATCTGTCCATCGAGAAGATCGCTCTTGAAAAAAGCCAATGCCTGCATCTGGCCATTGGGATAGAACTTCTCTTCACGCCCTTCACGCTTTCCTTCGACAAACTGTGTCCGCTGATTAAGCGTTCCATTTTGATGCCACGTCTTTAACTCTCCATGGGGCGTATCATGTAAATACTCCCCCTCAAAGACCATCTGGCCATTCTCACTCCACTCCCTATGAGTCCCTTTTTTCTCTCCAAGCGCATATTCTGCATCGAGCTTCTGCTGTCCATTCTCATACCACTCACGGATCTTGCCAGTCTGCTTACCAGCAACGAAACTTTTGACACTCTTTTTCTGCCCATTTTCATACCACTCTTCGAAGGGGCCATCCCACTTCTTGTGACGAAAATGCGCCTTTAATTTCAGCTGACCATTGGCAAAATACTCTTTTTGCTCCCCATCTAAAGCACCCTCTGCATAAACATAGTCTGTCTGCAATGTTCCATCTTTATACCACTGCTTGAACTGGCCATTATACTCGTCTCCTATAAGCAGATAACTCGCCTCTAGCTGGCCGCTTGGATAATACTCACAGATTGGTTCTACCAATTTTCCATCATTTCCATACAAGGCACGTCTTTTCACCTGCCCATTTGGATGAAACAGTAGATGCTCACCCACCGCAAGGCCTTTGTTATAACGTCCTCCCCCAGAACGCTTCCCATCAGCATGGAAAAATTGCTCTTCACCATCCTTTTCACCACTTGCATAATTCACTCGATAGCAAACAGTTCCATTATCCCCATACTTCAAATGTAAACCGTAAGGCTTTCCATGACGAAAATCTTGCACTTCTTTAACACTCAGCTCAGCTCCATGAATCACAACGGCAGGATTTTTTCCATCACCGTGCAATAAACCATTGTGATAGAGACGTGTAGCCTTTAATTCCCCATCTCCTTCAACAATGGAATACCACTCAAATGCCTTCCCTTGCGGCAAGCCATTAACATAGTAGACCTGCGAAGCTTTCGATCCATCTTCGTAATAGGTGATATATTCGCCAGAAAGCTTCCCTTTTTCGTAGATACCCTCTTCCTTCTTGGTTCCATCTACATAGAAGCTCTCAAATGTTCCATGAGGAACACCCGCTTCATAAAATGTAGAGCTTTCGACCTGGGAGTTTGAGTAATAGGTACGTGTGCCCCCTTCGAGCTTTCCATCGATGTACATGGCTGTTTCAGCCAGTCCTCCATTAGGATGATAAGTTGCTGAGGGTCCGTGAAATGTGCCACTTTCAGCGAGATCGCTCTCCTGTTTAATGCGGCCATTTGGATAGAAGATGAGTTGTTTGACGGCAACCTCTTCGCCTTCATCGGTTGGCTCATAGAAGGTCACGCGCTGGGGGTTACCGTTGGGGTAGTTTTCCAAAACCCTTGGGCGCCAGTTTGGTTGCCGGATTTTAAGAGGGGGCATTTCCACAGCAGCAAGCGTCAGTGGCACTAAGAGGGCGAAAAGAATTCTTTTGAACATGGATGTATCTCCTTATAGAAAGAAGGAGAGTAGCAGAGGGCGAAAAATGCTTCAAGGGATTAGACAGGTATCCGCTCTTGGAATTGTGCAATGTCTGCCTTAATTTGAGGCTCCAGTGAGCGGCAGCTGAGATAGGTCCGTTTCCCTAATTCTCTCATTATACCGACAGGTTCATACGTCTTAAGGTGCTTTTCAAGCGGGCCTTCATCCGAATTCCATTCTGAAAGTGCCTCCATCAACATCAATGTTGGTGCTAATGTTGAAAGAGATTCAATCAATTCATTATGAACAGCTTGAGATCGACTTTCAATCGTATCACAAATGGCTCTTAACTCCTCGATGCGCGCTTCACTCACTTGAATGACGCCTAACAAAGCTTGAATCGGCTGAACGCCTTCTTGAACTTCTTCGTTTCTCCATGCCATTTCTTGCTCTGCCATCCCAGTATCCAATTCTAAGTCAATAAGGTGCCCCTCAAGTTCCTCAACTACAGGGCTCAACACTTGAATTTTTGTTTCAAGAACAACCATTGTTCCTAACCATTCAGATTCAGCGATTTTCTTGTATTCAGATGAAAGCTTGTCGAACAGAGCTTGATCAACTTCATCTTGAAGCATCATGGCATCGAGCTCTTCACCCATTTCTAAGAATTTCGCGTAGCTCACCCGTGTTGGATCACGCATCAGCTCACGCAATGCCTCTTGCGCTGATTTGAGTTCAATTACAGTTGATTTGAATTTTTCTCTGACTTGTTGTAATTGATCACTTTTCGAAATGGCCTCTTGTGAAAGATCACCAAGCTCTTCCCATACAGCAAGATGTGATTTCTCTAATTCTTCAACTCGACTACGTAGGGCTTCATTTTGTTTTTCAAGCTTAGCAATGGTGCTGCGTCCCTCGCTCAAAGCCTTGTGAAAACGGTAATACTTGAGCTTTGTCTCTTGCAAACCAAAATATTGAGATAAAGCAGCAACCCCTTCATCAATTTCAGGATCATCTGACTCACTCATACTCAAAGACTTTCCTTTTACTGCCCCATTCACGCGCTCCCAACAAGATAAGACACTCTTTTCAAATGCGGGGATTCTGCCATAGATTGTTAGGTCTGAAATTAGAGCGTGCAGCTCTTCTACATCAATGACCTGTGCTGTTTCAATACTTGCAGTCTGACGAATTAAATCTGCCTGAATTTCATCTCTCACAAAATGCGTCAGATCAACAATATCAACTTCCAATGGCTCATCTAACTGAAAGCGTTGCAGCTGCGTTTGATAATATTCGGAGTAATAGACATCAGAAGCTGTCATTGTGCTTTTCATTTGCTGCCACTCGCTCTGAGGCATCCGATCTATTAATCCCAAAAGTACATTCCCTTGGTCAGAAAACAAGCGCTTCATTTCTTCAGAAGAGGCCTGATTACTCTGCTCATAATACTCTGTAGCTAATGCACTAAAATCGAGATTTTCACCCACAATAGCCAACTGTTTTTTGATATAGGCCACATCTTGCTTGCAGCTTGGATAACGCTCGAGCATACCGAGTCTATCTAACATTTTGCTCAAACTATTTGCAATATCGGCTCCTGTTCCATACTCATCTCTCATCATCTGATCCAGCGGACGATCAAACTCTCTTTCTAGAAGCATTCCCTTAGTCTCTGCAATCACTTCTTCTTGTAAGCTTTCAATTCGATCGATACGGTTTTCACACTCTTTGCGACTATTCGTCCAACTCTCTGTATCTAGAGAACTACGGTAGTCCACCAACACTGAGCGGCGCTGTTCAAGGCGATCTAAAAGCTTTGAGCGTCCGATTTTATGTTGATCTTGAAGCGATCTTGCTATCCACTCATCTTCGAAAGCCTCTTCAACACCTTCAAATGCTGCTTCTGCTAAAACTGTGCCGTTTTCAAAAGCTGTGATGTTGTCAGTTGATGGGCGTTTTTCGATCTGCTTACTCGAAACAGTAGGTGCGCGCATCAGGCCAATGCGAATCAGAAAAGAGCGAATCTTAGATGGAATACTCTTGATCCAACGGAATGCACGCTTGAGAGGGCCACCAGTATATAGCTCAGGCTGTCGCGCTAACGTCTCTGTCGCCACCTCTGTAACCCTTTGCTCAATTGTATGAGGGCTCGGAGGACGGTATCCTGGCGGAGGTGTCCCTGCTGGGGTAACATTTGAACGGTACTCTGGAGGTGGTGTTCCTGGAGGAAGCATTAATTATATCCTTTTTATATTTGTACTAATTATAACATATTAAAATTAATATTATATTTAACACACATTAAATAACCGTTAATTTAATAAGGTTTTTGTAAAGATTTGACAGATATCCGAGTTGTGCTACAACAAAGACATGAAAGACAAAATCTACCACCTCAAGATCGAGGGGATGCATTGCACCTCATGCGAAAGCCCGATTAAAGAAACGATAAAGAAAATCGAAGGAGTGGTAGACGTCCAGGTCAGCTTTGCAACCGGTGAAGCCGAGGTCACTTGCAATGATGAGACTATTCTTAAGGCTGTGATTGAGGCGGTACGCAAAATTGGCTACCACGCAAAGTTGGTCGATCAAATGCCACCAGAATCAACCCCCATACGCCCCCTTATTACTGTAATCGTTTCAGCGGCCCTCACGACCCCTCTTTTTTTCGGCCTCCCCCTATGGATTCAATTTGCTCTTGCAACGATCGTCCAATTTGGCTTGGGCTGGCGCTTTTATATCGGAAGCTACTACGCCCTTAAAGCTCTAAGCGGCAATATGGACCTGCTCATTGCACTTGGCACCTCTGCCGCCTATGGCTACAGCGCTGCGCTCTTTTTTCTAGATATCCAAGGTCACTTCTATTTCGATGGGAGCGCCTCGATTATTACCCTGATTCTGGCAGGCCGCTATTTAGAAGGACTAACCAAAGAGCGCGCTTCAGGCGCTATCCGTGCCCTTTTTCGCCTTCAGCCTAAACTTGCACGCGTTCAAAGAGAGGGACAGTGGATTGATTTGCCTATTGAAGATATCAAGGTGGGAGATCAATTTCAGGTGCGTCCTGGCGAGAAGATTCCGATTGATGGCAACGTGCTCGAAGGAGATTCTCATATTGATGAGTCAATGCTCACTGGTGAAAGCGATCCAGTACACAAAAAAGTGAGTGATCCTCTATTTGCCGGCACACAAAATGGGCAGGGCGCCTTGCTTGGGGAAGCGACAAAAATCGGCTCTGAGACAGCTTTGGCAAATATCATTCGTCTTGTGCAAGAGGCGCAAAGCTCGCGCGCTCCAGTGCAAAAATTGGTAGATCGCGTCTCAGCTATCTTTGTTCCTATTGTTGTACTTATCAGCATTGCCACCTTCTTTATTTGGTGGGCAATCACGGATCCCGCAACAGCCATTGTCAATGCCGTGGCTGTGCTCGTCATTGCATGTCCTTGTGCTCTTGGATTGGCAACGCCCACAGTGATCATGGTTGCAAGTGGGCGAGGAGCTAAAGTAGGCATTTTGATCAAGAGCGCTGAGGCACTACAACGCGCTGAAAAACTCGAGATCATTGCCATCGATAAAACAGGCACTCTGACTGAAGGGAAGCCTGCAGTGACAGATATTGAACCTGCAAATATTTTGCCACTAGTTGCATCACTCGAGACATTTTCTGAACATCCCATTGCCACAGCTATTACTGCAAGTTATCAAGGGGAGCTCAAAGCTGTAACTCATTTCAAAGCCCTGCCTGGACGTGGCGTGCAAGGAGTTATCGACGAGCAAGCCTATTTTGCAGGCTCCGAGCGTTTGATGCGCGAAAAAGGATTGAATGTTGATGTCGAACTTGTGACCCAATATGAAAAAGCTGGCAAAACAGTCATTTGCTTAGCCACTACTCAAAGTATGCAAGGTTATTTAGCCGTTGCTGATCGCTTGCGCACCACTTCAAAAGAGGGCGTTGAGTTACTGCAACAAATAGGGCTCGAGGTTGTGATGTTGACAGGCGATCACAAAACCACTGCACAAACCATTGCTCAAGAAGTCAACATCACCCGTTTTTTTGCTGACGTGCTTCCCGATCAAAAAGCAGACGTTGTTAAGCAACTTAAACACGTAGGCATGGTAGGAGATGGCATCAACGATGCGCCAGCCCTAGCCGCATCAGACGTAGGCTTTGCGATGCGCACTGGAAGTGACATCGCAATTGAAGCTGCTGACATCACGCTCATGCAAAATGATTTGCGCCATGTATACAAAGCCATTGACCTTTCACGCTCGACATTGAAAAAAGTGCGTCAAAACCTTTTCTTCGCTTTTATCTATAATATAGCGGGAATCCCACTTGCCGCTTTTGGTTTACTCAACCCCATTTTTGCAGCTGCAGCCATGGGACTTAGCTCCATTTGTGTCGTGAGCAATTCACTTCTGCTCAACCGATGGAAATAAAGATTTGCATAATTTTAATTTTATTCGTAGAGTAAGCGATAATATGTTTTTGCATAAAAAAGCCCTCTACAATTTGTTCCAATATCAGCTGCAACAGCCTGAGCAGCCGCTTCAACCCTGGCAAGAAGTTGACTATAGAGAGATCCAAACAGAGACACTCTTAAGCGACCTACAGAAACTCGCTATCCCTCTAGAAACGCTTCATCACTTTGAGGAGATTGCAAATCGATTTGAATCACCTGAAGAGATGGCTGAGTCCCTTGCAAAGCAAAAAGAGCCCCTAGAACAAGACCACTCCTTTTTGCTGATCTTCGAATTGTGGCGACGTCATCTTCCTGATAAACGCACCGTCTCCACCTTTTGCGATGAGCTTGATTTACAAATCAATCGCTATAGACAAGACATCTACGACCAAGAGATCATCGACATCATTGAATACCTCAAACAAATTCTCGATGACAATGCAGATGCTGGCTACGACCCACTCGATGTGATGAGCACCATGCAATCTTTTTGCGGCAATAACATCGAAGAGTTTTTGTACGACTATACACTTGATCAAGTCGAACAGCGTGAAATCGACTACTCTGCCGAGCTTCTCGAAGCCTTTTACCCCTATGTTCACAACCCCGATTGGTTTGATTACCTCGTTGCACGCTTAGAAATGGTTGTTGATGATGCCATTGGCCTAAAACGGCTCAAAAAGGTCTTGCAGCTTGAAAACAAAGAAATCGTCCTTGAGGCACTTGCCTTTTTAGCTGACGCTCCCCACCTTGTTTTTCCAGAACTTGCCGCAAAAGCGCTTGATACACTCAATAAAGAGGAGCTCTTTCTTCCTTTTCTTTCCTGTTGTGCACACTACTATCAGCAGGTCGATCAAGCAAAATCTCAACAAGTTGAGGCTATTTTAACAAAACGAAAAGAAAGGAAATTCGAGCAAACTCTTGATAAAAAAGACCCGGATCTTTTAGATATAAAACAGATTTTGAAGCATTCGTAGGAACTCACCGCATGAAAAAAATCGCCCTTATAGCTGCCCTAGCAACGCATTTTTCGCTTCAGGCACTCCCTCTTGGGAATCCTTGGGAAGCAAGTCTCTTTTGTGATGGACAAGGAATCTTCTGTGTTGACCAAGAGTGTTGCGGTCTAATTAACTGTGATAAGATGAAGATGCGCCTCGGTTTTTACGGCGACTACGTCTTCAATCGCAAAATTGAAGTGCGTAAAAAGGGAAATCCTGATCTTGACAAAACGGAAATCTTTACAAATGCCGGTTTGATCAATGTTAATGTATGCGACCGCTTTGACTTCTTTGCGACGCTTGGCGGCACAAGCTTTCACGTAAGCTCTCCTGAAAGCTCATTTCTACATACGGGAAATACATTCAATGTCAACCTAGACATCCGGTTTAACACGGCCTTCTCTTGGAGTGTTGGAGCTAGAGGAACACTATATAATTGTGGAAATTTTGGCATTGGAAGTGAAATTCAATATTTCTTTTCAAACCCCCATATCACAAGCCTATACGCTCCAATGGACGGCGCACAGTTGACTACTTATCCAATAGACAATTTAAATATGCGCTATAATGAACTGCAAGTTGGTCTTGGCATAAGCTATAATATATGCCTCTCGGATGGTTTTAACAGCTTACCTTATTTTGGTGTTGCTTGGTCGCATGCTCGAGGGCGTTTTGGTAATGCTGAAGATCGTATATTGAGCCTAGATGCAGATGGAGTGGCGCAAGGCACCGGAAACGTTAAGTTTAGTGACTGGGTTAATCAGCGCTATTGGGGTTTTGTACTAGGAATGACACTTGTCGGCTCTGAACGCTTTAATTTGGGAATTGAGGGACGTAGTTCAAGTGAAAAAGCCCTCTATTTTAACTCAACTATTCGCTTTTAATTGAAAAGGAAGATCGCGTGAAAAAACTGTTATTCTCACTTATATGCCTCACCCAAGGCATCCTTTTTTCTCTTCCCATGAGTAACCCGTGGGAGGCAAGCCTTTTTTGTGACGGCCCTGGAATTTTATGTTGTGAAGGAAATTCATTTCCATTTGTCAATAGTGATGCCTTTAAGCTTAGATTTGGATTTTTAGGAGACTATGTTTTTGACCGTCACCTTCGAGTGAACAGCGTTGGTAGTCACGGTGGTGTTAATAATAATGGTGGTAATATACAAACAGTTCGAATGATGAGCAACTCTGGCTTAATTAACCTCAACGTATGCAATCGCCTGGATCTGTTTGCTACGCTCGGGGCAACAGAAATTTCAGCCAAATCACCTGCTCGCTGCTTCTCTCCGTTAGGTGAAGCACCAGATTTTACTAACACAACAGAAGTCAACTTCCCCATTCTGTTAGATGCCGCTACAAGCTTCTCTTTAGGAGCAGGTCTTCGCGGAACCATCTGGCGATGCGGCAATCTTGCTATAGGTGGCGAAGCTCAATATTTTCACACTAATCCCTCACTTGTCAGCTTAAACTCCACGTCTTTCTCGATTGTTAACTATTTAGATGATTTCAAATTAAATTACCATGAATGGCAATTAGGGATGGGCACATCATATCAAGTCTGCTTATCTGAATGTATCCAAGTTCTTCCCTATGCAGGAGTCTCCTGGTCTTTAGTTAGGGGATATTTTGGTAATCCAGTGGCTAGTATGAATGAACTTACTGATTTGGATGAAGTGTCTGGTAGTCAAGCAACAATTTTTACTGTGCGGCTCAATAATTGGGCGAATGCAAGACTCTGGGGTTACGTCGTTGGTTTGACAGTCATGGGATATGAGAGATTAAACGTTGGAATACAGGGACATTTTGGAAGTGAAAAAGCATTGTCTGTTAACTCAACAATACGGTTCTAGTAAGGAGAAAAACGAGAGATGAAATATCTAATTGCACTAGGCACATTCATTCAATGCTCACTGCTCTCCCTTCCCCTTGGGAACCCGTGGGAAGCAAGTCTCTTTTGTGAAGGGGACGGTATTTTCTGTGCGGAAGCTTTCGATTGCCCACTATTTGATAACCTTTGTTTTTCAGTACGTGGTGGCTTTTACGGAGACTATGTTTACAATCGTCATTTAGAAGTTAATGGGGCTCACCGTCAAGGCAATATTGATAATGTTCAGGTCTTTACCAATGCAGCGCTTATTAACGTCAACTTCTGTCAAAGAATTGATTTTTTTGCAACTCTTGGTGTTACAAGTATAGATGTCCAAACTCCAGAACGAATTTTTGACCCAACGGCTACCGAGGATGCGCCTGGGGTCATTCAAATAAACCGTTTCCTCGATATTAAAACAGAAGATAAGCTTTCCTGGAGTGTTGGAGGTCGTGGAACTATTTGGCGTTGTGGCAATTTTGCTCTTGGGGGCGAATCGCAATATTTTGAAACTTCTCCCGAGATTGAAAAGATAGTGGCTGGAATTGCAGACGCCCTATATCCAACAAATGGTATTCAACTCTGGTACCGCGAATGGCAAATCGGTGTTGGAGCTAGCTACCAAGCTTGCATTTCCAAAGGATTTCAAGCTTACCCCTACGCTGGTCTGGCATGGTCTCGCACTTACGTGCACACGAAAGGTGCAACAATGATCATTACAGATGAAAACGAACAGATTTCATTAAGTGATTGGGGAAATGCACGTTTGTGGACATATGTTGTAGGACTCACCTTTGTTAGCTGCGAAAAATTTAACTTGGGCTTTGAAGGGCGTTTTGCCAGTGAAAAAGCATTCTACTTTAATTCAACTGTACGGTTTTGATAAGAAAAGGAATATATGATGAAAAAACTCACGCTCTTACTTGCTCTTTGTGCACAGTGCTCGCTTTTTTCTCTCCCACTTGGTAATCCTTGGGAAGCGAGTCTCTTTTGTGATGGAGTTGGTGTTTTCACACAAGACTGCTGCCCCTTCCCCGTTTTAGGGACTGATTGGATCAGCGGACGCATCGGCTTTTATGGCGACTACGTCTTCAACCGCAACCTTGCAGCTCGTGGAACCCTCGACCATGGCGATATTCGCACAGTTGAAATGAACACCACAGCAGCAAGCCTCACAATGAACTTCTGTAACCGCACAGATCTGTTTGTCACCTTAGGGGCTACTAATTTTGACCTAGTGACACCTCAAAAATCGTTTTCACCTTTTTCTGACGCAGATGCGTTGGTAAATAACGGACTGTTTGAACTCGACACAAATACCTACTTTTCTTGGAGCATTGGTGGACGCGCGACTGTTTGGAGCTGTGACTGCTTTGCACTTGGATTTGAAGGACAGTACTTCTTCACTGCCCCTTCGGTGAACTCCGTCTTCAATGCTTCATCAGGTAGTAACGTGATGCACTACCCTGCGGATATTCAATTCAAGTATCAGGAGTGGCAGCTCGGATTAGGCGCTACTTATCAGGTCTGTCTATCTGAAAGCATCCAAGTGCTTCCGTATCTTGGTGTAACATGGTCACACAGCTGGGCTGATCTTGGAAATGGGGTTGACACGTTGATTGGTGACGATGGAGCCACTAATCTTCAATACCATTACAATACTCTGCGAGAACAACGCCCTTGGGGATACGCTGTTGGGCTTACGCTAAGAGGATGCGATCGATATCTAATCGGAGTCGAAGGGCGGTTCTATAATGAGACAGCTCTCTTTGTCAACTCTTCAATTCAATTTTAATTATAGGGAACACACATGAAAAAACTCGCATTTATCATAGCACTCTGCGCACAGCAAGCACTGTTTGCTCTCCCAATGGGAAATCCATGGCAAGCGAGTCTCTTTTGCGATGGAGAAGGTATTGTGACAAGCGAATGCCCCTCTTCTCGTATAGGAGATAAGTGTTGGTGGGTAAAGCTCAGCTTTGGCTACTATGGAGACTACGTCTACGACCGCTACTTAGAAACAGATTCGCCGTCCAATAGCGATTTAAAGTTTGTCTCTCTCTACACGAATGCAGGAAGTGTGACTGCAAATATTTGTGATTGGGCGGATGTCTTTGCAACCTTTGGTGCTACTTCTGGAAAGTTTGTAGGAAATAGCTCAACATTTCAAAACTCGAATGCAATTAATTCTCCTATTCATGTGCAACTCGCAGCCGATTTTTCCTGGAGTGTTGGAGCTCGAACAACAGCATGGCGTTGTGGAAATTTTGCCCTAGGTCTTGAAGGGCAATACTTTCATACGAGCCCTGAAATCACGTCAGCATATGATATATCCGCATCGTCTCTGCAGACCTATTTCAGCAATCTCAACTTTAACTACAGTGAGTGGCAAGTAGGCATGGGCGCAACCTATCAGATTTGTCTTTCGCAAAGTATTCAAGCACTGCCCTATGTTGGGGTGACATGGTCGCGAGCTACTGTAGACTTGGATGATGCTGGTTTCTCGATCTTAGAAATAGGTGAGGGTGGCGCCCAAAGCGCAGTTTATACTGCAACATTTTTAGATCTGCATAGCCAAAAGATTTGGGGCTTTGTCACAGGTGTCACTTTTGTTGGATGTGAACGTTTCTCTGTCGGTGTCGAAGGACGCTTTGCAAGTGAAGCAGCTTTATATGTAAACTCATCTATACGGTTTTAATCTCTGGACTAGAAGGAAACTATGAAAAAACTGACAATAATATTAGCTCTACTAATCAACTGCTCACTCTTTGCTCTTCCCTTAGGAAATCCGTGGGAAGGGAGTTTGATGTGTGATGGCGAAAGTACAGTGAGTTGCTTTCTACCCGATTGCAACTGGACACGTAAGTGCAGTGACTGGTTCCAACTTAAATTTGGTTTCTATGGAGATTATGTTTTTAATCGACATCTAGAGATCGCTTGGAGCTCTGACGAAAGTGACATACGCTCTACCCAGCTCATTACGAATGCAGCAATGGTTGCTGTCAACTTCTGCGACTGGTTTGATGTTTTTGTCACGCTTGGTGGCACATCTATGGAAATGGAATCACCAGAACGCTCTTTCTTTCCAAGTAATGCTAATACAAACGCAATGTTATTCCTTGAAACAGAAACTGGTTTTTCTTGGAGCGTCGGTGCTCGTGGAGTGCTATGGGGATGTGGAAATTTTGCTATTGGAACAGAGGGGCAATATTTTTCGACAAAACCAAATCTGAATACAATATTTGACCCAATTGGAGCAACATTGCAAACATACCCAACTGGTGTACACTTCGATTACTCGGAAGCACAAGTTGGCTTTGCAGCAACCTACCAAATTTGTCTATCAAGAAGCATTCAGGCTCTACCATACGCGGGTTTAACATTCTCGCATGCATGGGCAAGCTTTGGCGATGCTAGAGAAAGCCTCTTCCAAACAGATGATGGTGCTGCATCTGCAAATGGGAATGTCCTGCTTCGTGATATGAAAAATCAACATCTTGTTGGTTACGCTGTTGGACTGACGATCGCCGGTTGTGAGAGGTTCACTATGACTGTTGAAGGGATGTTTGCTGGAGAGTCTGGGCTCTACGTCAATTCAGTACTTAAATTCTAAAGCAGCAAAGCTTCTAGTCTAAAAAAGCTCTACCAACTGGTAGAGCTTTTTTTATGCAATTTTTAGGGGTTTGAAATCGAGATAGTCAGCTGCTGTCAAGATGTAGTGCACACCACTAAGCTCTCCAAATGGCATGTTCTCTACCGCATGCAAATGCCCGAAAATACAACATTGTACATGGTAGTGCTCTAAGAGCGCTGAAACACGTGATGGCTTGAGATCAGCGCCAATAGGCGGGTAATGTGTCATTACAATCCGTTTTTCCTCACTCATTGACTTCAGGCTGAGCTCTAGACGTTGCAGCTCCCTCTCAAAGATCTTCTCATCAACTTCAACTTCCATACCAAAGTTAAACTCTGGGCTGTCCCACAGGCGCGTTCCACCAATGCTGTAGCCATTCCATGTAAATGAATCATTCTGGATGATGTGCAGCGTTGGAGGCAAAATACGACGCACTTTAGAAAGAGAAGACCACCAATAGTCGTGGTTTCCCCTGATCATGACCTTTGTGCCAGGAAGCGCTGCAATCCACTCTAGGTCTACTAGAGCATCATCAAGATGCATTGCCCATGAAATATCACCAGCAATGAGCACGAGATCATCAGACTGAACGACGTTGCGCCAGTTTTTCTCGATCTTATCCATGTAATCAGCCCAGTTAGGGCCGAAAACATCCATATTTTTTCCTGGAACGCCCTTTGCAAGGTGAAGATCTGCTATCGCCCAAATGCTCATATTCACGATCTAAATTATTTTTTCGGTATTTTTGTTTCAGTTGAAACATCACAAGCGAGGGCCGTGTAGGTAACACGGCAAGCGAGTGATCTTTCAAATGGAACGAAAAGACCGAAAAATCTTTCTAAAAGATGTAGTTATCTGGGATGTGTGTACCTCGAGGAACAATGACAATCCCATCGCGCACATGGATCTTCCCATCAAGCGAATCAAACTGCTCATAGCCATGCTGATTCACAAGACGCACCCCTTTTCCAATGGTGACATTCTCATCGATAATTGCTTTCGAAATCAAGCTGTTTTCTCCAATTGAAGGAGTTGAAGCGACTTCACCTGATATCAGTGGCGCTCTTGTATAGTACTCATTGCCCATCAAAATCGAGTCTCTGACCACAACACCCGATTCAAGCATTGAACGCACTCCAATAACACTCTGTGTGATCTCTGTGGCGTTCACCATCGATCCTTCACAAATCAGTGCATTGTTAATACGACAGTTTGAAATCTGGGCTCCTGGCAAGTTGTAGGACTTGGTCAAAATCTGACTCGACTCATTGTAACACTGCAATCCCAAGCGGCGATCCTCACACTGACGAGTAAGAGCTAGATTTGCATGATAGTATGAATCAATTGTGCCGATATCTTCCCAATAGCCATCGTATAAATAGGCGTGTACATCTCCCTTCTTCATCTGAGTCGTAATAAGATGCTTTCCAAAATCTTCTCGATGGTCCTCTTTCAAAAGATCAAATAGAGCCTGCCGCTTACACAAATAAATCCCCATCGACCCTAAATAGGGACAGCCATCTTGATTTTCATAACCAAGTCCATGAAGCGTAAAAGAGTCTGTTTCAAATTGCTGCAGAATTTCATCTTCCTGTGGCTTCTCCTGAAATGCTACAACTCGACTTCCACCATGCTGCAATTTCATCAAACCCATGCGCTTAGCATTTTTTTTATTAACCGGCTGTGCTGCAATCAACATCCCTGCGTTGGTTTGCAGACCAAAATCAATCATCTCTTGGAAATTAATATTGTAAAGCTGATCTCCAGACAAGATCAAAAAGTAGTCAGCCTGTATCTCAGAGAAGTAGTCTAAATTTTGCCTGACGGCATCAGCTGTGCCCTTATACCAAATCCGTTGACTATCACGCTCCTCAGGGACCAGAAGCTGAATCTGTCCAGCTCCATAATTCAAATAGGTCTCAAATAGATGCTTTTGCAAGGTATAAGCCAAATACTGCCCAATTACGTAAATTTTACTCAAACCCGAAGAGATCGAATGAGAAATCGGGACATCAATTAAACTATAGCGGCCACCAAATGACATGGTTGGCTTGCAACGCACTTTTGTCAAAGGAGATAAACGTTTTCCTTCTCCACCACCTAAGATGATGACAGCAACACGATCAAGCGAGAAACGCTCGTTCTGACGTATTAAAGGTGCACCTTCAGATTGCTGATTAAAATTAACTAACATGAACTATTTATTAATAACCCCTATAGGTTTGTTATATAACAAATAAACAGTTCATTCAAGTGTTTTATTTTGATTAATTAATAGATTAGTGAGACACAAATGTTTACATAAGAAAATAGATTTGCTATGAAACAGTTATGGAAACAAAGGTTTTTGTAGGAATACGTCTGACATCTGAGCTGAAACCTTATCTGACTGAGAGTGGGCTATTGAAGACTCTTCACGAAGAAAAGGAGTATATTGGGGCGTATGCACCACTCCATCCTACTCTGGATCAGATCTCTACGCTTTCCCAAACGGTAACGGCAGAGCTCGCTAGTTTATTGCCGACACAACGGGTGAGTATCGTTATTTTCCCGCAGCTCTTGCTTGGTTAATACACTCTCTTATGTCCGAGCAGGTTGATTCTGAGCCGTGAGTTTTTAGGTAGGTTTTGCCTGACCAAACTCGCACTAGCTCCGGATCAAAGTTTGGTTTTCAACCAGAGGCGTCTTTTCTAAGATCGCTGCAATCGCCTCTATCCAGTCGCTACGGCGATTCATGGCTGACACACGATGTGCCTGTAAACCCTCAGCTCGAATTACAGGCATGTAGTCTGTCTCGATTTCAAAAAGGGTCTCAATATGATCAGATGTAAAGCTAAGCGGGACAAAGATCACATGTTTTCTTCCTTGTGACCATGACTTTATCTCTTGGCAAACGTCAATGGTATAGGGACGAATCCACTCCCCCCTTCCAAATTTAGACTGGTAGGAGAGACGCGCCAGTATATTTGGAAAAGCCTCCATCACCTTGGCAAATGAGGCTTCACACTCTTGCTGATACCCATCATTAAAGGTTGCTGGCAATCCATGCGCAGAAAAGAGCAAAATGATCTCATCATCGTTAAACTCTTGAATAAACTCTAAAATCATCTTTTGCAAAATTCTAATATATTCATTTTCTACTGGATATGACCTGACCCACCGCAGTTTGCTTACAACCTTTTCTGATAAGGAGTTTTGAAAAAAACGTGCAATACTTCCAGTTGTAGCATGGGTAAATTGGGGGAACATGGGAAAGACATGAATTTCATCACTGCTCAACTCTTCCATCTGCTTGCAAAAAGCTGCATGTGTCTCTGGTATATAGCGGTGAAAAGTGAGAACATTATCAAAAGGCAAAGCTTTTGCAACTGCTTCAGTATCAAAATAGATCGGAGATTTTCCCCCAATGGATGCATAATCTCCTGCCACTTTCTTACTGCGCCGTTTTGCAATAAAACGAAAGAAAGAATCATTGATAAATTGGGGCCATTTTGTTCGGATAACATCACGATCAGTGAGCAACGTTGCCAAAAAGGGTTCGACCTCTTTTAGATTACGCGGACCGCCAAAGTTAGCGACTAGATAGGTTATGGAGCGAGTCTGTTGTGTGAC
The DNA here is from genome assembly GCA_942490925.1 of uncultured Chlamydiaceae bacterium. GTDB lineage: Bacteria > Chlamydiota > Chlamydiia > Chlamydiales > JAAKFR01 > CALNYX01. The sequence continues at coordinate 1,515,623 of CALNYX010000017.1, read as the reverse complement.
CATTTGCCAGAGGTTTTAACATAGACAAATCGATCGTGCAAACGGTTTTTCCGCCCTTGCCAGAACTCTATTCGCTCAGGAATCAGTCGATAACCACCCCAAGAAGAGGGACATGGAATGCTTTTTCCCACATGCATTTTTTTTAACTTTGCAAATTCTTTTTCTAACAGATCTCTGGACTGCAGAATTTTGCTCTGCGATGAGGCATGAGCTGCAAGCTGAGCTCCTTTAGGTCTAGTAGAAAAATAGGCAACAGACTCTTTTCGCGTTACTTTCTCCACCCTCCCTTCAACTGAAACCTGTCGATAGATCTCCCGCCACCAAAAGTTTAAAGCTGCCTTCGACTGATTTGCTAAATGTTGCCCTTTACGACTTCCATAATGAGTAAAAAAAACGAAACCTTTGTCATCCAATTGCTTAAGCAAAACAGTCCGCAGTGTAGGCTGTTTTCCATCAAGCGTAGCAAGTGACATTCCGTTAGGCTCCATCACATCACAAGCAATCGCATCATCTAGCCAGAGATGAAATTGTTGCAAAGGATCGCTCTCCACAGCTAACAGTGGGCGATTTCCATACTCCAGACGTAATTTCTCGATAGAATGTTTCATACTTTTTTGTTATATCCAGACTATGGAAAAACTCTTTATCGAACAACTGCCGATTGAAGGCAAAAGAGTGCTCGTCCGTGTCGATTTCAATGTCCCTCTAGATGGACAAGGAAATGTCACGGATGCCGCGCGCATTGAAGCAGCTCTACCCACTATTCGTTATATCCTAGATCAAAAGGGTATTCCTATCCTCATAAGTCATCTAGGGCGACCGCATGGTAGTATCAATCCCGAATTCTCTCTAAGACCCTGCGTTAAAGTACTCTCTGGCCTTCTCAATCGACCTGTCAAACTAGCTCCAGATATCATTGGTCATGAAGTAGAAGAGATGGTCAAGACATTAGAGGTGGGTGAAATCCTCATGCTTGAAAATGTGCGTTTCCATCGTGCTGAAGAGCACCCCGATGAGGATCCTGATTTTGCCAAACAGCTCGCTTCATATGGAGATCTCTTCGTCAACGATGCCTTTGGAGCTGCCCATCGCAATCATAGCTCGACTTGCACCATCACCAAATATTTCCCAAACAAATCAGCTGCAGGCTATCTACTTGCAAAAGAGATCCATTTTCTAGGAGAAATCCTCTCAAAGCCAGCCAAACCCTTTTGTGCATTGATTGGTGGCGCAAAAATCTCTTCAAAGATGGGCGTCTTACGCACCCTTGTCAAGCGGGTTGACACCCTGCTTATTGGTGGTGGGATGAGCTACACCTTTTTCAAAGCTCAAGGAATTGCCATTGGCAAATCGATTTGTGAGGAGAATCTTGTTTCACTGGCTCAAGAGATTATCGAAGAGTGCGTCGCTCAAAATGTTAAGCTCTTGCTTCCATTAGATATCCATGCTGCAGAAGCGTGCAGCGAGGATGCTCCTTCACAGATAGTCGACATGAAGGATGGAATTCCTTCTCATTTAGAAGGCCTTGATATTGGACCCAAAACCATTGCACTTTTTTCTGAGGCAATCATGCAGGCAAAGACCCTTCTTTGGAACGGACCTGTTGGCGTCTTTGAATTTGAGCCCTACGCAAAAGGAACGACAGCTTTAGCGCTTGTTGTTGGTAAAAGTAAAGCGACAAGTATTGTAGGAGGGGGTGACTCGCTCGCTGCTCTTAAGCAAGCTGAAGCTTTGGATAAGGTGACGCATGTTTCAACAGGCGGTGGTGCCACAATCGAATTCATCGAGCATGGCACACTGCCAGCTATTGAAGCTCTTTCTGAAAACACATAGCCTAATCAGAGGCCAGCTCAGCATCTCCTTGTCTCATATTACAACAAAACGTTAACGCTATTATAACCAGACCTACTCCCTCTAACCCAGCAAAGACCTTACCAACTGTAATTACAGAAAGCCTTCCGCCAATCAAGCCACCACCAACTCCTCCGTACAGAGCCCCAAAAACAATCATGGTAATAATAAGTCCCTTGACATTTTTTTGGATCAGAGAATAGACTACACCAGCACCAATTAAAGATGCTCCATAAGCCGTTGCAGATAGATGGCCTGAAATAGCTAGTGCTGAAAGAACAATTACTGCAACCGAGGCACACAGCCCCATAGTAGTAGTAGTAGTAGTAGATAAATTGTTTCTGTTGAATAACGTAGTTTCGCCTTGACTAACTTGACTAATAGAATTCATAAAAATCTCGTTATGAAAATTAAAGTGCTTATATTATAAATATCTTACTATTTATAAAGAAAGAATAAAGATTCGAGAATCTTAAAAATCTCGATTTTGTTGAAAAACTCTTTTGAACTTAAGAGGCCTTTTGACCACGGCTCTGCCGTGGTTCATTCAGATGGCTAGAGCATTCATTTTATTGAGTAATAGGCAGCGAAGGTGATTTTCAACACTCTGACTATCAGATCTTTTTGAAAATAACCTAGAGCCAAAGAGCCTTTTCATTCTTGAGAAGGCTGATTCAACAAGAGCTCTTCGGCTATATCCCGTCATTTTACTCCACAAAGATTTAGCAACTTGATCCCCACCTAATGCTCGGATGATGCGCAATGCATCATCCCGATCTGGATCTTTGTTTCGTATTCGACCATTCTTGGGTGGAGGGATGAGCCCTCGAGCACCTCTTTTTGTAATAGCCTCTCTAGAAGCTCTTCCATCATATGCACCATCAGCCAAAACAGTATCTACAGAATCACTCACTTGGCTGAGGAGAACCTCAGTCATTTGACCATCGTGTACATGCCCTTGAGTTGTTGTTTGAGCTACAATTTCCCCAGTATCCGTATCGACTGCTATATGGATTTTTACCCATCGCCGTCGTTTTGACTTTCCATGAATTTTAACCTTCCATTCTCCCTCCCCATAGACTTTAACTCCAGAAGCATCGATAGCAACAACAGAAGCATTTGACTGGCTTAAAGCAGGGAGCTTCAATTTTCTAGCTCTCTTGCATATCAATGAGTAAGAAGGAATGGAATATTTTGTAAATGACTCAGCAAAGCCTTGCAGAGCCCTATAAGCCAAATGGTAATGAATCTTGACCATCATAAGCATGGTAATCAAAGAATCGGAGAAAATCTGAGGTCTGCCACCAGTTTTAGACTTTTTGTTTTTGAACAACTTAGGGTCGATGAGAAAAGTAATGCTTCCCCTTTGAACTAGCTGTTTGTTATATTGCTTCCAATTGCGTTTACGCATCCTGAGACTCCTTGTAGCTGTGATTAGCCAAGGAGTTTCTTTTTTTTAAGGAATTTTTATCAATAGCTTCCGCGAGTTTAGGTCAGGCTCCGCCTGCCCAAAACATCACGTCCAGCAAGCTGAGGCAAAGCCTCAGCTTGCTACCTGAAAGAAGCAGCGGCGGAGCCGCTGCTTTTGAAGGGAAATGTCTACTTGCTCTCTCGGGCTTTTGAAACACAGTCAAAAATCTCCTCTACTGAGAGGCATCGAGATTCATAGAGACTTTTTTACTTTATGCACTCTTTTTTTAAGAAAGCTCTGAAATTAGGGCTTTCCCAACTCCTTGTGGGTTAGTAAGGCCGAAAACAACGCTCTGGCGGGAATTTCGCTGAAAGACCCAAAACCCTCATTATTCAGAGGCTTCTTAAACGTTCTTTGCTCTTGTGTGTTATCAAAAGAAAGGGTATAATTGAGGCCTCATGTTTACAGTGCTTACCAAAGCAAGCCATGTCACAGGATAGCGCAACATTCTCACCACTGCGTGCCTATTTGTGGCCGATCCGTTCGTCGGAGTTGAAGAAATTTCTTCCTCTTTTCCTCCTGGCGTTCTTCATCGGATTCAATTATAATATACTACGTAATATGAAAGATGCTCTGCTCATCACAGCCGAAGGCTCTGGTGCTGAAGTCATCCCTTTCATCAAGGTCTGGGGGATCGTCCCGGGGGCCTTCCTGCTCACTTTCATCTATAGTCGCCTCAATAACCACCTCTCTCGAGACAGAGTCTTCTATACGATGGTCTCGATTTTCCTCCTCTTTTTTACGCTCTTTACCTTCTTAGTCTACCCCTTCCGAGATGTTCTACATCCTCATGCGACAGCTGATTACCTCCAAGCTCATCTCCCCACCGGTTTTAAAGGGCTAATCGCCATGTTTCGCTACTGGACTTTCAGTAGCTTCTACATCATGTCAGAGCTCTGGAGTAGTGCGATTCTCTCGATGCTCTTCTGGGGCTTTACAAACCAAGTAACGGGGCTAGGGGAAGCAAAACGGTTCTATGGGCTTATTGCCATTGGCCTTAACCTAGCAGCCATCAATGCTGGTCAGGTCTCTGTCTTTTTGACTGGTAATTTCATGCGTAATAACTGCCATATGGTCGCTGATTCCTGGCAACAATCAATTATTTTCTTAACCCTAGTGATTGTATTATCTGGCGGTCTGATCTTGGGCATCTACCGTTACTTATCTCGCAATGTCTTGAGTAATACAGACTTTTGTCAGAAAAAAACTGAAAAAGTCCGCATGTCGATGCGTGAAAATTTCAAATATTTAGCTAAATCCAAATATTTGCTTTATGTCGCAATCATTGTTTTATCCTACAATGTAGTGATTAATCTAGTTGAAGTGATCTGGAAAGATCAGGTCCACCAGCTTTATCCAAATCCAAATGATTTCACTGCCTATATGAGTCAGATCACCTCCATAACTGGAGTGATCTCATTTTTCATGTCACTACTGATTTCAGGACAACTCATCAGGCGCTTTGGTTGGACATCAGGAGCACTCTTTACACCGCTTGTCCTATTGGCCTCATCTATTGGATTTTTCTTCTTTTTCTTTGGAAGTAGTTCGCTTATCGGCGTGCTCACTGTGCTTGGCACCTCTCCACTTGCATTAACTGTTTTCTTCGGTTCTTTACAGAACTGTCTATGCCGCGCATCGAAATTTACCCTGTTTGACGCAACCAAGGAGATGGCGTTTATTCCTCTTAGCATGGAGAGTAAGCTTAAAGGGAAAGCGGCTATTGATGGTGTAGGTTCACGCGTTGGAAAGTCAGCGGGATCATTAATTCATCAAGGACTCTTGCTGATCTTCTCTACAATTGCGGCGAGTGCGCATATTGTAGCAGTCATTCTCTTTGGGGTGATTATTTTCTGGCTTACTTCGGTCTTCTCTCTTGGTAAGCAATTTAAGAAGCTTACAGCAACTCCCGAAACTCCAGAGCCCATTACTGCTACAGAAGAAGCTACGCCCGAACCGGAACCTGCAGGGGTTTAATTTTTACCATCTCATCATATTTTGCCATGAAGTCTGGTAGCAATTGAGTCAAGGCCTCGAGATTGGCCATCTTATCCGATTGATAACTCAGTTCATAACCATGAAAGCAGTAGATAGCACGTTCAAACCACTCAGAGATTGCAGCGCTTCCACGCTTAAAGGGAGTCGCATGAGCAAAGAGATAGGAAAAATAGGCGACCTTCTCTTTTAACTTTGCTAAATCCTTGGATTGACACTCAATTGCCTCTTTGAAAACTTTAGCAATGGCCTCAAGAACTTTAGGAATTAAAAAAACATCGAGATGGGTAATTTGAACCTTACTATATTCCAATAAGCAAGAAATCCCTGAAGGATGACGTACAACAGGCATGATGTATTGAGAAATAGCAAAGCATTTTTTAGCTTCAACTTCTAAACGCATCTTGACATGTATCCAATCAATCGAATATTCAGAAAAAATCGTTGCCTCCCCCAGGGATGCCATCAATGGAAATTTACCATAGCTATTTGGATATTTCTGCTTATAAGTACTCATTAGCTGCTTATGTCTTATAAACCATGATCTATCACCCAAACGTTGAAATTGAATACCACATTCACGGCAACACTCTTGGACTTCTTCTTGACTTAGAGGAAGTTGCCAGCCTTTATATTCCGCCTGAGAAAACATCGTGAGATGCAGCTTAGAGGCTCTTTCTAAACATTTTTGTCCTTCAATAACTTTTTCTTTAGGCGTGAATCCTTCAGCTTCGGAATAGCTGTTTTGAGAAAGATGACGCTGTATACAACGTAGGACTTTTTGCCCGTACTGAGCGTAAACACCCTGCATAGAGGTTACAAGTGGATATCCGGAGAATTGCTCTTGATCTCTGCGAACACCAAATAGTTCAGCCTCTTCGCTTCCATGCGCCTTGGCAATACATGAACGTTCATTTGCAAGTTGACTAAGTGTAGTATGGAAAAGGGCGATTAAGTCACCGGTTGCAGATTTATGAAAACAGGTTGCTGTTTCCTCTACAATGCGCCGGGACTCATTTAAAAAATCTGCTTGTCGCGCGCCATACTTCCCAGGCTCTCGATCTACAACATATGATGACATAAAATAACCTCGCCTATTTATTATATAAACAGGTCTGTTTTATATCAATTTAGTAATCTTTTATTGGTTTGACCGGAATGGGGATTTTGACTTGCTTGGCACCTTTTTGGGAGTGCGCGGGCTTCAGTTCAAACTCGTGAATATTCTGATCTTCATAGGTGCGATAGTAGAGCTTAGAGTTTTTCAGATCTTTCACGATCGCCCACTGTGTAAAGTCGGTGCCAATTGATTCAGTCGAACGAATCGCACCATAGGGAATATCAACCATATTAATCAGATGTAAAGCTGTTATTACCCCTTCTTGGGCATGCGCGGGTGTTGGAATAAAATTCTTAATCATGGCAATGCGAACAAAACGAGAAGGGGGTGTCCAATCCCCTGGAATACCTAAAAGTCCTGAACCTTGGCCAGTTGGTGAAAGCACTGTGCCATCAAGGGTAATTGTGTTGGCATTGAGATCTGAAAGGTTGATGTAGTTGCGTAGGTTGGTCACTTGCCAGGGGAATTCTGGTGAGTTGGTCAGAACACCGACAACGTTGTCAAAGATGTGCATTTCACCATTGAGAAATTCAACGACAAGATTATTTCCTTCAGCATCATGAATGGCAAAGTGAATACCTGGAATGGTGTTAAAGAGTGGAATAAATGAAGCGTAGACGTTGAGGCTTGGCAGGGCTGCACGCACTTGATGGACGGTGCTAAAATTTCCAAGCATCCAAGGTGCGAGATCGGTATAATTGATGATGGTATCAGGGTCGGTAGTTGAAACATCTGGATAGATGCTATCGGGAAACCAGAGCAATCCAACTGAAAGCCCTTTTTCATTGAAGCCGTCCATGATTTGTCCTGCATGATCGGTCAGGGCAACATACCCATATTTGGATGTCCAACTCACTCCTTTTTGATGGTAGGGCGCTTCACTGACTATCTCTTCCCCACGTGGATGGGTGATAATATTGGTTAGAAAGATTTCACCGAATTCCATTGTACGTCCGACGATTGGTGAGCCATCACTGCAACGGAGCAAAAAGTCTGTGCAGCCATCACTTGGAAAGGCGCAAGACAGGAGTAGAAGGACAAGAAAGTTTCTCATATCTTCTATATATAGGCTTTTTTTGATTTTGATCCAGCAGTTTATGTCCGCATTTTTGGATCGAGGGCATCGCGCAGGACATCGCCAACAAGCGCTATGCAAACGAGTAGAAGAGTGAGCAGGATTGCTGGAGGCCAAAGCAGATAACTCTCTGCAGGAAAGGCAGAGCGTCCTTCATCCATAAGGACTCCCCAAGATGTCGCGCCCTCTTCTCCCAGTCCTAAAAATGAGAGGCCTGCTTCACTTGTAATCGCTGCCATCATGGCAAAGGGAAGGAGGGTTAAAATCGGTGGAATGGCATTGGGTAAAATATGTGAAAACATGATCTTGGTGTGACGAAAACCTAAGCTCTTACATGCCAAAACATAAGAAAGGCTGCGTTGTTTAAGAACTTCAGCACGCATATAGCGAGCAAAGCTTGTCCATCCAAAAACGGCCAAAACTGCGATGACTAGAAAGATAGATTTGCTTTGCATGAGGGCTACGACAAGCAGGAGCATAAAAAATGTGGGCATGGCTTCCCAAATTTCGATGATCCGACTAATAACAAGGTCTGTTTTTCCAGCAAAATAGCCTGAAATGGCACCAAGTGGAATACCGATGAGAAGGGCAAGTACAACGGCACTGACACCGACTACAAGTGAGACGCGGATGCCAAAGAGAAGGCTTGAAACAAGATCTTTGCGGTTGATGCGTGTGAGCTCCCACCAAGGGACAACTTGGTTAATTCCTTGTGCACCTCCTGCGTCATCTTCCCAATGAAAGTCGCGTAGAAGAGGTGGAATGAGGATTTTTAGGTGAGCTGCTTGCTCATTGAGCCAGTTATTTTTTTCTTCCAAAAAAGTAAGTTCGGCAGAGGCGTCTCGGTAACGTTGAATGAATTGACGCGTTTGAGAAAGGGCAAGGCGCGCTTCACTCGCTCTAGAGAGAATTTCTTGGTAGCCCTCTTGATCGAGGTCTCCTCTTTCAAAGTCATATTTAGCCATGAGATATTCGTGCGAAAAAGGGCGGTAGGCTTCTGTCTGTTCAGGGAGTTTCTCGACTGCATGGCCATACTGTTCATGCATGGAGGTAATCATGGTTTTAAGCTCAGTTTGCTTTTCAGATTCATGCCGTCTTGCAACTGACCAGAGTGTTGGCATTTCGCGATGCCATTTCTGTTCAAATTTTGAGGCGTAGGGAATAAGACGTTCGTGCTGTTTTTTGTGGGAGATGTGTTGCAAAACTTTTCCTAGCTTTGCGTAGTCGGTCATGTAGCCGAGCTCGAAGGACCATGTTTGGTAGGGTTTGATTGGTTCAAGAAGAGGATCCTCACGGTAAACAACTTGGCTCTGCAGCGCTTTTTGTCGATCCTGCCACAAGCGAGGGTTGCTTTTAGGATCTTTGACAAAGCCTGAAAGCAAAATAAAAAAAAGGGTGGTCTGAATGATCACCATAGCAAGAAGAAAACTTCGCCGCCGAATAAATGCGTAACCAATCAGGGTGATGGGGAGGGTGAACATCATCAGGTTGTAAAAAAGATCGATGGGCTTGGAAAAATAGCCGCGATAGAAAAGATGGCGTAGCAGGGGAAAATAGAGTTTTTTCTGCCAGAGGACAAGTAGGGGTTGGCTAGAAGCGAGCAGAGGGGCATAGAGGGCTAGGAGAAAAAAAACAGCGAGCAAAATCAGGGCGGCAAGCCCTATTTTGCTTTTGCGGAACTGGTTCCAAACAACCTGGGTGTAACTCTCGACATACATCGAGAGTCATCCTAGCGCTGCTAGTCTTTAAGTGACAAGAGAAATTCAGCATTGCTTCCAGTCTTTTTGAGTCGACCGAGCAATAGATTCATTGCATCAAGTGGTGTCAAATCTGCTGTTGCGCTGCGTAAGAGGTAAATTTTCTCGAGTTCTGTTGGGTGATAGAGTAGTTCTTCTTTTCGTGTTCCACTCTTAATCAGATCAATCGCAGGATAGAGGCGGCGATCAGATAGGCGACGATCGAGAACAAGCTCCATGTTGCCTGTTCCTTTGAACTCCTCGAAAATCACCTCATCCATGCGAGACCCTGTTTCAATTAGGGCTGTTGCCAAAATTGTGAGTGAGCCACCATGTTCGATGTTGCGTGCTGCACCAAAGAAATGCTTTGGTTTATGCAAGGCATTAGCATCGACACCACCGGACAAGATCTTTCCAGAGTGTGGTTGAACAGTGTTATAAGCGCGCGCTAAACGTGTAATGGAGTCGAGCAAGATGACAACATCGTGACCATACTCAACAAGGCGACGTGCTTTTTCAATAACCATCTCAGCAACTTGAACATGACGATCGGGCTGCTCATCAAAGGTTGAAGCAACAACTTCTCCTTTAACGGCGCGGCTCATGTCAGTGACTTCTTCAGGGCGCTCACCGATCATCAAGAAGATGAGTTTTACCTCTGGGTGATTTGTTGTAATTGCATGGGCGATATTCTGCATGATAACGGTCTTTCCTGACCGTGGAGGCGCAACAATAAGTCCACGTTGCCCTTTTCCAATCGGTGCTGTCAGGTCAAGGACTCGCTCTGAAAGACGCTCTTTTGTTGTCTCCATGACGATGCGCTCATTTGGATAGAGTGGTGTGAGGTTCTCAAAGAGAACACGTTCTTTAGCACGCTCTGGAGGACATTTGTTGATTGCGTCTACTTTGAGCAGTGCAAAATATTTTTCTTTTTCTTTTGGAGAACGAATTGTTCCTAGAACCTCATCTCCTTTTTTCAGATCAAAGCGGCGGATCTGTGCAGGAGAGACGTAGATATCTTCAGCAGAAGAGAGGTAGTTGTAAGTTGGAGAGCGCAGAAAGCCAAACCCATCAGGAAGAATTTCTAAGACTCCCTCTCCGACAAGTTGCTCTTCTGGGTGGGATGCTTTCACTTTGACCATCTCAAAGACGAGCTGTGATTTTGTCATGGAAGCAATATTACTGATCCCGCGTTCACGCGCCTCTTTTGCCAACTGCTCGATATTCATCCGCTGCAAGTCTGAGATATTGGTGACTTTTACTGGGCCTTTTGGTCTTGCTGGCTGCTCTTGTTCTTTCTGCCTTGGGGGCTGCTCTTGTTCTTTGGCTTTTTGTGTTTTTTTGACCTTATCTTGCTTTTCAATCCCTTCTGAGACCATCTTATCTGGTGGTGTTAATGGAGATTGTTTTTTTTCTGGGGCTGTAGATTTTTCTTGAGTCATGTTTTTTTTAGTTGGTTAAAGAGGGTTTTAACTGATGTTTCTAAAGCGACCATCGAGCCATTATTTTCAATGACAAAGTCAGCTCGCCTGGCCTTCTCATCCTGAGAGAGCATCCGCGCACGGCGCGTTTGAAACTGTTTTTTTTTCATGCGTTTTTCACATTCTCTTTCATCCGCAACAACTGTGATCACCTGATCAAAGTAGACTTCGAAACCTCCCTCAAATAAAAGAGGGACTTCGGCGATGAAAAGAGTGTAATTTTTGTTAGAAGCGTCTAGATATTTGTTGTCTAATTCCTTTTGAACTTCTGGATGTATGATTCCTTCTAGCTTTTTTAATAGGGAGGGATTGCTAAAAACTTGGTTGGCAACTCGCTCACGATCTATTCGACCCTCTACAACGATTTCCTCTCCTAAAAGCAAAATAACTTTTTGACCTATCTGATGCGTGGGAGAGAGAAATTGATGGACGATCTTGTCTGTATCTACGACATAGGCTCCCAGTGCTTCAAAAAGTCGGCAAACTGTTGTCTTCCCTGCTGCCGGAAGGCCTGTGATCGCTATTTTCCTAGATTTTAGCATTCTGCCCAATTTTTGCCAATATTGATGTCTACAACCAAGGGAACTTTCAGACTAAAAACGCCTTCCATCTCCTCTTTTACAATCTTCTGAAGGCTTGGAAGTTCTGAATCTGGCGCTTCAAAAATTAATTCATCATGAACTTGGAGAATCAAGAAACTTTCCATGGACTCAAGGTGCCTCTCAATGTTAAGCATCGCATACTTGATTAGATCAGCAGCCGTCCCCTGCAAAGGTGTATTGACAGCGAGCCGCTCAGCTGCATTACGTGCAATTGAATTACTACTGATAATCTCTGGAATCTCTCTCTCGCGCCCTGACATGGTGACTGATTTTCCCGTTTTACGCGCACTCTCTACACACTGCTTGAGATATTCAAAAACTTTGGGATAACGTTGATAGTAGGCTTCGATGAATTCGGCTGCATCATGAATGGTAATGCCTAGCTCCTGGGAGAGGCCATAAGCCTGCTGCCCATAGATAATGCCAAAGTTGATTGCCTTTGCTTGTCGCCTCTGCTCTTTGGTGACTTGCTGCACTCCAAACATCAATCCGGCTGTATAGGCATGGATATCCTCTCCAGCATTAAAGGCCTCGAGCAACTTTGGATCGCTGCTCAAATGGGCAAGGAGCCTAAGTTCAATCTGGGAATAGTCGGCCGCCAGATAACTCCACCCCTTTTTTTGTGGATGAAAAGCAGCTCGAATCTCGCGTCCTTCAGGTGAACGGACAGGAATATTTTGCAGATTTGGATCCTGGCAGGCTAAACGGCCTGTTGCTGCAACAAATTGATTGAATGTTGGATGAATCCGTTTGGTGTTTGGATCAATTTCATTTGGCAAGGTTTCAACGTAGGTTGAACGGAGTTTTTCTAGCCCGCGGTAGACCAAAATCTCTTCAGCAATAGGATATTCATTGGCGAGTTGCTCAAGAACTTCAGCGCGTGTGGAAAAACCTGTTGTCGTTTTTTTCAGGGGTTTGATACCGAGCTTTTCAAACAAAATTGTTGCAAGCTGTTTAGGAGAATTGATGTTGAAGTGTTCTCCAGCTAGCTTGTAAATCTGCTTTTCATGCTTTTCAATTGAAGCATTGAGTTTCACTCCCAACTTTTCTAAATGCGAGGCTTCGAGATAGACTCCAGCACGCTCCATTTTCATCAAGACTAACGAGAGAGGTAATTCGAGCTCAAAAAGGAGTTTTTCGACTTTGCGCGCATGCAACTCCTTGGCCAATATTTGCTTCAAGCGGAAGGTGTAGTCAACATCCTCACAACAGTAGTCACTTACCTTTTGGATCGGAATATCAGCCATACTCAGTTGCTTTTTGCCACTACCGATCAAATCTTTAATCGGTGTCTTGACCTTCCCAAAATAGTGCATAGATAGATGATCAAGTGAGTGGCGTCTATTTGAAGAGTTGAGCAGATAGGAGGCGAGAATCGTATCAAAGCTCAGATGTTTCACTTCGATGCCGACGTTAGCAAGGACATGCGCATCATATTTGGCGTTGTGTCCAAAGAAGGCTTTTGTTTCAAAAAGGGGTTTGAGCTGCTCTAGAGCCTGTTTTCCAAGATTACCATTGACGGGCACATAGTAAGCCTCTGCTTTTTTGATGCAAAAACCGATTCCAACAGGCCTTGCAACCATTGGGCGCAAGTGTGTCGTCTCAAGATCAAAACAGATTTCGTCTGCTTTTTGAAGCTTCTGAATCAATTTTTCTAAACCACCCTGATCATCAACAAGGGTATAGTTGACTGCCTCTTCTTCTTCTGGCTCAAATTTGGTCTCTAGCTCTTTGACAAGGGTGTTAAAGCCATTTGTAAGGTAAAATTCTTTTAGGCCTGCCACATCTGGGTTTTGCAAGACAAAAAACTGCTCTCCATGTGGAAATTTGAGGGTTGTATCAATCGTTGCAAGTTGTTTACTCAAACGGGCTATGTCAGCCTCGTCTTTTAACAACTGACTCTTTTTCCCTTTCACTTCATCGGCATGCTCAAGTAGGTTTTCTAAACTTCCATATGTTTGCAACAGTGGGACAGTTGTCTTAGGGCCAAACCCTTTGACTCCCGGGATATTATCTGAAGTATCTCCCATGATGGCAAGGAGATCGACAATCTGCTTTGGCGGCAACCCATAAACCTCTTCAACTTTCTTGGCATCTAGAACTAGATTATCTTTCCACGTGTTGAGAACATGAATTTTCTTGCTAACAAGTTGGCATAAATCTTTATCACTTGTGCAGAGGAGAACATCGATCCCCTCTTTCTCAGCCCATAGGGCTATGCTACCCATCGTATCGTCAGCTTCCACGCCATCTATTTCGACATGCGTAATACCAAGTAGCTCACAAAAGATCTTGGCCTTTTCCATCTGCTCTGGAAGATCTGCATTGTCTTGGATACGGTTTGCTTTGTACTCAGCGTAGATTTCACGTCGGTTTTTTTTGTTATCAGGGCCGTCAAATACGGCGACAATGTGGTCTGGACTGAAATCTTTGAACAGTTTAATGATCGAGCGAATGAATCCGTAAAGGGCGCCCGTTGGTTCTCCAGCAGAATTTGACATCGGAGGGAGTGCAAAGTAGGCACGAAAAATATAGCTGGAAACGTCGAGAATATAGAGTTTCTTATGGGACATAAAGATAACTAAACGGACGGTTGACATCCGCTTCTGGCAGTGTGTGTGTCACACGACCTGTGAGCAGTGGTGAAGTGTGTAACTTCTCCTTGAACAACTCTTTCCACCATGATCTCGTTTTGAAACAGACTACCTGATAGCTTTCGGAGACATCTGAAGCTTCTGCGAGGGCCATAAGGGCATCACTATGACGTACACCAACTTGATCGACCATGCCATGCTCTTGCGCAATTGGGGCAGGAAAGACATTTGCGCCATAAACTTTCTCAAGGTCTTCTACAGTCACACCAGGTCGGTTTTGAGAAACGACCTCCACAAAGTTTGTGTAGTAAAAGTCGATGATCTTTTGACGATCTTCGCCCTCATTAGGCTTCCAGGCGCGTGTCGGATTCATCTCATCCTTTCCAATTCCAGCAGAAAGGGTCTTGGCGCTCACACCAAGCTTCTCCATCGCATCATGGATATTGAAATAGGGTGGCCATGCAAGCACTCCTACAGATCCGATTAGGCTCACTTCGCTTGTGTAAATTTTATCTGCTGCACATGCGATGTAGTAGCCACCAGAGGCGCACATCCCATCTACATAGGCGTAGATCGGCACGTTGTAGCGCTTTTTGTAAGTTTTGAGGTGGTGGTAGATAATGTTTGTCTCGTTTGCACTCCCGCCAGGAGAGTTGATCGAGAGCAAAATTCCTTTGACGCGCCCGTTTTTGAACTCATCTTCTCTTGAATCGAGCAAAATAGTTTCAATTTTTTCAGCAGTAATCGGATCTTTACCAATCTCACCATCGATGCTGATGTGAAGTAATACGGGAGTTGAAGAAGGGAGTTCTTTACGGCTTCCTTCAGCATTCGGCAAAATTTTGACGCCTGATGAAAACCCCTTCTTATCATCTGAGGAGGAGAGGAGACCAATAAATAGGAAAACAACAAGCCCCAGACCGATCAATGCTCCAAGAGCACCGGTGAGCGAAATAAAAAAGGAACGGAGGGCACTTAGAAAAATAGACTCGTTAACAATCTTCATGCAAGCGATTGTAAACAGCTAGCTGATTTTCGTCTCCCCATTTTTTTGAACACCGACAATGACGCCATCATCCATCTTTAAAACGCGATCGGCAAACTCAAAAATACGGGCATCATGCGTGACAATGATCAGGGTACTCTCTTTTGTCAGTGCCATCTCCTTGAAGAGATTGAGAACTTGAATCCCTGTTTTGTGATCAAGAGCGCTTGTCGGTTCATCACAGACGATGAGCCTTGGCGCATGAATGCAACCGCGGCAGACGGCAACGCGCTGCTGCTCCCCACCTGACATATGCGTTGGCAAGGCATCTTTCCGCTCATGCAAACCAACGCGTTCTAACATGGCCTCTGCGCGTTTAAGTGCTTGTTGAGGGTCAATCCCAGCAAGCATTAGAGGTACTGCTATATTTTCCAATGCTGTTAACGTCGGAATCAGATTGAATGATTGAAAGATGAACCCAATATTTTTGCCGCGATAAGCAGTACGATGCAGAGAACTCATTGAGTTGATTGCTTCATCAAAGACCAAACATTCACCATCATCTTGTGTCATGATTCCACTGATGATTGAAAGGAGCGTTGTTTTTCCACATCCAGAAGGACCTGCGATCATGAGTAGTTCACCCACCTCTGCCTCTAGATCAATGCCGCACAGTGCGGTGACTTTCGTCTCTTCATCTCCATAAGATTTTTTAATGCTGCGGCAAGTAACTGCTTTCATGACTGAAATACGATTGAGGGTTCGACATTAATGATTTTACGTAGACTGACATACGCTGCTAAAAAGGTGATCATATAAATTGAGAGTCCACTGCCAAGGAGTAACCACCAGGGGAGCGTGAAAGAGAGTTCTGTCCCTCCTGAAATCAGACCAAAAAGGGTTGTCAAGCCTACGCCAAATGTCCATCCAAGTGTGGCTGTCATCAACGCTTGGACAAACACCATCTGAGTGAGAAGTTTATTTGTTGCGCCCATTGCTTTATAGGTCGCAAAAAAGCGGAGATTGTCATGCACAAAGGTATAAAAAGTCTGCCCAGCAATCGCAATCCCAATGACAAAACCAAGAGCTACTGCAACTCCAAAGTTGATAGGGATACCCGTTTGTGTCATGTAGTAGTTAAGTGTGAGGTTACGAAACTCCTTAGTCGTATAAGCCGCCATATCTGAGACAGCTTCAATGCGTCTTGCAAGTTTCTTTGGATTAACCCCTGGCTTGGCTTTGACGAGAACAAATGAAAGAAGATTGCGCTCCTTAGGGGAAAAGTGGAGCGCACGTTCGAAGGTCGTGTAGACCACTGGTTGGGATTGAAAGGTGCGTGTCACTCTGCATAAACCGACAACTTTTGCGCGTAAGTCATTGATTTCAAAAACTTCACCTTTACGCATTGGGATCTTATCTCCTGAAGAAGTTAGCGTGTAAAGCTTATCCTGCGCCCCAACCTGATTCACGATCACACCATCTGGCTCACGCAAATTCTGAATTATTCCCTCTACCATCCTAGGAGGCCCACCGATTAGTGTTGCATCATCAATTCCAATCACATTACAAATCTGGAAATTTCCCGTTGGTAGCTTCGCTTTGAGCAGTCCCTTGAAAAGGGGAACTGCCCACTGCGTCCCTTCGATACTTCTCACTTGGTAGAGCTTCATGAATTTGAAGGGCTTGATATCATCGATAAACTGCACACGCTTATCCATCACCCAAATATCTGGTTGTGAAGTATCTGTCAAAAAACCATAGGTGCGCATCATCAAGCCGGTGAAGATCCCAGCCTGCTGGGTAATGATAAACGAAGCAAATGTCAAGCCAATGATAATACCAAAGAATTTGGCGCGGTCACCAATCATCATTTTTAGGGCAAAGAGGAGCATTCCCAACCACCTCCCAATGCTTTGTAAACGGCAACTAGACTGGTCATTAACAGTTCTTTACTCCCTGCAAGACGTACCTCTGCATCGTACAAATCTTTCTCTGTGTCAATAACATAGAGAAAATCCACTAAGCCGCTTTCATACAATACTGCAGATAAATCGCGCGCTGCTGAATATTCGCTCACTTCTGCTTCTAGAGCCTGAAGCCTAATCCCTTCTCTGAAATAGGCGTTGAGACTCGTTTCCATCTCTTGAAGTGCAATTAAGACAATTTTTTCATACTCCAAAGCGGCTTGTCTCTGCTTAGAAGTATCAGTTGCAATTCTTGATAAGATCCTTCCACCTTGAAAGACCGGTAGCGATAAACCTGGTAAAATCGACCATTGATGACTATCAAAGTTAAACCAATTGGAATAAAACCCTGTTGCAAATTGATAAAATCCGTTGAGCGAAAGAGTAGGAAAAAGCTCTTTGCGAGCAGCGAGTACGCGCGCTCCTGAAGCACGCATCAAAAACTCAGCCTGTCTCACATCACCGCGTCTGCAAAGTAATTCAGAGGGAAGTCCAAGAGGAATTTTTCCATCTGTACAGAGTGGAACTGGTTCATCAGAAAAAGTATCGAGCAGCATTTCAGGAATTTCTCCAAGTAAAACGGCTGTACTGTAAATCGATTTCCAAAGGAGAATCTCAAATTGAGGGAGGTTTGCTAAACGTTGATTCAGCAATGCTTTTGATAATCTGACATCTAAATCTGAGATAAAGCCTGCATCAAAGAGCGATTGTGTTAACTCAGCTAATTCACCCTCAGACTCAATATGTTTCCGCGTGATCCGGATTCTCTCTTGCAATGTGCGAATTGCAAAATAGTGTTTTGCGACCTCACTAACAATTGAAAGATGAACGTTTCTAACCTCTTCTCTTTGTGCTACCACATCATAAGCAGCTGCTCTTGCACGATCTCGCAGCTTTCCAAATAGATCGATCTCCCAATTGGTATCAAAGCCTGAATTATAGAAATTGACAAAGGTTCCACCTGTAAAGGCTGTTTCTGAAAGCGTTTGACTGTTGCGCATCCGATCAAAAGCTGTGATCGCATCAATATGTGGGAGTAGATGGGAAAATTCGATGCCAAAAACCCCGCGCGCTTCACAGATTCTCTCCCGAGCAATACGCAGGTCATGGTTACAACAAATGGCGCGCTCGATCAACTCCGAGAGCAACGGATCATTGAACTGCCTCCACCAATCGTTTAAATCGACATCATGCCCTCCACACCGATCAACAAATTCACCTTCTGCAAATGTTTCTGGCATGCAAAGATTTGGGGATTTACAAGGGCGACATCCTACGCTCATCAGAAGTAAAAGAAGCGCAAACCATCTCATTTGGCTCCCCGCATCGGTTTTGCTTCGATGTAGACATCCATCAACTCCCCTGGATAGATAGGAAGATCATGTCGCTCGAATTGGTATATCAATTGTAAAACGCGCGTATCGACAAGTTCAACACTTGTATTTGACAGAGCTCTTTTGGGGACTAGGTAGGGCTCAAGTCTTTGGTAGGTCAAAGGAACTTCGATTGAGCTGTTTCCACGTACATAAGCAACACCAGGAGTGCCTTGCAAGACTCTCCACACCTCTTCTTCATCAACATCAACTCGGATATTCAAGGGGTTAATCACTCCAAAAATCATCAATGGGATATCAAGATCGGCTGCGGGAGCAAGCTCCCCTACACGCGTATTCACCCTCATGACCACTCCAGACATCGGAGCTCGAATAGTTGAACGAGCAATTCTCTGTTCAGCAATTCTTACAGCAGCAGCAGCTTGCATCTTTTGGGCTCTATAGATATTAAGATCACGGACCCATGCTCCAGCCAATAAAAGGTCTAACTCCTGTTCAGCCTCTTGAAGCTCATACTGAGCTTTCATAGCGCCATATTTCCGCTGATTAAACTCATCACGGCTCAATGCTTTGGGGTTTTCAAGCTTTTTGGCTAGATTATAACGATCTTTCCAATCTAGATAGTGAGCTTCTGCCTGCTTGACACGTGACTCATAGGGAGGAATATCTTCAGGCCTCGGCAAGTCAAGTTGCTTTTCATAGGTCGCAGCAGCCACACTATAAGCCTCTTGCGCCTCTCGAAGCTCTGCTACCATCACATCAGTATTGAGAGAGAAGAGCGGATCACCTTGGAAGACGAAATCACCAGCTGTAACATATACTGTCTCAACAATTTCGGTATATGGAGTCCCAATATAGATATCTTCTGAAGAGGCTTCGACCATCCCAACAGTAGCGATATAGTGCTCATAGGGAGAAACAGGCGGAGGATACGGGATGGCTGGAGTTGGAGGGGTGCGGCTGCTGATTATCACAGCAAGTACACCCAGTAGAAGTCCTATTCCGGCTAATGTAGCTAGCAAATATCTTGATGTCATCCCGCCGGTATCTAGCAGTTCCTGTGCCAGGTTTTGTGCGTGACACTCCCTTATTTATTTGGTATCATGGATGAGTGGAAGCTTTTATATTTGAACATGCCTATTTAGCCCATTGGGTGGTCTTCTTTCTCTTTATGTTGGCAGGACTGAATCTTCCTATCAGCGAGGATTTATTGATCATTGTCAGTGGGGTTTTGGCTAGTTCTGTAGTACCAGAAAATACTTGGAAATTGTTTACTGCCGTATTCTTAGGTGCTTATCTCTCTGATTGGATTGTTTACTGGCTTGGAAGGTGGCTGGGCCCTAACCTTCAAAAAGTTAAGTGGTTTGCAAACTTCTTCCGTAAAGAGCGTGTGCAAAAAATTGAAGCTTACTATAAAAAATATGGCGCGTTAACGCTTCTTGTTGGAAGATTTATTCCTTTTGGTGTGCGTAACTGCCTATTTGTGACCGCCGGCTTAGGAAAGATGCATTTTGGGAAATTTGCTCTTTTCGATGGAATAGCCTGCATTTTGTCAAATACAGTACTTTTTACCCTTGCATACTACTGTGGGAAAAATTTCACAGGTCTCTATGGATACGTAAATATTGCCCTATTTGCCACATTTGTCGTCGCCCTAATCGGCTTCATCTGGTATAAAAAACGTAAAGCTCAATCAAAATGTTGAACCTATCAAACATTCTATCGCTTTCGCGCGCCGGCTTAGCTCTGGCCTTTCTTCAAGAGAATATGTTGATTCGATTGCTTGCAATTGTTTTGGCAATGACTACTGATTTTCTTGATGGTTATTTAGCGCGTTTACAGAAGACGACCACCAAGTTCGGCGCCATCTTGGATCCTATTATGGACAAATTTTTTGTCTTTTTCGCTGGGGTCGTCCTTTTACTAGAAGGGCGCTTAGTTGGGTGGGAGCTTGGAGCTCTTATTTCCCGAGATATTTCCCTCTGCATTTTTGGTCTCTATTTAGGAATGGTCGGGGGTTGGAAGGGATATGAATGTAAAGCGCTTTGGTGGGGCAAGATTACGACAGCCGCTCAATTTTTCTTGCTCATTGGCTTGACGCTCAACTTTATTTTCCCTGGCTATGTCTATCTGCTTTTTGTCATGATGGCTGGTTTTGCCTTCTTAGAGCTCGTTGCCCGTCACAAGCGCATGCAATCCTAAAAAATCCACTTCAAGATAAAGAAAAATAGAATGGAGAGAGCTGCACCGATAGGGACTGTCACAATCCATGAAATGAAGATGTCGCGAATGGTATTCAGATTAATTGCCCCAATTCCGCGGGCAAATCCAACACCGAGTACGGCGCCAACTAATACATGGGTTGTAGAGATAGGCAAACCGAGTTTTGAGGCGAGGATGATCGTAATCGTCGCGCCAAAGCCAGCGGCAAAGCCACGTGAAGGAGTAAGCGTGGTGATCTTCTTGCCAACTGTTTCAATGACTCGCCATCCCCAGGTCGCCAAACCAATGACAATTCCAACACCTCCAAGAAGTAGAAGCCAGATCGGAACGCTGTGATGGAGAATGGACTTCCCCTGGATTGCATTGACAATTCCAGAGAGTGGGCCGATGACATTGGCCACATCATTAGAACCATGAGCAAAAGCCATAAAGCAGGCGATGATAATCTGGAGGTACATGAAGATTTTCTCTACAATCTCATAGCCCAGCGTATTGTCTGAGAAGGGCTCAACTTCAGGAATTTTGATCCTCCGAAGAAGAGCATAAGCTATCAGAGCAGGAATAAGACCAGCTGCTGCTACAATAATCAAGAGCCAAACAACATTAAGGTGGAAATCCAACCCTTTCAAACCCCCAAAAAGGATGATCAACATCTGGATAGAAAAAATACAAAAGACAAACCATGGCGCAATGCGTTTGGCAGCGCGCGCGGGTTGCATCTGGTAAAGAATGTATCGCCTAATGATCGAGAAAATAATGAATCCAAAAGCCCCTCCAAGCAGTGGTGAAATCACCCAACTAGCCGCAATAGAGCCAATACGCGCCCAAAAAATTGCCTGCATCCCACCTAAAACAACACCAAAACCTAGAACGGCGCCAACAATTGTATGAGTCGTCGAAACCGGCCAGCCACAATAGGATGCGAGTTGGAGCCAAGCGCCTGTTGCAATCAATGATGCAAGCATTCCAAAGATATAATCCATGTGATTGTTAGAAAAGAGCAGTGGATTGACAATACCTGACTCAAGAGTTTCTGAGACGTTTGCACCGAGGAGGAACGCTCCAGAGAACTCAAAAACTGCCGCAATAAGAACAGCCTGTTTCAAAGTTAGGGCACCAGAACCAACTGATGTTCCTACAGCATTGGCAACATCATTGGCTCCAATATTCCATGCGACGTAGAAACCAAGAATGATAGCAAAGACTAAAAGAGCGGTGAGCATTGAGCTATTATTTCACCTCAAGAATCATCCGGACGCGATTCGCTAGTTTTTCAGACTCATCTGATAGAGATGCAAGTTCTTGCGTGACCTTCATCCATAGAAAAAAATCGGGAGGAAGCATTGTATCACCTTCAGAGAAGATCTTTTGTAGTAGAACATACTGAAGCTTATCGGCTTCATGCTCTTTGAATGCAACGTTTTCGACCATGCGCTTCACTTTATTGGCTTCAGAGCCACCAAAAGAGCTTTCAAGAAGTTGGCCCATCTCACAGATAATATCGAAGGCGCACTCAAAAGTTTCGAGATTTTTTTTCACAAAATCGTGGAATTCATTCACAAATGCTGCGTTCATCTCAAGATTTCGCAAGGTAAGAAGAATTCCAAGGTCCTCAACGCGGTCTGCAAGATTATCTTGCAGTGCTAAAATCTCTAACAACGTTGCCTTAGAAATAGGAAGAAAAATGCCGGAAGGGAGGTTATTGCGGATATCATTTTTTGTGAGATCCGCTTCGTGCTCTAACTTAGAGATTTTAACCGCAATTTCTTTGACAGCTTTATACTCTTTTTTTTCAAGAGCTTCAAAAAGAGGGACAATTTGATGTACACAATCAGCAACCTTCTCCATATGCTTTTGGAGCGGCGTAAAAGGCGAACGACCAAAAAGACGAGCAAGTGTTTGCATTGCACGAGTGATATTAATCACTCGAATCGTTAAAGTAAACAGGTATGATCCCACTACTGAAAGTGAACAACCTCACAACGAACCTGGAAGTTGACAACCATGTCTATAAAGTCGTCAATGACCTGAGTTTTGAGCTCCATGCTGGTCGAACGCTCGCCCTAGTGGGCGAGAGCGGCTGTGGTAAGTCAATGACTGCGCTTTCATTGATGCGCATTGTGTCAACCCCGCCTATTCTTCCCCCAGTGGGCGAAGTGCTTTACAATGGCGTCAATCTCTTGACGCTCTCCCAAGCAGAAATGCGCAAAATTCGAGGGGAGAAAATCGCCATGATCTTCCAGGATCCGCGCTCTGCTCTCAACCCTGTCTTGACAATTGGAGATCAACTTCTTGAGGTCTGCCTTATCCACCTTGGTTGTGAGGTGCAGCAAGCTAAACAGCACATTTTCGAAGCATTAGAAGAGGTACACCTAAGCAACCCAGGGCAAATTTTCCAAGCCTATCCTCACCAACTCTCTGGAGGAATGCTCCAGCGCGTTATGATTGCAATGGCTCTTTTATGCGAACCTGACATTTTGATTGCAGACGAACCGACAACAGCCCTAGATGTCACGATTCAAAAACAGATTCTTCAATTGCTCAAAGAGCTCCAAAAGAAGCGGGGTATGGCAACACTGCTTATCACTCACGACATGGGTGTTGTTGCCGAGATGGCTGATGAGGTCATTGTCATGTACGCAGGACAAAAAATTGAGCAGGCTATGATCAATGATCTGTTTGACGCCCCCTCTCACCCCTATACTCAAGCACTCTTTGCTGCGCGACCCGATCGCTCTCTTAAAGAGGGAAAATTACCGACAATTCAAGGAAATGTTCCCCGTTTGAACCAACTCCCAAAGGGGTGTCATTTCCATCCGAGATGCACCTATTGTATGGAGATGTGTCAAAGTGGAGGCGTTCCAACTTTTGAACTGCCCAATAAAACACACAAAGCGCGATGCTGGCTGTTTGATGAAAATTTAGAATGGAAATTGGAAGATGAAGCACACACTTTTTGAAGTCACTGACCTAAAAAAACATTTCCCCATTCGAAAGGGAGTGTTGAAGCGAACTGTTGGCCATGTCAAAGCAGTCGATGGGATCTCTTTTTCTGTTCGAGAACGAGAAATTATAGGATTAGTAGGAGAGTCGGGTTGTGGTAAGAGCACCGCAGCCCGCTGCTCCATTCGTCTCATGGAACCTACTGCTGGTGAGATTCGCTTTATGGGGCAAGATTTTTCTACCATCGACGGTAGACGCCTCCGTTTTTTACGACAAAAAATACAGATGGTTTTTCAAGATCCCCTAGCCTCCTTAAATCCGCGCAAAACCATCTTAGAGAACATTGGCGAAGCGCTGCTTTACCACCAGCTTGTTAAAACACGCGAAGAGCAAATTCATGCTGTTATTGATATCCTGCACAAAATAGGTCTCTCTACAGATGTCCTCAATCAATACCCACATCAGTTCTCAGGTGGACAGCAGCAACGCATCTCAATTGGGCGTGCAATTGCCATGAAACCACGCCTCATCTTCTGCGATGAAGCTGTTTCAGCATTGGACCTTTCAGTACAGGCACAAATTTTGAATTTACTCTACGAATTGAAGCAGATTCTCAAGCTGAGCTACGTCTTTATTTCTCACGATCTGTCAGTTGTGCGCAGTATCTGTGACGTCATCTTAGTGATGTATCAAGGGAAAATTGTGGAGCAAGGATCTGTTGAGGAGATCTTTGAAAACCCTCAGCATGACTACACTAAAAGGCTTCTTGCTTCTCTTCCGCGTCCACATCCACGTTTAGGGTCCTAAGCAAAGCTTCAAGCCCATCAAGATCATAATAGTGCACAGTTAATTTGCCCGATGAGAGTGTCACTTTTGTTTGAAGCTTCTCTTGAATCGCTTCTTCAACAGCTTGTAGATGGACTTCACCCTTTCGCTTTTTAGAAGTGAGCTTACGACTCTGTTTTTCAGTCTCTCGCACGCTTAACTTCTTCTCATCGATTAAACGGTGCAGCGTTTGTTGCAACTCCTCACTTTCGAGGGAGAGTATGGCTTTTGCATGCCCCATTGTCATTTGCCCACTCGACAACGCTTGTTTCATCGCATCGGGCAATGTGAGTAGTCGCAGGTAGTTGGCAACTGTCGAACGTTTTTTCCCTGACTTGTCAGCAACCTCTTCTTGTGTCATCCGAAAAACATCGATTAGTCGCTTAAACGCCTCTGCTGTTTCGAGAGGGTCGAGATCAACACGCTGGATATTTTCAATTAAGGTGGCTCGAGCTGCATCTTCGTCATCACGCTCTTGCATCAACACATTGAGCGTTGTCAAGCCAGCACGTTTTGCAGCACGCCATCGACGTTCACCAGCAATGAGCTCATAGTAGAGGACCTGCTCACCATTTTTAACTGGACGAACAACTGGAGGGTGAATCAGTCCGACTACTCTTATTGAGGCTGCGAGCTCATCGATTTCTTCCTCTGAAAACAGACGTCTTGGTTGAAAAGGGCTGACTCGGATCGTTTCCCATTTCACCTTGATTATTTTCTCTTCCACTGATCACCTCATGCATTTTTCGTTTCAACGCGTCGTAAATCTCATCATCGGATAGGCGATTAACATGAATTCGATCGTAAAATGTCTCGACTCGGCTTCCACCTAAAGGAGCCCACTCGGCTGGATTTGTCTGACCGAATAAAACAACTTCATGTTTCCCAAGCGCAGCTCCAATATGTCCGATTCCGCCATCTCCGACAAAATATAAGTCGCTCTCATCCATGAGTACAATAAAATCTTCAAAATTTCGAGGAAAATAGAGCGCCCCTGGCACCTTTAACTCGGCCATCAAGGCGTGTGCACGCGGTTCATCCTCTTCTTGGCTCAATAACCGGACTTCAAAAGGGCCACACTCACTGTAAAGCTTATTTACAAGCGCACCATAACGCCGTTCATCTAACCGACTGGAGGGGCGAGTTGTCGAAGCTGAGAGCAGGAGTACGATTCCATTTTTAGGGCGCGCATAGTGCGTTTTTAAACTGGCATCAACATGCATCTTAGGAAACAAATTCTCTGGGACCTCTTGAAATTGAGGAGCGATCATTCTCAACGCCTTGAGAGCTTGATGTTTTGTCTTAGCCTCATCCTCGTCAAAAGTAATGGGATAGTTGATCAGAAACCGACTCCAACATCTTGGATTGACATAGGCCAGACGTTTTTTTGCGCCTAAGGCAGCTAAGAAAACATTGACCAATTTCATAGGTGAGGTTTTGGCAGAAATGGCCAATTCGAATTGGCCCCGATAGCTAAAGGCTGTTTTTAGTATATTCAAATATTTGTTTCCTTTGGCAGGAAAGACGACAACCTCATCCACTTTTGGCAGAAAAGGGAGAAGTGGGGCGTTTCGCTCATCGACAAAAAGGGTGATCTTAGCCTGAGGATAATTTTGATAAAGATATTGAATAAGTGGGAAGCTACACAGCAGATCACCCAACCCATTTCTTCGAACAATTGCAATTTTCATTTACAGGATCGCTTCTCGGTGCTAGACTCAGACGAAAACTCTAGCAAAGCAAATGGAAGAAAACAAGTTTATTACGTTCTTAAGCAAACATTGGCAATCACTTGTCTATACAGTCCTAATCCTCAGCTGCGCTGGGATTTGGGGTGAGCGTTTGTTCCGAAGACAGCATGGTAATTCAAAGCAGGACTATCTTGTTGCCAATCAGATTTTTGAGCGCTATCGCAGTGGCCATCCAATCGCTCTTGAGTCACTTGAAGTTGCTGAAAAAATTGTCAGCAAGCACCCCGAGCTACACGCAAAATACGATACGATGTTGTCTCACTGCTGTTTGTTACAAAACACTCCAGAAAAAGCGCTTGATTACGCAACGCAAGCGATCAAAAGAACGGAAACACAACTGCCTGCGTTTTATGTTTCATTTTCTGAAACAACTTTGGAAATTGCACGTTCTAACTACGACTTTGCCTATGAGCAGGCTTCAGCACTTGAAGAACATTTACAACAAGATACAGGTTATGAGCAGCTCAGAGCCTTCAATTTGCTACGCCTTGTTTTTCTCTCAGAAAAGATCGACAAAGGCTCAGAACGCCTCGCTTTTCTTGAAACATTGCAGCAACTTCCAACCTATAGCTCCATTGCTGCCCTGTTCCACGAGGGACAACTCTCTTTGAGTACATTTCTAGAACGCTAGTTGAACAGACTATTTTTTGGTCTATACTCATATTTTCAATTGAATTCACTATACTAGTTGGCATCGTCCTTGCTTCTTTTTTTTATGCATGTTATACCAACAAACGAGTAAAAGTCCTAAGGCTTGCACTCAAATTTTGATCCATTCACGGTGGATAGCGGGTTTGATACACCCGGGGCATAAAAGGAGGTGAACGTAGGCGTTACGCTCAGAAGCCACATCGAATGGAGACTGGAACTGGCTGAGAAAATGGAACTTACGAAAGGCAATCTCCCTTTCATAAGTTTGGATTTAGGAGATTGAAAGTTGAAAAACAACAACCTGCTAACTTTAGAAGCAGGGAGTAAGGAAGAGGAGCTTGTGACATTTGAAAATGAGCAGCCCTCAAAAGATTACGACACCAAGAATGAAGATGTTGTCGTAATCAGTGGAAACATCACTGTTTCTCCTTAACTACCGTTTCTTTTATGCCCTCGCCTTTTAGGCGGGGGCTTTTTTTTTGACAAAGCACGTAGGTTAACGTATCCTAATTCCTTATGATTACAGCAACTGTCATTGTTAAAAATGGCCAACGAAAGCTCCGTGATGTATTGCAGGCTTTACAAGGTTTCAATGAAGTTTTGATTTTCGACTCGGGCTCAACAGATCAGACGCTTAAAATCGCAAAAACTTTTTCGAATGTCTCGATCTATCAACGTCCCTTTGAAGGATTTGGCCCTGCCCATAACCAAGCAGCAGAGCTTGCGAAGAATGATTGGATCTTATCTATCGATGCGGATGAAGTTATTAGTGAGGCCCTGGCGGAAGAAATTTTGAACCTCAAGCTTGATCCAAAAAATGTCTACTCCCTTCCATTCCACAACTACTTCAATGGAAAATGGATCAAGTGGTGTGGTTGGTATCCAGAAAAGCATATCAGGCTTTACAATCGCAAATCGACGCAGTTTTCTCAAGCAATGGTGCATGAAGGAGTCGAAAGCAAAGGAGTAGTCGTTCAACTTAAAAACCCCGTGAAGCACTACTCCTACGAAACCATCTCCGACTTTCTCAACAAGATGGAACGTTACTCCACCCTGTTTGCTAAGCAATATGAAGGCAAAAAGAAGTCCTCACCCCTTATTGCCTCATACCATGGCGTCGGAGCTTTTCTCAAAAGCTTCTTCATTAAGCGAGGTTTTATGGGAGGATTTGAAGGTTTATTAATTTCGCTCTATAATGGTCAGACAGCTTTTTACAAATATTTGAAACTTTACGAAAGGAACCTCTGAAAAATGTCCATATTGGAGATAGTATCGAGATTTTTGTCAGAACTAAATTCGGAGGCCGAAGCTAACCCCTTGCGGGTTAGTAAGGGCAAGAATGACGTTCTGGCGAGAAGATCGGTGGTAGATCTAATATGAGCATTTTTCAGAGGTTCCGGAAGGAACGATGCTCTTAGCACTCATGTATCATCGGGTCGGGAAGGGGAAACATGCAAACTCCCTTGCGACTCTCACACAACATCTTGATTATTGGCAGCAGTTTCCTAATGTTCTTCCAGGAGATCCTCTTTCTAAGAACAAGATGTCTGTCTGCTTGACATTTGACGATGCCTCGTATGATTTCTACCATTATGTCTTTCCTCTTTTGAAAAAATACCAAATGCGCGCATTGCTAGGCGTTCCGACACGTTACATCATAGAAGAGACTACCCTTCCAGCTGAACAGAGACTCAGTGTTCCTTATACATTGGCAATGCAAGATGGTTTTTTTGATCAAAAGGCTCCTTTCTGTACATGGAAAGAGTTAGAAGAGATGGTCGCAAGTGGCCTTGTTGAAGTTGCCTCGCACTCATTTGCCCACTGCAATCTCACCTTTCCGTTTGTTGATCTGCAAAAAGAGGTTATTCAATCCAAAAAGATCTTGGAAAGCAGACTTCCACAAGCAATTTCATCTTTCATCTACCCTTTTGGCAAGGTCAATCGCTCACTACATGAATTTGTTTCTCACCACTACCCTTATTCATTTCGCATAGGTTCTGCTATGAATGGGAGTTGGGATCAAAAAAGGCCGATCAGCCGCTTGAAAGCGGATAATACTTCTCTCTCTCAACTCTTCCCCATTGGGAAAAAGAGCCTCTGTATTTTGAAAGGCATCACCGAAAAACTTCTAGTACGGATCTAAGTGATGTAAGGAAAGTGTCGATCTCTTCTTTGGTGTTGTAAAACCCAAATGAGATCCGAATAAGAGCCTCCACTCCAAAACGCTCCATAGCTGGCTGGCTACAGAGATGACCAGTCCGAACAGCAATGCCACGGCAATCAAGCAGTGTCGCAAGGTCAAGTGGATGGACACCTTTTGCTGTGAAGCTTACAAGCGCCCCTTTTTCTGCGGCCTGACCAATAATTGTGACACCTTCTATCTTTCGCAATTGCTCTGTTGCATACATCTGAAGCTCTTGTCCACTTTTGTGAATTGCATCCATTCCAATTTCGGTTAGATAATCAATTGCTTTTGCCAAACCAATTGCCTCTGCGATCATCGGAGTGCCTGCTTCAAATTTCGTAGGTAGTGAAGAATAGGTGCTCTCTTCTAAGGTGACTTTTTCAATCATGTCACCACCACCCTCAATAGGAATCATTTTTTCCAATAGCTCCTGTTTGCCATAGAGCACGCCAATTCCTGTAGGTCCATAGAGTTTATGGCCTGAAAAGACAAAAAAATCGACATCCAAATCTTGTACATCAATTTTCATATGAGGAGCGCTTTGAGCTCCATCTAAACAGACATGCGCGCCATAGGCATGCGCCATTTCAATTATCTTTTTTACTGGATGTACTGTTCCAATGACATTAGAGATATGAGCAAGGCTCACAAGTTTGACTTTTTCATCTAGCAGTTCTTCAAATTCGTCTAAATTGAACTCCCCTCTATTATTCACAGGAATGTAGCGCAAAACTGCTCCCCATCTCTCTGCCATTAGCTGCCAAGGAACGATGTTTGAGTGGTGTTCGATCTCTGAGAGAATAATGACATCCCCAGGTCGAATGAATGTCTCTGAAAATGATTGAGCGAGTAAGTTAATTGAAGCTGTTGTTCCACGAGTAAAGATAATCTCTTCAGAGTGATCTGCATTGAGAAAATGTTGAACCGTGCATCTAGCCTGATGGTAGAGGTCTGTTGCCTCTTTAGCTAAACTGTAAAGCGCACGATTCACTGTTCCATAGTGATTGCGGTAAAAATCTGACATAGCGTCAATAACGCAATCAGGCGTAAAGGCCGTTGCAGCACTATCGAGATAGACTAAGGGATTGCCTTGGATCTTTTTCTGGAGCATCGGAAAGTCTGCGCGGTAATCAAGACAACTTTTCATCCATAACCTCTTGGCAAAAGGCGTTGATCAACAACTCTTTTGCAAGTGAACGCTTCACCCCGCGCGTCAACAAATAGAAAAGAGCTTCATTATCGAGCCTACCACATGTTGCACCGTGTGAAGCTTTGACATCATCAGCAAAAATCTCCAAGTTGGGCTTACTCTTGGCTTCTGCTTTTGATCCAAGCAAAAGATGATTATTCATCTGATAGGCTTGCGTTTTTTGAGCAAGTGGATGTACGTAGATTTTCCCTTCAAAGGTACTGCATGCGCGATCAGCAACCACCCCTTTAAACTTCTGCAAGGAAGTTGTATGAGGCGCAATGTGCTCCATCAAGACATTCACATGCGCATGCTCTTGATTGGCAAGACGGGACAAGCCGTAGAGTTTAGCATCAGCGCCTGTGTCAAGCAGCTTGACATAGTAATCTTGCCGGGAGAGTTGGCTTTTGATAAGTTCAATGCTTTTAAACGTCGCATCACGTTTGACATGGATGCGCTGGGTTTCAAAGTGAATGGGCGCGCAATTCTCTGCTTCTGTCTGAATAGAGAGTTGCGCATTTTCATCAAGCGAAACCTCTGTAAAGCCGTTAATCCAGCTCGCCTCACCCTGATAGATAACTCGCAGAGTTACTTCAGCACCTTTACCAACATAAACGCTTAACCGTGGAAAAGCCATCCCTTCAACGGTATGGGTGATCGTAAGTTCAACTTTTTTTCCTGCAGGCACATAGAGGAATTTTCCATCTCTACAGAGAGCTCCATTAATCAGAGCAAAGGGGTCTGTTTCAGATGAGAGCCACTGGTTTGTTGCTTTGTCTAGAAAGGCACGATAAGTCTGCCAAGCTTCAGTAAGAGAGATTCCTCCCTCAGTCTGACAGGAGCCTATTTGCTGCTGTTTTTCATATAAAGATCTGAGCCGTACATAACGATAAACTTCGACATCAGATGTTGGCAGGCCAACCTCTAGAAACCGCTGCCAAGCAAGTTGCTGCCACTTCTCTTGACCTCTTGCAGGAAGAATTAGCTCTTGAAAGCTACGCTCAAGCACTTCTAAATTGGTCATATCCCTCTTTCTCCAATTCTAAAGCGAGTGAGTAATCGCCTGTATGAATGAGCTTTCCATCTGCAAGTACATGGACAACATCTGGCTTGATATAGTCTAAAAGACGTTGGTAATGTGTGATGACAAGTAGAGCGCGATCTTTACGCATCATATGATTAACACCCTCGGCAACAATGCGCATCGCATCGATGTCAAGTCCAGAATCTGTCTCGTCTAACACAGCAAGAGCTGGCTCTAGCATGGCCATCTGCAGGATTTCACTCCGTTTTTTCTCACCACCAGAAAAACCTTCATTGACATCTCTCTCCTTAAATTCGGGGCGCATTTTAATCAGTGCCATTTTTTCAAATAGCAGCTGATCAAAGGCCTCATCGCTCAATTCCTCTTCGCCATTGTGACGGCGAATCGAGTTGAGTGCTTGAAAAAGAAAGGTTCGTGTTCCAACACCTGTAATCTCTGGTGGATATTGAAAACTCATGAAAAGACCTGTGGCTGCTCGCTCTTCTGGTTCCATCTCAAGTAAATTTTGATCTTTGAAAAAGATCTCTCCTTCAGTCACTTCATAAGCTGGATGTCCAGCTAGGATTTTGGCTAATGTTGATTTACCTGCACCATTAGGCCCCATGATCGCATGGATCTCTCCAGCTTTGATCTCTAGAGTAATCCCCTTTAAAATGGGTACTCCATCAACGCTGGCGTGCAAATTTTTGATATAAAGCATGTTAACCTACAGAATGTTCGAGTTTTAGGGCGAGAAGCTTCTTGGCTTCTTCGGCAAATTCAAGAGGCAGCTCTTGGATCACTTTGTGACAAAATCCATTGACGATTAGATTGATTGCATCCTCTCGTGAAATCCCTCTCGATTGCAGATAAAATAGTTGTTCTTCATTCATCTTCGATGTCGAGGCTTCGTGCTCGACCTCTGCGCTCTCTCCTGCTGTTTCGATATAGGGGAATGTATTAGCAGAGCATTGATTACCAACAAGCATGGAGTCGCACTGAGTATAGTTACGCGCACCTGTTGCGCGAGACCCAATATGTACGAGCCCTCGGTAGCTATTATGTGATTGATCAGCAGAGATCCCTTTTGAGATAATGGTCGAACGTGTGTTTTTGCCAACATGGATCATTTTTGTGCCTGTATCGGCCTGCATTTTTCCATTTGTCAACGCGACAGAGTAGAACTCGCCAACTGAGTGATCTCCTTGCAAAATGCAACTTGGATATTTCCAAGTAATCGCAGCGCCGACTTCAACCTGAGTCCATGAAATTTTGGCGTGATGAGCGCATTTGCCTCGCTTTGTCACAAAATTATAGACGCCGCCCTCTCCTGTCTTGCGATCTCCTGCATACCAATTTTGCACTGTCGAATATTTAATCTCCGCACGATCAAGAGCGATGAGCTCAACGACAGCTGCGTGTAATTGATTGGTTGAGAAGGCTGGAGCTGTACACCCTTCCAGATAGCTTACAGATGAGCCCTCCTCAGCAATGATCAAGGTACGCTCAAATTGGCCCGACTCTTCATCATTAATACGGAAGTATGTGGATAATTCAATGGGGCAACGAACGCCTTTAGGAACATAGACAAACGAACCATCGGTAAAGACAGCAGAATTGAGCGTAGCAAAATAGTTATCACCGATCGGCACTACAGTGCCTAAATATTTTTTAACAAGCTCGGGATAACGATGCACAGCTTCTGAAATGGAACAAAGGACAACGCCCGCCTCTTCTAATTTTTTCTTAAATGTCGTGCCAATTGAGACTGAATCAAACACCATGTCAACAGCAACATTGGCTAAACGCTTTTGCTCATCAACTGGAATTCCAAGTCGCTCAAAGGTAGCCAATACCTCAGGATCAACTTCATCAAGGCTGCCTAACTGAGGCTTCTTTTTTGGCGCTGAGTAATAGGTAATACCTTGATAATCAATCTTTGGATAGGAGACATTTGGCCAAGTGGGCTCGCTTGACTCTAGCCATTTGCGATAGGCTTTGAGTCGAAACTCCAGCATAAAAGCAGGCTCTTCTTTTTTTGCCGAGATTGCCCGAATAGTCTGTTCATTGAGCCCTTTAGGAAGCCTTTCGGTTTCAACGTCTGTGACAAATCCGTATTTGTATTCCGTTTCTGCAAACATAATGGAACAGGATACGCTTTTCTCGGACTATGAGTCAAGTTTGGTCAAAAGGATTTTTTCGACGCGACGCCTTCTAACTCTTACGATTTCAAAGCGATATCCCTTAATTTGAAAGGTGTCACCCTTTTTTGGAATCGCTTCGAGTTGTTTCATACATAGGCCGCTAAGGGTTCGAAAACGAGCTTTCTCCTCTTCTAAAGAGCCATGAAAATGAAAGATTTCTTTGAATTCATCGATCGGCATTTTTCCATCAAGAAGCCATGAACGTGTGCTAATCCGCGAAATATGTGCCTCGCCCTCCTCATCGATATCCTTCATAATGGCATCCATGATTTCATTCATCGACACAACTCCTTGAATCACCCCATATTCGTCAGCAACAAGTGCGTGAGAGCAGTGCTTATTTTTGAAAAGCTCCAATAATTCAAACACCTGGATACTCTCCTGCACAAAAAGTGGCGCAGTGACAAGTTCTTTGATGGAGATCGTCTCACCTTTCCAAGCTTTTTCAAGCAGGGCATGCGTTTGAACAATGCCTTCTACTCGATCGATATCCCCATCACAAACAAGATAGTAATGCGCTTTCATCTCAAGCATTTTAGCTCTGATTGTCTCAACATCGTCATTAATATCGATCCACTCCATGTCTACTCGCGGCACCATTAAAACACCGACGTGTCGATCTCCAAGGCGGAAAATGTTTTCAACCATCTCTTGCTCTGCCTCTTCAATCACTCCAGCTTTTGCGCCACTTTCTAAGGCCACGCGAATGTCATCCTCAGTGATATTATCGAATTTCTTTCCACGTGCAATCCATCTTGCAAGCACGTTGAAAGAGGCAACAAAAGGATAGGTGATCACAATCAGCCACTTAATAGGGCGTGCACAAATGGGAGCGAGACGGCGCCAATAGAGCGCACCGATTGTTTTGGGCAACATCTCAGTCCAGTAGAGCATGGTAAGGGTCAAAATGACCGAGCCAAGCGCAAGCCATTTATCTCCAAAAAGCGCAACAATGCTTGCACCAACACCCGCTGCACCAAAGGTGTGGGAGATTGTATTCAGCGTTAAAATTGCTGAGAGCGGACGATCGATATGCGCTTTTAAATCTTCAAGAAGGGGCCCACTTGGAGCGCCCTGTTTTTTTAACACTGAGACATATGCTGGTGTACATGAAAGAAGCACCGACTCAAAAACTGAACAGAGAAAGGAAAAAACATGAGAGAGAAGAAAATAGAGAACAAGCGCTAAAACCATGCCCTTACTTCTAAAAGAAAACTCTTTTGAAGAAAAGAACGTTTCTGTAAAAGTGTTGCGTGATGTCTCGTATTTTGCTATTTTTTCTTGCTTGCTTCTGCACAAGTTGTGCTCCACGTTGTGACTACAAGTACCGCTTAGAAAATGCGCAAGAATTTGTGCTCGACTCCTACAAAATTCAGGAAGGAAAATTCTCTATCCTTGAACTCGAAGGGAAATGCGTTGGTCCACTTCCCGAGTCATATCTTTATGAATACGAAGATATTATCGATGAAGATGATGTCCTTGTCGTTGCTATTTACCATCCGACGCGCCAAGATTTAGTTAGTGCCGTGACTTCTGTTGGAAGCACTGTTGGCTACCGCGTGATTAACGGGGAAATTCAACTCCCGGGACTTCCAGGTGCTCATCTTAAAGGCCTAACTCTTAAAGAGGCTCAGAAAAAAATCCAGAACCTCTACGACTCTGAAATCTCAAATGTCGATGTTTTTCTTGAGTATCAGCAGCGCCGTCACAGTAATGTCGAACTAACTGGCTCAGTCGGCGCTTCTGAAATCCCCGTTAATGGCAGGATGCGTCTTTATGAGGTCCTTTCTCTTGCCCACGTTCCTCCAACAGCTAATCTTTTTATGAGCTATGTCATGCGTAATGGTGAAGTTCTACCAGTTGATCTTTATAAGCTTATTCATGAAGGGGATATGAGCTACAATATCGTCATGCGCCCTAAAGACAAAATCTTCATTGCAGATCCGTCAGCTGCCTCCATAATGGTAATGGGTGAAGTTGGCATGGCAAAACACGTCCCTGTTCTAAGTGGCTCTATTTCACTCCGTTCTGCATTAGCAGCAGCAGGTGGCATCCCTTTTACAGGTAACAAGCAATGTATTTTAGTCATTCGTGGTAATGTCGTTTGCCCCAAAATCTATCGCCTCTCTTGGAATCACATCACTTATCTACCAAATGACAGCCTTTTGCTCATGCCCGGTGATACGGTCTACATCTCAGAGAAACCGATCACAAAGTGGAACCGCTTTATCGAGCAGCTTGTCCCAAGCAGTGTTCTGTTCGATATCCTGATCAAAACAAAGGGTTACTGCGCATGGTAGATTTCTCTAAGCAGTTTGTTCTCTCATTGACAGATCTCGGGCAGGCAATCAAAAAAGGGTCTAAATGGATTTTAATTGGCTCGGTTGTTTGCGCCTCATTGGTTGTTTACCGCAAACTCAACGCCCCTCTAAGCTACACTGCTGAAGGGTACTACAAGACAAAAAAGCAAAGTAGTGGCTCGCCAATCCTTGCCAATTTGTTAGGTGGTGATATGGGGGGCTCTACATCGGAAGATGACATTGAATTTCTTATCGACTCTCCCCTCGTACTGGAACAGGTTGTCCAATCCCTTGATTTACAAGGGACTCTTGTCGGACATCAAAAAAGCACCTCTAAAGGAGAGCGACTTTGGAAGAGTTTTTTAGTCGAGAAAACCTATCGCCATTACGGCCGTTGTGGCCCTCCATCGAGAAGTGGTGGCGGGAAAATTCCTAGTACCCCTTATCCCATTTTTTCAACTCCAGTCCCCTCAGCTAACTGCCACCATATTATCTATCCTAAAAGTCACTATACCCTCTTAGATATCCATTTTTTGGATGATCACCATTTCCACGTGGAACAAAATGGCTTTTTGCTTGGAGAAGGAACCTGTGGAACTCCTTTTTTTATCGAAGATGGGCAGTTTACTTTAGAAGCGAATACTACCGCTCTGAAGGGAAAAAGTTTCCTCCTCTCCTTAGTGCCTAAACAGGCTGCTGTTGAAGGCTTAAAGAACATGATCGAAGTAGAAAAAGATTCAAAACAGCTCAACCTGTTTAACATCTCCTTTACTCACTCCGATCCCGTCTTTGCAGCTCTCATGGTCAATACTCTGCTAGAAGAGTGCCAAAACAGATTGAAAAAGAATAATGATGATAAAATCTCCAACCAAGTCAGCTACCTCGATAGACGACAACAAGAGTCTCTAGACAAGTTTGAGCTACTGCTCGATGAGAATAAGTCCCACATCTCACAATTAATTGAAGAGGGACAATTCGCTTCCTCTAAAGGAGATGAGTCA
Source organism: uncultured Chlamydiaceae bacterium (assembly GCA_942490925.1). GTDB lineage: Bacteria > Chlamydiota > Chlamydiia > Chlamydiales > JAAKFR01 > CALNYX01. The sequence goes on along the minus strand of CALNYX010000017.1, from coordinate 1,479,119 downwards.
ACTCTCTCAAGGATGCAAGCTCAATGTTTTAATACCAATTCAGATACGTTGCTTGAAATGCAGCGTCTCTATCATCAAGCTTACGACAAATCTGTTCCTCTCAATGAAATCGTACCGAACATCCGTTCTTTAGATCTGAATCCTCATACTCATAGCGAAGATCCTACTTTACTTACAGCTGGTGGAATTACAGCTCTGTTACAACAATATGAAGGGAGGCTTGAAGAGATTCACCTGCTCAAAGAACAGTGCTCCTCTGGTCTTGAGAAATTGTCAGATGAGCATACAAATTCAACTGTTTTAATCCCTATAGCACGCAAACTTGGAATTGATCTTACAGCTATTCTCAATCTTAACCGCAAGCTGAGTGATTCACAAAATTGGTCGACACGAGAACAGGAACAACTAGAAGAGCAATATACTTTTGAAAAAAAGCAGCTTATGCAAACGCTTGATGAGATGAAAGAGGGGTATCTTCTCGATGAGAATAGCTGTCGTCAAAGAATCCGTGACTTGCAAAAAACTGCACTCGCTTTATTGCTTCAACGCCATGACACCAACCAAGAAAGTTTACATTTTCTTTCTGGAAAGCTACAAAGTTTCCCTGATAAATGGCTTTATGAGCAAAAGCTCGACATGAATAAAACAATTCAAGAAGCAACTCTTGTAAGCATTACGAATCTCGTCGAATCAAAAAACATCTCCTATCACCTCACTCAACTCGAATCACAACCCTATTTATGGGCAATACCACCAACTCTACCGAATAAACCTAAGCTATTCTTGTGGTGCTTTATTGGGGCTTTTATAGGCGCGTTTCTGATGGTCTGTTTTCTCTGCCTACGCGAAATTTACTATGGCCCCACCGCCTCCCGTTCCAACTTAGAGGCAGGCGGAATGAATACAATTGGTGAATTGTCTACCGAAGCGATCAGAAGACTCTCTCACCATCTTGCTGATGCAAAAACTATTTTCTGTATCTCTAAAAAAACAGATGCTCTTGGCAAACAGCTGCAAAGCTGCTTGACAGATCTAGGAGAAGAGATCGCTTTTATTGATCTGAATCAGGAAGATGAAAACCTGCTTTTTTCAAAGAAATTTCAAGAGCGTTTGGAGAAGAAAAAAGAAGCGCGAGTGATTTGCTCACTCGTTGCAGATCCAGAGAGTGCAGTTTGTGAGCATCTCGCAAATATTTGTGAGCAAACAGTCTGTCTCATTTCCAATGAACGGGCAAAAGAGCTCACGCTATTGCCGCAATCGACACTCTATCTATTTGAAAAAGAGGCAGCAAAACCTCCGTTTCTTCCAATAGACCAGATTGAGCCACTGCTACGCCGTTTGATTCCTACTTCTTCTTCGCCTTCTTCCGCTTTGCAGGAGCTTTCGGCTTCAGACAAGTCTTAAGAGAATCGAGGTAAGATGAATCAACTGTCTCAAGATACTTCAGCTCTCGCTCTCCTTTTTCGTGCTCTCCTTTCATAAAGTAAAGCCGACCAAGTAAGTAGTGAGTTTTCTCATGCTCAAGATCAATTGAGAGTGTATCGTGTAGTGTTCGGATCGCTGTCTCATCCTCTTTCATATCGACATGAGCAATTGCAAGGTAAAAAGAAGAATCTGCATCGTAAGGATCTAAATTAAGAGCCTCTTTGAAAGAGCGTATGGCTTTTTTAGGCTTGTTAGCTGTTAAGTAGCACAGCCCTAGGTTGTAGTGACTATCTGAAATTTCAGGCTTGAGCTCAATTGCCTTTTCATATGCAGTTGTTGCATCTTTCCATTTTTTCTCAAATGAGTGAAAAAGTCCTAGCTTAATCCAGCCCTTCCAATACGTAGGGTTGACATCGAGAGTCTTTTGTAAACAGTCGATTGCCTCTACTGTTTTTCCCTGCTCACCCAATACAAGTGCCAGATTATAAGAAGCTTTGTAATGTTCTGCATCTAGGTGCAATGCATGTCTATAATATTTAATTGCGTTTTCAAACTGTCCAGCTTGGTCATAGGCACATCCAAGGCTAAATAAGCACTCAGAATCCCGCGGATGATCGACCAAATAGATCTGATATTGCTCAATAGCAGCTTCGGGCATTCCCTTGCGCTCAAACGAGGCGCCTAAACAGTAGTGGAGATAGCCATTTTCAGGATCGACTTCTAAGCCGCGCTCACACCAATTCATCCCAACATCCACATCACCAAGCTCGAGAGAGATGATTCCTAAGTAACAATAAGCCAGAGGCAAAGAGTCATCAAATTCAAGAGCCTTTTGAAATTCCTCTTGAGCTTCCTCGTATTTACCATCGAGAAATTTCCCGACTCCCTGACAGAAATATTCCTTTGCAAGATTTGGTTCCCTAGCAGCTGGCGAATTCCCCATTTTGCTCTCTCCCTTTGATTCAAAAACGATATCAAAAGGTATGCAAATTCAATGCCAGGATAACCGATTATCTGATGGCTTGCCATTTTTCTGCCATTTTAAGCGCTAGTGGCACGGCATGACGCCCAAAATCTCCATGCTTCAAGTAGACAACGATCACGAGATCAGGTTCTTTCAAATCACGTGCCGTATAGACGACACAACCAAACCAAATTTCTTTGTTTTTCAAGCTCTTAGAAGTTGCATCTAATCCAAACCGAGTAACAATTTCTGCAGTGCTTGTCTTTCCAATTGTCCGCTCCACAAGGGAATTTGGAAACTGAGCACGTGCAAAGCGGGCTGTCCCCTTCTCTCCCATCACAACAGAATGCATCCCATCAATAATCGGCTTTTGGATCTGGGAAGGCATGAAAATTTTCCACCGCTCTTCCACGGGGTTTTGATAGCAAATTTCTGGTTTCAAAACACTTCCACCATTTGCAAAGGCTCCTAGCATAACAGCTGTCTGTAATGGAGTGCCCAAAAATGTATGCTGGCCAATCGCCATGGAATAGAGCCCTGTGCGATTATAACTCACATCTTCAGGAATTTTACCCTGATACTCTCCACTAAGGTCAATTCCTGATTTTTCACCATATCCGAAAAGCATAGCTGCTTTACACAAGTCCTCTGAATCTTCAAGGACATCGCCAGCTAGAAGAGCAAAATAGGGATTACTAGATGTTTCAATGGCGCGCACGAGGTCAATTCTTCCCACCCCAGAGTGTTCACTACGAGGTAGACGCCCTCCATGATAATAGAGGGGAATCACGCGACCGTCTGATGAGAAGCCAACATTCCATCCACCATTTTTTCCATAGGTACGATGTTTGTCATCTGTAATAATAAGAGGATTGAGATCGCGTATTGATTTCCCTTGCTCTTCAAGAGCTGTGTAGCGCTGACGGAGCGCTTCATAAGCCGGAACAATCTTAAAAATTGAGCCAACAGTCGTTGCCTGCCGAAAAGCGTATGAGCGCGCATATCCATAGCCATACGTTGGATAAAACCCTTGGGCTAAATGCTTTTCTAAATGTCCCCTCAACCCTGAATAACAGCCATAAAGCGGACGGTCTAAGTCATTAAAAGAGCGCAAGGTTTGTAGATAGGGGATCAGAATGGAGCAATCTAATAATGCGACCTGATTTTTCAAAACTGTATAAGCTTGATGCCACTTTACCCCTCCATTGGCCCCAGCATCTAATTCTTGCCACCATGTCTTTAAACTTTGAGCATAGATCGATTCATCTTGTTGATCGCCAGTCAAAAACTGCGCAATTAAAGACCACTTATGCGTTTGCCAAAACTCAGAAAACATCTCTTGCTCCACCTCATCGAGATAGTCAAGGTAGGGACGCGCATATTTCCGTTTTTCAACCTTTTCAAGCTTCCGCTTCTCAGCTAAATAGCTCTTAAAGTGCGCTTCACGCCAACTAGCAAAATCATAGGTGTGAAAGAGTTCCCTTGTGAGATCTTTGACAACATCTTGAATCAAGGCGAGACGCGCCGAGATTTCCCGATACTCTGAAATGGACTGCTGGCCAAACAACTCTTCAAAAAAAGGATCAAAATCACTGGCATCGACGACTAAACGATAGAGATCTACAAGGAGTAACTTTTCATAGTTGAGTGGAAGCGAGTGAAAAAAGGGCTCAAGTTTTGCTTTCAATTCCACAATTTGCTCATGGAATGCTAAAGAGCGCTCCTGCATAAAGGCTCGCTCCTGAAGCGTCACCATGACTCCAAGCGGCACATGTTCGTCTGCGCCATAAAGATGATCGATAATTTTTGCAGGCGTTAAACTATACTCCTGTGTTGTAAACAGAAAGAGGAGCTGATCGATTGTATTTTGAACCTTCAGTGCATCACAAAGACGTCCTCTTTTTTCAATCGTATGCTTGACAGGTGATTTCTCTGGGAGTGTCATTCTAAGAAAACTGTTCCAATCAAGCTCATGGACTTGCTCATAGAATTGCCCGCGTGCCATATCAAACCGCTCACGTTGCAGTGGCATTTTTCGATCCCAAATGCTACCCAAATAAGCCTCCGACTCAAGCCAGCGACGCACCCGCTGTAAACGAGAAGTCTCATCATCCACATCATGGAGTTGGATAAAGTCATTTGGATCATAACGAGGGAAAGAGGCTAAAGTGAGTACCTCACCAGAGTTAGGATCGAACACGACAATTGCGCCCGCTTTAATCCAAGGCTGATCTTCTGGGATCAAAGCTCGCCTTTTCTGACTCGAGGGACTTTGACTGGGAGGAGCTTGATTGTAAAGCGCTAGCAATTCTTCTGCATATTCCTGAAGTTCAATAGATAAAGATATTTGTACCTGTTTCCCAGGAACTTGCTCTTCAGCCCCCTCAATTTCACGAAGAAAGTTCCCTTTTGTATCAGAGAGGTAGACCCGTTTTCCATGTTTCCCCCTCAATTGCTCATCAAATGTCGCCTCAACACCCACTTTCCCTGTATAATCATTGAGAGTGTAAGCCATTCTTTCAAGTTCAACAAGCCGCTCTTGAGCTCCTTCCTCTTGATTTTCAACAGCTTCTTGAAGGTCATGCATTTCATTGATAATCGCATCATACTCTCGACGACTAATTGGCCCTATATAACCAACGACCTCTCCCCCAGCAGCTCCCCTAGGGTAAACGCGGCGTGCCCCAATCTCTGTATGGATCCCTGGCCAATCTTTTTCGAGCATTTTGAGGCGAAAATAACTCTGCTCTGAAATATCCTCTTTAAGGATATAGGGGGCATTTCCCAGCAGTGCGGCTCTAGAATAGATCAAATCTTCAACCCGTTCGGGGTCCAAACAGAGCTCCTCGGCCAGTAGATGGGAAAGCCTTGCTATATAGTCTTTACGTACAAAAAATTTCTCTTTTTTCCCTGATTCACTCCTCTGCCAGGTAAATCGAGGGAGCTGTCGGATCGGTTGGTAGCAAATGGCTGCCTGATATTGGATCCGATTAGTGGCTAGAGGAATGCCAAAGCGGTCACAAATCGTAGCACGCTCAGCTCGCTGAACTACGCATCTCTGCTGGGGACGCTGCGCCTCTTCACACTTCTCGCCATGTTGAATCACAGAGAGATACCAGAGGCGAATTGTAATCATCATCAAGACAATCAAAATTCCTTTTGAAATGCGATTTGTCTTGTCAGGGAGTGAGAGTTCTGGTTTCCGTCTTCTCATATTTTCATTATGCAGTTTGCATTAAATCCCATTTATTTTATACTCCTTCCCCTGTGCGCCTGTAGCTCAATGGTAGAGCAGTAGCCTTCCAAGCTACCTGTGTCAGTTCGATTCTGATCAGGCGCTCATTTTTACAAAAACCATAACCAAGACCGAAATCTCCCAGATAAGGGAGATGCCGTGTCGAGAGAGGGACAAGGCTTGGAAACACAAGAAGAAGTTTCAGTTAAAGATTTACTTGAAGCTGGTGCGCATTTTGGGCACCAGAAACGTCGCTGGAATCCAAAGATGAAGCGCTATATTTTTGATACGCGCGGTGGACTTTACATCATCGATCTAGCTAAAACACTCGAGCAATTGCGCCGAGGTGTTGAACACGTGAAGCAGGCAGTTGTCGACGGTCAGTCGATTTTGTTTGTCGGAACTAAAAAACAGGCCAAAACCGTGATCCGCGAGTGCGCTGAGGCGTGCGGCGAATTCTACGTTTGTGAAAGATGGCCAGGAGGCATGTTGACCAACATGTCAACAATCCGTAAATCGATCAAGACGCTTGAAAAAATCGAACATCAGGTGATGGGCGGTGGAGATGGGCTGACAAAAAAAGAGCTTTCTCTTCTCACAAAAGAGCAACAAAAACTTGATAAAACACTTTCAGGTGTCCGCGCTATGCGCAAACTTCCTGGATTGCTTGTTGTTGTTGATCCAAGCCATGAACACATTGCTGTCAGTGAAGCGAATAAGCTTGGTATCCCTGTGCTTGCACTTGTTGATACAAACTGTAACCCAGATCTCGTTCAACACGTGATCCCTTGTAACGATGATGCGCTTAAGAGCGTCAAGTTGATTGTCTCTACTTTAGCAAATGCAATCGTTAACAAGAAAAAAGGGCTAAACATCGCCATTGAAACTGAAGAGAAACCTCAAGCGGCAAGCAAGGTGGAGGAGAGTGACAAAAATGGCTGAAATTTCTGCTCAAATGGTTAAAGAGCTTCGCGAACGCACTGGAATTGGCATGGGAAAGTGCAAACAAGCACTTGTCACCTCAAAAGGTGACATCGAGCTTGCCATTTCGAACCTTCGTAAAGAGGGAATGGCTTCTGCTGTTAAAAAAGAGAGTCGTGAAGCAAATGAAGGAAAAGTTGTTTCTACTGAAAATGACCAGGCACTGGTTGTTGTAGAAGTCAATGCAGAGACCGACTTTGTCGTGAAAAACGAAGGGTTTCAAGAATTTGCTGAACATACGGCAAAACAAATTTGCGATACAAAGCCTAAAAGCGTCGAAGACTTCTTGAAGCAAAAAGATGCTCAAGATCCAAATCACACAGTTGATGAGTGTCGCGCGATTGTCGTACAGACACTTGGAGAAAACATCCAGATCAGACGTTTTGAAATCTTTGAGAAAACACCAAATTCATCTATTGCTGTCTACTCACATGCTGGTGGAAAGCTACTGACACTCATTGAGATTGAGGGAAGCCCTGACATGCAGCATTTGGCAAAAGATATTGCTATGCATGTTGCTGCAGAAGCTCCTGAGTATCTTTCACCAGATGATGTGCCTGAAAAAGTCCTTGAACATGAGAAAGAGATTGCCCGCGCTCAGATGAAAGGGAAGCCTGAAAACATCATGGATAAAATTGTCGCGGGCAAAATGCAAGCCTTCTTCAATCAATCCTGTTTGATCAAGCAGCCCTTTGTCAAAGACTCAAGCATGACAATTGAAAAACTCGTTGAAAGCGAAGGCTCAAAGCTTGGTAAACCACTTAAAGTGACCAAATTTCTCCGTTGGAGCGTTGGTCAGTGACACGCGTTCTTCTGAAGCTTTCAGGAGAAGCCTTCACAAGCGGCGAGAAGAGCGGAGTCGATGCTGCTGCTGTTTCGCAAACAGCAAAAATTGTCTCTGAGCTTCACAAACGCGGAGTTGAAATTGGAATAGTCATGGGAGGAGGTAACTTCTTCCGTGGCATTCAAAATGGGCCCTCGTTGCAACTTGAACGCTCCTCAGCTGATACAGTCGGCATGCTTGCTACGATGATGAATGCCACTATCTTACAGCAAGCTCTACAACAGCACGGAGCTCAGACAAAGCTCCTCAGTTCATTTGAATGCCCTGCAGTTGCTGAACGCTATAGACTAGACCTCGCTTTATCGCACATCAAAGAAAATATTGTACTTTTTGCCGGTGGAACAGGTCATCCCTATTTCACAACAGACACTGCAGCCGCGCTTCGAGCAAGTGAAATCAAAGCTGATATCTTGTTGAAAGCGACAACAAAAGTCGATGCCGTCTATGACAGCGACCCATTGAAAAATAGCGGGGCTAAGCCCTATCAAAAACTTTCATACAAAGAATTTTTGGATAAAAAACTCGGAATTCTAGATTTGACTGCAATTACCCTTTGCATGACAAATCGAGTTCCCATCCGCGTCTTTAATCTTTATGCTGGAGCATTGGATGAGGCGCTTGGAGGTAAATTTGGAACACTTATTGAAGGATAAATCCATGGATGTACTCAGTGACACACGTAAAAAAATGGAAGCAGCCATTGAACACCTCAATGTTGAGCTGCGCACACTGCGCACAGGCCGCGCCAATCCTGGCATGGTCGATAAAGTAACTGTTGATGTTTACGGAACTCAGATGCGCTTGCTCGATTTAGCTTCGGTCTCAGTACCAGAGCCAAGGCAGCTTCTTATCTCTCCTTATGACGCTAATAACGTCCATGCAATTGCTAAGGGCATTGATGCAGCAAATCTTAATGTACAGGCAATTGTTGATGGGAATGTTGTGAGAGTCAATGTTCCAGAGATGGATAGCTCTGTAAGGCAGGAAATGGTTAAGGTCGCTAAGAGAAAGTGCGAAGATGCTAAGGTCAGTATCCGCAATGCTCGTCGTGAAGGAAATGAGACCCTCAAGAAGCAAAAGGCTGATGGTGAGATTCCTGAGGACCTCCAGAAAGGTAATGAGAAGAAAATTCAAGAATTCACAGACAAGTTTTGCCAAAGTGCTGATAATGCAGCAAAAGAAAAAGAGAAGGAAATTCTCACAATTTAGTTAGTTGCGCAAAAAGCAGGTTCTGGGTAGAATCTTTGCTTGTCCTTATTTGGCCCCATCGTCTAGTCTGGTCTAGGACACTGGATTTTCATTCCAATAACAGGGGTTCGAATCCCCTTGGGGTCATACGGGTTTTTAGCTCAGTTGGTTAGAGCACCTCACTTTTAATGAGGGGGTCGTTGGTTCGAGTCCAACAAGACCCATTTTTTCTTTTTAGCTAGGCAGTGTGTCACAATTTTGACCACCGTCTTGCTCATGTTGATTCCCACCTACTTTAGCCACCAGACATTTAAAGGAACCTTTGAAAAGAGGTTGCAACTACAAGTTCCATTGACACGTTAATCAATGGTTTCATAAGATCGCGCTATGCCTGATAAACCTCTTGATTGCGGCGAATGCAAGAAACCTGTCACTGTTCTTTACACCGAAATTGTCGGTGAAAAAGTGACGCATCTGGTTATGTGCGGAGATTGTCCACACCTTGAAAAGCGGCTTTACGGATCAAAGAAAAACATTTCTCAAGAGGGCCCACGCATTGAAACTGCTTTAGCCTGCGGAAACTGCGGTACTTCATTGGAGACTATACGCGTCGGACATCCACTTGGTTGCTATGAATGCTACGACGTCTTTTGTGATGTGATCATTGATGATCTCATGAAAGAGAGTCGCGTTTCAAGGCATCTCACTTCAAATAAACGCTCGCAACCTCTACATATAGGGCGCGCCCCTGGGGAAGTATCAGAAGTCAGTCCTACACTTCGCCTCATTGCATTGAATGAAGCTCTCGATGAGACATTGATTCGTGAAGATTACGAACAGGCAGCCCTTTTACGCGATCAAATTGAGAAATTAAAAGAGACAGGCAACGATGGCGAAAGAAAAGAGTGATGCTCACCCTATTTATGAATTACCCGGACTATGGGAAGCGCATGCCCACCACGTTTGGCTTGCCTCCTCATTGACCCTCTCTCGCAATTTGACTAAATTCAAATTTCCAACAAAACTTGATAAATCTCGAGAAGAGCAGATTCGCTCTCTTGTTTATGAAGGGCTTAAAACCAGTCCTGAGCTCAACAAACCTAAGCTTTACAGCTCCGATAATATTGGCTTTTTAGAAAAAGAATTTCTCTCAGAACACTTTCTTATCAGTGAGGGTTTTCATAAAGCTCACGGAGGGGAGGGCTTTATTGTCGATGAAGCGGGAGATTTTCTTGGATTGATCAACCTAGACAACCATATAGAGCTTACTCTGCTCGATACACGTCAAGAGATTGAAAAAGCATGGAACCGGTTAGCAAAAATTGAAACCTACCTCGGTAAACGGGTCGATTTTGCGTTTAACCCCCGCTTTGGTTTTCTAACCTCTAATCCTAGTCAAGCAGGAACAGCTCTCACCATCAATCTCTTTTTGCACATACCAGCAACGATTCATACTGGAGAGCTCTCTGAGCTAATGGAAAAAGAGCATGAGGAAGAAGTTCAGGCTGTTGGCCTCCAAGGGAATGCTAACGAGATGATTGGAGACATTCTGGTAGCCAAAAATCTCTGTACTATTGGCTTAACAGAGGAGTACATCTTAACAACAATGCGCATGTGGGCAACTAGAGCTGTTGTCAACGAGATGAATATCCGCAAAAAATTGATTGAGCAAGGTGATGAGCAGATGAAAAATAAAGTTACACGCTCATTTGGCTTGCTAACACACTCCTATCAACTCGAAGTGATCGAAGCGCTTAATGCTCTGAGCTTGGTCAAACTTGGTATTGAGATTGGCTGGATCCAGTGCCCTGATCACCTCAATATGAATCAGATCTTTTTCAATTGTCGCCGCGCCCACTTGAGTAGCCTTTTGGAAGAAAAAGTTGATGTTCCCGAGCTTCCTAAGCAACGTGCGCTCTATATCCATGAGATCGCAAAGCAATTGACTTTAGCTATCTAACTCTTTACCCTATTATATCTGCCTGAATAGCTCAGTTGGTAGAGCAGCGCATTCGTAATGCGAAGGTCGTCGGTTCGACTCCGGCTTTAGGCATCTACTATGAGATGTTTTGTTCTAATTATTACTTTATTTTGTCTTCCTTTGTCTGCATCGGAAACCGTTCTCCTATTGCACGGATTCATGCGTTCAAAAGCAAATATGATAGCTTTCGAACAGGCGCTTAAAAAAAAGCCGTACCAGGTAAAAAATTGGTCTTATCCTAGCCGAAAAAAAAGGATTGAACAGCATGCGGATGATCTTGTTTTACAATTACAGAGTCTTGCTCAACAATCTCCAGGCCAACCCATTCACTTTGTAACACATTCTATGGGAGGGCTCATCGTTCGCTGCGCCCTAAATCATCCTAATTGTCCTCATGAAGCCCAGATTGGCAAAGCTGTGCTGATAGCACCTCCAAATCGCGGCTCTTCGTTTGCGTGTGCATTGCACAAATACAAAACATTGCGTCATATTCTTGGTGAAAATTCTGGGGAGCAGCTGATGACAACACCATTAGATGGCTTTGATTCATTTGGGAATTTCCCAAAAGAAATGTCTCTCTTAGTGATCAGTGGAACAATGGGTTGGAACCCTTTTATATCAGGTAGAAATGATGGAAAAGTCAGATTAGCTGAAACCTGTTTGAAAACACCGCATGACCATGAATATTGTTATGCCGGCCATAGCTGGATTTGTTATCATCCAGCAGTTATTAAGAAAACCCTCACCTTTTTGGCATTATGAAAATACTACGTCCATTTCTCTTTCTTTTACTCTGCTCATTCTGCGCAATGCCTCTCTCAAATTCAAGCGGAGAGCCTTCACAAGCTTTACTCAATACACTTGCTTTTGCAGGCATTGAAAACGATGGTTCATGGAACAATATCGTAGAGCAAACTCAACAACAATTACGCGCTCCAGGCAAAGAGTTATGGGAAGTAGAACCTGTTAACTGTGATCCAGAATATGCATACGAGCTCTTCTCCAATCTGACGATGACCCAATCAATCGATGCAAGCTACTCTCATTACAAATATGCAGTGGTTTTGGGATCTACGGTTAGTCAAGTGACTGAACGCTTTTTATGGCTTAAGAAACAGTGGGATGCTGGCGTCCGCTATGACGAACTTGTATTGTTAACTGGAGATCGCAAACTCGCCTCCTTTGAAATTGAGCAATTGAATAACCCTGATTTAGACAATGAAACAGAGATGATGGTCTATCTATCGCAACAGCTTAATCTTCCCAATACACCTCTCACTGTAGTTGATACACCAGCACCTTCTGGCAAAAGACGTCCTACAACTCACGATACGTTTGTCCAATGGCTTAATGTAGAGCCTGAACCAGGTTTAACACTCCTGATCAGCACACAGCCTTTTATTTGGAGACAAAATGCAATTGCCCATAACGTACTCCCAAAAACCTTTTGCATTGATACTATCGGTAAAGGCGTGCCTTATGAATTGTTTGTGCAACATCCACGTGCAACAGCAATCTACTTAGAAACGCTCTATCGCTGGATTTACGAAGTGCATCATTAAAATATGCATCTATTTTTTTTCCATTTTGTTAAATAGAGGTTATGAGTGAAGTTCCACATGTGCATGCAGAAATCTTTACTTTCAAACCTTCGCGATCTTCTCCGATTGATCATCCTGCTGCAAAAGTTAAGCCTCCTGTAGTTCCGATTAAATCACTCAAAGCGCTTGAAGAGACTGGCAGCGTTGTTTCCGTTGCTGTCCCAGCACTGATGACAACAAAAGCTCTCTCGATTCTAACCACGAAGGCACTCCTTGGCTCTCCTCCCGTTGCAATCAGTGGTGTACTTGCTGGAGTGAATGCTCCTCTTGCCATTTATCAAACGTATTCGCTCGCTAAAAGATGGACGACGCTTTCGCACAAAGAGAGATCTACACGCTCAGCTGCAACTCTGGCCGCTTATTCACTTGCAGCATCTGGAAGCGCGACGCTTGTTGCTAAGCTTCCAGCTCTCAGTGCTCTAGTTGGAAAGGGCGGAACATTGGCTGCTGGAAAAGTGGGGATGGTTTTAGGACCTGTTGGTTTGGGACTCCTTGCTGCAGTGAATCTCTCACATGCTGGCTTTACAGTTAAAAAAGCTATCGCCTATTCAAAACAGCAACAACAAGTTGCCGAAGTGCAAAAACAGAAAACCTCTCCCCTAGTTGCCTCTATTTTAAGTAGGCAGCAGTCTGTATTGATGCGAAAAACGAGATTTGCAATTGCTGATGCTGCGAAATATCTTTTGTTGGGCTTGGGACTTGCACTCGGTGCCGTTGCTATGGCTGGTGTTATTGCAATGCCTATAGGATGGGCAGCTCTGGGGCTTGTTACCACTGGTCTTGTTGTAAGTATTGGAGCGCTGATCGCTAAACGACGCTTGGCGATTACCGAGGAGCGTGAAAAAACGCGGCTTGTACAGCACGAGTTGGAAACAGCAGAGGTTACAAATAAAAAGGAATTAGAGGCTGCTCTAGCTCCCTATATTACCGAGAGCTCTCTTCTATCAGCGCTGCTTAATGAATATGAGGAACATATCGCATGAAACTAACAGAAATTAGTGAACTGTTTGAAAAAAAAGGATATGCAGTCAGCGTAGAACCTGCAACAGAGATCTCACCTGAACAACTCCTTTTGATGATCGACCAAGATCACCCTCTGCGGCTGAGCTTGCTAGAAGATGAGGGAAATTTGCAGTTTCTGCAGTTTTTTATTCTCTTTCCATTTCAGGTCCGTGATAAGTGTTTCGACCCTATGGCACGTCTGATTATGAGCATTAATGCGACATTTGACCTTGGAGGTTTTGGAATCATCGAAAGGGATCATCTTGTCTACTACCGCTACATGTATGTCTGGGAAACCTTTTCTCAAGAGGTTCTAGAGACTTTTTTCGATTCTATTGTGTTTCTTGTTGAGACGTTTGCTCCAGGATTAAAAGCTGTTGCACTCGGACAGAAAACAGTGGAGCAGCTGCAGTATGAAGCAAAAAACGAAATCTTAAAGCAGGAGTTTCAATCTCTGTGAGACTAAAAGAACTTGTAGCAGGAAGGGTCAAACCGACGCAACTTGAAGATGGAGAGCTCTATCAATTTGAAGTGAATGGAAAATATACGTTGCGCTTACGTAGTTTCCATAATTCGCACTACTTTTACCTCTATGCAAAAGTGATCGATCTGCCAAATGCAAAGGCCACTAAAAAGCTGCTTGAGGGTTTACTTAGGGCAAATGTTTTTTCTGGAGCTTTTAGCAATGCCTATTTCGCCTGGCACAAAGAGAGTGCAAAGCTTCTTTTGATGGCAGCTTTTGACACGAAGCTTGAGACCTATCAAGAACTACACACGAGCATGGAAGAGTTTATCAGTTTGCTTGTCTATTGGCAAAAAAAGCTCAGTGCTCTACCTGATAAGTTTAAGGATACTGATATACTCGATCTTCTCGGACACAATAAAGGGGCCTTCCGAGTTTAGGCGATTGAGATCTGCTCTTTCTGACTAATTGAAAGCCAGAGGATACTGAGAATGTGTGGAACCAATACAATGGCGAGAACAACGTCAATACAGGACCAAAGGACAATGACATTGGCAATAGCTCCAAAGAAAATCAAGCCGGCTGTCATCAAATAGTACAAGGGGAGTTGCTTCCCTTTTATGAGGTATGTAAAGCATTGGCTTCCGTTGTAGCTATTACCCAAAATCGTCCCGAATCCAAAAAGCAGCGCGCTAATCGCTACTACAATCAGGCCAATATATGAGAAGTATTGGTGGAAAGATGCAGCGACCATATCCATACCTAGAGCAAGATGAGAATCAAGCCATGTTCCAGTAATCAGTGTCACTAAACTCGACAAAATTAGAAGAAGCCCAGCACAATAGGTCGATGCCATAGAAAGCACCCCTTGATCAGCTGGTTGATCTGTCTCTGCCATAGAGTGTGGAATGGTCTGCGTTCCAAGTCCTGCTTCATTTCCGTGAAGTCCTTTGAGAATCCCCCAGCGGAAAGCAGAAAGCACACCGCCAATCATCATCCCACTACCAAATGCCTGTGGCTTCCAGCAAGAGGTCCAAATCAGACGGAAAATGTCGGGGAGTAAGGTGTAATTCGTCACGATAATCCACAAGCAAGCACCCATGTAAAGCAAGAACATCGTCGGCACAAGTTTAGCAGAAAAGCTTGAAATGCGTTTAATTCCCCCTATCAAAATCAGTGTGACACTAACTGCCAAAATCAAACCTGATATCCATGGAGGAACGGAAAAAGATCCTAAAAATGAGGAGTTGAAGAGCTGGCAGAGTTGATTTGCCTGTGCTGAAGACCAAACCATCATGAGTAGTCCGCAGAAAAAAGCGTACCATTTTGCCAAGAAAGGTGAGATCGAATCTTGCAAGTACTGCATTGGGCCACCAGCAATTGTACTCGTATGCTGCTTGCGGTAACTGAGGGCAAATGTCACCTCTGTAAAGCTGACTGCTGCTCCTAAAATTGTTGCAAGGAAAAAGCCGATTACTGCTCCTGGACCACCAATACGAATGGCAATGACTGGGGCAACCATTGTCGAGATGCCAAGTGTGGTTGACATGGCTGTAAAAAGCGCTCGCCTCGAACAGATCGTTTTCTCTGTTGCAGCCTTACGCTTCCCAAAAAAAAGCTGTAACATCTGAGGAATTTTGCGGAACTGAATAAAACGTGTTTTAATAGTCAGAATAAGACTGACAATTAGCATTAACAGGCCGCAGCTGAATAAAATTAAATCTAAAATAGTCTCCATAAGTCAGGGACATTATCGCTTATAGGAGAGAATTTGTCAAAAGAAGGCTCTTAATAGCACCACTATTGTAGAGATTGGAATGGAGTGTGTTGAAAAAGTCTCAAAAAGGGTCACACGCTTGAGTTTGGCAAGACACCCATTAGAATGTATATTTGAGCATCATGAGAGGAAAGGGGTCCTCTTTTTGAACGATTTGATCTGCATAGTGTTTATAAATTTTTTCATTATATGCTTTGCTTGCCAAACCCGCTCCATAAATCCCGCCAAAATACCAGCCACTCTCAAGACTGAGAGTGATGGCTCCAGCAGCGATATTACCATGTGTCAAAAAATGTGTTGCAGCCCCAATAAAGAGTGTATTCATTAAAAAAGCTGTAACAGCTGTTTGCTTCTGGCCGATATACCAGTAGCCAGCTCCAGGACAAATCGCATTGAATAATTCAGCTTTCCGAACAGACTTAGCCTCTTTTTCAAACCCTGTAATCATATGTGAAAGATAGGGGCGATCTCCGCTGTAAGCGACTAGCTTGTCAAAGTCAGCCTCTTTAAGTACTGAGAGAAAAGTCAACTTTTCAGCCTTTTCCGAATCAATCAGCATCAGAAGATTTTGTGCATGCTCATCTTGACCCATCTCATTATAGCTCTCATAGAGAACTAAAAGTAGGTCATTGAAAGCAGGGAAGTCTTTGTCAACTTTAGCAAGCCCTGTTGATTCAACTGTGTAAACAACCTCTGTGTATTTCTTTCCTAAAAAGTAGGCCAACATCGTTGAGTACTCGATCTCTATACGTCTTTCTTCTGGCGGTGAAAGAAAGAGTGCGCGCTTAAAACCTGTAATAGCTCGATAAAGATCAAAATCCTGGGCAAAAGCGAGGGCAATCCAATACTCCTTTCCCCATTCAGTTGCGCGTTCTGCTTCAGTGAGAGTAGAAAAGGGTGAGACAGAAAAATCTGTTGGCATGTTGACAAAGCACCTCTTTTCCCGCTGTGTCTGTTTAGGATGGGCAGGTGCTTTCACAGTTGGCTCAATTGTGCGCGATGCATGATGACATGAGACGCAAACGAACTGAAGTATCAAGAGGGCGCTAAAAAGTTTACCGGCTGGTCTGATGAACAAGTGTTTCAGAGGTTTCATAACTAGTTTGGAGGACAGCGTGGTGGTGGATATGTTTCGCATTCAGGTGCTGTCTTAGGTCCACAGTGCATGAATGAACTTGGGGTTGCCTCCCAGTTGTGGTCGTATCCTTCTTGGTTTGTCAAATCAAGAGAGTTTTCAATGTTTGTCATCACCTTAGGACGGACAAACATAATCAAGTTACGTTTCTCACGCTGCTCAATATTCCGACTAAAGGTTGGACCAATCAATGGCAACGTTCCTAAACATGGAATTCCAGAACGGACTTGTGCAATTTTATCACGTACGTGCCCACTTAATACAAGGAAGCAGCCATCTGGCACATGCAAACGTGTTGTTGCCAATGTCTTATTTGTTGTCGGTGTAAGCGTTCCCACTACTGAAACCAATTCTGCAATCGTTTGATCGATTTGGAAGGTGACCACGTTGTTTGGCGCAATTGTCGGTGTAAAACGTAAGTGAACTCCCACATCTTCATACTGAATGTTTTGAGTGACAGAGCCTGTTTGCTGAATCACAGAACTTGTCGTTTGATATGGAATGTTTTGTCCAACAAAAATATCGGCTGGCTGTGTATCTTGCGCCATGATCCGTGGATTCAATACGATGGTCGTCAATGCCTCTTCTTCCAATGCTGAAATCAAAGCACCCATTGTTAAAAAAGATTTTCCATTGTGACGAATGATATTGCCGATGACACCAAGGCCAAAAGCTGAGGTAGAATCAACGAGGGAAGTAAATCCTTGTAAAGAGGATGGAGCTGGCAATGGAACATCAAGTCCTGGATTTGGAACAAGAGGGGGAGGGTTCCCATTTGCTGCTACAGATCGTGCACCAGGATTAGTTGAAGTACCACCCTGTAAATTAGGAGAGGGTGGACTATTGCTCAATAGACCTGAAGCGTAGGCGACCTTATCTTGCTCATCTCCAAGGGCAATCCATTGGACACCAAAATCAAGGGAATTATTCAAAGTGGTATCGATAATCAAGACTTCGAGATAGACCTGTTTCGGTGGTTGATCAAGCTCTGTCAATAAAGTGATTACTTTATCAACAGCATCTTGTGTCCCAGTTATAACAAGTGAGTTGTTTGAATCGATGTATTGCACGCTGTAAATCGTGTTTACAAGCTCAAGGTTGGTGACTCCTGCATATTGCAAGTTGCTACCAATCGAGTGGAGCGATGTCGCAATATCTTGGCCATTATGGTACTTGAGTTTGTACATATAGAGCGTGTTATTCGCCATAGATGAGGCTGGTAAATCAGCAACGTCTGTAATGTCAGCAACATCAAGTGACTGCAAGACCTGCAATGTCTTCTGAATCAGATATGGCGTTGAAACAATGAAGATCTTGTGCGAGGAGGGTTGTGCAATCAATTGAAGAGGATTATCTTGAATGAGTGGAGCTAGAATCTCTTTTGCATACGCGACCAAAGCAGCAGGATAAGCACCTTTAACTGGGTACTCGGCGATTTCAAAAGCCGCATTAGGAGTATCTAATGCATTGAGTAGCTGCGCAATTTTATCAACATTGGCAGTGATATCTGATACAATCAAATGGCGTGTTTCAATAGAAACTTCAACAATTGCATCTGTCGACAACAAAGGTTTGACTATTGCAGCGATGCGCTCAGGCTCAACATTGTAAAGTCGAAATACACGAGTAATGACTGCTGCATCGCATGCATCATGAATATTATCATCTGTAATAACCTTAGAGACCTTCGATAGATTATTCTGTCCGTAGATGAGTACAGTGTTTCCTTGTTCAACAACCGATAGGTCATGCATTTTTAAAACTTGCATGAGTGCAGAAGTAAGATCTGTCACTGAGGTTGGTTCTTGAGAGACAATTGTAATGTTAAATTGTAAATCTTTGCTGTCAAAAATGAAGTTAACCCCTGAAATTTGGGAGACAAATTGCAAAAGTTGAATAACTGAAATGTTTTCAAAGTTAACTGTAAAGCCTTCATCGTCAGGATTACAAGTAAGCACTTCATAATGAATTGCTTCACCTTCATCCAAAGAGTAAATATGAATGCTTTCTGCATCTTCTCCTTCCTCAGTAGGAGCTCTATTCGGGAGGCTAGGACTAATATTTTTTAATGGGCCTGGCGTAGGCGTAGGAGCTAGAATGTTTTTTGGAGGGACATAGATAGGCTCTCCAGGCATTTGGTAGTAGGGACTTGTGTTTTTTTCCTGCGGGGGTGGGCAACACTGTTCGGGGCAACATGACGAAATAAAGTCAGGGTGCTCTAAATAGGTCTCTACAAGGGCTGGGATTGTTTCTTCATTTTCTGCATGCAAAGAATGTGCTGAAACAAAACTCAATAGCAAAAGCGAAATGCAAATTCTCATCTTCCTCACTATACATGTGCTCTAGGTATTGGGTATAGGAAAATGATTTTTTTTGCAATATAGGCCTTCAACTTGTGCGCTCCAGGCAAACGATGGTGAGGGGCTTATTAAAATCTGTTTGGGTCACAGTGCGAAAAATCCCATCTGCTTGTTGCTGGGGAGGAAGAGTTAAATGTTGCTCAAAAGCTCTTGCAAACCGCTTTTCATCAACTTCTGACTCAGCGGTAACACCTGCTTGAAAGGTGTGTAGTATCAATGACCCTCCAATTGCCCAACTTGAGTCAACCTCCAAAAATTTTGCATCTTTTTGCAGACCTAATGCTAAATTTTCTGATTCGAGACGTCGCGGTTTGGTAGCACCAGCAGGCAAATACCAAAGTGAACTATGACCACAGGCAATAAATGAAAACCGCCCTTCATTTGGGAAGAGCGATAGAAAAGAAAAGGCAAACGCATGTTCCTGATCGAGATCTAAAATTTGCTTGTTGAGTGCTGAAACCAATTCGACTGGATCTTCGATTGTCGCGGCAGTGGCATAGAGCATTCCGCGCAACATTGCAATTTCTAATAGACCTTTCACTCCTGAGGAGAGCGATTCACTCATGACAACATGATGAACACCATCTCTACGTTGAAAGAAATCATAATAAACAGCAGAAACGGCCATATTGCAATTCGAAGCAAAGCCAAGCTCCACTTTTTTCCATTTTGGAAGCTCTCTTGGTAAGAGCAACGATTGCGCCTCTTTTAGATCTTCATTAAGCTCACCGATATAATCTGACCCGCGCATATCTTGTTTCAGTTCCTTAGAACTTAAATAATTAGAGACTGCCTGCACAAAATCAACGATATCGTCGTACCGTTTTTTTGGATCGGGTTGTAAAGCCTTTGCTAGAACGGGCTGTAGACCTCTTGGCACCATGGCAAGATGAATAGAACCGTGGCAGAGCCGCCCTAAAATCAGCTCGTAGGCAATAATTCCCAATGCAAACAGATCTGATGAAAAACTAGCATTTTGAAAGTTTGCTCTGAGTTCGGGAGCCATATACGAAGGAGTTCCCATCATCTGCTTTGCTCCTGGAGCTGTGTAAAGCCTAGAAATACCAAAGTCGATAACCTTGATGCCTCCTTCAGCGGTGAGCAGAATATTTTCAGGTTTCAAATCCCGATGGATGATGCCATGGACGTGCAGGTGCATTAACGCGTGTGCAATTTGAAGAATGATTTCCAAAGAGCGTTTGAGTGGCATTGCTTGTTGTAAAATCATCTGTCTGAGGCTAATACCCTGGACAAACTCCATAGCAATATAAACACCTCCTTCCCATTTCCCATGACCATAGAGCTTGACGATATTTGGGTGGTTGGTGATCTCGATGATTTTTGCCTCATGCAAAAATTGCTCAACAACCTCTGGATTGTTAATGTACTTTGCAGAAAGAACTTTAATAGTAATGGGCTTACGCGTCTTGGGGTGCACACCAAGATAGAGAAGGCTCATCCCTCCTCGATTTAGCAACCCTTCAATACGATATCCCCCAATTTCTTGAGGTATTTCAGATGGTGGTGATTCGGACACCTAATGTCTCTCCAATACGCACGAGTTCACCTCGTCCTATCTTCTTTCCATTGGCGACCAGGTCTACTCCTTGTTCGGGAGTGACTGGCAACTCAACTAAATTTCCTGGTGCAAGTTGAGACAGCTCCTGTAGTGAGAGTTGCATGCGCCCTACTTCGACAGTAAGATTAATAGGAAGATTCTCGACACCGCTTGCTTGCCCCGCTTCCATTCCCGGTTCCTCTTCCATATCAACTTCTCCCTCTTCGTATAGTGGATATTCTAGTAGTTGGATTCCATTTTCTTTGAGCTTGCCACGAAAGAGTGGGTTGCCTCCCAGTGAGAGTGTAATGGTTCCCTTTTTCTCTTCAGGATCATAGGAGCAGCGATCTAATACAATAAAATCTCCCGCCTTAACACCTTTTAACTCTGCTAAGCTAATTTCGGTATGTCCTGCTTCTAAGGCTACTTGGACAGGGACTTTTTCTTTCGCCTCTTCGGATAACTTCAGAGGGAAGTTTGAAAAATGGGCTTTCCACTCTTTACGAAAAGCCTCTGGAATAAAAAGACGTCCCCAAATGGTTCGCTTATCGAGTTGCATGGAGACATCGATAACAAAACAGGGTTGCTGACCAATCGTCTCTTTAATATCTGCTGCTGGCTCTCCCAAACGAGGAGAGAGAGGTTGAGCAAATTGCACCTCTTCGACAATTTGCAGCACCTCAAGGGCTAAATAATGGAAAAAACCATTTGAAAGCTTTGAGTCGTAAAACGGAGCTGAGGTCTGCTCACCACCGAGTAAATCACTCATCATCTCATTAAGGTCTTGCTCACTCAAAACAAAGTAAAGCGGTGTTACAAGAGGAGTCATCTCAACTGTCAAGGCTTGCAAATGTTCTCCTAACCCCTGCCAAAGCTCACTTTCAGTTGCCCACTCTTTTTCTTGATATTTCAATGCTAAAGAGGGTTTATTGAAAAGTTTGTGAAACAGGTCAGTCAATTTTTCCAAAGGAAAAGCAGACGGAAGACCAAACTGGGGTTTTTCGTCCAACTCTTGAACTGCAGCGTCGATTTTTTTGAGCCACTCCATCGATTACTCCTGCGGTTCGCCGCCCTCTTTACCGCCACCACCACCGCTTTGGCCGCCACCTTCACGCTCAAAGGATTGTTGACCACCGGAAAAAGTTTGCTCGGGTGACGGAAGCGCCTGACTCGGTGTAGGCAATGCAATTGTTATATTCTGCCCAAGTGCAATATGTGCCTGTTGAACCCCACGGCTGAAAAGTTGGTCTGACAATTGTTGAAGCGCTTCAGCGTGTTGTGTAATCAGATGTTGCGCATCGAGCTGTGCCTGGTCTGTTTTAAAGTTATCGAAACGAATAGTCGTTTCTATACCAGATTTATCGATTGTCAACTGCGCCCCTTGAAAAGCAGTAGGGACCTCTGTTGTTGATTTTAAATCCATTTGAACAACATTTTCCCCTGCACGCATCCCATCGACCATATTTACGATCACTTTGTTGACTGCGCTTATCTGTTGAGCTTGAGCTGTTGCTTCTAAATTTGATGTTTTAGCAGCTGATTTAGCCTCTTCGGCACCAACTGAAACTCCTTTCGCTTTTGTTTCAGGTTGGCCTGCCGGCGCATCTTGTTTATCTTTTTTCTTCTTTTCAGGAAGCTTGAATTCTTTATTTCGCTCACCCTCTTTACGTCTATTTACGGGGGATGGCGGTTTTGGTTGATCTGGTCCTTGTGCACCTTGTGATCCACTTCCCCCTGCTGGAGGCGTTGAACTCATAAAAATTCTCATCTTATTCTCTCTTCTGTCGCTTCTGTGATTCGTGCATTAGCTGCCCAATTTCATCATGCTCTTTGGCTTCTTTTTTGGACAACTCTAGTTTGACCTCTTTTGCCCACTCTTCCTTGTGAATTTTGATCTTCTCTTCTTCAAGGCGTTTAAGCCGTAATTCTTCTTTAGCCTCTTCAACTGCTTTTTCAGCAGCATCGACTTGCTTTTGCTGTTCTACTACACGCGCTTCAGCCTTTTCTAACTTCTCGTCAACGACTTTCAAGTAGGCCTTCATCTGCAATACTTCATCACTCGTGGTCCCTTTATCAAAGGCCTCTCGTAATTGTTGCATCTTTTCCGCACGGTGCTCTTTGACTCCGTCTCGCTCCGCCTCCACTTTTTTGAGCTTTTCTTGCTCAATTTCAAGAGCGCGTTTCTTCTCTTCCACAACTCTTTCAGCTTTTTCCACACGGTCTTTTTTGACCGATAAAACCTGTTCAAGCGGATAGTGTGGCTTTTTCATTTAAATAGAGCTTTGAGTTGTTCTAGCGTCTCTTCAAAAGTCGATTTATCTTCAATTGTTTGCTGTAAAAAACGTCGAAGCCGTTCAATGTGGTCAATCGCGAAGTCGGCATCCTTGTCAGAACCGCGCTTATACTCTCCAATACGAATGAGCATTTCATTTTTCTTGTAGTTAGCAAGTACTTCCCTCGCTTTTCCAATCAGTTTGAGCTGATCCTCTTTAGCGACTTCTGTTACCAAACGGCTGATCGATGCCAAGACATCAATTGCAGGATAGTGATACTGCTGGGCCAGAAGGTTTGAAAGAACGATGTGCCCATCCAAAATCGACTTCACCTCATCAGCAACAGGTTCATTCATATCATCGCCAGCTACTAGAACTGTGTAGAAGGCGGTAATTGATCCTTTGTCTGAATTTCCAGAGCGCTCTAACAGACGCGGCAGTGTCGAGAAAACAGATGGTGTATAGCCAGCTCGTGCTGGTGGTTCACCTGCTGCCAACCCAACTTCGCGCAAAGCCCTCGCAAAACGAGTGACCGAGTCCATCATCAGGACAACAGTCTTTCCTTGATCTCTAAAATATTCTGCAATGGCTGTACCTACATAGGCCGCGTTTAGCCGGAGTTGGGAAGCTTGATCTGATGTTGAAACAATGATGACTGAGCGTGCTAAACCCTCTTCACCTAAATCTTTCTCAATAAATTCTCGTACTTCACGACCTCGCTCACCAATGAGCGCAATGACGTTCACGTCAGCCTGTGCATTACGCGCGATCATTCCCAGCAGTGTCGATTTTCCAACCCCTGCACCAGCGAAAATTCCGACCCTTTGTCCCTTACCACAGGTTAAAAGACCATCGATGCACCGGACACCCGTTGGAATTGGCTCTTTAATCCGAGCCCGTTTTAGCGGATCAGGTGGTGGTTGAAAGATTGGGTATTTCTCTGAAAGAGCAAGTTCTCCTTTTTCATCAACATCAAGAGGTTCACCAAGACCGTTTAGGACACGCCCTAATAGCTCCGGACCAACTTGAATGTGAAGCGCCATACGCGTTGGAATCACTTCCGAAGAAGGTCCAACTCCTTTCATTTCTCCAAGAGGAGAGAGATAAACTTGATCCTGTGTAAATCCAACCACTTCTGTGAGCAGTGGAGGCATCCCTTCCCGTTTGACCAGGCAAACTTCACCTACTCGTACTTGGGGGACAACTGCTTTGATCAACATTCCGACAACTTCAGTGATACGACCCACTACAGTTGTGAGCTCGACCTCTTCAAGGCGGGAAATAAGTTTGTCAAAGTCTTCTGTCATCTTAAGAACCCATTGATTAATGCCAGCTCTGGATCTTTTAGTGCAATTTGCACCAGACCATTGTTCTCGTCATTGCTAACCCACAAGAGGTTAACTTTGAACTCCGAACTTAGCTCTGTTGTAAATTCCACTAAAATCTCCAAAAGTTTCATTAATTAGAGCCTTATTAACCGAGCTGTGTGCTCATAATTGTCTTAATACCCGAGACGGAAGCTCCAATAATACTAGCAAAAAGCTCACCTCGTTGCGTTGCACGCTGCACGCTATATTGCAATTTCATGAATGAACCGATGCTCGGCTTTTTATCTGCAGAGAGATAGTTTAAAGCGCCACCAAGGGTTTTCTGGCTCCCGCCAATCCAATTACCGATCGACTTCAGGACATTTCCACCCTCTCCCTCATCTGGCTTGACTGCTTGAAACTCACCTTCAGAATTATTCGCAATATCCTTCATGTCAGGTGTCATTTTTTCAACAACTTTACGCATCGCGTTGTAGTGATCAGCAGTGAACTTATTGGTCACTGAAGAATCTTGCAGCTGTGACTGTATCTGAGACAGATTGCTCTGCAAGGTTTGGACGTGCTCGCTCAACTCACCTGGAGTCATACGCTCTTGTTGCTGCGCTGAATCTTTTGCAACATCCATAGGTGAGGGGCGTTCAGCTTGAACTTCTGATCCTTTGGTACCGTCCTCTGGACCAAGTGAGAACGGCTTGTTTGGCTCAGTCGCTTCCTTATCCCCTACAGAGGGTTGATCTTGACCTGGGACTTTGGAGGGAGGTGTAACGCTTGGATCTTTCAGCGGTTCACTTGGATTAACCATTCTCAACGTCCTGTAAACTTTTTTCCCAATCTAGAATGGATTGCGCAAGTTGTTTTGTGGATTCATCGTCAGCTTGAGTCAAGGCCTCTTCAGCCATTTGAGCGGAAAGCTTTAGACTTTTCATTTTAGTGGCATCATCACCCTCTTCTAGTACAGAGAGGATATGAGTGAATGCTAAAAAGGCTTTAGCACGTTGATTTGATGGATCTCCATTGAGAATATCTTGAAAAGAGTCTTGTGCTTTTTTCACTTCCATTTTGTGCAGAGCAATCAAACCATAACCCATTTTTTTCGTGATACTTTGTGGATCAATGACACCAACAGCATTAAATAGCTTCTTGGCGCTCTCCTCATCCCCTTGTTTGATTGCTATCAGCCCTGTTTCTGCAAGAAGACTTAAATCCTCGCTAAACTCCTGAAGAGCTGTCATATCTTACTCCTTTCCTCTTAAAAATTATTGTCCTTTAATCGCTCGAGCCATGGTGATCATTTCGTTGTTTACAGCGCTCAATGTATTTGACACTGCTTCAACGTACTGTGACATAATCTGCATTTGAAACTGCATCCTGAACATCGTTGCGAGGTTTACAGAACCTCCTGTGCTCTGTTCGAGCTGATTCAAATAAGTTTTGACAGATTGCGCATAGTTGTTCAACCCTGTGAGCATCTTATTAAAATTAAATGACGCTGGGCCACCGTCCATCTCTTTCTCCTTTTAAACCATCTTCCGATTAACTCGGCCAATTACTTTTTGCGCTGCCAAATACCCGTGTAAAAGCGTTTGCGCTTCATCAAATGTCTGCTTATCTTTTCCCTGGCGCAAAAGAGTTTTAAGCTGCGTAATGCGCTCTTCTATTTGCTCTTTTGTTGCACGCAACTTTCCTGGATCTTTGAGATCGACTTCTAAGTCAAACTGCGTCTCTGGGAGTTTGCCCTTCTTCTTTCCACTCTCCATTCCAAACATGGATTTCTCCTTTACTACTTATTTATTGTATTCGATCTTATATTTCAATCCTTCCTTTTCGAGGAAAATGGTGTGCGGTTGAATACTTGTAATCGTTAGTCCATCTATTGAGTCTCCGCGAGTTAGGATACGACCATTGATCACAACATTGATATTGACTTCACCATGTTTTGAAAAGCCTGTGACCTTATACCGAGTGGGGTAACGCAAACTCAAATCGATCACCTGTTGCTCTGGAGAGACTACAACAACATAATTTTGTAAAACCCGTATGCCAGGAATCCTCTCAAACTCTCTGAGCAAATCATCAAACGCATAGGTTTGAGTTGAACCAATGTATCCAGTGAGCGTCAAATCACCGTTCAAGAAAGAAGGGTTTACAGCGCCAAATTCATGCTGTGTCAAACGGTTTGACACCTCTTCTAAAACTTGTTCTTCCACTACGACGTGATTTTCAAGACGGTTTAGGTAGTTGAAATGGATATTCATGTAATTAGAGAGATCGACTGCTTGCTTCTCAGTTTTTAAATATCCATTGAGGACGAAAACCCCTGGGGCAGGCGAATGCATGCTCACCCCTTTAAAATTCGAATGCTTGGCTAACAATAAATTCATCTCTTGCCAGACAGCTTCATCATCCACCACATTATCTTCAATGCCTTTTAGGAAATTCAAAGCTTGGAGATTGTAGAGCAATTCACTCTTCTCAATGCCAGAAGTGACATGTCCCACGAGGAACAATTTTCTTGAGGAGTTGTTGTAGGTATATTTAACCCCTGGAAAATCTTTCACAGCCACTTGAATCTCAATTGCATAATCTTTTGGTGGGGGTGTGACATCCTTTGTTTGGTAGAGAGTAAAGATTCCAAAACCAAGCAGAACTACAAGTCCAACCACGATTAAAGAGAAGACTGTCGCGCCAGGCATGTGTTGTTTTTCTGGAGGCTGCTTAGCAAAAACTTCTTCCTCTTCTTCTAAATCTTCAACTAGCCCTTCCTCTTCTAACTCCTCTTCATCATAACTAGGCTCAAAAACAGGTGTAACAATTGTATCCTGTGGAGCCTCTCTATCGATCAAGAAAAATGAGGTTGTTCCGATTGTAATGACAGCACTTGAAGTCAGAATCGTTTTTTCCTTGATCCGCCTTTGATCAACAACTACGCCATTGCGACTTTCGAGATCCTCAATTGAGACTTCCCCCTCAGCAGAGATGAAGAGTCGAGCATGTTCTCTTGAAACACTCAAGTCATGGAAAACAATATCGCAGGTCGCTGTGTCTGTGCCAATAAGGTAGTTTTTACCCATATCAATGGCATATTCAGCTCCAGTGTTTGGCCCAGCGATCACTTTTAGGATAAAACGAACAGTTGTTGTAAGATCAATTTCAAATTCAGGAATTTCTTCAAATGCTGGCGTTTGAGCAACATCCTCATTTTCAGAATTATTTTTTTCAACTGGCTCATCAAAAAATGCGGCTGTAAGTTCTTCTTCAGACTCTTCACTTGAAATAGGCTCTGGTGCTTCGCTTACTTCTGATTCAATAGGTGCAGGTTCTGGTGGAAGATCTTCATCTTCCAAACTAGGGAACTCTGCTGCCACATCATCTGATGCCGCAATCTCTTCTGGTTCCTCTTCTACAGGTTCTGGTGGAAGATCTTCATCTTCCAAAATAGGGAGCTCTGCTGCCTCATCATCTGATGCTGCAATCTCTTCTGGCTCCTCTTCTACAGGTTCTGGCGGAAGATCTTCATCTTCCAAAATAGGGAGCTCTGCTGCCTCATCATCTGATGCTGCAATCTCTTCTAGTTCCTCTTCTACAGGTTCTGGTGGAAGATCTTCATCTTCCAAACTAGGGAGCTCTGCTGCCTCATCATCTGATACTGCAATCTCTTCTGGTTCCTCTTCTACAATTTCAGGAAACTCCTCTTCAGAACTCTCCTGATCTCCTCGTAAATCGAGATTCCCCTCACTTTCTTCTAAGGATTCTTCAATAAAATTCCTCTCAGCAGAAAGCTCTGGATCTTGATCCATTTCAAAAGTTGGAATGATTTTCTCATCTGTAACAAAACGCAAAATTATCTTCCCAATTTGGATGAGATCATCACTCTGAAGCAATGCTTCAGCCGTCAATGGTTCATTATTGAGGAGGACATTTTTTGCTTCTGACACATCTTCAACAACATACCCTTCATCAGTTTGGCGACAAATCAGATGTGTACGTTCTACGTCAGGATCTTCTAAAATTAGAGTGCACGCTTCAGGATCTCTTCCAAGTAGCCAAGAATCACCATCTCCTAAAGATAGGACCAGCCCACGCAATTCACCCTCTTCTACAATAAACTCAGCTACCATGATATTCCAATGTATCTACTTTCCACGCGTCTGCATAATTGATGAAGTCCTCAAGTGCGTTATAAAAATCATGATAGGAGGCATCAGGCATTACAAAGCGACTCAGTGTAATCTGCTTCCCTTCTTGGTCTAGCCCAAGGTGACTACCACCCGTCTCTCGCCCGAGTAGGTTTGCTTCCATAACCAATTCCAAATAAGAATCTTGCTGCTCTTCGGGCAGTGGAGCTAAAATTGCGTGCATTCGAATTACTTTCTCGTTGTTCTCTTGCAATGAGAGATGTAAATCTGGCTCAAACTTCAAAGAGTAGGTTCCCTTATCAGTAGGTGCGAGACCTTCTGTCATTTTCAGATCTTTTCCCAGTTGCTCGATATATCGTTCTAACATTACACTTGGGCCATGCTCAGTCGTTATTGTTATTCTTCATTTTTATAAAATATACGTCTATTCATTTATGAAAAGAAAATCACTCATCTTAATTCTATCTTTATACTTCCTCCCCCTTGTAGCAAATCAATTTGAAAATGGGATTGAACCGTGGGGTGTCGACAGCGAATTAGCAATGCGTCCTAGAACTGCTCAATCAACACCTCAAAAATCCTTCGGACGTAAGACTTGCAAAGGAATGATCACATTTTTTCAAAATTATATTTCCCCTATTGACGGACCCAGAAGTAGTTATTATCCAACGAGTTCGCAATATGCTCTCGATGCAATCCAAAAGTATGGTGTGCTGAAAGGGATCGCTCTTGGGTGTGATCGTCTACTTCGTGAGAATGGTGATGTTTGGGTTTACGACTTGACGCTTGACTATGGCCCAGAGCGTAAACTTGACCCTGTTAGATAGTTAAGAAGCCTCGGAAAAATGGCTATATTGGTACTAGATCCGATGTATGCATTTTTCCGAGGCTCCTTAGATTGAGAGCAAGTTTTTTGCGTAAGCGTAAGCTGTACGTGTTGGCTCGCTTGGAAGCTGCTCATTGGCAATAAAGAGACGATCTTTTCCTAATTTATCTGCTAAACCGGCGTGGCGAAGCACTGAATAGACATCTGGGGAAATACCCGTGATCAATAAAACACGCCCAGTGCCATCTAGATAGCGATGAACGGTTTTAAGTGCTAAGGCTATAGAGGCATCGATGTGGCGAACGTTTAAGAGTTGCAAAATCACAACTTTGAGCATCTCATCCTCACCTACTTCTCGCAGCTTGCCTTGTAGTAGATCTGCGGCTCCAAAAAAGAGTTCTCCCTCTGCTTGTACAATCGCAATACGACTATCAGGTCTCTCATCTTCTGGTTCTATAGGTCTGAGTTTTCCAACGTTGTTAAAGCTATATTCAATCAGTAAAGGGACGGCTGCTTGCTTTAGATACAAGACAATTGAAACTGCAATTCCAATGTAAAGCGCCATATCAAAGGTAAAAAGTAGGCAAGCAATGAGCGTAATGAGCAGAGTAAAGGCATCACTACGTGTCGCACGTACGCACAAGAACAGATCCTTGAAGCTAACAAGCGAATAGGCCGTGATGACCATCAATGCGCTTAGAGCGGCAAGAGGGATACGCGTCACTAAAAATCCAAGAAAGATCACAATCAGAAAAAGAAAACCACCGCTATAAATTGCTGAAAAACGGGTTCTCGCTCCCATGCTATGATTCAAAGCGCTTCTTGCAAAACTTCCAGAGCTAGGCATTGCACCGACAAATGCAGAAAACAAATTGCTGATACCTAAACCATAAATTTCTTGATTGTCGTTGTATGGAGGCTCCTTGGCGCGTGTATAAAATTTGCCGATTGCAGTTGCTTGTAAAACCGAAAGTAGTGCAATCGCAAAAGCAAGCGGGATCACTTTTCCAATGATATGGAAGTCAAAGATGGGAAGCTTAAGTTTTGGGAGATCACTGTAAAGCGGTCCTAAATCTGATAGGATCGTAATTTTGTTAGCCTGTTCTCCCGCTGCAACATCAGTGATTGCTTTGCCACTATCTGGAGAAAGATTGAAAAAATAGACAACTGCAGCAGCAATAAAAAACACGAAAATGGCAATCGGGATCTTCTTTGAAACACGACTACACAGGATCAAAACGACAAGACAGCCCAGACCAAGCAGGGTGGTTGGCAAGTGAAGAAGGGCGATATTATGAATCAAGTACCACGCTTTTTGGTAGAGTGGGTGATAACCACTGAGGGGAGCTATCCCAAAAAATGGGTAGAGCTGAGTGAAGAAAATGGCAACAGCAACTCCAATTGTATAGCCAAGGACAACAGATCGACTCGTAAATTGAGTGAGCCTTCCTAAACGAAGAAGGCCTGCAAATAACTGAAAGACTCCAATAAGGAGTACAACTTGTATTAAAATTTTTATTGCAAGCTCATCTCGCGCAACACCTGTTAGACCATTGTAATAGGTATAAATGATTTCTGAAATGCCAGATTGTAGAAGAATCGCACTCTGTGTAGTAGGGCCAGAGACCAAATAACGAGAAGATCCAAAGGCTGCTGTGAAAATTGTGCCAAAAATAGCAGAGAAAATCCCTACCTGAGGAGGCAAGCCTGCAACAAAAGCATAGGCCATTGCCTGGGGAAGGGCTAGCAATGCTACTGATAGAGCTGCGCTCAGGTCATGACCAAACGCTCCGAAGGAGTAGCGACGTAGGTCATACCAAAATGGACAGGGGTGAATAGCGCCAAGGATCATATAAGATTTTTTATAGTCGCAATTAGTGATTATTCCAATTCTTTTTTATTGAGCAATTTATTATCATGTTCTCCATGTATAAGCTAGTAATTGTTGGACGTCCAAACGTAGGTAAGTCTGCCCTTTTCAACCGGATCTGTAAAAAACGGATTTCAATCGTTGATCAAGCTGAGGGAGTGACCCGTGATCGAATCTATGCCGAAGCAGAAATCTTTGGTACTCCGTTCGAAGTGATCGATACAGGGGGAATTGCGTCTAAAGGTCCTTTCCAAGAAGAAATCTGTCGTCAAGCAGAGATTGCTCTTGAAGAGGCTGACGCGATCATCATGGTGGTAGATAGCCAAGTAGGAGTGACCAAAAATGATGCGCAACTTGCTTCCCAGCTACTTAAAATGGATAAACCGCTCACATTAGCGGTCAATAAGATTGATCATCCGAGCCAAGAGATTGCAATCCATGGATTTCATCATCTAGGAATTGAGCGCATCGTTGCCGTCTCAGCTACTCATGGTTATCAAATTGCTGAGCTGATTGAAAAGGCTTGGGAAGGGATTGACCTGACTCAAGAGATTCCAACTCCTCCTGAAGGGGTCAAAATTTCCCTGATTGGGCGTACTAACGTTGGAAAATCGACTCTCATCAATGCGCTTCTTAGTGACAAGCGCTGTCTTGTAAGTCCAATTCCAGGAACAACTCGGGATCGTATCGAGGTCCCTTTTCAGTATGACAAAAAAGACTATGTGCTAGTTGATACGGCCGGTATTCGTCGCAAAAAAGCAGAAAAAGAGGTTGTCGAAAAGTTTGCAGCGATGCGTACTGAAAAGGCAATTGAACTCTCAGACATCTGCTTACTACTGCTCGATGCCCAAGATGGCATCACCACGCAAGATAAACGCATTGCCAAACATATTGAGAAATCTGGGAAAGGCTGTATTGTCCTACTCAATAAATGGGACCTTGTAAAAGGTTTTCGCATGGAGCACTGCATGAAGGCATTGCGAGAGGCCAGCCCTTTTCTCAAGCATTGTCCGATCCTATTTATCTCTGCAAAAGATGGACGGAATTTAGATCAGATTTTCCCAACGATTGAGACCGTTTATGCTGCAGTCAATCAGCGGATCAGCACACACCAGCTCAACACTTTCATGGAAAGAACGATTCAGCTCAATCACCCTCCAATGATCACAGGAAAGCGTCTACGCATCTACTACTTGACGCAGGTTTCATCTGCGCCACCTAGGTTTGCTCTTTTTGTGAATTATGCCGATTTAATGACTGAGAGCTACAAGAAATACCTGATCAATCAGTTTCGCCTCAAATATCCGTTTGTTGGCGCCCCAATTAACTTTCACCTGAAGAGTAAGAAAGCAGATCGATTAGCTCGCTCCGGCTAAATTTCTTCAATACGGCTTGATCATCACTTGTCACGATCTCTTCCATTAATTGCCCCTTTCGCATGATCATCCGGTCGATTTTCTCTTCAATCGTCCCTTTTGAAATGAGCTTGAAGACGTGAACTCCCCACTTCTGTCCGATTCGGTGCACACGATCGATTGCTTGGTTTTCGCGCGCTGCATTCCACCATCTGTCATAGAGAATGACAACGCTTGCCGCTGTTAGATCAATTCCAAGACCAGCAGCTTGCAGTGAACCAATGAACACCACACACTCTGGATCTTCTTGAAAACGTTTCAACTCGTTTCGACGATCGACTGTATCTCCTCGAATTTGGGCATAACCCCACCCCTGCTTCTTGAGATAGTTCTCCATAATATCGAGCATATGCAAGTATTGTGAAAAGACGACAACTTTTTGATTACTCTCGTGCGCCTCATTCAAGAGCTCTGTAAATAGCTCCCACTTACCTGATTGATACTTTTGGTAGTTGTGAGGATCCTTTGCAACAAGCGCGGGATGATTACAGACTTGTTTAAGCTTTGAGAGGAGTGCAAAGACGTGAATATAGGGCACACTACCATCTCTATCGCGCAGCTCAGAGACAAGCCCATCGCGATTTTGCTCTAAAAGATTGTTGTAAAGCTTGACCTGCTCTTCTGAAAGATCACAATATGACTTGTCTTCAGATTTCTCAGGGAGCTCTTGCAACACCTCACTTTTACGTCGTCGCAAAATAAATGGTCTGATCATTTGCATGAGCAGTGCTTTTTTCTCTTCATCCTGTTGCAACTCGATAGGGTTAACAAACTGCTCGCGAAACTTCTTATCAGAAGGCATGTAGCCAGGCAGTACAACATCAAATAGCGCTTTCAACTCCACCAAACTATTTTCAATTGGAGTTCCAGTCAAACCAAGACGCATGCGTGCATTGACAGCTGTGAGCGCATCATGTACCTGACTATGTGGATTTTTTGCTGTCTGTACTTCATCAAAAACTGCAAGTTCAAACGGAATCTTCTGCAATGCAGCTTTTTCCATACGCAAAACCCCATACGTGGTGAGAATCACACCCTCTTTAGGTAAATGTTTTAAGCTTCTCTTGAAGCCGTGAAATGTATGAACCGCAACTCCTGGTAAAAAAGTCTCTAGCTTATCTTGCCAGTGATAGATAACCGATGTTGGACAGACCACCAAAAAGCGACGCTCTTTTACATCTTTCAAGTTGAGAATGCCTGCCATGAGGGCCATTGCTTGGTGCGTTTTACCAAGACCCATATCATCACAAAGAAGCGAAGAGAGCCCATTTCTATACAAAAACCAAAGCCATTGTAAACCTGTCTGCTGATAGAGCCTGAGCTCACTTTTCAAGCCACGCAAGTTGGCAGGTTCAGTCACCGTAAACTCACGCAACTCTTTTAATAGGCGCTTCGAAATCTCTGCTTGAACAGCTTGCTCTGAAGGAGCTAAAAGACCAACAGAGACATCGAGTCTTAAAAAGTCGAGCGTACTTAACTCCAAAATGTTTGTTTCTTCATCATAGGCAGGTTTAAAAGCACGAATCCAGGCAAACCGTTCCTCTTTTAAATCGAGAAGCCCACCACTAGAAAAGAGAAATTGCCCTTTTTGATGTAAGGCGTGAAAAAGCTGGGTTAAGGGCACCTCTCCAAATTCTGTTATCAAAAAAAGCTGAGCCTTCAAGCCACCCTTTGGATTCCGCACTAAATAACGCAGTTGAATATCTGCCTGTTTAGGAATTTCTAGGCGTGGATCGATTTTCTGAATATATTTTTTCAGAGTGGGAAAGTCATGAGATAAAAAGCTATGCATAACAGAGGGAGCAATGACCTTTTGCTGTTGGTACTCCTCTGGCAAACGCATCTCCGCGGGTAATTCATAAAAACCTTCTTGCTCCGTGAAGACAAAATCCCCGAAAAACTGTGGAGCATATGCCTCATCACATCTGTAAATCGGCTTGACTACTAGCGAATGCTCTTCCTGAATACTGATCTCTAATCCTCTTGATTCAAGAGGTAAGCGGGCAGCAAAGAAACCTGGGATATTTTCCAACTCTTCTCTATTCAGCTTAATAAATGAGGAAATTTTATTGGCATGAAGAGTTACACCAGGCCTGACTAGCTGACCTAACTTTACATGCTTCTTTGAGAAAAACCCTTGTTTTGCATAGTAGATCCAATCACCAAAATCTTTTGACTCAGCCGTCTCCTCACTCTCATGCATTTTAGCTTGGAAATAGAGCGCTTCTTCTTCGACTCTATAGGTGAGGTGAGACTCAATACTCGCAAGGTGCGTTTGAAAGCCCTCTTGTCCATTGAGCCAGACGCGGTGCATATTCACAAAATTAGAGACATGCTCAACACGAATGATATGCACGGGGTGGTTAAAAAGTGCATCAGTGACGCGGAAAAAGCCACGACCATCTAAGTAGGCCCATTCGCCAAACAGGGCAGCATGCCCTTGTTGCAAATCTCCCTTTTCAAAGAGAAATGCTTCAAAGTGCCAATCCCATGTTTGATCGAAATACATCTGGTACTGCAACTGCCTAGGCGTAGAGTCAACTGGAAGATAAGTAGCGATCACTTTTTCGTGTTTACTTAGCGTTTCACCAATAAGCTCTTTTGGGATCTCTTCTAGATTGAAAATGCTTGTTCCATCTTTTGAATAGAACCCTTCGCCTGAGCGATAAATCCACCCAGGCAGTTCTTTTCCAATAACTCCTGAAGTTTTTTTCTTTTCATGCTCAATGCGAAAAATTTGTGATTTCGGATCAAATGAAACGTGTTTTACCGCTCCTTCAGCCTCTTGCATAACCAGGAGAGGAGAGTTCACTCTCTTAAGACCTAAAATAATCCCAGGCAAGTCAACAGTTTTATAAGTGAATATAACTTCAAGGCCCTTCCATTTTGCAAATAACTTAGTTGGAAACCCCTCTTGATCTTCTTCAAAGTTGATTGTATAGGATTGATCTTCTTGCAGGACAAATAACCACTTTGCCAAGTCAGACCAAAAAGAGAGTGTATAACGGAGGCTTTCAGAGGGCCGCCCTTCTCGCCACCACTCAATTTCCTCATCTTTCAAGTTGGAAAATTTGATCGAGTTTTCAGGTGTTTGTTTAGTGTTTGATGTGAATAAAGTTTCTAGCAGTTGTATCGTGCTTGGATCTGTTGCTCTGATCAAGAAATTTTCTGCCTTGTAATACCCTTTATCTAGTTCTTCTAAACAGTTGAGCTCATAACCTAGATGCATGGCGAGCAGATGACAGAGACGGTCCCAAAGTGAGCCATCGAAGCGTAAATGAAGAGGCTCTTGATCTGACTGCATGATTCTATGGTAAGCAGCAGCTAGATGTGGACATCCTTGTTCATAATCGCAGGAGCAGAAAGCGTCTTTGAGTTTTCCTTTGTCTCCAACTTGCAAAAAAGGCCAATAGGTCTCTTGTGTGCTTGCATCAAAAACTTCTACTTGATACGTTGGACCGACAAAGGTAATCTCACGCACTCCACCGGCGTTGAGAAGCGTTTGCGCTTCTTGGTGGTATTGATCCAATTCCATAAACTTTCCCTTATAGCAGAAAAGCTTTCTCTTTTCATGGATTATTTTTGAGATCTACCGATTTTTATTGTACGTCTTAGGCGTGTCATCAATTAAATTCCCGATTAGGTGTGCGATGACGGACTCATGCACTCTGGTTGAGTCACTAAAAAGAGACCGATAATATAGTAAATTCACTTCTCCATGAGCATTGCGTAGAGGTTTCTAAGCTCCCCCTACGAACAATAGTCGCACCAAAAATGTGGTTGCAACTGTTCCATAGAACAGAAGTTTGATGTGTTTAAAGTTATACACTTTGTGCAAAATATTTAACAAAGCCAATGCAATCAGGGCAGGATAGAAAAACTGCAGAACCGGATTGACAAGTGCAACAATTCCATCAAACTGTAGCGTTGATACACAAAAAGCGATAGCCAATGTAATCACAAGCGCAAAGTGATACGGAATTTTATTGCGCAGTATCTTCTCTTGTAAAAACTTCGAGAAAATAGCTGTAAGAGCGATTTCAGTTGTCAGGACTGCAAATAGCACTGAAGCCCCTACAACTGGACTGCCATAAGGCCCAAGAATTTGATAGGCCAATGTCCCCAGCAATTGATGATTCGCTACAGAATCTAGTGAGTTACTATACCCAGCAGCCAAGAGAGAAAAGCTAAAGTAGATGACTGTGAGTAAAAAGGCTGCTATCAGTGCCCCAAAAATCGCAATAGTCATCATCCGCTTACGATTTTTCTGTTCATCCTCATTTTTGAATTGCTGTCTCAAACAGACCAGCACAACTGAAGAGAAAAAGAAGGAGGCCAAGAGGTCCATCGTATTGTACCCTTCGACAAATCCATTCAAAAACGTCTCAAAACGTCCATGCTCAGAAAGACCGGCTGGAGGCATTCCAAATAATCCCTTTACAGCAATCACCCCTAATGAAAGCAAGAGCAGTGGCGTCAAAACCTTACCTAGAAGACCCAAAATTTTTGTTGGCCGATAAGTAAATAAAAAAATGATTAGGCAGGAAAAAGCACTAAATGTGAGTAGATTAACCCCTGGGAAGGCATCTATTCCAAAGGTTGCAGTCAGAGTTGAATGAGAAATTGCAATACAGCGGGGGATCCCTGCAAATGGACCGATCAACATTAAGATGAGAACGATCATTGCTGTACCAGGGATACGCCCAATTTTTCTAAAAAAGTCGTAGTAGTTTCCCTCAAATAAAATCATAGCAAGCAGTCCTAGCAAAGGGACAAGGACTGAAGTAATGAGCATACCAAGCATGCCAAACATATTTTGATCCTGGGCAAATTGGCCCAAAATCAAGGGGAAAACGATATTACCAGCGCCAAAAAACATGGCAAATATCGCGAAGCCTGTTGATAAAATTGCAGAAGTTCTTGATTGCATAAGAAGCATTATAACTAATTAAAGAACTAAATTAAAGAACAAATTGGGCAACTCTTTTTTTGATGTCCTCTAGCACTGCAATACTCGCGTCCAAAATAGATGATCTGTAAATGAAGCTTGATCCAAGCCTTTTTAGGAAAGATTTTTTTTAAATCCCTCTCAACTTGTACCACACTCTTCCCAGTAGAAAGCCCCCACCGCCTGGCGCATCTAAAAATATGTGTATCAACAGCAAAAGCGGGGACCTCAAAAGCTTGAGCCATGACTACTGAGGCTGTTTTATGCCCCACGCCAGGCAGAGCTTCCAAGGCTTCAAAACTTTTTGGAACTTCACCCTTGTGTTTCTCAAGCAAAATGTGTGAAAGAGCCCAAATATTTTTAGCTTTCTGCGGCGAGAGGCCACACGGTTTGATAATCTCACGAATTTGATCAACCCTTAGTTTTACCATCTGCTCTGGTGTTGCTGCTTTGGCAAAAAGCTCAGGAGTTACTCGATTGACCATTGCATCTGTTGAGCGAGCAGAGAGGAGCACAGCAATAAGCAGAGTAAAATGACTCGAATGCTTGAGGGGAATTGGAGGATTGGGGTAGTAGTGATCGAGGATCTGTTGAATCTGTTCTGCTAGCTGTTTTTTTCTCATTTTCCAATGCAAAAGTTGGAGAAGATAGAAGAGAGGATTTCCTCCGTTACATCCGTTCCAATGATACGTCCAAGTGAGAGAAGTGAGCTGCGCATATCAGCTGTCAATAGCTCTGGAGAATCTCGCATGACCAATCCTTGTTTTACAGCATCGCAAAAGCCGTGCGCTTCTTGCAAAGCCTCTTTATGTCGCGTTGAGGTTAGAAAAACTTCCTCTTTCGTGTCGACACCTTTTTCCCAAACAATGCGTGTAAGCATCTCTCGAAGCTGCTCAATACCCTCACCACTTTTAGCAGAGAGCTCGACTTGGTAGGGGAAGTCAACAGTTGCAATCTTGTGAGGTAAATCAATCTTATTGAACGCAACTAAGCTCTTATCCTTGGG
This sequence comes from uncultured Chlamydiaceae bacterium, assembly GCA_942490925.1. GTDB lineage: Bacteria > Chlamydiota > Chlamydiia > Chlamydiales > JAAKFR01 > CALNYX01. Next base: position 1,440,803 of record CALNYX010000017.1, on the reverse strand, counting down.
TAGTTCAAAATTAAGCTTTGGAAGAGGCGCACTTGCATCGATAACCCATAGGACAAGGTCGGCCTCATTTATGGCTTTACAGGAACGACGCACCCCCTCTTTCTCGACAAGCTCATCTGTTTCACGTAAGCCTGCTGTGTCCGTAAGGCGAAAGGTCAATCCTTTGATACTCATCTCCTCATGTAAGAGATCTCTTGTTGTTCCTGCGACAGGGGTCACAATTGCGCGCTCTTGATCGAGCAACGCGTTCATCAAAGAAGACTTACCTGCATTTGGCGCTCCAACAAGGCAGAGCTTGATTCCATAAGCCTTTTTTCTTCCATCTTCAAAAGTACTCAACAGATGAGCCATCTCTAGCTTTACAGCTTGTAAATCCGAAACCAATTCTTCACGCGAAGCAAATTCAAGCCCCTCTTCTGGAAAATCAACCCAAGCTTCTAAGATCGCTGCTAAACCAGTTAATCTATGCTGAAAGGAAGCAATTTTTTGAGAGAGAGAGCCTGCCAACTGTTTAGAGGCCATTGAGAAGGCAACATCGCCTTTTGCGCCAATTAACTGCTGCACTGCCTCAGCTTGAGTCAGGTCGAGTTTTCCATTCATAAAAGCTTGGTAAGTAAATTCTCCAGGCAGAGCCGCTTTGGCTCCCGCTTGGAGCACAGCCTCTAAAACTTTTCTTGAAGCAACAACCCCACCGTGACATTGCAGCTCAACAGTGTCCTCACCCGTATAAGAGTTCGGTCCCTTCATAAAGAGTAAAAGTGCTTGATCAATCTTTTGACCTGCATCGGTGACATGGCCTAGATGGGCAGTGTGAGACCCATAGGAGGGCACCGAGCCTGAAAAAACCTGATCCGCAATGTGTACAGCAGATTTACCTGAAATGCGAATGATGGCAATCCCTCCCTCTCCAGGAGGCGTTGCGATGGCTGCGATTGTCCTATCCATTTTGACAAAAAAATTAGAGGGGTGTTAAGTTGCAAATCTAGTTTATTAGTTAATGAGATTAATATCAAAATCCTTCTCGCTTTATTATTTCTGGGTTTACCGCTCTTTGCTGATGAGGTCCAAACATTAAAAGAATTAATGTCTACGACTCAAAAAAGTCTTGAGGGGCAGGAGCGCGTCTTAGAAGCGTTAATTGCATTTCAAAAGGCGCGTATTGATTTTGTTGAAAATTCAGATAACGCTCGCCTTGGAACAGTGCTTGTCAAAACAGCTATGCTTCTGCAGCGTGAGGCGGAAAGAGAACACCTAACCCACCTCTTCTCTCCAGACTTTTTATATGAACTTCAGTTTTTTAACCAAGTGGGTGAAGAGGCGCTCCAGTCGAGAACACCTCAATGAAAAAGCCAATTGAATATATCGACAGAAGCACACAAAAACGTGAGCAAGAGCAAGTCTATTACGAAGCTCTTGTACGTTTCTTCTACGGGAAAAGTTGGCTAGGAAAATCACTTGCAAACTTAACTTCTCGCTACGCCTTTTGCTCTCATCTCTGTGGGTGGTGGCAAAATAGAGCAGCCTCTCGTAAAAAAATTGTTCCTTTCATCAATAAATATAAACTCGATTCTTCAGAGTTTCTCGATCCTGTTGAAAGTTTTGAGTCCTTCAATGCTTTTTTCTACCGCAAACTAAAAAAAGAGAGCCGCCCACTTGCCAGTTCCCCTTTAGTCATGCCCGCTGATGGACGCTACTTAGTCTACCCAGATGTCGATGCTTGTGATGGCTTTATTGTGAAAGGGGATAAATTTTCTCTAGCTGACTTAGTTGGCAGTGCGGCTTTAGCTGTCCCCTATCAAAAAGGGAGTTTGGTACTCGCACGTTTATGTCCGACTGATTATCATCGCTTTCACTTCCCTTGTGCAGGCATTCCAAGCCTTCCTCGCTTGGTTAATGGCTGGCTTTACTCAGTAAATCCTATTGCTATCAAACAGAACATTCACCGTTTTACTGAGAATAAACGGAGCATAACAGCTCTAGAGAGTGAGCAATTTGGAAAAGTTCTTGTAATGGAAATTGGCGCGACAAATGTTGGTTCCATTCATCAAACATACGCAGCTAATCAACCCTATCGGAAAGGGGATGAGAAAGGTTTTTTTGCCTTTGGTGGCTCTGCTATGATTCTTCTTTTTGAACCAAATCGCGTCCGCTTTGACCAAGATCTTATCGATCACTCCAAACAACACATTGAGACCCGTTGCCTGCTCGGCCAATCCCTCGGACAGCCCGTCTAACTCCACTATCTACTTAGTACCTGCAAACTGCACTATCAATCTTTGTAATCCCATACCTATAGTCCTTAATTAAGAGAAATTTAATTGAGGATATACTCTCTTTTCTCTCTTTTCTAATTTCTGTAAAGCCAATCATTTATGGCGTCTACAAGTAGGGATTTACACCTTAAAAAGCCTTTGGCTTTACAATCTGAAAAAAAACCTTGTAGAATATACCTAAAATTTGATATGTAAAGCTCATAACAAACCCTTGGCTTGACAGTGTTTATCACAACTGTATTACTGACACTTGCACTCATTGTTTACATCTCTATCCGTCACTGGATGCGGGCTTTTCGACTTTCTGCGCGCTCTGTTCAAAAAACTTTAAGAGAAATCCCTAAGTTAATTGCACTTAATCAACTAGATGAAGCACGGAATGCGCTTCTCCCCCTTTTACACCATGAAAAGGGTGGGCAGCAGGCTCACCTCTACTATGTGCAAGTTCTCCGTGGAACGCGTGCCTATGATGAAGCTCTACACTGTGTGAAACATGCCTCTCGCCTCTATCCAGAAGAGCTTTTGCTTCGATTAGAAGAAGGAAAAATTTTGCTTGAGCTAGAGCGTCCAGAAGAGGCTCTCGAAGCGTTTAAGGTGTGTGCGCCTATTCTGCGTTCTGATTCAGATATTTTAGTGCTGGCATCGGCTCTTTTACAAGGTGGCTACTTTCAGCAGAGTTGGGAACTTTTGGAAAAAAGAGTTCCTGCCACAAAAAGTGGTCCATTGTTAACAGTCGCTGCTGACGCACTAGCTGCGCTCAAAAGATTTTCTGAAGCAATTGAAATCTACCATCGAGCGATTGAGCTTGGACATGCTAATCACAGAACAATCAATCAATTAGCTCACTCCTATCGTCGTTTAGGGAACTTGAAACAAGCTGAGCAAATTTTTAGGCAGCTTCTAGAAAAAGATCGAGGAGATATCGATGCAACGCTTGGGCTTGGCGCATGTATGCAAGAGCGCGGCCACTACCAAAAGGCTCTGTTGGTCTATCAGTCTGGACATGCATGGGAACAGAAAGAGCCTCGACTCTTGAAGCAGGCTGCGCTCTGTGCGCTTTACACAAAGCGGTTCTCTCATGCAGAGCGCTACTTCTATGACTTAATGGAGATGGAAAAAACTTCTGCTCCAATACTCGCGTACTATGGCTATAGCTTGGAGTGTCAACAGAAGTGGCAAGAGGCTGAGCAGGTTTATCTTCAAATGATCAAGCTCTTCCCTTCGTACACAAGTGGTTATCGCGCTTTAGGCTGGATGTTTGGAGTTGGGTTGACAACGACTTTGGAGAATGCTCAAGGATTGAACTTTGCCTATGTTGCGCATAGGATGTCTGCTGATACAACTTCATGGGACATTTTGAGCGCTTGTGAAGCACGGGTTGGCAACTTTGACAAAGCGTACCAAATTCAGGTCTCTTTACTGAATAATGAACAAAATCGAGAGTGTCGCATTAGGCGTCAAGAGGCTTTACGCCAGCTGCGCAAAAACCACCCTCTGGATAACAACCATATTGTCCGCTCTCTTGTTGCGTAAACTAGAAAGATCGGGTATACTCATGTCCTTATTTGAGGTTATGGCATGTTTGGACTATTAAAAAAAATGTTTGGAACATCTCAAGAGCGGGCAGTCAAGCGCTTTTCGCGTCTGGTCGCTGAGATCAACAGACAAGAAGAGAAGTTGCAAGGGTTGTCCGATGATGAAGTTCGGCAAAAGACCCAGGAATTCAAAAAACGTTTTCGTGAAGGTGAATCACTCGACGACCTACTTCCTGAAGCCTACGCTGTAGTAAAAAATGTTTGTCGTCGCCTGTGTGGGAGTGAAGTACATGTGTCTGGGTATGATCAAAAGTGGGATATGATCCCCTATGATGTCCAACTTATTGGTGCAATTGCTCTTCATAAAGGATTCATTTCTGAGATGCAGACAGGTGAAGGGAAAACACTCACCGCAACTATGCCTCTTTATCTCAATGCGATTACAGAAGGGCCTGTCCACCTTGTAACAGTCAACGACTATCTGTGTGAACGAGACTGCCAATGGGTCGGAACGGTCTTACGATGGCTCGGTTTGAAAACAGGTGTTTTAACAAACAAAACACCTCCTCAAGAGAGACAAGCTCTTTACAATTGTGATGTTGTTTATGGGACTGCTTCTGAATTTGGTTTTGACTATCTGCGTGATAACTCAATGGCCGCCAATAAACGGGACCAAGTGCAACGTGGCTACTATTATGCGATTATCGATGAAATCGACTCTATTTTAATCGATGAAGCACGTACTCCTCTGATTATTTCTGGGCCTACTCCCAAAAGTCTGCAGATGTACGATGAGCTGAAAGAGGGTGCTAGCTCGCTTGTCAAGACGCAGCGCGATCTCTGTAACAAAATTGCTGCTGCTGAGCGTAAAATTTTAGAGCCTTACTTTCTTGCTGAAGAACTTCCTAGCGAGAAAAAAGAGCTTGAAACAGTCAAAGGGGCTTGTAAACGGCTATGGCTGGTCAGCAAGGGTATGCCACACAACAAGGTCTTAAGACGCGCACGGGAAAATCCTGATTTGCGCAATGAAATCGATAAATGGGACACTTATTTTCATTCAGATCAAACTAAAGAGGAGAAGGCAGAAGTGCTGTCAGAACTCTTCATGGTCATTGACGAAAAAGGAAATGAATTTGAGTTGACTGATAAGGGGATTATCTCTTGGGCCGAGTTGACAAACAGATCAGCAGATGACTTTGTGATGCTCGATCTTGGACATGAATACGCTCAAATCGACGAAGATCCTGACTTGAAAGAAGAGGACCGTTTTGAGAAAAAACTGGCTCTAAATGAAGCTGATGCGAAGAAAAAAGAGCGTGCGCATAACCTTCGACAGTTGCTTCGTGCTCATCTTCTGATGGAACGAGATATCGATTATATCGTCGAACAAGACAAGATTGTCATCATCGATGAAAATACTGGACGTCCACAACCTGGACGCCGTTTTTCTGATGGCCTCCATCAAGCGATTGAAGCAAAAGAGAGTGTCAAAATTCAAAAAGAGACGCAGACCTACGCAACGATCACATTGCAAAACTACTTCCGCATGTATGACAAACTCGCTGGAATGACTGGAACAGCGATCACCGAAGCGGGTGAATTCAAAGAGATCTACAAGCTTGATGTTCTGCAAATTCCAACTTACAAGAAATGTGCCCGTGAAGATTTCAATGATGAAATCTATATGACTGAGCGGGAAAAATATCATGCGATTTTGAAAGATGTAAAACAGAAACATTTGGAAGGGCGTCCTGTTTTGCTAGGAACTGAATCTGTTGATGTTTCTGAAAAACTCTCGCGCATTTTGCGACAGAATCAAATCAACCATACTGTTTTAAATGCTAAACACCACCACAGTGAAGCTGAAATTATCGCTGATGCTGGAAAACATGGTGCTGTGACTGTAGCTACTAATATGGCTGGTCGCGGAACAGACATTAAACTTAAAGATGATGTTGCTAAACTCGGTGGCCTTCACGTAGTGGGGACAACGCGCCACCAGTCAAGACGTATTGATAGACAATTGCGTGGTCGTAGTGCGCGACTTGGAGACCCTGGTTCTTCTCGATTCTTTATCTCATTTGAAGATCCGCTTATGCGCCTATTTGCTTCACCAAAGCTCAACGCATTGATCCAACGTTTCCGTCCTCCTGAAGGAGAGCCTATCTCTGCAGGAATCCTTAATCGTTCCATTCAAACTGCTCAAAAGCGGGTTGAAGGACGTAATTATATGATGCGGAAGTACACGCTTGAATATGACGATGTCATGAATAAGCAGCGACATGAGATCTACGATTTTCGTAATGAAATTTTGCGCTCTACCGATATTTTACCTCATGCAGAAGAACTTCTACAGAGTGTCTGTAGTATCACTGCTGAGAAATACTTTGTCTCCCAGGGTCAACTTTGGGATCCAGAAGGATTTCGCACCTTTTTAATGCAACAATTCCCTGTGAATTTTGAAGAGGGATGTTTTGACGATGACCATCTTTCAATCGTTGAAATTGAGAAGATGGCTATCGATAAAATCCTAGCTGCCTTTGAACATAAATACGCTAATATTGTTGCAAAAGCAAAAGAGCAATACCCAGCCCTAGATAGTCAAAGCCTTGCACAAGATGCGCTGCGCTCTGTGATTATCCAAAAAGTGGATGAGCTCTGGCAAGAACATCTACTTTTAATGGACTACTTGCGCGCTGAGGTAAACCTGAGAGCTGTTGCACAGCGCGACCCGCTTCAAGAATTTAAGCACGAGGCCTTCCACCTTTTCCACGCACTCTCTGAAAGACTACAGTCTGAAGCAGCACGCAACCTCTTTAAAGTTGAGATCGCTCCTGCTCATCGTAGCCTCTTTGAGGAGATGCTCGATCAAGTCAGCTTAGAAACAAACCGCTTACTTGTCGATGAACAGCCAGAAATCGTGGAACAAAAACCTGAGAAAGCACCACCAAAAGTGGCCCCTCCAAAGGTTGGACGTAACGATTTATGCCCATGTAATAGCGGGAAGAAATATAAGAAATGTTGTGGCCATGCAGAAGAACCAATTTCAGTAGAAACTTCTGATTAATACCATTTTTTTGCCCAATATTAACGTTTTTTTTGATAAAACTAATCGTTATTTTAGCCAGAGAAAACTCAGTTCTAGAGTGTTATATTAAAAATTTTTCTTGATATTCCATTAAAATATTGTTTTGTGTAGCTTTGTGTAAAGTTTGTGTAAATTGAAGCGCAAAACAAAAAATGACAAAGGAGTGAGTAAATGAAACAATTAGCTTTATGTACATTGTTTGCTCTGGTCTTTTCACCGCTTTTTGCTGATACAACAATCAGCGATGATAATTCTCAGAAACACTATTGCTCAACGAGTGATGTTGAGATCTATGAAACTACGATTTTAGTCCACGTGGAAGATGAGGTCTTCGAAACGGACTCCCTTCTTGTAGATCAAGGTGGCATTTATTATCTTGAAAATCGCCTTCGTTGCCCTGAATGCCGCAAGCCTCTAAATCCCAAAAACACGTGTGAATATCCTCACTTTCGTCTTCCAAGTTAGTGAAGACTGGAAGACTACCGATTAACGGCGGTAGTCTTCCTAATTTTACAATGGTTTTATTTTTCTGGAGTTGTGTTGCGATTAATCGCATGCCATCCTAGAAAAATCAATGGGATTGCCCCAAGAAAATAGAAGTACGCTAAATTTTGATTCCAACGCAGGGTCAAAGTCCCGTCGTCTGAAAAGAGCAATAAGAGCAGTCCAAACAAGCAAAAAACGACTCCTGGCAAGAGCAAAAAGAGTGCAATCGCCTCTTTTCGGCTTGCTTTCTCTGAAGGTTCTTCGACCTCTTCTTCTTTCTCATCTAGAACTTTTTCCCATTCATCTTGACTGATTGAAAAAGGTGCCTTTTCTTGCGTAGGTGCTTTTTGAAAAGGATCCCCTAGACCCTGAAATGGTGTGTCTACTGTTATAGGTTGATTCAAATCTACGCCACAATAAGGGCATTTTTCGAGATGCAAGCTCACATCAGCATCACAGTTCCAGCAAAGTCGTTTTTCGTTTTTATTCATGAATTTTCTCCCCGCTTATGATCTTATACCATTTATCAAAAATAAAGCTATAAAATCAAGTCAGATAGGACGGTTTTGATTAATGCCTATATTTGAGATAGCACCGAGATTTTTGTCAGAGCTAGATTTGTCCTCATTAGTTGTGAGGGCGAGAATGACGCTCTGGCGAAAAGATCGGTGATAGATCAGATGTAAGCATTGATCAGAGGTTTTCTAGGCAGTAGATTTGGAAAATCATTTCGACGCTCATATTTTTAAATATGAGAGAGAAAGGATTTTGCATAGATGCTGTGCTACAAGGGAAAAATTTGCCAGCAGGAAATATAGTGATGCGTTATACTCTTTTGTATTATGAGTGAAAAACAAAAATTTGACCTTGTTGTGATTGGAAGTGGGCCTGGAGGGTACATTGCCGCAATTCGCGGTGCCCAACGTGGGCTCAAAACAGCGCTTGTCGAAGCAGGCGAACTAGGGGGCACTTGCCTCAATCGGGGGTGTATCCCGTCGAAGGCCTTGATTGCAAACGCTGATGTGTTGCGCAAGATTCAAGAAGCAGACAAATACGGCATTTCTATAGACAACATCTCTTTTGATTATGGCGCAATGAAAAAGCGCAAAGATGATGTTGTCACTAAAATTCGAAGGGGGCTTGGGGGGTTGATTGCAAGCAATCAAATTGCCGTAGTCAAAGGATATGGGAAATTTATCTCTCCTCACGAGATCAAAGTTGTTGGTGAAGATGAGGTAGTTCTTGAAGCAAAAGATGTGATCATCGCAACTGGCTCTGAACCGCGTGAGCTCTCCCAATTTCCTTTAGATCACAAAATTGTCCACGACTCAACTTCTCTGCTCAATATTACCGAACTTCCAAAACGATTGATTATCGTCGGTGGAGGCGTGATTGGATGTGAATTTGCCTGCTTGCACAATGCTCTTGGTGTTGAGGTTACAATTCTAGAACTCCTCCCTTCTATTCTTCCTACTGAAGGTCAGAACATCTCTGATGAGCTCACCAAATCGTTCAAAAAGCGGGGCATTACGATCGAAACGAATGCGACCATTGATCGGATGGATAACAATGGAGAGTCTGTTTCGATGCATTTGGCTGATGGTCGGAGCTTCGAGGCTGATATAGCTCTAATTTGTATCGGTCGGAAGTATAACACTGAAAATATCGGCCTTGAAAAAGCTGGCGTCATTGTCGAGAAAGATGGCTCTATTGAAACATCTGATCGGATGGAAACTAACGTGCCGCACATCTATGCAATCGGTGATGTGACTGGTAAGTGGATTTTAGCGCACGTCGCCTCTCACCAAGGAATGATCGCTGCCGATAATATTGGTAATCATCCAGCACGCATGCAATACAACGCTGTTCCTTCAGTCATTTTCACTGACCCTGAAATTGGTACAATTGGATATTCACTCGAACGCGCCATTAAAGAGGGGTATGATGCGACGATTGGGAAATTCCCTTTCCAAGCACTTGGGAAATCACAAGCAGCCATTCAAACTGAAGGGTTTGCCCAAGTCGTAATTGAAAAATCAACTGGGCAAATTCTAGGTGCACAGGTTGTTGGACATGAAGCTGCGACTTTGATTGCTGAAATGGCTGTTGCGATCGGCAATGAGTTGACGATCCATTCTATTAGTGAAACGATTCACGCGCACCCAACAATTGCTGAGGCATGGATGGAAGCTGCCTTCTTGGCAAGTGATATGCCACTGCATATGCCACCGAGGAAAATGTAGATGGTAAGCCAATTTGATAACCGTCCTCAAGTGAAGGGAAGGCGTTTAAATGTCCTTCCAGATAATCCCGATAACGCGACTGAGGAAAAAGCAGTTGGACCTGGACGCTTTCCAAAATGGCTGCATCGCAAGCTGCCTGAAACAAATACTCTATGGAAGACGCAAGGGGTTTTAAGCGCTCACTGTTTACCTACTGTCTGTGAAGAGGCTAAATGCCCCAATCTCCTGGAATGTTGGTCGAAAAAAACAGCAACTTTCTTAGCAATGGGCAGCGCCTGCACACGAAGTTGTGGTTTTTGCGATATCGACTTTGCAGCAAACCCCAAGCCTCTCGAAGCTGATGAACCCGTACGTTTAGCTGATTCTGTGAAAGAACTTGGACTCAAACACGTTGTGATCACAATGGTGGCACGCGATGACCTTGAAGATGGAGGTGCTAGTCATCTCTGTCAAATCATTGAAGAGGTTCGCAATCGTAATCCTGGTGTCACAATTGAAATTCTCACCTCTGATTTTGCAGGAAATGATGCGGCTCTTGAGACTGTTTTGGAGATGGAACCCGAAATCTTCAATCATAACATTGAAACTGTCTGCCGCCTCACACCGCGTGTGCGTCATCGCGCAAGTTATGAACGTACACTTCACATTTTGGATCTCGCGTATCGCAAAGGAAAAAAAACCTGGGTGAAATCAGGCTTAATGGTTGGTTTAGGCGAAACTGATGCTGAAGTAGAAGAAACAATCGCTGACCTCGCAAAAGTTGGCTGCCAAATCATCACAATTGGTCACTATCTACAACCTAACCGACATAAACTACGTGTCAAATCGTTCATCACTCCGCAACAGTTCGACGCCTATGCCACTTATGGTCGGTCTCTTGGAGTTGCTTATGTCTATTCTGGCCCTTTTGTTCGCTCAAGCTACAACGCTGCAGCCGTTTTGGAGGCACTTTCATGAATCATGATGAATTCGAAGAGGGATATGACCTCACTGATGAGATCGATCACGCGATTTTGATGCAGCGTGATGCCCATTTTGGCGGCGATTTTCAAGTCATGCTTGACTACTACCAAAAAGATGAGGGGCTTGGAATCAATCCAGATTTCGAATTAGACAGAATTATCTACCTACAACAAGTCGAGCGTGAACTTAAAACTGACCTAGCAGCAAATATGCTCTCAGCTCCAGAAGCAGAGCTCGTTGCTCGCTGCCGCCTTGCTTATGAGAGACTTAAAGAGGTTTATGAGCACAAAATGCTCCTCCCAAGACTTCTTGCAGACCTGATTCTTACTGAAGAGCACGAGCCGATTGCTGAAATTGAAGCCGTTGCTGCTCAAGGGAGTAAGATTGTTCCTGAGCTTCTACACATCATTCAATCAGATGATGCCTATGATGCGCTTTTTCCTGGCTATGGCTTTGCCCCCTATCTTGCAATCATTTGCCTTGGAAAAATCAAAGATCCAAGCGTTCTCCCTCAACTATTTGGGATTTTTAGTCGGGAACTCATCTTCGATGAAGGCGTACTACTCAATGCCTTTGTCTCTATTGGAGAGCCTGCTAAAGCCTTTCTAATCAACATATTACAAGGTCGGCCACTCACTTCTGATAATCTTCACGCTGCCTTTGCGCTAACTGCATTTGGTGATGATCCTGAAGTGGTAAAACTCGCAGTAGATCAGATGCAAGATCCTCTAGTTCAGAAAAATGAGCTTTTGATGGATTATCTACGCTGCCATACAGACTCGCCCCCTAAATCTCACGATTAGATCGATAAAACTATACCTGACGGCACTATCTAAGACAAAGCGTTGGCATGAAAAAGGGGAAATGTTATTGTGACCTCAGACTCTTCTGTTTGTTTTTTGCAGAGAGTGATGAATACTAATCTGGGGTTTCTTCTAAGTGAAACAGATCTTCTATATTTTGACCTTAGCCCTCTTTCTTTTTGGCTGCAAAAGTGTAACAACAGTTGTCAATAATGTTCCCGAGAGGGAAGCGAATGAAATTGTCGTTCTGCTTGCAAGTCGTGGTATTGAGGTCGATAAAATCGCAGCTCCCGCATCCTCTGTTGGTGGCGGTAGTGGTGAGAAACTGTGGAATATCACTATCCCTCCCCGTTATTTGACTGAAGCGTTGGCGATATTAAACCAAGCTGGATTACCTCGAATCAAAGGAACTTCTCTTCTTGACTTGTTTGGCTCACAAGGCCTTGTTCCTTCTGAGATGCAAAATAAAATCCGTTACCAAGAAGGCTTATCAGAACAGCTAGCCACAACGATTCGGAAGATGGATGGGATCATCGATGCAAATGTACAAATCACTCTTCCCCAAGATGAAGAAGATACACACGAGTTAACAGCTTCTGTTTACGTGAAGCATCGTGGAATCTTAGATAATCCAAACAGTTTGCTCATCACAAAAATTAAGCGTTTGATTTCAAGTGCTATTCCTGGATTAACAGTTGAAAATGTCTCCGTTGTATCTGACAGGGCGCTTATTTCTGAAATCTCTCCTGAAGGTTTGGCTTTAGATGAAGGCCTGGAGTATGTCTCTGTTTGGGGAGTAACTGTTGCGCGCAATTCTACAGGACTCTTCCGCTTCATTCTCTATTTCTTTATCATTTTCTTCTTTATCATCGCCTGTGCAGCTATATGGGTCATTTGGAAAACTTATCCGCTCATTGCGCAACACGGGCTTAAGACGTTATTCGAACCAAAACCGTACGACGCCCCGCCAGAGGCTCCTAAAGAGGAAGACAACCAAGCTCCGCTAGATGAGAGCGGAGGTATAGGTGGTGAGTGAGAGAGGCTTCTTTCGGTTTTAAAGAACAAGCAATGCTCAAAGCTCTTCTCCATCGCTTTCATCAAAGCGAAGAGCTTTTGCGATTTTTACCAGCACAAAGCGCTCAGCAAATCCAAGCTCAAAAAAGCGCTGCTGCGGTTGATTTTCCTGCCATGCTTTCTATGACGCAGTGGATGGAGATGGTTCACTTCTCATGGTTTGCCCCATTGCTTAAAACAATGCCTGAAAGCAGTATCCCTCTTTTTCTCTCACTATTTCCCTCGAAGCAAGCAAAAGGCTTGAGTCAATTGCTCGGAGTACAACCTTTATCAACACAGCCAACGCTTTTTACAAAACTCTTTCTATCTAATCTGCTGGAACAAAGATTGCGCCCCGAAAACATCTTGCCGCAAGAGCTGATTGCAGACTCTCCTCTTCTTAAAATTTCGCTTGTGCGTCTCATACACCTGGTGGATTTTCTTGGGCTCTTCGATTTAGCAGCAGAGTTCAAACAGATCGTCGACAAGGAATTGATCACCAAAATCCATGGAGCACTGAAAGAAGATCACTTGCGTTTTCTCAATTATTGTAGTAAACAGCCCATGAAGTGGATTCCACCTAAATTAGGGCTCACAGCATGGAATGGAGATAAAAAGACTTTGGAGACTCTGTTACATAAGCGAGGTTTAATTCGGTTAGCAAAAGCTCTTGCCAGTGAAGAGGCGAGCCTCCGTTGGTATGTCATCCACCGTTTCGATACAAGCCGAAGCAAAGTCCTTACAGATACTCTTAAAACACCGACTGATTCAGCACTTGGTCCCTACTTCCAAGCGCAAGTCTTCGACATCTTAGGTAGGTTAACATGAAATTTTTTAGTCTACTGAACAAAGAACATTCCGTTCACCTTGCAGAAGATAAAAAAGTGATCCCAAAAGACGAATTCACAACGTTTCTCACAGCAAATGAGCTTATCGAAGAGATGAAACGTGAACAAGAAGAGGCGTATGCCAAACTTCAGGAACAAGGAAAAAAACTCAAGCAGAAGAGCAAAGAAAAAGGATTTCAAGAGGGATTAGAAAAATGGAATGACCAGCTCGCATTGCTCGAAAAAGAAATTCATCAAGTGCGAGAAGATACTGCCAATGCCATTGTTCCACTGGCGCTGACTGCTGTGAAAAAAATCATCGGGCGTGAGCTCAAGAATAAACCAGAAACAGTTTTAGATATCGTTGCGACAGCGCTTAAACCTGTGAGTCAGCATCGTAAAATTTCCATCTATGTCAATAAAGGTGATCTCAACCTTTTAGAAGAAAATCGTACTGAGATCAAAAAGATCTTCGAGCATCTCGAAACCCTTGCCATTGCAGTAAGGGACGATGTTGCGGCTGGAGGGTGTATCATTGAGACTGAAGCGGGGATTATCAATGCCCAGTTGGATAGTCAAATGAATGCTCTTGAAAGTGCCTTCCGCGAATTTTTCGAAAACAAGAAAAATAAGGGGCTCGAATGATCCGCTGGCTCTTAATTTTTCTGACACTGTTTACACCGCTTGCCTTGATCGCACAAGATGCGCCTAAAGAGACTCTGCTGGAAAAAACAGCTCCTTTTGATGTGGATGATAAGCTCCTTACTCCAGAAGGGGATACCGGCTCTGGTTATCCCGACCTCACAACACAAGCGATTATTCTCATTTTGCTTGCCCTCTCACCCTTTTTAATCATGTTATTGACCTCATTCATGAAAATGGTGATTACACTCGCACTACTTCGTAGTGCCCTTGGAGTACAACAAACCCCTCCAAACCAAGTTCTCAATGGGATTGCCCTGATTTTAACGATCTATGTGATGTATCCAACCGGCATGCAAATGTATCAGAGAAGTGAGCACATCTTTAAAGGGGAGATGCCCAAGCAACTGCTTTCAGCTGATTCAGCATCAGTCGCCATTGCTATTTTAGAAGAGGCTAAAGAGCCGCTTAGAGACTTTTTGATCCGCAATACTGCCAAGAAAAACATCGAAGGTTTTTTGAAAATTGCTGAGAAAACATTCCCTGTTGAAGTCAAAGCAACGCTTAGGCCACAAGACTTTATCATTGTAATCCCCGCATTTATTGTTTCGCAGATAAAAGCTGCATTTGAGATCGGTGTCTTGATCTATCTCCCGTTTTTTGTGATCGACATCGTTACCTCAAACATTTTGCTTGCAATGCAGATGATGATGCTTTCACCTCTTTCAATCGCGCTACCCTTGAAACTTTTACTGATCGTGATGATCAATGGATGGACCGTACTATTAGAAGGATTAATACTGAGTTATAACTGATGGAACTATTAGCCCTTACATTCAAATCCATTATTTATGAGTACACTTACGAGTCGTTACTGTTGATCCTGATTCTTTCGGGTCCACCGATTGCTCTTGCCTCGGTTTTAGGCCTTGTTGTAGCGATTGTTCAAGCAGCAACGCAGATTCAAGAACAGACCTTTGCGTTTGCTGTTAAGATGGTCTCTATCATTATAACTCTTATTTTTATGGGAGGCTGGCTCGGAGCTCTTATCCATCAATTTGCCTCTCAAATTTTTAATAACTTCCACAAGTTAAAACAGTGAGTGCAGTTCCCGCTGATACCTACCTCTCGTTTATTTTATCACGCCCTCTATTCGAGGTTTGGAACCTCTTTTTACTGGGACTTGCTCGCGTTGTCCCTGCCATTGCCATTGCCCCTTTCCTAGGGGGAAAATCAGTTAGTGACCCAATCAAAATCGGCTTTGGTGTTGCTGTAACTATTATTTTTCTTCCCTATCTAATCGTTACAGCTAAAGGGCCTGTAATTGTTGACTATATGTTCATACTGCTCCTGCTCAAAGAGGCCCTACTTGGCTCGTTGATGGGCTTCTTGATCGCCATTCCCTTCTACTGGTCGCAATCAGCCGGAGCCTTGATTGACCACCAAAGGGGCTCTCAAAGTTTGCAGGTGCAAGATCCGATGACACAGAGCCAAACCTCTCCAACAGGCACGTTTTACAGCAATATGATGCTTGTGATTTTCTTTGCCTCTGGTGGAGTTCTCTTCTTTTTTGATGCCCTCTTTAGCTCTTATGATCTCGTGCCCGTCAATCAGTTCCTCAATGCTCGTTTTTTTGAAGTCAATAATCCCCTTTGGCTCACCATACTCGACCTTGTCAATATCGTTGTCAAAGTTACTCTACAGCTCTCTGCTCCTGCAGTTTTGACCATGTTGCTTTCAGATCTCTTTTTAGGGATTGCCAACCGAATGGCCCCCCAAGTGCAAATTACTTTTTTGCTCTATTCTCTCAAATCCTTCACTGGAATCGGAATGCTTTGGGTCGCTTGGTTCTTTGTTTTAAAGCAACTCGACGTCGAAATGCTCTCCTGGTTCAAACTTTTTCAGAAAATTGTCGAAACATTTTAAACAATTTCCTACACTAGTTTTTCTTGTTCAAAAAAAAGAGAGCCTTTTTTTAAAAAATCTCTAATTCTAATCGATTTTGAGAGTTGATTTAATGTGAGATCTGAGATAATCTTCTTCTGATATATATTATGCGCTGGATTCCGTTCGTTAATTTAATTATTGTTGCTTTAATAGTCCTTTCGATAGGAGGGATTGTTTTCTTGAGCTCTCAAAAAAGCCCTATGCGTTTGGAGCCTCTTATCATTGAGGAGCCAACGTTCCCTCAAAATCCCTTTCAAGTTGCCGATCTTTCTGTCATTGAACAGGGCCCTTTTGCTCTTAAGTGGGTTGCACCTCATATGCAACTGCCTAATTTACAAAATGCCATTACCTACTATGGCATGAGCGAAAGACCTGATTGCCAGCAGTTCCACATCAGCTTTGCCGGCTCCAATTCAATTTTTTCTATTAACCCAAAAGATGAACTCTACCTCTCTTATGACTTAGAAAGCGGCTCATACCGACATAGCGAAGAGCCTACATCTCTTTGGCTAGAACTCGAGCCGCAGCGCTCTGGACGTGCCCTTCAAGTTTCTGTTTACATGACTGATGAAAATGGCCAGGTCATCTCAGATCCGCCCAAACATCAATATTTTTCCCTAAATGCGCTCGAGCTCCCTAAAACCCGTGTGGCTAGCTGGACTCTCGATGATTACCGTGTTGACTCTACACTGCTCATCCGCCAAAAGGCACGTTGGATAGGAGCTGATCTCTTTTTAAGAACGCACGGCGGCGATGATTTTGTATTTGTCAGTGACCGAGAACGCATCGACTTTTTCTCAGGTGAAACGCCTTATAGCTGCTTTGTGAAGAAAGGGGATTATCTGATCTGGAAAGAGAAGCGATGGCAACTTCTAGGGAAAGGGGAATCGGCTAAAGACTTCCCACTGCTCGTTGTCAAAAATATTGAAGAGAAAGTGATCTCATTTGATCTCTGGGATCCAGAGGGAAAAAGCAAAACATTTTTAAATCTCATCCGTTCAAAAGATTTGAATGGATTGCCAAACGTCGCACAAGATTTTCGCTTTGTCGGAGCAAAAACATGGGCCCAATTCATTGTTGAATACCATACCCAGCGCCTTGTTTTAAAGCCTCACGACTGGCTCGTACTTACAAATGAAGGGTGGATCAAACTCGATTCGCCTCAGCAGGTTGATGACTATGTGAATCAACGCATCGTTGGCCCCTTGCTGATCTTAGACAAGATGGGTAAGCGGCAAGGACGCCAAGTTCTCGTAGGCCATCTCTTTAATGCAACCCGTACCGAAATTGAACCGATTGAACTCATCGCAACCACAAATGCCTCTTTAGCCAATTACTCCTATCCCCCTTCGCTTATGGATACTGAAGAGATGCAAGGTGGTGAGGAATGAAGCGGCTATTGACAACTTTTTTCCTCTGTTCATCGCTGCTCGCGCAGACGATTGCAGAGAAAAAAGAGAGTTTACACAAACCCAATCGTGATTTTTTTGGCGAGTCGTGCGATGAGTTGCACCTTGTCAATGAGACACTTGAAGAAAAACACTTCGAGCTCAACACGCTTTATGAGCGCGCTGCGCACCTCTTTTCGCAAGGCGCCTCGGAAGAGAGCTACAGCGGTGTCGTCCAAAAAATACGCTCCTTAAAAGAGGAGATCCAGCAGATTCAAGAGATGTGGCGCAAAGAGGCCGCTTCGCTAGGGCAAAGTGAAGAGTACGCTCTTTGGCATCAGCCCGACACGACACTTTTTCAGCTCGTCATGGATTATGGCGCTGCTGACTATATCTACCTTGTTCCCCCAGAAGTTGGGAGTATCCGCTTCAGCTTGCACTCCTCTCTCCCCATTCCTCGTGAATCTTGGAGCGAGTGCCTTGAACTCATTCTAGCCCAATATGGCGTTGGGGTCCGCCCATTAAATGCCTACCTACGTGAACTCTATTTCTTCCAAAATTCAGTGACTGCCGTCAAGTTAATCACAGATTCTATCGAGCAACTCGATCTGCTCTCTGGTACGACACGCGTCTGTTTTGTCCTCTCTCCAGACGCTGCTGATCCACGTGGAACATTCCAAATGCTCCAACGCTTTTCTGATCTTGCCACCACCTCGATTGAAATGTTGAGCGGAAAAATCTTTTTGACAGGCCCCGTTGAGAGTATCCAAGAGCTACTTAAACTCCATAGCTTTGTCCATACTGGCAATGGCCTACAAGAATTTCAGCTCGTGACGCTCAATAAAATTGATGCAAGTGAAATGGAGACCATCCTCAACATGGCTTTTTTCCAAGGCTCCATTGCAGAGAATGATGAATGCGCTACCCTGCGCGTTGTCCCACTTGCTAACCTCTCTCAGTCCCTTTTTCTTTCGGGCACACCTGATGAAATCAAAAAAGCACTCAAATTGATCCAAGATGTTGAAAACAACATTGAAGATCCTCAAGAGAAAACTGTTTTCTGGTACTTGGCCAAGCACTCAGATGCCGAAGAACTCGCATCAGTGCTCGCGCGCGTCTACGATCTACTTACAGATTCAGCTTCATCGACAGGATCAAAAAAAGGCGAACAAACTGCTGCAGAAAAGCAAAAGATGATTGTTGCTGCAGCGACCATCAAGCCTGGAGAGAAAAAAGCGAGTCACAAGACTGCAGATGGGCAGAACAACTTCATTGTTGACCCCAAAACAGGGGCAATCATCATGGTTGTTGAGCAAGATGCCCTGCCTAAAATCAAAGAACTCTTGAAGAAACTCGACGTGCCGAAAAAAATGGTGCAGATCGAAGTGCTCCTCTTTGAGAAGAAAATGATCAACCAGAATAAGTTTGGGCTCAATCTACTACGTTTAGGCTCGGATGCGATGCAAAAAAATGCAGGCAGCCTACTTTGGAACACCGCCTCTTCAGGAGCGTCAGGAATTTTGGACTTTTTGATGAGCCGTTCAAAAGGGAGCGGAATTCCAGCTTACGACGTTGCTTACCAATTCCTCATGGGACAAGAAGATGTGCAAATCAATGCCAGCCCCTCTGTCACCACCATGAACCAGACGCCTGCAACCATTGCCATTGTCGAAGAGATCTCAATAGATGCTGGAGTCAACGACAAGAACAATCATCAATATAGCCGCGCCCAGTACGGAATTATCATGGAGATCACTCCAACCATCAACATGGATGAGAGCGCAGAAGAAGAGACCGGCTTCATCACGCTTGAAACAGATATTACCTTTGACACCACCAAGAAAAGCGCCAGCGACAGACCAGATGTAACTAGACGGCACATCAAAAATCATGTCCGTATCGCTGATGGGCAGACCGTTATCCTCGGAGGATTACGACGCAAAAATACACAAGACAACAAAGAGAGCATCCCCTTCCTCGGTGAAATCCCAGGCATTGGCAAGCTTTTTAGCTCGACTGGAATGAGCGATAGCAGCACAGAGATGTTTGTTTTCATCACGCCGAAAATCATCAACGATCCTGTTGAAGAGGCTGAGCAACTCAAACGCGCTGAACTGCGCAAGCGCCCTGGCGATGTTCCTGAATTTTTACATGAGCTTTTAGAAGCAAAAAGCCGTCAAAAAAGACGCCTCTTTGAAGGAAGTCTCACCGCACTTTTTGGACGAGAAGAGCAGAGCGTTTCTAGAAAAATGCAAGGGGAGTATGACGGGAAATGAGTACCGACCCAGCTGTAGTTGCCAAACAACTTGGCATGTCACTTGTTGCGACCCTCTCTTTTGAGAGTTTACCCTCTGGCATAGCCGAGCGTATTCCCTATACGTTTGCTAAAAAAAATCTCGTTATTCCCATTGAAGAGAGCGACCTATCCATCACAGTTGCAATTGCTGATCCACTCAACTTGAACGCCGTCGATGAGCTCCGCTTGCTTCTTGGAAAAGAAGTGAACGTTGTTGTCGCTCCTGAAGAACAAATCCAAGGAGCCATTAACGAAAGCTACAACCAAAAAGAGGGTGCTGCCTCGCGCTTTCTTGCCAACCTTGAAGAGAAAAGCTCACGTAAAGCCAATCAACAGAGCATTGAATCCTATGATTTGCTAGAAGTGAGCGACGAAGCACCCATTATTCGCCTGCTCAATCTCATTCTGACAGAAGCAATCAGCCAAGGCGCCTCAGATATCCATTTTGAACCCTTTGAGAACGACCTTAAAGTACGCTACCGTATCGATGGAGTCCTCCAAGCACGCCATTTTCCTGCGCGCGAATACCAAGCTCAACTCCTTACACGCATTAAAGTGCTGGCCAAACTCGACATCGCAGAACACCGCCTTCCACAAGATGGACGCATCAAATTGCGAATGGGTGGACGCGAGATTGACTTCCGTGTGAGTACTGCTCCAGTTGCACATGGAGAGCGTATTGTCATGCGTATTCTTGACAAAGGCAATGTCATTGGCCTTGAGAAGCTCGGAATGCTTCCTTCTGTCTTAGACACCTTCCGTCAACTCATCTCTCTCCCTGAAGGCATCGTCCTTGTTACAGGGCCGACAGGAAGTGGAAAAACAACTACGCTTTACAGTGCTCTTTGGGAGACCTATAACGAAGAGACCAATATCATGACAATTGAAGATCCCGTTGAATATAAGCTTCAAGGGATTGCCCAAATTGCCGTTCATCCTAAAATTGGACTCACCTTTGCCAAAGGGCTGCGCCATATCCTTCGCCAAGATCCTGACACCATCATGATTGGGGAGATTCGTGACACAGAAACTGCTGAAATTGCTATTCAAGCTGCGCTTACAGGCCATTTAGTTCTCAGTACACTGCACACCAATGATGCTCCCTCAGCTATTCCTCGATTGATTGATATGGGAATTGAACCTTACTTGCTCTCCTCAACAATTGTTGGAGTCTTAGCTCAACGCCTTGTACGCAAAATCTGCCCCGATTGCCGTGAACGCTACGTCCCTGAACCAGGCGAAATTGAACAACTCGGACTCAAGTTTAACCAGCTCAATGGTGGCGTGCTTTACAAAGGCACTGGCTGCTCGAACTGTTTGCAATCAGGCTACAAAGGACGGCACGGCATCTATGAACTCATGCCTGTTACTCCTGCTGTTCAATCTCAAATAGCCCAAAGAGCTGAAAGTACACTCATTCGACAGCAAGCAGCCAAAAAAGGATATGTCACCCTCTCTGACCATGGCGCTCATCTCGTGCGTACTGGCATTACAACTGTTGCAGAAGTGTTGCGCGTGACGAAAAAAGGAGTCTGCTAATGCCTCTTTTTTCCTATCGCTGCGTGAATGTTGAAGGCATTAAAAAAACAGGTGTTCTCGAAGCAACTCAATTGAGCGATGCAAAAAATCACCTCAAAGAGCGAGGAATGATTGTCCTCTCCCTGCAGCATAAAAAACAGCTCCCCTTTACCAGAAAAAGCAAAGAACTCCTTTCAGGACAACACCTCATCACCTTTACCTCACAACTCAGCGAACTGCTCAAAGCTGGTCTACCCCTCTATGAAAGTCTTATTTCTATTGCTGAAGAGTACCAAAACGAACCCTTTCATCCCATTTTACTCACCCTTTCCTCGCAGATCAAAAGTGGTGCTTCGCTTTCTGTAGCAATGCAGCGCTTTCCTGAAAGTTTTAATAAACTCTATTGCGCAATGATTGCAGCTGGTGAATCAATCGGTTTGCTAGATCAAACCCTCGAAAAACTTGCGACACTCCTGACAAAGCAGAGCAAGATGAAAAAACAACTCATCACAGCTCTGATCTATCCCGCTCTTCTGATAAGTTTTGCCTCTCTGCTTGTTTTTTTACTCCTCACCTTCGTCATCCCCTCAATTGAGACCCTTTTTGTAGATCGCGATGTCAACCGCTTTACAAAACTTATCATTGGCGTGAGTCATTTCTTAACCCGCGCCTGGCCCATCTACATTCCATTAGGACTTGGATCAGCTATTGCCCTTAACATCGGATTGAAAACACCTCGTGGCCAGATGTGGCGGCACAAACTCTGCTTAAAACTCCCTCTCATCAAAACGTTAACTATTCAAAGTGAAATAGCCCGCTTTACAAGAACGATGGGGACCCTCCTTCTCGGTGGTGTGTCGATTATCAATGCTTTGCAGATCGCGCGCCAAGTGATGCGCTCACCCATCATTGCCAAGACAATAGAAAATGCTGAAAAAAAAGTAATCGAAGGGAGCTTGCTCAGCAATGAATTACGTAACTCCCCATGGTTTCCACCTCTTGTTCCACGCATGTTGGCTATTGGAGAAGAGGGAGGCAATAGCGCGCAGATGCTGGATAAAATTGCAGATATTTACGAAGCAGAAGTTGAAAAAACATTAACACGCTTAACAGTCCTTGCTCAACCCGTGATCTTGCTGATCATGGGAGGTGTTGTAGGCTTTATTATGATGGCAGTGCTCCTTCCTCTGACGGATGTGAGCGCTTTTATGTAGGAGATTTTATGAAGAAAAAACGATACGCAGTCACACTGATCGAAATGATGATTGTTATCATGCTCATTGGCATCATCGGTGGAGCTCTAGCATTCAATATGCGAGGAAGCATGGATCAAGGACGCGCTTTTAAAACTGAGCAGAATCAGATGCGCATTCATGACATTCTTTCACTTGAAGCAACCAAGGGAAATTACACTCTTGAAGAAGTTGTGCGTGATTGGAAAGCATTTATCCAATGTTCTCCTTTAGTTAAAGATAGTGATGAGCTCTGTCGAGATGGATGGAAACACCCCTTCAATGTTGACCAGGAAGATGGTGAAATTGTTGTCCATTCCTCAAAGCTCTCCGATTATAAAAAGAAGCATGAAAAAGCGTAGTGCTTTCACCCTATTTGAGCTCCTTTTAGTCGTCACTCTTGTGATGATGACACTCGGTGCTGTCACCATCTCCATTCCCCGAGCGTTAAGCAAAGAGAGATTTGAAAAGGAGGCAGAGCATGTCTGGCAACAAATTGTTCTTGCCCAAGAACTCATGTTAGACACACAGCATGATGTCATCTTACGCTTAGATAAGAAGGGGTGTGAAATGCATCCTTTTCTTGAGAAGAACCTTAAAATCAAAGAGATTGACAGCTTCTCTTTTCAAGAGCAGCAAGGAAGTGTCACTCTCTATTTTGACAGCACCCTTGGCACAACTCCCAAAGGAGCTTTACATATTAAAGGAAGAAGAGGCGAAAGCCATACCTATTTACTTCCCGGATTTCCGGGAAAATATCGTTTAAAGGAGATCCAAGCGCATGAGGCGCCCTATCCGCAAGAAATCCTATTTTCTGCTTGAGGTGATGCTAGCGTTAACGCTGCTTTCCTGCTGCTTTATCCCCTTGATTAAGCCCCATTGCGCCATTCGTAAAGCCGAACAGAAATATATCGATCACCTCACTCAAGAGAGAATTGCACATTTAGCCTTCTGTGAGTTTAAAACCCGCCTTTTTGAGCACCATTACAGTTGGAAAGAGTTGTATAGCGGCTTGACAGATCGCATCGATAAATATCCTTGTGAGTTCACTGTTACACGAAAAGATACCTCGAATAAAACAAGCTTAGGAAAAAAAGGGCTGCTGCTCACTATAGAGCTCCGTTTTGATGATGACACTATCTATAAACGTACTCTCTTTGTGGAGGCAGTCTCATGAAAAAACATCCCTTTTCATTGATGGAAGTAATTGTTGCTATGGGACTTTTTTCTGTACTTCTCACAGCACTTTTCTCTTGGTACTTCTATTTCTCTATGCAAAAAAGAGAGCTTTCAGCATCAAAGTGGCCTGTGCTCGAAGAGCACTACTGTCAAGAGCGCCTTAGCTCGATTTTGAGTCACGCAACCCTCAACTCCGAAAAAGGAATCACTGCATTTTACAGTTCAAACAGCGATCTGATCTTCACTTTTGATAATGGAGTATGGAGTCAACCCGAGCTCTCAAATATTGTCCTAGCCCGTCTTTACCTAGATGCTGATACGCTCTGTCTCACCATCTGGCCACAACCTAATAGAGAACACTCCAATCAAACTCCCAGTGAAACATTGGTTTTACTCGATCGCGTGAGTAACCTTTCGTATGACTTTTATGCACCACCAAACCCGTTTGCTATTGTTGCTCCAAAAGAGGTGGGTCATGAGCATGCTATAGATGGGTGGCAACAACAGTGGTACGCCTCTTACAACGCACTCCCGGCGTTAATCACGCTCTCATTTACGCGCGATGATAAACCCATTAAACTCGCTTTTGATCTCCCATATCCCCTGATCTACAAGGAGAGTTTATGAACCCCCTTCTTGTGACACTCACCTTCCTTACCCTTATGAGTATCCTAACCTCCAGTGAGCTTGTACACTATAAGCAAACAGCTCTGGGCAGACATCTGTTTGATAATCACCAGATAGCCAAGCAGACACAGGAAGAATTAATCCAAACAGCGCTTTTCAATGATTTTCGCGAAGAACAAAATGAAAACCCCAAGCCAAGAGATCCTAATCCCAAGCAGGAAGAGACTCCCAAGCCTCCAAAAAATCCTTCACTCAATGTCAACGCACTACGTCCACCAAACAATTCGAGACTCAACTTTTACTTGGTCCTGAATGAAGAGAAAGGAACTTTTTTGTATGAGACTGCAGCCCAGCTTATGCGACTCCTTTATGGTGATACACAGTTTTTTCAGACAGTTCCAAATCCAGAATACCAAATCTTGGATCGTCTAAAGGAACGAGCAGAAGCGTGCAGCGAATTTGTCTATCCTGACGAACTTGCAACACTCTCACTTGGTCACCCCGAGCTTCAGATGATTTTCTATCAAATGCTCAAAGGAGAGCATGCTCCCTCTCTACTTCGCTTCATCACCTTTGATACCAAATTGACTCGTGAACAAGGAAAAATCAATCTCTGTTTTGCCCCTGAAGAAATTTTAACTGCAATCTTCCCCAATGAGCGCATTTACCAAAGGATCAAACAGCTTCGTGAAAAGCTTTGGTACCAGATCTTTTTCGAAGAAACAGAGCATGCTCGCACCCCTCTAAAAGCTGAATTTACAGCAGCCTTTGAACAGATCCTTAACGACTATCAACTTGATACGAAGCTATACAAAGGCTATTTCGATTTTGGTTTGAGTAAGCCGGGGAATATTTTACTGATCGAAGAGCCCGTGACTGGTATTGTTCACCGAGAGAAATACCACCCCCGCACACGTCGTCGCACTAGCTGAGCATGTCTGGAATTGGAACCGTGATGATAAAAGTTGTGCCCTTTCCTTTCTGAGACTTAACATCAATTTTGCCCCTGTGCTTCTCAATAATACGCGACACGATAGAAAGCCCCAAACCAGAGCCTCCCAAACTACGAGAATGACTCTTATCAACAGCAAAAAATCGCTCAAAAATACGATCAAGATCTTCTTGAGGAATTCCAATTCCTTTATCTGCAATCTGCAAAACAAACTCTTTCTCTCGCTTGATAATACGTACCGTCACATTTGCTGGAGGCTTAGAATACTTGGCCGCATTATCCATCAAGTTGAGAATAGCTTGTAAAAAGAGGTCACTATCTAAATAGAGTATAAAAGGTTCTGTCCCTTCTGTTTTGACAACAATATTTGCATGGGGATGAACCACTAGCGTTGTCTGCTTTGCTTGCTCAACAAGATCCTCGAGATCGGTCTTTTGCAGGCGTGATGTCGGGAGTCCTTCATCAACAGATGCTAAGGTTAACAGGTTTCGAATAAGCGTCTCCATTCGTTCGCAACTCGCAACCATCTTGTGCGTGATTTCATGACAGATCTCTCGCGAAAGCTCAGGATGCTCATGCAAGGTTTCAGCAAATCCACGGATAATCGTAATCGGTGTCTTCAACTCGTGTGAAGCATTGGCAATAAAGTCTCGTCCCATCTCAATCACCTTATGTAAAGCGGTTTTATCCTGTAAAACAAGAATAGCTCCTTCTTGCTGACCACGTGGAATGGCAACTAGGTCAAAAAACTGTTTTTTCCCACGCTTAGGTTTCAGCACTGCAAGGGCAGGATGATTAGTCTGCTGAGCCTGCACGATCAACTGCTCGCACTCTTTTTGACCAATCATCGAAAAGGAGCGACCGATCAGATCTTGCTCAATTCCAAGAAAGTCCTGGGCGGTCTGGTTCATGTAAATCACTGTCATTTTTGCATCGACAGCGACGACACCTTCAATCAAAGATTCTAAAATTGCACTTTTTTCATTTTTCTCTTCTGTCAATGTTTCAATCTGATTTTCTACACGCTTTGAAAGAGAGTTAAGAGTCGCAGCTAATTGTCCAAATTCACTCACCTTATTTTGGAGATGAATTTCACGAATATGTTCTTCGCGCCCCTCTTGATAGGGACGAATCGCATCGAGAATTTGAAAAGCTGGACGTGTGAGATAGTGGATAATGAACCACGCTAAGAAACTAAATAGAAGCAGTAAGATCACAACAAATACGAGGAATGTGACCGTTAGATCTCGAGTGAGCTCGATGATCTGACCATTTGGAAAGGCTGCGCGTAACACATACGTTTCCCCTTTAAAGGGAAAGGCGACAGCAACAAGGATGAGTTGCTGATCAAACAAAGAGGAGTAGCGCACAGCATATCCCTGCCCCTTTTCTAACGCTTCTTGAATCTCAGGAAAGGTTTCCAGTTCCTCTTCTTCAACTTCCTGGTGAGAGTCAAATAGCTCTCCTCTGGTTGGGTTGTAAAGCGTGATACGAAAAAAAACAAATCGCTCCCACTGCTCAAGTTGATGGATCAACTCTTGCTCATCTTCGGCATGCTCCACCTGATCCACAAGGGTATGAACACGTTTCAATAGGTTTTTCTCATGAATATGAGAGACCAGTTTCGTGACAACAGGGTAAAGAAAGATTGCAAAGATCAAAAAAATGGAGAGGTAGCTAAAAAAAATCTTTTGGCGAAAAGTGAACATTTACTCTTCTTTATTCCATTTAAAACCAATCACTTCATATGTCTGCACTGGATCTGTAAAACCTTTTAACCTGATCGGTTCTAAGGCATGTACAAAAAAGGACTCTTCCACATGTGCCTGCTTCAATGTCTGCTCAGAAATAAGGAATTGACCAGGGCGCGCGACCTCACATAAGCGGGCCGCAAGGTTGACATTAGCTCCAAGAACTGTGTAGTTCAGGCGATCTTCAGCTCCCATATTTCCAGCAACAACCTCTCCTGAATGGACACCGACTCCCATCTCAATAGGCGTTAGGTTCTGTTGGCGCCTCTCTTCATTCCACTGTTTCAAAGTCTCTAGAATTAAAACACCCGTTGAAACAGCTCTAATAGCATGATCTGGGTGCGTTATTGGCGCGCCATAAATCGCCATCACCTCATCACCCACATATTTGTCGACAACGCCCCCTTCGCCTTCAATCACTCGCGAAACTTTCGTCATACAAATGTTCAACATCTCAATTGTTTTTTGGGGAGAGAGCTTTTCAGTGAGGTTTGTAAAATCTCGAATATCAGCAAACAAGACGGAGGCTGGTCGATCTTCACCACCCAGATGAATATTAGACTTCAGAATTTCATCTGCCACATCTTTGGAAACAACTTTATTCAATACGCCGCGGATTTTTTCTTTCTCCTGCAAGCCAACAACCATCTCTTCAAATGAACGCGTCAAAATAGCAACTTCATCCTTTTTCTTTCCTGTATCTGGGAGTTTAACCTCACCATAGCGACCTGCTGCAATTTCAGTTGTTGCTTCAGCAAGGCGCATGATCGGACGAATGGCGTTGCGCAAAATAATACGACTTATAATAAAAAACATGATGGCAACGAGCACAAGAGAGATGACAAACATCTGCAACGAAATCTCCCAAGCGAGTCTTTTTGTTTCGCGGATTGAAATCTCTGATGCCGAGGTTTCACCATTTAGCTGAAAGAGTTCATATACCTCCACACGCCCCTTTTCAAGCTGACCGAGCGTTGCAAAGTAGTATGTCTCTCCTCTAATCTGGAGAACGCCATCTTTTTGTTTGATCAAATCTTTTTCGATAAATGGCTCGAGCTGCTCATGTGAATAGTGCGTTCCTCCACTGCCATAACCAATCCAGAATTCATCTCCAACACGCACAACAATGATCCGATTTGACCAAATAGCTAGTTGTTTAGCTAACTCATCGATAGACATTCCAATACTCAAATAGAACTGATCTGTCTTCAAAGTGTTTACTAAGAAGAGATGAGAAAGAGAAGGGCTAGAAACAAGAGCGCTTCCATCAGCAATCGGTGGAGCCTTTTGTGGAGGTTCATGCCCTGAAAAGTAGCGCTCAGCATCAAACATCGGCTTTGTATGAACCACTTCATTTGCAAAAATCGCTTCCCCTTGACCCAATGCATTGAATTGAACAATCCCAATTGGATGATTTCCCTCAACAATACGAGGAATCAGCAGTTGCGCCATTTGTGTTTTGGCTGTCAACCCACTGATCAGCGCGGGAGGCTTTTCAATCTTTGGGGCATCCTTGGTTCCAGAGGGGAAGAGCAGAAAATACTCACCTACATATGGAAAAGCAGCGTAACTCTGGCCATTCGATAGAGTTGCTACAGAGCCATCAAGAGTTGCAGGATAGGTTTGTGCAACATCCGGAGTGATCACCACATGTTTATCTGGAAGATCGATCTGTAAAAAGCCAATATCTGGGTTATAGCTCATGATCTGCCACAACTTTTCTGCAGGCCACGGATGCGCATCATAGACTACATAGAGAAGAGAATTGATATTCTGATGCATCGTGCGCAGAAGATCTTTCAGAAGCACTTTTTGATCTTCAAGCTGCTTTTGATTACTTGCAGCAAACGTCTCATGCAGCTTTGCTGTAACTTCTGCAACGTCTTTTACAACAACTGTGGTGGGTAAAACAAAAATCACCACGACATAGCAGGCGAGCAAAATACCGACGGCTGTAAAAAGTTTACCGCGCAGTTTCACGAATCAAAGACCTCTTAACTTTATGAAGCCTCTGAATTATGCAAGTTTTGGAGATTTTAGTGAAATTTGTGACAGAGCTAAGTTTGGAGAACGGCACTAACCCCTTGTGGGTTAGCGAGGACGAAAACAACGCTCTGGTGCAAATTGCACTGAAAGATCTGAAGCCTGCATAATTTAGAGGTTTCTTATGTTGTTAGTGTAACGAGATTGACCCTATGAAGCAATAGGAAGTGATTAGGTACGTGTATCTGAAGAAAAAATCTCAACATGTTATGTAAAAATGAAGTCGAGGCATTTTGGGGATTTTTGCTCTCAATTGGACGCTTGCAGTAGCAGCTACTATAAGCGATAGGGCAAGCGAGCGAGCCTCCAAGTCAGACAAAAAGCAACCAAAACGGTCAGAAACTTGAGTTATTCAACAACGTGAGTGATTCGCTAAGTGGACGACAGGTTAAACTTTCATACCCATCTCCAGTGATAACAATTGTATCTTCTAAACGCACCCCACCAAAACCTGGCACATAGATCCCTGGTTCAATAGTAATCACCATTCCAGCCTGCAATGTACCTTCAGAACTTGCATAAATCCGTGGCATCTCATGCACTTCTAATCCTACTCCATGCCCTAAACTGTGTGGTAAATCATAACCACGACTCTCTATTAACTGCCGAGCAGCTCTGTCTACAACCGCCATCTCTTGACCAGGGCGACATAATGCCAAAGCCGCCACATATGCCTCCTTAACAATCGAGTAGATCTCTTCCATTTGAGTTGTTGGCTCACCAAAAAAGGTCACACGCGTCATATCAGAATGGTAGTGATCATACCGCACTCCAATATCGATCAAGACTAAATCACCATGTTGTAAAGCTCTTTTACTTGGCCGATGGTGTGGCAGCGAGCTATTCTCTCCAAAAGCTATAATTGGCTCAAACGAGAGCTCTTCTCCTCCTATTTTCCTCCAAAAGAGCTCCAACTCCATCGCCACTTCTTCTTCTATTACACCCTCTTTAAGCAGAGTAAGGACATAATCATACCCTTGGGCGCACAGCGCTGCTGAAACGCGTAGTTTTTCAATTTCAGCTGGCTCTTTAATCAACCTGAGTTTTTGAATGGGGCCGCAAAGAGGCTCCCATTTTACATCGAGCTTGCAAAGAGTTTGGTACTCATTATATGTCGTGTAAAGCGAGTCAAATCCAACTTTTCCAGTAATTGGAAGAGGTGATTTCCTATCCCATAGAACAACAGGAATAGGACTCTCTTTTTGGCACTTTTCAAAATAGCGCCCGTCGACAAAAAGAGTCGCTTCTTTCTGTGTAATCAAGAGGCGACCAAGAGAAAGCTCTAATCCTGTGAGATAATATAAATCGATAGGGGAATCTACCAAGATACCATCTAACTTACCAAGTGTAGCTCTTGCTGCTTCAATCCGCTTCATGAAAACCTACGGTGGAGTTCTGCTTCTGTGATCACTTGAGTGATCAATTTCCCTTCAGGAGTTCTATCAGGAATATCACACTTACGCAGTTTTTTGATCAGAGCAAGTGCTTCAAATGGAGATCGCACCCTTTTCAATGGATGACGCGTCAAAACTTTTGCGTATTCTACATGTTGATTTTCAAACAATTGATGAATTAATCCTGTGATCTCTTCAAACTCTAGACAAGCCGGAATTGCATCGATAAGAAACGTCTGCTCACCAAAATGACGTATTGAGATGCCTAGATTAGTCAATTCTGTAAGATGTTCCATGAGGAACAGTACCTCAGCAGGCGTCACTTCGACTGTCAACGGGAGCAAGAGGCTCTGCTGTTCAACAGCGCTCTTTTTTTGGGTCACCGTTTCATAATGAATGCGATAAAGCGCTGAAGGACTATGGATCATATGCACACCATCCGACTCATGAATGAAAATATAATCTTTGAAAATGCCCATCAAGGTAATTTCCTGCTCCATGAGCATAGGTTCTTCTGTAGATTCATTTGGTTGATAAACGACAACCTCTTCAGCAACTGACGATACAGATTCATCTTCCTGCACAAAAGTAAATGAGGGTGTTTGAACAACTCGAGTTGGTCTTTCCAATGCGTGTTCTACTTGCGTAACAATTTTTTCACCAATCTCTTGCTGATGGCGAAGTCTAATCTCTCGTTTTTGAGGATGTACATTCACATCGATCCAATCGGCTGGCAAATTGAGTTGCAGGACAAAAAGAGGAAAGCGGTGTGTAGGTAGACGTGTGCTATAACCTTCCAACACTTTTTGTGAGATAAAAGGGCAAACAACTGCCCGTTTGTTGATTGCGAGATAGTGGCCAGTGCGATTCGGACGATGGGCTGCGGGATTGCTGATGTATCCCATTTCATCAACAGGAAGTAGATTCGAAGCAAATTCTTCCCCAAGCAATACTTCAATCCGCGCCAATAAAGGCATTTGATGATCGAGTGCAAATTGCACTTTCCCTTCATGAATCCACCGAAGACGGAGATTGGAATGACAAAGAGCGATTTTTGTCAGGCATTTGTGAATTTCAGCGACATCCGAGCCAACACTTTTTTGAAAATTTCGTCGTACTGGCACGTTAAAAAAGAGCGAGCGCACTTCAATTGTTGTCCCTTTTTGCCGCGCACAAGGTTGCATTTTCCCAAGCTTTCCTCCTACAACTTCAAGACGTGCGCCCTCTTTCCCTGTACTACTGTGCAATGACATCTTTGAGATCGATGCAATAGAGGGAAGCGCTTCACCTCGAAAGCCTAAGGAATCAAGTGTGTTTAAATCACTGACATGAGAAATTTTAGAGGTTGCGTGCCGCTCAAGAGCTAAACAGAGATGATCGCTCTGCATCCCATGGCCATTATCACTCAGACGAATCAATCCACGCCCGCCTCCCTCAGTTTCAATAACAATATCAGAGGCCCCAGCATCAAGCGCATTTTCCATCAGCTCCTTGACAACAGAAGCAGGGTTTTCAATCACTTCGCCTGCAGCGATTTGATTGATTGTTTGTTCGTCTAAAATGGTAATCATCTCTCTTGTTGTAACTGAGAACGGTAATTTTCAACCATCTCTTTTGCGCATTGTGGCAACGTTTGATCTTGATCAATCAGAGGCCTGAGATACTCCTCTTGTAAAAGCTCACTTAGCTGCAGCGGAGCAAGATCAACTGCAACCCCAGCAGAAAAAAGTGCAACCCTCTCACGCATCCGTTGTAAAGCCTTAGGCTCTATCCCACAATGCTTGCGCAATTTCCAGGCAATCCTTTCAAAAGGAAAGTTTTTGACCAATTTAACGAGAGAAGGAATCAGTGGCTTATAAGCTAGAAAATCAATTGCCCAATACCATGTCGAAAGAGGATCTTTGATATTATCTGGAAATGCTAGAGCGTGATCAATAGCAACAAGCTCCCCATCACCAATCAAGATATTTCCGGGGTTTCTATCTAAGTTACCAATGATCAGATCTAAAACAATGAGCAGTTGATACTCTTCAAGGGGAACGTTAAGCATCTCTTGTTCGCTCACCCTATCTAAAGACGTCAATCCAGCTATATATTCCTGATAAGAGCCATATTTTGTCTTTTTTGTCCGCAAGGTACTCAGCGGATCTTCTCCAGTTTGATGGAAAATTGGATGTGTAAACGTTGCATAATAAGTTGGTGGAACAATCCCAAATCCAAAAAAGATGTCGATCACGTAGCTCGCTACTTCATGATGCGCCCCCTCACCAACACGCACTCCCATCCGTGTCCTTCTTTGTCCTAAAGCTCCTTGATGTGATGGTCCAACAGGATTATTTGGCGCTCCAATCTCTTCATCAAAGGGCTTGAAAAGCCCAATAGTTTCACGCTCTGTGTTTTTCATAAAATAGGTTCCCGACCCCCCTTGTACAGCCAATTGGGGAATCAAACCTTTTTGTAACCCTAAATCTGCGTTTTGGATACAAGTAGGCCGCCTCCCTTGCCAAACAGCACGCTTCATTTTTTCAATGATATACAATTGCAACTGAGAATTCCTTAAGAAAAGATCAAGATAGGCCTGCAACAGTTCTTGTTTTATACCCATGTGTGGGATCAGCTGTTGCAAAATTCGCTCCTTGCGAACTAAGAAGGGAATCAGCTGCTGCTTATCCAAAGGATTACGTAATTCCAAAGTAAGCGCTAAGTAAGTAAAAAGCTTAACACGCTTAAGCCTTGAATGGTAAGCACCCAATGAGAGGATGTTAAGAGATGTCAAACCCGCTTTACGCCAAAATCCCCTTATAGGCCTGAGCTTTCCTGCACGAGATGCAGCTAACCGCCCGCCCTTCATCAAAACCTTATAATTGTGCAGCACGTACGCGGGATTAAACTGCTTTGCAGGGTAGCGGTGGATAATAAACAAAAAAGCATTTTTCACTATAATAACAATGTTAATTCATTTGATATAATTTTCTCATTATTATAACGTATAAATATGGACAAAAACGAATTAGCTAAGATTTTAGACAATCTTAATGAAGAGAAATTGGATGAGGTTGCAGCCGAGCTCTTTCAAAAGATGGAGAAAGAGGGGAAAACCCTCAAAGAGGCCTCTGGCGTCTCAGATGAGATGGAAGAGGAGATCTACGCGATTGCCCATGGCTACTATGATCAAGGCAAATACCTCGAAGCAGCGACTCTATTTCAAGTCTTAGCCAAACTCAATCCAAATGAGTTCAAATATATCTATGGACTCGCTTCTGCTCACCACCAACATAAAGACTTCATTAACGCCTCACTAGGTTTTTATACAGCTCATGCCCTCGAGCCGATGAATCCTATGCCAACATTCTATCTAGCTGATTGTTTCCTCAATCTTGAGGGATATTCAGATGCTTTACATTTTCTTAAAATCACAATAGAGCTTTGTAAACTTAAACCTGAGCATAAAGAGCTTGGGGAAAAGTGCGAACTTATTAAGAAAACATTAACAGATAAACACTCTTCTAATTAATATTTGAATTTTATTCCAATTAGTGTTATAATAATTAAGTAATTTTAATAGATTAAAGTATTATAACAATATAAGGGGAAATTATATGAGTATTACTCCAAGTAGTGTACAAACTCAGAGTCCAGCTCTTAGCTTACCAGCACTTGAAAAACTCGCTCACGCTAAAGCAGCGGGAAAAGTCGATACAATCTCTAGCGCTAAGCAGGCGGCTCTTAAAGCTGCTGTTAAGGATGTTGAGCGTCCAAAACTGCCACCAGCACAACCACAAAACCAACAAGTTTTAACAACATTAGCAGCAGCATTTGTTAAGATTTTCCAAACGATGGGTGAGTCGGCTATTACAGCTCAAGAGGTTGTAGCCTCAGATCAGCGAAACAACGTTAACAACTCAAATGTCGTTCTAAGATCGACAACCTTGCAGATTAATAAGCAAAACCAAGCGATTAAGCACTACCAGCATATTCAGGCTGAACAGAAAAAGTGGGGCCCAATCCTTAAGTTCTTGAGTATCGTCTTTTCGGTCTTGATGGTTGTTGTGATCGCTGCCACAGTTATTTCTGGAGTGGTGACAGGTGGAGCTTCAGAATCAGCCCTTCCTGAGGAATTTGAACTTATGGCAGGTGGAGACTCAGCCATTGAGGGCGCTGCTGACTCTGCAGGAGGCGTATTGACTGATATTGTGACAGATGCCGGAGCTGGCGCTAGTGAAGCTGCAGCTGATGACGCTCCAATGGAATTTAGTACACGCACTCTTAGTGAAGCAATGGGAGGAACAAACGACGCCCTATCAAGTGCAATCACAGAGACAGTTGGAGAGGCTGCAACAAGTGGTATTACCGAAGCTGCATCAGCAGCTACCGATGCTACTGTTGACGGTTTAGGTGATTCACTAGGTGAGACAGTGGGTGATCAGGCAAAAGAGGCTGCTCAGGCTCTACGTAAAGAGGCTGATGATCTAGCTGTTAAAGGTGCTAAGAAAGGTATGAAAAGAGGTATGAAATTCCTGATTGGAGCCGTTGGTTCCGGGATGTTTGCAACACCTACTTTAGTCTCTGGTATTGAGTCGACGCAGCTTGCAACAATGTATAATGATCAGGCGAACTTACTTCGTCAGACTGGTGAGGCCTCTGGCCAACAGAGTTTAGCATCTAACATCTTCCGCGTATTCCAACAAGGGACAAAGCAGTCGATAAACGTTGCGACACAAGAGATTCAAGGAGCAACAGATGTCTATAGCACATTCTCTGACGTCTTAGCTGCCTTCCAACACATCTCTACAGGTGCAGCTCAAGCAGCTCACACTTCAGTCTAATGAATAGACAAACGCTCGGCCATAAGCCGAGCGTTTTTTTTTGTTTAATGATATAACCCCCTATTATGATGCAAAGACATGAACAAGACGGGGTTCATTGGCTGAATTTTTCACTATTTGATAGCTTGCCCATTCAACACGGCATTTTCCTCCGACATGGAGGCGTCAGCCAGGAGCCCTACCACTCATTAAACCTTGGCTACTCCTCAGGAGATGATCCTCAATCTGTTAAAGCCAATCGTCAGAAAATCCTCTCTGTTTTTGACCTCAATCAAACCTCCACCCTCTGGCAGGTGCATGGCAACGTGGTGCATGAAGCTTCAGATGAGCAACTGAAGGGTGATGGCCTTGTGACTAATCAACCGCATCGTGGCCTCTTGGTCTTACATGCTGATTGCCAAGCTGCCATCTTCTATGACCCTGTCCACCATGCTTTAGCAAATGTCCACTGTGGATGGCGCGGGAGTGTCGCAAACATCTACAAAGAAACGATCGATACAATGCAACTCCTTTACAAAACCAATCCTAAGGACTTGCTTGTTGGTATTTCTCCTAGCCTCGGTCCTAAAGCGGCAGAGTTTCGCAATTTTCAAAGCGAACTCCCCAAAGAGTTTTGGCCCTTTCAAATTAGGCCCACTTACTTTGATTTTTGGGAAATTTCTAGATGGCAACTCAGGCAGTCTGGTGTACTAGATAAGCATATTGAAATTGCTTCGATTTGCACCTATGAAAATGAAACAGACTTCTTCTCTTACCGTCGCCTTCAGAAAAGCGGACGGCATGCGACAGTTACTGCGCTACTTTAGACCTTTTCACGATGTAGCCCAAGCGAAGCTCTTCAGAGTAAACAAGCCAAAGTCCTAGAGCAATCACTCCCATTGAGAGATAGAATGGCCATGGAATTCCTTCAGCGTGCATCATCCAACCCCAGATTGCTGCAAAGAGTGGGGTTAACAGGCCTGCAAACGAAAGAAAGGTTGCTGTAAAGCGCTTTAATAACCATCCATACAAGTTGTAGCAAAGCAGATTAGAGATCACAACAATGAGCATGACCCAGCTTAAAAACCCTCCATAATCGACAACAGGTGTCGGTGCCCAAGAATCTACGAATAGTGAGTGAACAAGAGCAAAAAGTCCCCCAAGTAACATCGATGAGCCATTTGCCATTACGGGAGACATCCCTTCATCCTTGCCGAGCTTACGCAATAAGATCCAGCCATAAACAGACGTGACTGTCGCAAGAATGAGCGCGACTTCTGCCCATGAAAAGATCAAAAATTTTCCGAGTAAATGTTCTGAACCAGAATCCGAAAGGAAGACTGGAGAAAAACCGATAAAGCCGATAGTGAGGCCTATGATTTTTCGTATTGTGATCTTTTCCCGGAACTGGAAGTAGGAGAAGAGCGCAGCTAAGAATGGGGATAGACTATAGATGAGACAGGCCTTCGCTGCTGTAAGATACTGAAGCCCCCAAAATTCAAACGCATTTGTTAAATAAACACTTGAAAGAGCCAGCAAAACCAAAGGTAAAATTTGAGTCTTGCGCACTTTAAAATCTTGTCTACGAAAGAGCAGGAGAAATGCGAGTAAAATAATTCCTGCGATACACATCCTCACCCCTGTTAAATAAAGAGGAGGAGAGAATTTCATCGCCGCTTTCGCTAACGAAAATGAGGAGCCCCAGATAAAGAAGTTGAGAAAGACAAAGATGAGATTCATAGCCATCTACAGGTTGCGATATCAAAGAGTTCATTATAAAAAAAAAACAGAAAAAAAGCATCTGAAATTCTTCTTTAAATCACTCCATAAAATATTTATTCGACAGGAAGAGTAAAGAAAAAGGAAGACCCTTCCCCTTCAATAGACTCAACCCAAATTTCTCCTCTATGGTCCTCAATGATTTTTTTGCAGATGGTAAGACCAAGACCTGTACCGTGTACTTTAACATTAAGGCGAACAAAAGTTTGGAAAAGCTTTGCAATGTCTTCTTTAGCAATTCCTTCTCCGCTATCCGAAATTTCAATTTGAAGATTTTGTCCCTGCAATGAGCTCTTAATAGAAAGCCTGCCCTGCTCCGTGAATTTAATGGCATTGCTTAGTAAATTTCCGATCACTTGAATAATGCGATTTTTATCAAAAGGAGCTGCAGGTAAATTTTCAGCCAAGTCTAAATCCAGTTGCAGTTTTTTCTTACGAATCATCTGTTGATACATTTCTACAGTCGTCAAAAGGACTGAATTGATATCATTATCGCTAATATTATACTTGAGTTTACCAGATTCAATTCCTTGAAAATCCAGAATATCGTTAATAACAACTAATAAACGATTAGTATTCTGTAATGAGATTCCTAAGAACCGCTTCTGCTCAGCATTAATTTCCCCAGCTTCTCCATCTAAAATAAGTGTAATCCCATCACGAATAGGCGCAATAGGCCCCCGTAATTCATGGGCAACCATGGAGAAAAAACCGGCTTTAACTTCTTCTGCGCTCTTACGTTGTTCAACTTCTTCATTCAAGCGCTCAATCGATGTCGTTGACTCCTTCAGGTGTTCAACCATCTGGTCAAAAGCTCTTGATAAATCACCTATTTCGTCATGCTTATTATTGCTAACTTTGTAATCTAGATTTCCACTCCCAACAATCTTGACTCCCTCTTGCAGTTTTTGGATGGGGCGAGAAATTGTTTTAGAAATATAAACAATGATTCCTAATACAAAAACAAATGTAATCGAACCAAAAATAAGGACCAAATTGCGAATGTGATAAAGTGGTCCGAAAATCTCATCAAAATCTATTTTTACAACAATTCCAAGTTGGAGATAAGGGAAATAATTCCATATCGCAAGCACCTTTTCTCCACGATAATCAATAGAGACCCCTCGACCTTTAACACCCTGTACTGCAGCTTGCATCGGAAGTGCCTGATCAGAACCCATTTCAATTTCGAGATTAAATGCTGCATCGGGTTGATGCCGGATAGGGTTCAGATATAAAAGTTTTTGCCCGACCTGTTTTGCAACAAGCATCTCTCCTGTTTTTCCAAGCGAACTATAGTTTCGAAAAATGCTATAGATGACTTCATCAGGTAGCTCGAGTATTAAAACACCTATGAATTTCTGTTCATAAAACACTGGAACACCCATAAACACAACGGGTTGACGACTTGGGGAAAAATAGGAAAAATTTGATAGAGTTGGTTCTAATAAAATCTTCGTATTGTTAAAAACCTTGCTTAGTTCATTTTCTTCAGAAAATCCCTGAAAAACTTTTAGGTTATCAGAAAGTTCATCGACTGATTCGATAAGAGCATGAGTGGGGGGTTGCTTATAAAAGCCGGTGTTTAAGTCCTTATCTAACCCTAGCTCCTCCATTGCAAAGACAATCTTTCCCGTTGGATTAACTAGATAAATGTTATTGAGTTGATAAAAACCACTAAATATATCGAATAACTTCTCTTCTTTCCTAATAACTTTAGATTCTGGTTTTGTTAGATACCCAATGACCGTGTCACTGCTCGCAATCAATTGAGCTTCGTTTCGAAGAGTCTTGAATAAGTTTGAAATATCTTGAATTTTTTCATCTGCAATCCCTTCTAAAATAAGCTCTTGTTCCTCAAGAAAGTAGTTGTAGAAATTATGATTTACAATGCCAAAAAAGATAATCAGCGGAATGACAGACAGAGAAAGGAATACGAGGAGAAGTTTAACAAAAATTTTCATGATTTCAAACCCCAAATTAAGGGGTAGGGGAACGGTTTAATCGACTTTTCAGAAGACCAAATAATATTAAAAACACCATTGGCGTCTAGCTGTCCAATTCTTACTGTTTTCCAAACATGATTGGTATCTGGATCAACATAAACCATGCCTTCAGGAGCTAATAGTACCTGCGTTTTTATTGTGTTTTTTATTATTTCGCTTTTTGCAACACCAGACTCTTCAACTGCTTGCGCCCAAAGATAGACACCAAAGTAGGCAGCCTCCATTGGATCACTAATATGCCTCTCTTTGCCATAGCGCTTCTTAAATGCTTGAATGAAGCGTTTGTTCTGTTTAGATTCGATCGATTCGTAATAATTCCATGCCGTGAAATCTCCCTTGCACTTGTCGATTAGATTATAAGCAATAAGCTCTGTTGCACCAATACTAAACGACATAGTTGGAGTTTGAAAGGAATCGACACCCGCTTTTCGTAGAGCTTCAAAAAAGTAGCGATTTGAGATGCCATTGAGTGTATTTAAAATTAACTCTGGCTTTGCCTCTACAATCTTTTGGACTACCTCATCTACATTTTGACTGCCTAGTGGAATATATTCTTCCCCAAGAATTTCTCCTCCAAATGCATAAATCACCTTTTGAATGATTTCATTAGCACGGCGTGGGAAAACATAATCAGATCCAACAAGAAAAATACGTTGTCCAACTGTTTGACATGCCCATGATGCACCAGGAATAATTTGTTGATTAGGAGCGGCGCCTGTGTAAACAATATTGTTAGAACTCTCTAATCCTTCATATTGCACAGGATAAAATAGCAGACTATCGTGCTCTTCGAATATAGGTTTAACTGCTTTGCGGCTTGCCGATGTCCAACAGCCAAAAACAACGCTCACTTTATCTTCAAGAATGAGCTTTTTAGCACCTTTGGCAAATTCTAAATCATCCGATGCACCATCTATAACAACCGGTTGAAGCTTTTTTCCAATTATTCCACCTCTGGCATTAATTTCTTCGATAGCAAGTAACGTTGCATCCACAACAGGAGCCTCACTATCTACCATAGAGCCTGAAAGCGAGTGGAGAACCCCTACTTTGATTGAACCAACAGCAAATAGGGTATTGACCAGAAGTAAAACACAGATGAGTCCTTTCATTACTGCGCAGTATATCTAAAAAAAAGATTTAGGCTATTTCTTCATCAAAATACGGAATGATTCATCTTCTTTAAGCCTGCCATAAACATCTTCGAACCGGATGATATCATCTTCGCCGAGATATTCACCGACTTGGACTTCGATAATCTCTAAGGGGACTTTCCCTGGATTTTCTACCCGGTGAATCGCTGATTTAGGCACGAAAATACTCTCACCTTCATGTACGACTTTTTCCTTATCTTGAATCGTCACCTTCGCTGTTCCACTGACAATAACCCAATGTTCACTACGGTGGTAATGCATCTGCAAACTCAGTGTAGCTAATGGATTTACAGTAATGCGCTTAATCTTAAAACGAGGTTCTTCTTCCAAGACTGTAAAGCTTCCCCAAGGACGATTGACTGTTAAATGTTCATCGACTTCTTCTTTACCCAGATCACGTAATTGACCAACAATATCCTTTACTCTTTGCGACTCACTTTTCGGTGCAACTAGTACTACATCATCTGTTTCAACGACAAGCATATCATCGAGTCCAATCGTTGAGACCAGACGTTTTTGCGCTAAAATCAAAGAGTTCTTGGTGTCAAAAGCCATGACATTGCCACGGGTGACGTTATGGTTTTCATCTTTGTCGAGCAGTTCGTAGATATTTTCCCATGAGCCTACATCTGACCACGCCAAATCAAGTGGAAGCATCGCGACACAATCAGATTTTTCCATCACTGCATAGTCGATTGAAATGGGCTCACTCAAATCTGGACAATGCTTTTTCAGCTCCTTTTCCATCGTATTGATAGAAAAGAGAAACATCCCTGAATTCCAAAAGTAGTCACCACTTAGAACATAAGCTTGAGCTGTTTGTAAATCCGGCTTTTCAACGAACTCTTTCACTTCATTCCCATCGGCTTTGATGTAGCCATATCCTGTTTCGGGCTTTGAAGGGCGAATTCCAAAAGTGACAAGTTTGCCTTGTTTGGCAAGAACATCTGCTTGCTTGACATAGTCAGCGAATTTTTCTTCTGGAGCAATCATGTGATCTGCGGGGCAGACAAAGAGCGTTTCATTTGGTTTGACACCTCTTTTTTTCATAGCTTCCATAGCAAATGCAATGGCAGGGGCTGTATTTTTTGGAGCAGGTTCCAGCAGAATATTATCGACAATTTTGGTATCGATTTCTGCTGCTTGTGCAGCAATTGTGTGAAAAAAATCGGCATGAGTGATCACAAAGATCTCTTCAGCCTTAGTGAATAAAAGTGCTCGTTTAAGAGTGCGTTGAAAAAAAGAGGTTCCTCCGATTACAGAGAGAAATTGTTTCGGGTATTTACTTCGAGACCATGGCCATAGCCTCGTCCCGCTCCCCCCCGCCAGAATCAAACACTTCATCTAAACCTCTTAATATATTTGTAACTTGTTTCAATTCTATTGCTTGCATACATCGATTTGCTTGGCATTTAGCCTCAAACCCTAACTGAATGCAAGGAGTATAGTCGATGTCAGGTGTAATTGCAGTCACTTTTTTCCCAACTGCACCCCAACGATTTGGGGAAGTTGGTCCATGTAAAGCGATCACTTGACATCCTAAGGCTGCTGCAAGATGCATGATGCCAGTATCAACACTAATAACACATTCACAAGAAGTTAGATATTCTGCTGTCTCTTGTAAAGTAAGCTCTCCAGCTAAGTTAATTTGTTGAGAATTCCCACTCAGGAATTTTTCAATAGCGTTTCGGTCTTTCCCTGATCCGGTAAATATCACTTCATAGCCATGTTGGCCTAGATAATGAATCAACTCTTCCCATTTGTGATCTGGCCACATCTTCAAATAAGCGCGTGATCCTCCAGGGAAAAGATGAAGTGCAATACGCTTCTTTTTTACTGATTGTACCTTACAGCATCCAATTGTTGGAAAGGAATGCTTTGAAATTCCCAACATGCGCAC
Source organism: uncultured Chlamydiaceae bacterium (assembly GCA_942490925.1). Taxonomy (GTDB): domain Bacteria; phylum Chlamydiota; class Chlamydiia; order Chlamydiales; family JAAKFR01; genus CALNYX01. Next base: position 1,398,919 of record CALNYX010000017.1, on the reverse strand, counting down.
AAAATCACGGTAGTTTTCAATTTCATGCCTCTTGAAGCTATGAGAAATCGTTTTATCATAAATATAGTGTCGAAATTGCCCAGCAGTTTTAAACCCAACTCTGTATTTGGCTCGAGCAAAATAGGATAATAATGCATTAATCCGTGGCCATGGCCCAAAATCCATCCATAGATCGAATTGATGTTGCCGTAAAATGCGTATTGCTTGCCAAGGTTTCGTGACTGGAAGAGAAATGACCTGACACCCCGAAATCAACTTCCCCATTTCAAAGTTTAGATGCCCGGTAAATAGAGTGATTTTTTTCCCAGGAAATTGTCTTTTCAAATCCTCGATCACACCTGAGAGAAGAACCGTATCTCCAATCCCAGAAGTTTTAAGTAGTGCAATAGATTGGAAATGGGGAATCTGTTTTCTCTTAATTCTAAATAAACCAAGTAAGAAAATAATCGGAATACCCAGATAACGATCGATAAGTCTAAGTCGGGAGTTTCCTCTTTCTTTCACTAACATAGAAGCTCAATGTAGCGTTGAGCTGAGCTTTCAGGATGATACTGGGCAGCACGCTCTTTTCCTTTTTCCACCAACTCTAGTCTTCTTGAGGGATTTTGTAAAAGACTCTTCATCCCTTCGTAAATAGAATCAACCGAAAGAGGATCGACATATTCAACAGCATCACCACACACTTCAGGCAGGCTAGCTGCTCTAGCGACAAGAGCAGGACAGTGACAGGCCATCGCTTCAAGCGGAGGAAAACCAAACCCCTCATAGTAAGAAGGAAAAATAAATAACTTGGCTCCGGAATAGAGAGCTGGCAACTCTTTGTCTGGTACGTAACCTGTAAAAATGATCCGATTTTTAAGATGCTGCTCAACAAAATCTAAAACGGTCTCATCTCGCGTTAAAAGCCCCTCTTTCTTCCCAATGATGAGCAGCTTCTCCTTTGGCATCAGCCGGGCATAAGCCTGCACCAGACGCAATAAATTCTTGTGCGGCTTTACATTTCCAACACAAAGGAGGTACTCCTCATCTTTTGCCCCTTCTTGGTAAGTAAACTGAGGGGAAAGTGTATTGGGAATGACATGTATAGGCTTTTGGGAAGGGCAATACTTTTGCAACTCTTGTTTCGAAAACTCCGATACTGTCACGATTTGATCCGAGTATTTCATCGCAGCAGCAAAAAAGAGTTTTGCATAGGCCTTTTGGGCAAAGGTCAATGTTTGGGCAAATGCGAGTGGATAAGCATCGTGAATGGTTACAACTCTTTTTTTTGCTCGAATTGGCAAGAGCGGAATATTGTAATGGGGGGAGAAAAAGAGATCGCATTTGGGGATTTTTCGAAAGAGCTCCCACTGTTCTGCAATCGTGTAAATCCGGCTTTTCATTGGGATGCCTGCATAAGGCACATCTTCGCCCTCTTTATGGAGCACAACGAGATCTAATTCTTTGTCAAAATAAGGGAGGAGATTTTTAAGAAAGGTGCCAATGCCCGATGCATGTAAAAGCCGCGCATCAACACAGAGCTTCAAGCAAGCACCTCTTCAAGGCGCGCCTCTTGCTTAGCGAGCAAAAAATCTTCATGAGCCATCTCGCTAACAAGCTGCTCAAAAGAGATCTTAGGTTTCCAGCCAAGTTTTTCATGGGCTTTCGTTGCATCTCCAAGCAGGGTATCAACTTCTGCAGGGCGAAAGAAACGGGGGTCAACAGTAACAATCGTTGTTCCAGGACAAAGTGTATGTGGATAAGAGGAGTCAATCGATTCGATGATGCCTCGCTCAGTAATTCCCTGCCCCTCAAATCGAAGGGTGATCCCAAGTTTTTTAGTTGCAAGTGTCACGAAGTCACGTACAGAGTGCTGTTTGCCCGTTGCAATGACATAATCATCTGGCTTCTCTTGCTGCATAATCAACCACTGCATTTCGACAAAGTCGCGCGTATGCCCCCAATCACGTTTTGCATCGAGGTTACCCAGATAGAGGCAATCCTGAAGTCCAACCATGATTTTTCCAAGAGCTCGGGTGATTTTGCGTGTGACAAAGTTCTCGCCCCGTTTTGGAGATTCGTGATTGAAGAGAATACCATTGCAAGCAAAAAAATCGTAGGATTCACGATAATTCACTGTCATCCAATAAGCATATAGCTTCGAAACCGCATAGGGAGAACGAGGGTAAAAAGGTGTTTTCTCTGTTTGAGGAACTTGCTGTACAAGTCCATAAAGCTCAGATGTCGAGGCCTGGTAAAAGCGACTTTTCAATCCAAGGGTGCGAAGCCCCTCTAAAATTCGAATGGTCCCCAAGCCATTGACATTGGCTGTATATTCAGGATTTTCAAAAGAGACTGCCACATCGCTTTGCGCAGCCAAATTATAGATTTCATCAGGCTCTGTTTTTGCCAATATTTGAAAAAGGCTATTGGCGTCTGTCAAATCGCCCAAATGAAGCGTCAATCCATCAGCAAGAAGAGCTTGAATACGGCTGGTGTTAGGAGTCGAACTGCGACGGGCAATCCCATGAACAGCATACCCTTTTTCAAGCAGAAATTCTGCTAAATAAGCGCCATCTTGACCCGTAATCCCTGTAATAAGAGCAGTTTTTTGTCTCATGAGAGGCGATTCTGAATCTTTGCGCTTTTCTTTTCAACCGCTTTTGTATAAGATTCTTTCTCTTATTATGGGAATTACTGTTCGTATTAAAGAAAAGATGGTTGAGCTTCCTGAAGGGAGCACGGCGGAAGATCTCGCCAAACAGCTCAATCAAACCGCTCCTGACCAAGCGCTCGCTGCTTGCGTCAACGGAAAGTCTGTTGATCTTTCACATGCGCTGAAAGAGGGTGATGAGGTGCGTCTTTGGAACTTTAGTGATCCTGAGGGACAAGAGATCTACTGGCATAGCTCTGCGCACATCTTGGCTCAAGCTGTCCTTCGTCTCTGGCCAGATGCTCAGCCAACGATCGGCCCACCGATTCAAACAGGTTTCTATTATGACTTTGCCAACTTACACATCTCAGATGAAGATTTTGGAAAAATCGAAAAAGAGATGGAAGCGATTGTCAAGCAGAATTACAAGCCAGAACGTGAGGTTTTGGCTAACAGAAAAGCTGCTTTACAGGCCTTTAGCAATAACCCTTATAAATCAGAGTTGATCGAAGGATTTGAGGATGTTGAGATGACAGCTTATCGCCAAGGTGAGTTTTACGACCTTTGCCGCGGTCCGCACATTCCCAATCTTGGAAAAGTACGCGCTTTGAAAGTGTTGAAAACTTCTGGTGCTTACTGGCGTGGCGATAGCAACCGTGAGATGCTCACTCGCATTTACGCTGTCACATTTCCTGACAAAAAGCTCTTACGTGAATATCTCCGTCAACTTGAAGAAGCTAAAAAACGGGACCATAAAATACTCGGTCCAAAACTTGGAATTTTTTCTCACAATGAAGAGGCTCCAGGCATGCCATTCATTCATCCAAAGGGGATGCTTGTGTGGCAGGCACTCTTAGATTTTTGGCATGAGTGTCATCGAAGAGCCGGCTATCTCGAGATCAAAACGCCTGTGATGATGCGCCGTGAGCTTTGGGAGAAGTCGGGTCACTGGGAAAATTACCGCCAAAACATGTACACCTCAGCGATTGAAGAGCGTGAGTTTGCGATCAAGCCTATGAATTGTCCTGGCTGCATGTTGCTTTACCGCTCAGAAATGCACAGTTATCGCGAATTTCCTCTGCGGATTGCAGAGATTGGACTGGTTCATCGCCACGAAGCTTCTGGTGCCCTTTCAGGATTGATGCGCGTGCGCAGCTTTCACCAAGATGATGCGCATATCTTTATGGAATCAGAGCAAATTGAAGATGAGATCTTACGCGTACTCCAGCTGGTTGATGAGATCTATTCTGTTTTTGGTTTGGACTATCATTTAGAACTTTCGACTCGTCCTGATGAAGATACAATCGGGACAGATGAGCAGTGGGAGCATGCAACTCTTGCTCTCAAAAACGCACTTGACCGTAGCGAAAAGCCATACGTGATCAGCGAAGGAGAAGGCGCATTTTATGGTCCTAAAATCGATCTGCATATCCGCGACGCAATTGGACGTACTTGGCAGTGTGGAACCATTCAACTCGACATGGCGCTTCCTGAGCGTTTCGATTTGGAGTATGTTGACCGAGAGGGTAATCGCTCACGCCCCATCATGATTCATCGCGCGCTTTACGGTTCAATTGAACGCTTCTTAGGAATCTTGATTGAACACTTTGGCGGGAAGTTTCCCTTCTGGCTCAGCCCAAGACAAGTGCGCATCATTCCAGTTGCGGATCGTCACCTTGAATACTCTCGTAAGCTTGGAGAAGCTTTGAGTGATTTTCATTGTGAAATCGATGAGAGTCACGAGTCTGTCAGCAAAAAAATTCGACTCGCTCAGCTCGAACAGGTTAACTACATGCTCACCATTGGGGATAAAGAAGTGGAAAATCAAACAATTTCACTGCGCAGCCGCGATAACGTTGTCCATGGCGAGATGGCGCTAGATGCTTTTATTTCTAAGATCCAACAAGAGAAGAGCCTCCGCAAAGGATGAAAATTCCTTCTTGAAAAAATGGTGATATGTTACATTTCCCTCAAGACTGTAAAGCCGCGACATAGTCAAAGGCGCCTCTACAAATGAACCTTTAACGAGATGATACTGATATGGCCAAGCTCACTACGATGTTACAAGACCGTTTCTTGAAGAGAAAAGAGAAGCCCAAAGAAGACGAACCCGAAAGAGATCTTGCGGTCTTTTCAGGTCAGTTTCGAATGGGTGATTTTGGAGAAAAAGAGCGCGCTGAACTCTCTCATATTCTTGAAAAATATACTCAAGAAGAGAGTGCTCTTGATGACGATTTAGATGACCTGATTGCTGTCACGCGTGAAGTGAAAGCAATCACTAACCAAGCTGCTATTTTACATGGTGAGCGGATCAAGCGAGCCCAAACGATTTTGAAGAAATATCGTGAGGGAGCATTTACAGCTTGGTTGATGACAACTTATGGCAACCGCCAAACACCTTACAATTTTCTTCAATATTTCGATTTTTACTCTCAAGTGCCACAACAACTGCGCGCACAAGTTGAGTCAATGCCTAGGCAGGCTGTTTATACATTAGCTAGTCGAGATGGTGAGCTCGAAAAGAAAGAGGAAATCGTGCGGAACTACAAAGGAGAGACCAAGCAGCAGATGATCTCTTTGATTCGTACAACATTCCCTTTAAATGAAACAGACAAACGACGTGAAAACGTTGGTGAGGGGTTAATCAAAGCTCTCAATCGCCTGATTGAAGCGGCCTCTTCTGCTCACTTGTCTGATGACCAGAAAAAACTTATTTCACAACAACTTAATACACTAAAAGGATTAGTAAAATGACAGCACAAATGGTCAGTTTAGATGATCGCATTTTGACCCTATTTGAAGGACATCTCAAGCGGATCTTTGCGATGAACATCACACGCTCTACGTTTCGCGAATTGCAAAATGTGATTCTCACATGCACCAACCAAAACCAAGATCTTGCTAACTATCTGTTTGAGACTCTACTCACAGGTCAGATCAAAGGGAACTTGGCAAATGAGAAGCATCAGGAGATTTTAGAAGAGATCATCAAACTCTTTACAATCCCTGCTCGCTTGGCAAAAGAGATCTATGAGCGTGGTGAATTCATCAATATCATCACTTCTGATATCGTCACACAGCAAGAAGAGAGTGCGTTGCTCAATCGTATTCGCCGGATTGACGGAGAAGAGTTTCTCTTTCTTTCAGATCCGCAAAACACAGTGCACCTTTTGCAACACTTTGCGGGCCGTCTGCAGGAGTTTGAAAAGGCACCAAAAGGGAAAGAAGAATTGGATAAATTCAAGAAAGAGTTGAACCTAATCGGTGAAAGACTCAAACAACTAGCACTATGATTGGTGGTTGGGAGCTGATTGTTATCTTAATGGTTGTTCTGGTCCTTTTCGGAGGAAAGAAGCTTCCCGAATTTGCAAAAAACCTTGGAAAAGGTTTGCGCGAATTCAAGAAGGCTTCTCAAGGCATCATTGAAGATGACAAGAAAGAAACCCCTGATAAATAAATCAGTGGTTTTAGCAGATGACTGACCTTACCTTCTGGGAACACCTTGCAATCCTAAGGAAAACCCTTATTCGGATTGGAGGTGTTCTTTTTTTTGGTTTCCTCATAGCCCTGATTTTCCACCGCCAACTGCTCGGTTTGGTGCTGGCCCCTGTCCATGAAAATTTAGTCTTCCTCAATCCAATCGAGGGTTTCACCTCAGCACTTAAAGTCTCATTTTGGGCAGCGCTCATTGCAACTTCTCCAATTTGGCTTTACATGATTGTGCAATTTCTTCTTCCCGCTTTACATTCAAACGAGAAAAAACTCATCTTTCCCTTTCTTTTTCTCTCATCTCTTTTTGTCACTGGAGGTGTCCTGTTTGCCTATTTCGTATCACTCCCACTGGTGATCGATTTCTTTGTCCGTTTCAACGCGCCCCTAGGCCTTAACCTCTGGAGTTTTTCGAAAACTCTGCAATTTGTACTCTCGCTGCTTCTTGCACATGGTCTCGCCTTTGAACTCTTTGTTGCCCTACTGATTCTCGTTCATTTTGGACTTTTAAGCGCCTCTCTACTTGCAAAGGGTAGGCGCTATGTCATTCTCGCAATCTTCATCCTGGCAGCAATTCTGACGCCTCCTGATGTCCTTTCTCAATTGCTTCTAGCTTTGCCTCTCATGCTACTTTATGAGTCGACAATTCTTTATGCAAAATTCTCTAAGAGTTGAACTTATTTTTTTGCCATGCTTGCGATAGTGACACCATAGCTGCTCTCAACGGTATTTTACTCTTTGCGGAGAGAGAGCTCTTTTTCACTTTGGCAAACAGGTCAGTGTATTAAGAGTGTAGATGTGGACTCTTTTTCTCAAATGGATACGTAGTTGCTGCGGCTTTTTGCAAGGGGCGCCAATAACCATGCCCTAAAAAACCTTGAGAGCCATTCCAGTAGGCATAGAAAGCCCACAGTCCCCATAACAACACCACGACATAAGTGATGTACAAAAATAGGGGGATTTTTTTCTCATCTGTCGGAGGAATTTCCTCGCTCATCCTCTAGCTCCTCATCAAAGACATGATATTTTGGATCTTCATTCATATCAAGTCGCCCTTTACATGCCAAATAAATAAATACGCTCAGAGCACCAATTAGAAAAAGAAAAAGGCAGGCATAATGCAAATAAAATCCATAAGCTCCTGTACTATCAATCATTTTGGAACCTTATTGGAAAGATCGATGCTAGATTCCATGTGCGCATTTTTTAGAGGTTTTCCCTCAATAATGTCGATTGTCTGAATTGGATCCTTACCAAGCCACCAGGCTTGCGTTGGAGGCAACATGCGCGTTCCTTTTGTCATCAGATATTGGAAAATTGCCTCAAACTTGTAATTCGGCACGCCGTAAGGGTTACGCGCTGTTCCAGTCGGGTCATTATCAAAGAAATGTCCAAAAGCTGGCATCACACTCCCTTTACTCTCTGATTTGGGTGACCAAAAATGTGATTGGTGCCAGTCCCTGTGTGGTCTTTTAATCCCAACACGAGAAATGTCAGGCCCAATCCGTCTTGTCCCTGGAAATGTAACGCGCTGATAAATGTATTCATTGGCTGCAGAAGGTGGCGCAGGATAGTCTGGAGCTCCATTGAGAACGGTATCTTGAATGAGTGTGCGCGTCTGATCTGTATGGCAATACCAACACCCTTCTACCCGATAGATGTCTTCACCCATCTTGATGAGGCTTTGGCGAGATAAGAAGCCCTGTCTTCCCCCCTTCAATTCAGGCAGATCTGTAATCGGCTCTCCATTCTCATCATAGAGCCAGTAAGGGTCGCCTTGGAAAACAGTTTTGGTGACGCGATACTCTTTGGGATTGTTGATATAGATGACACCATGCTCTGTGTAGTAGGAGGGTTGAGCTCCTAGAAGCTTGAAATTTCCCTCTGCCCAGTTTTCAATCACACCATCTGTTTCAGTCACCGCAAATGCCTGCTCTTTTTGCGGGTCATAGAGCTCAAGAACTTCGTAATGCAAATCACCTTCCAGCTTTTTGCGAAAAGATTTTTCATCCGCTTGTGAAGCGGGTTGACGGAGTAAAAGGACTTTGGAAGTCAACTTTAAGTCGGGATCTCCAAGGCGCGTTACATAAGGCTCAAGTTCCTTAGAAGCCAAAATACGCACTGTTTCACTCTCTTGAAATGCATGCAATGTTTGGCCGCTTTGCAAGTGATAGACATATTGTAATCCCCAGCCGCCTGGATTCGAGGTGCTGATATAGACGTTAGGATCTGAAACTTCATACATCTGCACTTGATAAGTGCTAGAGGCCTGTTGCCAACTGGGATCGATATGCCTTGGAGCCCATAGGGTCACAAAAATAGCAGAAGCAAACAGAATGATCACACCGATGACTGTCCAGATGGCTGACCATTCAAGTTTTTTCATGCGTCTCCCTCCTCTGAAGGAGGATCAAGGATAATGGTATTGAAGATATTGAAAGCAAATATAGCGCATCCGATGAAAATGATGACGCCTCCAATCATTCTCCAAAACCACCACCACCACATCTTTTCAACGGTAAGTAAGAAAGGAACGCGGCTAAGATTTTCATGAAACTGTGAGTAGGTTGTCCCTGTGCCCCAATTTGCCCACATGAGTCCTTGATGAAAACCTCCAATCCATAGGACGACAAACATGAGCACTGAGCCTGTAAGTGCAAGAGTGAAATGCCAGTTAGCCAACCTCTCAGACCAAAGGGGTTTGCCTGTGATTTGTGGAATGGCGTAGTAAACACCTCCAATTGCAAAAAAGCTGAATGTGCCTAGTAGTGACATGTGAGCATGTCCGATGATCCAATCGGTTTTTGAGATCACCTCATTCACGTTGCGCAACGATTGCAAAGAGCCTTGCAAACAGACGATCAGGTAGAACGCGACTCCCATGGTTAAAAAGCGCAATGGAGCACTTTTACTATACATCTCCCAGCCACGTTTCACCGTTCCAAATAAATTGGTCACTACGGTCCAAACTGGAATGATTAACCACATCGAAAAGATAATGCTCGTTGTTTGTAACCACTGTGACTCGGGTCCATGCAACATATGATGCGCACCGATCCAGGCATAGAAAAATGCAATCGACCAAAATCCAACCATCGACAAGCGATGACTGTAGATCGGTGTCTTGGAAATTTTGGGAATGAAGTAGTAGGCAATGGCAAGACCCATCGGAGTAAAAATCAAGCCGACAAGGTTGTGAACATAGAAAAAACTCGTGTTAACCCGTGAAATTCCATAGGGGACAAGCAAGATGAGAAAGTTACCAACCACAAAGGTAATAGAGGTCCAAATAAGGGTTCCAAGAGCATACCAGAGCGAAACATACATCTGTTTATGCTTCCGCTTCATGATGGTGGCAAAGATGTTAATAGCAAATAGCACCCAACCAATTGTCATAAGCAGTTTGATGGGGATCAGTCCCTTCCCAATTGTCATGGGGAATTCAGCATATTCCCAACCAAAATTCGTACCTGTTGGATAGGAGAAGATACCCAACACAGCGCTTACCCACCAGATGACTGTTGTGACGCAAGCGAGCTTGAAGCTCCATAATGGAGTGCCTGCTAGACGGGGAACAAAATAGTAGAGGAGTCCCATATCAGCAGAAAGGAGCCACAAGATTGTGACTGTGCCAACATGTACAGGACGGACGCGCCCAAAGTGGATATATTCACCTGAGAAGTAATCGGGAAAGAGAAAACCGTTGATAGAAATGAAAATACCGATGAGCAGCCCAACGAGTAAAAAGAGAACTGCGGGGTACAACATCTGTTTAACGGGTCTATCGTCATGCATCATGGAGGGCATTATAGAGGTCTCGCTGTTTTTCCTGCAGTCTTTTACCGTTTGAAACCCCCATCATTAGCTTCGTGCGCAAGTTGATGTAGCCACGTTGCTCTGTAATCACTTTTTGTACACGCTTATTCTGGACAATTTCCATATCACTGAGTCCTTGGGTGAGATCATCAAGCTGCTTCTGATAATCCGCGATCACTTGATCAAGATAGCCAATCACTGCAAGAGGCTCACCTTTGCGCTCATGTAGAAACTCAAAGTAACTCTCAATAATCGGCGAGGGAAGCTCCTTACCAATGAGCTGCAAGCCGAGTGTTCTATAGATTTCACGCTCTTGCTGAAGAAGCTCAATCTCTTCTAGGTAGCGCGCATCAATTGCTCGCTTTTCAGCTAGCTCTTTTTTCATGGTGAGCGGAGCACCCTCTAAAACAGCTTGATCATAGGCTGTTTGTAATTTCTCCAGTGCTTCATAGTTTGGAATGCGTGCTTCATTCAGTTCGAGTTCTCGGCGATCGAACACATCATAGATCACTTCTTCAAAGTCATCGCGCAGAATTTGCATACGTGTCAGCTCTCGAATGTACATCACCAGTTCCATTCGTTGAGCCGCGGTTGTCTGATCTCCCCAAGGGATCATCGCAGTGCCAGCTACACCATATTTGATGGAGCGAAGTAAACGGAGATCATCGCGTGAACGTATCCAAGGCAAATTGGTGAGCATACGAGGTTTTGCTTCAACCATGGATGTCGAGCGTAAACCTGTTCCTCCACCATCTTTTCCATGACAAGTTGCGCAGTTCACATCGTAGTACTCTCTTCCCTCCTCCAAATTCTCAGGGGTATAAAACTGCTCTCTGATGAAATAGAGCTCTTTATCTGGGCCAGGAATCGGATTGGGGCGCACTTCAAAGTAGGTTGCAACATCGACAGGTTTGTGTGAGGGCTGCAACAGCTCGCGCTCTTTTTCCATCTCTTGCACAACCATCTCTGGAGTATAGTTCCACTTCTCTTCTTCACTTGCTTGCCGCGGCATTGGTGGCAATCCTTGATACAACCAGTCGACTAGCTTTACAATCTGAGCATAGTTGAGTACAGGTTCCCCTTCGATAGTCTCTCCCCAAGGCGGCATCGGTGTGCCAGAAACGCCGTGCCAGATCGAATCGATTGCACGCTCTTTAGTCAAACTGCGTAAGAAAACAGGATCTCTCAGGTTTTTAGGGATCGGGTAGATCCACTCAGAGACAAGTCCATTTCCTTGGCGATTTGGGCCATGACAGGAAGAGCAAAGCGCTGTATAAGCTGCTGGCGGATCAAATCCATCTTTTTTCCAAACTTGTTGCAATGCATCACGATTTTTTTCCCCTAGCTTATGCAACATGTAGTTGAGTGTGTAGAATTTCGTATCATCAAATGGCATGACAGGCATGATCGATTTTGCAGTATAAGCATTTGGATTGTGAAAATGTCCCATTAGCCAGGCATTATCTCGGTAGACTCCTGACCAATTAAGCGCTGGTGCAATGTCACGACCAAGTCCATAGGCTTGAATATAACCCATCAACACCTTGTTCAATAAGTCTTCATTTCCTTTGCGCGCTGCAAACTTGAAGTTAGAGTAGTACCCCATAAGCAATCCGGGATAGCCGAGCTCAATCTCTTCTAAGATCCCATTCTTGCGAACCTGCTTAAACTGCGCTTCGATCTCTTTGCCATGTGCTTCAACTACTGCTGCTAACTTTGATCCTGTAATCTGTTCAGGAAACAACTTTTTGAACCAGAGCTCATCTTCAACTGCAAGATTAGATTCAAACCCTTCCAACTTGTGACAAGCGGCGCACCCTTGTGTTGCATAGATCATCATCCCAGCGCGCAAGTCATGAATCTGCGTCGGAGCAACGGGTTTTTCCCACGCCATTTTCTCGCCAGCTTCCCACTGGTTGAGCGCGATTTGATGTTCCACTTCTGATTGCACCTTGCGATTACCTGTTTGTGCCATCAAAAATGCCATCAGATCGCCAAGCTCTTCATGATCGAGATGAAAATTCGGCATCGTTGAAGAGGGCAAATCAGCCTGAGGCCATACAATCGACTCTTTGATAAACCAGGGATAACTCAAACCTGCAGTTGTCAACTCAGGACCAACACTCGAGCGTGAAAAGCCAGCAATGCGATGGCAAGCATAACAGGCCTGAGAAAGAAAAAGTTCTTGCCCTCTTTGGTAGCTCACCGTTAACCGGTCAACTTGTGAGCGCATCTTACTTACCACTTGCTTATCTTGACCTGCAACAAAAAGAGGAGCCTTTGCTCGATCAAACATTTCAAGCGTTGGCTCAATTTCTGCCAACATCTGCTCTTTTGCCAAAATAGAATGCTTCCCAAGCATGTCAAGCTGTTTGACAATCGCTTCATCTGGATTCTCTTTGTTCGTCTGCATGAATGTCAGCTGCCCAGCGTATGCATCGAGTTGCTCCGAAGAGAGGCGAAAATCCCCCAGCTGCTCTTGCAACCAAGCAATTGTCTTGGCATATCCCTCACTCTTCAAACGCGCTTGTAAATCCGTCAATGCAGCTAGCGCTGATTTATCATCTTCAATCCCTTTTTCTAGAAGTGCGACCTGCTCTTTTTTCTTTGCTTCCAAATCTGTAATCTTCTCAAGCGTTGCCTGCATCTCTGATGCAGTCGACTGGTGACACTGCATACACTTTGCTGTCATGAGCGGCCCAACAAAAAGCGGCGTTGTCTGAAAGACCAAATCATGACCAGGCTTGTTGTTATACATCCTCGCAAGAAGTGGATCATGCTCCTCATCGATCTCTAAGAATTGCGGCTTCTTGCCCAGGTCAGCCGGTTCATACGTTTCGTCGAAAACAGGTCCATGAGCACGTTTTGCAACCAGTGCACGTCCATTACCACTGTGACAAGTTGTACAGCCATACTCTTCCATTGAATGGTATTCAAAAGGTCGTGTTTCAGCTCCTATCAGCGGGTGAGCCATCAGCGCCATGCGCATTTCTTTTGTGTCTAGATGCTTCGCCTTCTCGCCTACCTCTGTCCAGATGTAACTCGGGTTAGCTTCCAGTACAGGATCACCTTGAGCATCGACAATGGGATTGTCATTCACATCAAGCGCCAGACGCTTTGGAGAAAAATGAGGGAGGTTCATTGCGACGTGACACGACGTGCAACGATCAATCACTTCAGGGCCATTGTCAGGATCAGGAATCATGATCTGACGAATCCCTGTTGCAAATGGAGCCGGTTTTTCTCCAGTCACCTTTGAACGTAGTGCCTCAAGCTCTTTATAGGCATACTGGTAGGTCTTATACTCAGGAAAAAGCTCTTTGTAGACAAACACACCAATTGAAAAGACGACAAGCGCTGCAAAAAAGATCAAAGCGTATTGATAACCTGTTTGATAGCGCACTAATGCCTCGCAAAATTGTCAGTCCATGGCCAAATCCAACTCCAGTTGGGGCCTCGGAAAAAGACTCCAACTACGACTAAAAGCCCTTGGATTGTCATGAATGTTGTGTAGAGAAAAATACCGAAATAGCGGCTCTTGTGGAACCAAACACCTTCACCTTGAGGATTCCGATCAAGATAAGGAATAAGCGCTAACCCTATGATAATCAACATCGGAATACCCACACCTCCCCAAAAAGCATTGTAAGAGACCATCTCTTGTAACCCTAAGAAATACCAGGGTGCTTTTGCAGGATTTGTTGGTTTAGAAGGGTTTGCGATCTCTTCTAGAGGTGCATCAATAAAGAGCGAAAGGAGCACAACAAGTGCAGCAGTGCCCAAAAAGACCATTAATTCTGCTCTGAGCAAGTTTGGCCAGGTAAAGACGTAATTCTCTGGTCCTCTGTCGACTGTGGGATTTGCACCCCTGACAAGCTCCATCAAGCCATAGGTTCGACGGACACCAGGGGCAAATGACTCTTTGGTGTCAGAGCGTTGCACAACTCTATAAGGATCTGGACGCCAACGATCTGGAGGACGAGCTAACCCTCCATCTTTTCGGATTCTCCAGAAATGGACCCCTAAAAAGGTTCCTAAAAGAAGGGGTAGGACCATCACGTGCAGAACGTAGAAGCGAATCAATGCATCTTGCCCCACCGTTGTCGACCCCAATAGCATCAGTTTGTTGATGTTATACTGCATCCCTGGAATCCCTGGAACATAACCCGCAATCTCAGAGCCGACTGTAATGGCCCAAAAAGCGAGTTGATCCCAAGGTAAAAGATAGCCAGTGAATGAGAGAAAAAGGGTAATGACCATCAAGATCACACCGATCATCCAATTGAATTTCCGCTCTCCCTTATAGGCCCCCATGTAAAAGACGCGACTCATGTGGAGGAAGACAAAGAGCACCATCAACTGCGCGCTCCATCGATGAATGTTGCGCCACATCATCGCAAATGGTGTCGTGTCAAGCCAGTCGACAAGAATAGTGTAGGCGCGATCAACAGCAGGAATGTAGAAAAACATCAAGACAACGCCTGTGATGACAAGCAAGAAGAAAAGACTTGCCGTTATGGCGCCAAGTCCGAGTGTGTGAAAAGGATCAACAGCTGTTTTGTGACACTTGACTGGATGGATGTGGAGGAAAAAGTTTTTGAAGACGATCTCAGAGCGATCGACATCATTGCTTGGATAGCGATGACGAAAAATCGAACGCACAAAATCAGCAGGAAGCGTTTCGAGTGTTTGCCAAAAGCTTTTTTTTGGTTTCCCTTTAAATGAGGCCATCTTTTTCACGCAGCAGTTGGCGAGTACCATGATTCAGCTGGCACATGGATTTCGCGACTTTTATCAACAAGTAATTCTCCTGAGGCCCCTTTGTAGACCTGGAAGTAGACAAGCGGGCTTGGAGCTGGTCCGCCCGTATTTTTTCCATCCAAATCGTATGTCGAACCGTGACATGGACATTTAAAACCCGTTTCAACACCATTCACAGTACAACCTAGGTGTGTGCAAATCGCTGTGAGACAACGCACACGACCACGAGCAACTTCAACAAAAACTTTCTGTCCGGGAAGAAATACGCGCCCTTCAGAAGAGAGAACATCGTCTGGCCTGCCAATGGAAAAAACACTTGGGGGAATCTTAAGAGCGTTCGGATAGAGAAAGCCTCCCATTGCAGATGCCAAGATGCCACCAACACCCGCTACGGCGCCCCAACCAATGAGCGCTAAAAACTTACGTCTAGAAACTTTTGGCTCTTTTGTATCTTTAACAACGCGCAGACTATTTCGATATTTTGGCACTAATCCTCCTCATCATCGCGAAACACCTGGTACTTGGTCTCTTCAACATCCTCAAACTGTCCTTTCTTCAAACAGTAGAGAAAGACCACAAGTGCGGCGATGCCACCGATCAAAGAAAATATGATAAACCAAAAGATCTCGATATTCAACTCAACTTTATTTAATTTCAGAGGTTTCTTAAGGAGTCACTAAATAATGCTCCAGGACTCCTTACCCGATCCATCTGAACGAATAATTCATCAGATCCATCGTCACAGCTTGCGTCGGACACTTTTCTGCGCACAGCCCACACCGAATGCAAAGGTCTTCATCCTTCAACATCGCTGAGCCAAGCTGGTTCAACTCCTCATCACTCATACTCGCTGAATCAACTCCATAGTGATTATCAACAGCTTTACGCATATTCCCTTCACCCAAATCCAAATTCATCTGGGAAATGTAAACCTGCTTTAAACAATTGGTAGGACAGACATCGACACACCCATTGCACTTGATGCATAAAGAGCCATCAAACACTGGAGAGATGTGACACTGAAGGCAGCGATTGGATTGTTGATGCACCTCTTCGTCTGTGTAGTTGTTTTCGACCAGTTGCAAAGAGTGCTTCCGTTTTTCAACCGGTTGCATTGTTGGCAAAGACCAACTTGTACGCAAGTAGGCCTTATCGCGCATCGGTGGCACAGTTGTAAACTCACCAACAAATTCCTGGTAGGGACGTGTGCCGCGCAAGTCTGCATCAATTGCTCTTGCTGAGTTCTGACCGTGACGCACAGCATCGATGAAAAGTGCTGGACCAAAAGCCCCATCTCCGCCTGCATAAATCCCTTTGATTGAAGTACGCCCTGTTTCTCTCTCTGTTTTGATGACACCTCGCTCAAGGACAAATTCGTTTTTTCGCTCCCACCCATCAAACAGACTCATGTCCATCCCCTGGCCAATGGCAAGCGCTATCGTATCACAGGGGATGACAAACTCTGTTTCGGCAATGAAGTCGGGAGCAAACCGTCCATCTGCATCAAATAGCGAGTGAACTCGTTGCAGTTTGATCCCAATGATCTTTCCACTCCCATCGCGCTCAACAGAGACAGGGCCGACACGGTTGACAATCGCAACGCCCTCTTCCATCCCATCTTCGATTTCAAATTCATCAGCAGTCTGTTCATCGCGCGCCTCCAAGCAAACCATCGTCACATGTTTAGCTCCATTGCGGACAGAAGAGCGGGCGACATCAAATGCGACGTTTCCCCCGCCAACAACGATAACTTGTTCCCCTATCTTCCACTTCTGCTCTGCGCAAAGTAGCCGTAGATATTCGACACCACGAATGATATCTGGTGCTTCAAAATCTGGGATTGGTAACTCTCGAGATTTCCACAGCCCATTACCGATAAATATCGTATCGTATTGCTTTTCAAGTTCACTAAGTGTGATATCTCGCCCAACTTTCGTATTGTAGTGAATCCTGGCTCCCAAATGCTCAATCGCTGCGCACTCATTGATCGCGACCTCATTTTTCAACCGATAGTTCGGCACTCCGTAGACAAGTAAGCCGCCTGGCAACGGCATCTGTTCATAAACATCAACAGCGTAGCCCAAACGTAATAAGTCATGTGCACAAGTGAGTGACGCAACCCCGGCGCCGACACATGCGACTTTCAAACCATTTGACTTTGGTGTTGTAGAGCCGCGCGCATAGCTAAATTCTAGTGATTTGATATGCGCCTGTTTATCGAGCCCAAACCACTCATCTAGATAGCGCTTCTGCGCGCGGATCGTCAGAGTTTTATCGACACGATCGCGCCGGCATGCAATTTCACAAGGAGCACCACAAATGATGCCGCAGATCGAAGCAAAGGGATTGGGACCGCGTGCAATTTTGTATCCCTCCAACAGATTTCCAGAGTGAATAGCCAGCATGTAGCCACGACCGTCAGTGTTTACAGGGCAACCGTCGCGACAATCGATTTGCCTTAGATAGTAGTCAAGGTCGGGGATAACAACATCGTATGCTTCTCGATAAATCCGTTTGAGCTTTTCATTCATAGGGATTGACTGTAGCACAGCAAACCCTGTATTTCAAATTTTATGTGTCTTGAGTCGATCCTGGTATGCAGGAAAAGTTTATCGCGCTTATTTGAACCAGCTCTTCTTCTTTGGAAGAGCAAAAGTGAATCTATCGACTCCCTTATTACCACAAGCGATCAGGCAACCATCAGACCTTTGAACAAGGTCTGAGAGGAAAGTATTATTCCCTCTCAGCGTTGCCAGGGGATTTCTCTTTTCAATATTCCAAATACAGATCGTTCCATCTTCTGAAGCTGTTGCAAAAAGCTTATCACTACCAGCAAGCGGAATCGCTTTTACGACAGCGCCTCCCTTGTAACTAAATGTATGTAAAGCCTGGCCAAGAGCTGTAAAAAGTAGCATTGATTTTTCAGGGCGGTAGATCACATTCCCACTTGGTAAACAGAGTGCATAACACTCCGTTTTCTCCTTAGGATCATTTCCTAGACTCCAATAGAGGGTCTTATCTTCTCCAACAGACATAAATGCCCCATTTAGCCCCAGCACTAATTTTCTTACAGGTCCTGCGTGTTGATTTTTTTTCAGTAATCTGCAGTTCTGTGAATTGAGATTCCAAACCCAAACACTTCCATCTGTGCAGCCAAAAGCAATGTTTTCAGAACTGACAGGCAAAACACAACTGATGCTTTTCTCCTTAGGCCCTACAGTACGATGTACTGCCTTCTTCTGTGCAAAGTTCCATATAGCCAGGACTTTCCCATCCAATCCAATTACGGCTTGCTGATCATCCCAAGGTGAGAGTAGAATCGTGTTATCACCTAAATAAACCTTGCTCACCCCTTGACTTTCTAGAAAGCAAAATCCTCCTGATTTGAGACAGCAAATCATTCGATGGGCGTTTATACTGACAATCTGCTTTACATTATCCCCGGCTAGCAACTGAACATATGAGAAATTTTGAAAAAGTTCTCCACTTGTGATGACCGCTGCTATTTTGGCATCACTTTCAGGGAGAACATAGCCGGAAGGGTCAACTTGACTTGCCGCTGACCAAACATATAGTAAGGGATCATCATACCCAAATGAAGCAATTGAGCCATTGCTCACGCTAAAAACTCCACATACTGTACCAATATGCCCTTTTAAACAGGCAACTTGTTCAAGCGTCTGGAAATCCCACACTTGGACTCTAGAAGTATTTGAGGCTGAGGCAAAATAACGCTCATCAATTTTTCGAAGAGCATAGATTCGATCATTGCTTTGAACAACTGTATCGCCGCTACGCAAAGTATCATCACTCCCACCTGTTACGATGCATCCATTTATCTCTAGGCAACACAACGTCTCTACCCCCCCTTTTTTTGAAAGCTGTGTAAAATCATTCATGTCCCAATGGATAGTCTTATCATCACGCGCAGATGAAAGAAGTTGATGGCCACTAAGCTGGTAGAGGCAATTAATTGGTCCTTTGTGAGCCTGATCAATAACCTTTAGTGCACACCCTCTTTCGTAATTTAAAATGACAATTTTTCCCATTTCAGTCCCATAGGCAACGCTATTTGGGAAAACAGTCAACTCAATCGCTGCGCTTACTGCCCCGAAGGTCCCATAACTCTTTTGCAGCTCAAAAGGCTCAATTGACCACCAATGGAGTTGTTTTCTACAAGGGGTTGAAGAAAGGATTCTACCATCATGAAGCTGCGCCCACAAAAGGCACCCCTGCTTGATGCGCAGAATAGTAGGTGGTTCATGACCTTTCAGGTCCCACACGCGCACAGTGCCATCGCCTGAACTGGTCATTACCCTTTCATCATTAATCTTTAAGCAACTGATAATTGGCTTCTGATGTCCAGAGAGCTTTCTTAGAACATGGCGTTCGTAAACAGAAGTTACACTCTCTGCTTGAGCACTTCTTTGAGCATCTGGACAGAGAAGAGGAACTGTATCATCTGAACAATTAACTTGAGGGACTATATCATCTAAATAATTAACTTTAAACATCTTTTTACCTAGTTTTATAGATATGATATATTACACGCTTTTTAAAGACTACATTAATGACTGTGTTTCAAAAGCCCGAGAGAGCAAGTAGACATTTCCCTTCAAAAGCAGCGGCTCCGCCGCTGCTTCTTTCAGGTAGCAAGCTGAGGCTTTGCCTCAGCTTGCTGGACGTGATGTTTTGGGCAGGCGGAGCCTGACCTAAACTCGCGGAAGCTATTGATAAAAATTCCTTAAAAAAAAGAAACTCCTTGGCTAATCACAGCTACAAGGAGTCTCAGGATGCGTAAACGCAATTGGAAGCAATATAACAAACAGCTAGTTCAAAGGGGAAGCATTACTTTTCTCATCGACCCTAAGTTGTTCAAAAACAAAAAGTCTAAAACTGGTGGCAGACCTCAGATTTTCTCCGATTCTTTGATTACCATGCTTATGATGGTCAAGATTCATTACCATTTGGCTTATAGGGCTCTGCAAGGCTTTGCTGAGTCATTTACAAAATATTCCATTCCTTCTTACTCATTGATATGCAAGAGAGCTAGAAAATTGAAGCTCCCTGCTTTAAGCCAGTCAAATGCTTCTGTTGTTGCTATCGATGCTTCTGGAGTTAAAGTCTATGGGGAGGGAGAATGGAAGGTTAAAATTCATGGAAAGTCAAAACGACGGCGATGGGTAAAAATCCATATAGCAGTCGATACGGATACTGGGGAAATTGTAGCTCAAACAACAACTCAAGGGCATGTACACGATGGTCAAATGACTGAGGTTCTCCTCAGCCAAGTGAGTGATTCTGTAGATACTGTTTTGGCTGATGGTGCATATGATGGAAGAGCTTCTAGAGAGGCTATTACAAAAAGAGGTGCTCGAGGGCTCATCCCTCCACCCAAGAATGGTCGAATACGAAACAAAGATCCAGATCGGGATGATGCATTGCGCATCATCCGAGCATTAGGTGGGGATCAAGTTGCTAAATCTTTGTGGAGTAAAATGACGGGATATAGCCGAAGAGCTCTTGTTGAATCAGCCTTCTCAAGAATGAAAAGGCTCTTTGGCTCTAGGTTATTTTCAAAAAGATCTGATAGTCAGAGTGTTGAAAATCACCTTCGCTGCCTATTACTCAATAAAATGAATGCTCTAGCCATCTGAATGAACCACGGCAGAGCCGTGGTCAAAAGGCCTCTTAAGTTCAAAAGAGTTTTTCAACAAAATCTACATTAATAACTTTTGATACTTATGCATTAAATCACGAAAACGAGCAGCCTCTTCAAAATCATAACTCTTAGCAGACTGTTGCATCGCTTTTTCATACTCTTTAATCTTCGCCTCAATCTCTTTAGAAGTAAGATAACTCTCGCGCTGCTCCTCTAAAATCTCCTCTTCCTCTTTGCCAAGCCCCATTTCAGTGCCCAAATCACGCTGAATTGTCCGAGGTGTAATCCCGTGCTTTTTATTATATTCCATCTGCTTTTTGCGGCGCATCTCGGTAATATGGAGTGTATTACGAATTGCAGGGGTCATTTTATCAGCATACATGATTACACGCCCCTCTACATTACGCGCCGCTCTTCCACAAGTCTGTACTAGAGCTGTTTCACTGCGCAAAAACCCTTGTTTATCAGCATCCAAGATCGCAACTAGCGAAACTTCTGGTAGGTCAAGTCCCTCTCTAAGCAGGTTGATCCCGACGAGTACATCGAATTTTCCTAAGCGTAAATCGCGTAAGATTTGAACGCGCTCAAGGGTGTCGATATCGGAGTGGAGATACTTGGCTTTGACATCGAGCTCAAGGAGGTATTTTGCGAGATCTTCGGAGAGTCTTTTGGTCAGTGTTGTCACCAAAACGCGGCCGCCACTCTCTGTATGCCGTCTGATTTCATCGAGTACATCATCGACTTGTCCCTGTGCGGGGCGGATTTCGATTGGTGGATCCAAAAGTCCAGTAGGGCGAATTACTTGCTCAACAACCTCTCCTTCAGCCTCTTGAATCTCCCAAGGACCTGGTGTTGCGGAGACATAGATCACACGGTGAAAATGGGAGTAGGTCTCTTCAAACCTAAGGGGTCTATTGTCATAGGCTGAAGGGAGGCGAAATCCAAAATCGACAAGGGCCTGTTTACGCGCTTTATCGCCATTATACATGGCGTGCAGCTGGGGAATCGACTGGTGCGACTCATCGATGAAGAAGAGAAAATCGTCAGGGAAGTAGTCGAGCAGTGTGGGAGGTGAGCCTCCAGGAGGCCTTCCTGAAAAATGACGTGAGTAGTTTTCAATCCCTTTGCAAAAACCAACCTCTTTGATCATCTCAAGGTCGTAAAGCGTCCGTTGACGAATCCGTTGCTCTTCAACGAGCATCTGCTCTTTTTCAAAGTGTGCTATTCTCTCGCCCAGCTCGGCGCGGATGGTTTCAATCGCTTGGAAACGGATTTGCGCGGGTGTGACGTGGTGTGAGCCGGGGTAGAGTGTGACCTTGTCAAGCCGCTTGATCACCTTCCCCGTCAAGGGGTCGATTTCACTAATCCGCTCCACTTCATCATCGAAAAATTCGATGCGAAGAGCCAAGTCAGCTTCATAGGCGGGATAGATTTCAATGACATCGCCACGCACTCGGAAGATCCCGCGGAAAAAATCGTGATCGTTGCACTTATAGTGCATCTCAATCAGATGCAAGAGCATCTCATCGCGCCTCTGCTGTTTACCCACTTCAAAGACGAGGTTCATCTGAGCATAGTGCTCGGGCATTCCCAAGCCGTAGATGCAAGAAACAGAAGCTACAATGAGTACATCATCCCGCTCGAAAAGAGAGCGCGTTGCAGAAAGACGCATCTGATCAATTTCATCATTGATGGAGAGATCTTTTTCGATGTAGGTGTCGGTGCGTGGAAGGTAGGCTTCTGGTTGATAGTAGTCGTAGTAGGAGACAAAGTACTCAACGGCGTTATTAGGGAAAAAGTTTTTGAATTCCTGGTAGAGTTGCGCGGCAAGTGTTTTATTGTGAGCCAGGACAAGCGTTGGCTTTTGCACAGCCGCTACAATATTGGCCATCGTGAAGGTTTTGCCAGAGCCTGTAACTCCACGGAGGACCTGGGCAGGCTTATCTTGTTGCAAACCTGCAACAAGTCTCTCTATTGCTTGCGGCTGGTCACCGCAAGGAGCAAAGTCTGTATTGAGTTCAAAAGCTGGCATTTGCCCGCTATTTTAGAAAAACAGGCCTTAGAAAGATAGGTTTATGCGGACATAAGGTCCCTGAAGGGTGAAGTTCGACCACTCATTGAGGGAAAATCCGCTGGCGCTACTATCAACAAAATAGATCCGATCAACAGCGTCCATCGCAAGGTACCATTCGTAGCCAGCTTCAATATGAAAGCCGCACGCTCCCCAACAACGAGGTAAAGTGATCAAGTGGTCCGCTGAGAGGCCAAGACGTGCACCCCAAGCGGGTGTTACGTGCCAAAAATTCGGTTTATTTTTGATGAGCAGTACGGCATTTTGACTCGAACTCGTCAATTTTGAGCGGTTCCACGTGGAAAAGATCGATCCTTGAGCGCGCCCAAGAAGGCTCAAACAGTCAGAGAAATCCCAACAGGCTTCAAGAGCAAACTCTGGTCCGAGCTGGAAGGCTTGCATGTCGTTATCCACGACGAAGTTAGTTTGTCCAGGAAACCGCCCCTCTTCTTTGATATGGAGGTGATTGTACTCAACTCCAATGAGTAATTTTGTCTGCGTACAACAGGCTTCTAAGCAGCAGAGCCTATAGAGTCCTTCTATCGAATAGTAGTTATAATCTCTTTGAAACAATGCATTTCCTGATGCTCCTTGATTTGAAATTAGACCAGGAATTCCGATAATCGGTAATAAGTCGTTGGCTGAGCTTCCAACTGAACTTTTAGGGACATCATGGAATTGTGTATAGCGAAAGGCAAAAGCATTTTGCCGATTGCAAAGTAAGTAGACGCCCTCGAGGCGATAGCCAGAAGCAAATGATTGATCAACACCGAGGCGCTCAGTCAGACCAGTAGAGTCTGAGCCAACTCCACCTTTAACAATATATTCCGATTGATCAAAAGAGGGGATAAAGTAGAGCCATTCGCCAGAAAACTGGAAGTAACCACGATCGTCGCAACAATCAGCCTTTAGAATAGTGCCGCAAAAAAGAAGAAGAATGGTAAAGAATTTTTTCACAACAATCGTTGTAAAATAAATTATCACTATCTGTCAAGAAACCCCTATTGGAGTGTCGAGATTTTTGTCAAAATTCAGAGATTTCTCAAAGCTTACGCGCTAAACGAGAAATTTTGTTCCAAGCGCCGGTCAATCCCATTGCTGCACGCACCTCTTTAAGGGTCGCTTTGGCAACTTCACTCATTTTTAGTGTTCCTTCATAGATCACTTTTTCGACATAGTGCTTTTGCTCTTCAAAGTGACGTCTTCTTTCACGAAGCGGCTCTAAAAACGTGTTGAGCTCTTGTGCAAGACGCGTTTTGATCTCTACATCACCAATATTCCCTTGCTGGTAGCGCTTTTTAAATTCAGCAACTTCATCTTTGTTGGGGTTAAACAGATCATGGAAAATAAAAAGAGGATTCCCTTCAATTGTGCCCGGAACGTTTGCATGCACGCGGTTCGAGTCTGTAAACATGCCACGCACTTTTTTCTCAACGGTTTTAGCATCATCAGAGAGGTAGATGCAGTTACCTGCCGATTTACTCATTTTTCCTTTGCCATCGGTGCCAATAAGTGTTGGTGTTTCTGACAGGAGTACTTCGGGAGGTGGAAAGAGATCTTCGTAGTATTGATTAAAGCGCCTTGCAATGTCGCGCGCTAGCTCAATATGCGCTTCGTTGTCTTTTCCAACAGGGACGAGATGCGCTTTTGGAAGTAGGATGTCAGCTGTTTGCAAAACAGGGTAGCCAATGAGGCCAAACGAGATGCTCTGCTCATCGATGTGGGCGTTGCGCGCCATCTCCTTGAGGCTCGGCAGGCCGGTTAGGCGATTGACAGAGACAAGCATTTCAAACAGCAGGTTGAGTTCATAGATCTCATGAACAGCGGATTGCAAGTAGATGACCGACTTTTCAGGATCAATACCACAAGCAAGCCAGTCCAGAACAGTGTCATGGATGTGTGAGCGCATCTCTAAGATCTGTTCTTTGCGAGGCTTGGTGGTGAGTGTATGCAAGTCTGCAATGAGAAAAAAGCAGTCGTACTCATCTTGCAAGGCCACGCGGTTTTTGATTGAGCCGATGTAATGTCCAAGGTGGAGTTTGCCTGTTGGACGATCGCCTGTTAGTATCCGTTTTTTCATATGAAAAGCTCAAATCCAAGTAGTACGATAGAAAAGAGGATGGTAAACAATACGACTGGTTTTCCGCCAGGGACTTTAAAGCGGGATTTGACAAAGAGGTTCTCTTTCTCTTCCCGATACCTCTCAAACCAAGCCATGAGCGCTGGTAGAAGAGCAAGCAAGATGACAACAAAAATACCTGCATAACGAAGCGCTGCAATAAACCCTTCAGGATAGAAAAGAGTGAAAAAGAGCGGTGGGCAGAAGGTGAGCAGCACGATTAAAAACTTACCCCAATGTGTCCGTTTAATATGAAGGCCATCAGATAAAAAGTCTGTGAGGCTCAATGAAACGCCTAAAAGAGACGTTACAATGGCGCAAAGGGCGAAAAGACGAAGTGCTTCACCGATCCACTGTACCATGAGCTGCTTTTTCAAAAAGAAGGTGACTTGCACTCCTTGCTCGGCAGCGATGTGCAGACTTTCTGAAGGGACAATGCCCATGACAACAAACTGCCACAAGATATAGATCACAAGTGGAAGCAAGCTCCCAATGAAAATGGCTTTTTTGAGTGATTTTACATCGTGCTCAAGGTAGGTACTAAGCGTAGGAATGATGATGTGATACCCGAAAGTAGTGAGCACAACAGAAAGGGAGGGGAGGAAGTAGTTCCAGTTGAAGTGCAACAAAAGTGGAGGCTCTACTTTACAACATCCAAAGGCAACAACACAGATATAGGTGATAACCATTCCAAGGATAAAGATACGATTGAGCATATCTGTTGCTTGGGTACCAAAGTAAATGAAGAGGGCAAATGCCGCAAAGAGAATCAGAGCCCATGTCCACTGAGGAATAGGAATAAGATCTCCTAAAATTTGACTGCATCCCATCAGGTAGGCTGTCATGAGTGCATAGAGCAAAAGGAGGTAGAAAACCCAGGATATCACCTGTCCTGTAGTGCCAAGAGTTTTGCCTACCATGGAGATGAGATTACTCTCACCTGGCATACGCAGGTTCACCTCAAGGAAATAAAAGGCCGTCAGCATCATGAAGGCCCAAATGAGAAGCATAATGAGTAGTGCTGGTATAAAGCCAGCTAAGCCTGTTGTGACAGGTAGAGCCAACATTCCAGCTCCAACTGTTGTACCGCTAACAAGTAGAATCGCTCCAATTAATCGATTAGTTTTTCCTAACATCAGACCCTCGGTAGTAGGGGAAGCCCAAGCTCACCCGCAATTTCAACTAGAAAAATGCTCGCTCCAACAATCAGAACGGTCGACAGCACAAGACGGCTGACGGTAACTTGCGGCTTTTCTCGGCGCAATACCCAAACCATAAGCGCCGGCATGACACCAAATAGGATCACAGCTGAAAGGCCTCCAGCAACCTGAATGGCACGGATGAAAATCCCTGGATTAAGTAGCGCAAAAAGTAGCGGTGGCACAAGTGTCAATCCAATAAGGAAAAGACGTTTGAGCCCCTGTTTTGCCATTTTCATGCCATCGGCAAGAAAGTCAACTAAACTCAGTGACTGAGCCAAAAAGGAGGTGGTGATTGCAAACAGGGCAAAAAATTGCGCGGCTGTATTAATCCATCCGCGACCTGTGACAGCTCGCAATGTTGTCGTAGCAACCTCTCCATTTGTCAAAGCAATCGCCCTTTCGTCAATGGGAATCATGCCAAGCATGACAACCTGCCAGACAAAGTAGATCGCAAGCGGAATGACACTTCCAATAAATAGCGTGAGTCGAAGTCGTTTAGCATCCCCTTTCAAGTACATTGCTAAGCTTGGAATCATGTTATGAAATCCAAATGAAATGATCAAAATCGGCATCGCTGCAAAGGCATACTTCCACTCATGTGCCATCAGGTTATCTAGGCTGATGTAGCGAGAGCCCAAAAACACGAGAGCTAAGTAGGTGACAATCAGTCCGAGCATCAATAGGCGGTTGACAAGATCGACTTGGCGCACCCCAGCGTAGAGAATAATGCCAAAAAAGGCTGTGAATAAAATTCCCCCAGTTGCGCTGGAGAGCGTCACACCAAATAGATCGGAGGCTATCGACTGCAGGATCTCACCGCTAGCCGAGATATAAGCAACGCTCAGAGAGTAGAAAAGAAAGAGAAAGAGGACCCAACTTAAAATTTTACCGAACGAGCCGAGCGTCTTTTCAGCTAGCGAGACAAGACTAAGGCGATATCCGAG
Source organism: uncultured Chlamydiaceae bacterium (assembly GCA_942490925.1). Lineage (GTDB taxonomy): Bacteria > Chlamydiota > Chlamydiia > Chlamydiales > JAAKFR01 > CALNYX01. Next base: position 1,372,223 of record CALNYX010000017.1, on the reverse strand, counting down.
TGTTAGATTGACCTCAAGGAGTAGAAAGCCGGTAATGACCATGAAGAGCCACGCGGCTAGAAAAAGAACCATTGCGGGACCAAATCCCCCAACACCGGTTATGACTGGTAGAGCGAGCATTCCTGCTCCGATACAGCTTCCCGCTACGAGAAGAATTCCCCCTAAAACACTGCCTTGATTTTTTGAATACATGATTTCTCTCTGGTTAAAATTAAGAATAGATAGCGTTTAGAAACGCCATGTAAACCAAAAAGAGAAACGGGGGTTGAATTCCATGTTTCTACTTTAGCACACATGCTTTTTTTAGTAAATGACCCGAAACCCGTTGAATGTTTTTTTGATTTCACAAAACTCATGAGTCTGTTTTTCAATTCGAGCGAACCCAGGAGCTTTTTGAATGTTTTCTAAAAAAGAGTTTAAGGTCTTTTTAGCCCCCTGTGCGTAGACCTCGACAGATCCATCGCTTAGATTACGCACCGACCCGGGGACATCAAGTTGCCTGGCATGATCGACGACTGTGCTGCGAAAACAGACCCCTTGCACAACCCCATAAAAAATCGCATGGAGCTCATATTGCATAAATCATTTCTCGGATCTCTTCGAGGGTTTTCATCTTACTTGCCTTTGAGCGCATCTCTCGCGCTCCAGGAGTGTTTTTCAAGTACCAGCAACAGACTTTTCGCATATCGATTAAAGCCCCTCTTTCAGACTTGTAACCAGCTGAGAGCTCAAAATGGTCTAAAAAGGCCTGTTTAAAGTCTGCAAAGTTTCGTTCGATTGGATCAAGCCCCTGAATGGCACGGCAAATATCCTCTGCAAGCCAAGGGTGTCCCATTGTTCCTCGAGAGGCGAGAACTGCATCGCAGCTTGTCTGCTCAAACATACGAATAGCGGCCTCAGGAGAAAAGACATCTCCATTACCGACGACTTTGATTGTGCGCGCAGCCTCTTTGCAATCACGGATATGATCCCAATTTGCAGGGCCGTTATAGGCCTGTTTGCGTGTTCTGCCATGCACAAAAATAGCAGAGGCACCCGCCTCTTCAGCAACCCTAACAACCTCTTGAGCAACAATGCTCTTATCATCCCAACCTGCACGAATCTTCACTGTCACAGGAATCGATACAGCTGCTACCATCTCAGCAATCAACTCTCCTATTCTCTGGGGATCTTTCAACATTCCCGAGCCGCTTCCATCTTTGGTGACTTTATCGACAGGGCAGCCACAATTCAGGTCGACAACATCAAACCCGAGATCTTCAATGATTTTGGCTGATTTTCCAGCTAACTCTCTGCGTGAACCGCAAATTTGTCCTCCTATAGGACGCATATCATCAGAATAATCGAGCATCTGCAGCGTGTTTTGATTTCCAAGCAGAAGAGGCTCCATCTTGACCATTTCACAAAACATCAAGCCCGGTCGATAACGCGCTGCAATTTTCCGAAAGGGGTAGTCAGAACATCCTGCTAAAGGAGAGTAAATAACACGATTTTTTAGCTCGAGCTTGCCGAGGCTTAACCCAGAATTGAAAAAAGAATCCATTGAATCAACTGTAGAGATATGAAGGCAATCATCGGACTTAGATCCATCATTCCTATAGGAGGAATAACTCGACGAAAGACGTTTAAATAAGGATCTGTATAGCTTGCAATAAAGCGCATAAAGGCGCTTTGAGCGAAACGAGGAAACCACGAACCAAACACCCTAAGCAGGAGCATGAACGTGTAGGTGGTAAATAAAATTTCTAATATGTAAAGCACGATTTATTTCCCTTGATAAATCCCCATTATCTATTTATAATCTCGGTGAAATTATGTCTTTCTTCCCAAAAAACCAGCATTATATCGGCATTGATTACGAAATGTCTACCCTAAAAATTGCGACGCTTTGCAAAAAGCGTGGCAATTGGCAGATCTTGGCGCTTCAAGAGGGTGAAAACCTCGATCAACTTGAAGCATTTTCTGATGACGCAATTTTTTCATCGACTATTAGCTCTAGAGATATTTTGATCCGCTCGCTCGATATTCCCCTAAAAAGGGATAAAGATATTTTTTCAGCTCTCTCCTTTCAGGCTGAGTCGCTCTTCCCTTTCGCCATTGAAAATGCTGTTGTTCAAGGTCAGATTGTCAAGCGCGATGCCGGACAGACCCGTCTTAGCGTGGCCGCTGCTCAAAAAAACTTGATTTCGTCGCACATCCAATCGTTGCCCATCACCCCTGACGTTGTCACCTCTACACATTTTGCTTTGGCCGCCTTTTCAGGCCTCTTTCCTGAGGGTCGTTTTCGACAGCTTCTCATCTACTCCGGTAAGCAAAATGTTTTTTGCTGTCTTGTGGAAAAAGGGAGGCTGCTGCGCGCCCACACCTTTGATATACAGGCCGATTTTGAAGCGGAGGTACGTAAAGTTGTTCTTGCTTTCGGGTCTGGGAAATTTGAATCAGTCCTATTACTTGGCAATCGCTCAGCAATAGATCTTGTTAGTGACACCGTCGGTAAAAAAACGCTCCTTCCATCTCAAGGGTGTTTTGACTTTTCTCAAAAACAACTCATGGAGTTTGCGCCTGCTATTGGAGCCGCGATGATTGGGGCTGAGAAAAAAGGGATCAATTTCCGTCAAAATATACTCCCTTCTTCATACCCTTGGAAACGGGTAAAGAAACCTCTTATTCTCTTTTTTGCCTCTACAACCATTCTCTTTTTCTCCCTTATGTCCTGGAGTCGACTTGCCCTAACTCACCAGAAAATGGGTGTTGACGCGCACTTTCAAACTCTTTTGATCCAAGAAAAAAGAAGCAGCCGGTCTCCTCGCAGCCCTGGCGAGTACCACGCCCAGCTTAACGAGATCGAACAAGAAGTTAAGGCCCGCCCCGAAACCTTTGCTCTACTACCAGCTGTTCCCAAAGCATCAGACGTTCTCAGTTGGCTAGCAACGCACCCAAATGCCAACGGGATGATCGAGATCTCTACTCTCAATTACAATATGATCAAGCGTCCCGATCTCACGCAGAAAAAAGAGCGGTATCGAGTCCGTGTTTCTCTTGACTTTACAGCCCAAACCCCAAGCGCTGCTCGCGCCTTTCACGAAGCGCTTATTGCCCCTAATCCCTTTGTTGACGCTAAAGGCGAAGTGCAGTGGACTATGAATAAAGATGGAAGTTACCGCGCCACCTTCTATCTAAAGGACAAAACAAAATATGTTTAGCTTGCGTGACATTCCTTTTTCTCGTGTTATTTTATACCTGTTGCTGATCGGCCTTCTACCAATCATCGGCATTGGGTACTTCTATACAAAAGAGAAAAAAGCGTGGACGGAAGTTTCGAAGCACCTTGAAACCGTTCAGCACCTAACGCAAGTCAAGGGGCTTCGGCAAGCCCCAAACAACCTTGTTCGCAAACGCTTTACAAACGCAAACCCGCTTTACATTGACCAACACCTAGAGTCTCTTTCTCTTCTAAGCAAAGAGAAAAAAGCCCTTGAAGAGCTCTTTAATCGCCCTGCATTTACAGGTGATGATGTTGCAGAAAACAGATATGCTTTTCTAGCAGGAGAGACAAACCGCTTGCTTTTTGCTGAACGTGGCGTTGAGGTTGCTGAAGGGATGCGCGAGACCCTTGAAGTGCTTACCCATCCAGTTGAGCTTGATATGGACGATCTAACAAACCTCCTTGACCTGATCGATGGAGAGCACCCAGACCAACCTCAGTTAATCGTCACAGACCTAAAGCTACAAAAAAACTCAACGCACTCTAAAACAGAAGTTTTTGAGCTAACCCTATCCCTTATTAAACGAGAGTTTACAACATCATGAGAAAAACTTTTCTTCTCCTTCTTATTTGTATGGCCTGCTTTACAGGCTGCCGTTTTACCCAAGAAGCTATTGACCCGGCAAAGATTACAAGCATTAATATTGTTGATCGTAATGGACTCTCCGAAACCATCAGCTCAAAAAACAGGCTCTGTGAATTCGACAAAACAAACTTCTTAGCCGCGCAACCCTATCAAAAAGTCATGCGCGTTTATGGGAAGGAAAAAAACGGCGATGTGCGCGCACAAATCACAAGCTACCACCCAAATGGCCAGATCAAGCAATACCTAGAATCTCTGAATAATCGCGCTTTGGGCACCTATAGAGAATGGTTTGCAAATGGGCAGATCAAAGTAGAAACGCGTGTGATTGGTGGTGTGGCAGATCTGAACACCCAAGCAGAAGAGAGTTGGCTATTTGATGGTGTGAGTAAAGCATGGGATGAAGAGGGACGTTTAATTGCTGAGATTTCCTACGCAAAAGGAGAGCTCGAAGGCGAGGCGCGTTACTATCACAACAACGGCTCCATTTGGAAATCGATTCCGTACAGCAAAAATCTCGTGCATGGAACACAAAAAGTTTTCTTAGAAGAGGGCTCTTTGTTTCAAACAGCCGACTACCAACGCGGGCAGAAGTGCGGCGATGCTTTTCGCTACTGGGCGGGAGGTGCAATCGCCTACCAAGAGCGGTATAAAGGCGGTAAACTTTTAGATGCGACATACTATGACCCTCAAGGGGAAATTCTTTCTCAAATACGCGGTGGAAATGGTGAGCGCGCGATTTTTGGAAGAGCCCACTTGCAGGAGTTGCAAGAATTTAAGCGAGGAGTGCAGGAGGGGCGCGTCACTTTTTTTGATGAAAACAAAACCGTTTTACGCACCTATCACATCAAGCATGGCGAAAAGCAAGGTGAAGAGATCGACTATTTTCCAGGAGGCTCGCAACAAAAGCTCTTGCTAACGTGGCATAGTGGTGTGTTGCAAGGCCCTGTAAAAACCTGGTATCCCGAAGGGGGACTTGAGAGCCAACGTGAAATGTGTGATAACAAGAAAACAGGACTGCTAACAGCCTGGTTCCGCTCTGGAGCACTCATGCTCGTTGAAGAGTACGACAATGACAAGCTCTTGAAAGGCGAGTACTACCGCATGGGAGAAAAAATTCCCGTCTCAAAAATAGAAAAGGGGAAGGGGGTCGCAAGCCTGTTCAATGCGGATGGAAACTTCTCCAAGAAAATCTACTATCAGGATGGCAAACCTTTAGAGTGAAACATGAGCTGCGCACCACCCTACGCAAACAAAGAGCCGCCCTCTCAGAGCAGAGACGAGAGGTGGCGCGCACCACCCTTCTCCTTAAACTCCTTCCATTGCTAGAGGAACATCAATACGTTCTCTCCTTTGCTTCACTTCCTGGTGAAATCGATCTATCCCCCCTCAATCAAATCCTTGCGAATGAAGGGCGCTTACTTCTTCCGCGCATACACCACGATCACCTTGAAATTTATCGTGTTTGTGATCCCAAGGGTGATTTGATTGCCAATACATTGAACATTTTAGAGCCCGACCCAACCAGATGCTCTAAGCAATCACCCTCTATTATTCTCGTCCCCGGCCTAGCTTTCGATTCACACAATCATCGCATTGGCTACGGTAAAGGATACTACGACCGCCTGCTCCAAACCTATTTCAATATTCAGAGTCTCGGAGTTGGTTTTAAAGAGCAGTTTGTAAAAAACCTTCCCACTGAAGCTCACGACCATCCGCTAACTGCACTCACCCTTGTGTAAAAGATTGCTCCTTCGAGCGAGTGTTGAAAAAATCTCAAAAATTCTTTCCGTTCAATGCGAAAATGAAGTCGAAGCATTTTGGGGATTTTTGTTCTCAATTGGACGCTCACAGTAGCAGCTACTATAGGTGATAGGGCAAGCGAGCGCGCGTGCAAGTCAGACAAAAAGCAGCCAAAACGGTCAGAAACTGGGGTTATTCAACAAAGTATCCCCTCGAGAATTCTAAGCTTGACTTCTCCAACTTCATTCTCGACAATGGCCTCAAAACATACACACAAGGATCTCACCCTATGGACAATTCAGAGCGCAAAAAAGCATTAGAAATCGCCGTGCAGCACATTGAAAAGCAGTTTGGAGAAGGCTCTTTAATGACACTTGGAAAACACTCCTCAACACGGGAAATTTCGACTATTAGCACGGGAGCTCTTTCTCTAGACGTTGCTCTTGGTATTGGCGGTGTTCCACGTGGACGCGTCGTCGAAATTTACGGCCCTGAATCGTCTGGAAAATCAACACTTGCAACACATATCGTGGCCAATGCACAAAAAAATGGTGGGCTGGCCGCTTACATCGATGCCGAGCATGCCCTAGATCCTGCTTATGCCGCTCGTATTGGCGTAAATGTCAATGAATTGATGATCTCTCAGCCCGACTGTGGAGAAGACGCCCTGAACATTGCAGAAATGCTTGCACGCTCTAATGCTGTTGATGTTGTTGTCATCGACTCGGTTGCAGCGCTTGTTCCAAAAACAGAACTCGATGGTGAAATCGGAGATACACATGTCGGGCTACAAGCGCGCATGATGTCACAAGCCTTGAGAAAACTTACAGCCACACTCTCGCGCTCGAATACTTGCGCCATTTTCATCAACCAAATCCGTGAAAAAATTGGTGTGATGTTTGGTAGCCCGGAGACAACAACGGGTGGACGCGCTTTGAAATTCTACTCATCAATTCGTCTTGACATCAGACGCATTGGTTCTATCAAGGGGCCAGATAATGCGGACATGGGTAATCGCGTCAAAGTCAAAGTAGCAAAGAATAAACTCGCTCCTCCTTTCAGAATTGCAGAATTTGACATCCTCTTCAACGAAGGAATTTCTTACGAAGGTACCTTGATCGATCTTGCTGTTGAAAAAGACATTATCGACAAAAAAGGCGCTTGGTTCAGCTATAACGGCAATCGACTAGGACAAGGGCGTGAAGCTGTTCGATTAGAGCTGAGAAAAAACAGAGCTCTTGCGGCTGAAATTGAGCAGAAAGTTCTCGTGAGCCATTCACTAGCTCCAAGAGCTAAAACGAAAAAAGAAGAGCTTGCGGCCGTTTAACATTGAAGAAAAAACTCTCATTTAGATATAAAACGGGTTTTAAATCCAAAAATTTTAGGAGGCATCATGCTACCAGGACTGATTATTAAAGCGCTACTTACAGCAGCGTTTGCCGCACAAATGTTCCTTCCGTGGTGCACACAGCACTAGGACATTAGAGGCTTGCACTTAGCTTTGATCATCGAAGATAAGTGCAAGTCACTCATATACAGAAGTTCCATGCACTCTTCAAAAAGATCGAGCTCTTTAAGTAGTTTTGCTTTTGTTTCTTCTATGCCATATTTTTTAGCGTAGTTTTTTTCGACCGCATCTTCATCTATATCCATCAGATCATCATAGAGTTGAAAAGCAACCCCAAAATGATTTGAGGCCTTTTTAACGATGTCAAGCTTACCAATTTCACCCCCGCCAAAAAGCCAGCCAAAGACAAATGAGATTTCAAAAAGCGTTGCTGTCTTCTTTTGAATCATCTCCACCAAGTTTTGTTCAGGAGCAAAAAGATCAAAGTACTGCCCTCCTGTAGCTCCGCAGATTCCTGTGTTTTTTGTAGCATTTTCTAAAGCCAGAAGGGCAATTTCTCCACCGTTTTCCATCTTTTGAGCATTGAGACGAATCCGCTCATACCCTTCTGCAATCAGAGCATAAGTAGCCAAGATAGCCACCGCCTCTCCATACACAACATGTAAAGCGGCTTGGCCACGGCGCGTTTCTTCATCATCCATGCAGGGAAGATCATCCGCAATGAGTGAAGCTGTGTGAAAAAGCTCAATTGCTAGGGCTGCGTCACTAATATCATTTTCTTTTCCAAGCCCCTCAGCAATCAAGTAAACAAGAGCTGGCCTAAATCTTTTTCCCCCGTTTCTAAGGGCATATTCGCAAGCGTCTCTAAGCGGCGTTTTTACGCCCATTTTATGAATTGCTTCAGAGATTTTTACTTCAATTGCATTTTTATATTTCTCGAGCACGAATAACTCCCTGAACGCTTGCACAAGCAAGAGTAAAACTCTTTTTTTCCATGATTGTGCCTGGATTGGTCACTGTATTACACCCTGTTTGCGAACCATCTGCAAAAATTGCGCCGAATTTTTTCAGTCCGCTATCAGTCCGCTCCTTGCCCACCAAAACAGGCTTCCGATCGAATCTTAGGTTTGCACATTTAGTTCCTGCGCCAAGGTTTACCCCGTTGCCAAGAACAGAATCTCCGACGTAGGCAAAGTGCCCTGCTTGAGATTTGTTCATAAAGATGGCGTTCTTAGCCTCTGTTGCATGACCGATCACACATTGGTCTCCAACTAGCACATCGCCGCGAACGTACGCTCCGTGGCGAATCTGGCAGTTTTCGCCAATCACACAAGGACCGATAATATAAGCGCCCGCTTCAACGCGTGTTCCTTTGCCGATTGAAATGAGTTCAGGGTTCACAAGGTGCGCCCCTGTTTCGATTGAGCCTTCAATGTTACCTAACGCTTGCTCCATTAAGTAATCATGTATTTTGCTCAAGACCTTCCAGACTGGCTCAGCTGTGGCAAAAATGTCAGCATGTTTGAAGGTGGAAAGATTGAAATAGAGATCAGGTGTGAAAAAGTCCATAGTCTATTAAAAGAGAAGAGTTATTTATCTTCTTTTTCCTCTTCCTAGAAGGGTGTGGAAATGTTGACAACACCTTATTTTCATCTAGGAGATAAGCGTGATCATAACGCGTCAATAAAAAGAAGACAACTCCCGACTTGTCATCAGCCAAGCACTATCAACAAAATTACCGACATTTATTTGACAGAGTTGTAAACAAGTTTTCCAGTGCTTTGTTGAATAACTCAAGTTTCTGATCGTTTTGGCTGCTTTTCGCCTGATCCGCCCGAGTTAGTGGGGGCGAGGGTGGCGTTTTGGAGGAAAGATCGGTAACTAGATTAGGTGTACGCGTTTTTCAGGCAAAAAAAAGACTGCGTCGCGCGCAGTCTATGAGGGAGATTAAATTCTGAGTGAGAGGATTCGAACCTCCGACCCCTTGCACCCCATGCAAGTGCGCTAGCCAAGCTGCGCTACACCCAGAGAGGGTAGAAATGATAACAAGTTGAAACAATTCTGTATAGAGAGTACCATTGTTTCCTATGGCTATTCTACCACCCCCACAACTTGAAGAGTCTTGGAAAGAGGTTTTGAAAAATGAATGGTCAAAACCTTATTTAAAAGAGCTTGCTGAATTTGTTGCGCAAGAACGAGCTTTATATCCTGTCTACCCTCCACCAAAAGAGGTGTTTAACGCCTTTTCCCATACTCCTTATAGCAAGGTAAAAGTCGTCATCATGGGACAAGATCCCTACCACGGCGAAAAACAGGCCCACGGACTAAGTTTCAGTGTGGCCAAAGAAATACGGCAGCCCCCATCACTAAAAAATATTTTCAAAGAGATACAAGACGATTTGGGAATAGAGCCGCCAACCCATGGATGTCTAACATCTTGGGCAAGCCAAGGGGTGTTGATGCTTAATGCAACGCTTACTGTGCGGGCTAGTAATCCAAAATCTCACTATGGAAAGGGGTGGGAGCAATTCACCGATGCTGTCATTGAGGCGCTCTGCGCTCGCCGGGATCCAGTAATCTTTGTGTTGTGGGGAAAATCAGCTCAAGAGAAGTGCCGTGCGATTCTCGATAAAACAACAGAGCGTCACCATGTGTTGACCTCTCCTCATCCCTCGCCTTATGCAGCGCATTCTGGTTTTTTTGGATCACGACACTTTTCAAAAATCAATGATCTGCTTAAAAGACAAGGTAAGCAACCTATTGACTGGATGATCCCATGAGTGAAGAAATTAGCGGACTACAAGCAACAAGCCGCCTGACTTCAAAAAGACAGGCCTCAATGGAGAGCGTACAAAACCTCGATGCAATGCAACCCTCTCAGGCAATGAAACAGCTTGAGGAAATGCAAGCTCAGGTTGACTATGCTTTTTCATTGATGCATGAAGTGAGGGGTAAGCTTGAATCAGCCTATCGAGAACTCTCTCCATCTAAGTAGAGAGTCAGTTTAGAAAGTGCTTTGGCACGGTGAGAGATCTGATTTTTCAGTGTCTCGCCAAGCTCCGCGAATGTTTGATTATACTCATGCTTAACAAACAACGGGTCATAGCCAAAGCCAGACCCTCCGCGCTCACGCTCAACAATGATACCTTCGCAAATTCCCTTAGCGCACTTCTTGATGCTTCCATCTGGTCGAGCTAGAACGAGGCAACATTCAAAGAAAGCGCTACGCAAACCATTTTCTAGAGAAGCCATTTCAGCGAGCAGTTTTTTTCGGTTCTCTTTATCAGTTGCATTCTCGCCGGCATAACGGGCAGAATAAACACCAGGAGCTCCTTGTAAAGCGGGAACAACAAGACCCGAATCATCGGCAATTACCCACATATTTAACTCTGTTGCGGCCTTGACGGCCTTGAGCTTGGCATTAGCCTCAAAAGTCTCTCCATCTTCTACGGGAGGCACAAAGTCTGGAAAGTCGAGTAGTGAATAAATATCACATGTTTTCAGATGAGAAAGCGCTGAGCGAATCTCACGAATTTTGTGGCCATTTGTCGAGGCTATGAGAAGGCGGTCAAGATTCATGGGAAGCCTCTGAATAATCTGCAGGAGGTTAGTTCAATCATCTTTAAGGGGCCCCTTAGATAAAACTATTGATCGCTTGGATGGAGTAGTGATTTCCTTGGAAATCAAAAGAATCTCCAGTCCTATGTCCTATCATCGCCTGTGCAAATTTTGATTGGAATGAGAGAATGTTTTGCTCGGGGTCAGCATCCCAAGGACCAAGAAGTGTGAACTGCTCTTTTTTACCATCACCCTTTTTTACCTCAACGACTGTTCCAGGACCAACTTCATCTTTGACCATGTCATCTTTGGTTAAAATACGCGCTTTGTTGAGTTGGCGGGAAAGCATTTGAAGCTCAGCCTGTAGGCGAGATCGCCTCTCAAGAGCAAATTTATACTCTGCATTTTCACGTAAGTCACCGTGTGCTCTGGCAGCTTCAATTTCACGTGCATTATCAATCATCTCAACGGTGCCGATCTCTTGAATGCGCTTTTGTAGCTTTTGGTACCCATCAACCGTGGTCCAAATCACCTCATCATTAGGATCGGCTTTTTTCTTTTCTGCAAGGGTAGGCTGGACAACCTCTGCCAGGGAGCGGAAAATGCGTAGGTCTTGTTTAGAAAAGCTGCTGCACTTACTTGCTAGTAACAAGAACTCCTTCAAAAATGGAATAGATCCCCCTTCAATCAGCGCGCGGATTGTCGCGTAGCGCTTAGCAACCATTAGGGTGTACATTTTTTTTGCAAGATCCCTGTAGTCTGCATTCTCTTCGATGTAATGAAGCAAGATTAAGAAGGCTTCTAAAAACTTGTAGCGGTTTTCTTGGTCATTAAGAGGCACCTCATCTTTCCCGATAACTTTTTGAAAATACCAGAAAAAGGCTTCGGGATAGAGGTTCATGTTGTGAAGGAGTTCGTTGATTTTGCCTTTTATCAACTCTGGGGATGAGCTGCTTAACTCTCTAAATATGTAGTCTCTAAGAGGGTTTTGGTCGACGACAAACAGAAGTTGTAAAAAGATCTGCTCCCAATCTTCTCGAGATTGGTGGACGGTTATTAAGACACGTTTTTTAAACGCCAAAATATCAACTAAACCCAGCATTTCTTCTAGGTTGTCCACAGACTGAACCAGGCTGGTTGCAGCCTGGGGAAACTCTTGAGGAAAAATATCTTCCAACAGAAAAGAGATTTGGATCTTGCGCGCTAAACTGGCAGCTGGAACCGCCGGGTCTCCCTCTAACCCCCCCATTAGGCGCTCTTTTAACTCTGATTTCACAGAGTCGTTTTTCAGAACCTCGGAGAAATCTCGCACAAAATGATAGGCCGTTTGAATCAGAGCGTCGATAGATTTGGCGCTCTTAAGAGCCTCAAGGAATTGTACATCGTGGGGGATACCCTCCTCTCGCAACACAAACGGCTGCTTGGTTGACTTAGGAGAGAGAATTTTGGTGTCCTTCTTCAGTTTTGTTCGAGTTGTCTGCCACCATTTTGACCAGTCTGGCTCGGGAATCACAAGCTCGCAGAGCTCCTCTTTGATTTCCTGTGCTGTTTTAGGCCCTAAGTCTCTTAATAAAAGGTGGATCAATGCAACTGGGTCTTCGCGCCCCTCTGCTTCTAATTTGTCGGGGTCACCGAAGCGACGCGCCAGAAAGTGGTCTGAAGGAAGGTAGATAAGATGTTTAAACGCATTTTCAAAGGAGAGGTCTTTAAGTGCTCCAATACCCTCAAACTCCAGAAGCACATGTTCTTGCAATAACGAGATATCCATAACCTCGCCAGCTCCCCAGCCGCCCGTGTGAAAGACAAAATTACCCTTGTTCATGTGAGAAAGAAGCCCGTAGTTGGTAATAGCCCCCTTAAAGGAGTGTCGAGAACGAAGACCAACGATACGCATCTTTTCTGCGTGATTCTCTTCTTCCCCGTAATGTGTTGTTAGGTAGTGAGTTGACAAATCAGCCAGAAGGGGTGAATTGGTGGTTTGGAGATCAACGGTTAGTCGCAAAATATTATTCGCCACATCCTCTTCCTTGATCCTTTCCCACAAAGGAAGCACAGTTTCAGCCACTTGCCCAAAAGACTTTGCTAAGACGGAATCCTTGATCATATTGAGAATAATACCCAACTCAACACCATCTACCTGATCCGCTAGGCAGTACTCTTCCCACATTTTCAAAAATGGGGTTAGCTTCTCTTCCCCCAGAAGCCGTTGAAACTCCTCCAAGTAACTCATTTTGTGTCCCTTTTTGTAATAGTATAGGGAAAATATACCCCCTTGTTAAAAAAAGAGCAATAGAAACCTGTAAGAGTTAAGTTTTTTTTAGTATACTTAAAAACATGGGAAAAGAAGAAGAGTTGTACAAGTCGGTTGAAGAGATTTTAAAGCTCTACAATATAGAGTTGGAGCCAGACTCACTAACGCCTAATGATGATGAGGTTGTAGATTATGCGGAAGCTATTTCTAAAACCCGTGAAAAACTGGACGAGCTTAATGAGCAGGCTCAAGAGATCTATGATGAAATGGGCATGTCTCCCGAGGAGCTTGACGCCTATGGATCTAACCCTGACAATTTCACAAAAGAGCAGTGGGACGCCTTACAGAAGGTAAAGCAAGAGTGTGAAGGGTTTAAACAAAGAGCCCTAAGTTCAGTCGACGGGACAGCACATGAAACCAAGGCTGAGCCGCCAAAGAAAAAGAAAAAGCGCAAGCTCGTTAAAAGAAAAGATTGGATGCAATTGTAGGCGGAGACTATAGTCTTTCTACATGAGAATTCGCACAAAAAAAGGCCTTTCGCTTCCCATGGGCAACAGTCCAAGCGGGGATGTCCAGCCCCTTCCCAAGCCCAAACAGCTAGCGCTTAACCTTGACCCATTTGACGACATTCGATTTAAAGTGCTTGTTCGTGTTGGCGATTCTGTAAACATTGGACAACCGCTTGTTGAAAGCAAAACAATTGCGGGGCAGCGTTTTGTTTCACCCGCCGGCGGCACCGTTGCCGAAATCCGTCGCGGCCTTAAAAGAAGGCTTCTTGACATTGTTATCGATGTTGCAGATAGCGAGCAGAGCGAACCAGCGACCCCCTACAAAGGAAGCTCCAAAGAAGACCTGCTCACTTTTTTTATGGAGCGTGGACTTTTTCCTCACATTCGGATGCGGCCATTTGACCTTGTCGCCTCCCCACACAAAAAGCCGAGGGCGATCTTTGTAAAAGCAATTGAATCACAACCCTTTGTTCCTCCTGCAGAAATGCAAGTATCTGGAAACGAGTCGCATTTTCAGGCGGGCCTAGAAGCCTTGGCAACCCTTGCTCCAACACATCTTGTCTACAACGAGAAAAGTGACTGCGATGCATTTCTCTCGGCCCAAGGAGTTGAGAAACATACAGCTCGTGGCCCAAACCCAATTGGGAGCGCTTCGCTTCACATTCACAAAATTTCACCGATTCAAAACCACGAAGAGGTCGTATGGACCCTTTCGGTTGTAGATGTGATTACAGTTGGCATGATGGTTAAAGAGGGGCGCTACTTTACCAAGCGCATTATTGGCCTAGGGGGAGACGGCGTTAGCAAGCCGGGCTTTTACAGCGGTCGGGCGGGCCACTCTTTTGAAGGGCTTTCAGCTGGCCGCCTCACTCAGCAGCTCCTTACATTTATTTCCGGCGACCCACTAACCGGAAGCAAGATTGAAGAGCGGGAGTTTTTAGGCTTTTACCACACAGCTTTTTCGGTGATTCCTGTGAACACCAAGCGTCAAATGTTTCACTTTCTGCGCATTGGGTTTGGCAAGTTTTCGGCAACACGAGCTTATGTGTCAAGCCTCTTTACATCCAAAAAGATCCGCTTTACAACAAACCAGCACGGTGAAGAGCGTGCTTTTATTGATGGCGCAATTTACAACAAAGTGATGCCCATGCGCATCCCAACCATGCATCTCGTGAAGGCAATTTTAGCCGAAGATTATGAGCTTGCCGAGCAGCTCGGGCTTTTAGAGGTTGCCCCGGAAGACTTCGCGCTCCCCACATTCATCTGCCCCTCCAAGATTGAAATGGTAGAGATTGTGAAGCAAGGCCTTCATCGTTATTCCAAAGAAATGGGTTTCTGAGTATTCTTTCCCGTTTTGACTGATGCGTTATTTTTTAAGATTCCTATTAATTCTGTGTCCCCTTGTCTTGTATGCGCAAACTGATTTTGCTGCGCTCATGCGCGACTTAGAGACCGCGCGTCATTTTGATAAGAAGCTTGAAGAGCGTTTTCCTGTTACCTACAGCAACATTTTGTCGACTGGTTATTTTACAACGCCCTCTGCGCGCATGACCCCAGAGGGCTCGATCGGACTTGGTGTTGCAGATGTACCACCCTACCTCAACTGGAACGCGCGCGTTCAGCCGATCCCGCGTGTTGAACTCTCGGTTAATTACCGCGTTTTTCGCGGTGTAGAAGATTCGGGGCTTTCACCTTTTGGGTTTGGCGACTACGCAGATCGAGGGGCAAACTTTAAAATAGGGCTGCTAACCCCTGAAGAGAGCCTCTACCAATTGCCAGGCTTTGCTTTTGGAATAGAAGATTTTATGGGGTCAAAGAAGTTTACTACCTACTTTTTTGTCGGCACACAAGTGTGGAGACAAATTGGGCTTGAAACATCTCTTGGCTGGGGTGCGGGACGCTACACGCTCGGCCCTTCTCGTGGCGTCTTTGGTGGAATTTCATGGTTCCCGTGGTGGGAGTCGAACAACAAATGGAAGCGCGGACTAGGGCTTTGTGCTGAGTACGACCCCGTGGACTACACGAATCCTGAGCGAGAGCCAAATCCGCACGGAAGATCGACGAGCTCTCCTGTAAACTTTGGCGCAAAATATACCTATGGAGATCTTCTAGGAATCTCTATTGGCCAGGTGCGTGGCGAGGAGCTGACCATCAGTAGCGAACTGAATTACAACTGGGGAAAGACGGAGGGCTTTTTTCCAAAAACAAAAGATCCACCGCTTTACTGCGGTCCAAAAGATCATGAGCCCATTGGGTGCTACCGCCCAGAAAATGTGATGATCCAGTCGATGCAATACGCCTTTCAAAAGCAGGGGCTTGAGATTATTCAGGGGTGGTTAGAGGAGGCGTCGTGCACCAGTCGATTGTGGCTAAGCGTGACAAACTGTTGCTACATTCATGAGCACATTTTTCGCGAACGCATACAGAGCCTGCTCGCGGCGCTTCTCCCTTCAAATGTCGATGAGGTTGTCGTCATCATCGAATCACATGGCCTCGCCTGTCAGCAATATGTCTATTCAAAGGGTTTATTACGCCGTTATGTCAATCACCACATCAGCCCCTATGAATTTGAGCTTTTAACCCCTCGGCAAAACCCAACCCTACCTAACCCAAACTGTTCTAAAACCCTGTTCTACAGAAGGTACGACCTGTGGAAAGCGGGTGTTTTTCCAAATTATCAAACCTTTTTAGGAAGCCGCGCGGGGAAATATAAGTATAGCCTTGGGATCAATGCTTTTGCTCAGGGATTTCTGCCTGGAAAAATCTTCTATGATTTTCACGGGACGTATACAGCGGCGGCAAACCTCTCAAACGAAATGGGAGACTTTGATTTTTATAATCCCTCTCAGTTGCCTAACGTAGCGACTGATTTGGTGCGCTATTTTATTGAGTCTTCTTACAACTGGAACCGGCTTTACGCGCAGAAGAGCTTTAATAATGGCCACGGTTTTTACAGCCGTGCTGCGCTTGGCTACTTTCAGGTTAACTATGCGGGCGCTGCGGGCGAGATTCTTTGGTATCCCGCTCGCTCTTATTGCGCAATTGGAATTGAGGGGGCGGTTGTTAAAAAACGGCGCTATCACGGCTTTGGGTTTCAGAACTCTTTGAGGCGACTAGACGGAAGATCTCCAACCTATCAAAGCTACTCTACGCTTCAGCAATACTTTTTGACCCTCTATCTTGACCTTCCCCAGTATCAGCTTTTTACAAAGGCTAGCATTGGACAGTTTCTTGCATATGACAAAGGTGCTCGACTTGAGTTTTGGCGCTATTTTGACAACGGCTTGCGCTTCGGTGGGTGGATAACCTTTACAGATGCTCATGACATGATGCATGGGGAAACCTATTACAACCGTGGAATTCTCTTGGAGATCCCGTTTGACTTTTTCTCTAGACGTAGCTGCAAGAAGGTTTATTCATCAGCTTCAGCGGCTTGGCTAAGGGATGCGGGCTACTTTACATCGACAGGAATCCCGCTTTACGAGACCATCAATCAAGAGCGCCGCTGGTAAGTAGAGAGGCAATTTTTGATGCGCCGTAAGTAAAGATCATATCAGCTCCCGCGCGCTTGATGCTCAAGAGGCTTTCGTATAACGCATCCGTTTCGTCAAGCCATCCATTTTTGGAGGCCGCTTGGATCATGGCATATTCCCCGCTTACCTGAAAGGCTGAGACCGGGAGCTCTGTGTTTTCGCGAATTTTAGCAATGACATCTAAGTAGAAGCCTGCTGGCTTTACCATTATAACATCTGCTCCCTCTTGTTCATCGAGGGCTGCCTCAATAAGCGCTTCACGTTGATTGGCGGGATTCATTTGATAAGTTCGCTTATGCCCCCAGCGTAGGCGAGAGGAGACAGCATCTCTAAACGGTGCATAGAGAGATGAGACATATTTGGCCGTGTAGGACTGAATCGCAACGTGCTGAAATCCATTTGTGTCTAGCGCTCTTCTAATGGCAAGTACCCGTCCATCCATCATGTCACTTGGGGCAACCATATCTACCCCTGCTTCTGCTTGCAAAAGAGCAGCGCGGGCAAGAGCTTCAACAGTCTTATCGTTTTCAACATCACCAGATCCATCGACAAGACCGTCGTGCGCATGAGAGGTATAGGGATCTAAAGCGACATCTGTAATGACGCAAATTTCAGGAAAGGCCTTTTTAATTTCGCGAACAGCTTTGAAGAGAATGTTTTTTTCGTTAAAGGCCTCCGATCCAAGCATGTCTTTTTTTCCAGCTGGGACAATAGGAAAGAGAGCGATAGCAATAATTCCTGCAGAAACAGCACTTTCAACTTCTTTGAGCAAAGCTGTGAGGTTGAGTCTTCGAACACCAGGTAGGCTTGAGACCTCTTCACAAGCCCCCTCTTTAACAAACAGTGGATAGATGAGGTCTGAGGTGTGGAGGCGTGTTTCTTGTACAAGGGCACGTATTGCCGCTGTTTTTCGATTGCGACGCGGACGACGTGTCAGCACTTCAAGGTTTCCTGAAGAAGAAGAGAATATATCTTTTCTTTGTTTCTTCCTCTTCGAGTCGTGTGGAAATGTTGATAACACGGCCAATTCCTCTATGTTTATTTGTTGTTCACGGTCTGTTCAACAAGCGTACATAAATAGTGAGTTATTGACACCTTCTGATTTTATCAACAGTTCTATCGAGTTTTTAGACACTCCACTAACAGGGTTATTGACAAGGTTTCCACCTTTGTGGCACGCTCTTGCTTTTTCTCTCACTGAAAAGAAAGGTTATTATGGAGAGTTATGAAGAGTTTTCGGAGCACCAGGTTAAGGTCTTAGAACAGTTTGTTACCAACACGACAGGAAATGTCTTCGTATTGCGCAATCTTCCTGAGGTTATCAAGGGGGCGCTTTTTTCACGCTATTCACGCTCAAGTCTTGGGCTGCGGTCATTGCTTCTTAAAGAGTTTGTTTTAGGAGAAGAGACAGCCTTTTGTGACATTGTCGGCTCTTCAAAAGACTCTATTGCAGATCAGTTTGTTGCGATCAAAAAAGCTCAAAACTTTTATGACCGTATCTTAGACGGATATGGTGATGACTCTATTGGGGAGCTAGGCGGAGCGCACTTGGCGATCGAAAACATTTCAATGTTAGGAGCTAAAGTTCTCGAAGATTGCCGTATTGGTGGCTCTCCACTAGAAAAGTCGACGCGCTACATCTACTTCGATCAGAAGGTCAATGATGAATATCTCTACTATAGAGAGCCCATTTTAATGACCTCTGCTTTTCGCGACACCTATCTTTCAATTTGTGACATGTTGTTCGAAACATACTCACGCTTGATTCCACCGACAACAGAGCTGATTGAAAAGCAATTTCCAAAAAGCGAAGAGATGTCTAAAGCCGCCTATAACGCAGCATTGCGCGCCAAGGTCTTAGACTGTTTACGCGGACTTTTGCCTGCTGGAACTTTGACAAACATGGGAATTTTTGGAAATGGCCGGTTCTGGGAGAGTCTTTGTCACAAAATGCAGTGTGAAAATCTGGCTGAAATGCAATCGGTTGGAAAAGAGGCGCATGGGGAACTATCTAAAGTGATCCCCTCTTTTGTTAGACGTTCAGAAGCATCACACCATAATCACGAAACTTATACACAGTTTTGTGCCTCAATGTGTGAACAACTCAAAAGTGTGGCCGAAAGCCACCAGCTTCCTGATTGCGAAACAAAGCCTGGGGTTCGGCTTGTCGATTATGACGCAGAGGGCGTTGCAAAAGTTGCAGCGGGGCTCTTGTTTGCCCAGGGCAATCATTCGCTGGCTGATTTGCAGAAACACTGCTCCCGCTTGTCACCAGAAAAGCTAGCAGAAATTTTTGATGCTGCCTCATCGATGCGGGAGAACCGACGACATAAATCACCACGCGCTCTTGAGCACGCTCAATTTACATTCGAAATCATCGGAGACTTTGGGTGCTACCGCGATCTACACCGTCATCGCATACTCACTCAAGAGAGACAGCTTCTTTCGACAGATCATGGCTACTTTATCCCACCAGAGCTTTTGGATACGCCAATGGAACAAGAGTATCGAGATGCAATGGACCAGGCCAAGGAGGCTTACGAAGCAATTGCAAAAGAGTTGCCAGAAGAGGCGCAATACATCGTTCCGATGGCTTATAATGTGCGTTGGTACTTCCACATCAATCTTCGTGCGCTCCAGTGGCTCTGTGAGCTCCGGTCAGGTGCCGCAGGCCATCCCAACTACCGACATGTGGCACAAGAGATGGCCAAGCAGACAATCGAGGCTGTGCCAGAATTTGAGTGTTTTCTCAAGTTTGTCGATTACGAAGGTTATGAGCTCGGTCGTTTAGGTCAAGAGGAGCGCAAAGTAGCCAAGCAGAGCAAACGCTAGGCCGCCTAGTTTTTGACTAACGCGACAAGTGTTGCGCGAGAATTCCCGAGAGCTTGAACATGTTGACTCCCTCAGGCGATCCAAAGACAGCCGCAAGCTTTTCATCAGGAATAATAACCCGCTTATCATTGGGGTCTTGAAGATTGTTCGACTTGATGTAATCCCACAGCCGCTTGATAGACTCTCCACGCGTTACTGCGTCGTCTCCAATTACAGCTGCCAGCGCTTTTGAAGGCTTGAGCTTTCCGCGCATGCCTCCACCACCCTTGCCACCACCTTTTTTCTTGGCATAAGCGGTTTTTGCGTGGTCTTTGTATTTTGTTGCTAGCTGGTTGATGTCATTGACAATCACATCACAGTCGGGAAAGTTGGTGCAGGAGAAGAAAACCTTGCCAAAACGTGACTTGCGCGCAATAATTTTTCCATCACATCCAGTTGCGGGGCAACCAGGCAGATCTTGCGCTTTAGGCAGCAGGTCTTCGCCTTTTTTCGGAATAGAGATAATGCCCTTACAGTCTGGATATTTCAAACATCCTAAAAAAGCACCGTAACGTCCATGCCGCACCTTCATTTCGCCTTGGCATATCGGACATGGCTGATCCCAATCAAATCCTTCGGCATACTCTTCTCGATTGAAGGCCATCTCTTCTTTTGAAGTCGTGTAATCACATTCAGGATAGTTGGCGCATCCGTAAAAGTAGCGAGATTTTGCCCAGATTTTTTGAAGTTTTGCCTCATGACATTTTGGGCAATCTAGATCGGTCATGAGCTTGGGAACATAAGCCTCTTTTTCAGCAGTCTCTACAGTTGGAATAAATTGATCCCAAAACTCGCGTAGCAGCGCTTTCCACTCCTTTTTGTTTTCAGCAACCTGCTCCAGTCGATCTTCCATTTCAGCTGTAAAGCCGATGTTCATGATCTGCTGGAAGTTGTCCTCCAAGAAGCGTGCAATCACTCCCCCAAGTTCCGTTGGCTTGAGGCGACCACCCTCTTTCGTCGTGTAGGAGCGCGAATGAATTTTGTTCATGATCGACGCATAGGTAGATGGACGGCCGATACCGCACTTTTCGAGCTCTTTGACAAGCGAAGCCTCTGTAAAGCGAGGTGGGGGTTTTGTAAATGACTGCTCTTGAGTTACTTTTGATAGGTGGAGTTTTTGATTAACTTCAAGAGGTGGAAGGCGCGGGTTTTTCTCTTCGTCCTCTTCGTCGCGCTTCTCTTCATAAAGGGCTAAAAAACCTTTAAATTTGAGTGTTGAGCCCGTTGCGCGTAGAACAATTTCTTGTTCGGTGTCGACATCAGCAGAAATTGTATCATAGATAGCGGGGTTCATTTGTGAGGCAATAAAACGGTTCCACACGAGAGTGTAGAGCATAAATTGATCGCGCGTCAAATAGGGCTTCAATTTCTCTGGAGGGTGGTCCAAATTCGTTGGGCGGATCGCTTCGTGGGCATCTTGAGCGCTTTTCTTTGAGGTGTAGACACGCGGTTTTTCAGGTAGGTATTTATCGCCAAATTTGTTTTGGATGAATTGACGCGCCTCGTTTAAGGCTTCCGGAGCAAGTCGCACAGAGTCAGTACGCATGTATGTAATCAGACCTTCTGCTCCCTCGCTATCAAGATCAACACCCTCGTAGAGGGTTTGGGCAACATTCATGGTTTTGTTGGCTGAGAAGTGGTGGTGGCGTGATGCCTCTTGCTGCAACGTAGAGGTAATGAAAGGAGGCTCTGGGTTACGCTTTTTCTCTTTTTTATCGACACGGCTAATTGTGTAATTCGCTTTTTTAAGGCGCGCAGCGATCGCGTCGGCTTGTTCTTTGTTTTGAATAAGCGCAATATCTTTTCCTTCAACCGGCTCTTTTTCCCACCGCTTTCCTTCGATCGAGTAGACGCGAGCGGGAAACTCTTTTGATGGATCACCGTTGCGTAGAAGAGCGCCTAGATTCCAGTATTCAACAGGATTGAACGCTTCAATTTCATTTTCACGATCGACAACGAGCTTAAGCGCAACTGACTGCACGCGACCAGCCGAAACTCCTGAGCGTTGTTGCAGCTTGCGAGCAAGGATGGGAGAAATTTTGTAACCAACGATTCGGTCGAGCAAACGGCGCGCTTGCTGTGCATTCACAAGAGCAAGGTCGATCTCTCGAGGATTGTCGATTGCCCCTAGAACAGCCTCTTTTGTGATCGCATTGAAAGTTGTGCGCTTGATATTTGTTTTTGCAGGAAGAATTTGCGCAATGTGCCAAGCAATAGCCTCTCCTTCACGGTCAGGGTCAGGGGCTAGATAGACAACATCGCATGCTTTTGCGAGCTTTTTGAGACCGGAGATCACCTCTTTCTTGTCTGGCAAAATCTGATAGTCGGGCTCAAAGTCGTGTTCTGTATCAATCCCAAAACCTTTTTTTGGAAGGTCACGGACGTGTCCAATAGAGGAAGCAAACTCAAAATCTTTCCCAAGAAATTTTTTGAGAGTCTTGATCTTGGCAGGTGATTCGACGATGATTAGTGATTTACCCATTTTTCCATGCATACATTATAATGGAAGAACATTCAATTCCATTTAATCAATTGTGTCAAGCTTTCTCTCCACAGCGAACCAAATAAAAATTAAAAAGTGGTTTTTAATTTGTGTTTGGTTTAAAATTCATTGCCTTATGTCATCCACTATTCAAATATCTATCGGTTCTAGTAATAAAGGGTACTATTCTGTTGATGGGGAAGGTCATATTCAGTCGTTGCCAAGCCAACAGTGTCAGGACCAAATTGTGATCCAAGCAGGAGATCCAGCCTCCTCTACAGAACGTGTTGCGAATATCGCCGCTGCAACAATGAGCAACCTTGAAATTTTACTCGACAGGGGATCAAAAACAATTTTTACAGCTTCTGACGGCCAGCTCAAAAGAATTTCTTCTTGGGATTTATTCGGGCGGTTTTGGTATTGGCTCGATCGAGACAACCAGCGCGCGCGTGTAAAGCAAATTATTTCAGACTCTTTTGGGGCTCTTGAAGCAGCTTTAAAAAGCCTGAACTTGAATAAAACCTCGCGAGCAGGGCAAGCGTTAACCGACCACCTTAACAGCTCTCTTTTCAGTCGCTTTACAACGATCCGGAACGATGTTTTTGATCGTAGTATTGTTAAACCTAATGGAGAGCTTGAGGCCTATTTTACTGCTAACCACTTGAAACTTGATGTTGTAAAGCGACGAGAAGCTCTTAAAACAGCCATGAAAACAAAAGAGGGTGTTAAAGAAGCCTTTTACCAGCTCGCGCATGCTGAAGAGACGTTTAGTAAAGAACTCGGTTTGACTTTCAAGCTCATCATATCTGGTGGGTCGGGCGGGGCTCGTCGGGGGTTCAGTCGTACAGCCAAACCCATTGTTGCTATCAAGCCAGAGGATGAAGGCCCTTATGGAGTCAATAACACCTCCTTTTCGAGTCGCATAAAAAGAATATTTCTCTCTCCACGCGCATGTATTGCCGGTGGGGCAGATCAGCGAGCAGAAGAGATGTCGTACCGCACAAGTGAGCTCTTTAAGTGGAATAATGTGCCTCCGACACATGTCGAATCAGTTGATTCAGCTAGCTTTAATGTGCTTAATAAAAAAGAGTGTTCGGTGCAACTTTGGCTTGCGGGGGCGAAGCCTTTGGAAGCCTATTTGCAGCAACCATGGTTGTTTAATAAAGTTATTCGTTTTGCACCGCGGTGCTGCCGGAGTTGGTTTAGAAGTTATTTAGAAAAACGGAAAGAGAGTATTCCTCAACTTCCCCAAGCGCTTTTTGAACAATCACTGCTTCTCAAATATCTCACTGGTGATATCGATTCGCATTTTGAAAACATGCTTATTAAAACAGCAAGTCCTGAAAATGAATTTATCGGAAAATATAGAGCTGGGATAGCAACTCCTGAGGAAGTAAACTTCTTTGTTGATCATATCTTTGAAGAAGATCGCTTTGATCTACTACTTGAACACTTATTTGCTAGCGATGGAGACACTATCTTAGTCAACCATGATGGAGGAGCGAGTTTCCCAAATCAACACCCTGCAACTTGTGGCCTCGATGCCTATCTTTCAGGGCGCTTCCGCTTTTTATTCGAAGTTTTGCCACAGTGTAATCAACCATTTGTTCAAGAAGTAGGAGAGGACTACTTGGCTAAGGGAGATGAGCGCTTGCTGAAGTTGATTTCTGAAATGGCAATGCAAGAATTAATCGGTGTCATTGGAATTAACACAAAGGTCTTTGTCGCTTTTTGGGCTGTAAAAGAGAACAGGAAGCGCTTTCGTCAGTTCTTACTAAAGCCACAATTAGACAACAGGACTCTAGTTAAATTGAGAAGTCGACTTGTAGGCTTCACTGAAGTTCATAACCCCTCTCACTCCAACTTTTATGCCAAAAAGTATCAACGTGAACTTGTGCGCATTCGTGGTATGGTCCAAACCCTTGCTAATCGACACCGAGTGGCAATGGCGCATTTCCAAGATGGGGACAAAACAATCCGAGATTTATTATCCCATGTTGATCGTAATGAATTTGAGATGGCAGTAAGTGAGATCCCAGAAAGCGATTTTGATAGAGAGCTTGCACGCTTAGCGGAATCTGAGACTTCAGAAGATTCAGCAACACTAGCTGGGATTCAAACAGAGGGTCAGGACGACGAAAAAGTGTATAACCAACTCTATACCCATATTCCAGGCTTCGCCGATGAATTCCTCAGTACAGATTAACTATAGCAACAAAGGTCTTCGTTTTTGGGAGGCAGGCTGCACCTGGAGTGATGGCTCCATTCAACTCAGAAAAGTCTTCGAAAAAAAACGTGTATGGCTGCTTTACAGTAGAGATGAAATCATTGCCCATGAACAAGTGCATGCAAAAAGGCTTCATTTAGAGGAGCCGGTCTTTGAAGAAATTTTGGCCTACCGCACATCCAAGTCACGCTTCCGCCGCTATTGGGGCCCAATTTTCCGAACGCCCAAAGAGAGTCTGCTTTTTGCCTTAACCCTCCTCTTTCCTCCATTTATTCCCTGGGCGCTTCTTCCCATTTTAGGACTGGTTGCTTTTGGAATGATGCGCCTCATCCGCTTACAAAGAATCTTCTCAAAAGCAGAGGCTAAGGTTGGCAAGGAAATTGTGAATCTAAAAGATAAAGAAATTTTTGCTCTTGCAAATTAGATGTGGATACGTCTCTGTGTGGTGTTGCCAATCCCAAGCTCTTGTCGATATTTTGCAACAGTGCGCCGAGCGCACTCAACACCTTTTTGCCTGATCATTCCCGAGATAGTTTCATCGGATAGGGGAGAACTTCTATCTTCACCCTCAATAATTTTAACCAAACAATCTTTTACAGTATTGGCCGAAATAGCCTCTCCACTTTGGGTTGTGTAGGCGTTGGTGAAAAAGGCACGCAATGGAAATGTTCCACGTGGACAGCTGACGTATTTATTCGCAACAGCGCGCGCAATGGTTGATTCATGTAGTTCAAGTGTTTCAGCAATTTCTTTCATTGTAAGGGGTTTAAGTTTGGCGTCAGGGTCGTAAAAGTAGTTTCCTTGAATCTCTATGAGCTTAGCTGCTATTCGCCTAAGTGTTTGATGCCTCTCTTGGAGGTTACGCAAAAGCCATTTGCCAGACGAGAGCTTCTCTTGGATATAGCTTTTTGCCTCCTCGTTCAAGTCTCCCTGATTGAGCATGCTCAAGTAACTTTTGTTTAGCTTTACAGAAGGGAGAGAGGAGTCATTGATTTCGATTGTGAGCTTCTCCTCATCATAATGGATGAGGAGATCAGGAGTGACCTGTTGTGATAAAGAGCGGTAGTGACCAGCAGGTTGGTGAGCCCCTGGGTGAAAATCAAGAGGAGCAATTTCATGTGCAATTGTTTCGTAAACTTCTTTTGCAGATCGGTGTAAAGCCTTAGAAATGGAAGGGATGCGGTTGTGCAGCATATCGTCATATCCCTGTTCAACAATGCGGTAGGCAAGTGTTTTACTTTTCCCTTGTTGCGAGAGCTGGATCAACAGTGATTCTTTAAGCGAGCGAGCTCCAACTCCTGGAGGATCAAATGTTTGAATGACCTCTAGGATCTCTTCGATTTTTTCAACAGTAGAATTTGCTAAGATCGAGATTTCTTCTATTGAAGAGGTTAGAAAGCCGCTTGAGTCGAGAGTCCCAATGATCCACTCGGCAAGTTCTTTCTCTTCTAAAAGAGAGAAGGTCTCTTCTGTCTGTTGCATCAGGTGATCGAAAAGAGAGGTTTCATACGCAACCGTATTTTCGATGAAGTTTTTAAGATCATCCTCTTCACGAGCTGTCGATTGACTGCGCATATCGCCTTGAAAATCTAGAGGCATTGGAAGTTCATCTTCTTCTTCCCATTCGAGAAGAGGATTTTGAGACATTTCTTCATTGATAAGGGAGGCGAGCTCCATAACTGGCATTTGTAGCAAGTGGAGAGCTTGCTGCATTTGGGGAGACAAGATCAGTCGTTGGATCTGCTTGCCTGCTTGCTGAATATCTAGCCGTTGCTTCATTACTTGATGCGGTCAATATAATCCCGAGGGATCTCCCTAAGAAAACGGCTTGGCCGCATCATCCGATACATCCCCCAAAGAAAACGTGTTTCGGCGGCAGAGAGATAAAGACGCTCTTTCGCCCTTGTCATCCCTACATAGCATAAACGTCGTTCTTCTTCTAGTGCATCGTAACTATCGCGCGAATTAGCATGGGGAAAAAGATCTTCTTCCATGCCAACTAAGAAGGCTGCTGTAAATTCTAAACCCTTGCCATTGTGAATCGTCATCATGTTGACGCGGTCATGATCGAAGTCAGCCTCATCAAGAGAAGATTTTAAAGAAAGTTCTTCTAAAAACTCCTGAAGCGTTCCATTTTTGTTGAACATTTCCCATTCGCGTGCTTTGGAAATCAGTTCATCAACGTTCTCTTTGCGATCTTCAAAAGTCTCTTTATCCTCGCGCAAGACTTCAAGGTAGTTGGACGCTTTGACAGTATCCATCACCAGATCTTGCAGGCTCTCTTGCCCCTTCAAGCGTCGCAAGTCCCGGATAAGCGATGCGTATGTACGCAGCCCTTCTCTCTGTTTTGCAGAGAGGCGAACCTCTGTTGGATTTTCACAAAACTCAAGAAGAGAGCCTCTTGGGTTTGCTAAGATCTTTTCAAGCGTTGTCTGTCCAATGCCACGTTTGGGCAAGTTGACTGTTCTAATAAATGAAACAGCGTCTGTATCTGATTCAACCATCCGTAAGAAAGCTAAGATATCTTTGATCTCTTTACGTTGATAAAATGAGATTCCTCCAACAATTACGTAGGGCAAGCGGCGACGGAGGAGAAAATCTTCAAAAAGACGTGATTGGAAGTTTGTGCGATAGAAAATGGTCATCTCACTGAGGGGAATGCCCTCCATTTCATGGAGTCTTTTGATCTCTTGAATGACATAACCAGCTTCATCTCGCTCATCATCTGCCACATAGAGGGTCAATTTAGGTCCAGGACCTCGATCACTCCACAGATTTTTTTCCATGCGACTCACGTTGTTTTGGATAAGCGCATTTGCTGCTTCCAAAATGTTTGCGCGACTGCGGTAGTTTTGCTCTAGACGTACGGTTTGAGCACCAGGGTAATCTCTTTCAAAATTGAGAATATTTTTGATATTTGCGCCGCGCCAAGAGTAGATCGATTGGTCAGGATCTCCCACAACAAAGATGTTATGTGTTTCCTGCACAATCATTTGTGCAATCAAGTACTGCGCATGGTTTGTATCTTGATACTCATCGATGAGTAAATAGGGCCACTTATCCTGGTAGTAGGCAAGCGCTTCAGGATCTTCTTGAAAGAGCTTGGCTGTTAGGTAGAGCAAGTCATCAAAGTCAAGAGCATTGGCCTCTTTAAGTCTGTCTTGGTAGAGGGTGTAAAGCTTAGGAAGGAAATCTTGCGTGTCATTGGGCATATCCGATAGATCAAGCTCATCGGGAGGAAGGAGTTGGTTTTTTGCATTTGAAATGAGCTGGCGGAAATTCTTGATTTCACTTCGCTCTTTTTTTACACCAAGCGTTTGTAGACAGGTGCGCAGTAGGCGGTTGGAGTCTTCTTCATCATAAATCGTAAAATTAGAGCTGTACCCAAGGCGGTGGATCGACTCTCTTAGAACTTTAGCGCCTAAGCTGTGAAAGGTACAGATGGTTGGATATTCATCATGGCCTGTCCCTCTCAAGAGTTCATGCACACGCTCTTGCATCTCTCCCGCTGCTTTGTTGGTGAACGTCACAGCTAAAATTTCAGAGGGGGCAACGCCTTGCTTGATGAGGTTGGCAATACGAAAGGTGACAATTCGAGTTTTCCCAGAGCCAGCACCAGCCAGCACCAGAAGAGGGCCATCTTTATGTGCAACAGCGTCAAGTTGCGAGGAGTTGAGATTTTGATTCATCGTTTGCATTTTCAATATATCCGTAGCGATGATAGTCGAAACTGAGAGAAATTTCACGTAAATAGTGCAAAAGTTCAACTTTTCCTGATGCAAACAGAGGTTGCGCCATCAAATAGGTGTCAGTTTCCACAGCTCTTTGCTGTAAAGCTTCAGATTTAGAAAAACAGCGAATGGGTGTTCCATCCACTCTTTGTAAAAAAGTGGTGTCATCTTCAACGATTGCCTCAATGTCAAGCGGCTTGACAGATGAGAGTGTGTAGGGTGTATTACAAATGATGCAGGCTGAAATAACGCGTAAAAGATCGAGGTAGGATTCATCACAATAGCGGATCAGAACTCTTTTTTTAGGGACAAGATAGAAGAGGTTTTGCTGGCCGGTGATAAGGTAAGAATCTGTTTTTGTTTGGTATTTTTTGCTCCAGTAGGCGTAGCTTTCAACGCTTTTGCGCCAAACAATTTTCTCTTCAGGGGAGAGGTTTAAGGTTAGCATGAGTGGAATGATAGATTGTGGAAGAGCTCTTTTTTCCTCTGGTAACTCCGCTTCTTGAAGGAGAACAAGCTGGCGTAAATAGTTTGGTCCACCTGCTTTTGCACCTGGTCCAAATGAACTTGCTTTGCACCCCCCAAAGGGTTGTCGCCCAACAACAGCGCCAACAATATTACGATTGATGTAGAGGTTGCCGGCAACAATTTTCTTTTTCCAAAGTATATGTTCACGCGGATCAAGTGAGTGTAATCCACTTGTTAGGCCATAAATGGTGTCATTGGCAAGCTCGATAGCGTGTGGGAGATTCTCAGCGCGCATCAGACCTAAAACGGGACCGAAAAGTTCTGTTTGATGCATAAAACTGTTTTGGCGAACACCGAGCTTAATTCCTGGGGTCCATAGATTTTCTTCAAGAGCGATGGGCTTGAGTAGCCAAGACTCTCCCTCTTCAAGTTCGGTTAATCCACGTTGTAAAGCTTCATTGGGTTTATGAATAAGCGGCGAAACTCTTGTGCTGGGATCCCAAGCAGAACCAACGGTTAAACTTTGAGCGGCGTCTTTTAGTTGGCGCATAAAGTCAGCAGAATCATAGATCTCTTTTTTCGAGTATTCCCAAGCTACAAGCGCTACATTTTTGCCCTGCGTGACCAAAGGCTGAGTGAACCAGGTCACGAATCGCAAGGTCGCGGTCTGCCATGGAAGAGACGATTAGACTGTTTTTTCCTCCTGTTTCGGCCATGAGATCGAGACTTGGGCGTAATTTTAGGAAGTGACGGGCAGTTTGCGTTGCCCCCGTGAGAATGACGCTTGCAATTTTTGGATTTTGGATCAAGGCGCTACCTACAGGCTCATCATCACAAGGGAGGAATTGAAGGGTTGTTTTTGGAACGCCAGCATTCCAAAAGGCTTGAGCGAGTTTCCATCCTGTCAAAATGGCCTCTGGCGCAGGTTTGAAAAGTACAGCATTGCCAGTAATCAGCGCTGCAGCAATGCCTCCAACGGGAATCGCTACAGGAAAGTTCCAAGGTGAGGCAACGAGAATAATGCCTTTTGGATTTCCCTCATTCGCCCACTGTTTGCGATAATACTCTACGAAATCGATGGCCTCAGAAATTTCAGGGTCGCTCTCTGTGGGGATCTTTCCCCCATCAGCAAGCATGGCTGCCATAAGTTCTTCACGCATGTTACGTAGGTTTTCAGCAACTTTTTTGAACACGTTTTGTGGGCAGTGTAGCTCACAGCTATCAAGCGCCTCTTCGACTTGGCCTTGATCTGCAACGTGGTAGTGATAGAGCGTCTGATTTGTTGAGGGGTCGTAGCCGCTACGTCTCTCTCCTTCCAGCTCTTTACCTCCGATTACCAGTGGAATATCAGGGTATTTTTTGGGTTGGTAGATCTGCTTCACTTTTGCACGCATCGCAGGAAGAGCAAAATCGCTATCGGGCTCGTTGGAAACAACAGGACGTACCATCCGTCTTCTTTCAGAGGTAAGTGTATCCATTTTTCGACAAGCAAGGCGAAATCGCTTGATCTCTTGCTCCCAAAGAAAGTTGCGTGGTTTGAATTGAAAGGCGTGTCGTAAAAAGTTTTGTGGGCTTCCATTTTCATCTAAACGGCGGATGAGATAGGAAAGAGCATTTTGAAAATGGTGAAATTTAGCTTCTGGACTATAGAGAACCACGCTTCCTGTCAACTGTTTGATTGTGCGTTGAGTTGAGGTTGCCATGCCATTTAGCATCTCAAAATCCACAAACTCTTCACTCTCTGTTTCAGAGCGCAAAACAAGCGCATAGGCAATATCAAGAAGGTTATGACTGCCTACACCAATGTGCACAGCATGTATATGTTTTGGATCCAGAGCATAATTGAGCATCCGCTTGAAATTAGCATCGCTCTCATGTTTCCGCTCAAAGGGAGCTTGTCGCCAGTTGTGCATTGAGCTTTCGACAGCTTCCATTCCGAGGTTTGCTCCCTTGACAAGGCGAATTTTAATGGGAGCTCCACCTCGCTTTACAGCCCAATCTGTAAGCTCTTGCAAGACTTCAAATGATTCGGGTAAATAGCTCTGTAAGACAATGCCGGCATGTCTATCCAAAAACTCGGGCTCATCGAGCACTTTTTTAAAAAGTGCAACTGTCAAATCAAGGTCGCGATACTCTTCCATGTCGAGGTTTACAAATTGGTGAGGAGAGCTAGCTCTGTAAAGCTGGCGCAATTTGTCAGCCAAATGATCAAGCGTTTGGTCAAAAGCAATAAGGTTGATTTGGCTGTAGAGCCCCGAACATTTAACAGAGATATAGTCGATCAAAGGATCTGCCAAGTCATCGAGGTAGGTTTGCAGTCGCCTTTCTGCTTCATCTTCCCCTAAAATCGCCTCCCCCAAATGGTTGAGATTAATTCGAATATTGCTCTTGCGACATCGCTCGATAAACTTCTTGGGCTTATCGGGAATGAGGACGGCTGCGAGTTCTCGCTTGAGTTTTTTCTTGATTCTGTGCAAAAAGAATGCTGGATAACGTTTTCCGAAATGTTGGAACAAAAGGAATTGAATTCTCTCTTTATCACTGAGAAAGTGTGGAACTCCATACTCCTCAATAAGATAGAGCAATTGGTCGATCACGCGCACGGGATTTTGGCTACGAAAACAAAGATCCGCCATTTGCGTCGCAAATAGGCGGCCTTTGGGATCATTCATCATTTTTCCAAGCCACTTCTCTCTTTTTTTCTCTACGCGTAAACGACTGTTGCGAGAGATTTTGAGTAAAATTGAGGCAAGTTCGACCGCTTTGTTAATTCTCTCTTGCTGAGAAAGGGGCTTTCCCCGTATTTCTTTTAGGTGAAATTTTGCAGCTTTAATTGACATGTTACGATTTTTTATTTTAATCACAGTATTGCCCTCATGCTTGCTATTCGGTCAAGTGAAAGTGGGAATTGACGTTCTTTTTGAGGATGGATATGACCAATCCCTGCTGAAAGGGAAGAGAATCGGTTTGATTACGAATCAAACGGCTATCTGCAGCGACACATGTACAACTTTTGAAAAGCTTGTCAACAATCCAAATTTTAAAATCGTTGCTGTATTTGCTCCTGAACATGGATTCTATGGCGATGCCTATGCTTCTGAGTGTATCGAAGATGTCAAACATGGTGAAGTGCCGATCTACAGCTTGCATGGGAAGAGTAAACGTCCTACAAAAGAGCAGCTACAAGATGTAGATCTACTGATTTTTGATATTCAGGATATTGGAACACGCTCTTACACCTATAGTGGAACACTCTTCTATTGCATGGAAGAAGCAGCAGCTCTTGGTATTCCATTCGTTGTGCTCGATCGTCCTAATCCACTTGGAGGAACAGTTGTTGATGGCCCTTTAATCGATGATAACTGCCGCTCCTTTCTCGGTTACATCAACGTTCCCTATTGTCATGGGATGACTATTGGAGAGCTTGCACGTTTTTTCAACGGCGAATACAAACAGAAATGTCAATTGACAGTGATCCCGATGCGTGGTTGGAAACGAGGGATGACCTTTTCGCAAACCGGTTTGCATTGGGTTCCAACAAGTCCGCAAATTCCAGAAGCAGATACTGCTTTTTTCTATCCAACAACGGGAATGATCGGCCAATACTCTTTTGTGAGCATTGGTGTTGGATATACACTCCCTTTCAAAGTTGTTGGAGCGCCTTGGATGGACGCCGAGAAATTTACTACAATGCTCAACCAACACAAGCTTCCTGGCGTGCGTTTTCAGCCTTTTTTCTTCCGCCCATTTTGGGGAAAGTTCAAGAATGAGGCATGTAAAGGAGCTCTGATTGTGGTTACCGACCCAGAAGTATTTCTTCCTGTGACAACCCAATACACGATTATGGGAGTGTTAAAAAATCTCTATCCAAGACATTACGAGGATGCAATGAAGCGAGTTGTGATTTCCCGTACCAAAAAAGAGATGTGCCACAAGTTAAATGGAAAAGAGGAAATTCTTTCGATCCTCTATGATGAAAAATTTATCATCTGGAAACTACGCGATATCTGTCAGAAAGATAGAGAGCGCTTCTTGCCCATTCGAAAAAAGTATTTAATCCCAGAATACAAAAGTTAGCAATCAAGTCAAGTATCTGCTAAAAGCTTGACAGGAAACTGAGGAATTAGCTAACATCTCCTCTTCATATTTAACATTAGGAGCAATGGTATGAATAAGATCAAGCCTTTGAGCAATCGTGTTCTTGTAAAACGCTTTCAAGCAGAGACTACAAAGGGGGGCATTCTGCTTCCTGATTCTGCTCAAGAGAAGCCAAGAGAGGGTGAAGTTATCGCAGTTGGTCCAGGTAAGACCAAAGATGATGGAACAATTGAGTCTTTGATGGTTCAGGTTGGTGACCGTGTCCTTTTTTCCTCTTATGCAGGAACCGAAGTGAAAGATCAGGGTGAGGAGTATCTCCTGATGGCAGAAGAAGATATTTTAGGTGTGCTCGTTTAATTTTTAGGAGAAATGGATAATGTCGAAGATTTTCAAATTCAAAGATGATGCCCTGAAGTCAATTCAGGAAGGAATTCGTAAGCTTGCTAAAGCTGTAATCGTGACATTAGGGCCTAAAGGGCGCAACGTTGTGATTAAAAAAAGTTTTGGTACACCACTTTCAACGAAAGATGGAGTAACAGTAGCAAAAGAAGTAGCCCACAAAGATAAATTCGAAAACATGGGCGCATCACTTGTTAAAGAAGTCGCATCTAAAACTTCAGATGTTGCTGGTGATGGAACAACCACTGCGATTGTTTTAGCAGAAGCTATTTTCACTCAAGGTGCTAAAAATGTTTCAGCAGGAGCCAATCCAATGAGCTTAAAGCGCGGGATTGACAAGGCAACAGAAACATTGACAGCAGAACTTTCTAAGTTAGCGGCTCCAATTAAGAGCCCTGAAGAAGTGAAACAAATTGCGACTATTTCAGCAAACAACGATGCAACGATTGGAACGATCATTGCCGAGGCGATGCAGAAAGTTGGTAAAGATGGAATCATCACTGTAGATGAAGCAAAAGGGATTGAAACGGTTCTTGATGTTGTCGAAGGGATGCAATTTGATAAAGGGTTTTTATCTCCCTACTTTATCACCAATCCAGAGAACATGAGCGTCGAGCTAGAAAACGCGCTTGTCTTGCTAGTAGACAAGAAAGTATCGACAGCGAAAGAGCTCGTGCCAATTCTTGAAAAAGCAATGGAAAAAGGAAGTCGTCCTCTACTGATCGTTGCAGAAGATGTCGATTCTGAAGCTTTGGCAACACTTGTTGTAAACAAGTTGAAAGGTGGCCTTCCAGTTTGTGCTGTAAAAGCTCCTGGTTTTGGTGATCGTCGCAAAGCGATGCTCGAAGATATTGCATGCTTAACTGGTGGAACAGTCGTTTCTGAAGAGATTGGACTGAACCTTGAAGAAGTTGGCATTGAAGTTCTTGGTAGTGCAAAACGGATCAAGATCACAAAAGAAGAGACAACACTTGTTGATGGTAGCGGTGATGTACAGCGTATTCAGGGACGTGAGTCTCAAATTCGCGCTGAGATTGCAAGCAGCTCATCTGATTACGATCGTGAGAAGCTCGAAGAGCGTTTAGCTAAGCTTGTTGGCGGTGTTGCTGTCATCAAAGTTGGCGCTGCTACTGAAGCCGAAATGAAAGAGAAAAAAGCACGTGTAGAAGATGCGCTGCATGCCACGCGCGCTGCTGTTGCTGAAGGGATTGTTCCTGGAGGCGGAGTTGCTCTATTACGAGCTGTTGATAGTCTAAATAACTTGAAGCTCACTGGTGATGAGCTGATCGGTGTAGAAATTGTACGCCACGCTGTTTTTGCTCCTGCAACGGCAATTGCCAACAACTGTGGAGAGCAAGGTAACTTGATTGCACAGAAGATTTATGAAGAGAAAAAACGGAAAAACTGGGGTTATAACGGTCTTTCTGGAGAATTCATGGATCTTGTTGAAGCAGGCGTCATTGACCCCGTATTGGTGACCAAGAGCGCTTTGCGTCATGCAGCTTCTGTTTCAGGTTTATTACTAACGACAGCTGCAATGATTAGCGATAAGCCAGAGCCTCAGTCAGCAGCTCCTGCCATGGATGGTGGAATGGGCGGCATGGGCGGAATGCCTGGTATGGGCGGCATGGGTGGAATGGGCGGTATGCCTGGCATGGGAATGATGTAACATGCCCACCTATGACTACACTTGCGAAGCATGTGGCCATGCATTAGAAGCTTTTCAAAGCATCACAGCTGAGCCACTCAAAAAGTGTCCTAAATGCGCTAAGCCTAGCTTAGTGCGTGGAGTGGGAGGTGGCTCAGCCACCTTCCGCTTCAAAGGTTCTGGATTTTACATCACAGATTACTGCTCTAAAAAAGATTGTAAGTGCAAACCGGAAGAGAACTAGACGCCTCGCCTCCCCCATTTAAAACATTTTTCCCAACTGTTTTACTCCTCTCTGCCGTCGGGTTTGTCGCAACTGACCTCTACCTCCCCTCACTGCCTAGTATTCGCGATGCCTTTGAAAGCACAACGCGCCTAGCGCAATTCACACTCTCATTTTACCTCTTTGCCTTCAGTCTATCACAACTCTTCTACGGTCCTTTTTCAGACCGCTTTGGTAGACGCAAAGTTGCCATGACAGGCATCTTATTTAGCTTTATCGGTACCTTTGTCTGCATCTTAGCTTGGGACATGCAAGTTCTGCTCATCGGTAGAGTATTACAAGGGGCAGCCCTGGGTGTTGGCGCTGCAATTGCAAGAGCAGCCATGCGAGATGTCTATTCAGGAGATAAACTTGCTCATGTCGGCTCCTTCCTTCCTGTTGGTACAGCTGCTTTACTTGCGGGCGCACCTGCTTTAGGCGGTTATGTTCAGACCTATTTGGGATGGCGGGTGAACTTTATGTTCCTCCTACTTATCACCATTTTAGTCGTGTTTATGATTTTTAGATGGCTTCCTGAAACCAACCGAAAGCTTAATCCTAGTGCGCTTAAGCCAACAATCTTCCTCAAAAACTATTTCCATCTTCTAAAAAGCCCTATTTTCCTTGGATATGTTGCATGTGCCAGTCTCTCCTTTGGTGGACTGTTTGCCTACTTTGCAACAAGCCCCTTTCTCTTTGAAGAAGTTCTTGGCTTGACACCTGTTCAATATGGTTGGCTTGCTTTTGTTGTCGCTAGTGGGATTGCTCTTGGCGGCTTTGGTAATTCGATCTTAGTCAAACGTTTTGGTAGACACCGCATGCTTGTCGCCTCGGTTGTCACTATGTTTTGTGCTGGTCTCATTATGTTGATTCCCGCTCTTTTTGGACTGATTTCTGTTTCCCTAATCGTTTTCCCTATGTGCTTATATGGGGTTGGCCTGGCTGCAAGCTTTGCCAATGCATTTGCTGGTGCGCTTCACTCTTTTGCAAAGATCGCTGGCTTTGCAGGTGGACTATATGGCTGTATACAGATTTTAGGAGGATCGCTTTCAACAACACTTGTTGCATTTTTTAAAGCAGAGAGCCAGCTCCCGCTGAGCATTATCCTCTGCGTGATCGGCGTTCTCTGCTATTTTTTACAGCTCATCGCTTTTAAATCTTTTCTACGAACCCCCTGAAAAACGCTCACATCAGATCTAGCGTCGATCTTTTCGCCAGAACGTCATTCTCGCCTTCACTAACCCACAAGGGTTAGCGTCAGGCTCCGAATTTAGTTCTGACGAAAACCTCAACACTATCTCCAATAAGCGTGTTTTTCAGGGGTTTCTTACGCAGTTCGCCAGAAAGCGGGCACGAAAGCGATTAAGATCGCAAAGAACTCAAGTCTTCCCGCAATCATCAAGAAACTCGAGAGCAACTTCCCAAATCCTGAAAGAAAGGCAAACGATTCCGTTGGCCCAGCCATACGAAAGGCGATCCCTGTGTTATTGATCATACATGCAACTGAAGAAAGACTCGTTTCAGGGTCAATACCATCGAGCACAAGCAAAAAGGTGCAAATAATTGTCAGTGAGGCAACAACCATGAAAAAACAAAGAACATTCATGGCTGTTGGAGAATCAATGACCGTGTGACCAATCCGATACTCACGCACCGTATCAGGGCGAAAAATACTTTCGATCTTATTGATCATAATACGAAAGAAAGTCTGTTCACGCACAATTTTGATTCCTCCTGCGGTCGATCCAGCCATCCCTCCTACAAAGAAAAGAATCAACATCAATACCTGAGCACCAAAAGGCCAGAGGTTAAAATTTGATGTTGCAAATCCAGTTGATGTTTGAGCCGAGATCACTTGGAAAGAGCCTTGTTGGAGGGCTTGCCAAAATGTATAACTTCCTCCTGTTGGCCCAACTAGAGGAGACCTTGAAGTATCGATTAATTGCCATGTAATCAGCGCACAAGCAGACAGGACAATCAATAGGAAGACTTTGAGCTCTGAGTCATTGAGGCGAGAGAATTTTCCACGTACACACATGAAGTAGAGAGAAAAATTGATGCTGCCAAGGATCATAAATAGAATGATAATCCAGTTTGAAATGCTGCTATCAAAAGCAGCAATTCCTGCATTTTTAGGCGTAAAGCCACCTGTAGAGAGTGTTGAAAAACTCACCGTAATCGCATCGAAAAACGAAAATTTCTCATTTGTCACCATAAGCAACACCACTTCAAGAGCAATGAGTCCGAGGTAGACTTTCCAAAGAAGGCTGGCAGTCTCTTTGATTCGGGGAAACATTGACTCTTTCGTGGGGCCGGTCACTTCTGTCTGATAGAGGATTTTTCCCCCGACGCCTAGAGCTGGCAAAATTGCGACAAACAAGACGATAATCCCGCCTCCACCAAGACATTGCATGAAGCTACGCCAAAAAATGAGAGAAGGCGTGACAGCTTCAATCCCAGTATACAGTACCGCATGTGTTTTAGGATCAATGACGGGTTTGATATTGCCGTAATATTTATAGGTTGTTTTCTCACCCGTTGTGAACGTTTTTACGTAAGGTATTTCATTCCCTTGCTCGTCATACTGTTTTGCTTGCATGATCGTTGCTCCGGTAGTCGTATAACCGGAGGCTGCTTCAAAAAAGGCATCGATTGGATTGGCAAATGTACCATTCAAATAGAAAGGAATAGCGCTGACAAAAGAGGTGAGAAAGTAGACGATAATGACAAGCAGTAGTCCTTCACGTCTGTAAAGATGCCCAGTTCCTTTGCGTCCAAGGATCCAGAAAAATAGACCTAAAAGAGCGACGATTCCCATTGTGATGAGAAAAGCAAGCGCTGCTGGAGGGTAGGGATAAAAAGCAGGGCCACGAATCCAATCACAATAGATTGCAACGCCAGTTGGAATTGCGAGTGGAATGAGAAAGATCCACATGTAAAACCCAAGAGCGCGCAAAATATCGCGATAGAGCATTAGAACAACCTCTTCAATTCATCCACATGTTTCGGACTACTGATGACAATGACAGTGTCGCCAGGAGAGAGTACACGACTGCCATCTGCAATGAAAATACGTCCATGACTCTGAATAACGACAATCAACATCTCGCGAGGAAGTTCAGGCCCGAGATAGCGAATGGGAATCCCCGCAATTTTTGAATCCATAGAGACTTTAACTTCCATCACCTCAGCCTGGTTGTTATACATCGAAACCATCGAAGCAATTGTTCGTTCGCGAGCAATTGAGAGAATGCGATTGGCAGCATTGATGCGAGGTGATGCGACTTGCGTGATGCCTAGACGTTCAGAAAGAGGTAGATAGTTCGTATCAGAGAGTGAAATGATGACGTTATCACATCCTAACTCACGCGCGATCGTTCCTGCTAAGAAATTCACCTCATCATCTCGTGTGCAGGAAACAAAAACATCAAAATCTCCTGCTTTTTCAGCCTGTAAATAGCGATAATCAGTGCCGCTGCGCTGTACAATAGTGCAGAGAGGAAGCTTTTCAGAAAGCAGACAACATTTTTCATAGTCATTTTCTAAAATCATCACTTGGATTTTGTGTTCTTGCAGTTTTTTAGCGAGGTAAATGCTGATCAACGAACCACCCACAATCATGACAGATTTGGGTTGTTTAACTGACGTGCCAAAAAACCTGTGAAGCTGACCAATTGCATCTGTTTGTCCAATAAAAGTCACTTCATCTTCAGGCATCAGAGAATCTTCTCCATGCGGAAAGATCACCCTAGGCTTGTGCCCTTCATGATGACTAGTCGCGCGATTGATCAGACCGATCATTAGATCTGTTGGAAGTTCGAGCTTCTGTACATCTTTCAGGAGAATTTTTTCTTTTCGCCAAGAGGGAGGCACCTTCATTGTCCGCATCTGCACCATACCATGGGCAAAATTTTCAATCCCGACCGAGCCAGGGATCAAAATCATATTAGCAATCGCATCCGCAGTCAGTTTTTCAGGTCCGATCAAATGGTCGACACAAAAAAGCTGTTCGAAGTTGAGACGGCTCTGCATGAAGTATTTGCTTTTGCGAACCCGAGCGACTGTTTGTGGATATCCTAAATTTTTAGCAAGCGTACAGGCAACAAGGTTGATCTCGTCATCATTGGTGAGCGCAATGAGTAAATCAGGATTAAACTCGAGTAGTTCTTCGAGGAGTTCCCAGTCAGTCCCTAGACCTATACGTGTTGCAATATCAAGATCGCGTCCAGCCTGCTCAAGCTTGACTGGATCTTTGTCAATCAACACCACACGATAATCTTCTTGTGAGAAGATGGTGGCAAGATGAATGCCGATATCACTCGCCCCAATAATGACAATATTCATATTTTTTGGATCGTACGACAAATCCTTTTTTTACAACAGGCCCCACTGATTATATTGAATTATTCCTACATGGCAGAGACTGCTTGATTATTAGGGTTATTTAGTGTACTCTTTTTTCAATGTGCACTGGTAGCTCAGCTGGATAGAGTACCCGGCTACGAACCGGGCGGTCAGAGGTTCGAATCCTCTCCAGTGCATCAATTTTGATTGGAGGAGGTCTCATCATGTCACTAGTAGGAAAACAAGCCCCAAATTTCGATGTTAAAGCTGTTGTTGATGGGCGCATCGAAGAGCGCTTCACTCTTGATGCACTCAAAGGAAAATACGTCTTACTCTTTTTCTACCCACTTGATTTTACCTTCGTCTGCCCCACAGAGCTGCATGCTTTTCAAGAGAAGCTAACCGAGTTTCTAAAACGGAATGTTCAAGTTGTGGGCTGTTCAGTTGACAGCGCTTTTTCTCACCAGGCTTGGCTCAATACGCCAAGAAGCAAGGGTGGAATCCAAGGCGTGCAATATCCAATCCTTTCAGATCTAAACAAAGAGATTTGTAACACATACGGTGTTCTCAAAGAAGATGAAGGAATTGCCTACAGAGGTCTATTCTTGATTGACAAAGAGGGCGTTGTGCGCCATCAGCTGGTGAATGATCTTCCTCTTGGTCGCTCAGTTGATGAGGCAATTCGTATGGTTGATTCTCTGATCTTTTTCGAAGAGAATGGCGAGGTTTGCCCAGCTAACTGGAAGGCTGGTGAAAAATCGATGCGCGCAACTCGCGAAGGCCTCAACGACTACTTCAAAGAACCGGCTGGAACCTAGACTGCTTTTTGAAACACAATCAACTATGCTACTGGTTCGCATGTGATTTCACGCGAATTTAAGCTGAAGTGAAAATCAGTCACTTCATTAGTTGAAACCTTTAAAATCAAAAAGCTTTACCAATATATTTTTCATCAGCACAATCTTTTATTCTGAATAGTAAGAGTTGATTATTTTAACGTAATTTTGACTTAAAATGAACGGATTACTCCAAACAGAATGGTCTTTGTCAAATAAAGTGGCTTTTCCACCACTAGATGAAAGGTTCAAAGCTCAGTGGAAATGTTCCTCTGGTCATGAGTGGACGACTGCTTTTTTTCATCGTATTCATGGAGCAAATTGCCCTACATGTAGTGAAGAAACTTTGCATCAACCTGTGTTAACTTCAAAAGAGGAGTTAATGGATGAGTGGGATTGGGAGAAAAATCAACAAGCAGGTTTTGACCCCAATGACACCGCCTTGAAATCTGAAAAAAGGGTGTTTTGGATATGCCGAGAAAACCCGATACATCGCTGGCAAATTAAGGTTTGGCACCGAGCAGTAAATGGGAGTGGGTGCAACCTCTGCTTTCAAATTTTAAGAAAGCCACCTTCTATTGTAGCATGCGATGACATTATGGAGGTCTGGGATTGGGAGGCGAATTGTAACATAGCCCCTGAGACTCTTCATCCCTCTTCAAAAGATAAAGTTGGCTGGAAGTGTTCAGCTGGACACACGTGGAAGCAAGCCGTTCATAACTATGCCCGCCTCAAAAGGTGTCCAACTTGTCACAGTTCAAAAAGGGCTCAAAAGCCTCGTGTTAACGAGTGTTTAGATCTCATTCCCTACTGGAGTTCCAGAAATAAAATAAGCGCATCAGAGATCACCACAGGATCTAATATCAAAGTGAAGTGGTTTTGTTCAGGTTGCAACAAAACATGGGAGGCAACAGTACGCCGGTTTAGGGAGCAGCAAGGATGCAAAGCCTGTGCTATCAAAAGCGAAACTGTAGTTCCTATGCAGGTTGATGGAGAATCAGCTCTCGTTTTTGGAGATAAAAGAATACATGTCTCTAATGACCGTTTGACTCAGCTTCAACTTCAGTATGAGGGGGCACTTACTTTCTCGGATTTGACATTAAAAATGCAGTGGGTCTGCCCACAAAAACACATCTGGAAAACGTCCCTTTATCATCGTATACGGGGCGCAGAATGTCCCGATTGCAGCTTGTCAATTGTAGGCAAAGCTGTTGTAGCCTCTTTTGAGCCTTTGCTGGATGAATGGGATTGGGATAAAAATGATGAGGAAGGTCTCCTTCCGAATAAAGTTGCTTTGTCAGACACTACTCAAGTGAACTGGAAATGTCTCAAAGGGCATGAATGGATAGCTATCGTAGCAAATCGCATCAGACGAGAGGGCGAAGTTCTTGCTGTTCGCGCAGGGTGTCTCGTTTGTAATAAAGGGCAAAAGCCTGTTGTGGCAACGCGTTTGGATTTGATGACAGAGTGGAATTTGAAGGCTAATAAAGAGGTTGGTTTTGATCCAGATGAACTCACCTTGGGATGTCATACAAAAGCACATTGGAAGTGTTTAAACGAGCATACCTGGATTGCGGATATCTCTTCTCGTGCTTATGGAGCTGGATGTCCGAGTTGCGCCTCGCAAGCAGCAACACGGCTTCTAAAAGCAGCCACAAAATCTCCAAAAGTTGCTAGAAAGCGAACTGTACAACCTTCTCTTTCAACACGACATGATCTCATGAAGGAGTGGGATCCGAAAAAAAACAAAGATCTGAACCCAGCAGTTCTTACATTAGGATCTTGTCGCTATGCGCATTGGATTTGTAGTGAGGGGCACAGATGGAAGGCACGTATTGACTCCCGCGTTTCGGGAAGGGGATGCTCTGAGTGTTCTACAATAAGAAGACAGTCTGATCAACCCTTTCTTTCGAGTCAAACTCAGCTCATGAAAGAATGGGATGCTTCGAAAAATAAGCTTGATCCCGCTAAAATTCGCATCACCTCTCCTGTAAAAGTGTACTGGCTTTGCCAAAATAACCCAGTGCACAGCTGGCAGGCCCGTGTCGATTCACGAGCAACTCACAAGAAAACGGGATGCCCCAAATGTAATGATACAAAAAAACGAAAGCGCGCCGATGCATTTCCAGATGCTGCCTCTCCCGTCCTTGAATATTATTTACGTACATCAGATGGAAAAAGAGTTAAGGTGGATACTGAGCTTCAGCTCCTTGATGTGGCAGATCTTAACGATTTGTAGAAGCCTAAATCAGAAATGTAAAGCAGCACTCCCACCCAAATCATGAGCGTCGAATAGAGTCTCTGATGATCTAGCTCTTCATGAAAATAAAAAACACCAATTAAGAAAACCAATGTCGGCACAACAAAGCCGATCAAGCCCATCAATGAAAAAGGAGTCTTTTAACGGCGCTGTTAAAACAAGCAAAGGTCATGACAGTGATCACTCCTCCCATAAGGAGCAATAGACGCATTAAGACATCAAACTGCAAAAAATGCATGGTAAGTTGCATTGGGGATTGAAAACATAACATTAAAAAGAGGCTAATTAATAAACATTCAATAGCCATACGGATAAAAACAGATGTCTTAACGAGTTTTCCAATCAAAGCATAGCAGGCAAAAGTTAACGAAATCACTAAGGAATATACTGGAAAAATGTGCTTCACAACAAACAGATAAGAAAGGCCTAACGCAACACAAAGTAGTGCCCATTGCTGTTTTTTTGAAATCGGTTCTTTAAAAAAGAAAAATCCCAAAAGAGTACTCACAAGCGGAAAAATGAAATACGCCATGCTCGCTTCTATCACATGATTGTGATTGATTGCATAGATATAAACGAGCCAATTTGCCCCCAAACAGGTTGCTGACAATAAGAAGAAAGGAATCTCTTGCACAACAAGCTTTCCCTTACAAAAAATGATCACCGGCAGCAAGAAAATACAGCTCCAAAAGCTCCTATAAAAAAGAAGAATATTGCTACTCACTTCACTGAACATTGCCCAATAGATCGGAAAAAAACCAATCATGAAGCTGGCTGTAAGCGCCATCGCAACATATCTAAGGGCTATTGGCATGTAAATAACCTGAATTGAGCGTGCGATGTCACTATAGCTGAAAGCTTGTCAATGAAGGTTTCTACTTCTGCGCGCGTGGTATACTTTGATAGACCAACGCGGACGTTACCATGGATAAATTCAGGAGGGCATTGAATTGCACGTAAGACATGAGAGATTCGTGAATGCTTCGAGCTACACGCTGAACCGGTGGAGACATAAATTTCTGCACTAGAGAGCTCTCTTAAAATGTTCTCTCCTTCAAGAGAATTGCAAGAAAAGTTCAGATTAGAGCAGACCCTTTGTGACAGATCACAGGGCCCATTCATCCGAATGCCTTCTATCTGCATAAGCTGCTCAACAAGATATTCTTGAAGATGTCTCATGCCTTCTACGTGCGTTGAGCTTATGCATTCCATGGCTTTTCCTAGCGCCACGATGTAAGGAACATTCTCTGTCCCTGCAAAAACACCCTTCTCCTGCTGACCTCCATGCAAATAGGGAGGGAGAGCAAGTGACTTTTTCTTAAATACAAAACCAATCCCTTTTGGCGCATGAAACTTATGTCCAGAAAAAGAGGCTAATGCGACTGGGTAGTTTTCGATTGAAAAATCTGTTTTTAAAAAGCTCTGTACCGCATCTGTATGAAATGGAATGTCTTCACAAACTGCCAGCAAAGCTTTTAAAGGCTGAATGGTTCCAATCTCGTTATTCACATGTGCGATCGAAACAAGAATCGTATTCTTTTGAATGGCCTCTTTTAGACGCTCAGGGTGAATAATTCCCACTTCATCTACATCGAGATAAGTGACTTCAAACCCAACTGTTTCTAAAAAAGCACACACTTCTAAAACCGAAGCATGCTCAATTTTTGAGGTAATGAGATGGTTTCCTCGCTCTTTATTGGAAAGGGCATAATGTTTCAGACAAAAATTATTTGCTTCTGTACCTGAACGAGTAAAAAAAATTTCTTCAGGCAAGCAGCTCAGCTGCTCACCGATTTGTCTGCGTACACGCTCTACTTCTGCTAAGGCATCCTGGCCTGCTTGATGAAGAGATGAAGGGTTGGCATAAACGGTATTGAAAAATGGAAGCATTGCCTCCGTAGCGAGCTCATCTACTTGCGTGGTCGCATTATTGTCTAGAAAGATCATTTAGAAGTTCTTCATAATTTTATC
Source organism: uncultured Chlamydiaceae bacterium (assembly GCA_942490925.1). Taxonomy (GTDB): domain Bacteria; phylum Chlamydiota; class Chlamydiia; order Chlamydiales; family JAAKFR01; genus CALNYX01. Next base: position 1,327,836 of record CALNYX010000017.1, on the reverse strand, counting down.
ATTAAAAATATAGACATTTTTAACATGCGTATTTAGATCGAAACACTTTGCTAAAAAAGCTCCCTTCTCAATCACGAAGTGATTGGCAACATTCTTGTAGTTGTCTTCACCTACATAGTAAAAATTGAAGCTTGAGCTAAAGCCCATTTTATTGTGTTCTAAAGCGTAAGCGCTCATTATCAAGGGGCATGCTGGTGTCCCTCGTTTATCTTTTTCTATTTTTCGTGTGAGGATAATATCAGTATTCAATTGAGGGTTTTTGTAATGATACTCCCCCTCTCTGTAAAAGAGGTTAGGATCAGCTGCTGCAATTCGCTTATGCAAGAGTTTTTTAGCGCGATTGCGAATGTGTTTTTCCCAAAAAATAGTGAGCTCCTCTTGGGTAATGCCAAACTCATCTAAAACAGCCCGGTAGGTTTCAGGGAAAACAAAATTCACTTTAGAAATAACCGCAGTCGTGGAGCATGCTGATGCGGTGCAAACTGCTCCAATATCGTTAATAAGAATCCCCAAAGTTGGATTAAGTGCTTCCTCTTTTGCTAATGCATAGAGTTCAACTGCTCGATGGAAAGAACCTATGGTCCCGGGATTAATACTTTTTCCCTCTGCATCTAAAGTAAAATGGCCTCCAGTGATGACCATGTTCTTCTCAAGACAAGAGGCAAACTCATGAATTGTTTTCATTTTTAATTGCTATTTTTCTGGTGGCAAGCCAAGTTTTTAAACGCTCTCCATAAAGGCTTTTTCCTTGGCCTAGGACAACAGTCAGGAGTAAGAAAGGGTAAAGCGCCGACATAGCATAAGAAATTAACAATGCTAATCTATCAAAACCAACCAACGACATCACATATGAAGTAAAGACAGCGATAAATAGAGTCACTTTATGGCTAAGCTTATCTTTGAATAGTGTCTTTCTTAAGTAGTCTGCATAAACAAGAGAAAGCGCCATAGAAGTAGAGAGGACGCTTAAAACAATGACTGTCACAACGATAAAGAAAAATTTCTCATGAAACATCACCTTTCCTACAGCAGCTAGCAGTTGACCTTTAGAGACTTGAGAAAGAACATCTGCATTAACATTTCCAACACCAATCATCCCGATGTAGATGATTGATAAGAGCCCAATTCCAATACAAAAGGCATTGCGTACTAAACTCCGCTGCTCTGTTGGAGTTCCTTTATGTTGATCACGAATCAGCGAAATTATTGTTGCTGAAAAGAAAATCGCTGCAATGAAATCCATGGTGTAGTACCCAGCATGCATCCCAGCTCTTAGCTCTTGAAAAAAGGAAGGCTGCCCGGGGAGAAGAGTCTCTTTGCTTTGGGAAAAAATAGAAAAGATTATAAAAAACAGTGACGCAATCAAAATGGGAGTGATAACTTTACCAAGGATTTCTAAGAAGTACTTTCTCTGGGCAGTGAGTAAGTAGACAATCACACTATATACTCCGCTGTAGAACCAAAGAGGAAGATCAAGCCCCAGCTGACAAAAGGCTCCATGAGCGAGCTGATTACAACGCGGTCCAGACCCTAATGGGATCCAAAAAAGAAGGAGTGTAAAAATCAAAATTTGCGCGACTCGCTTTCCCCAAATACCGAGACTTTTCTCATAGTCGCCTTTAAAATATAGTCCAACCAAAAGGCCAAAGAAAGGGACCAGTACCCCGGATATCAAAAAACCAAGGGTTGGTGGAAGTATGCGTGTGGAGTCAATTCCTACCAAGAGAGGAAATGTTAAATTTCCTCCCCCAAAAAACATGGAAAAAAGAGCAATACCGACTATAAAGCTAGCCAAATACTTTTTCATCATATGCCTTCCTACAGTTTAAGCCGGTCAAAGGAATCGAACCCCTGCCTTTGAAATACTTTTTCAACACTCTACCACTGAGCTAAACCGGCATACAACTGAGCTAAGGCACATTTCTGAAAAAAAACTTTAATTGTCTGGCAGGAAAAAAAGCAACCTTTTGATAAAAATTTTGTTAAAATGTGCAGCGGCAAGAGTGAATAGCTTCTAACGGAAAGAAAAAAACTTAGAAGCCTTTAATACATATCAAATAAGCATAATGAGTCTATGCTTAGGTGGTAAGGTAATCGTAGAGATCTTGCTCAGTGAGAATAAGAAAGCTTTCATGCAGAGCACAGATAGGCGAGGTCGCTTGAATAATCTCATGATCCCCAACACCTGGAAGGGCGATGGCTGCTATCGGCGGGAAGAGTTCTTTTTTCTGAAGCTTTTTCAATCCAGTTAGGTAGTCAGCTTGATGAAATCCCTCTTCTTGTACGCGAAAAAAAAGAACTGGACGTCTAAACAGTAGCATCTGAATCGCAAACTGTATGCCACGCGCCTCTTTGTGAGGAGGCTCACCAATGTGGTGCGCCAGATGTTCCAGTGTTTCACAAAAATAGGCAGAATGAAACTCTCCCTTTTCAGCTTCACCAAATAATACAACAGCCTGATTCATATCCCCCTCCAGTCTCATTTTAGCACAAAAATGAGATTTTCAGCGACCTGTAGCAAGGCTATTTTATCAAAAATTCAGAGATTAATATTGAGAGCGACGACAAGTATTAGAGTCACGATAACGAGCTAAGTTGCCAAGTTCATGCTCAATAGAAAGCAGGCGATTGTACTTAGCCACTCTGTCTGAACGAGATAAGGACCCTGTCTTAATTTGTCCAGAACGCATTGCCACGGCAAGATCTGCAATAGTTGTATCCTCTGTCTCGCCAGAACGATGTGAAATAACGGTTGTATAGCTATGCGCCTTTGCAAGGTTCATACACTCAATAGTTTCTGTAAGTGTGCCAATTTGGTTTACCTTGATCAAAATGCTATTTGCAATACCTTCGCAGAGTCCTTTTTTGAAGAACTTTGTGTTGGTTACAAATACATCATCTCCAACGAGTTGAATATGCTTTCCAAGTTTGTCTGTGAGGATTTTCCAACCAGCCCAATCGTTTTCTGCCATCCCATCTTCTATAGAATCAATAGGATACTTCTCGCAGAGAGAGGCTAAGTAATTGACATGTTCTTCCGCCGATTTTCCGAGGTAATCTTCTTTGAAAAATTCGGAGGCAGCGCAGTCTAATGCGAGTGAAATTTGCTCTTTAGGACGATATCCAGCTCGTTCAATTGCTTCTAAGATGAGCTCAAGCGCCTCTTCATGAGATTTTAAATTTGGAGCAAATCCTCCTTCGTCGCCAACAGCAGTAATATGCCCTCTCTCTTTGAGAATCGCTTTGAGAGTATGGAAAACCTCGGCTCCCCAGCGCACGGCTTCAGAAAAAGAAGGAGCTCCAACAGGTCTAATCATAAACTCTTGAAAATCAAGGTTGTTGTCGGCATGAGCACCACCATTAATGACATTCATCATGGGGCAGGGCAGAAGCGCTGCAGATGGTCCACCGAGGTAGCGATAGAGGGGTAGACCTGTGGTTTGGGCGCCAGCTTTTGCAAGGGCGAGCGAGGCTCCTAAGATGGCGTTAGCCCCAAAACGGCTTTTGGTCTCTGTGCCATCAGCTTCGATCATTTTGCGATCGAGCCTCTCTTGGTCACAGACATTTTCCCCAATCAGCAGATTTGCGAGTCTCTTTCTAACGTTGCTTACTGCTTCTTGAACGCCTTTGCCAAAGTACCGTTTTTTGTCGCCATCGCGCAATTCAAGTGCTTCATGCTCACCAGTAGATGCTCCAGATGGAACGGCAGCAACAGTGCTTACTCGATCTGTTGAAAGCATGACTTGTAGGGTTGGGTTTCCACGTGAGTCGAGAATTTCTAACGCATCAACCGCGACAATTTTTTCTTGTTTCATTATACGTAGACTATGGATGAGCATGAACTAATTCGCAAGAGTTTAAAGGGTGATGAAGAGGCGTTCAAAGCTTTGGTGCTGCCCTGTCGTCAAAAGGTTATGCAGCACTGTTTGGAGCTTGTTCATGATCAGTCGGCAGCAGAAGATCTGGTTCAGGAAAGTTTTCTGCATGCGTATCAACATCTTGATCAGTTTAAGATGAAAGCGGCATTTTCGACGTGGGTCTGGCGCATTGCGCACAATAAAAGCCTAAATTACTTGAGAAAGCAAAAGGAAGTGCCACACCTCAAGGAAGAGCTTGTTGAAGCGCCACTTGTTGATCCTGAAATGGCCAAAGAGTGTTTACCTCTTTTGCCTGAAAAACAGCGGCTTGTTTTTGAGATGTTCTACATTCAACAATTGTCACAAAAAGAAATTGCCAAAGTTCTTGGGATTCCACATGGAACAGTCCGCTCCCGTATTCATTATGCCAAGCAGCGATTACGTCACTTCTTCTAACAGTTTCTGATAGGAGGAAAAACGTAGGGGGTTGATCTCTTCTCGCTCAATCGCATCTTTGACACCGCAATCGGGTTCATGTGTGTGTGTGCAATCGGGAAAGCGACAAGCATGGCGGAATTCAAAAATTTCAGGAAAGTAATCTTCAAGATCATCTAAGGTAAGATCCCAAATTCCAAAACTCCTGATCCCGGGTGTGTCAATACACCAACCATCAAATGGGAGGTGAATGAGTTTCGCTTGGGAGGTTGTATGCGCTCCTTTGCGTGTTTTGTGCACGACATCGCCGATCGGTAGATCTAAATCAGCAATAGCATTGATGAGAGAGGATTTACCCACTCCTGATTGACCTGAGAAGACCGAAGCTTTCTTAGCCATCTGCTTTTTTAATGCGCTCAGGCCTTTGTTTTTTGTTACACTTATCGGAAGCACTGGGATTCCAAGTCCTTTGTAAACCCGAACAAATTCTTTGTAAAGCTCTGATTCATCACTCCCTTTTTCAAGCAGATCGATTTTGTTGACAATGATAACCGGCTGCATCTTCCCTTTACACGTTGCAATGATGTAGCGATCGACAAGGGCAGGTTTTAGTGGAGGCTTGACAACTGAGACAGTGATGAGGACTTGGTCAATGTTTGCTGCCAGAATCTGCTCTTTATTGCGCCTGAGATGGTCACTGCGTGACAAGATGGTATGACGTGGCTCAACATGAGCGATGCGACTTGCTTTGGGATCAAAAAGCACAAAATCTCCAACAGCGATCAATGTTTTTTTTCGACTCACTTCTTTTTTCAAAACACCACGTAGGACGCAAGGGAAGATCTGATTTTCGTGTTCCACGTGGACCTCTTCAGGGAAGATTGCCAATACGCGTCCCTTGAGCAGTTCTTCGCGGTCGAACTTTTGCTCAGCCTCAGTAGACTGTTTTTTCTCCCACTTGTCGCGATCTGTTTTCTTATATTTAGATCGATCGCGCCTTTTGGCCATTTTACGCTGTTCTTTATGCTCTTTTTTACTTAGTTCGTCGTCCATAATCCATACATTAAGATGCTGCCTGCAACGGCTACATTTAGAGATTCCATATTTGCCATTGGGACTGTAACTTTTTGTCCGAGTTGTGCCATCTGGTCTGAAACACCATGCGCTTCATGACTTAAAACAAGCAAAGGATGTTTTGGTTGCCCAATTTCTTTGAGATTAGTCCCTTTGATATCTGCAATAAGAGGTGTAAAGCGTTTTACAAGCTCTTGGAGCTCTTCAAAGCTTCCTTGTTGCCATGGAAGCTTGAAAAGGGCTGCCCGTGAAGCGCGCATCACTTTGTCATTAAAAGGGTCAACAGAGTTTGGAAGGAGAAAAACGCCTCCCCAGTTGAGGGCAAGAGCAGTGCGTAGCAGCGTACCAAGATTTCCAGGGTCTGAAATTTGGTCGATGACTAAAAGAGATGAAACTGTTCCAACTGAGGTCGGTTTAGGAAGCCCAACTTCTGCGATGCTTTCACTAAAAGAGGTAAGACCGCTGATTTTTTTTAAGATCTCTATTGAGGAGTTTTCGATTGTAAGTACATTTTTGGGCTTCACCGGGAGCTCATTAATGAGTGTATCACCCATCACAAGCACAGAATCTTGCTCTTTGCGATAGGAGGCTTTCTCTCGTAATTTAACAAAATGTTTGACAAGAGGGTGATGAAGGCTTGAGATTTTATTATTCATCGTAACAATGATACTAGATGATACCTTTCCGTAAATCTATTGGTTTTCGCTTGCTGGGCATTAGCATCATTCTACTTGCTATTCCCCTTTTAGTGGACTTCTTTATTTTCCTTGAAAACAGGTATGAGCAGACTGTGGAAGTGGCACAGCTTCACTTAAGTCAAGAGGTTGAAGCGAGACTGCTACCATTATCTCAAATTCAAGTAAAAAATGAAAAAATCTTTCATATTCTCTCGTTTTTTTTAAATTTAAATGAGGATTTCCCTTCAGAGCAGACGCCTAAAATGTATGAGGATTTAAAACATCTCTCCTCTCTCAACGATTATTATGGGATTTTGTTGCTCAAAGTGACAGATAAGGGGCAGTACGTTGTTGTCTCATCAAGCATGCCTGAATATGATAACAAAGATCTCACTCGCTTTTTTCAATCCCCGAACCCATTTTCGCAGGCAGGAGAAAAAAGTGGTTATGTCACAACAATTATTCGAGATAAAGAAACGCAAACACCTTTTTTGCTCAGCTCTTACGGTATTCTCAAAGATGACAAACCGGTAGGGGTCATAGCAATTGTTGATAATATTCAGGAAAATATTGAACTGCTTTTACAACAAGACGAATATCCCTATCCCATCGAATTTGCCATGTTTCTCCCCTCTTCGTTTATTTTTGCGGCAACAGATCCTCATTTGCGATTTCGCTACTTTCATAGACTTGAGCAGGATGTGACAAACCCATTTCGGGAGGACCAACCGGCGAATGCTTTTGTCCCAGGTGAAGGAATTAAAGGAACTGATTTTGGTCCGCCATTTATAGGCTTTACATGGCAAAATGAGAAACAGATTGGTTTGATCAAACAATTGCCAGGGACGGAATTTTTCTTACTAGCCTATGCCTCTCGAAGTGATGTGATTGAAGCTCCTTTTCATGAGTTATTGTGGATTTACAGTAGCTACGTGATGATTTTGATAATTGGTGTCATTTTGGCCTATTTCATCACTAAAAGGATGGCAAAACCGATTTCAAGTCTCAGTCGCGTGATGCAACAAATTCAGCAAGGTGATCTTGAAAAACGGTATAAAAAAGATCCTGTTGGATTTGAGATCAATAGCCTGGGCAACATTTTCAATGGTTTTGTAGATACGCTACTAGAAAAACAGCATATTGCAGAAGAGGAACGGGTTGGAAAAGAGAAATATGCTCAAGAATTAGCAATGGGCCAACTTGTGCAAAAAAGTCTCTTGCCTCAAGGGGTACCAACCTATGAAGGTGTTGAATTAGCAGAGACGTTTATCCCAGCAATTGAAGTTGGCGGTGATTTCTATGACATGTTTGTCAAAGAAAATGACAAATTGGTTTTGGCAGTGGCTGATGCCGCTGGTAAAGGGGTTCAAGCCTGCTGTTACTCCTCAATTTTAAAAAATATGCTGCGGACATTTGCTCAAGAGGGGGATCAACTTACAGAGACGATGCGCCAGGCGAACAATCTGTTTTGTCGTGATACGGGAGAAACGGGAATGTTTGTTACCGCATTTATGGGACAATATGATCACTCCTCACATCGTTTTGATTACTATTCATATGGACATAATCCACCGGTGATCTACCATCGAAAAGATCAATCCGTTGGGCTGCTTAATCACTTAGATATGGCAATGGGATTGATGGAAAAAGCTCAATCTCCAGAAGCAGAGTCGATCCAGCTTGAAGCAGGCGATATTGTCGTGATGTACAGCGATGGGGTGACAGAAGCGCACGATGTGGAGTTTAACATGTTTGGGGAAGAGCGTTTGCAACAGTTTATTCAACGCGAGGCTTCATCAACGGCATCTGAGATCGCACAAAAACTCATTGCTGAGCTCAATCAATTTGTTGGAGAGGCAAAGCAACATGATGATATCACGTTAATCGTGTTGAAGGTGGTATCATGAGACGTTCATTTACTATTCGAGTCTTTTGTATCCACTTTCTTGTATTAGCGCTTCCGCTTCTGGTCGATTCATTTCTATTTTTTCAAAACTTCTATGATGAAGCAATTGAACATGCACGTTCAAACCTTAGAGAAGAGGTCTATTTTCGAGTCTTGACCCTTGGGGAGATCCAGCCTGTTTATCCCGAAATTTTGAAAGACTTGATCTATCTACTTGATCTGAATCAAGAAAAAATCGATCCCAAAAAGGTTGATCAAACTCTCAAAGGGTTAAGTGATTTAGAAGGAGGCTCAAACTTTTATATTTTAGGCCTGCCAAAAGAAGGGTCAAATGAGTTTCCTGTCATTGCTTCAAGTAATGAAGCAACTGAAGGGCATGTTGTCATGAGCTATCTTGAAATGCACAAAATCTTAGAGCAAGGAGAGGGGGGATTTGTCCGATTTGGGACGAAGAGTGATCGACTACTGCTTTTTGTTGGAGAGTCGATTGTATTTGAAAAATTACCCGTCGGATTAATTGTTTCTGTTTCAGATATTCAAGATGGGGTTGAAAAAATCTTAAAGCCTGATAAGCATCCCCACATTGATTTTGTCTTGCTTAATCAAGATAATATCGCTCTCGCATCCTCGATGCCTTCGCTTGTCGGACAGTATGTTGGAGCGCTTACACCCAAGAGACGAAAGGAATTGATTGAAACCAATCAACTCGGTGACATCAAGCTTGCCAATAAACCGGTTGAACAATTGAAAAGTGCTCCTCACGGATTTGTTGACTTTGAGTTTGAAGGGAATGCTTATATCGCCAAGCGGATGAATGTACCAAACATGGACATGGCACTCGTTGCTTTTTCAGCTAAGAAACAGTTTTTTGCAAAGGCAGTTAACCACTTCATTCTGATCTATATTACCTATGCTGTCATCCTCATTGTCGGTGCAATCTTAGCCTTTCTCTTGGCGCATTGGGTCTCTCGTCCACTGCGCCAGCTAAGTCATGTCATGGGAGAGGCTAATGAGGGAAATTTAGAGGCTAGGTTCCATGCCCAACCCTTTGGTTTTGAGATCAACCTGCTCGGTTCAATGTTTAACGAGACGCTTAATGTCCTTTTGAAAAACATGAAGCTAGCTGAAGAAGAGCGGGTGCAGCGAGAAACGTATCAGCATGAGGTCAATATTGGTAGGGAAGTACAACAAAACTTATTGATGACAGATTTTCCTACAGTCAATGATGCTACGATTGCCGCAATTTATCGTGAAGCAACAGAAGTTGGAGGGGATTTTTATTGCATTGAGAAGAAAGAAGAGAATCTTTGGTTTGCTATTGGAGATGCTTCAGGTAAAGGGATTTCTTCTTGCTTATTTGCTCTTTCAGCTCGTAGCTTAATGCGTTCATACGCCTCCCTCTACGAAGATGTTGGTGATATTTTAGCTCACACAAACAGCGCTTTTTTAGAAGATGCAGGCGATACTGGGATGTTTGTTACCTCTTTAATGGGAATGTATTATCCAGAGAAAAAAGAGCTGGTCTACTACTCATGTGGACATGTCCCTGGCATTGTGCGGAAAAAAAATGGTAAACTTGTCACGCTCGAGCATTCGGGAATGGCGCTTGGCTTACTCGAGTCTCATGGCTACCAATCCAACTCGTTGCAGCTTGAGCATGGAGATTTAGTAATTTTCTATACGAAAGGCTTGGTGGAAGGCGTAAATAGTCGCCATCAATATTTTTCTGAACGGAGGGTTAGAGAGCTTTTACAACACCGAAAATGGCAAACTGCAGATGCAGCTGTCGGCGGGTTGCAAGAAGAGTTGGCAACTTTTATCGGCTCAACCCCTCAAGAACACGAAGTGGTAATTATTGCCCTTGCAATTACATGAAAAATGACTTTCCTACTATCGACCGGGCCACTTTTCTCACGCGAGTTTTTGAAAAATTAGTAAGAGAAACGCAGTTTGAGGAGCCGCTAGAAGCAATTATTTGCGGTGAAAACTTAAAGCTCTGCACAGCATTTGATCAGACGTTAATTCAAGAGAGCTGGTCGTGGCGAAATCTCTACTTAGCACAAAAGCTTGCTAAGGCACTGATCGATGAAAAAGGAGAGATCGATCGCAAGAGTTTATTTTCTGCAATTGAGTTGCTACAATCCAATTTGTACCCCCTCGGACCCAACAGAGAGCAAGATGCTTCGCGTCGCAAGCATGTTTTGACGACTCTAAAATGTTTTTATGATGAGCAAGAGTTTGCCTATGCCCTCAAGCGGATTAGCAAACCGACTAATCATTATGGACTTGAGCAGCTCATCCGTCACTCTTTGAATTTGAGCAAAAAAATCAGACTCACAGATGCGCATGCAAGACAAGCCGCTTTTGCAGCTCTGCTCGTATCACTACGTCAAAATGTGGGATCCTGTTTTGCCACAGCTCCAGCCATCTTAATTCAACAGACACAGCCACTACAATTTTTGGCTGATATCTCGCAATTATTTGGCATCGGAGCTCTTAAACGCGTGGTAGCTGGTGTTGAATACCTTGTCCCCTTGAGCGCGACAACAGGCTCTGGTAATCTCTATCTTCCCTTTTTTGTGGGTCAATTAGGAAAAGAACCATGGAAGAAATTAGGACGTGCCCCTGGAGTTATTGCAGCATGTAAAGCAGCTAGAATTGATCCAAAACAACTACAAGATGTGTTGGAGCCATTTGTTGATAAGCCGTTTACTGTTCTGAATTTTGCTCAGATATTGAGCAAGCTCACTTCATCAGAAGAGGCTAAAACAGCTTTTAAAGCAATGACAGACAACCCCTTGCTTAAGGCCTGGGAGTTTACACTTGCCTCTTTCGCCGAGGTAAAAGCTGACTTTACAAAGTGGAATCTCTATGCCAGTCTTGGAATTGAACCGAGTGAACCCTATGGAATTGGAGAAAATGTCCAACGTGAGATTCAAAAGCGAATTGATATTCAAAATGAAAAACTCGAAGAGTATCAATCCCGCTACGACCACACTTTCGCGCATGTTAAGTCTTTAGAGGGGCGTGTCCAGCGTTCAAGCGCAGAGCGGGAAGTCGGATGGCTACATGCTGAATATCAAATGCAGCGCCACGCGCTGAATCGGATCATCAGTGAACGTGAAGAGATCTATGAAAGGGGACGACGTATTGGATCGCTCTATCCATTTCTTGTTCGGTTTTATATAGAGAAATTTCCTGAATACTTCCAAGAAGTCTATGACGCTCAATTGCACGAGATTGCAGAGCTATACAATGATAGTCCTGCAGGTTTTCGGCTCTTGTATAAGCATGGTAGAAAAAGCACACATCTCTGGACATGGATTCATAATGAAGATGACTATCTAAAAGCATTGAGCGCCTTTTTCATTGCCACTGAAGTGGAGCTTGCCCAGCAAGATGAAGTTAAAGGCTTGCAGGTGGAGCTTACAGCTCTAGTAACCGCCATTGTGACGACGATTAAGGATCCGATGTTTATCAAAAGCTCCTTTGAGCGTTTAGCTCGGTCTCATGGAGAGCAGCGCAGTTCCCGAAAGCCTTGGGCTTATATTTCGGGTGGCACGATGGAAACTTTGGTTTCTTATTACTATAGCAGTGGGGAAGAGCCCAAAAAAGTTTCTCGATGGATCGAAAATGAAATGGAACTGCTTGTTTTTCTGCTTGATACATTGAAAGAACTTCCCCTGAGTGTGCAACGTCATTTTGAGGATCAAAAAGAGCAGGCTCTACTTGCTCATTCTCCAACCCATGCTTTTTTAGTAAAGCCAGGATGGGAGCCGTTTCGAGAGGGTTGGGATAACGATGCTTATACGTATAGCTGGGTGCGTGATTACTGGATTGAACCAATGCATGCATTTATTGATCGCCACCGTTTAGACAAACAGATGCAAGATGTTGTTATTAAGAAACTCATAGAGAAAATTCCTGAAGGATATCAGCCAATTGTCAAGCAATCTCTTGGAGAAAGCGTTGGTAAATTAACGACCTATGCATTTCGAGGACGTATTGCATCGAGCCTCTCCTATGAGCGTTGGCTGCAGCAAGGCAGCGGGTACACCCAGCTGATGCAACAGTTAGATGGAATTCTCTACTACTCGATCCCATTTTTTCCAGAGCATGAGCTTCGCACTCATCTCGAAAGACTCTTTGATTCAATGGAAGAGATTGATAATACGATCGCTAAGAAAATTTTCGACCAGTTTGATACATTGGAAGTGCGGCCACAGGTCATACTAAGTGCACAAGATCTGAGGCGCATTGCAACAGCATTGGTGATGCAAGTCATTGGTAAAATTCATTCTCATATTGCTTATCCCCAGAGGATTTGGCAACAAATGCAAAAATTAGGTCTCGCATTTCCAGCGCCTATCCTATTTGCTGACACGAATTGGGTGCATAAGCGATTTGGCTTTATCGTGAATCCTGGAACTGATCTACTTGAGTTATGGACATTTGATGCATTAACTCTTGAAGGAGAGCCACTCACACTTTGGAAACCCTATCTAGATGGGACGAGTAAGAAGAAGTGGGGCCTTTACACCGCGCCCAAAGAATATGGTAGCCAAGCTAGAGTGGGTTGAAAAATTCAAGTGTAAGGCCCTTTTTGAATCTTTTTCCTCCATAAAGAAGCGCCTGTAAAATGCATACATCGGATCTAGCACCGGTCTTTCCGCCAGAACGTCATTCTCGCCCTCACTAACTCACGAGGAGTTAGCGTTGGGCTCCAAATTTAGTTCTGACGCAAATCTCGGAGCCATCTCCAATATGGGCATTTTACAGGCGCTTCTAAACGATCTCTCGCTTGCCGTGTCAGATACACTGTCAGCGCTCGAGATCGTGTATCTGGAGCAAAAATCTCAAAAATTCTTTCAGGAGATAGGGCAAGCAAGTGTCCAATTGAGAGCAAAAATCCCCAAAATGCCTCGACTTCATTTTCGTAGTGCCACAAACTTGACTTTTTCAACACACCCGCTAAGCTGTAAATTCATTTACATAAAGATATTTTCAAATTACAATTAATGTAATATGGGCATGCAAAAATCCCTTTGTATTTTCTTTTTATTTGTTACGTCTTTTCTTTTTGCTTTAGACGAAGAGGAGGTGTTTGCTCCTGCTCTCGAGATCCAAGAATTTGTCTCAGATGATCTAGCTGATGACGTTACAGCTGTTGATATGCAAGAGCTTATCCTAGAGGATCTAAGTAATGAGATCGCAGCGCTTGATGGAGAAGAAGATTTACTTGCTGCTGTAGACAACCTAGGACCAGCTGCTGCTGGGTTTGCTTCAGATGGTGATTTTGGGCCAGATGGAGATAACTTTCTTGACCCTCGTGTATTACGAGATTTCATTGAGAGTAGAGGCTTGATCCGCTGTCGTCAAAAAGAGGGAGCTCTGACTATTGCCGGTGATGTGCGTGCCAGATGGGTCTCAGTGGGTGAACAAGCAAATGGAATCAAACAAAGAGGAACTGGTACCAATACTGCGATCAATCGCTATAAAAGTGAGGTGAATCTCTTCTTTGACTATTCAGCACCAAAAGGTTGGGTGACTACAAAATTGAAGTGGGTGAACTTCGATGGTAAAGATGGTGGTACAGCAACCAAATCAGATATGGAACGGGCTTTTATCGGCTATGATATCTACCATGAAAATCCGACAGATTTCTACATAGAAATTGGGCGAAGTCGTTTTGATTATATGTATGAGTCCCGCGTCGAGTTTACGAGTATTTTTGATGGGATTCATCTCTTTTATACAACTGATTGGAAAGGAGTTGGAAACTTTACGCTACATGGTGGCCCTTTCATTGTTGATAGCTTTACAAACCATTATGGCTGGATTGCTGAAACTTTTGTGACAAGATGGAGAGGTACGGGATTTAGCTTTAAATACAGCATTATCGATTGGCATCGCCATTCGCCTACTTTAAACTATGGAAACCTCAATAACTCAGGAACTTTCACTGTTGAGGATAACCCTCGCTACCGATTTATCGTCTCACAAATTTTGTTTGGCTATCAAAGGAAGTTAGAGCTAGCTCACTGTAAGTCTCTTTATGTCTATGGAGCGATTTTGGCAAACCACGATGCTAAGCGGACTGTCACAACAGGATTTAAAAAACTCAATAATGCTTGGTACACTGGTTTTACTCTTGGAAAACTATGTAAAGCGTTTGATTGGTCCATCGATATCAACTATCAAAGTGTTCAGGCGCAGGCTGTTCCTGAGTATGACCTTGCTGGGATTGGGCATGGTAATGCAGCTAACTTACTGCTATCAGATGCGATTTTACAAGGGTTCGGCTCATCTAATGCAATTGGCTTTACAAATTATAAAGGATGGCAGGCTAGCTTATTATATGCGATGACTGATAGTCTCTCTTTGCGCGCACAAGCAGCGCGCACTGTTCCACGCAATAAAAGCGTGGGACAAGATTTTCGCTATAAGTCATTTGAGATGTCTGTAATCTATGCTTTCTAAATGTATCGCGTTGTTATTGTTGTTCTCTTCCTTAGAAGGGAAAATCTATGACTGCTTTATTTTCTATAATGAACTGGAAATTCTAATGATTCGGCTGCATGAGCTCTATGATGTAGTTGATCATTTCGTGCTCGTAGAATCAAAGGTCTCGTTTCGAGGAGAGCATAAAGAGTGCTTTTTTCAGAAGAACCGGGAGAAGTTTGCGCAGTTCAATGACAAAATTATCTATGTACAACTTGATGATCCAGCTCCAGGTGGATCAGCTTGGGACAGAGAACATAGTTCGCGCAATGCGCTTTTGCAAGGCCTGACTCAGTGCGCTTGGAATGATATTGTCATCATTTCAGATGTTGATGAAATTCTTCCAGCAACGAGCGTGAAATACTATAGCAAGATTTTGACAAGGGATTCAAAACGTAGCTATACATTCAATCAGAGGCAGCATGAATTTTTTCTCAATAGAGTGAGTCCAAATCGTGAGCATCCTGAAACCTATCGCTATATCGTGGGACCAGTCATGTTTTCGTATGAAAACTGTTGTAAATATACTCCCCAAGGAGCGCGTCATGCACGTATGCAAGGCTGCTTTACACTTGTGGATGCCGGTTGGCATTTTACAAGTATGGGCGGCTTTATGCGGGTAGTGGACAAGACAAATAGTTATGCCTTCTGGGATGAGTGGCAGTGGGAAGATCGCCGTCCCTTTAGTGAGGAAGAGCGGGCGCGGTTTGAGGAGCGTGTCAATCTGTGTCACTACTTGCCCATTGACGGTAGCTATCCCCGCTTTATCCAGGAGCATCAAGAGGAGCTAATAGCCCTAGGGTTTATTGAAGCTGAGCTTTGATTTCTGCTAGGGTATAGCGCTTTTTCTTGAGATCTTGGATCTTTTTACAACGATTAATCATTTGATGATCATAGAGGTGATAGCCTGATGGTGTGATATCTGCAGGTTCTAGAAGGCCCTCTTTGGTCCAATATCGGATTGTTGAAACGGATTCAGAAACTTTTTTTGCAAGTTCTCCGATCTTTAATAGAGGCATTTCAGCTGACTGCTGATCAGCTTGTAGATAGATATCTAAAGAACGGTCAACACTTTTCATGATGAGTTGCAAATAATCATCTTTGGAACCTCCCAATTGCGCCTTTTCCAAGGAGTTAATATAGGCTATCCGGTCTCTTTTTCGAATAATTGCAGGAGGATAGCCATGCATGAGAAGTAGCAGGTTCATCAAGAGACGGGCTGTTCTACCATTTCCATCGACAAAGGGATGAATTGTAACAAGCTGATAATGTGCTTCAGCTGCCAATTCAATTGGATTCAACTTATTAGAATTAAGCCATTTAACAAAAATATCCATTAGATCAGGGACTTTGTGAAAATTAGGCAAGATGACGCTTGACCCTGCAATACGTACGGGGATGCGACGGTACTTACCTGCATTGGCATCATCAATCCCTTTGAGAAGTAGATCATGGATGTGAAAAATATGATCTGCATTCAGGGAGGAAGACTTCTGGTTGATAAGGGTTTTAACAAAAGCAAGTGCCTGAACATGGTTAGTGGCCTCTAGGTGTTCTTTAAGGGTTTTGCCCCCAACGGTAAGTCCTTTTTCTACTACAAGAGCAGTCTCTTGTCTCGTGAGCGTATTCCCCTCAATTGCATTGCTCGAATAGGTGAGCTCAATGCGAAACCATTCTTCTAAATTATCAAGCAGCTCTTTTGGGAGGGGGCGGAGGCGATTGAGCGCGTTCTTTTTTTTGGACAAAGCGTCAAGCATAACGTTATGGTTTATGGTAATGCATATAAGACTTTTGTGTCAAAATGTTATTCCTTGGAATGCTATTGAGACACAGGCTGATTGTAAGATGTTGGTGCTCTACAGCAAAGCTATTGTAAAAAGAGGTGCAGAATATAGTGAATTTAAGCTGTTTGTAGTTGAGGCTCTTTTTTGAAGGTTTGGCCTATCGTCCTTACAGAGTAGAACCAGCCAAAAAAGACGAAGAGAAGCAATACAGCAATATATGGGGTACAGGAGCTGAGGCTTCCAAAGAGAATGAGGAAGCCCTGGTAAGTGAGCGAGGAACCCGATTTACCGATCCCTGAGCCGAGGCCGTCAATCGCTGCTTTCCCTTTGACGCGCACTTCTTCATCAACATTGAGAAAGGCAAGCTCCTTAGTCGCATCAAAGATCGAATACTTCCCGGCTTTACTCAAGCAGTTTTGCATGGAGCCAAGATAGACGGTGAGTGCTAGGGGTGTGATGCCAAATATCGATGTTGAAATCCCTGCTAAGCTGTTGCCAGCAAAGAGAAAAAGGAAGAATATGATCGCGAGTCCCGCCATCACCAGTGGCGTGAGGATGGCTGTAAAGGTCCATCCCATACGAGAGACTAGGAAAGAGAAAAGAATGGCACAGATTGTAGAGATCGTCCCAATTCCCATAGAAACTTTATTCATGTGAGACAAGATGTCACTTGGATCGGAGAAGAAGGTTTTGAGTTGGCATTTCCACAAGATGTCGGTGAAGTTGATTGCGATATTATAGCCCAGAACGATCATTGCAAGGCTAGCGAGGTATTTATTACGCATGATAAACTTGATGCTCTCTCGCATCGATAAGCGCATCTTAGGTTTTTTCTGGATGACTTCATCTTCTGCGATAGCCAGACGATTACGAATAGTCATGAGCCAATGGAAGCAGAGCATGGCAAGGAGGCCGCAAATTGAGATAAACAGAATAGAGGTTGCAAGGCGCTCTTTCCAAGGATCTCCAGCAAAGATGGCAAAGTGAAAAGGGAAAAAGCGTTCAAAAAGCGTGGCAAAAAAAATCCCCACAAGTGGGGCTATATTGGAGCCGAGGTTGAGAATTCCGTAAAATCTCTTCCCTTGAGAAACCTTTGTCATATCATTGATAAAGCCCCAGCAGAGGACGGTCAAAATAACGGAGGCCCAGAGCTCTGAAATGATGTAGAAAAGGGAAACGCTCCAATTGCAGATCATAGCAATCATTCCTTTAAAACCAGTTGGGAGATGGCTGGAAAGGTAAACTGAAAGCTCATTGAGTCTTAAGGATTCGTGTCTCGGATAGATGATAAAAGCAAAGACTAGAAAATAGATGAGAAAGGCGGAAATCAGGGTATAGAAGACAAGCTCTCGCCTTACCCGGTTTCTCAAGCGTGCATAGAGCCACATCGCAATGATTGCCCCAGGGACCATCCCCCAGACCTTAATAAAGGGGATCACCTCTGTTCCAGAGGATTGGAGAATAACGGCATCTTTGAGATTGCGTAGGACGCTGTAGCAACAGCAGACGAGGAAGAGAAGTAAAAATTTTACAACAACTTGACGAATTTCAAGGCGATGTATCGGCCAAAAGATGCGACGAATAGGGCCAAATTTTGCTTGTTCCACCATTTCCTGGGCTTAGGATTTCATCCATTATGCCCTTTTTAAGTGTTTTTATCAAGAGGAGTTCCGTAGCCAACCTTCACTGGCTTACGGAAAAGTGTAAGAAATTGTTTAATCTTTCCCTCTAGGGTGGGATTTCCCTCATGTGCGACATAAATCGGCGCAACAGGAACATGGATATCTTCAACAAGCTTTTCTACTTTTTCGCGCCACTCTTTGACATTTTTGAAGCTCTCATCGGGGTACATCAAACAGACGCTATGACCCGATTCAAGTTCTTTTTTTATTTGATTGAGGGCAGGCTCTCCAATTGGAGAGAAGTGTTCGATATCGATCGGGATCATGCGTAGAATGCGGTAAAAGAGGGGATGGCATTGATCGGAGGGGTCGATTGGTACGATATAGCGAATGAGCCGAGGTAAGGTGGCCATGATGGCAAAGACATCAAGCCAAGAGCGTCTTTGGCAAATAAGCAGAGTCGGTGGAGCTCTGAGCAATCGTCTTTTCCCGATGACTTTCATATCCCAAAAAGTGTAACAGACATAGGAGGCAAATAGCCGTAGAAATTGGTCAGCAAAAATAATAAAAAGAAGAACTGCGAAAAGGAAGGTAAATATTGAAAGAGCAAGAAAGCCTTGGGCTGCGCTCATTTGAAAGAGATTGCCAAAAAGAGCAAGTAGAGCTGAAGCTATGATGACTCCGAAAAAGCTTAGAAAGTTTCCGGCAGCAACGTTCTCTCCGCGGTTATTGTCAGGACTTGCAACCTGGATAAAAATATCGACTGGAACGATAAAAAATCCGCCAGCAACCCCGATACCAACAAGAAAGAGAATGACAGTGAAAAAATGTGACTGAAAGACAAAAAGTCCGAGAAAGCAAACAAAAGTAATCACTGCTGCGACTGGAAGATAGCCAATTTGCGTCTCTTTGCCAGAAAGTTGACCTGAAAGAAACGAGCCAATTCCAATTCCAATCGCGACCATCAAAAATAGGTAACCACCCTGTACTTCTGGTAGGTGAAGCGATTGAATGGTGAAAGGGATCATATTGAGTTGCAAATAGGCTCCCATGAAGAGAAAATAGGAGCCTACAAGGATCACTTCAAAAAGGTAGCGTGTTTCGCGCGCCTTTTTTAATGCGCGCATGATTTCCATAAAAAAGCTGACCGAGATTTTTTTCTTGTGGTCGCGTGGTTGCGTTTTAGGGAGCCACAAACTGGCAATTGCTCCAAGGACCGCAACAGCTACAGTTACAAGAGCGGCAAAGACAAAGCGATCTTGAGAGGCTTGAGTCAAAAAGGCTGCAAAGAAGGTCCCAAGAATAATCGCCAGATAGGTTGTGCCGGTGATCATTCCGTTACAGCGAGACAAACGCTCTTTAGGGACAATTTCGGGAAGAATACCATACTTACATGGAGAAAAAAGGGTACTTTGTATAGCCAACAGAAAGAGGACAATATAACCACCAACAGCTGACTTAAAAATAAAAGCTAACACTCCTAAGAGTGTTGAGACAATTTCCATAACTCGCGTAAAATAAATGAGTGACCGTTTGCTGTAACGATCGGCAAGTGTCCCAGCTGTCGAAGCAAACAGTATGAAAGGAACTACAAATACAGCGCCTGCAAGCGAAAGGATCGTATAGCTATGTTCCGGCCCTTTGAGGCGGATCAAAAAAAACGCGAGTAAAAGCTTGAATAGGTTATCGTTTAACGATGTGCAAAATTGAGCAATGTTTAAAGCGCTAAAAGGAGTTAATAGTCTGCGAGAAGACGAAGGCATAGAAGGATTTAATCAGGGACGGCTCTTTTTTAGCAACCGCCTTGAAAAACTTCTTTTGAAACTCAAAGCAAATCTCTTCGATTTACAAGGGTCGGTTTTTGCGAAAAGACTGCTTCTTGTTCCGAGCCATGCCATAGAAAAATGGATACGTCTTCAATTGACAGATGAGCTTGGAGTTGCTGCTGGTTTTGAGACCTCTTTTCTCAATCAGGGAATTTTATCTCTCTGCCATAACCGTTTTAAGCTTCCGACAAAAATTGAGTTGATCGTTGATATTGAACAGGTGCTTGCTGCCCATCTTGATTCAACAGATCCCATTTGGCAGCCTCTGGTGGGTTATGTTGGAGGAAGAAAAAGGCGTACAATGATGCTTGCTAAACAGCTTGCAACCCTTTTTCAACGTTACAGCATCTACGGGGTAAAAGAGTGGAGTTCCCCCTGGCAACAACTTGTTTGGGAAGAAGTTTTTTCAAACTATGATGACTTCCTATCAATCTTAAAAGAGCCTCAGTTAATCGAAGGCTCTGTTTCTATTCACCTTTTTGGCTTTAGCCATCAACCACCCCTATTCTTCCACTTTTTCGATCAGGTCGCTCAAAAGATGCCCGTTCATCACTACGTCCTCTCCCCTTGCCAGGAGTTCTGGAGTGAGTTTGATGAGAGCCAACCCCTCTTAGCAACACTAGGTAAAGCTGGTAGACAACTGGCGACCCTTGTTGAGGAAGGGGAAATCCAGACAGTTGAAGACTATAGCATTGAGGGGATTACAGCGACTCAAGAGGCACTTCTGAATTTTGAGCCGTTGAAAGAAGATCCAACAATCGAGTTGCATATCGCCTCAACTCCTCATCGGGAAGTAGAAATTCTCTACCACAACCTGATGGCTTTGCTACCTCAAATTGAGCCCAAAGAAATTTTGGTGATGGCGCCAGATATTACACTCTATACGCCCTATATCGAGTCGGTTTTTGGCTCTCTATGCCAAATTACTGATCTGCCTCAAATGGGTCATGATCTTGAGATTAAGGGACTTTGGCTACTATTTGATCTAGAGAAAAAACGGTGGAGTGCTCCTGTAATGTTAGAGCTCTTTCGTCACCCTCTTTTTCAAAAGAAGATGGGATGGAATGAAGAGACGGTATTACAAATTCGCGAGTGGCTCCAGGTTACGGGTATTCGTTGGGGAGTTGATGCAGCGCATCGCAGTGACCTCTTGGGTCAAAAAATGGATGAAGAGGGCAATACCTGGAAACAAGGGATTGACCAATTACTTGAAGACTTGGCGTTAGGCTCTTCACGCATTGATTTGACTGAGGCAGAGCTTCTAGGTGAATTAGCCTATCTGATCGATACACTCTATACGCAACTAAAGCCTTTGCATGATGGTACTCAATGGACACTTGTACGTTGGTCTGAATATCTCCAAGATCTCTATGAAGCCTATTTCGTATTTTCGAACGAATCATTACTCCGCACGCTCAAGCCTTTGAAAAAGTTGGCCCGCGACCAAACCTACACCTTTCAATCCTTTTTTCCTCTTTTGCAGGAAGTTGTACGTGCTGAGAGCACCACGCTAAATCCAAACGAGGTGCAAGCGATCCGTTTTTGTTCCTTGCTACCCATGCGCGCCATCCCAGCAAAAGTGATCTGTTTGATTGGAATGAACCACGATGCCTTTCCTCGCCAAGAGATGCCCCTCTCCCTAGATCAATTGCAAGGAAGGGCTGAAGTGCCCTCGCAGGCCGACTTAGACCGCTATCTCTTCCTCGAAACAATGCTTTCAGTGAGAGAAAAATTATTCATCAGTTACTTGGGAAACAATCCATTTGATGGAAGTGAAGAGCCTCCTTCATCCGTGATTGCGCCTCTACTTCCCTATATTAAAAAAGTGAAACATCCTCTGCGCAGCTACGATCCTCTCTACTTCTCACAACAAGAGCTTACAAGTACATCGATAGCAGACTACCAACTTGCAGTGGCATTACAGACCAAGCAAGCTCCTGAACCATTTTTTCTTCCGCCACAACCCATACCTGTGCCACCTGGAGAACATCATATTGCTATCTATGAATTGGTGCGCGCTCTGCGTTCACCTCTACGTCACTATTTTTCACACCTCAATTTCTATGATGCCACTGAAGTGAAACATGAAGAAGAGTTCACGCTCTCCCCTTTGCAGATGGCCAAAATGCGCCGTCTGCTTTTACAGATGCCGCAAAAACAAGCCGTTATCAATTTGCAAAAGAGAGGTGAGTTTCCACTAGGACCTTTTTCTGATATCGCACAAAGACGCGTTGAAAAAGAGTTGCAAGATGAAATGGTCGACTCAAAAGAGGCCTCATTTGTTTTTGATTACAATAAAGAGACATCGATTCATATCACAGGAAAAATAGACGGCTTTACAAACAATGGATTACTTGCCTATGAACGTGGAGACTTTGCCGGAGCAATTAAAGCCTGGCCACTTTATGTGCTCGCTTGCCACTGCCATGAACCGATCCCTCTTATTTTTGGACGTGATGGGAAAAAGAAGAGCCCGTTTTTCACCACCACACGTCCTTTGCTTGAAAGGATGGTAGAATACTATTTTCTAAGCCAGCAATGTCCCTCACCCCTTTTCCCCAACTGGGTTGATGTTATTTTGAAGCAAGATAGGGCGCGTCTTGAAAAACTGATTGCAACTTCTTACGATCCAGCACTTGCTTGGGTGATGCAGACCAAAGCGCTCTCTCCAACCCTTTTCAAATGGGATGAGCAGGCCAAACGACTCTACGGGGAGATGCGTGATGCCTGGTTTTGATGTTTTAGATCCCGCTCTTGATTTGCTCACAGATCATTTTATTGAAGCCTCTGCCGGCACAGGGAAGACCTTTGCAATCGAAAACATTTTTACCCGTCTTGTAGAAGAGAAAGGGCTTAGCCCAGATGAAATTCTAGTCGTCACGTTTACTCGCGCTGCAACACTTGAGTTGAAAACACGCATTCGAAAAAAGCTTGCCTACCTTGAAAACGAGCGAATCTTTACCATCCATAGCTTCTGTTTTCATGCACTTAAAGAGTATGCTTTTGAGTCAGGCTTTTCCTTTGACCAAATCGAGGAGAGTGCCTCGCTTGATATTCTCAAACAGGCTGCCAAAGACGCGCTCCGCTGTACAACGGTTTTACATCCTAAACAGATCGAAAAAGTTTTGCAGGCTCATCAAAATGAGATCGACCGTCTTGTCAATCATCTTCTAGCAGTCGCAAAAAATCGATTACCGATTGAAACAGGCCCCTCTTATGAGACAAGTAATCTTGAAATTCAACATTTATTAGCATCTGTTGATCCAGCCCTTCTTCTTGAAGATTTACTCGCCTTAGCCCCTTTATATGGGAAATTGTGTGACCGTCAAAAGAATGTAAAGCCAGAAATCCAAGTGGGCTTTAAGTCCTTTGTCGAAGGCGATTGGGTTGGGACGCCCCTCCTGCTCTTCAACCCCGATAATCGTCTCAAAAGAGGAGAAGAGCCGCAGCTGCACTACCCAGGTCTTGTCGAGAAGTGTCTTCCCATTATTCAGAGAGGTTCAGACCCCCTCATTTTATTTGCGACTTTAGCAGAGCAGGTGCGCTTAAAAATCACTCAGGTGATCGAAGAGCAGGAACTCGTCTTTTTTGAAGATTTGATTCAACTGATGGAAAAAAGTGTTCATAACGCTGCCTTTGCATCCAAAGTGAGAGGGCAGTACAAAGCGGTTCTAATCGATGAGTTTCAAGATACAGATGCGGTTCAGTGGACGATCTTTTCAACGCTATTCTTAGGACATGTGCCGCTCTACTTAGTCGGGGATCCTAAGCAAGCGATCTACCGTTTTAGACAGGCAGATATCTATACCTATTTGCGCGCAAAAAAGCAGATGCAGAGTGAGCCAGCGATTTTAATGCGTAATTTTCGCTCGACTCCAAGTCTGATTAAGGGGCTTAATGCGCTTTTTGGACAGGCGGCATTTAGTTTGCCGCAAACAGCAGAGAAGCTCGCATACCAACCCGTTGAGCCTGGTGAGATGAAAGAGGATTTGGATCCTCCCATTATGGTGATGCAAGTCGAAGAGGAGAGAGAACTTTTTGAACTTGTGATTCAAGAGATTGGACGTTTTAGCCCTTCTCAGTGTGCAGTACTGGTTAAAGATCGGTATCAAGCTGCCCGTTTTGAACAAGCATGCCCCTTCCCAACGCGTCTTTATAAAGCGCGCTCATTGCGTGTCAATGTCCTCTATGAGTTGCTCCAAGCTGTGCTCAACCCGCGCGATCGTAATGCAATAGAACTCGTCTTAGGCGGACCACTATCTGGACTCAGGCATGAGGATTTTTATCTCTATCATCATCTGCTTGAACAGAAAGGCATTCTTCAATTGTTTGATGCAGTGATGAAGCAAGCAGGGCCAACGCTTTTGCAGCAACAAGATGGTGAGGTGATTTACCATGAGATGCAGCAACTCGTTGAAATGATTGCTGAGCAGCAGATGCCAAAGGAGAGCTACCTTCTCTACTTACAACAACTTGCCATAGAAGATTCAGATTCAGAGCGTCTCAAAGCGCGGTTGATTAAAGAGCAAGATGCAGTCAACATCATGACAGTTCACGCAAGTAAAGGGCTAGAGTTTGATATCGTCTTTCCAATTGGTTTGGCAGCTCCTGTGGTGCAGCGTAAAAATCTTGTCTGTTACCAAGGCCAGTATAGCTTTTCAGCCCAAGCTCAGCAGGCTGATCAACTAGAGAGCGAAGCTGAGCAGATGCGGCAAATCTATGTCGCATTTACGCGAGCAAAAAAGCGGCTTTACATTCCCTATATTGAGAAAAAAACGTCTCCAATGCAACGGTTTTTAGACTCCGTTAATGAGTCGCTTCCTCGCGTAGAGAGATCAAAGGTGGAAGTACAAACAGATTCAGAGGAGTCGATTCAACTAGTTGCTCCTAAGCAAGCAGTGCTTTCATTTCCTTCATGTCCGATTCAATCCTTTTCTTCACTTGTGACGTATGAGGCAGTGAAAAAAGAGGTGGAAGTCGCACTGCCAGCTGGCCCAGAAATTGGCACACTGCTGCACACTATCTTTGAGAAGATTTCATTTGCCCAGCCTGGTGATCTGAGCGCCCTTGTGAAGGGAACGCCTTTGGAGCCATTTCAAACAGAGGTGGAGGCAATGGTAAAGCGGGTTTTACATCTCCCGCTACCCTTTCGACTAGCCGATGTTGACCCTTCCAAAATGAACAAAGAGATGCCTTTTCTCTACAGTACGGATGAGGGATATATGAAGGGTTTTATCGATCTATTCTTTGAGCATGAGGGGCGTTACTATTTTGTTGATTGGAAATCTAACGTGATTGTCGATAGTGCTCAAAAAGAGACGGAGCGGCACCACTATGATCTCCAGGCCAAAATTTATCGCGAAGCGTTGGAGCGCTATTTAGGACTTTTTGGAGAGAAACTTACGGCTGGGTTTTACATTTTTTTAAGGAGCAATGATGTCATCACCTTTTAGTCATGTTGATCACTATTTTGGACGTCGTTTTTCAAAAAGCCATGAGCTGTTTCTGGCCTACCTATTGGCATCAGCGCGCGAAGGACATTTATGTGTCTTGATTGAGAATCAAGAGCTTTTTCCTTCTTGTGGAGAGTTAGATTCAGAGTTGATCAAACAGGCTCAAACGCTCCCTGAGCTTCATGTTGTAGTGGAGCAAGAAAGTCGTTGGTATTTACGTCGCAGCTGGGAAGCAGAGCAGCTCTTTCTAGAAAACTTTGAAAGGCTCAGTTCAGCAACAGTTGAACCAAAAGCTTTCTCAACTGAGGGGTTAAATGCCGAGCAAGAAGCTGCAATTGGCTATGCAATGGAGCATCCGGTCACGCTTGTTTCTGGTGGCCCGGGAACTGGTAAAACATACACAGCTGCAAAGCTCATCGGGCAATTTCCCAAAGAGCGTGTTGCTGTTGCTGCTCCTACAGGTAAAGCTGCCGCCAATTTACGCGCCTCGCTGCCAGATATTTCTGTGCAAACTCTGCATGCCTTGTTGAAGCGGGATCAGCAGATAGATGCTGACCTTGTTGTAATTGATGAAGGGTCCATGATTGATGCTGAGCTCATGGCACGTCTTTTCAAAGCTGTCAAAACTGGGGCGCGACTAGTGCTTTTCGGAGATAAGGATCAGCTCCCACCGGTTGAATCAGGCTCTTTATTTGCAGATCTCTCAAGGAATAATCGAGTAGAGTTGGCAACCTGCCTACGTGCTGAGCTGCAGGAAATCATTGACGTTGCGCAAGCTGTCAAACAGGGAAAACCTGTACATTACGAGCCTCTTCCCTCAGTCAAAGAATTGATTCCCATGATTCAAAATAGTTCTGCGTGCATCTTGACTCCTTTGCGTAAGGGGCCATACGGCGTGGAGAATCTCAATGCGCTCATCCACCAAGGGGAAGAACCTGTGCCAATAATGGTGAAGGTGAATGATCCAACCCAAGAGCTTTATAATGGGGATACTGGTCTGCTTTACAAGGAGTATGCTCAATTTGGAGAGCGCAAACTACCACGCTATCTGCTTCCTACCTATGAATATGCCTATGTGCTCTCGGTGCATAAGAGTCAGGGAAGTGAATATGATGAGGTGATTGTTTTGTTACCGCAAGGGAGTGAGCGCTTTGGACGGGAGATGCTCTATACGGCTGTGACGCGGGCAAGAAAAAAGCTCACTCTCTATGTAGAAGAGGGTGAGCTTGAAAAGGTTCTTGCTAAGCAAGTGAAACGATTTTCTTCCTTAAGCAGCATCTGCACAAGGTGAGAGGTCTCCCCAGCCTAGTTCGTAAACTAGCCAGCTGAGTCCTGTTGCAAGTGAAAGAGCTCCACCTGCAATACCCAAAGCAGGTGATGACTGGCTTACACAAGAAACCTCAAAGATAGAAGAGGCTAATTCGAACGTCGAGGCAATCGTAGCTGCTAGCTGTTTAGCCCAATTTTTCCATGTGTCAGCATTGAACAATGCCTTTAATGAACTCATTAAACAAAGTGAACTGACAAGAGTCCAAAGTCCACCAATCGCATGTCCAATCCCTCTTGAATGAGCACCTAAACTGAAGGCTTTTTTCCCCTCTAAGTAACTTGTTGTTGTAACGCATCGGGCCGCTAAAATGGAGACATTAATCGAGACATCAAGCCAACCACGTCTAACATAATGCCCATCTTTTACTTTAAACGAGCCATCAGGGTTAGTTACAAAAAAGGCTCGGCCACTCACAGCTTTTTCAATGCTACAACCGGTTCGGAAAACTCCGAGAAAACCATCAATTTGTCTTGTAACACTATGTGTTTGATTTAGACCAATCGAGCGATGTCCAATATGATGCGCAATCGTTGTCGCGCCTAGGACTGATTGTGTTGCGCGAGATGCGACATCGGCTGCCTGGTCAACTTTTGAAAGCCATAGACTTGGGCCTCTTGCATAACTCTGTCTAATTGAACCACATAAGCTCATAGTTGACTCCTAAGATGCTGCTTGGGCAACGCGTTTTGAAATACGTAGCTTTGAGCGGCTTGCTTTATTCTTTTTGTAAACACCTCGTTTAACACCCTTGTCCATAAGACTATAAAGTGTAGAAAGCTGAGAAGTGACGTTTGCTTGGTCATTCTCTTTCAATACTGTTTCAAATTGACGCATTGCTGTGCGAACTTGAGATTTAAAAACTTTGTTTTGTAAACGTTTTTTTTCATTTTGAAGCTCACGCTTTTCTGCTGTTGCGCGTCTTTTTTTAGGGGTCTTTTTCTCGTCTGCCATTGAATTTCCTTTGTTTAGCCTCCTAGTTTAGCAAATTTAGGGTTATTCGTAAAGTACGGAACTTGGTATACCATTAGGTATGCATAGAAATGGCGTATGGATGATCTTCTTAGCATTTGTTGTGGGCGCAACGCTCTTTTTTGGGGGGCGTGGGGCGATTCAGCTAGTGCGCTACTACCATTTAGACCAACAGGTCCCTGTAACGGTCGAAAAATGGGAGATTAGAGAGCAAAAAGGGGGGCTTTATCAAATTTTTGCTACCTATTTTTTTGAGTATGACGAAGAGAAAATTGGAGGAATGAGCCCTGTGGGAGACCCCTTTAAGAACCCGTGGTCGGCTGAACAGGGGTTGGAGCGGTTTGAAAAAAGTTCTTGGATGGCGTGGTATGACCAAAGAGAGCCCATGCGCTCGACGTTAAGTAAAAAATTTCCTTACAAGTCGACCTTGTCGGGAATTGTCTTAGTCGGCCTTTCGCTCTATTTCATTGGATTAGGTTTATTTGTAGGAGGAAGAGTACGTGGTTGAGTTGAAGCATCAAGGGTATACAGCCCAATTTATCCCTGAGAAAGGGATGAATTTTGTGAGCCTAAAAAAGGGGGATGTGGAGGCGATTGACCAGTCGACCTATGAGCTTTTTGAAACGAGGCGCGCTGGTTTAGGTGCGATGATCGGACCTCATTTTCACCATCGTAATCCTAGTGTGATTCCAAAGCTTGCTGATCCTTCGAAATTCCCGTTTACAAGGCCCGGCACGGATGAGCCTTTTTCGCATGGGATTGGGCGGTATGCTCCTTGGACGGTGGTCTCTCAAGATGAAAAACATCTTTCAGCTGAATTAAAAGGAAGTGATCAGTGGCAGGGTGTAAGTTTAAAAGATCTTGAAGGTCAAGATTTTAAGATGACATATCAAGCGCAATTAGTCGATGAGGGTCTACAAATTGAGCTTTCTGTGGTAAGTGATACAGAATCAGTCGTGGGCTTGCACACCTATTATGCATTGGCAGATGGACAGGGTGTTGTCCGTTCACATGTCCAAGAGAGCTACAATGATATGGGAACATTCAAACCGATTCCTTCCACGTGGAACTATTCTAACAATGAGCTCGTTTTTGATTTGAAGGAACCAGCGGACTACGGCTTTCTTCCCTCTCCTGATTTTTCTCATGGGGCAGTTTTGATGGAAACTGCTTCTCATCAACTACGTGTGCAGTACTGGTCAGAGAACGAGGAAAATTCTTGGCAGCTTTGGCATCCAAATGGCTCGTCTTTCGTGTGTATCGAACCACTTTCGGCAAGAAATCCGCGAGGATGCCGTTTAAGTGTGAGTAGAATCAAGATTCTCATTTCGATCCTTTAACGAAAAAGGGAACCTAAAATTATGGAAGAGATTAGCTCCTCAGTTGTACGTCCTAGATGGGTTTTTATGTGGGGACGTCGTCGTTTCCGGATGTTGCTGCTTCTTTGTCTCTGTTTGCCAGTTTTTTTCACAGTGGCTTGTGCTCTTTCGCTTCTTAGCGAAAATGATGGGCGTGTCCTTTTTCTTGCAAGTTGTGGTGTGTTGATCTGTGCCTCTGCAGCTGGATGGCTTTTACTACGTAGCTGGGAACAGAAGATGCAGTGGAAAGTGCGAGAGCTTGTTCAAGAAAAACTGCAGCGGATGGAGTCTCACCCTTCTCATGAGCTTGAGAATTGTAAGGTGGAATTGGCTCAAGCAAGACGCGGTTATGAACATCAAATAGATCTTCTACAGTCGTCTGTTGCTAAGAGCAAGGAGCAGGTGATCGAGCTCAATCTTGAGATGGATAAGAAGCTCGAACAGATGCGCCAAGCTTATCTCGAATTTGAAGATTTACGTATCGAGTACACCCGATTAGAAGAGGAGTATGAACGGTATAAGGCTGAAACGCAAAACCAAGTGAAGCACAAAGATTCTGTTTTAGCTGATTATCAACATACAATTGGTGAGCAACGCATGATCATCGAGAAGAAGCAGGGATATGTCTCAAATCTTGAGGGAAAAGTGCGTGATTTGATGCATGAGATTCGCGGATTATTGCAGCTTGAAGAGCCTCAGCAAAGCGCAATTCCTTTTGAAGTGCCAAAGCATAAGCCCTATGATGTTTCTCTCCAATTGAATCGTTATTTAGAGATGGCTGAAAGATTTACTGGAGCAGATCACTTAGGTGGACGATTCCTAAATAGTTCGGCAAATCAGTATGCGATTGATCTGCGTCCACTGTTTGACCACTTGCGTGAGGAGACAGGGGGCATTTTGTTTGTCTACTCCCAATTTGAAAACCGGTTCTTGTTCGTCAATAGCATGGTTAAAAATACACTAGGCTGGAGTGGCGAGAAGTTCATGAAAGATTTTTCACAGATTGTTGTTGCTGGCCAAAATGAGTGGAATAAGGCTTTAAACGAGATTTCCCATGACAAGGAGAAGAAGCTCCGTTTGGTGCTGCGCTCTAAGCTGAATGAAGAGGTCTCTGCTGATTGCTATATGGGTCTCATTTCAAAAGGGCCATTTGCCAACTATTTGATCGGCATGATGACTCTCTAATTACACCTTTTCTCGAGTAAATGATTGAAAATGATACGAAAGGGATTGAAGCCAAGCCTCTTTTGTTTTGGGGAAGCTGTCCAAGTTCTACTAGGTGGATTGATGAGTTCTCTGGGGCGAAGAGCAAAGCGTGGGGAGCGCTCAAGGCGTCGATTGCCTCGTATTTTGGCTAGTTGTTGGTAGAGAAAGAGATGGTTGGAGATAAAAAAGTGAGGATGGTCTTGTAGGAAGACCTCGGCATCAGATAGGGTGTGGCGATTAAATCGATGGTCGTGCAGAATCCAAATCACTCGATAGCCCGCTTCAGCATAATCACTCATCCGTTTTTTAACTTCTTCCGCCCGAATGGAAGAGCATTGAATTTCGATGACTAAATTGTGAGCAGGCCAGACGATATCGGCAATGCGGCCGATGGAGGGAAAGGGGTGTTCGAGTACAATGGGCTCTGGAGCAAGTTGTTGTAGGATAAAATTTTGAATTTTGCGGTGAAAAACAGAGCGTTGACGCAAGCGGCAGCGCGAAGAAGTTGTATGATAGAAGTGGTGACGCCTTTGAGAGCCGCAACGAGCACGAAGAGTTGTGTGACATTCAGGGCATTGGTAGAGCACACCACGCTGAGCTTCAGCAGCTGTGATGTAATTTCCTTTTTTATCCCACGCAAGAGTTTGCATAAAGTCCGTTAATAGGTATAGTAAGGCGTTTTTACACAGATTTTAAAGGTTCATGGCTAAAAAACAATCTTCTTCTGAGTCCAGCGACGAATTTCAACAAAAAACTGAGGAGCTCGTAGCTCTTGCAAAAGAGCAGGGGTTTGTCACCTATGAGGAGATCAATGAGATTCTCCCGATGAATTTTGACAACCCTGAGCAGATCGATCAGGTGTTGATTTATCTCGCGGGAATGGATATCCAAATTCTCAATCAGGCTGATGTCGAAAGACAAAAAGAACGGAAAAAAGAGGCCAAAGAGCTCGAAGGGATTGCCAAGCGTGCTGAAGGTACCCCTGACGATCCTGTTCGCATGTACTTGAAAGAGATGGGATCAGTCCCTCTTCTGACACGTGAAGAGGAAGTTGAGATCTCCAAGAGGATCGAAAAGGCCCAGGCTCAAATTGAGCGTATCATCATGCGTTTTCGTTATGCCTCAAAAGAGACGATTTCAATCATTGCTTCGCTGATTGCAGGTAAAGATCGCTTTGATAAGGTTGTCTCTGAAAAAGAGGTCGAGGATAAAAATGCCTACCTAAAACTGCTTCCAAGACTCTCCGAGCTCTTGCAGAAAGAAGACCTTGTTCTACGTGGAATTCTCATTCAGCTCCGCGATCCAAAGCTCAAAAAGGATAAACGAGCCAAACTGAGTGATGAGCTTGAAAAATGTCGAATTCGAGCGCAAGCCTATCTAGGTCGCTTTCACTATCGCCACAATATCATCGATGACTTTGCCGAAGTTGTTTTCCGTGCCTATGACCGTTTTTTACAACTTGAAAAAGAAATTAGTGAGCTAACTGGACGCGCTGAACGGAATAAATTTGCAGCTGCAAAATTGACGGCTTCAAGGCGCAAACTTGAAAAACGAGAAGTTGCAGCTGGACGCACGCTTGACGAGTTCAAAAAAGATGTGCGCATGTTGCAACGCTGGATGGATAAGAGCCAAGAAGCGAAACGGGAGATGGTAGAATCAAACCTTCGCTTAGTGATCTCGATTGCGAAAAAGTACACAAACCGCGGGCTCTCTTTCTTGGATCTCATTCAAGAAGGGAATATGGGTCTGATGAAGGCTGTTGAAAAATTTGAATACCGTCGTGGATACAAATTTTCAACCTACGCCACGTGGTGGATCAGACAAGCTGTAACCCGTGCAATCGCTGACCAAGCACGTACCATCCGAATTCCTGTCCATATGATCGAAACCATCAACAAAGTGCTGAGAGGCGCGAAGAAGTTGATGATGGAGACAGGGCGAGAACCGACACCTGAAGAGCTGGCCAATGAGCTTGGCATCACTCCTGAAAGAGTGCGCGAGATCTATAAAATTGCGCAGCATCCAATCTCCTTACAAGCAGAAGTGGGTGAGGGTGGCGAGAGCCAGTTCGGTGATTTCCTTGAAGACACAGGGGTCGAGTCTCCTGCTGAAGCGACAGGCTATTCAATCTTGAAAGACAAGATGAATGAAGTCCTTACCACTCTAACAGAGCGAGAGCGTGTGGTATTGATCCAACGCTTTGGTCTGCTTGATGGTAAGCCCAAGACTCTTGAAGAAGTGGGAGTTGCTTTCAATGTTACCCGTGAGCGAATTCGCCAAATCGAAGCTAAGGCCCTACGAAAAATGCGTCATCCTATACGATCTAAGCAGCTGAGAGCTTTCCTTGACCTCCTTGAAACTGAGTGAACTCATTGAAGATTTTGATGAGCGTCCCGGACAAGAAGGGATGTTGCAAAATGTTCATGAAGCCTATTTAGAGAATCAAACTCTTTTAGTTGAAGCTGGCACGGGCATTGGAAAAAGTGTTGCCTATCTGCTGCCGGCTCTTCTCTGGGCAAAAGAGCACGGTGAGCCAACAGTCATCTCAACGCACACAATCGCGCTACAAGAGCAACTCCTCAAGAAAGATATCCCGCTTCTTTTAGATGCCCTGAATCTGGATCTCAATATTATCTTGCTCAAAGGAATGGGGAATTATGTCTGCTTGCGTAAAGAGCATGATGGCTCCGATGAAATCTATGCTGATTCAGATAGCTGTACAAATGCTAAATGTCCGTTTTACAAGGATTGCAGCTACTTCAAACAGAAAAAAGCAGCGGAAGAGGCTCACCTAATCATTGTCAATCACCATCTACTCTTTGCTGATTTGGCCATTCGCGCTGAGACAGAAGATACCTACAGAGTGCTCCCCCCCTATCAACGCTTGATCATCGATGAAGCGCACCATGTCGAAAACGTTGCAACTGACTACTTTGCAGATCGCATGAATCGTCAGAAGGTGCAGCGCTTGATTGAGAAAGCAATGCTCAAGTGGGACAAGCTCGCTCCTCAAGATGAGCTAACCATGCCGGCTAAAAAGCGTGAGCTACTTGATGCTATGGAAGCGCTTTTTCAAAAGATTGGACATCATAATGATGTTTTTCGCGTGGCAGAAAAAGATGTCAAGCAGTGGGAAAAAGCAGTTGAAACGGTTGTTGAAGCGAGCAAAGATTTTATCTCATTGCTGCTGATTGAAGAGGATCCACAGCAACCCGGGCTAAGCGCTGAGTTGAACGCTGCAGCAAACCAACTGACACGTCTTTTTTCGCTTTTACATGACTTTGTTTTCACTCCAATTGAAAAGAATCAAGTCCGTTGGGTCGAAGAGGGAACACTTGTCTCCGCCCATCTAGATATTGCTCCAATGCTTTCAGAGGCTCTATTTGAAAAGATTCCAACAGTGGTCTTATGTAGCGCGACACTAACAACGAATCACAACTTCTCTTTCATCAAGAGGCGACTAGGAATAGAAGAAGCAGTAGAACAAGTTTACGCCAGTCCTTTTGACTATGAAGAGCAATCCCTTCTCGTTGTTCCTACAGACTTTCCCGGACCCAACGAAGAGACTTTTCTGCCAAAAGCCCAGGAGATGATCGAAAAAACTGTTGAACAGTGTGAGGGCAATGCTTTTGTGCTCTTCACTTCCTATGCCATGTTGCGCAGCTGTCAAGCCGCTTTACGACAATCTCTCGAAGAGAAGGGATATCCCGTTTTGATTCAGGGTGAGCATTCGCGCACTGAACTGCTCGATAAATTTCGTGAGACGCAAGGGGCAGTCCTTTTTGGAACTGATTCCTTCTGGGAGGGAGTTGATGTGGTTGGCCCTCAGCTCCACTGTGTGATACTTGTGCGTTTGCCATTCAAGGCTCCGGGGGATCCCCTCTTTCAAGCCCGTTGTGAGCAGATTGAAGCGGATGGAGGCTCTGCCTTTTTTGACTACTCTTTGCCGCAGGCAATCGTGAAGTTCAAGCAAGGATTTGGACGACTGATCCGCGATCACAAAGATCGAGGAAGCGTCATCTGTCTCGATAGTCGTTTAGTCAAAAAAGGGTATGGGAGGCTATTTTTGCGTAGTCTACCTACGTGTCAAACGCACTTCTCTCCCGTCGAAAACTGTCATGAAGTACTAGGCGCTTTCTATCGGTAGTGCGTCTTCTTGAGACACCAAGTCCTTATCGATAGACATGGTGACACATGAGTCAGACCAGACATTGAGAGCTGTTTCGACCATATCGATCACGGCGTAGAAAGGAAGAATCAATCCCATCATCATCAGCGGAACATCCATTCCAACAAGAAAAGCGCTTGTGAGGAAGAAACATCCCATTGGGACACCGGCGTTTCCAACAGCAGCAAGTGTTGCGAAGAAAATCCAGCCAATATAGTCCAGAGTGCCAAACGTCATGCCATGCAATGAAGCAACAAAGAGCGTGGAGATCAAAATAAAAGCGGCACAACCATTCATGTTCACAACAGAGCAGAGTGGCAATGAGAAGCTCGAGACTTTCTTAGAGACGCCAGCATTTTTCTCAATCGACTCCATTGTGATTGGAAGTGCAGCGTTAGAGGATTTTGAGAAAAAGGCCATGCTCAATGCTGGACTCATTGCTCTAAAAGCTTTCCATGGAGAGATCCCTTTTACCTTCAACATGATTGGAAGAACTATAATCCCTTGAATCAGGTTTGCGCTGATGACACAGACAAGATAGAGAATGAGGCTGTTGAAGTGGGCATAGTTTTGGTTGAGCTCATTGAACAAAAGCGTCACAAAAGCCCAAACAGCCAGTGGCATCAACTTGATGATAAACCCAGTGATTTTGAGCATCGCAGCAAACAAGCTAGAGAAAAGCTTGTTCAAAAACTCCTTTTGCTCTGAAGGCAGAAAGAGAGTCGAAATACTCAAGATAAGAGACATAAAGACAATACCAATGACGTTACCTTCAGCAAAAGCAGTGATCACATTTGAAGGGACGATATTGAGAGCAAATGAGAGATAGGAGCCTTCCGGGCGCGTAACTGGAGCAATGTCTCCACTGACATGACCTGCTGGCCCTGCTGGAGAGATCACTAGAAATAAAATGAGCGCAATTGTCGCTGCAGCGATCGTTGTCCCTAACGTATAAGTGAGAACTTTTCGTCCCATCCGCTTGATCTCTGAAAAATCACGCATTCCAGAAATAGTCGAGGCGACCGCTAAGAAAATCAGAGGAAGACTGATCATTTGTAGGAGGCGGAGGAAAATATCAGAGGTTACCTGAGCCGTCTGATTCAAAAAAGAAATATTGATCCACCCAGTGAGTAGACCGACTCCCATGGCAGCAAAAATGAGCAAATTGGAAAAAAAACGCTTATTCATGGCAATCATTATACTATAGGAAAGAAAGAGAAGAAATGTAAATGATTTTTTGGAGCGTAACGGAGTCGAACCGTTGACCTCAACAATGCCATTGTTGCGCTCTACCAACTGAGCTAACGCCCCATAAGGAGTGAGGAAAATAACAGCTCAAAGGTTTTAAAACAATTGGTAGTTCTGCTAAGCTTCGCGGCTTATGGATTTTTTTGAAGAGATTTCTTTAGCCCCTAGAGACCCAATATTAGGGCTCAATATTGCCTTTAAAGAGGAAACCCGCCCAGAGAAGATCAATGCTGGGGTTGGGACCTATAAAACAGATGAGCTTAAGCCCCATCTTTTTGCGAGCGTAAAAAAAGCGGAAGAGGCTCTTTTACGAGATGAAAAGAGCAAAGACTATCTCCCAATCGACGGAGATCCCGACTATGTGCGCGAGACCAACAAGCTCGTCTTTGGAACGGAGGCTGCTGTCTATGGGACTCAAACTGTTGGTGGAACAGGCGCTTTACGTATCTGCGCAGAGTTTTTGAGGAAAAGCGGCTTTACAAAGCTCTATGTTTCCAATCCCACGTGGGACAATCATGAACGTATCTTTACCCATGCTGGCTTTACAACAGAAACTTTCCCTTACTATAATGCTGAGACGCGCAGTTTTGATTTGGAGAAAACAATTCAGGCAATCAACACGATGGAGCGAGGTAGCGTACTCTTGTTACAGCCGGCCTGTCACAATCCAACAGGGTGTGATCCATCAGTAGCCGAATGGGAAAAGATCTGTCAAAAAGTGAAAGAGAAAGAGCTCTTCATCCTATTTGATTTTGCTTACCAAGGATTTGGGCATGGCGTCACTGAGGATGCTTTTGCAATCCGCCTCTTTTTACAAGAGGGGATGCAGTTTGCAGTTTGTGTTTCACATTCGAAATCTTTTGGGCTTTATGCTGAAAGGACAGGCGCTCTTTTTGTGGCGTGTGGACTTCATCTTGCAGAAGTGGGAAGTCAGATCAAAGTGATCATTCGCGGTATTTATTCAAATCCCCCATGTCATGGAGCACGCGTTGTCAAACTCATTTTGATGAATCCGCAGTTAAAAGAGCAGTGGCTTGCAGAGCTCACATCGATGAGAGAGCGCATTTCACAGATGCGTATGCTTTTGATGGAGCAGCTTGGAGCCACATTTTTAGAAAAACAGTGCGGGATGTTTTCCTATATCGGCCTGAGTGCAAAACAAGTAGATCGATTGCGTGAAGAGTATGCGATTTATTTGCCACAAGATGGACGGATTAATGTTGCAGGAGTGAATGCAAAAGCTGTAGAAAGTCTTGTAACAGCGATTAAAAGAAGCCTCTGATTAATGAGGGTTTTGGAGATTTTAGTGAAATTTGCGTTAGAGCTAAATTTGAAGGCCGAAGCTAACCCCTTGTGGGTTAGAGAGGGCAAAAATGACGCTCTGGTGCAAATTGTGCTGAAAGATCCAAGGCCGGCATTAATCAAAGGTTTCAAAAAAAGCTCTGCATGAAAAAGGCCTATCGAAAGTATTTATTGCTTGCAGGCGCCCTCTTTTTACTTTTGAGTCTTCCACTTTGGATGGTTGAAAAAGGGCGCGTTCGGCTCATCGCACTTTTTTCCCCTGTATGGAAAAGTCACGCTGAACATTCTCAAGTCCAGAAGCTCGAAGCTGAAAATCACCTACTGCGCATTGAAATTGGAAAATTGCGCGGTTTATTGAACATGGGCGAGTTGGTTCAACAAGAAAATGTATTGCCAGCCCATGTAATCTATCGCGATCCTAGCAGTTGGATGAGTGGTTTTTGGGTCGATGTTGGAAGTGAAAATGGGCGTGGAATTATTGATCAGAATAGTCCAGTACTCGTGGGCAATGCAGTCGTTGGAATCGTTGACTACGTCGGGAAAAGACAGTCGCGCATTCGCTTGATCACTGACATGGGGCTTAAGCCTTCAGTACGCGCTGTCCGAGGACGACCGCAAAGCGCAACCTTTATCGAACATATTGATGCCTTGCTGAGCTGCGTAAAATCTTCTGAAGATCAAAAAGTGCTTGAAAGGTTACGCCAAGAATACGTAGGTGATGCTGCTGCATGGTATTTAGCAAAAGGAGTGATTCAAGGAGCGGGAGCGCCCCTATGGCGTAATCGCACTCAGAGCATACGCGGCCTTGGCTTCAACTACGATTTTGCAGACAGTTTTGGACCAGCACGTGAGTTACGTACAGGTAAGCCACTTGATGAAAGCTCTCCACTGACAGCGATGCCGATTATTCAAGAGGGAGATCTCCTCGTCACCACGGGAATGGATGGTGTTTTTCCAGTTGGCCTTAAAGTTGCAGAAGTCACAAAAGTCTACCCTCTGCGCGAGGGAGCCTACTCCTATGAAATTGACGCAGCAGCAGTTGTCAAAAACTTGGATTCAGTCCAAACAGTTCTAATCGTTCCAAAAGTGGGATACCAACCCGAATGAGAGTGCTTGTTACTGGTGCAAATGGCTACATTGGAACACGTTTAATTCCAATTCTCCTTGCAGCTGGACACCATGTCATTGCACTAGTACGCAGTCAGACGCGTTTAAAACTCCCCAAAGAAGTCGAAATTTTGCAAGGGGATCTTCATACACTCAAGGCACTTCCAAAAGAGATTGATGCAGTTTACTATCTCGTGCATAGCATGAGTTCGTCCAAAGAAGATTTTTTGGAGCAAGAAAAACGGTGTGCTAAGCGATTTGTTGACCTGTTGAAGCAAACAAATGTGAAACAAATCCTCTATCTTTCAGCGTTGACAACAGGAAAAAGCCTCTCAAAGCATTTCTTATCCCGTCATAATGTCGAAGAGATTTTTAAGAAAAGCCCAATTCCGTGCACTATTTTCCGCGCAGGTATTGTAATTGGTTCTGGAAGTGCAAGTTTTGAGATCGTCTATGATCTCGTTGAACATTTGCCAGCAATGGTTGCTCCCAAGTGGATCAACAACAGATGTCAGCCTATCGCCATTTATGATGTGCTCTACTACCTACAAGCAGCGCTACTTAACAAAGAGTGTTTTGATCACACCTTCGATATAGGAGGACCTGACTGTTTAACCTATAAGCAGATGATGTTAAAACTAGCACATGAGAGAGAGCTCAAACGCTTTATTTTAACTGTTCCAGTGTTGACTCCTCGACTTAGCTCCTACTGGCTTTACTTTGTCACAGCAACGAATTTTGCCCTTGCAAGTTCACTTGTAGATAGCTTGAGAAGTGAAGCCGTCTGCTTGGATCATAAAATTGAAACAGTTCTGCCGCACACATGTATGTCCTATGAAGAGGCAATTAGACGTGCGCTAAAGCGTAATGAGGAGAGTGAAGTTTTCTCGAGCTGGAAAGACGCAATTGTCATGAGTAAGCTATTACCAGACCTTTCACCCTACCACGAATTGCCAGAGCGCGGTTGTATCAAAGAGGTCTATAAAGCCCCATTTACTGATAAGGAAGCAACTTTAGCGCGACTTTTCTCTATTGGAGGGTATTCTGGTTGGTATTCGATGAATTGGGCTTGGAGCTTTCGGGGTTTTATCGACAAGTTATGTGGGGGCGTTGGTCTGCGACGTGGCAGAAGCCATCCAACAGAGCTACATGTTGGAGATGCTCTCGATTTTTGGCGTGTCGTAGCAGTAGGCCCAGAAAAATTGACTCTTTATGCCGAAATGCGTATCCCTGGTGAAGCATGGCTTGATTTCGAAGTTAAGGAAGCTGAAATTGTGCAAACAGTTGGTTTTCGACCCAAAGGTATTTTTGGATATCTCTATTGGTATATGTTACTCCCAATTCATCGCTTGATTTTTAAGGGGTTGGTAAAAGAGATTGCGATATGACGCGTGCAATTGTTTTACTCAGAAACGATCTACGACTTCAAGACAATCCAGCTCTCTACTTTGCAGCAAAAGAAAATCAGGCTGTTATTGCGCTTTACATTGAAGATAAGACACTAGGTCCTTCTCAAAAATGGTGGGTTAGCCAGAGTCTGAAGAGTTTTTTAAGCTCTATACAAGATAAACTCTGCTACCGCTCTGGTGAAGCCAAAACAGTCATCAAGCAACTTGCTAAAGAGCACAAGATCACTCGTCTCTATCTCAATAATGACAAAGAATTGAAGATTCCAGGTCTTGAGATCTTTTCCTATAATGGCTCACTTTTACTAGAGCCATATGAAATGGAAAAACCCTATTTAGTCTTCACCCCTTTTTGGAAGAAGGCTTTACAGACAATAGAAATTCCAAAGTCTCTTCCTAAACCGAACATCGCAACTTTGATTAAAGTGCGCTCAGACCCATTGCCCAAGGCAGTCGCTCCCGACCCTCTTTTTGACTCATTTTGGCAACCTGGTGAGCAAGAAGCGCAAAAACGATTGAAGCAATTTGTCAGCAAAAAACTCGCTTCATATCAAAGTGCGCGCGATTTCCCAATGCAAGAGGGAACTTCACGACTCTCAGCTCATCTTCACTTTGGAGAGGTTGGCCCTAGGCAAATTTGGCGTGCTGTTTCTGGAAAATCAGCAGCCAGTTTCCTCTCAGAAATTGGGTGGCGCGAATTCTGTTATCATCTCTTCTCTCGCTTTCCAAAGCTTCAAACAGAGCCTCTAAATGAGCGCTATAAAAAAATTCCATGGGAGAAAAATCAAGCCGCTTTACATGCTTGGCAAGAGGGAAAAACAGGTTATCCCATTGTCGATGCAGGAATGCGAGAGTTGAAACATACAGGTTGGATGCATAATCGTGTGCGGATGATCGTAGCTTCATTTTTGATCAAAGATCTGCTTATTGATTGGAGGGAGGGAGAGAAGTGGTTTTGGAAACATTTAGTCGATGCCGACAGAGCAAATAACGGAGCAAATTGGCAATGGGTTGCCGGTTGCGGCGCTGATGCTGCTCCCTATTTTAGAATATTTAACCCTGTGACACAGGGAAAGAAATTTGATCCAGAAGGCATTTATATCCGCACATGGTGTCCCGAATATACAAATCATGAGCCAGTCGATCCAATTGTCGATCATGCTGAAGCACGAGAAAAAACACTGAAATTATTTAAGCAATCGCTCAAAGTGAAATTATGAAGAGTGTCAAAGCAAAAGAGATGGCCCGCGTTGAAAAACTTGCCTATGATAAGGGCGCGAGTGAAGAGCGGTTCATGAACGAAGCTGGACGTGGTGTTGCTGAGCTTGTGCAGCGCTACGTTGCTGATTTGCATATTGAGCCTCTTATCATTTTGCTTTGCGGCTCAGGGAACAATGCTGGAGATGCTTACGTTGCTGGCAGGATCCTTCTTGAAGGAGGCTTTCATGTCAAAGCACTTGCCTTCGCTCCTCTAGAAAAAAGTAGTGTGCTCTGTCAACTGCAAGCCAACCGGTTTCAAGAGAAAGGCGGGGTCATTCAAAACATTGAGAGCGCTCAAGAAATTCAATTTAAAAAAGCGCAGCTTCTCATCGATGGAATTTTGGGAACGGGCTTTCATGGTCAGGTCGAAGGTGTTCTAAAAGAGGCCATTGAAAAAGCCAATCAGTCAAAGCTTCCTATCATTTCTGTCGACGTCCCGTCTGGCATCAATGGAACAACTGGAGAGGTTGGCGGTGTTGCTATTGAGGCTTTACATACACTCTTTCTTGGTTTGCCCAAAAGTGGCTGTTTTTTAGGTGATGTTTGGAACTATATGGGGCGTATCTCCGTTTTTGATTTTGGTCTTGGCAAAGAGGCAATTGAGCAGGCCCAGGGAGACTTTGAATTGATCCAAGAGGCATTGATCGAGAAGTATTTTCCAAAGGTTCAGCGTACACGCCATAAATATGAAACAGGTTACGTCATCGGGGTTGGTGGCTCGCCTGGAATGCCAGGAGCGCCGATTTTGGCAAGTTTTTCTGCACTGCGCGCTGGAGCAGGAATTGTTCGCCTCCTTCATCCAGCAGGTATGGAGTCAGAACTGGGCCATGCCCCGTACGAGGTGATTCGTCAAGGGTATCAAACACCAGATGAAATTCTACATGCCATGGAAAAAGCTTCTGCCGTTTTTATTGGGCCAGGAATTGGTACCTCAACCGAAGCACGTAGCATTTTAGAAGCTGTATTACCAAAAATAGATAAGCCGTGTGTGATCGATGCGGAAGCACTTACTCTTTTGGCAGCTAAATGGATTGATGTTCCACCAAAAACCATTATGACACCCCATATTGGTGAGATGAAAAGATTGCTAGGGATTGAAAAGACCGAGTCATTTGAGCAACTGCTCACCCTTTGCCATCAATTTAGCGAGAGCAAGAAGGTGACACTTGTGTTGAAAGGAGCGCCTACATTCATTTTCCATCCAGGCAAGACGCCCTATATTTCAATCACTGGCGATCCTGGGATGGCTACAGCAGGTAGTGGTGATGTTTTGACAGGGGTTATTGCAGCGTTTCTAGCTCAGACGCACGATCCTTTGAAGGCAGCTATTTTAGGTGTGCATGTGCATGGACTTGCCGGTGAATATGCAGCGCATAGCGAAACTTCTTACTGCATGGTCGCATCTGACATCACTGAAGCCTTGCCCTTAGTCTTTGCACAATACCAGTCTACAAACTGAGCAAGCCCCTCTTTCAATTTTGTAGTAGGTCTATAGTTCAGTAGCTGACGTGATTTTTCGATATCCGCGTAGGTTCTCTCTACTTCATCAACTCGAGGCCCTTCTAAAATCAGCGTAGCTTTCTTCTCCAAGAGCTCTTCTAGAATTTTCACAAAGTCGAGGAGTTTTTCAGAGCGGTGATTGCCTAGATTAAAAAGTTCATAGGGAGCACTCAAATCGAGAGCAGCGATTGTTCCTGCCACAATATCATCGATATAAGTGAAATCACGCCACATCTTGCCGTGATTGAAGAGATGAATCGAACGCTCTTCCAAGATGGATTTTGTAAAAAGATAGTAGGCCATATCAGGACGTCCCCAAGGACCGTAAACAGTGAAGTAGCGCAGGCCCGTAGTCTTAATTCCATAGATATGATGATAGCTATAGGCTAGTAGCTCATTTGTTTTTTTCGTTGCTGCATACAAGTTAGCTGGAGAGTCTGTTCGATCATCAACTGAAAATGGGACCTTTTCATTTGTTCCATAAACTGATGAAGAGGAGGCATAGATCAGCGGAATTTCAGGTCGTGTTTTCAATTGCTCAAGGATCGCAAGAAAGCCATCAATATTGCTTTTGAGATATGCCTCTGGATATTTACGAGCATGTCGAACTCCAGCTTGCGCTGCAAGATGAAGCACATGAGTTGGACCTCTTTCAAAAAGGGTAGAAAGCAGCTCAGGATCATTCACATCACCTTTAACCACCTCGATTCCTGCTTCTGCGAGCAACTTTGCCCGCTGCTCTTTCAAATCGGGTGAGTAGTAGTCATTGAAATTATCTAGCCCAAAGACTTCATCACCCCGCTTCTTCAATGCCAAAGCCGTATGAAATCCAATAAAACCCGCAGCGCCTGTCACTAAAATCTTCTTAGGCATAAACAACCAGTTTTTCAAAGTATTCAATCGTAGACTTAAGGCCCTTTTCCAGAGAGACTTGAGGAGACCAGCCCAAAGCTAACGCTTTATCAATATTTGGCTGCCGCTGTTTCGGGTCATCCTCAGGCAGAGTACGGTGTTCAATCTTAGATTTTGACCCTGTGATACTTAAGATTTTTTCTGCCAGTTCAAGCATCGTGAAC
Source organism: uncultured Chlamydiaceae bacterium (assembly GCA_942490925.1). Classification (GTDB taxonomy): domain Bacteria; phylum Chlamydiota; class Chlamydiia; order Chlamydiales; family JAAKFR01; genus CALNYX01. The sequence goes on along the minus strand of CALNYX010000017.1, from coordinate 1,284,771 downwards.
TCGTAAGGGTTTCCAATGTTTAGCGGGCCTGTAAAGCTGCTGTTCATCAGCATAACAAGACCCGCAATCAAATCAGAATAGTAGCAGAAAGAGCGTGTTTGGCTTCCGCTGCCAAATATTGTAATAGGCTCACCTTGTAGGGCTTGCACAATAAAATTCGAGACGACACGTCCATCATTTGGGTGCATATTAGGGCCATATGTATTGAAAATACGAGCAACACGAATATCTAGGCCATACTGCCTGTGGTAGTCAAAAAACAATGTTTCAGCACACCGTTTCCCCTCATCGTAACAGGCTCGAATACCGATTGGATTGACATTCCCCCAGTAACTCTCCTCCTGAGGATGCACTGTTGGGTCGCCATATACCTCACTCGTAGAGGCTTGCAAAATCTTGGCTTTTGTCTTTTTTGCTAGCTCTAGCAAATTAAGCGCCCCAAGTACGCTAGCTTTAGTGGTTTGTACAGGGTCGTTTTGGTAGTGAAAGGGTGAGGCGGGGCATGCCAGATTGTAGATTTCGTCGACTTCAATGTAAAGCGGTTGACAGATGTCATGTTCAATGAGTTCAAATTGCGGGTGGTCGAGGAGTTTTGCGACATTTTGTTGACTACCGGTGTAGAAATTATCAACACATGTAACGCAGTGGCCTTGATTGATCAGCAGAGAGCAGAGGTGGGAGCCGAGGAAGCCGGCTCCTCCAGTAACGAGAATTTTCTTAGACATGGCTAGGAGCATAGGGAATTTCCCTTGAGTTGTCACGCATTTCTTGGTATCTTCCTCCTCTATGAAAATTGCAGTGATTGGTACAGGTTATGTCGGGCTCGTTACAGGAGCTTGCTTTGCCGAGATGGGGCATCATGTCATTTGTTTGGATATTGATCCTGAAAAGATTAACCAGCTCAAACAAGGCGTCATTCCCATTTACGAACCAGGGCTTGAGGAGATCGTCAAAAGAAATGTCAAATCAGAACGTCTAAGCTTTACAACTAATTACAAAGAGGCTGTTAGCTTTGGATTGATCTGCTTTTTAGCTGTTCCCACGCCCTCTGATGAAGATGGCTCAGCTGATCTTCGCTATGTGATGCAAGCATCTGCCCAGTTAGCTGAGCATATGGATGAGTATAAGATCATTGTCAATAAGTCAACGGTGCCGGTAGGCAGCACGGAAAAAGTTGCAAGTGCAATAGAAGAGGCATTGGCTGGTCGAGATGTTGAATTTGACGTCGTATCTAATCCTGAATTTTTGAAAGAGGGTGATGCTGTCAACGACTTCATGAAACCTGATCGGATTGTGATTGGAACAAGCAATCCTAGGGTTGCTGCGCTGATGCAGGAGCTCTATTCACCTTTCAATCTCAATCATGACCGTATTTTAATTATGGATCCACCATCTGCAGAAATGACTAAGTATGCAGCTAATGCAATGCTGGCTTCGCGGATCTCTTTTATGAATGAGCTTGCTGGCCTTTGTGAATTAACAGGGGCGGACATTACTAAGGTGCGCAAGGGAATTGGATCGGATACGCGTATTGGTTATGCGTTTTTGTATGCAGGAACGGGTTATGGTGGCTCGTGCTTTCCTAAGGATGTGAAAGCTCTCAGGGCTCTTGCAAAAGAGACGGGTTATCAAACAGATCTGATTGATGCGATTGAGGAAGTGAACCAGCGCCAAAAGCAGAGAATGGGAGAAAAAGTCAGAGACTATTTTTCTGGGAAGCTTGTTGATAAGAGAATTGCCATTTGGGGGCTAGCATTTAAGCCTGGGACGGATGATATGCGTGAAGCGCCCTCTCTTGTTCTCATCAGAGAGTTGCTTGAACAGGGAGCTTATCTTTCCCTGTATGATCCAGTTGCTATGGATAGGGCAAAACAATTGCTTCCAAAATCTCCACAAATCGAGTGGTGCCAGGATGAATATGCCAGTGCCCAGCAGGCAGATGCAACTGTTCTGATGACAGATTGGAAACAATTTAGATTCGTTGACTTTGAACGTGTGATTAAGTTGATGAAGGGACGTGCCTTTTTTGATGGCCGTAATCAGTATTCGCCACACGAAATGGCAACACGCGGATTCGACTATTTTGGAATCGGCCAAACACCCCTGCTTCATGAAACCGTTTCATATTGATGAAGAGAAAGCTGAGCTTTGTCTAGAAGAGCGAACAATTTCCCTCTATAGCGAAGAAGCCTTTCAAATTCTATCCCGACTATGGCTTAAAACAGGTTGGAATGCCCACTATCACTATACCTTTACATGGATGGGCGTGCCAGTTTTACAACTTCCTGAAGATTTGATGCGTCTTCAGGAGGTGATTGTCTCTAATCCTCCTGATGTGATCATTGAAACAGGCATTGCTATGGGCGGTTCGCTTCTTTTTTATGCGACACTCTGTCATGGTTTAGGCCATGGTAAAGTGATTGGAATCGATAAAGATTTACGCCCACAAAATCGAAAACGTCTAGAAGAACATCACCTATCACCTTATCTTCAACTGATTGAGGGGAACTCGGTCAATCCCCAAATAATTGCGCAAATTGATATTCAACCTGGTCAAACAGTGATGGTGATTCTCGATTCGAATCATTCAAAAGAGCATGTCCTCCAGGAACTCGAGCTATTTGCACCCATTGTTTCTTCAGGATTTTATCTTGTGGTTGCTGATGGATTTAAAGGGGAGGTGTCAGACGTTCCACGTGGGAAAAAGATTTGGAAAGAGGATAATCCTGCTGCGGCAGTTCGCGAGTTTCTTGAAAAGCATCCTGAGTTTGCGTTAGAATTACCTGATAAAAAATATAATAAAAGCTCTATGCGCGAACCAGTGACACATTTGACGCAAGGGTGGTTGAAACGATGCTACTAACGTTCTCAAAGCCCCGTCTTCTTGCGTTTTCTAAGCCAACAGATCTTTTTTATCCGATCCTTTTTCTCTATTTTTTAACCTTACATGCCGATGTATTGAGTCTTACATTGAAGGGATTTACATTTCGTTATAATAACTTTATTGCTTTTGCTCTGATAGTAGCATTGATGCTGCGTTTTCGAAGGGAATTCTTTAGCATAGACAAAAGAATTACGATCCCCTTGTTAATGTTGACCGCTTCGTTGCTTATTTCATTTTTCTTTTCGAGTTACAAGAGGCGCTGTTTTCTATTTTTTGGTTGGTATGGACTTACCATGATTTGTTATTTCTGGCTTCCATATCAAATCATGCACAAGCTTGATGTAAAAAAAGTGCTGAAGCTCTATTTCTGGTCATTTATTGGAGTTGGTCTATTTGCAGTCAAAGAATTGGGACATTTTTTCCAAACGCATTTGCGAGAGCGCCCTCATGCATTTACTTATGAACCTTCGTACTATGCGCTTTACATGACACCCTTTATTGTGATGGTTAATTTTTACTATCTCTTTTTACAAGAGAAAAAACGGATGTCATTAAAGCTTTTACTCTTCATTAATTTTCTTTTTATGATTTCATTTTCAACATCTGCTTTTGTAACCTATCTTTTTTTTGGGATAGCAATTTTTTTGCTGAGCTTTTTATCTGAATTTAAACCATATAGAAAAAAAGTGATGCGATTTCTTGGAGGAGCTACTGCCATTGTTATTACCCTCATGCTCGTTTCCTCTAAATACATCTATTTGCTGCTCATGAAAATTCTCTCTTATAGTTATTTAATTCATCACCACTCTTTTGTTGAGAGGTGGATATCGGTAAAAAGTGCCTGGGTTACTTTTATGCGCTTTCCATTGACAGGAGTGGGTTATGGAGCTTTTCCTTCCTATAGATACGCGAGATGGTTTGAGGGAGATCCTGCATTTGCCCATTACTTGAAAAAAGAGAAGATTTTGAATGCCCCAAATCCACTCAAATGTTTTGAAGCATCGAATGTCTTCACAGAAATGATGGCGAGTTTAGGGAGTGGGGGTATTCTTTCTTTAGGAATGCTTTTAGGAAGCTTTCTCTATTTAGCGCGCGCTTCGCTGAAGAGAGAAAAAGTCATCACCTGGTGCTTTTTAGTTTCTAGTCTAATTATGCTTGCTGTCTTACAGATTAATCAGGGATTTTTGCGCACATATGTGTGGACGCATCTGGCTCTAGCATGTGCCTATTTTGCGCGAACCAGTCAACTGTCTGAGCCAAGCCCTGAGCAAGAGGAATTGGTTTGAAATTACAGTATTGATGCAACTTTTCAACTGAAAGTACTTTCGATCGGGCTCCGACGTATTTACTTGTGTCAAATTGGATCTTTTCATAAGAGTAGCCCACGTGTTGACAAATCATTTGAGCGAATTGTTTGATTGAATACTCTTCTCCAGCTCCAATATTGAAAATTTCACCATCTACTTCAAGATCCAACATTGTATTTACGAAGTCTTGAACATGCACAAGCTCTCGTTTTTGCTCCCCATCTCCCCATAATACAACGGGTTCATTTTCATGATATCCGCGTAGAATTTTACGAATGAGATCAAAGATAAAGTGAAGTTGCCGCCCATCGGTATGATAGCCAGGTCCATAAAGTGTTGAAGGAACTAAGTAGAGATAGCGCAGCCCATACTGCTTATGAAGTGCTTTTAAGCCAACGTAAAGCATCCGCTTTGTCATGCCATAGGTAAACAGGCTTTCAATAGGTTCTCCAAGTAGGTAATTTTCCTCTTTTAACTCTGCTTCAGGCGCATAGCTACAGCTTGTGCCCATGGCGATGAGTTTAGCTTGAGGCTGCGCATTTTGCCACCATTTGAGTACGTGCGTATTGATTTGTTGATTAATGACCCACTGCTCACCTGGATGACGGAGACAGAAGTCCCCGGCTTGCGTCCAAGCAGCGAGGTGATAAATTTGATCGAATGATTCGTCAAATTGAAAAAGAGAGTGTTCTTGTGTGAGGTCACAATTTTTGGAACCTACTTCCGTGACTTGATGACCTCTTTCACGCAATGTGGAGCAGAGAAAACGTCCAAGAAAGCCGGTTGCTCCAGTGACAAGAATGTTCATTTTGGATTCACCGGAAAGTAAAATTCAACGCCTTGATCAATCAACTTTTGATTGTTTTTCAAGATCTCTTTTTTGAAGTTCCAGGCAAGCACATAATAAACATCAGGAGGTGATTCAAGCTCGTCTTCAATGCATATGGGTAGGTGTTGTCCAGGACTGTAAAGCCCTTTACGAAGAACATTTTTTTCTACCAAACAATCGAGGTAGTTTTTCCCAATACCAAAATAGTTGAGAAGCGTATTTCCTTTTACAGGAGCTCCCATTCCGTAGATGGTTTTTCCCTCATCCTTTTTTTGCTGCAAGTATAAGAGATTTTGTTGCCTGAGGACATCCATTCGCTTAGCCAAATCAAAATAGGCCTCGAGTGTATTACAACCAGAAGCCTCTTCTTCAGCTTTCAATTTTTCTAGGCGTTTTGAGGCACCTCTTTTTCCCTGATGACTCGCATAGGCCATCATCGAGCCACCATGAATTGGTAAAAGCTCGGCATCAAAGAGTTCTAGGCCATGCTGCTTTAGCAAGAAGTCAATCGTTTTCAGAGTGTAATAGAGAAGGTGTTCATGGTAGATCTGGTCAAATGCACAATTTTCCATGATTGATTTCATGTAGAGAAACTGCACCACAAAAACACCATCTTCCTTCAAAACTAACTTGATTGCCTCGCAGACAGAGTGAAGTTCTTCGAGATGGAAGAAGACGCCGGCGGCATTAATCACATCAAAGCGAAGAGGAATGATTTTTGCGAGATCAAGATTGAAAAAGGCGTGCATTGTTTTGACGCCTTGTCCATTTGCAATTTCAGCTGTACGCTTGGAAGATTCCACTCCTAGAACATCATAGCCGAGCCTTTGATAGTGTAGCAGCTGCGTCCCATCATTCGAACCAATATCGAGTACAGACTTGAGTTTTTTCTCTTTGAAAAAGCGCTCATCAACATCTTTTGCAAGTTGCCAGAAGTGGTCGCTCAGAGAACGAGTGACTCCAGAGAGGTAGGTGTGATCAGCAAACATCACCTCTTTCCGGACTGTATGATCGAGCTGTGCAGTTGCACATTTGTGACAATAGACAACACGAAGTGGATAGAAAGGTTCTTTCCCAACTTCCTCTTGTTTGAGAAAATGGTTCCCCCAAGGTTGATTATGTAGGTCGATAGCTAGTTCTAAGTCTGTTTGGTCGCATACTCTGCATTTCATGAGCTAAGAGGGTGCCTTTTTTTAGTTTTTTTTGGTAGAAATTTCCAGAGATAATAATCCATGTAGTTTGGAAAAATCACTTGTTTTTAACTTCTAACAATTTTTGTTTAAGGGCCATGGATAGCACATTGGTTTGGACCGGAACGGGAAAAGAAAAGGAAGGCCTGGCCCAGTTCACGCACTCTAGAATGTAGGTATTCTAAGAATTTAAGACGAAAGCTTTTATTTGGGAAACAAATCGCAGCACCTATACAACCAATAAAAATGTTCAGAAGAAGTCTAATTAGATACCCTCCATTTGAGAGGCAGGTTTGTTGAATCAGTTGTTGCAAAATTTTCATTTGAGAAGATGTTATCAGATTATTTTTCTGTGCATCATGGCATATTTCAAGAGCGTAATCATGAAAATGGTAGGTCAATAAAATAGCCAGGCATTTTTTCAACTCAAGGTGGGGGTTGTCTGATTTCTTCAGCCGCTTAAAAAGCACTTCTTTTGAGATAATATAAGTAGCATTTCCCCAAATTAATTGAGGTGATGAATAGAGTCGGCAAAGTCCATTTTTTCGTATCCAGTGTTCTCTTTGGAGATGAATCAAATCAAAGTTATATTCCCGAAGAAACTCATTAATTTGATGAAAAAGAGGAGCTCCACAGTGTCGCTCTAAAAAAGAGACTTCTACTTCAATTACAAAACAGGATTCTATTAGGTGTTTTTTCACTCCTTTGAGAATCTCTAATTCAGCTCCTTCAGCATCAATTTTTAGTACATCTAACTGCTGTTGTAAGACATGATCCAAAGTGTCTAGCTGGATAGTTTGTGTATCCAGGATCTGATGGCACGAAGCATTGAGAAAAGAAGAAAGATTACTGCTATGGTAGGAAAAAAGTGATGAAGCTGGTGGAAATTCAGCCAAATTCAAGCTCTTTTTACATGCTGATGACCAAAGTCCAATAGGATAGTTAGTGACTTTCCATTTCCCAGATTTTGCCCTTGGATCAGGGTCAAATGTAATAAACTGGCAGACTGGTTGAAGAGCTCTCCATTTAGGATCTGGCCCCCCAGTCGACCCAACATCAATAATCGTAATAGTGGTATCTTTTGCAAGTGAGTGGAGTTTTTTGGTATGATAACGCTTTGGAAAATGAGAAAGTATTTCTCGGAGTTGATTTACAATGAAGTTCATTTTTTGTTCCTTAATCCCGCACTTGAAAGATCTTGCTGGGCACGATTATATATACCATCAGTGTGTTCAAAAAAGCCTAGCAAAAATTGGAATTCCACACGTAGCTTATATTCCAGCCTCAGCCTCTTTTACTATTGAAAATTGGATCCCACAAAAAAAGTATTCTTTCCGCAATTTTTTTTGCAAAAAGTGTGAAGAATCGCGCGTTTTTTTCCTAGAAAGTTTTAATTCCAAAGAGTTTCTTTGTTGTATTTTAGCCGCTTTTTTCTGTATGCAAAAAAAAGACTCTCTTTGGCTACTAATGCGGTATGGACGACACCAACTTCCATTGCAGGGTAAGGTTCATATGTTTTTGATACGGCTCTTGCAATGGCGTTTTAAAAACCGCTTTATTCCACTTACAGACAGTGAAATGATTGCTTCAGAGTTTCAAAAAAAATTACGCGTGTTGCCAATTCCTCATACCATACAAGGAGGGCAAGCAGAAGAGCAAATAATCTGTTGGTGGCCAGGACGCCCGCGACAAGAAAAAGGCCTAGCTGATATTCAGCGATTAGCCAAGATCCAAGATCGAAGAGCTATTGCAATGGCATTATCGCAGGAGGCCGGTATTGCTTGCCAATATCAACTTCCCTCAACCCTCACTGTTGAGGAGTATCATCACTGGCTTGAAAGGAGTCGTGTGATTTTATTGCCCTATGCTCCAGATGTTTATCGATCAGGAACATCGGGTATTTTTGTTGAAGCTATCGTTGCAGGAAAAATGCCTCTTGTTAAAGAAGGTAGCTGGCTTGCGAATGAATTAAAGCGCTTTGATCTATCAGAGTTAATTGTGAACTGGGAAGACCCGCTCTTCTTCTCTCATCTACATAGAAAATTGGAAAGTGAAATAATTAAAGTAAAATTACAAAAGATGCAAGAAACCTATGCTGCTTATCATTCCCTAGATTACTACACACAAAAACTAAAAGAGCTGCTGAAATATTCGCAAATTGATTGTAATTGATAATGGAATACGCTTCGACAAGCCCCTCAATTAGAGCATCTAAATTTTTTTCCGGTTGAAATGGCGTTGTTGAATGAGCCTGAGATAAAAGCATGACATTTCCCTTTAGAAGCAGCCAATTTTGCTGTTACTTCTATTCTGGCAGCAAGCTGAGGCTTTGCCTCGTCAAGAATGAAGAGGCTATTTGGCTCTAGGTTGTTTTCAAAAAGATCTGATAGTCAAAAAAATGGGTGCTCTGATTAAAAAGGCCTTTTGATTCCAAAGGGGTTTTTCAACTAACTCTCTTTGTAATCTATGGAGCCGACAGAATCATCTAACTCATTTTACAAAATGTAGTATTTTTTTTATGAAAATAGTGGCGACGGATAGCCATATAAGCTGTAAATCGCCAATATTTTGGGTGTTTTAATACCTTTGGAAATAGAAGGTGCCCGAAGCAACTGAAGACACCAGACCGTATGATTTTTGACTTCTGTGTGCGAGGTAGTTGAAATGTTCTACTGATCATTTCAAAGATCAACTCTTGCTGCTCTTCTGAAGAGGCAGTTTGACTGTATGCATCATCATGGTGGCATAAAAATGCGATTGGTTGTTTAGGGATATAGGTAAGTTTAGTTTCAAAGACCATCGTATGATTGAGGTACCAGTCACAGAAATGGCGTAGATCTAGATCAAGCTTTCCGTTACGATAGATCAGCTCACGTCTAAAAAAAGCACTGTGGGAAGGTATCCAGAAACGTGTGTTTCTAAAAAGCTTTACAGTCTCTTCTCCTTGTACGTGAATAGGATTTGGACAGCCAGGTATGAGCAAATCAATATATGTTTTTGAGTGCTTATCAGAAGTAAAGCCAGGATCAAAAACAATGATTCCTGAAGTACTGGTTTGAAGAAGCTGTAAATTAGATTCTGATAATAGACTATCTAGAATAATATCATTCGCTGATGAGGGATAAATGAAGGTGCCTTCAGCTAATTCAAAGAGGCGATTGATTGTAGGAACTGCACCCTTATTGCAGGGATTCTCAACCAATTGTACATTTGGATAGTCAGCAATTAAATTAGAAATTTTAGCAACAGAATCATCAGTAGAACCATCATCACAGATTAAATATTGGACATTTTGAGGTAGTGTAGGCAACAAAATCTCTAGTCTTTTAACAAGGTAATGGGAGTCGTTGAAATTGGGTGTTATGATAGTGAGAATATATTTGCTCATATACGATCACTATCGTATTGGATTCTAATTGAGTTGTCACGCCTTTCTTGATCTGTTTCTTTGCCATGAAAATTTCAGTAGTTTAAGCAGGATATGTTGGACTTTTCATAAGAGCCTATTTCCCAGAGATGAGTTAGGATCTCATCTACCCTTACACTATAGATTAATTTTCCTATGATCTTTCGAAGGGTATGCTCTCATAAGGGGATGGATGACATTCAAAATGTATTACAAGCAGTTCATGATCATTCATTCTGCTTCTAGTCGCCCCTTATAAGTTGTTCGGGGCAAAAAATCGAATGATGCATACGGATAAAAGTTTGAGTGAAAAGCTTTATAAGCATTAGATGGCAATAATTGATGTTATATTAATCCTTTATGCCAGGCTATGCCTGGATAAAAACTTGCATCAAGCAAGCTGCTTGCTACCTGAAAGAAACAGTGGTTACGGCTACTGTTTCTGAGGAGGAAATGTCTACTTGCTTTAAAACGGAGTCATCCAAAAAAACTTTGTTGGATGTTAGAAAGCAGTATTTAGATGTTTGCAAATTGATTGTATTTGATAATAGAGTAGGCTTGGACAAGCTCTTGAATACCCTTGTCTAAACTTCTTTCGGGCTTCCAGCCAAGAGCCTCGATTTTTTCATTGCTCACAATGTAATCGCGTTGGTCTGGGTCTTTGCCAATCGGGGCTGAATGAATGTAAAGCTCAGGTACATAGTATTTGATCTTTTCGCAAAGCTCTCTTTTAGAAAGATTTGCGTCAGATAAGCCCACGTTGTAGGCTTCACCTTTCATGTGGTCAAAGTGTTCAATCCCGAAAAGGAATGTGTGAGCGACATCAGCAACATGGATATAGTTCCGTTTGAAGTGCTCTTCAAATAGGATAATTGAGCGGTCATGACAAGCGCGATAGGTGAAATCATTGACAAGTAGATCGAGTCTCATACGTGGAGAGACGCCAAAAACTGTGGCAAGTCGAAAACAGACGGCTTGTTTGGAATTAAGCAGACGTTTTTCCATCTCAACTTTGAGCTCTCCATAAAGTGAGACGGGATTGAGGGGGCTCTTCTCTGTGCAAAAACTATTTTTCTCTCCAATTCCGTAGCCGCTATTTGTATTGGGGAATAAGATTTTTTGATCTGGTCGCAGTTGATCGAGGATGAATTGGACAGAATCGAAATTGATCGATTTGGAAAGAGTTGGGTTAAGTTTGCAAGCTGGGGCTCCTACGATCGCAGCTAGGGGGATTACAATATCTGCTTTAGAGACGAGATCGTGTAATAATTCTTCATGACAAACATCTCCTTTAACAAAATGAAAGTTAGGATGTCCAAAGCAATTGAGAAGGGTTACTTGACGATACATCAGATTATCAAGAACAGTAACATCATATCCCTTTTCAAGAAGAAGGGGCGTTAACATAGAGCCGATGTAGCCTGCTCCACCTGTAATGAGAACTTTTTTCATGCTAAAATGTCCTGTGCTTGTTTGTAGGATTCCTGTGTCCCAATATCAATAAATTTTCCTGTGCAAGCGTAGCCAAAAATCGAATTATTTAAAAGGGTAGGGAATAGATCTGCTTCGAGCGAAAACACAGTTTTGTTAGGAAAAGTAATAGAATGTTTCATCAAGTAAATCCCTCCGTTAATCAACCCAGGCTTTGCCACATTGCATTTTTCTCGAAAAGCAGAGATTTGGTTTCCCTTAGCAAGGGCGATCTCACCATAGCGCGACACGTCTTCAACTTGGCGACAGGCAATGGTAATCAAAGCATTTTGATCCTTATGAAAACGTCTCATTGCAGTGAAATCGAGGTCGAGGTAAGAATCTCCATTCAGAACAAAAAAAGTTTCTGATTCAACCAGAGAGAAGGCCTGCTTTAGAGCTCCACCTGTCCCTAAAGGAGAGGTTTCTTGTGAAAAGTGAATAGAAAAGGGATAGTCATGATTTTCAAAATAAGAGGAAATCATATTGGCTTTGTAGCCAGTTGCTAAGATGACACGACTGATTTCAGAACTATTTGCTAATTGTCTAAGTAGGATATCTAAAAAAGGAGTGCCTTTGATTAGCGCTAAAGGTTTAGGGCGATCAGACATGACAGTTCGCAGTCGTGTCCCAAGTCCTCCAGCTAAAATGATTGCATCCATCTTAATCTTTCATGTAAACGATTGAACTTCCGGTGTCTTCAAAGCGAAAGCGAACTTCTTGTAGTCCGCTCAAGGCTGTGCGAACTGCTTGATGCTTCTCAGGTGGAACAAGAAGAGTTAGAAAACCACCATTCCCTGCTCCACAAAGTTTTCCTCCAAATGCACCAGCACGAAAGGCAGCATCATAGGCTTGGTCAATTATTGGATTTGAAACTTGATTCGAGAGCTGTTTTTTCAAGCACCAATTTTCGTGAAGCAGCTTGCCAAACTGTTTTAACATCCCCTCTCTCGACTCTGAGATAATAAGACGTTCAGCTTCATAGACGATATCGAGCATCTGCTTTAGATGCACATCATTATGACGGCTCTTTGTTTTCTCTACCTGCTCTTTAACAATTTCACTCGCATGACGCGTCATTCCTGTAAAGAAGACGAGCAAGTGACTCTCCAATGCTTGTTTTTTCTCATGAGAAAGAATGACGGGTCTCACCTGAATATTAGAACCAGTAAATTCAATAACATTAAGGCCACCAAAAGCTGCATGAAACTGATCTTGAGAACCAACATTCTCCTGAATAAGATCTTGTTCGATGTGACACGCTTCTTCAGCTAGTGACTGTTTTGAGATGCGCTTCCCATTTAGGGCATAAAGCGCATTGAGAAATCCGACAGTGAATGAAGAGGAGGAGCCAAGGCCAGTTCGAGCGGGTAGATCGGAAAAAATATGAATATCTAAATTTCCATCCACACCACGATATTTGAGCGCCTCTCGGACGCTCGGGTGCTGGATGTCCTCTATAGCTTTTACAAGTTCTGTTTTTGAATAGGCAAGGCGGATATTGTGTTCAAAAAAAGCACTTTTGAATGTTTTGACGCTGATGTAGGTGTATTGGTCAATGGTTGTCCCAAGAACAGCGCCTGAGTGTTGCTGGTAATAGGCTGGATAGTCTGTTCCACCACCAAAAAAAGAAATTCTTACCGGCGTACGTGAAATAATGAGCATGACAAGATGCTATCAATATGAGCTCTTAAATTCAATTAATCAGTCAGGCTCTTTTTTTTCAGGACTCTTTTTTTAATTCTTTGTGCAATAGACTGTAGAAGAATAGGGCCCTTTTTCAAAAAGAATGGGATTGCAGGCCATACATGATAGAGTTGCGGTAAAAGCTTATCCCATTCAGCCTGTAACTCAACAGGGACTGCCAAAATATCTGTCTGCTCTTGAATATGTGCTGGACGCACTTGTGTATCTGTTTTAAGGTCATAGCAGATATAGTCGAGTTTTTCCATCACCTCAATACTGTGTGTTTCAAAGACTCCAGGAATAAACCCATATTCAAATATGACCAAAGGCCTATATTGGTTCAATAGACTACAAGCGCCTTCTAATACAGCCTGTTCATGTCCTTCAACATCAATTTTAATAAATCTTAAAGGAGAAGAGAACTGATTAGATAAATCATCAAGTCTTGCCGTTTTTACGGAAATAAGCTCTGTTTTACCAGGCATTCGTTTCTTATTCATTAGCTTGGGTTCAACCGTAGCACATCCATTTATTGGCTTATGAGGATCTGTATATACCATCATATCTAATGTTTTGCCGCTTTCAGACGAGGCAACCCCTTCTTGAAGAGTTACATTGTTAATTCGATGCCTCAGTAGACGATTTAAAATTGTTTGGTGCAAATAAGAATTCCCTTCATAACCAATAATTTGGCCACAGTCTCCTACCAATTGGTGGTAATAAAGAAGGAAGTCACCTCTGTTCACACCAACTTCAATTAACTGATCTCCCTGCCGACACCAATAGGCTGCAATCATTGCCTTATGATTTTCGAGTCTATCATTCACAATATCAATAGTTGTACATTTTGAAGCAGCTTGTTGTAAAAGTTTAGCTAGACTCTTTGAGCGAACAATGGTTCGAGGAACATAACCCTCAAAAAAGAGGTCTTTAAGAGAAGTAATAAAGCCAATAATATCCATAGAAATCTGGTGCTACCTTAATTTTTTCACAGGTTTATTTTTTAGTTCAATCAGACAATAAAAAGCGAGTATATTCCAGAGCCTTAACAGATCATAGGGTAAAGCGATATGGTTCTATCTAAAGCGCAGGCTTCCTCTGAAAACAGAAATGATTTATAGTCCCGCTTCGTGAGTCAATAACTTAGGTCTATAAGGTGCTGAAACGTCTACGGACAGATCCAATTTCGTCATTGTTTTTTGAAGGGAAGAAAAACAAAGGTCTATTTTGTCTCATTTTATTTTGTAGTTTGGTTGCAGTCCTCTTGGAAGGGGCATCTTTTTCAGCTCTTCTAATTGGGTTATCAAGCCTCTCAGGAGGGTTTTCTAAAGAAGTTTTATTAAAGTTTCCTTATTTCTCTTTTTTAATGGAGTGTGAATCTCAGACTCTCTTTTTAATATTTATTCTTCTAGCTGTAGTCCTCCAAATTGCGCAGAGTGGTTTTGCTTATTTGGGACAGTTAACGACAACATATTTAACTGTTCATGTGCAAGCAATTGTACAAAATCGCATTTCTCAACGTATTTTACATCTCTCTTATCCTTGTGTCAGTGCTTATAAAACTGGAGACCTTGTCAATCATGTATGTTCTGCGCCAACCTGCCTTGTCCCCACATTAGACAATGTCAACAGGGTAATTGTAGGATGTCTCATGTTAGGAGGTTATGCAACCTTAATGTTGCTGATCTCATCTAAATTAACATGTGTTATGGGAACATTGTTCATTTTATTTGCCTGCTTGCAAAAAATACTTATTAAAAAAATCACAAAAGTTTCGATTAATCAAGCGATCTGTGCAAAGGAATTAGATGAGATAGCGTCGCAAGATTTTGGTTTAGTTAAACTAATTCATATTTTCCATGCACAAACAAAGATTTTACGAAAATTCCAAAAAGCAATCAAAAAAACTAAGCATTTCACATTTAAGATCAATAAATGGAATGGATTGATTACGCCAATAAATGATGGCATCAAAGTTTCACTTACAGGTCTAGGTCTTATTGCAGGCTTTTTTGTTCTCAAAAATCATACATCTCTTCCCCTTGTACCCACGCTTCTAACTTTTTTAACAGTCACCTATCGTTTTGGAGCCCGCATTCAAATTCTCATGACATCTCTTGGAGCTATCTCAATGCAACACGGGTATTTAGAACGCATGCGAGAAATTTTAAAAGTAGAAGACAAGGCGTTTTTACCGATTGGAGGTGAAAAGTGTTCTGAGTTCAATACTAATGTCGTTTTTAATGACATTAGCTTTACCTATCCTCATAAGAAAAAACCTGTCTTAAAGCATTTTTCTCTTTCTATTAATCGAGGGGAAACAATTGCTCTCATAGGTTCATCTGGAACGGGTAAATCGACTGTATTGGACCTATTACTGCGGTTATATCAACCAACAGAAGGAAATATCCTAATCGATGGAAATGTCAGTACTAAATACTCTTTAGCGAGTTGGCATGCTCTTTTTGGCGTAGTTTCCCAGGATTGTTTATTGTTTCATGGAACTGTGCATGAAAATATCTGTTTTGGCAAACTTGATGCAACTGAAGAGGAAGTCATTTATGCAGCGAAACTAGCAGGATGCCATGATTTTATTTCGGGCTTGCCAGAGAGATATCAAACACTTGTAGGAGAGAAAGGATACCGCCTTTCCGGGGGAGAAAAGCAACGTATTTCACTAGCTCGTGCAATGATTCGAAATCCAGAGATTTTAATTCTAGATGAAGCTACCAGTAGCTTAGATTCAGAGTCCGAAGCGTTGATCCAAAAGGCCCTTTTGAAACTTAAAGGGCACAAGACATTAATTGTCGTTGCTCATCGCCTTTCAACGATTACAATTGCTGATGAAATTATAGTGATGGAGAAGGGACAAATCATTGAAAAAGGAACGCACAGAGATTTATTAAATTTAGAAAAGCGGTACCATTTTCTGTGGAATTTACAGTCTCAGGATCCATCTCTTGTTTAAGCGTCTGTTTAAATCTAATGTAATGCCCCCAAAAATAAGATCAGCGATTAAGAGAGTTTGTGGCTATAACAATTCGCAAACCAAGAAAAAAAGATGATGCGAAAGAACCTATTTTGTTGTAGAACTGAAGTTAAAGGTTGTTGTGGAGGTAACCAAAAGCGACCTGACTCTCAGTAAGATTGCTTGAAAATACGGTATAGCATCGAGCTGCATTCATAAGTAAAAGTAGGGCTTTTCATAAGACCTTACCAATCGTTGAAGAAAGTTGACATTTATTTTTGTTTTGTAGAGAGTAACTCACCAGCGCGTGCTTATTCATTGGAGATTGTCTGTGCAACAAATACTAAGAAAAATGTTTCCAGAAGCTTTAGTTCCCATTCTGAAGAAAGTTCTTAAAAAAAGACAGATTCAGAGATCCAAATAACAAAAATGGCATCTCTTTATCAAGAATATACATCACTAGCCAATCCTGTGTATCATCCACATCTCGAAAGAGGAGAGTTTTCCAACATTTTGCATCAAGTACAGAAAGATGTAGATACAGAGATTCATCATGACCCATATGGACGGGCAATTCTTTTCCACTTGTTAAAACAGTCAATAAATATTGAAGGTGATGTTATCGAATTCGGAGTCCATCGTGGTGGAGGCAGCCACCTTATGGGATTTATTCTTGATGAATATCCTCAGTTTAATAAGACATTATGGTGTCTGGATAGCTTTGAAGGATTGTCTGAGCCAACTGATAATGATATTGACGTTAGGTCTGGGCGTTCTTTTTTTTAAAAAAACGACTTAAATAATGTAGATTTGAACGATATAAAATCATTTCTTTCTAAGCATCGTTGTAACATAGAAGTGATTAAAGGATGGATTCCTGAATCCTTATCAAGAGTAACAAGCCCTCTATTTTCTTTTGCGCATATCGATGTTGATTTGTACGAACCAATATTTGACTCTCTATGCTTTGTGTATGAAAAAATGAGTACTGGGGAGAGCATATTGCTAGATGATTATGGCTTTCCGATGCTATATGGAGCCAAGCAAGCGACAGACGAATTCTTCAAAAACAAAAAAGAAGAGATCATTCCTTTACCGACAGGCCAAGCCAACGATATCCTGATTAGCCGTTTTCTTACTCAATAAAATCAACCAGTTAGTTATTAAACAAAACGGCATGTTTACGGAGAAAGTATTCGCTTACAACAGGTTTGTCTGAACTCAAATAAGAGGGAATTTGGTTAAATGTTTGTTGTAGATTGGTAGTTTTGGAGCGTAATTTTGGATCCTCAATAAGCTCTTTACACGCAGCTAAAATTTCATCATCAGAGGCATTACGTGCATTAAAATAATCGGAAGGAAAGCTTTCTACTGGATTATTGTCTTCATAATAGAGGTTCCATTGCTCTGAAAATGAAAGCATGCGTTTTTGATGAATATCTTCTACCAGAGTTGGGACACAGATGCAATTGTGATTAGCAGGCGTCCTAAATAGCTGCCAATAATTTAGATAGAGAAGTTTTGTGTTCAAGCAATCTGCTAAGAAAAAAATACCTGACCCTCCTGTAATAGCAAGATCAGCCATGTCAAATAGTTGGATATCATTTTTGAAATTTGCGAGCTTTGATTCGGCATAATTGATCATGTCATATGGTTTAAAAATGTCAGGCATTTTTTCACGTCCAACAAATACGAGCTGGTATCCGCAATCAGATAAAAATGCCAGTGTAGAAAGGTATGAATGAGGGTCGGTTTCTTTAGCAGTAGCATTGATGCATGCTGTCTTAATATGGACTAGAGCAAGTTTTTTATTTCTGAAGTTCAACGCACTTGATAACTCTTCAATATCTGGTTTAAACTTTTTTAAAGGGAAAAAGTTTGGAGATGTATTACGCCTTTGGTAAATTGCTTCCCATTCTAAAAGATTTTGCTGTTTAGTGATGACTTTTGGCCAAGCGCTTTTTGTCTCTACTTGTTTTGAAAAGGGAACGGGCTGCCATTTTAATCTTGATAATCCACAATCTAGCGTAATAGAAGAGTATTTCATAATTATGGGTAGAGTTAAATAGTAAAGAAATAAGCTACATACTAATGTGTATGGTTGGTGTTCATACGTTTGGGTGAAGTTTTTCGATAGAGAGGTTGGCTTCAGAATGAGGATATACTTTTTACTCCTATCAATCTCATTTAATGCATGTCGCCTAATAAAGTTGTCTGTTTCGATTAAAATATGGCCTGTCCCATCAGCAATGTTTGCTAATAAACACACATTGTTTCTTTGTAAAATCTTAAATAGTGGCCATAATAATAAGTGTAGTTTAAATGCAATGAAGGGTGTTGCTTTTGCTTCATAAAAATTTGCTATGGAGTGTCTGCAAGCAAGCCCTTTTTTTAAAAGACGTTTAATCGGTAGAGGTAGGAAAGCAGCGATTTGTTTTCTTAATCGATATCTCATAATAAATTCTGAATCAATTCATCTATCTGTTCACAGCGTTGCGCTGAAGTATGCTGTGTTAAGGTTCGTTTTTGTCCAGCTGCGGCAATTTGTTGGCGTTCTTTTTCATGTTTTAGTAGATAGGAAGCTTTTTCAATGCATTCTTCTGTGGAGGAGTAAGTAACAACTTCCTTATTGTCTTCAAATAGATCACTCATGTTGCTTCCTGTATCTGTAAGTAGACAAGTCCCGATTCCTGTTGCTTGAAAAAGGCGCATGTTATCGACAGCTCCAAGAGCAGGGTTCGAGTGCTTATTTAGGACAACTTTAGAATCGCAAAGGGTTTGAAACATATTTAATCCAAAGAGAGATGCATGGCACCTATCTGGGAAGAGTAGATGAAGAGGTTTTTTTGAGATTCTCCTTTCCCCATTTGTTCGATATCGTAGTTCTTTATCGATTAATCTTTGAACTTTATCCGAAAGTGAAGGGGTCGTGCGTAACAATAGGGTGGGGCATTTTTCAAATACGGACTCCATGATTTTTTTAAGGGTTGCTCGAGAACGATCTCTCCATTGTTTAGGGGGTAAAAGAGTGGGTTCATCAATCCAAAGAGAAATATCTGTTTGCTTAATTAAATCTACAAGCATCCAAAAACGGTCTTTGTGTCCTTCACCGTAGCCAAATCCTGAAGACCCAATAAAACTAAAATCAGTACGCATTTTCGATGGTTGAATTTTGTTTAATATCGACACATCAAACGCGTGATAAACAAGATGAGGGGACAACCCATTTTCTTGTCCCCACTTCAGTAGATGTGGAGATCCTACAAGAAGTAAATCAGCGGTGGAGAGCTCTTTTGCTAGATTGACATTGACGCCTGGAAATCCGCGAAAAATCACAATTTTCTTAATCGAAGGAATAAGCCTTTTTAACTGAGATCGGATCTCATAGGAAAGAGAATGGATATCTTGAAAAAACACGACATCAGGCTTTATATGCTGGAGTTGTGCGATTATAATTTCTGTTACCCAATTCTCTTGGCTATATTGAATACCATGTTCAAAAGCCCATGCTTTTTGTAGTTTTTCTGCATCATAGACAAGTTCTTGGGCGAGATGGCCACGTCGATTCATTTCGCTTGCAAATGTATCTGAGTAGATATAGCAATTTGAAAAAAGAACTTTGGAGAGCTCATCGTATGAATGGAGTTGAAGAGTTTCATCGTGGAACTGCTTGATAACAGAGCTTAGATGAAGGCCAGCAATTCGAACAATTTTGTAATGTTGCATATGTGATAACTTTCCTCGGATTATAGGGAGACGAACCGTTCAGATAATTTAAAGGCCATACCAGTGTATTAAACTGATAACAGCTCTGAGTTCATTTGAACTTGCTCTGAATCCTTTTTGAACATTTCGATTAATCGATACATCTGAACATAAGGCCATAATCCTTCTATGGTCAGCATTTGCTCCTGTTGGTATGCCTTTGTAATCTGTTGAGCTACTCTATCTCCAGGAATAAAAGGGGAGTGGAGGAAGTCTTGAGAGTTGATATGGTCTAAAATATAGTTCTTAAAACTTTTTTGTCGTAACCAATCCTGATTTGGATTCGTGAACCCTAATTTCTGTTTTCTATTCAAGATTTGGCTAGGAACTATCTTTCGCATTGCTTGGCGTAAAATGTACTTTGTATACCCTTTCCTCAATTTGTAGCGTGTTTGCAGGGAATGAGCAAATACAACAATTCGCCAATCCATAAAAGGTGAACGAACTTCAACTCCATGGGCCATTGCACACAAATCAAATCGTTTGAGAATTGCTGGTAGTGTCCAATAGTGAAAATCCATATAGAGTTTCTTACAAATAGGATCCATATGTTGGATGTCTTCAGGAGGTGCTACATGAGAGTAAGGGGTCTGATCTATTGAAAATAGGGAAGAAGGTGCTGCTTTTTTCTTCAAGAGAAGTCGCTTAAGCGCCTTTTTCATATAATAGCTTGCAATCGTATGGTAACTCATGCCCATCCCATTGAGAACATGGAAACACTGAGAGACTGTATTCAGATTCATATGAAAAAGTTCGGGGGTAATTATGAGTCGGGGGTAATCGATATATCCAGCAAAGAGCTCATCAGCCCCATGGCCATCTATTGAAATTTTAACCCCAGCTTTCCGGTACTGTTCATAGAGCAAAAAGGGGCCGGTCGGGAGATTGTACCCATCTTCGGTTGTATATACAGTTCGATCAATCACATCTATGCATTCCTTATGCGTGACCTTAACAACATGAGCATGGATTGACTTCTCCTGAGCGAGGCTGCGAGCATAATGATACTCGTCTTGCGAAGAGTTGGGATAGTGAGCAATGAAGGCGCTAAAATTCTCTTCTGTTCCACTCTGCTTATTAAGCTCTGCGATTACCGAGGCGACTGAGGACGAATCAATTCCTCCACTCAGTGCTGTTGCATAGGGAACATCTGAGCGTAAACGCAATCGACAGGCGTCAGTAAGAAGTTCTCTTAGCTCTGAAATGAGGTCATGTTCATTAGACGAGAGTGCCTGTAAGTGGCTCGCTGTATTCCACCAGTTTTTCTTTTCAAATTTATTTCCCTCTATCCAGCAACACTGTCCTGGCAACACACGTTCTACATTCTTTAATAGTGTTTCTTCTTGAGTATCGACCAGGCCACCGAAGCTCAACGCATTATATATATATCGAGAATTAAAGGGTCTTTTGCTCTCCCCTGTGGGAATAAAGGCTTTTATTTCAGAAGCAAATTGAACAGAAGTTTGACTACGAAGAACAAATAGTGGTTTAACTCCAAAACGGTCTCTAGATAAGAATAAGCGCCTATTTTTTTGGTCCCAAATTGCGAATGCCCACATCCCATTGAATTTATCTTGGCATGCCTCACCCCACTCCATGAACGCATGAAGGACAACTTCTGTATCAGATGTTGTATGGAATCGATGCCCTTTTTGGACCAACTCCTTTTTGATCTCTATGTAATTATAAATCTCTCCGTTGTAGACAATAGTGAAATTTCCTGACGGATCTACAAAGGGTTGATTAGACCTGACATCCAAATCTAGAATTGCCAATCTAACATGCCCTAAAAAAAGACGAGGATCAACCATTCGGTATAGTAAGGCATCAGGTCCCCGATGTTGGATTCTTTTCAACCCCTTGAGAAACCGTTCTTGCTGGTCTTTTTGAATGGGGGCATTGCATAGAGCCCCAAAAATTCCGCACATAGGCACCTAAGGTTATCATAAATACACCTTTAATTGTAATATCTACAATAAGTCTTCACTCATTAGGCAGTGCAACATATTTTCTGCAAATGGATCTGTGTAAGCATAGTCGAATTCCCTTTCATCCACATGTAAAGGTCTAGTGATTTCTTAGTTGAAAGTAAGAGAGAGGGAGCTTATAAGTGAACTTTGATCTTTAAATGAGAAGAGTTCATGATAGCTTATACAGACCCAGGAACCGGCGCGTTGATTTGGCAAGTCTTAATTGCAAGTAGCGTCAGTGTTCTCTTTTTTTCTAAGAAAATCCTGTTGTACATTAAAACCATGTTCACAAAAAAACGGCCTCATGACCCCTCCTAAATGCTCCTTTCGAGACCCAAGCGGCTTTGTCATCGATGATGGGTCTCAAATTTTTAGGAAGCTCACGAATTCTGCAGGACAGGCGACCTATTCTCTTCTGGAAACTGCACCTATTGTGAAGCGATTGATTGAAGATCAAAAGCTTGTATCCTATCAAGTTGCTGAGCAAGAAAATGATTCAATTACATTAAGCCATCCAAGAGTGTGGTTTCCAAGCTATCCCTATGAATGGTCCGCTCATATGCTATATGAGGCAGGGATACTCACATGTCAGCTGAGTGAGCGATTGTTGAGTGAGGGCTTAGGTTTAAAAGATGCTACACCCTACAATGTGCTTTTTGAAGGCCCTCGTCCCCTTTTCGTCGATATCGCATCTATTGAAAAACGTGAACCAAAAGACCCTCTTTGGCTACCATTTGCTCAGTTTCAAAGGATGTTTCTTTTACCCCTTTGGATTCAGCAATTTGGGGTTGGATTAACTGAGGTTTTTTTGACTCACGCTGATGGAATTTCGGCTGAATATTGTCACAAGATCGCTAAAAAACTCGATTGGATGACACTTTCATTGGTAAGATTTCCGCTATGGCTTGCAAAATTGAAGAAGCCTAGCCTCTACCGAAAGCATCATGTGCGTTCTGCTGAATTGGCACAATTTATTCTCTGTCGCCTTTTTAAAAAATGCAAAAAACAGTTGGAAAGTTTAGGAAAATACACATTGCGATCCAAGTGGTCCTTATATATGACAACACTTGATCACTATTCGGAGAAGGCATTTACTCAAAAGGAACAGTGGGTGAAGACGTGGCTCACACAATGTGCCCCTAAAACCGTTCTTGATGTTGGCTGCAATACCGGCCATTTCTCCAAGTTAGCAGCCAAGCAAAATGCACGCGTTGTTGCAATTGATTATGATTCAGCAGTTATCGATAGGCTATTTCAGCAGGTTCAAGAAGAACAATTAGATGTTTTGCCCCTAGTTGTTAATTTAGCGCGACCGACACCTGCAACAGGATGGAACAATGGTGAATGCAGCTCATTTCTCAAGAGGGCCGAAGGAAAATTTGATCTCGTTTTAATGCTTGCCGTGATCCATCACATGTTAGTTACGGAAAGGATCCCTATGGCAGAAATTGCTCGCCTAGCTAGCGGGCTTACTAAACAATGGATTATCCTCGAATTTGTGAGTCAAGAAGATGAAAAATTCATAGAGCTTACTCGGGGACGAGACCTCTATCGCCATCTTACATACTCATATTTCCAAGATTGTTTTGAGAAATATTTCACTTTTGAGCAGACCTGTTCTATTCATCCTACCCGAACATTAGTTTTATTAAAGAAACATGCATAACGTCCTAAAATCCATCTCATTAGCTCACTTATTATTGATTTTCTTTTGGTTTATTCCAGTTGGGAATGGGTATGGGTTTGCAACTCCCAGTTGCATCCAGGAGGTCAGTGCTTTTCTTCTAGCACTCTCTTGCATTAGCCTGCTGTTCTTTTTCTATTTTTCACGCCCTCAAAAAACATGGATCAGCTGGATCTTAGTTATGTTTTCGTGTTTTGTGATGGCACGTGGAATAAAAGGGCTTATTCACATTGAATTTGGCCGCACTGGATTTACCTATTTGTTTCTAGGTGCTCTTGCAAGCGTACTCATTTTGATCTACCTATTTAGGCGTTCTCTTAAAAAAGGAGCTTCCAATTTCCTGCTTTTTTTCTTTCCATTTGCCTGTATTACAATCGGTCGATTAGCAATCGATCTTTTTGCTATGACCCACCCCCTTCAGTTGCCTGATCAACCAATCGCATCCTCCGGTAAACCACGCATCTTTTGGCTGATTTTTGATGAACTAGACCAGAACTTATTGTTTGACTTGCGTCCTGCTGAACACCATTTCCCTGAATTTGATAGTTTCCAGCAACAGTCCATTTATTGTTCGAAAGCCTTGCAACCAGGGACATGCACAACAGAGTCACTTCCAGCATGGATTGTGGGTAAAAAACTGAAAAAGGTCTTTTTAGCAGGACCTCGAGACCTCTACCTGCTCGATGAAACTGGAAAACGGTATAATTGGCGTAAAACACCCTCAATTTTTCAAAAAGCTAATGCTTTGGGGTATCATTCTGCATTTATCGGTTGGTATCAGCCCTATGATCGTATTATCGCCCAGGATACGCACTTCTTCTCACAAGAGCCTTTCTTAGAAAATGAGGACATGCGCATTCCCTTTGCAAAAGTCTTTGCAAATTTAGGTATGATGTTTTTGAAATTTAACTTCGAAAAGCCGCTGCAGAAATTTTTGCATCTCGACCTCTTCCAAAATTGTGGCTGGCCAACTGCTGAAAAAATAGAGCGAGATGAGATTTGGTACAGCAGCCTTTGTCAGCAGATTCAGGAAGTTGTAGACAACCCTTCTTTAGACTTTGCTTTTTTTCACCTTTCAGTTCCGCATTACCCGACCATTTATGATCCACAAACAGGTGCAATTGGAAAAAAGGAAACGGCCTACTATGACAACGTCTATTTGGCTGATAAGTTGTTGGGATTTATTCGTAGTAAGCTTGAACAATCACAGCAATGGGATGCCTCAACGATCATTGTAACTTCAGATCATTGGCTCCGTACTCAAAAAGGCTTTGTAGATGCCTACTTAGAACAAGAAAGTGATGAATTTCAAAAACTTGTTGAAAAACGCACTGAGTGCTACGTGCCTCTTTTAATTAAACTTCAGAATCAACAGCAAATTATCCATTACAAAGATTCTATCGATGCGATTTTTATTCATGATTTAGTTCTAAATCTAATGGAACCAGTAGATAATTTTAATGTCGTTGGGTTTTTTGATGAAACATGCAAAGCATTTGTTCAATGAGGCTATAAAAAATGGAAATTGCTCTCTGTATTGTTGTATGGAACAAGTCATACCTCAAGTTTCTTCTTGATTTTACTCTTCCAACGTACCTTGCCTCTGGCAATTTACCGAGCTTATGTGCTGACTGGAATATAACCTTCATTTTTGCAACAAATAAAGAAGGGATACGGGAAATTCAATCGCATGCGCTGTATAAGGAACTTATAAAAATCGGAGAAGTCATTTTTGAAGATTTTTCCCGAGAAATCGAAGGGGACAAGAAAAAATACAGAGTAATGTCATTGATGCATAGTCACTTAATAACTAAGTGTATAATGAGAAAAAGTGTTGCAATTATGGCATCTCCAGACGTGATTATTACAAATCATTCTCTGAAAAAAGCGATTCAATATATTAAAAAAGGTAAGAAAGGCGTCGTGTATCCCTGTTTTCTAAGAGTTAATACAGAATCGGTGATCATCAAACTCAAGCATTTAAAATGTGAGGAAAGACACAGTGCTCTTCCACTTTCCTTTCAAAATATCACCAATTTTCTTGCTGAGGATATTCATCTGATTTCTAAATCACAATTTCTTCAGTCTCATGTTCAAAATGAATGGAGAAGCGCGCAATTTAGCATGAAGAATAACCTTATCTTTGGAAAGTCAGCACATCTGCATCCTTATTTGATCGATTTAAGAAATAATGAGCTAAAACAAGATATCTCTCACATTACACTTGATGGAGGTGTCAAAGAATGTTTAGATATCCCCGCTCATTTAATTCATGTCATAACAGATATGAAAGAATTTGGTGCTTTAGAAGTGTCAACAGAGAAAATGGAGATGCCTACAACTCAACGCACATATTCAAATTTTTGGGCTTATGGTCATCAATTGCTGCATTGGCAATTAGCCCACTTAGATTACTTTAGTTTTAAGAATTATTTCCGAAACAGTTTTTGGTTTTATTTAGATGACAAGCCAGTCTCTTATTGGAAAAAAAAGTGTGTAAGTATGTACTTCTTCCTCTACAACCTTCCAGGTTATGTCTACTTTTTCCTATGGAGGCAACCTGTTCACAGCACATACACGTTCCTGTTGAGCTTTCTTGCAGCACTAGGCCTAAAGGATCCGATAAAGAAAATATGTTTAAGCTCTAAAAAAACCTGGATTGGCCTGAAGCAAAATAGAGATAGGCTTCCATAACATGATTTTTGCCTTGCAGAGAAAACTCAAGCAAAATATAAGTTCATTTTAAATTTAACGCCAAGGATTTACTCATGAGAATACTCGTTGCAGGCGGAGCCGGCTATGTCGGATCCAAGCTTGTACCAGCTCTTTTACAAGCAGGGCATCATGTAAATGTTCTCGATCTCTATCTCTATGGTGACGATGTTTTTAAAACAGACCCTAAGCTTACTGAGATCAAAGGGGACATACGTGACCTTCAAAAAGTAGAAGCTGCTCTTGAAGGGTGTGACGCTGTCATTCATCTTGCATGTATCTCAAATGATCCAAGCTTTGAGCTTAATTCAGAGTTAGGTAAATCGATTAACCTAGACGCTTTCGAACCTTTTGTTAAAATGGCAAAGGCAAAGGGTGTAAAGCGCTTTATCTATGCCTCATCTTCTTCAGTTTATGGAGTTAAAGATGTTCCCAATGTTACAGAAGATATGGTCTTGGAGCCTTTGACTGATTATTCCAAATTTAAGGCGCAGTGTGAGCAAATCCTTTTTAGTTACATGGATGACTCCTTCATTTGTACAGTGATCAGGCCTGCAACCGTATGTGGGTATGCACCGCGTCAACGACTTGACGTAGTGGTCAACATTTTGACAAACTTGGCTTATCACAATGGCAAGATTAAGGTAATGGGCGGCTCTCAGATGCGTCCGAATATTCATATCGATGATATGGTTGATTCTTATTTGCATGTACTTAAGTGTCCAGAAGAGAAAGTGCAAGGTCAGACTTACAATGTTGGCTATCACAATCATACAGTTCTTGAAATAGGTGAAATGGTGCGCGATGTTGTGGGGAATTGTGAACTGGAAGTTGTACCGACAAATGACAATCGCTCCTATCATGTTTCGTCGGAGAAGATTGAAAGAGAGTTAGGATTTGTTCCCCAAAGAACATTAAAAGATGCAGTGCAAGGCTTAATTGATGCTTTTGAAGAGGGTAAATTACCTGATTCTCTAGAAGATAAGCGCTATTTTAACATTCGAACAATGCAGGCGGTCAATCTAAAATGAAAGCAATTGTAACTGGTGGAGCAGGGTTCATTGGAAGCCATCTAACGGAGCTTTTGGTCCAAGAGGGTCATCAAGTGATTGTCATCGACAATCTGAAATCTGGTAGACGGGTCAATTTAGAGGGGTTAGATATAGACTTTCATGAGGTCGATATCAGAGATCAGGAGGCGATGATGCCTCTTTTTGAAGGAGCCGATTGGGTTTTTCATTTAGCAGGCCTAGCTGATGTGGTTCCTTCCATTGAACAGCCTCAAGAGTACTATGAGGTCAATGTCACCGGAACCTTCAATGTTGTAGAATGTGCGCGTAGAGCCAATGTAAAGCGGCTTGTCTATGCAGCTTCTTCCTCTTGTTATGGCCTTCCAGAAGCGTTCCCAACTGATGAGCAGGCTAAAATTTCTGTGCAGTATCCTTATGCTCTAACTAAATATCTAGGTGAGGAGCTGGTGATGCATTGGGGGCAGGTTTATGACTTACCGGTTGTCAGTTTGCGGTTATTTAATGTTTTTGGCCCACGTTCTCGTACATCAGGTTCATATGGAGCTGTTTTTGGAGTCTTTTTGGCGCAAAAACTGCATGACAAACCATTCACAGTTGTTGGAGATGGAGAACAGACACGCGACTTTACCTATGTGACTGATGTTGCCGAGGCCTTTTACCAAACAGCTCAAAGTGATGCAAAAAATGAAATCTGTAACGTAGGAAGCTCGAGCCATCATTCTGTCAATGAGCTTGTCGAGTTATTAGGTGGTGAGAAGGTCAATATTCCCAAACGCCCAGGTGAGCCTGATCATACATTCGCTGATATTTCTAAAATTCAAAAATTGGTCGGCTGGGAGCCTCAAGTAAGCTTTGCTGAAGGTGTTGAACTTTTACTCGCTTCGATACACGACTATAAAGATGCACCTTTGTGGGATCCCGAGACAATTGCAAAAGCAACAGGCACTTGGTTCAAATATCTGGGTAAGGAAGAAATTGTATGTTCCTAGAGCGGCTTGAGCAGCTGAGGGCTTTGCTCCACTGCACGGAGTATACAGCAAAGAGCTCAGAGCTTTCGCATGAACAAGCACTTGAAGCAGCGCAGTTTTTTTTAGCGCAAATCCCAAAAGTCAAGGGGACTATTTATGTCATTGGAAATGGTGGAAGTGCGGGCATTGCCTCTCATTTTTGCATTGATCTGTTAAATGCTTTACAAATTTCAGCAGAGACATTTTCGGATGCTAACATAATAACCTGTATGGCCAATGACTATGGCTACGAGAATGTGTTTAGCCGTCCTCTAGAAACAAAAATGCAATCCAATGACTTGCTAGTAGCCATTTCGAGCTCTGGACAGTCAGAAAACATCGTGCGAGCAGCACAAGTTGCCAAGGAAAAGCAGGCAGCTTTGATGACATTATCAGGGTTTTCATCCGACAATCCATTACGTCAATTAGGGGATTTGAATTTTTGGGTTGATTCACATGACTATGGTCTTGTGGAAACTGCACACTTTTTTTTACTACACACAATTATTGATGCCTGCGTTCTATGCAAACAAAAATCAAACAGCTTAGCGAAATCAGCGACCTAGTTGCTAAAGAAAAAAAACTGGGACACAAAGTCGTTCACTGCCATGGTGTCTTTGATCTGTTGCATCCCGGGCATATTACCCATTTTCAAGAGGCAAAAAAACAAGGTGATAAGCTTGTTGTTTCGCTTACGCCAGATCAATTTGTCAATAAGGGACCAGGAAGACCAGCATTCAGCGAACAGCTTCGTCTTGAACAGATCGCTTCTTTAGCTTGCGTTGATTATGTTGTATTAAATGATCATCCTGATGCGACGTCATTAATTGAGCACATTGCTCCTGATATTTATGTTAAAGGAAAAGAATACGCAAATCATACAGAAGATGTGACAGGCAAAATTTCAGAAGAGGCGAGTGCTATTGCAAAAGTAGGAGGAAAAATTGCCTACACAGAAGGGATCGTTTTTAGTTCATCAAATTTGATTAATCAATATTTTGATACAAATGCAAAGCGCCTAGCGCCCTTTGTCAAGAGATTGAAGGATCAATTTTCTCTCAAACAAATTGTAGAATATGTCGAGAGTTTTTCAGATCTCAATATCCTTGTTGTTGGAGATGCAATTCTCGACGAATATCAGTATGTTGAAATGTTGGGACAATCTGGAAAAGGGCAGCAGTTAACAGCACGTTTATTAGATCAAGAGCTCTTTTTAGGAGGCTCATTAATCATAGCCAATCATTTAGCGAGTTTTGTTAAAAACGTGACCCTACTTACAGCTGTAGGTAAAAATTGCCCTCACCTAGACTTTATTCGCCAAAATTTGGCAACAAACGTGACCTCTCAATTTATTTGTCTAGAAGATCATCGAACACTTACCAAAAAGCGCTACGTTTCAAAAGATGGTGACAATATTCAAAAGTTCTTTGAAACATATTCAAGTAACCAACGTCTTTTAAGTCAGAAGCAAACAGAAGAAGCAATTGCTTTGATACACAAAGAGGGGAAGCAAGCAGACTGTATTCTCTCTGCCGATTTTGGAAATGGTTTTACAAATTCACAGCTCATCCATGCACTAGGAGAAGCGGAGACATTTTTGGCTGTCAACACCCAAACAAACAGCGGAAATCGAGGATTCAATGTCATCACTCACTATCCTCGCGCAGATTTTATTTCATTGAACGAACCAGAGCTCCGTTTAGCAGCTCACGATCGAAATAGTGCGCTTGCAATGGTGATGCATGACATGACTGAAGTCCTGCGTTGCCCTCGCATCTCCGTGACGCGTGGAACACGGGGAGTCTATTTGATTGATAAGAGCCAGGAAGTTGAAGTTCCTGCATTAACTGAGCGAGCGATAGATCGAGTGGGGGCCGGAGATAGCTATTTTGCCTTGGCTACTCTCGCAACTGTTAAAAAGCTCGATCCATTAATAGCAGGTCTTTTAGGATCTATTGCGGCAGCCATTGATGTACAGATTGTTGGAAATAAAGAGGCTGTCGAGAAAAAAGCATTTTTAAAATACCTTACGCGCCTGTTGAAATGAAAGTAAAACAAGATCTTGATTACGCCCTTTTGCGCATTCGCATGGTTGAAGAAGCCATCGCAGAGCGTTACAGCGAACAAAAAATGCGTTGCCCTGTGCATCTTAGCATTGGACAAGAAGCAATAGCTGTTGGCGTTTGTAGTCAACTGAAGACGACAGATTTTGTCATCAGCAATCACCGTGCCCATGCCCACTATCTTGCAAAAGGTGGTGACCTCAAAGCGATGCTCGCCGAAATTTATGGCAAAAAAACAGGCTGTAGTGGAGGGCGAGGCGGTTCGATGCACCTTGTCGATCGATCTGTTGGCTTTTTAGGATCTACACCCATTGTCGGAGGAAGTATTCCCGTTGGTGTAGGTGTTACCTTTGCATCTCAAATGCGTGGGCAGTCCCACCGCACGGCAATATTTCTAGGAGAGGGTTCAACAGAAGAGGGTGTTGTAGCAGAGAGTCTTAATTTTGCAGCTCTCAAAGGCCTTCCCGTTCTTTTTGTCTGCGAAAATAACCTCTATTCAGTCTATTCACCACTCAGTGTGCGCCAACCTCCAAAGCGTGACCTGGTCAAATGGGCAGAAGCTCACGGTCTTTATGCTCTTCAGGGAGATGGTAACAATTTGCAAGAAGTCGTCTCTTTGACACAGCAAGCCCTGCAACATCAAGGCCCCGTTTTCCTTGAGCTTTCAACCTACCGTTTTCGCGAACATTGCGGCCCATTTGTTGATCCTTATCAGCCCCAAGAAGAAGTTGAAACATGGCAACAACTCGACCCTATTCATCAAATTGATCAAAGTGGCCGCGTTGCAATTGCAGCAGAAATTGAAGAAGCCTTTGCTTTTGCTGAATCAAGCCCTTTCCCCTCAGAGGCGCTATGCTAAAGAAGTTTAATGAAGCGATTTTAGAAGCGACAGATCAACTGCTTGATCTAGACGAAAATGTCTATCTTATGGGTCTTGGTGTTCCTGATCCCAAAGGGATTTTTGGAACCACAGTTGGCTTGGAGGAAAAATATGGCTCAGAGCGTGTCATGGATATGCCTACTTCTGAAAATGCCATGACAGGTGTGGCCATTGGCTCAGCAATCATGGGAATGCGCCCGATTATGACGCATCAACGTGTTGACTTCTTTTTGCTAGCTCTCGATCAGTTAATCAATAACGCTTCTAAATGGCATTACATGTTCAATGACCAAATGCATGTCCCGCTTGTCATTCGTTTGATTGTAGGTCGAGGGTGGGGACAAGGACCTCAGCATAGTCAATCATTGCATAGCTTGTTTGCGCACATCCCAGGGCTTAAAGTTGTGGCGCCAGCAACTCCCTACGATGCAAAAGGTCTACTTATCTCGGCTGTCAAAGATAATCACCCGGTTGTCTACCTAGAACATCGCTGGCTGCACAATATTCATGGTGAGGTTCCCGAAGAAATCT
Organism: uncultured Chlamydiaceae bacterium; assembly: GCA_942490925.1. GTDB lineage: Bacteria > Chlamydiota > Chlamydiia > Chlamydiales > JAAKFR01 > CALNYX01. The sequence continues at coordinate 1,253,388 of CALNYX010000017.1, read as the reverse complement.
ATGAAGTACCAATTGGTAAAGCCAAAGTAATGCATGAGGGATCGGATATCACGTTGATTGCCTCCTCACACATGACACTAGAAGCGCGTAAAGCAGTAGAATTGCTCGAGCAAGAAGGTATTTCAGCTGAACTCATTGATCTACGTTCACTGCGGCCTCTTGACACGGAGACACTTTTCACCTCTGTACGCAAAACAAAACGTGCTCTTCTTCTCGATGGAGATTGGAAAACCTGCGGTTTTGCAGCCGAGCTCTCTGCCCTTTTGACAGAAGAGCTTTTTGATGAGCTTAAAGCGCCGCCAAAACGTCTCACCTACCCCGATAGCTTTAGTCCAACTAGCTGGGCGCTTTCTAACCACTACTACCCTACTGCCAATGATATTACGATCACCGTTTTACAGATGCTCGGAAAGCCTGCAAAAAAACTCATTTCAAAACTATTAGAACAAAAAATGTCTGGACCTCTTGACGTCCCTGACAAATCATTTACAGGGCCATTTTAATGAACCCATCCGTCCATTCTTTCGACCACTTTTTACCCCCTTTTTGGCATCCTCCTCAAAGATTGCCATCAATTTGGCTTGTAAAATCTACACAAAAACTTACAGAAAATTGTCTAAAAATATTTTACGGATAGATTCATCATGAAAAAAGTACTCGTTATTGGAAGCAACTCCTTTTCTGGCAGTGATTTTATTGATCTGCTTTTAGAAGAGCAAAAGTATGAAGTTGTTGGTATTAGCCGTTCGCCAGAAAAATCAGCGCTCTTTCTACCCTATAAACGACACAATAGTTCACATTTTCGCTTTGAACAGATCGATCTCAATAAAGACCTCTCAAAACTCAAGGAGCTGCTCGATCAGTTTCAACCAGAATATATCGTCAATTTTGCCGCTCAAAGCGAAGTTGCTCCCAGCTGGGAGAACCCCCATCATTGGTTTCAAACCAATGCTGTCTCCATCACAGCCCTTGCAAATATGCTTAAAGATCTACCCTATCTTAAAAAATACGTACATATTTCATCTCCAGAAGTTTATGGAACATGTGAAGGGTTTATTACAGAAGATACACCAGTGAATCCAAGTACTCCCTACGCAGCATCCAAAGCGGCTGGAGATCTCTCTCTGTTTACTTTTGTCAAAAACTTCAATTTCCCTCTGGTTATGATTCGGGCAACAAACGTCTATGGTGCTCACCAGCAGCTATTTAAAATTATTCCTCGTTCGGTCATTTACATGAAAAGCGGCAAGAAGATCTCATTACATGGTGGTGGTAAAGCCATCAAATCTTACATCCATATCCGAGATATTTCTTGTGGAGAGCTTTTAGCAATGGAAAAAGGTCGAAGAGGGGAGATCTATCATCTTTCTCCAAATCAAGGTGTTGCTGTCAGAGAAGTTGTAGGTAAGCTAGCTGAAAAGCTGAACATTCCCTTTGATGAGGCAACAGAAATTGTAGAAGAGCGTTTAGGTCAGGATAAGGCCTATACGATTGATTCAACAAAGGCGAAAAGAGAGCTAGGCTGGGAGCCAAAAATCTCTCTTGAAGAGGGTTTACAATCGATAGTCGATTGGGTTGAGTCACACCTTCAGGAAATTCAAGAGCAGCCACTCGAATACCAACATAAGGAATAACATGGGTACAGAAATAGATCTACTTGTCAACTATCCCAAAGCAAAACGTGATGTTAAAGGGCGTGGAGCGAGTAAAACAGAGGAAGATCGACAGATTGCCCGTCAGTTTGGAGAGGCCTTTTTTGATGGAGATCGGAAGAATGGTTATGGAGGATTTCGCTACCATCCCCGTTTTTGGCAACCTGTTATTCCAACACTGCGTGAATATTACGATCTTTCTGCAGACTCCTCTGTTCTAGATGTGGGCTGCGCAAAAGGATTTATGCTTCATGATCTGGTGCAGCTTATTCCGGGTATTATAGTCAAAGGGGTAGATGTTTCTGAATATGCGATTGCCAATGCAATGGATAAGGTAAAACCGCATGTCCAAGTCGCCGATTGCAGATCACTTCCATTTGAAGAGAGTAGTTTTGATCTTGTAATCGCGATTAACACCATTCACAACCTTGAAAGAGCGGAGCTTATTATCGCCCTCAAAGAAATAGAGCGTGTGAGTCGAGGTAAAAGCTTTGTTACAATTGATGCTTATCGCAATGACGAAGAGAAAGAGCTGATGTACGCTTGGAACCTCACAGCGAAAACCATATTGCATGTCGACGATTGGAAAGCGTTATTTGCAGAAGCTGGCTATACCGGAGATTACTATTGGTTCATCCCGTAAAAACTTTGGTAATTGGTGCAAAAGGGTTTATTGGCAGTCATTTTTACGCTCACTACTCCGATGTAATTGGGACACATTACCGTCCCTCGGAAGGACTTGAACATCTTGATCTAGCAGATCCTCGACTTAATTTTCCAATTGATGGATGCCGCTATGCAATTATTTCCGCTGGGATAGGCACTCCATGGAAATGTCAAACAAACCCAGATCAGTGTTATCAATGTGATGTTGAAGGGATACTCAAGTTAGTCAGGCAATTGGCCAAATCTGGTATTATTCCAGTCATTCTTTCTTCAACTTACGCTTTGGGTCAGCCAGAAAATATCTATGGTAGCCAAAAGCATTTATTAGAAGAGGCTGTTATAGCTGAATTAACAGATTACCTGATCCTTCGTCTTGAGAAGGTTTATGGGATAGTAAAGGGTGATGGGACGTTTTTTGATGAGATGGCTCAAAAGCTTGTACTTGGAGAATGTATTGAAGTCGCAACAGATCAATATCTCAGCCCAATTTCTATTGAAGAGGTTGTAAAACATACAATCGATTTACAGACTAACGGAGCACGCGGTATTTATCATTTTTGCGCCCCTCAAGCAGCTTCTAGATATGAAATGGCATGCTACTTAGGAGAGAAACTTCAAATTGACTGTTCGCTTATTCATCCCATTTCTATTGAGAAAATCGATAGTATTAAACGCCCAAGACACGTTAATATCACATCTTCAGTCCCATTCTCTTCCTGGATGAAAGGAATTGAGAAGGTGGCAAATCACTATAGGCAAAAAGAGTATGACAAAACTAACAGAAGAAAAAAATTGCTGGGAGCAAACAGCAGCAATTATTAAAGGAAGTGAAGTTGAGTTTGGAGGACATTGGTCTTACAACTACCGAAATGATCCTAAACGGTTAGCATTCGTATTAGCACGTTATAAATTTGCTGCTAAAATGGCGAGCAAAGGGCGTTCTGTTATCGAATTTGGGTGCGGTGAGGGAATAGGCGCGCCAATTTTAGCTGAGGCAGCAAAGAGCTATACGGGCATTGATTATGATGAAGATGCAATAAAAACAGCCCATCAGCAGTTTGCCGGCCATGAGAAATTTGCGTTTCAACATGCAGACTTTATGGGGGAGGCGTTTGGAAAGTTTCAAACAGCTGTAAGCTTGGATGTAGTCGAGCACATCTATTCAAAAGATGAACAGACCTATTTTGAAACTATTTGGAAGCAGCTGACAGATGATGGAATCGTAATTATTGGGACTCCAAATGTTACCTCTCAGGAATATGCTTCAAAATTAAGTAAAATGGCGCACGTCAATTTATTTGATCAAAAGCGACTAAAGGAGACTTTAGAACGTTATTTTGCCAATGTATTTTGCTTTGGAATGAATGATGAAGTGCTCCATACAGGCTTTAGCCCAATGAGTCACTACTTAATCTGTCTTGCATGTAATAAGAGGAGCTAATGAAAAAGCATTTTGTTGAAAAAGGTTGGGTTGTCATTGATTTTGAAGATAAACAAGCAATTTTTGATATCAAGACCTCCTTAGAGCATAAGTTAAGTGAGTTGCTAGGAGAGCAAACCTCTTTAGAAGCATATAACCCTCAAGATGATGAGAAGCATTCTGCAATTCAGGTTAAAATGACAGAGCATTATCGAGAGCAACGTTTCGGTATCGAGACAATACATCGAGAAGCTTCTTTTTTTCAGGATCTTGTGGGTATCGATTTAGTTGCTCAAAATAATCCCTATTTGCGAATTGCTCGACCTCACAAGAAACAGGATAATATCGGCTATCATAGAGATACATTCTATGGAGGATCTCCCTATGAAATTTCTGTTTTGATTCCTTTTGTTGATGTTCCAAAAGAGAGTGCTCTTGGAGTGATTTCTGGATCACATATCGCATCAGAAGAAGCGTATCCAACTCAGCAACTGACTTCAAATATCACCAAAGGTTCTCCAAAACATCAAATCGGCTTTATGTATGCACCAAAACAGATGGAGGATTCCGTGGGTGATTCAATAGAGCCCATCCCTCTGAAAATTGGTCAGGCGTTAGCTTTTTGCTTACCGATTGTCCACGGATGTTGTATCAATTTAGGGCAAACAACACGTTGGAGTTCAGATATTCGAATTATGAATGCCTATGCTCCTGTAGTCATGGGAACGCGAACCCCTCAATATGAAGTCATTGGCCGTTCACCAATCACGATTTGTGCAAATCAATATAAGGAAGCAAATGGAGACAATCGAAGAGAAGCATTCGAAATGGAAATGTGTCTACGAGGAGATTGAAAAAGCAGCTCCTCTAAAGCTTGGTTATTATGGAGCGCATTGGTTCCGAAATACGCCTAGACGTTTGATGCATAGCATCAGCTATTATAAGTTTGCAGCCAAAATGATTGGAGCAGATAAGTCTGTGCTCGATGTTGGCTGCAACGAGGGCCTGGGTAGCTGGCTGATGGCTAAGGAGTGTGGCCAATGCCTTGGTCTTGATTTTGATGAAGAGGCTATTCAAACCGCTTTGCAAAACTATGATGATCAATCCATCGCTTTTCGTTGTAAAGACTTTTTAGAATTTGAGCCTCAAAAAGCTTGGGATGCCGCCGTTAATTTCGATGTCATCGAACATATTTATCCAGAGCATGCTGCTGAATTTCTGCAAAAGATTGCCTCTTGTTTAACGCCCGAGGGTGTTGCAGTCATTGGCACTCCAAGCCTCATCAGTGATCAGTTTGCTAACCCTCACACTAAAGCCGGCCATGTCAATCTCTACTCACATGAACGGCTTGAAAGTGAGTTAAAAGAGCACTTTGAGTTTGTCTTTCTCTTCTCCGCAAATGATGAGCTTGTACATACGGGCTTCTCTCCGCTTGCTCATTACTATATTGCGCTTTGTTGTAAACCGAAGAGAGCTAGATGAAAAGTCAAGCTGCTATACTTGTGAAACAAAATGAGCCGTTGCAGATGTGGGAACTTGAAGTTCCACCTTTGCAAAAAGGACAGGTGCTTGTCGAGATGGCCTACAGCGGCCTATGCCATACTCAATTGAACGAAATTAAAGGCGCAAAGGGTGAAGATCGCTTCTTGCCCCATACGCTTGGACATGAGGGCTCAGGTGTTGTGGTTGATATCGGAGAGGATGTCTCAAAGGTGAAAGCAGGTGATCATGTCGTCCTTTCATGGATCAAAGGAAAAGGACATGACGTTCCCGGGTGCTGTTATCAATCTGCTCATGGCAAGGTTAATTCTGGAGCAATTAGCACTTTTCTAACTCACGCAATTATCTCTGAAAACAGGGTTGTCCCAATTGACAAACGGATGCCTCTTAAAGAGGCTGCGTTGCTTGGTTGTGCATTGCCAACAGGTGCCGGCGTTGTGAAAAATGAGATGCAGTTGCAAGCTGGGAACTCTTTTGCTGTCTTTGGTGTTGGTGGCGTTGGTCTAAGTGCCTTGATCGCAGCAAAGCTCTTTGGCGCCAATCCAATCATCGCTGTCGATGTACAAGATGAGAAGTTAGAGCTTGCTAAGCAATTTGGCGCGACCCATGTGGTACATGCGCATCAAGAAGATCCAGCTGAGGTGTTGAAAGAGATCACAGGTGGTGGTGTTGATTACATTTTTGAGTCAGCAGGTAAACGTCTACCTATGGAGCAGGCTTTTTCTGCTTTGAAATCATCGGGACTTTGTGTGCTCGCTGGTAATCTACCAAAGGGTGAGAAGATTCAGATAGATCCCTTCGATCTGATTTGTGGAAAGCGGATCATCGGGACGTGGGGAGGAAAGAGTCGGATTGATAAAGATGTTGCTGACTATGTGGCGCTCTTCTTGCAAGAGAAAATCCCTCTAGAAGATCTGATCACGCATGAAGCTTCTCTCTCGAAGATCAATCAGCTATTTGCAGCTCTTGAAAGGGCTGAGGTTGGGCGAGCAGTCATTGACTTGATGGCGGACTCGACTTGTGCGACTGAGATGACACGCATGCAGCCCATGAGTGCACAACCTTTGTAGCAGGGTGAGCAAGGCATCTGGCCTGTTATCACACGGATATTGTTGCCAAATGGGCGCCAAAGCTCAGGTGGATTCATCCCTGTAAACAGTAGGATAGCTGGTGTATCAACTGCTGATGCAATATGTCCAGCACTTGTATCGACACTCAGCAGGAGGTTTGCTCCCTGTATGGTGGAAACAAACTCTTCCCAAGATAGCTTGTCGCAGAGATTTTCGGCGTTAGGTAGGTCGTGTATCACCCACTCGATAGCATTTTTTTCGCGCTCTCCTTGTCCTGTAAAGATGAGACGGTCGTTTTTAAGGCGTTTGGCAAGCGCTCTCCATTTTTTTAAATCCCACTCTTTTTGAGGATTCGCTGTCCCCATATGGATGACAATGGAGTGGTTGGGTTTGGATGGGACGGGAGGTAGGGTTGGTCTGCCAATGCCCTCTTTGATATTGAGAAATTGGAGCAGAGAAAAGAAGCTTTGAGCAGCTGATGTATTGCTTGGCTCCCACGGTAAACTGTGTGTGAGAAGGGGGCCAAAACCAGCACTTGTAAAGCCAATGCGTACTGGGATTTTAGCACGGTAAAGGAGGGCTGCACTGTTTGGAAAATGAAAGTTGCAGTCAATGGCTAGGTCATATTTTTGGATCTCTTTTGGAGAGAGGCGGCATTTGTGAGATCGATTCACTTTCCAATGGTTATGGTAATGGATCTGGTTGATGAGGGGATGTTTTTCAATGATCGATTTAGACCATGTCCCAATGAGCATGCCAATTTCTGCATCAGGGAAGGCTTTTTTAAGGGGGGTGAGCAGGGTTGTTGTGAGAATGACATCGCCTAAGTGGGCAAGGTTGGTAATGAGGATCTTTTTGGGAGGTTTGATAGGGAAGTTCTTTTTGATAGGAAGAACTTTAAGGAGGGTATCAATCGTTTGAAGGGCTCTATGTGCGAGCTTATTATGAATGGGGTAGTTCAAGGCGTGAAATAACCTCCTGAGCTGAATGGAGATCATTTTCAATGGCAATCTCTTCAGCTTTTTTGAGCAATTGTCCCATCTCTTGACTTGGCTTGATGCCAAGTTTTTGCAGATGGGCTGCTGTCACGAGCGGTTTTTGGCTTTTAATCCGCTCGATATGTCTTTCTAAACGTAGTCTGCGCTTTTTATGCGATTCATGAAAGGAAGTTTTTTCTGGCGGCAGAATCTTTGCTGTCTGCACTGCCTCCCAAAGCTCTGTATGTGGATGGGCGTAGAAATGGGCCCACGCAGTGAGTGTCTGGGGCTCTTTTTGGAGAAAAAACTCGAGTAATTGCTGCTCTTTATTCGAGACTTTGAGGTAATGACCCAAATCAGGACTGGGAATGAGTTCCGCTAGGTAGACGATGGTTGGTGTCTGAGGTGGAAAATAGGGAAAAAGGGCAACGCGTTTTTCAATATCATCGTCTAGCTCTGGGAAGATGGTTTGGAGCAGTCCAAAACGGTGAAGCATGATGAGGGCTAGATCAAAGCGTGGATGTGTCGACATTTTACAAAACTCTTGCCAGATGCGCTCCATAGAGACGGCTGGAAAGAGGGTAGAGGCTTGGTTTTGGATAGCTTCTGCTGTTTTCTCCTCTATACGGAAGCCAAAACGTGTTGCAAAACGAACAGCGCGAATCATGCGCAAACGATCTTCTGTAAAGCGCTGGGCGGGGTTGCCAATTGCACGGAGAATGCGCGCTTTAAGGTCTTGCTTGCCGTTGACAAAGTCATGAATTTCATCTGTCAATGGATCGTAGAACATTCCATTGATGGTGAAGTCACGACGCTCTGCATCTTTTTTTGGCGATGAAAAATCGACGCCATCTGGGTGGCGACCGTCATGGTAAGGGTGATCTTTACGAAAGGTGGCGACTTCAAAGTTGATCCCTTTAAGCACAACGATGATGACACCAAAAGCGATGCCAACGGGGATGGTCTTGGGAAAGAGTGCTTGTACTTGCTTAGGAGAGGCGCTGGTGGCTATGTCAATTTCTGTAGAGGGGATGTTGAGGAGTTGATCGCGCACGCAGCCTCCTGCAAAGTAGGCTGTAAAGCCTGCCTCATGTAGGGTACGTACAACGTGTATAGCTAGTTCTTGACTCACGCAATTTTTTTGGAGTCGCGCCGGACGATCTGAGGAGTTGTATGGTGTAAAATGGTCTCCTCCCCAATGTGAATCTCTGCAATGGTCTCATCAGAAGGAACTTCAAACATAAGATCACACAAGAGATTTTCCAAGATCATCCGCAGTGCGCGTGCTCCTGTCCCTGCTAGTTTAGCTTTTTTTGCGGCTTCATATAACGCATCTCTAGAAAACTCAAGCTTGACATCCTCTTCAGCAAACAGGGCTTTATACTGCTTAATAATCGCATTTTTAGGCTCTGTGAGGATAGCAACAAGATCATCAAGGGTTAACTCGTTGCAGGAGACAATCGAATTGAAACGCCCAATAAACTCTGGGATCATCCCAAAACTAATGAGGTCTTCTGGTTCAACTTGTGCCATGAGTTTATTCTTGTCATGCACATCAAATTTTTTGCCAGTTTCAATGTCTGTAAAGCCAATTGTACTTTTGCCAAGACGTTTGGAAATCACTTTATCAAGGTTGACAAAAGCTCCACCAATAATGAACAGGACGTTCTCGGTATTGACTTTGATGTACTCTTGGTGAGGATGTTTCCTACCACCTTTAGGCGGAACATTTGCAATGGTTCCCTCAACTATTTTGAGCAGTGCCTGCTGAACACCTTCCCCAGAAACATCACGCGTAATGGAAACATTCGAGGTTGTCCGTCCAATCTTGTCGATCTCATCGATGTAGATAATCCCACGTTCAGCAGCAGCGACGTCGTAATCAGCTGCTTGTAGTAGACGCAGTACAATGTTTTCGACATCTTCTCCAACATAACCTGCTTCTGTCAATGTCGTAGCATCAGCAATAGTGAAAGGAACATCTAGTACATCGGCAAGTGTTTTTGCTAGCAGTGTCTTACCAGACCCTGTAGGACCCAGAAGCATGACGTTGGATTTGTTGTAGCCGACCTCTTTATTTTTCGAAAGAGCGCGGATCCGTTTGTAGTGATTATAGACAGCTACAGAAAGTGTGCGTTTTGCAGTATCCTGGCCAATGATAAAATCGTCGAGACGTCTTTTAATCTCAGCAGGCTTGATAACCTTGAATTCCCGTGCTTCAGGTTTCTTTTCAAGGATGCTCATGCAAAGGCGGATGCAATTGTCACAAATGTACACACTTGGACCTGAAATGAGTTTTTCAACGTCTTCTTCAGTGCGTCCGCAAAAAGAGCAGGTTGCTGGTTCTTTAGCTGTTAGATTTTTCTTTGTCATGTTTTTGTTGTTACAATTTCGTCGATCAAACCATACTCAATTGCTTGCTGTGGGCTCATGAAATAGTCGCGCTCGCAATCTTCCAAAATTTTCTTTTTGGTCTGGCCAGTACAATCAGACAGGATTTCAGAGAGGTATTCTTTTAAACGTAAAATTTCGTCAGCTTGCAGTTTGATATCAGCTGAAGTTCCCATAATTCCACCAGAAGGTTGGTGAATCATGATGCGGCTGTGAGGAAGTGAACGCCGTTTCCCTTTTGTTCCTGCAGCAAGAAGCAAAGCTCCCATTGAAGCTGCTTGACCGATGCAATAGGTGCTCACATCACAACCTAAAAAGCGAATGGTGTCAAAGATGGCAAGACCTGCAGTAATGTAGCCACCAGGTGAATTGATGAAGATTTGAATATCTTTTTTAGGATCCTCTGTCATCAAAAAGAGAAGCTGTGCAATCACAACGTTGGCAAGTTGATCGGTGATTTCTTGGCCGATCAAAACAATGCGGTCTTTGAGAAGGCGAGAAAAGATGTCCATAGCGCGCTCGCCGCGGCCTGTATCTTCAACAACGTAAGGGACAAGTGATTGCGTGGGTCTGTGTGACATAGGGGCTCGTTTCCTTTTGTTCAACTTAAGTCGGAAGTTTATGCGTTACTTGGCTAATTAGTCAACTGGGAGAGCGCATAATCTTTTGTCTTCCGTTCCATCAAAACTCCTGTCAGGTGCGAGACGAGCTTTTGAGATGTCTCTTTATCCATCTTGTTACCAAAGAATTGCGGATTTTGAGTCATATGTCGCACGAGCTCATTATTCAGCTCTTCTTGCGTCAATGAGATATTCCCTTGCTGTGCAATTTGTTTGTTCAAGAAGTAGAGGCGTAAGCTGCGGTCAACGAGTTCATCTATATTTTCTTGGCTAGCCTCTTCTTTCTGGCGCATCTCTTTTTCTGCTTTGACAATTGAAGCTGGCAGATCAAAAGTATACTTCTCAATAAGAGCATCTTCGACAGCTTTAATCTGAGCCTGTTTACACTCCTCTTCAGCTTCCGCATTGAGGTTATGCTCAATTTTGCTGACGAGATCTTTCTCAGAATCCGCGCCTGCCTTTTTAGCTAACTCATCGTTTAGCTCTGGCAAAAGAATTTTTTGCACCTTATGCAGGGTGACTTTGATCTTTGTGGGGTTTTCACCTTCGGTCATGCCCTCTGTGACATCTTCAGGTTTCATGCCGACGATCAACTTGATGAGCCAAGGAGCAAGTTCACCCTCTTCAACTGGTAGACGACGATCTTTCACAATTGTTGAGGCTGGCTCAATGCTATCAATGGAGATTACAACATGATCGCCCTCTTCAGCTCCACGCCCTTCAATATCTTCCCAATCGGCGTTCGCTTTTTGTACTTCTTTGACAACTCCGTCAACTTGCTCTTGAGTAAAGGGTTTTTTCTCTGCTTTAGGAACAGAGAGGTCGGCAAAATTAATCTCTGGAACTTCAGGGTAGTGCTCATAGGAGAAAGCAATTTCTGCCCCCTCTTCCTTGTCACACTTGTTGAGTTTTGGTCTGTCAAGGAGCTCTTTACTGACGGGATAGATTTTAGTGAGATCAAAAGAGCCTTGAACGCTCTCTTGAATCAAAATATCTTTCCACTCTTGTTCAACATATGAGCCGTAGCGAGAGATAACAGAAGCATCTGGAGCACGCCCTTTACGGAAACCGGGGATAGAGATCTGTTTATTGACCTTTTTAATGGCCTTGCGATACGCCTTTTTTGTCTGCTCAGGGGAGACAAAAACGGTAAGCGAAAGCTTACAGCCATCCTCTTTGGTTGCATCGATTTTATATGAGGGGTCTTCAAATGTTAAAGTTGTCATGCCATCTTACTATGGTAGGGGTGAAAAATAAGCGGGTGATGAGGTTCGAACTCACGACCCTCACGTTGGCAACGTGATGCTCTACCGCTGAGCTACACCCGCACTGGGATTAACAAACTATATGTTAATCGCCAAAAATTCTAACGCCCCGCCCACTTTTTCGCAAGCCCTTCGTCAGGAGTTGGTGGATGAAAGGCTCGATCTAGGGGTAAATCCTCTTCTTCAAGGAAGGGGAGGAGAAACTTCTGTAGATGATGGGCCACTGAAAAGTTAGGAGGTGTCACGCGTTTTTTAGGCGCTTCACTGACAAGTCCATAGAGATCGATCTGGCTAATAGGGTCGTTATGGACGTAATGATATAAATTTAAACCATCTTCGAACATGTTGGGGTCTGCAGTGGTCCAGGCTTCAAGGTGGGGGGCAAAGTAGCGGCGGCCAAAGTAGACAAAATCTCCTTCAATACGCTTGCTTGCAAAGCGCCAAGGAGAGAGTTTCCCTCCTGCGATTTGCTGGCCAAAAGCACTATAGCGATAGGCTTCTACAAGCTGCTGAGTCTCCGCGTCGATCAGAGCAATCACTGAGCCGCGATAGTCATGGACAGGGAAATAGGAGGCGTCATCAATTTCTATTAATAAGGATGCGCCAAGTTCCGCGCCAAGTCCTTCACCTAAAATGCGCAGTTCCCAATGGCCTGGGCAGTGCGCTCCAATCTCATTTTGCTCATCCCATAGGTAGCTATAATGCTGCTCTTTGGTTGTACGTGTCAAACGACGATTGAAGGGGTCATAGGTAAAAATTGTTTCATTTTTAGGTGCTGAGATGCGGATAAGGCGATCAAGGCCATCATATTCATAGGTGTTTTTCCCATCAGAAATGAGATTGCCACACGCATCATAGACATAGGCTTGTTCCCCATCTGACACCCGACGACAACACTCGTCGTAGATGTAGCTTGCCTCATCACAGGCGAGTAGGTTACCAAGCGAATCATAGCGATAGATATGATCATCGGCGCTGATCAATTGATCCAATGCATCATACTGGTACGTTTCATTTTGAGATCCAAGTGGATCATTTGACTGTTTATGAACGAGTCGATCACATGCATCATAGGTGAGCGCTGCATGGTAAAAAGGTGAATCGATTGATGCGAGGCGACCTAAAAGATCATAGCTCATTGCAATCTTCCCAAGTGGATGCTCAATCGCTGTCATGTGTCCATCTAAGTCGCGCTCAGCATAGGTAAAGCTTTTATCGCCGCGTGACACACTTTGCAATTTCCCAAGGTGATAGGTGTACTGAATCGATGAGCGATCAGGAAGTGTGAGTTGTGAGCGTCTGCCATAGTGGTCATAGGTACTTGTCAGCACATAGCCATTGGCTAGCTGTTCTTGCACAAGATTGCCATGTGCGTCGTACTTCCGCTTTGTCTCTGTATGACTGATGCCATCAGTGGCATATTGAATGCGATCATGGCTGTCATAAAGATAGCGATAGTGAAATCCTTTTCCTTGCAGACGCGAAAGGCGATCTAAACCATCATAACGGTGGTGAAGCTCACTTTGGTCAGCTTTGATAATTGTCGCAAGTTGACCTTGCGGATTGTAGCGGTATTCAACCTTTTTGCCATCAGCGTAGATAATGGCTTCTAGGCGTCCTGTTGGCCCATGGCTCCATTTTGTTGAGAGTGAACGCAATGCTTCACCTTCGCTCCATACATGGTCAATGGTTTCGATGCAATTACCACAAAGATCATAGCGATACTCTGTTTGGTGAAGAATCAGACCGTCAGCTAAATAAGTGGTCGAATCGGTAGGGCGCTGTAAATAGTCATGATGGGTGCAACAGACGACTCCATCAGGAGCTGTTTCTCTGATTATAAGTCCATGTTCACCCTCTTCATAGCTAAAGGTGACGGTATTGCCGAGGGGGTCGACCTGTTTAATGGGACGGCCTAAAAGATCATAGTCTGTAAAGGTCGTTCCATTTGGTTGCATCACCTCGACCTGATTGCCCGCGCTATCATAGATGTAATGTGTCAGCTGTAGGAGTTGGCCTGACTGTTGAACTTCTCTTTGTTCAATGAGTCTTCCTTTGAGATCAAAGAGCTCGATTGAAACCAAATCTTCGTGGTGAGTGTGTGTCAAACGACCTAGAGGATCGTAATGGAAGTGTCGTGTACGCCCTTCACATGTCTCAGAAGTTTTACGTCCGAGAAAATCATTGGTGTAAGTGGTTTCTGAGCCATCTAAATCGCGTTCACAAAGCAGGGCAAAAGGTGAGTAGGTTGAATAGGTGCCTTTGACGACTTTTCCATTAATCAGACTCTCTTTCTTGACGACATGACCAAAGATGTCATAGGTGAATTGCGTCACACCTCCATTTTTGTGGGTCTGCTCTGCAAGGGTGCCATCGGGATTATAACGAAAATGTTCCTCTGATCCATCTGCATGGCAAATGTGTGTAGGATTGCCGCGGAAATCGTAGGTTTTTTGCGTCACATACCCACTTGGATCGACCTCTCGAATCAGATTGCCAAAGGGGTCGTACTCTCTTTGTGTGATGCCACCATCTGGCTGGATAATCTGAGAGACTCTCCCTTGAGAATCGTAGTTGTAGTGAGTCACACAACCATACTCATCAGTTTCAGAAGTGATGTTGCCGAGTTTATTGTAGGTTTTTTCACAGATCACTTTTCCCTGAGAAATATAATGAGTGGGGCGCTTGGCTTTGTCATAGGTTATTTGTACAGAGGTGTGAGCATCGATTTGTGCAACTAAATTGTTATTTGCATCATATTTGAAATGCGTTTCACTTCCCATCTTGTCGACTGTTTTGACAAGGCGTTCGGAGGCATCATATGAGTTATAAATAGTGTAACGCTCCAATCCATCAGCATCATAGTGATTTTCAGAAGCAATTTTGCCGAACGGTGTGTAGCTGTATGAGGTGCGGCTGACGAGTATCTCTGTTTTTGCAGCATTGAGCGTCCGTTCTTCAACAACTTCAGGTAGACCAAAGCATGGCATGCTCCTTTTGGGCTTGACATTGATGATCTTGCGATAGGTGACGTCGAAATCATTAGGATTTGTTGTCTTTCCATCATCGATAATCGTTTTTGTGCAAATGGCGCAGTCATCGTAGAAATAGAACGTCCGTTTTTTGATTTCCTGCGCATCACAGATTAGTTCAGCTGCAACCAAATTGGTGTTAGGCACGTAGGAATAACGGGTAATTTTGTTTCCATCCTTCTCTTCAAGCAGTAAATTGTAGCCATCATTGGAGTAACGACGCGTAATCACGTGGTCATTGTTTTTCTCTTCGATGGGATTCTGATTGGCATCATACCGGTAAGTCTGGGTGAGATGGGTGTTCCCCTGAGAATCACATACGGTTTTACAAAGCAGATTTCCAGTTTTAGGATCCCACTTGTAGTTTTCAACGCAATCAGCTTTTTCGACTTTGAGGATGCGTTTGCCATCGTGGTGATAGCTGACACAATGCCCTTCGGCGTCTGTCATATCAGTGCGGTTTTGAAAGTAGCGATACGTAGCAACAGCGACGACAGCCCCGTTTGGACCAACAGGCGCTAGCTGAGCGAGAACGCGTCCCTCCGCGTCATAGCTTGTGTGGAAGTTATTCCCTGCACCCTGCACTGACGTGAGATATTCATCATCATAGTCCAAAACAGTTGTGCCAGCCGGGGAGTAGACCTCTTTGAGCACAGCGGGCTCTAAATCGCGCTTACGTTTAGCATTAGCATAGACAACTGTGCGTCCATCACTTGCTGTAACTGTGCAAGTCTCAACATCATCGCGATACTCTTGGTAATCATCAGCTTTTTTGAGCTTGTAGTGCTGGTTGAACTTCCAGCTATATTTTTTATAGTCAAACTTCAACCACCCAAGCAGTTTGGCTTGCTTATTTTGGGTTGGATCGCTGTTGTACATCTTGATTGTTTGGAAAAGCATAGGCCATGGATAACGGTCGCCATTACGCCAATCTGTGTAGGTATAGACGATGTAGTTGCCATTTGGAAGACGCTCTTTTTGAATCGGTAGGTGGTATGGAGTCCATGCGCTTACAGGGAATGTTCCTGTTGCTTTCCCTTTGCGCAGTTCAACTTGCTTATTGGTTTTGTGCCAATGGTGCATACCCGATTTGAAATAACGGAGCGAACCTGTCCCGTTTGCCACAACTCCTTGCCAGATAAAGCGCTCCCTGTTGCGAAGATCGTAGAGCTTGTCATACTGAATCTTCATGTTGAGAGGATGTGGTTGATCGTTTGCTGCCAAGTGAGAGTAGGGATACTCACTCAATCCATAACAACGCTCTCCAATTTGAGCGTAGCGCGTGACATGTCCATTGAGTTCTCCCACGGAGGCAAAGCGTGGCAAAGCGCTAAATTCGAAGTTTGCAACGAAAAAGGCCTCTGGATTCAGAAACCAACACCCATAGCGTGTATCAGCAGGAGCACTGTGGTAGTAGTAGCGACGCAATGAGAGAGGCTCACTTCCTGCAACAACAAGATCGGTACCTTCTTCGATATAAGTTCCCGAAATGACATCAACTTTTGGCAAAACGCTATGGCTTGGTGTTGCAGTGACCGAAGAAATTTTGAGGTTTTTTAATGTCTGTTTATCTTTTTTCTTACTCTTTTTTGCAGCTTCGATTTCTGTAAACAAGGAAGTGTCAACTGGCGTTGATAAAAGGGTGTTTGTGCAAAAAAAAGTGAGAATAAAGAAGAGAAATTTCATTGTGGTGCTCCGTGTTCTGAACGAACAAAGTAGATGATAGTAAAGTTTTTGTAAAGAATATGAGTCAATTTTTTCGTTGCTTTCCGCATCTGAAATCAGTACAACTAGGTTCGTATTTCAACAGACCATAAACGATGCTTAATTTTAGAAAACTCCGCCAAGATTTCTCCTCTTCGATCCTTAAAGAGGGGAAACAATTATTTGATCAAGAATCAATCGTCGATGCGAAAATTCTGCATCTTGACAATGAATCCATTCGTTTGAGCTCACGTGTTCAAGGTGCTTTCAATAATGTCTATGAGAGCGAAATTGAGATCGATCGCAATCAATCGAGCGCTGTCGATTCTAATTGTGACTGCACCTATTCCTACGATTGTCAACATATCGCTGCGTTTCTCTTTTTCCTTGAGAAAAACCTCAACGAAATTGTGGTGAGCTATTCTAAAGAAGCCGACCTCGAAGAGGTTGAAGAAGAAGAGAAAGAGAAGCTGCAACAGACCTTTGAAGTAGCTGAAGCAAAAGAAGACAAACGGAAAGGTGAGATCTATCACACAGCTGTCCTTTCAGAATATGTAGAGGCTGCAGCGCAACTCGGCTCCTCCTCATTTTTCATCCCTATGGAACACCTTGAAGAAGATCAAGCAGAACTCTCTGTTATTGCTAACCTCGAGAGTGAAGAGAAAGACGTATTTGATCTTACACTGGCTTTACGTCTTCCATCACGTTCCAAGCCGCTTTACATTTCGAATCTCAAGGCCTTTTTACATGCCGTTCGCTATCGCGATCCCATTCACATCAGTGGGAAGCGCTACTTTTTCACCCTCCGCTCATTTAATGTGATCGACCGCGAAGTTGTGAGTCTGCTTTTGAACCGCATCCGTTTTTATGGAGCGGGTGATGAGCGCTATCTACGCATTGGGCAGATTGGCCGCGAAGATTTTGGTGACCTGCTTGCACGCGTGCATGATCTTGTTGCTGCGAAAGGGATTTCGATGGGCGATGAGCCTGCCGTTTTGCCAGGGTTATATGCGGGTAATTTAGAAGAACCTCTCTGCTTTGTTCCTTCGCACGCACACATTGAGTTTACCGTTGAATATCTTGAAGCTCCAGGGCCAACGCTGCTACTCAGACCCACAATTACCATTGAAGAAGACTCTTTGACGCTTGAAACAGCTTCGATATTTGATTCAACCAAGCCAGGCGTTATTCACAACAATATCTACTACCGATTTCAAACGCATATTCGACGTGGACACTTGCGAGAACTTAGAAAACTCGAAGAGATCGCCATTCCAGAGCAACTGTTTGGCACGTTCATTGAAAATGCCTTGCCAGTTTTACAACGCTACGCCACTGTCACCAATCCCAATGTCCTCAACCGTTTTGTCACACTCCCCTTTGTCGAAGAATTGAAAGGGCGCTGCGTGATTCATTATCTCAATGGTGAACTTGAGGCAGAACTCTACTTTTGCTACGGTAAAGCCGAAATTCCAGCAGGCCTCAACCTACTTGCCTATGATGACATTACAGGCTTTGTCTCTGATGAGGGCATTTTAGCACGTAATCTCGTTGAAGAGAGGTGTATCATTGAGGAGCTTTTTGAGGATTTCGTCTACTCCGAAAAAGAGGGAGCTTTCTGCGTAAAGAGCGAGAAAAAAATCGTTGAGTTCATGACCGAAGTTATTCCGCGCTACCAAGAAAGAATTCATTTTGAATGCCCCGAAAATCTTCTTGAGCAGTTTATCTACGACGACTCCTCTTTCACCCTGGAATTGAGTGAATCCAAAAGGGCTGATAGCTACCAAGTGAGCCTCAAAGTTGATGGCTATCTCAAAGGAACAGCCCTCGACCTTTTGTGGGATTGTGTTGCTGCGAAAAAACGATTTTTAGAACTTGATTCTCCCAAAAATCGAAAAAAAGGTGGAATGCCCCGCATTTTAGTCCTCGATTTAGAAAAGGTGAGTCCCATTGTTCAGCTCTTCGATGAGATAGGCATTACAAAACTTACAGACCATATTGAAGATCGCCCTCTCTGGAGCCTAACGACAGTCCAAGCCAAAGATTTCAACGATCTGCCAGTCAAATTCTCCATGAGCTCAAAACTTAAAATCATCCAAAAACAGCTGCTTGGAGAGAAAACGCTCGCACCTCCATCGGCTATACCTTCACAAATTCAAGCCACCCTGCGTAACTACCAGTCCGATGGCGTTCATTGGCTTGAGCGCTTGAGACAGATGTATTTAGGCGGAATTTTGGCTGATGACATGGGACTTGGGAAAACTTTGCAAGCGATCATTGCCATTACACAGAGCAAGTTAACCTCGCCAGATATGCAGTCATTGATTATTTGTCCAACCTCTCTTGTTTACAACTGGCAAGAAGAGTTTCATAAGTTCAATCCAGAGCTCAAAATTCTCATTGTTGACAACATCCCCTCTCAACGCAAAAAACTCCTGCAGAAAGTTAGTCAGTACGATGCTGTGATCACCTCCTATAATTTGCTTCAAAAAGATGTCAACCTCTACAAAGAGATTTTATTTGACTATGTTGTGCTCGATGAAGCGCATCACATCAAGAATCGCGGTACGCGCAACGCCAAGTCCGTCAAGATGCTCGATGCTAGGCACCGATTGATCTTGACAGGCACTCCGATTGAAAATTCTCTCGATGAATTGTGGAGTCTCTTTGACTTTTTAATGCCAGGTCTTTTAAGCTCGTACGACCGATTTGTTGAAAAATTCATTCGACGTAAAGAAGGGGGCGGTCTTGAAACGCTGCGGCGCAAAGTCTCACCTTTTATTTTGCGAAGGATGAAAGAAGACGTGTTAGACGACCTGCCACCAGTTTCAGAAATTGAATACCACTGCCATCTTTCAAGTGTTCAACGAGAGCTCTATCAGTCGTACGCCGCTTCAGCAAAAGAAGAACTGTCGAAACTCGTTAAAAAAGAGGGATTTGATAAAATCCAGATACATGTGCTAGCTACTTTGACCCGTTTGAAACAGATCTGTTGTCATCCAGCAATTTTTGCCAAAGAGAAACCCGAAGTGGGTGACTCAGCAAAATATGATATGCTCATGGAACTTCTCCCCTCACTGATTGAAGGACAACACAAAACCGTGATCTTCAGTCAATACACGAAAATGCTAGGCATCTTGAAAGAAGATTTGACCGAAAGAGGGATTCCGCTTGCCTATTTAGATGGATCGAGCAAGAATCGTCTCGAAATTGTTAAACGATTCAATGAAGATCCCGATATCCCCATCTTCCTCGTCTCACTTAAGGCGGGAGGAACAGGACTTAACCTTGTTGGGGCAGACACCGTCATACATTATGATATGTGGTGGAACCCAGCAGTAGAAAATCAGGCGACGGATCGCGTTCACCGTATTGGGCAGAAACGTTCCGTCTCCTCGTACAAGCTCATCACGCTAAACACGATTGAAGAAAAAATCTTGAACTTGCAAAAAAGAAAGCGTGGGCTTGTCAAGAAAGTGATCAACTCCGATGATGAGGCTATCTCCAAGCTCACATGGGAAGAGGTCTTAGAACTCTTACAGACGTAGGACACTATGCTCAAAAATTTTAAAAGTCATCCAAGTTTCAAAGTGTTTTACCAGGCTACACGCTATAAAGCCTTGAAACGCTTTGATAAAGTCTTCAATTTTTTCTCCAGTGACATCGGTATCGACTTAGGTACAGCCAATACCCTCGTGTATGTACGAGGCAAAGGGATTGTCTTGAGTGAACCATCCGTTGTTGCTGTCGACTCGCAGACAGGCGAAGTCCTCTCCGTTGGTCATAAAGCCAAAGCTATGCTTGGGAAAACACCACGCAAAATCCACGCCGTTAGACCCATGAAAGATGGCGTCATTGCTGATTTTGAAATCGCAGAAGGGATGCTAAAAGCACTCATTAAGAAAGTCACGCCGACACGCAGCCTTTTTCGTCCCAAAATTTTAATCGCCGTCCCTTCTGGAATTACAGGCGTTGAAAAACGCGCCGTTGAAGATTCAGCTCTTCACGCTGGCGGACAGGAAGTTATTCTAATTGAAGAGCCTATGGCAGCAGCTATCGGAGTAGACCTCCCTGTTCATGAACCTGCAGCAAGCATGATCATCGATATCGGAGGCGGTACAACTGAGATCGCCATCATCTCCCTTGGAGGAATTGTCGAATCACGCTCTCTTCGGATTGCTGGAGACGAATTTGACGAATGCATCATCAATTACATGCGCCGCACCTATAATCTCATGATCGGCCCACGTACTGCAGAAGAGATCAAAATCACGATAGGTTCCGCATTTCCTCTTGGAGATAAAGAGCTTGAGATGGAAGTTCGCGGACGAGACCAAGTCGCTGGACTCCCTGTTACAAAACGAATTAACTCCGTTGAAATCCGCGAATGCTTAGCAGAGCCCATTCAGCAAATTATTGAATGTGTTCGACTTACTCTTGAAAAATGTCCCCCAGAACTTTCAGCTGACTTAGTTGAAAGAGGAATGGTTCTTGCCGGGGGTGGCGCACTGATCAAAGGTTTAGACAAAGCGCTCACCAAAGATACAGGATTACCAGTGATTATTGCTCCGCATCCACTGCTAGCTGTATGTCTTGGAACAGGAAAAGCTCTTGAGCATCTCGAAAAGTTTAAGAAGCGCAAAGCAATGATCTAATCCCCAATGGTGAAACAATATGCTTGAAGAGATCAGACACACCCGTTTACACCACTGGATTCAAGAGATTGCAGAGCTGTGTAAACCGAGTCGTGTCTATCTCTGTAATGGTTCTCAAGAAGAGTACCAATCTCTTTGCTCAGAGATGGTTAAGCAAGGCACATTCATCCATTTGAATGAAGAGAAACGCCCTAACAGCTTCCTTGCCCGCTCCAATCCAAAAGATGTTGCGCGCGTTGAAGAGCGCACCTTTATTTGTTCCGATAAAGAAGTAGATGCAGGTCCAACAAACCATTGGAAAGCCCCCGATCAAATGCAAGAGGAGCTGCATAAACTTTTTGCACGCTGTATGCATGGCAGAACCCTATATGTCATTCCCTTTAGTATGGGGCCTCTAGGTTCAGAGATCGCACATATTGGTGTTCAGATCACCGATTCTCCATACGTCGTAGTTAACATGCATATGATGACACGCGTTGGCACTGCAGTGCTAGAGCTTTTAGGAGAAGATGAGCCCTTTGTCCCTTGCGTGCATAGCGTTGGTGTTCCTCTTGACATAGGACAAAAAGATGAGCCCTGGCCATGCAATCCAGAAAAAACAGTCATTGCCCATTTCCCTGAAACTCGAGAAATCTGGTCCTTTGGCAGTGGTTATGGTGGCAATGCCCTTTTAGGCAAAAAGTGTTTTGCTCTACGCATCGCTTCCGTGATGGGCCGTGATGAGCAGTGGCTTGCTGAGCATATGTTGATTGTTGGTATAACTAATCCAGAAGGGAAGAAAAAATATTTCGCCGCCTCTTTTCCAAGTGCCTGTGGAAAAACCAACCTTGCCATGCTTAGTTCAGCACTACCGGGATGGAAAATCGAATGCGTTGGTGATGACATTGCGTGGATGAAATTTGGCGCGGATGGCAGACTTTATGCGATTAATCCTGAAGCTGGATTTTTTGGCGTTGCTCCTGGAACATCGATGGAGTCCAATCCAAATGCCTTGCTCAGCTGCGGCAAAAATTCAGTCTTTACAAACGTTGCGCTCACACCAGACAATGATGTTTGGTGGGAGGGGATGACAAAAGAGATACCTCCTAAACTCACCAATTGGCTTGGCGAAGCTTGGGTTCCCAATAATGGAAGCCCCTCATCCCATCCAAACTCCCGCTTTACAGCTCCTGCTAAACAGTGTCCAGTCATTGATCCAAAGTGGGAAGATCCGCAAGGCGTACCCATTTCAGCTATTATTTTTGGTGGCAGGCGCGCCTCTACTGTTCCACTTGTTTATGAAGCTTTTGATTGGGAACACGGCACCTTTCTTGGAGCTTGCGTTTCATCAGAGATGACAGCTGCTGCAGCTGGAGAGATTGGAAAGCTCAGACACGATCCTTTTGCGATGCTCCCTTTTTGTGGCTACCATATGGGAGATTATTTTGGGCATTGGTTAGAGATGGGAGCCCAATCTACAGCTGACAAATTGCCTCGCATCTACGCCGTTAACTGGTTTCGCAAAGGTAGTGATGGCAAATTTCTCTGGCCCGGCTTTGGTGAGAATGTCCGCGTTCTGAAGTGGATTTTTGAAAGGACAGAACAAGAAGGCAATGGCAAGCAGACCCCGCTTGGATATATGCCCGAAAAACTCGATTGTGGCGGCCTGAAAATTCCAAACGAGCAGCTCAATGCCCTTTTTGAAGTTGATCGCGAAAAGTGGCGTCATGAAGTGGACGAGATGCGCACGTATTTTGAAAAGTTTGGAGATCGGCTGCCTAAAGGGATTCAGAATCAACTCAACCAACTTGAAAAACGGTTATGAGCGATCAATTTCGTGTGATTATACTCGGTTGCACAGGTGGACCAAACGAAACAAATCTTTCAGGCTACCTACTCTACCCAACCTCTGATCCTGAACAACTCATTGCCCTTGATGCAGGCACCCTGCTTGGAGGCATTGAGAGCGCACATGCCAAAGGAAACTGCGATGATTTCAAACTCAATTTCTCCTCACTTACACCCACTGGTGAAATTCTCACCAAAAAACTCAAAGCCTACCTCATCTCACATGCACATCTAGATCATATCGTAGGCTTAGTCATCAATTCACAAGCTGACAGCCATAAACATATCCTAGGAACCGATCCAACTATTGATGATTTGCGCGACTACATTTTCAATGGCCACACCTGGCCAAACTACGGCAATGAGGGCAACCCTCCAACCCTCAACTGCTATCAGTATCTCCGCTTGCAACTGCACGAAAAACAACCCATTCCTCGCACAAAGATGAGCGTGGAAGCTTTTGCGCTCTCACATCCCCATGACTACGCCTCAACAGCCTTTTTAGTTGAGTACCAAGATAATTATGCGCTTTACATTGGAGACACATCAGCAGATGCTCTTGAAAAAGAGAAGCGGCTAGCAACCCTTTGGAAACGCATTGCCCCACTCATCAAAGAAAACAGACTTGCCGGGATCTTTCTCGAATGTTCCGTCTCAGATGAACACTCTGGACAAGTTGTCTATGGCCATCTCAATCCTCAACTGATGATGCAAGAATTACACAATTTAGAAGCGATCGTTGGTTCTCCAATTAAAGGATTGAAATTGATTGTCACACATCGCAAAGAGAATTTTCAGTCGAGCAAAGATGTGAAGCAGAAAATTGCAGATGAACTCACCGCTATGAACAAACTTGGCCTCGAGTTGATTTTTCCAACTCAAGGCGATAAGATCATTCTTTGACAGACCTAGTTAGCTTTTAGATGGAAGTCTCTTTGAGGATCTCTTTGCCAACTTCACGGCCAATAATCAGGCCCTCTTGCACATCAATCGGAAAGTGAACTCCACCCCAAACTCGAGAAAAAGCACTCTCTCTTGCCAGTTTTTTCCACTCTTTACAGTTCTGTGGGAAGTAAAATCCAAGCACTTCAGCTCCAGCTCCAGCTAATGCAGCATGCCCCGAAGGATAGCTAGGAGAGCGAGGCCTAGGGATAGAAGGGCAGATCCCAGTGTCCATTTCAAAGGGGCGTTTTTCATTGTAAAGCTGCTTGGCTTTTCCTGAAATAATCAGAGAGTCATAGAGTGCCATCATCAAAACTCCACGCACTTGCAAGACCTTACCAAACCCGACACAATTCTCTTCCATATAGGTATTGGTGAGGGTAATCCAATTCTGTGTGCGCGGTTTAGCAATGTAGCACCAAGTGTGGGCAGCCGCGATCTCTTTTTTGGTCAAACTCCGTTGGATCTTCCACGTCTTTTTCAGCTCTTTTTTCCAATCCCCAGGAGGTGGTGGAGGCATGAACGGTTCAATAGAGTCAATTCCCCACAGAGCTTGCTCCTCTAGACGAGTTTTAAAAGCCGGAAGCACGATGGCTGTCAGCTTTTCACTATAGGGGTCACTCTCTAAAGTGGGAAAGTTAGAAAAATCGGGAAAAAAGAGCTTCACCATTCCAAGTGTCAATGCGTCGAGACTTCCTTCAAAACAGTTGTGCGTATTGTAGGAGAGAAAGGCAGCATCACGCTGGGCAATGTACAGATAGGTATAAAATGTAAAAACCTTGAAATCAGAGATCTGCTTCTCTCGTAGAAATGGAGTGAGAACACATTCCCATTTCTCCATCCTCTCATGAGACATATGCAGTGGGGATGAGAAAGATTCGAGTTCATCAGCTGAATAGTCGAAGTAAGTTGGCAAAGCAAAAGCTGTTGAAAAGAGCAGAAGAAGCAAGATTTTTTTCATGCTCAGCTTCGGGGCGTTCCATGCAATTTGCATAAGAAAGTTTTTCTTGCTAACCTGCAGTGAATTAGCTTTGGATTCTGAATCTAGTTCTGTCACAAATTTCACTAAAATCTCCAAAACATTCATTTATCAAAGGCTTGTTGAAGAGCCTTTTTAAACAGGCCAATGCGCTGCGCCCAGCTTAGGGGTGGAGTGGGAGAATCACACAGCTGTCTGATTTGTTGCAAACACGATTTGAGCTCCTGCTTAGAATCATAGAGCAATACACCCTTCTCACTTGAGAGATGTTCGCGTACAATCGGCGAATTTGGTGCAATGATCGGACGTCCCCAAGCTGCATATTCATAGAGCTTTGTGTGTGCAACATAGGGCATACGACCAACTAATTGAAAGGGAGCAACAAAAGCGTGTGTCTGCGCAACCACTTGGCGCAGTTGACTCGGAGGAACAAATCCCATGAATTTGACATTCCGTTGGTGACGATTGAGCGCTGCAATCTCTTCAGGCAAACCTCCAATAATCTTCAACCAAACATCATCAAGACCGTCCATCGCCTCTAAAAGCTGCGCAACTCCCTGTTCTGGATAGAGCTGTCCGACATAAGTCACCGTACTTGGAATTTTTTTATCGAGAGAAGGAAGCGGTTTGTGCGAGACAGCCAAAGGAATGACCTCAATGTTACCGAGCAAGCTATAGGGGGGTGCTTGTAGAATCTCAGCGAGTTGGTTCGTTGTCACGATAATTAGATCAGCTAACTGCAACATCTCCTTTTCCGTTTCATACCGCTCACTGCGGATCGTATTGGGATAAGCAGCAACCTCGTGTGCTTCATAAATATACTGAATTCCAGGTAAGCGATGCATCAGATGGTAGTGGGCCTGCTTCAGAACACTCAAAAGTACGATATCGGGACACAACGCCTCAATTTTTCTTTGAGCGGCATAGAAGAAAGGAAGGTTCCAACTCAAATTCAGAGAATTATTTTTTCTCAGGATCGGAAGACGATGGATCGTGATCGGAGCTTTTGTCGCATAGTGCTGAAAGAGCGCGGCATCGGGCAAAGAACCTTTGCCACAAAGCAAGTGTACATCACACCCCGCCTTTGCAAGTTCCACACACTCTTGAAATAAAAAGAGGTCATGGGCCCGCTTATGCGGGAGGATTTCGTTATAGGGGACAACAATTCTCATTTAAATTTTTTTTTGTCTTTGGTAATACAACTATAGCATATGAAAGAACTTTTCGGACAGTTTGTTACGCTTTGGAATCGGGCAAAACCGATGCAGAAAGCTGTAATCACGACCCTTTTCCTCTCACTAATAGGCTTTTGCACGCTTCTATTGATGCGCGCTTCGAGTTCACAATACGTCACGCTCTATCCGCAAGGCGCATTGAGCCATGTCGAATCTCAAGAAGTTAAAAGCTACCTTGAAAGCAGTCAGATACCTTTCCAAGAGAAAAATGGAATCCAAGTCTTGGATGAGCAAGTTGAGCGTATTCGTATGGAGCTAATCTCCTTAGGAATTGGGAAGCATGAGCAAGGAAAAGGTTTTGAGCTCTTTGATACCAATACCTGGATCAAAGGAGAGAAAGAGTTGCAAGTGCTCGAGATGCGCGCATTGAAAGGGCAATTAGAGCATGACCTTGCCGGTTTTGAAAATATCAAGCACGCCAATGTGATTCTTGACTTAGCTCCCTCTCGTACGTTTGGTAGCCAAGCCCATCAGACAAAAGCTTCCGTTATTTTAACCCTGATGCCACAAACACACTTGTCGAGCTCACAATTGCGCGCGATTACCTGCCATCTCGCTGGCGCAGTGCGTGGACTTGAGCCGCACATGGTCGCCATCTCAGATACCAAAGGACATCTCTACCAAGCGATCGATCCAGATCATGAGGAGCAAGCTGTAGACAGGCGACTTATTCTTGAAGAAGAAGTGCAACAAAAAATTGAGGCCCTACTCTCCACAATTATGGGAAGCGGCCATTTCCACTCTTCTGTCCAGCTCAATGACAAACTCAATATAGCCGTGATACTCGATCGATTAGAGAGCGAACTTCCTTTTGCACAAGAGATTCACCATCAGCTTCAAGCAATAGGTAGAGGATATGATTTAGAAGTTCAATCAGTGATTGATTTTGTCCCTTTTGAGAAAAAACGGAGTGTCTGGGTTGAGACAAAAGAGAGAGGGAGCTACATGGGCATTCTCTTTTTTGGTTTGATGGTCATTTTAGCACTCCTTTCACTTATCCCACTCTTTCGCCGTCTCGTTTCCAAATCCAAAGAGAAAGAGACAAAAATCAACTTTTCCAAGCTTGCAAATTCTGTGCGTCAGCAAGAGCCTGCAACCATTGCTACCATGCTCAGTTATTTAGAACCTGAGCGTGCTGAAAAAATCTTAGCCGCCTTTCCCGAAGAATTTCAAGAGCAAGTGTTAGCTGAGCTGGAGAGAGAGCCATGATCATCCGCGATGCTAAAGTAGACACACATCTGTTTCTCACGCCAAATGGAGAGCTTCATGCACAAAATAAACTCGATGGAGAAGTCGAAGAGCTTTTTCAACACGAGTGGCAAAAAGCCTTTCTCAAAGGACAAGAAGAAGGGGAGAAAAACGGATATGCAAAAGCGCAGGAGGAGCTCAAATCTTTCAACAGCCTTTTGCAAGCCATTGCTACCAAACTCATGGAACATCGCAAACAACTGCTTGTACAGCTCAAACCAGAAGTGATTGATTTCGCCCTACGAGTCAGTGAAAAAATCATCCGCAGCGAACTCTCACGCCCTGAAACCCACATCAAACTGATCCAATCCCTGATCAACCAGGCAACCAAAGCGTTGCCCACAGAGCAACTTACTCTCTACCTCTGCCCCGAAGATTTGCATTTTGTCCAGCACCACCTGCAAGCACCCTCTCTGCACTTTTTCCCAGATCCCCTCATGCGACGCGGTGATTGTCGTATCGAGGCTAAAAGCGGCCTTCTCAATGCAAACATCACCCGTGAACTCGATGATCTGCGTACGAGGATCACATGCCAAAATGTTTAGCAGATGAGCAAACACAACTCAAGGCCTGGCCAGGGCTCCGTCTCAGCGGCCGCGTTACCCACGTCATTGGTCTGCTCATCGAATCAATAGGCCCAGCCGTTTCCATCAATGAAATTTGCTACGTTTACGGAAAAAATGGCGAGCCCATCTACTGCCAAGTTGTCGGCTTCAAAGAGAACAAAGTGCTCCTCATGTCACTCGAAGAAGTTTCTACAATCGCTCCCGGTTCAGAAGTCTACCCCCTTCATGAAGGGCATCGCGTTCCTGTTGGCGCCTCACTTTGTGGACGCGTTCTCGATGCCCTTGGCAATCCAATCGATGATAAAGGCCCCCTTTTTGCAGAGACAAGTTACCCAGCAATTGCGCCGCCACCGCCACCCCTGCGTCGTCCACCGATTACCAAACCACTGCCTACAGGCATCAAAGCAATCGATGCCCTCTGTACCCTTGGCCGAGGACAACGCATCGGCATCTTTTCCGCTCCAGGCGTTGGGAAATCAACCCTCATGGGAATGATCGCACGCAAAGCACAATCAGACATCAACGTCATCGCCCTTGTTGGAGAGCGAGGTCGTGAAGTGCGTGAATTCATTGAAAATGAACTCGGTCCCGAAGGACTTGCTAGATCCGTAGTGATTGTTGCCACCTCCGATCAAGCCGCTTTACTACGTTGTAAAGCTGCCTATGTTGCAACTGCCATCTCTGAATACTTCCGCGACCAAGGACAACACGTCATTCTCATGATGGATTCCATCTCTAGATATGCCATGGCACTGCGCGAGATCGGCCTTGCTATTGGAGAGCCGCCCACAACACGCGGTTACACCCCATCTGTTTTTGCCACGCTCCCACGCCTTCTTGAAAGGGCTGGCTGTAGTGAACAGGGCTCGATCACAGGCATCTACACCATCTTGAGTGAAGAGGATGAAGTGCACGATCCGATACCCGAACAGATGCGTTCCCTACTCGATGGACATATCCATCTCTCCCGCAACCTAAGTGAGTTAGGTCATTTCCCACCAATTGACGTGCTCAAAAGTCTTTCACGTCTTATGAGCGTCCTCACATCCAAAGAGCATCAGAAGCAAGCCAATCGCCTCCGCGCCCTGCTACATACCTACCAAGAGGCAAAAGAGTTGATCACCATTGGAGCCTATGTTTCAGGTTCCAATCCAAAGATTGATGAAGCATTGGAAAAAATTGATCAGCTCAACGCCTTCCTTCAGCAGAACGCTGATCAACACGTCGCATTTGAGAGTCTACATGAAAAAATTCCACTTTAAGCTAGAGGCGCTGCTCAAGGTGCGCATTCAACAGGTGAAAAAATTAGAAAGGGAGCTTGCCGAGCTGCAGCGTAAAAGCGCGTGGTACGCCGCGCGCATCCATTCCATTCACCACGAGATGGAGCAGACAGAAAAAGAGCTTATACAGGCCAGAAAAAGGGGCGATCTGAACACGCAAAGGGAATACCAGAGCTACTTACAGACACTGCGTGAAGCCATTCCCCACCTAGAAAAAGCGATTGTCAAACAGGCCGAGTTGATCAGAGCGAAGCAAGAGCTTCTCAAAGATGCGCTTGCTGAGAGAAAGATTGTTGAGAAGCTCAAAGAGACTCAGTATGCCACTTGGCAAAAGAGCCAACTCAGCCACGAAGAATCCCTCCTAGACGAACAGATCACTCTGAAGCATTGAGTTCTTCAATTCTGCATGTACCAGTAGGCCGCCTTCGAACTGTCTCATCAAACCAATTTGTTATGCGTCCAAAGACCTGATCTATGTACCGTTCGCTATCTTTTATCCCTTGAAGAGAGGTCTGCATGTCTCTCTGTATACTTTGGAAGAATGCAGCGCCTTGTCTATGCACAATGCCCATCTGCTCGACAATCTGTGCAAGCTGTTGTGTACTCTCGAAAATTTGCCGTTGAATTACCATGAGTTGGTTATGCTGCTCAGCAAGATTAACTCCTCTTAGCAGCTCGATTAAACGGGGCATCTCATCCAGAGCACCTAGCAGGCCTACAACTTTCTGCTGAAGAGTCTCTCTTCCATCTTCAAGTACTTGATGCGCGGGATTTCCAGCGACAATTGCAGCGCGATGAGCAGGAGCTTCTTGTGCGCCATGAAGCCACTGGGCTAAGCCTGCAAGTGCCGCTTGCCCCGCCTGCATCTGCTCTGCAATTGCTCGGATTGCACCGATATCTCCCTGGAAACCTTCAACTACTCCCATTAGGCGCTCTCGGTCAGCAGCAATCTGCTCTCTTTCGCCCAGAAGTTCAGCACGCTCGGCTCGGATATTCCTGATTTGTGCTTCGCGATCTTCAAAGGCTTGCCGTAGTTGGCCTGTGATATAGCGAGCAATCCCATTGTTGAGCTGTCGAATCGCTTCAAAGTGCATGCCATACTCCTCTCCCATCTCTGCAAATGCAGCCAAGAGCGTATCATAATTTCTAGCAGTTTGTTGCAAACGTTCGCCAGTGGTCGAGATTCGAGTCACTTCGCCTCGTAGTTCAGTATTTAAGCGTTTATACTCGTGATTTTGTCGAGCAATTTGTTCAGCAGTTCCTCCATTTACTGCATGGTACATACCTCTTGCTATAGGAATGAGTAAAACGCTTGCAGCAATTCCCATAATTACAATGTACACTGTTGGAATAGCTGCTGTTACCCCAAGAGCAATGGCTGCAATCCCTACTCCAACTGCAACTAACCCAGCTGCCGCAGCAGAAACTTTATCCAAGCAGCCGCCGCCAGTGCATGATGTGCGATATGCTGTGACTTCCATTTGTTCACTTTGCGCTGGAGAATTTTGGAAAAAAGAGTAAGCCCAACTTGTCCATGCAGAAACAGACCAGTAGGAAGAGGTTTCTGTCACATGCTCAACAGTACGCGACTGCTCTGCGACGACTAGAGCTGCTTGAGGTTGTTGTTGGTGGCGATGCCAAACAATCGGTGGTTGTTCACCCCTGACTTGGAGTTGTAAATTGCTCATCTTTTCCTCCTCGAAACAAGTTATAATAAAATATTTACTGTAGTGTAAAATTTCAGTAAAGAGAAATCGGAGACTTGGTTTGCTGTAAATAGGATGGCAGACTAGAATAGGGGAATAGAACCCTGAGCAAAATGCTTGTATGAAATCTCTCAAAGACACCCTGTGTGAAATCCTTCAGCCTATAGAACAAGATCAACTGCTAGCGGGGACAGAGGAGTGGAGCACCGAGCAGTTTGAACAGCTCAAACGTGAGATCCAAAAGCTCGATCTCGTTCGCTTTTGCCAGCAGCAGCAACATCTGCAGCATGAGCAAAAAGCGCCACTACCTTTCAACCCTTTGACAAATCACTTTCCCAATCACCATCAAGAGAACTACGAAAAGGGAATAGAGCTTGCCAAAGCAGGAAAATGCGGATGTATCGTGCTAGGGGGTGGACAAGCCTCTCGCTTACGTCTAGAAGGACCTAAGGGATGTGTTCCCATCTCACGAGTTCAAAACAAAACCCTTTTTCAACTCATCGCAGAGAAAGTCGCCGCCGCCTCCGCGCAAGTAGAGCGCCCCCTTCCTCTTGCCTTCATGACCTCCACAATGAATCGGATGGCAACAGAAACCTATTTCATTGAGAATCACTTCTTTGGATTGCGTCCCAATCAGACCTCGTTTTTCTCACAATGTAACTGGCCCCTTCTCACACTGAGCGGCAACCTCTTTTTTCAAAAGCCTGGAACATTGGCGATGGGTCCCAATGGCAACGGAGATTTCTTCCGTGCCTTTGTTGCAAATGGAATTTGGCAGAAATGGGCTGATCAAGGTATCGAGATGGTTCGCATCATGGCTGTTGACAATCCACTTGCGCTCCCATTTGATTACGAGCTGTTTGGTTTTCATGAGCGGCAAAACAATGAGCTTTCCATTCAAACCATCAAAAAAACAGAGCCAACAGAAAAAGTTGGAACTCTCACGCAAGTCAAGCAGACCATCAGCGTGCTTGAGTATGGAGAGTTTACGGATACGAGTACCGAGCAATATGCCAATATCGGCCTCTACTGTTTTTCGATGGACTTCATCAAGAAAGCGAGCGAGATGCAACTACCCATGCACCGGGCAAAAAAGGCCGTCAAGATGTGGCCAAACGAAGAGATTCCAAAAGAGCCCAATGCGTGGAAATTCGAAGAGTTTGTCTTCGATGCCTTTTTAGCCGCCAATCGGGCAGGCGCGCTCATTTTTCCCCGTGAGCAGACATTTGCCCCCGTTAAAAATACCGAAGGGGAAGATAGCCTGCAGACAGCCCAGCAAGCAGTGCTCTCACATGAAAAAGAGCTTTTCAAAGAAGTTTCAGGACAAATGCCTCCTGAAAGTGCAGAGTTTGAGCTAAGCGCTGAATTTTACTATCCTACAGAAGCATTCAAAGAGAAGTGGCAAGGAAAGCCCCTGCCACAATCCCCCTATGTGGACTAAAAAGTATTTGTTTGCTATGCTTGGGCCCTATGAAAATTGGCTATCTCGGTATAGGCGTTTGGGGATACACACTCGCTCACTTGCTCGCTTCAAAAGGTTACGATGTTCTCTGTTGGAGCATCGAAGAAGAGATCGTCAAACATCTCAATGAGAAGCGCGAACATCCACGCCTTCCCGATCATCCAGCACCACCTACTCTCAACTTCACCACCGATATCGAAGAAGCGCTCAAGGGGAAAGATCTCATTGTTGAAGGAGTAACCTCCGCAGGCCTCCGCCAAGTCTTTCAAAAGATCAAAGAGACCTACATTCCCAAGTGTCCCATCGTCCTCACATCTAAAGGAATTGAACAGAATACAGGCTTGCTCTTAAGCGAAGTTGCTGTTGAAGTTCTCGGCAAAAAACACGCCAAACAGATCGGTTGCCTCAGTGGTCCTTCCATTGCCCCAGAAGTGCTCAAAGGCCTTCCTGCTTCAGTTGTCTGTTCAGCTTATGACCCACCAGTCATGAAAAAAATCCACACAGCCTTTTCAACCCCTATGTTCCGCGTCTATCCCAACGATGACATCAATGGCGTCGAGCTTGGTGGCGCGATGAAAAACATCATTGCCATTGCTTGTGGAGCTTCTGATGGCCTTGGTTTTGGAGATAATACCAAAGCAGCGCTCATGACACGTGGTCTGCATGAAATTCGACGCTTAGCTGCAACACGCGGCTGCAAACCAGAGACGCTCAATGGCCTTTCAGGAATGGGAGATCTTTGCGTGACTTGCCTCTCCACCATGAGTCGTAACTACCGCTTTGGTAGACTCATTGCACAGGGGAAAAGCGTTGAAAAAGCAAAAAAAGAGATTGGGATGGTTGTAGAAGGAACTTACACATGCCTCTCAGCTGTGCAGCTTGCAAAAAAAGCAGGCATCGAGCTTCCAATTGCAGAAGCTGTCTATCAAGTGGTTTACGAAAATCTCAATCCAAAAGAAGCTGTCAAACTACTGCTACAACGCTCCACCAAAGAAGAACTTCTTTAGAGCTTACAATACTTCCAAAATATCATCCCTCTCATCGCTGCTTTCACTTGGAGGGCGGGGTGAAGTTGTAGAATCTCGTAATAGGTTAGGTTTGCAGGGGTTAGTTGCTTTTTTCTTTGTGTCAACAGCGAGTGTTTCATGTTTGCGAACTGCAAAAAGAGCTGTCCCAATTAAGAAGAAACCAACACTACCACCGGCAACATAGGGAGCATAGGTGACTGCGTGTGAGAGAAAGGCAGAATTAAAGCCACCATGCAAACCTGCAGTGAGTCCCGTTGTCACAACAGCAAAAAGAGCTAACGAAGCAAGCGCAACAAGCGCTGTCCGTTTCTTTGAAAGGTTGCGACAGCACACCTTGAATACATCAGGACTTGTATTCCAATTATCAGATTGTTTTACTGCTAGTGGGTCTGTCATTATTCTTCTCCTTTCAAATTGAAGAGGGAGCCAAAGCTCCCTCTCAGTTGGTTATAACGTTATTTCGGGTAGTTTCGGTGCTGGTTGCTCCTTCTCATGAGTTGCGCAGTAGGCTGTTGCCGCTGCTGCAAATCCAAGTCCACCGACTGCGACTGGTATTCCGAATCCAAGAAGCGCTTGCGTTGCACTTGGGTGGAATCCAAAGGCCATTGCTGCTCCAAACCCAATTGCTGCCATGACAGCTGCAAAGATGGCTACAAGCGCCACTTTTTGCACACGTTTTGCTGTACGCTTAGGATCAGCTGGAGCTGGAGCATCTACGTTATCGAGTGAGAGGTCCGAGCTATCAGAAACGACACTTGATGTGCTGTCAGAGCGCTGACGACCAGCTTGCGTTTCTGTTAACTGAACCAAAGAAACTTTCCTGTCTGCTTCCTTAGTTACTGGAGCTATTAGCGCACTAAATTTTTCATTTGAGAGCTTTTTAACTTTAACATCAGAATTTTCGTTAAATCTGTCCTCATCTTTTTTGGCGACGGCAAATGTTGTACTGTTTTTGTTTGTATAAATTGTAATTGGACTCATTAATATTCTCCTTGTTGTTTAATTTTATAGTCTAATTATACAGGAAGATTATTAATCCATAATTAAGTATATATTATTTTTTGATTAAAAAAAGGCCCAGAAATGAACTTCTGGGCCTAATATAAAGATTGAATTAAGAAGCAGCTCTTTTCTCGTTTTGAGCATCTTCGTATTTACGGAGCATGTGCAGACCGTAAACAGCTCCTACTGTCGCCATCCCTGCTGTAAATGTCATCGCCTCAGCCGCTTTAGCACCGACAGAATGAGTCAGTGTTCCACCACCAAGCGTGGCAGCAAGCGTGATTAAAGCAACTGCCATAACTGCAGCAGCAATTGTTGTTTTTTTGTGGGTTGCCATTGCTGTCTGAGCAGCTTGTCTCATTTCACCAATTTTCATCTCTAACTCCTTTTAAAGGTTACTATGCGTACTATTTTAAATCAGTTGAATTAAGTCAGTTTTAAGATAGTAATAACTTATTGTAAAAATCACTCTTCTTCATAGGCTGGATTTTTAGTGAAGTCGTAATATTCACTCAGGCTACCAGAAATGGATTCTTTTCGTTCATTATTAGTGGTTTGCTTTTCTCTAGCTGGTGCCGGGCTAGAAACGGGGCTTTTTGCATACTGTGTGTCTTCGTAAAGAGCTGCATCAAACTGTACGTAGCTTTTCTCGCTTTCATACCTGTTTAATTTCTTAAGCACGATGAGAGCTGACATTGTGAGTCCACCAGCTCCAAGCATGATTGCCTCTGCTGCTGTAGGGCCAACGAGAGATGCAGTATGGCTAACACCGATCAACGCTGCGAACGCTACTGCTACCACAACGGTAACAGCAATCGTTCTTGGATGAGTATGCACCCAATTACTTGTTGAGCTTCTCTCTAAACAGGTATATGCAAAATCAGCCATTTTATTCTCATTTGTATGTTTTGTATGATTACTATTTTACTGCTATTATATTAAGCTAGTTTTAATATCTTGCTAAATTCCCATAAAAAAAAGGCCTCTAGAACTTCTAGAGGCCTTCAGTGCAACTGAGTTGCAATTAAACGTTTTCTGCCTTTGGTGGTTGACCTGGAGTGATCCCATTGTTGACGAGAATAGCGTCTGTTTTACTTTTTTCACCTTCGTACTTACGTAGTCTGTTAAGGCCATAAATTGCTGCCCCTGTTAGGCCTCCAGCACCGAACATCATCGCCTGAGCTCCTGTTGCACCTAACATTGATGTTAAGCTACCACCAGCCATTAGAGCTGTTAGAGCTGCTAAAACTGCTGTTGTAATTGTTGCTGCAACGACTGTTCGTGGGTGTTTTTGCATCCACTGAGAGACTTTACCTACATTTTGACATCCTGTTGAAATACTCATCTTTGATCTCCTTTTATACTGGTTTGTTTTTTATAGTTATTATTTTAACAGATGAGTATTAATATCAATTTAAGGTAGTAATAATTTTCAATTAATCGTCGCCAAGAACATCGTAGCGAGGGTACCTCCACATAGCAAAGCGAGTCGTAGGTGGACTTCTCCGAGTGGTATTGTCAGTGGCTTGAATTGGGCTATATGGCGAGCCTTTCTCTTTTCTGACTTTAGCTCGTTTTACATCTAGAGCGATAGTTCCTACGGTAAGAACTCCAGCTACTGCTAGGCCAGCATATATAGCTGGCGCAACGACCATAGATGGTGTTGTGACAATATGTGCAAATGAGGAGAGGAGATGCGTTTGGGTTCCAATGATTGGAAGCGCAATTGCAGCAACAAGCAAAGTCCCAAGCAAGGCTGTAAGACCTGGATGCTCTCGAGTAAAATTTGTAATTGGATTTGTCATAATAAGTCCTTTATCTTGAGCTTATTATAACACAGGAGTTTTAGATTTTTATTAACATGAGATTAATTTCCAATTAAGGGAGCTTGAGTTTTTGGCCGACATAGATGGTGTCTGCGCTCAGGTTGTTGAGGGATTTGAGCGTTTTGGTGTCAGTCTTCAAGTTGAGGGCAATTTTGCCTAAAGAGTCTCCAGGCTTGACGGTGTAGATTTTGCCCTCGTTGCCACCTTTAAGTAGCACAACCATTGATTGGAGTGAGTTTTTAAGCGACTTGATGTCTGTTGAAAGCTGTTTATCGAGTTGAGTGAGTTTAGATTGGCAGGAGGTGAGTGAGCTATTTGTCTTTTCAAGGTGGCCTTTTAAGGTCTTGAAATCTGAAGCGAGACTCTTTTGGTTCTTTTCGATCTGTGAAAGACGATTTTCTGTTGAGCTGCTCTGATTGAGTCGACCTGTTTTCTCTTCAAGGGCTTGGAGCCGTTCTAACAGTAGATCAAGCTCAACTTGGTGGCTGTTAATACGGTAGCTAAGCTCTTGAAAAGAGCTACGCACTTCTTGCAATGCGACTTGGTCGCGATTAGGCGCTCCCCAAAGGGGAGCGCTCAAGGCTAGTAAAAACAGTAGCTTAACGATCATAGAGTTTAAACTGGGCTCGACGGTTTTTCTGCCAGGTTGGAGCGTCGTGTCCATTGACTAGAGGACGCTCTTTCCCATAGGAGATGGTGAAGAGTTGATCGGGGTTGACTCCGTTTTGGATCAAGTAGGTGCGCACGGCGTTTGCGCGTCTTGAACCAAGTGCTAGGTTGTAGGCTGCAGCGCCTCGCTCATCGGCATGTCCTTCGATGAAGATATAAGTTCTAGGGCTTTTAATGAGGTATTTGGCTACTTCGTGCAGCATGTGTGAATTATCGTCTCCTTTAACGGAGTAGTTATCTGTGTCGAAATGGACGTTCGAAAAAAGGCCTGCTAAGTAGCCAGCTGGATTGATAAAGGCTTCAACTCCAGGCAGAAGAGAACCTGGATCTCCAGGAGACTCTTTGGCTTGTGGCGCGACATATTCAGCCATTTCCATAGATTTATATTCTGAGTCTGCGAGCGGAATGTATTCAGGCTCTTTTTGCCAATTGTTGAGATAGGCGTAATCCTTTTGATCTGCATGTTGTCCAAAGATAAGTGCACGTAAACCTTTACCGACATAACGTCCACATGTTTTGCTATCTTCCCACGTCTCACGTGAGGTGCGGTAGCAGCTTGTAAGTGTTGCCGCAAGGACAAGTGCTAGAAGCAGTGTTTTTTTCATGATCACCTCTTAAGTTGGATCGATTTTTAGTGGCTCCCACGCTGGAAAGCGTTTCTCTCCTGCTCCTGAAGAGATCTTGACAGCTTTCTTCTGGTTCAAGTTGATCAGGTAGAGTTCGGCGTGGGTGGCCGTTGCTGAGTTAAAAACTAGATGGAGACTGTTTGGAGCCCATGCAGGATTCTCTTTGTGCGTTGGGCCATCGGTTAGCTGGGTCTCTTCACCTTTCTCAAAGTCATAGACCCAGATCTGTCGTACGCCTTTAGTTGAGCTGCAATAGGCGAGTTTTTTCCCATCTGGAGACCAGGCAGGGCTAGTGTTGTCGCGGTTTTGTCTAGAGATCAGACGGGGACCAGTAATATCGCGTGTATTTTTGTCAGGCACTGACATGGTATAGATGCGTGCGGAGCCATCTTTGTTGGAGACAAAGGCGATCTGATTGCCATCAGGGCTAAAAGTTGGGGAGCCTTGCGCAGCTGAAGGGGCTGAGAAGATCTGCCTTGGTTTGCCAATGACGCCCTTTTCGAGCGAGAAATCTTGAATGAAGAGATCGGGGTTGCCGCTGACATCACAGATAAAGGCAATGGTGTCTTGCTTGGGTGAAATAGACGGCATCAACTGGTTCCCTTTCAAATAGGTAAGCCGCTTAGAGCTACCATGCTGGGTGTGGCTAGAATAGATTTTGGGTTGTCCGATTTTATAGGAGACAAACAGAAAGTTTTGACAATGCTTTCCTTTTTCTGAAGGAAGATAGATAGGTGTCACGCAAAGGTGGCCATCCTGTGTGATCTGTTTAGTATTTCCACCATCGTAATCACACTCCCAAACCTCAGAAACCCATTGAGTTGAAGTGGTGCTTTTGCGCGTACGCAACGTATAGAGAACGCGTGTTGTAGCGATACCAGGTTCATGGAAAAAGGCTTGATGAATCGCATCGGCGACTTGATGCATTTTCAGACGATCCTCGTTGAGAGAGCCTGAAAGCGAGATTCCGTCGAGCTTCTTGACGCTTCCTGTGCGGACATTCAGGGCTTTGATTGAAAGAGCATTTTTTGCAGCGATGACTTCAACGGCATAATCGACTCCAGATTGGCGCCACTTTTCACGATCGAGTAGTGAGCCACTACACTTCGCTTTGACTACATCGGTGCGTCCATTATGGCTGAGATCAAAGTGGAGGATTTTTTCTAGAGAGTTGAGATAGCTTTTCTCAAGGTGAGCACCACGATCTTGGATAGGGTTAAGTGAGAGGGTAGCTAACCTGTCTGCAGAGGAGACATGTACAACGATTTCTTCTTCAGCAAATAAAGGAGCATAGCAAAGAAAAAAGAGAAATAAAATTCGCATCATGTCAAATGACATAACAGAAAAACGAAACGGAATCAACGAGAAACTAGCGTTACAGAAAAAGTGTGTGATTTCTCCCCTTTGAAATGACTTTCAAATGCAGGGAACTGCAGAGTTGGTAAAGAGGCTGTCACATAGCTTTGATTTTTGCTGCTTGATGCAGTGACAACAGAAACTGCTGTGACAGAGCCAGTTCTAGAGAGCGTTAGGCGAAGTTTGACTTCACCTTTTTCTGGAAACTCCAATGCCTCTTGCAAATAGGTCATCAATAGATCTTGGTAAACACCCTCTTCGAGGCATTCGCTTTTGAGTGCTGCGATTTTTGGTGCAGCAACGACTGTTTGCGCAACTTTTTGTGGTTGAGTCTCCAAAGTTGCCAAACTCTGCTCCATCAGTGCGAGAAGTTTCTCTTGATTCGGTTGAGCGCTGCTCTGTTTTTTTGCTGGTGCAACGCTTTTGGTTGGCTCTGGAGCTTTAGTAACAACAGGTGCTGGCTTTGGAGTTGGAGCTTTAGTAACGACTGGTGCTGGTTTTTGGGGTTTTGCGCCCACAGATGCTGGTTTTGACTTTGCTGCAACTACAGGGGCAGCTTTCTGCACAGTGACGGTACGCACAGTCACATGTGTTGCCCTTTTTGGAGTCTTAGGCCCTTTGCATAGAGGGAAGAGGCAGAGCAGGTGACAGAGAGTGACAAGAAGGGTAATCTTCATCTCTACTCCGGTTTGAGAATCACATCGAGTTCATCAAAGCCGGCTGCTGCCACGACATTTTTCACTGACTGATACGTGCCAAATTGGGCATTTTTGTCTTGGAAAAGTTGAGGACGCTCTTTAGGGTGATGGAGCTTGGCGACTTCTAAGTGTTTGGCGAGTTCTTTTAGAGAGACGTTTTGTTTGTTGTACAGTAGTGAGTTGTCGCCTAGCACATGAATGGTGATGGGGCTTTTGCTTTCAATGGCGACAGCTGTGGCGGCGTCAAGAGGCGGCCCTTCAGCCAGAGAGACACGGTCGAGCTCGAGCAGCGGCGCCACGATGATGAACATGATCAAAATCACGAAGACCACATCGATCAGCGGAGTGAGATTGATTTCAGCGTCTTCCAATTCGTTCATAAATCGACTTTACGATAGTGGAGTTCAACAGAGCCAACAAGGAGTTGGGCAAAATCTTCCATTTCAGCTGTGAAGTGGCGCGTTGAAGCTCTTAGGTAGTTGTAGGCAATGAGCGCGGGGATGGCAACAAGCAGTCCCAAGACAGTGGTGCCAAGCGCCATAGCAAGTCCTCCCATAATCGTTGCGTTTGCATTCACGCTTCCCCCAGATTGCAACTCCGCAAAGGTCAGCAGGATTCCCCAGACAGTTCCAAGCAGCCCCAAAAAGGGAGCAAGACTGACGACTGTTGAGAGGATAAAGAGTTTGCGTTCCAGTTTTTTGCTCTCAGATGAAATTGAACTATGCATATGACTTTGGAGCAGCTCGATATCGCTTCGTGAGAGACAGACTTTTTCTCCTTCACCAAGGGCGTAGCGATTTTTGTTGAGCAGTTCAATGGCGTGTTGTTTCAAGTTTTGATAGATGGCTGCATAGGGATGCATGGCTTCTTTCAGATCGAAGTTGAGCGGCCCTTGCGCTTTTTTCTTGAATGTTGAGACAAGAGAGGTGCCAGCAAAACGAGCGGAGCGTTGCTGGAAGTATTTTTGGATAAAGATCACCCAAGTGATGATGGATAATAGAAACAGGGCTTGAAAGATCAGTTTTCCAAAAAGGTCAGAGGTGGCGTAGGCGTTGAATAGTGGGTTCATGCCTGAAATCTTAATTCAAACAGGCAGATGCGCGCAATCTTCTTCTTGAAATGGATAGAATGTACTGCAAGTTGAAGAGACTTGCAGTATATTCTACCCATTATAGCAAAGTCTGTTTGAGATGCTCTGCAAGCCATTTTTCGTAAGCGTCTGATGACCATCTTCTTTCAATTACAAGCATGCGATACAAATCACGCCCCGAAAAAAGCCACAGCAGATCCTTTGTTTGCTTGAGTCCAAGTCGATTTTGTTGGGCAATCGAACGAGCCGTTTCATCTTGACGATCATATCGCCTCTCTTCTCTTTCCATCTCAAGTTTTTTGAAATCAGGATCTAAGGTTGAAGCTCCTGCAATAAGCGCCATTTGCGCTTTTTCTGCGTCGTAGAGACGACGAGAAATTTTCGCAGTAATTTCGAGTTGTCGAGTTTGCGTGCTCTGTTTGGCCTCTTTGACTAAGTCCCAGAACTCCTCAGGTGGCAGCGCTTCGTCAAGAAGCGCACGCAATATCCCGAGTTTTGATTTGAACAAAGAGTAGATAGTTGATGGAGAGACATGCGCAGCTTGGGCAATTACTTCGATTGTGACTTTCTCAAACCCTACTTCTTCAAATAGTTGAGTGGCAACCTCAAAAAGAGATTGGCGCGTCTTCAGAGCTTGAGCTTTTCTAGACTCGGACTTGTAAACTCTTTTCTTACTATTTGACATAATTGAGTGTAGTTTACAACAATGAATTCAAATCGTCAACCAAATAGGAGGGTTTTATGGACACAGCAAAGATGAAACTTGTAGAGGAGTACTACAATACATTTGCTACCAAGGATTTAAATGGAATAAAAAAATATTTGCATCCAGATCTTAAATTTGTTGGTCCTATGGCTGAATCTAAAGGAGTCGATGCTTATTTAGAGGCATCGAAGCATTTCTTTGGTTTTTTTCAAAAGTTGACTATTCGCACGGTTTGTGGTTCTAAGGAAGGGGTGATGTTAGCATATGATTTTGACTGCCCAGATCCAGTAGGATTTTGTCGTGGAGCAGCTTATGTTTCTTTTACAGGAGATCTTATTTCCCGTATTGAGTTGTTTTACGATGCACGACCCTTCGAGCAATACCAGAAAGAGATTTTCGCAGAATCAGCTTCGTAGAAGTTTACTAGGTGCTACGCCAATCGGGAGCGTGCTCTTTTTCTATCACCTCAATTCCGCCCTCTTTCCGAGAGAGGTTATAGGCCTTTCCGTTGCTTGGTAAATGCCTGCTTAAAAACTCTTGGAAATGAGAGCTTAGAAAAGAGCGACAATTCTCACGTACATTGTTCGGATCAATTTCAAAGTAGCGTTGACCTAGATTCGCAAGGGCTTCTAAGACGACCCGCACTGAATTATCAAAGACAATACTCACTGGAGCTCCTTGAGGAGCCCAATCATCTCCAGCTGTTGAGAAAAAGTTGTTTTGATTAAGCCCTTCAAGAGAGTAACCCTTCTCTTCAACAATATCTCGATTGATGTCACAATCAAAGTCGCGATGTGCAAAACGTGTGATTGCTCCATCCTCATCAAGTTCAACAATCACATTTTGTCCATGAGGTTCAAGCAAAATGCCTGTCTCCAAATAGATCGAAATCCAACCTTCAAGAAGTGGCTGAATCACTTTTTGTGTGATAAATTCAATGGGGTTACAGTCGGATTGCTCAATCATTCTCGCAAGTAAAGGGAGCATATCTGAATCAGGGGCAATATAGAGCGCATTGAGTGGAATCATCTGGTGAGGCAAGGTTTGTTGATAAGGTCTAGACTCCATCTCACGGATGATAAATCCCCAGTCATTATTTCTCCCCTCAGTTCCATAAACGGCACCGATTGACTCTGGAAAGTAAGCGAGGCCTGAACCAAAAACGGTAGAGGCTTCGAATATTCTAGTTACCGCAACGGCATGGCTTACTTGACGCCTTTCCATATGTCTGCGCCAACGTGTAATACGTAGGTCGGTGTGCATTTTGATGCAATGCGGAGTCAATGTGGGTTCGCCTAAAACATAGGTTGTTCTTGTAGAGGAGGTTGGCTTGACAAGAGCGTGGCTTAAATCACCCAGGCAAATTTTCTGGATGTGGGGAATTTGGTCATTTTCAACATTTACAGGATGTACAGGAAAAAGGATCAGTTCTTCTTGAAGATATCTCTTTAGAAGGTCAAGGCTAGGTTGATGTGCTGTGAAAACAGTACAGGTTGCTCTCGCTACGGTGTAGAGAGGGAGCTCATAGGCTGGAGCTCCAGGGCAGTATTCTTTGGGGAATTCTGTATAGGTAGCCAGGGGATTATTATCCCGAGGGCGAATTCCATGGCATGTATTTTCATATACTATCCACTGATCGTATAGTTTGCTAACTGTTTCTAAACCAGATGAAATCATAATAAACCTATATATTTAATAGTAATTATAATGTGTTAATATTAAGATTTAATTAATAATGCTTTTAGCCTTTACTTTGGCCTGATGGGTGGTTTATAATTTCTTTTAGAAACACAAATACGAGGGATCGATACGTGAAAAAACTCTTATCATATGTCCGCTGGGTAGTACCTATTAGCTACGCCCTGACCTTCCTGCCTGCTCTGCATGCAGATCCGGCTCCAGTCACTCCTGTAGCTCAGGAGCAGCTCGTAGCTGCTCCAGAGAAGGCTGTGGCAGCAGAGCCTGTGCAAGCCGCTCTAGTGGCTGAGGATAAGTCGATTCAGGCTGGACGCCCCTTCTGGGTCGGAGTAGAGCTGAAGATGGCTCAGGGATGGGACACGTATTGGCAAAACCCAGGAGATGCCGGTCTTCCAACACAGATCGAATGGCAGCTCCCAGATGGCTTTACAGCGGGACCTATTGAGTGGCCTTATCCTGAGAGATTCACAACAGATAGTATGGTTGGCTTTGGTTATACCGACTCAGTCCTTTTATTGACCAAGATTACGCCTCCTAAGAACT
The DNA here is from genome assembly GCA_942490925.1 of uncultured Chlamydiaceae bacterium. Taxonomy (GTDB): domain Bacteria; phylum Chlamydiota; class Chlamydiia; order Chlamydiales; family JAAKFR01; genus CALNYX01. The sequence continues at coordinate 1,209,949 of CALNYX010000017.1, read as the reverse complement.
TTTCTGGTGAGTCGATCGACCTAAAAGCCAATGTCACCTGGCTAGCATGTAAAGAGTCGTGCCAGCCTGGTCAAGCAGATTTACATCTATCGCTTCCTGTCACTGACGGAGTGCCAACACCAAATGGTGAGGTAGCCGCGCAGTTTAGTCAGGCGAAGCAGGCCTTGCCCCAGCAGGCGAGTGTCTCAGTGCAGACGACAAAAGAGGCGATTGTTCTCAACTTTCAACCATCAGCTGAGGGAGTTTCAAACGTTCAGTTCATCCCTGAAAAGGGTGAGGTGATCGATTATCAAGCACCGCAAGATGTTGCAATGAGCAAGGGTGGTGTGACATTGAGTATGAAGCGCTCTGAGTTTGGTGATGTGCTTCCAAATGAAATTAAAGGGGTTTTACTTTTTTCTGACCCAACGGGGATTCAGCATGCTTTGCAAGTTGACTCATCGATTGGGCAACATGTAGCTGCGGAGTTGTCAGGTTTTTGGCTGGCACTAGGCTTTGCATTCTTAGGGGGATTGATCTTGAATGTGATGCCATGTGTGATGCCTGTCATTGCGCTCAAGATCTTCAGTTTTGTAAAGATGGCGCATGAGAAGCGGAGCTTGATTTTCAAGCATGGGCTTGTCTTTGCAGCCGGAGTCATTGTCTCATTTTGGGTCTTATCTGGTGCGCTATTATTATTGCGTGCCTTTGGCGAAAGTGTCGGCTGGGGTTTCCAATTGCAAGAGCCAGTCTTTGTCGCAATTTTGGCAGGGATGCTCTTCTTGCTCGGCTTAAGCCTGTTTGGGGTCTTTGAATTGGGTACGTCGCTCATTTCGGTTGGTCAGAAGGCGCCATCGACAAAATCTCCGATGCTCGGATCATTCATGAGTGGAGTGCTTGCAACGCTTGTTGCAACACCATGTACAGGTCCACTGCTTGGCCCTGCGCTCGGTTTTGCGATGTCCTTGTCACCTGCTAAAGCGCTTTTGATTTTCACAGGGATGGGTATTGGGATGGCTTCACCGTATTTGCTCTTCTCAGCCTTTCCAAAGCTCATTCGCTTTTTGCCAAAGCCAGGAAACTGGATGATCACATTCAAACAGATCATGGGCTTCTTGATGATGGGAACAGTCGCATGGCTTGTTTGGGTCTTTGGGGCGCAAACAGGTAATGTTGCGACATTCTTGCTTCTCGGCTCACTGCTTGTGATGTCTGTTGGAGCCTGGATCTTTGGACATTGGGGCACCCCGATGCGTAAGAAAGTAACGCGTCGAGTGGCAACAGTTTTAGCAGCGGTTACAGTGCTCTTTGGTGGTGGTACAGCTGTCATGACGGCTAAGAACTTCAAAGATACAGAAACAACCTTAGAAATTGCAAATACGGAAGGGGGATGGCAATCCTATTCACCCGAACGTGTTCAAGAACTACAAGCGGCAGGTACTCCAGTATTTGTCGACTTTACTGCCAAATGGTGCTTGATCTGTCAAGCCAACAAAGTGACGCTTCATTCATCAGAGGTCTCAAAGGCCTTCAATGAAAATGGCGTGGTTACAATGATGGCTGACTGGACAAAGAAAGATGCCGTGATCACAGCACAACTTGAGAAACTGGGAAGAACAGGCGTTCCTGTCTATGTTCTTTATCCAGGAAAGAGCGGCGCAGAGCCTTATGTTCTGCCGCAGACTCTAAGTGGAAAAGTTTTGCACGAGTACATGGCTAAACTCAATGGGTCTAATTGATTCGCACGCACATCTGACGCACTCAGGCATGGATGTCGACATTGACCTGCTTTTGAGCAATGCTCAAAAAGCAGGTCTAGAAGCAATCATCAATATCTGCACAGATGTTGATGAGCTTGAGCGCGGCCTAGCTCTTTCAAAGCGCTATCCATGGATCTATAACGTCTGTAGCACAACACCGCACGATGTTGAGAAGCAAGGAGAGCGCGATTTTGAGCAGATTGCCAAACAAGCGAAAGCAGGTTTGTTAGTTGCTGTTGGTGAGACAGGTCTTGATTACTATTACACCCATTCTAAAAAAGAGCTTCAACAAACCTTTCTGCGCCGCTATTTTGCACTTGCCCAGGAGTGTCAACTCCCTGTTGTCATCCACTGCCGCGATGCTTTTGCTGACTTCTTCACTATTTTAGATGAGTGTTATAGTGGACCTGGAGTGCTGCATTGCTTCACAGGGACTTTTGAGGAGGCTGAGGAGGTGATCAAACGAGGCTGGTACCTCTCACTCAGCGGGATTGTGACTTTCAAAAAGAGTGAAGAGCTGCGAGCTGTTGCAAAAATGGTCCCTCTAGACCGTCTATTGATTGAAACAGATACGCCCTACTTAGCGCCGCATCCCTTTAGAGGAAAGCAAAATGAGCCTGCTTACATCACATACACAGCTCAATTGATTGCTGATGAGCGTGGCATTTCGCTTGATGAACTTGCCAGTGTAACCTCAAAAAATGCACGTGCACTTTTCTCACTCAATTGATAAGTTTCTGATGTGAGTAAGCTCCCTTATCCATTCATCGTCCGACGTCTCCATTCGCTTTTAGGCATTTGGCTGGCAGTCTATCTCTTTGAGCATCTGCTCATCAATTCACAAGTCGCCCTTTTTGCCCAAGATCAAGGGCATGGATTTGTTCATATGGTGAATAAAATTCACGCCTTGCCCTACTTAAAAGTGATTGAGGTACTCGTCTTAGGCCTTCCCTTCTTGCTTCACGGAGTTTGGGGGATTTTTTATGCCAAGCAAGCCCGGCTCAACGACCGCAAAACAGATGGTACAAAGCCAGCTCTTAAATATAAGCGTAATCGCAGCTTTACTTGGCAACGGATCACCTCGTGGATCTTGCTTGTAGGGATTTTAGGGCATGTTGTACAGATGCGTTTTGTCGACTATCCAGAAGTTTCTTACGCAGGACAAACCAAATCCTACAGCGTGAAGCTTAACTCCTCGATGACATCCAAAGCAGAGGCAATAGATGCTCATATTCAATCTGAGGGGAAAAAGATTATCGTCACAGTGCCAACAGCTGGTGCTGCGTTTTTATTGATCGTCCTTGAAATTTTTCAAAACCCTCTCTTTGTCATCCTCTATACGTTGCTTGTCATTGCCGCAGCCTATCATGCTTTTAATGGCGTTTGGACATTTTGTATCACGTGGGGTTTGACCCTGACACAGATTTCACAAAAACGGATGCGTGTGATTACTAACGTCATGATGGGAGTTGTCATGCTCCTTGGTCTCATGGCAGTATGGGGGCCATTTTTGCTATGAAAGACGTTATTGTAGTTGGTGGAGGATTAGCCGGTTTAGCAGCAGTCATGCGCCTTGCGGAAAAAGGGTGCCGTGTCAAACTCATCTCCGTCACCAAAGTGAAACGTTCGCACTCTGTTTGTGCCCAAGGTGGAATCAATGCCGCATTGAATATGCGTGGTGAAGACGACTCGTGTCATCTCCATGCCTATGACACGATTAAAGGGGGAGATTTCCTAGCCAACCAACCCCCAATTCTCGAGATGTGCCTCTCAGCGCCAGGCATCATCCAGATGTTTGATCGCCTTGGCTGCCCTTTCAACCGCTCACCAACAGGTCATCTCGATGTACGCCGTTTTGGTGGAACGCTCTATCATCGCACCGTTTTTTGTGGCGCTTCGACAGGCCAACAGTTGCTTTACACCCTCGATGAACAAGTGCGCCGCTTCGAAGCAAAGGGCATGGTCGAAAAGTTTGAAAATCACGAATTTTTGCGTCTTGTACTCGATCAAGAGCAAAAGGCGCGTGGCATCGTCATGATGAACCTTTTCAACTTGAAACTCGAAGTGCTCAAAGCGGATGCCGTAGTCTTTGCCACTGGTGGTCCAGGCCTCATTTTCAAAAAATCGACCAACTCAACGTTCTGCACAGGGGCAGCTAATGCGCGCCTCTTCATGCAAGGGATGCGTTACGCCAATGGGGAATTTATTCAGATCCATCCCACGGCTATCCCCGGACATGATAAACTCCGCCTTATCTCAGAATCTGTGCGCGGCGAAGGTGGACGTGTTTGGGTCTATGGTGATGGCTCAAAAACCATTGAAGGGCCCGATGGAAAAGAGATTCCATGTGGCAAAACAGGTGAGCCTTGGTATTTCCTAGAAGAGATGTATCCTGCCTACGGCAACCTAGTGAGTAGGGATGTTGGTGCGCGTGAGATTTTGAGGATCTGCAACTTGGGACTCGGCGTCGATGGTGGTTTCCAGGTCTACCTCGACGTCACGCAGATGCCAGCAGAGAAACAGCATAAGCTCGAGGCAGTGCTTGATATCTACCAAAAATTCACCGGCGATGATCCACGCAAAGTGCCCATGAAAATTTTCCCAGCGGTTCACTACTCGATGGGTGGCGCGTGGGTTGACTGGCCAGCTGTCGATGACCCAGATCGCGAAACACGCTACCGCCAGATGACAAACTTGCCAGGCTGCTTCAATTGCGGAGAGTCAGACTATCAATACCATGGTGCGAACAGGCTTGGAGCCAACTCCTTGCTCTCTTGCATTTTTAGTGGTCTCATTGCTGGTGAAGAAATTCCACGCTACCTTTCAACCCTTCCTGATGTTGAAGATCACTCCATTTTTGATGTAGCGCTTAAAATTGAAGAGCAGAAAAAAACTGAGCTCATGAATCGCTCTGGATCTGAAAATATTCACAAACTTCATGAAGAGCTCTCTGATGTGATGGTTAGGCATGTCACTGTTGAGCGCAATGACAAAGAGTTGCAAAAAACCTGCGACAAAATCAAAGAATTGCGTGAACGATTGCAACATATTTCACTTGATGACCGTAGCCAATTTGCCAATCAAACCTATCAGTTTGCCTTACAGTTTGGTCCGATGTTAGAGCTAGCACTTGTCATTGCCAAAGGGGCGCTTTTGCGCAATGAGTTTAGAGGCTCACACTACAAACCAAACTATCCAGATCGTGATGATGCCAATTGGCTCAAAACAACGATTGCAACCTATGGGCCTGACGAGCCAGAGATCAGCTATGAGCCAGTTGATACGCGCTACCTTGAGCCTGAAATGCGCGACTACACCAAAGCAAAAAAGAGCATCCCCGAGCTGAAAAACGTTCCAACCAATATTCCTCTTCCAGTATAGGGAAAATATGACCACCTATATTCTAAAAATTTTCCGCGGTACACCAGGCAAGCAATATTGGGAAGAGTTTGAACTTCCCAGGCGTAAAGGGGAGAATGTCATCAGCGGCCTGATGGAAATTCAAAAAAATCCCGTCAATCGTAAAGGTGAGAAAGTAGAGCCAGTTGTTTGGGAACAGGGCTGCCTTGAAGAGGTTTGCGGCTCTTGCTCCATGCTCGTTAACGGCGTTCCGAGACAAGCCTGCACAGCGCTCATTGAAAACTACATCGAAGAGAGTGGGAAAAATGTGATCACCCTTGCTCCCTTTTCCAAATTTCCCCTTGTTCGCGATCTCATTATTGATCGCGATCGCATGTTTGAAAATCTCAAGACTGTACATGGTTGGATTGAGACCGAGAGCACTCGGGAAGAGGGGTTTGGCCCCCTTGTCTCACAAGAGAAACAAGAGGTGATGTACGCGCTTTCAACTTGTATGACCTGCGGTTGTTGCTTAGAGGCTTGCCCACAAATCAGTAAACAGTCTAAATTTGTTGGGCCTGCAGCCGTTTCGCAGGCCAGATTATTCAATGCACATCCCACTGGGAAGATGCAAAGACACAATCGATTGCGTCCTTTAATGGAAGAAGGAGGCATCAGCGATTGTGGCAATGCCCAGAACTGCGTTGAAGTCTGTCCGAAAAAAATACCATTAACCGACAGCATCGCCGTCATTGGACGGGATGTCACACTACAGGCTTTGCGCGATGTTTTCAGCTTCCACGATCGAGAATAGAGAGAAACAACCCTCCCGCTTCACCTTCCTCATCATTCTCCTGCTCATCAAAGCAGTTGTCTGCTGGCTTTTCATTGCCGCCTACGACATTCACCTCTCTCCTGATGAAGCGCAATATTGGACCTGGAGTCAACACCTCGACTGGGGCTACTACAGCAAACCTCCCGCCATTGCTTGGCAGATCTGGCTCACCACCACCATCTTTGGCAACAACGCCTTTGGCGTGCGCGTTGGAGCCTTGCTCATCTCCTTTTTTCTCTCTCTGACCGTCTACCACCTCGCTCACACAGCTAGGCTCACCGAAAAAGTCTCCTTCTGGGCAGGCATTGCCATGGCCTTTTGCCCCCTTGGCGTCTTCCTCTCCTTTGCCGCCACCACAGACGGCGGAAGCATCCTCTTTCTCACCCTTGCCATTTCCGAGGTCGTCAAAGGATTTCACGGCAAACCCAACTACCCCCTTGCCGGCGTCTGGCTCCTGCTCGGTGCGCTTTACAAGTGGACTGTCTTTGTTTTCTGGCCCATCACCCTCCTTATGGTCCTGCTTCACCCCCGTTTACGCAAAAAAACCATCATCTGGGGCATCCTTATCTCACTGCTTGCTCTGCTCCCCTCCATCTACTGGAATGCCACACACGATTGGGCTACATTCAAACACGTTGGCCAAACTGTCTATGGAGCCAAACGCGCAGGCAACTTCGTCGACTTTTTCTTTGCCCAAGTCGGAATTCTCTCACCCATCTACTTTATCCTTCTGATTGTCAGCTATTTTCATATCCGCCGGCCAGCGCTCATCTATTGCAGTCTCTTTCCCTTTTTGATCTTCGTCTATTTTGTCATGGCCTTTTTCAAGAAGATGCAACCCAACTGGGGCGATTTTCTCTATCCACCAGCAATGGTCCTTATTGCTTGGGTCAGTCTGGAAAAAATCAGGCTAGGGCGCACATGGCTTCATATTGGAACATGGCTCTCTATTGTGGGCACATTTGCAGCGCTCACCATTCCGTGGATGCAAGGACACAATATTTTCCCCAAATATTCCATCTCCTACAAAGCCAACCCCTTTCGTCAAAGCATGGGATGGCCAGGCATTGCTCCATCCCTCATGAAAGCTGGCTATAACCCCCAAGAGCACTTCCTGTTTGGTGATCGCTACCAGGCAGCAAGTTTACTGAGCTTTTATGGCCCTACGCAAAAACCTGCCTACTTTTTCAATGTCAACCAAGAGCGTAAAAACCAGTTCTCTTACAATGTGCGGATGGAAGATCAGGAGAAGGGGAATACAGGCTATTTTGTCCTCCTTGAAAATCGCACAGCCGATTCATTGGAGTGGTATGAAGAGCACTATCCACCTAAGCTTTCCCCCTACTTTGAAAATGTTGCCTACGCTGGAAGCTACCCCCTCTTTTCTGCCTACAACCAACCCGTCAAGCATGCCATTGTCTTCAAATGTGAAAACTACTTAGGAACAGCGCCCCAAGACCCAGAGAAATATTGATGCAAATAATCGGAGATGTCCAGCCCGTTCTTCGTGGAACAGTCTCAGAGGTTCACACTGTTGATCTACAGACCATTCCCTTTGCCCTTGGTGCAGGCCAGTTTCGAGATGATCTTTATGGAGAGGCCATTGTTTTGCATGGCAGAGCTCACATCTTCTTTGAGAAGCAAATAACGGCAGAAAAAAAACTTGTGACTCCCTTTCTCTTGGGGGTTACCCAAGAACCAACGACACCAATAGCTGTTCAAAATGAAACACTCCAAGATCTTTACAAGCAGCTGCTTCAGCTCTATCCAAAAGGGTGTGCACTCTATGGCCAGGCAGACTTCAGGCCTTTCAAGGGGTGCTATATCAAAAAATCTCCTATTTATAATGAGCCTGTTTTAGAGCATCCAGATGAGTATTTTAAAGAGACAAACTACTCCTCTTGCGAAGGCACGCTGTTTGGAGTAGTGGTAGATCCTCCAGATCCTAAGGGGTTTTATACAAGAGGGGAGGAAGAGGTGATTTCTCACACACATACACTGCTAGCAGATGGAACACGTCACGTGTTTAACGAGACGCTCATCCATTCAGGCAAACTTTTTTGCCCTTCCATTTGAATCTGATAGAAGTTGAATCGATTGAATTTCAATCCCTGTAAAATTGTATTTGCAAATATACAGGTTCTGTTGTATATTGAATTTACAACCGTATAATTGTATTTACATTTTTACAGGGTAGAAGCCAGTGCGTTTTATTGGAAGAAAACAAGAACTTAGGGCTCTAGAAGGTCTCTTGCGTAAGCAATCCTCTAGCTTGGTGGTAATCAGAGGGCGTCGAAGAATAGGAAAAAGCCGATTAGCCAAAGAATATGCTACCAAGTTCCCTAAGGTATTTACATTAACTGGAATGCCTCCTGATAACGAGGTCACTGCAAAGGACCAACGGCAAGAGTTCTTAAGACAGCTTCAGACATATAAGTTACCTATTTATCGTTGTGATGATTGGGGAGATCTATTTTATGAACTTTCTCAACACTGTACTAAGGGGCGTATTCTTATTATTTTGGATGAAATTACGTGGATGGGATCAGAGGACCCAACTTTTCTTCCAAAGCTAAAAACAGCCTGGGATGAATATTTTCAAGCAAACCCTAGACTGGTACTTATTATTTCAGGTTCGAACTCTGCATGGATTACAAAAAATATCTTAAATAGTCGTGGTTTTTTCGGTCGAATTTCCCTACGACTGCGCTTAGAGGAATTACCTTTAGCTGAGTGTAATCAAATGTGGGATGGATTTCCAGGAACAGTGAGTGCTACAGAAAAATTTAAGATTCTTTCTGTTACAGGTGGTGTTCCAAGATATCTAGAAGAGTTGCGTCCTGATTTGACTGCAGAGCAAAATCTATGTCAGCTTTGCTTTCAACCTGAAGGTCTTTTGTTTAATGAATTCAAACAAATATTTTTCGATCTGTTTCGAGGGAGAGGAACACATTTTCAATCTTTAGTTAAAACACTTGCATCGAATCATTTGTCTCTGAAAGAGATTGCAGAAGTACGCAACCGCAGCATGGGAGGAGATCTCACTGAGGACCTAGAAAAACTCATTGAATCTGGGTTTCTAGAACGGGATTATAGTTGGTCGTTTGCTACTGGACGTAAGACTCAAATTAGCCGCTATCGAATTCGGGATAATTATACGCGATTTTATGTGAAATATATTGACCCTATTCGCGATCGAATTAAAGCAGCAGCTCTTTCTACGATGCCTCCTGGATGGCATAGCATGTTAGGGGTTCAATTTGAAAATCTAGTTGTCAACAATCGAGCACTCGTGCATCGCCTCTTACAAATTCCTCCTGAAGAAATTGTGAACTCTGGCCCATATCTGCAAACGCGTCAAACAAGACGTCCTGGATGTCAAATAGACTACTTAGTACAAGCTCGTCATAATGTTCTCTATCTAGTTGAGATTAAATTTCAGCAAGATCCGATTAGCATCAAGATTATAGATGAAGTACAAAAAAAATGTGAGGCCCTTCAGCTTCCAAAAGGCTTTTCATTGCGTCCTGTATTGATTCATGTGAATGGGATAAATGATTCAGTTATCGACAGTGGATTTTTTGCTCGAACCATCAATTTTTCTGAACTTCTAGAGGCATAAATATGGAGCTTCAGATTATAGGCGAGAAAGTCGAACAGTTCCCTTCCGGTGAGGACGAGCGAGGAGCTCGGGTAGATCGATTTTTACCTCGGTAGCATCTAAGGTTTCGAGAAGGTGAGCTTTGAGCGCCTCAATGAGTGTCATCTTATTTGGGAAGTGAGAGGCGAGTTTGCAGAGAAAGTCAACATGTGTCCGCTCTCCACGGTAGGCAGGACGTTTCTCTGGCAGTTTCAAACAGCTCATCTTTTCAGGGCTGTAATCCCAGAGAAATGAAGTGTGGTGCAACCAGCGATCTTTCTGGATATATTGCGCATTGCCACCAAATTTTTGCTCTCCGATTACATAGTCATTTTCACGCACTGCAAACCCTTTTGGGAAAAAGGGAGCATAGATCTGGTTAGAAAATTCTAAAATGGGTTTTGGTGTCTGTTTCCCATTTGCAATGAAGGTCACAAATAGGGTTTGCTCATCAATATAGACAGTACCGCCACCGCTAAACCGTTTGATGACTGGTACTGAGATCTGATCGAGGTGAAGAAGTTTTTCAGGTTTTCCAGAGATGCCCATGACAATTGCGTCGGGTGAGCCAGTGTTGAGTAGACACCACTCACCTTTATCAGCACGTAAAAGCGCCTCTTCGATTTGGAGTTGCTCAAAGATGGGAAGGTTTTCAAAATGCAATAATTGCATATCATCCTCGCTTGCGAAGCGCAATCATCAAGACCTGAATGTCAGCAGGAGAGACTCCTGAGATGCGCGACGCCTGGCCCACAGTTTGTGGTGAAAAGCGGGCCAATTTCTCTTTTGCCTCCTGACGCAGGCCGATCAAGCTTTCGTAGCCAAATGTTTGTGGAATGGTAATCCTCTCAATCTCCTCAAAACGGGCGACATCTTGCTGCTGTCTCGAAAGATACCCAGCATACTTCAAGTTCCACTCGACCTGAAAGTTGATCTCTTCCCCATGATCTTCCAACTCGTCATAGGTTTCAAGCATCTGCTTATAGCTCATCTCAGGGCGACAGAGTAGTTGCGCCAATGAAGCCCCTTTACCATTGATCTGCTTATGCACCTTCTCGAGACGTTTACATTCTGTTTCAATCGTCTCTTTTTTGTGACAGAGCTTTTGGTAGCGCTGCTCATCAATCAGTCCCAACTGGTAGCCATAATGACGCAGACGTAGATCAGCATTGTCTTGGCGTAGTAGCAGACGATATTCTGCGCGTGAGGTGAACATACGATAGGGTTCATCAAGGGTTTTGGTGACCAGATCATCGATCATCACGCCGATGTAAGCTTCAGAACGCTTCAAGATAAAAGGAGGTTTCTCCTGGACGTAAGCAGCAGCGTTGATACCTGCCATCATCCCTTGCGCCGCCGCCTCTTCGTAACCCGTTGTTCCATTGATCTGTCCTGCCAAGAAGAGGCCAGCAATACCCTTTGTCTCAAGCGATGCTGTGATCTGTCCACTTTCGACATAGTCATATTCAATGGCGTAAGCAGGACGTGTGATTTCAGCTTTTTCCAAGCCAGCAATTGAGTGCAACATCTCAAGTTGCACATCAATCGGCAGTGATGAGGAGATTCCATTGACATAGATTTCTTCTGTTTGCAACCCTTCAGGTTCAAGGAAGATCTGATGCCGCTCTTTATCTGCAAAGCGTACAATCTTATCCTCAATCGAAGGGCAGTATCTTGGTCCTACGCTCTGGATTTTCCCAGAATAAAGAGGTGAGCGATGGAGATTGTCTTGAATGATTTTGTGTGTCGTCGGGGAGGTATACGTAATCCAGCAGGAGCGTTGCTCCAGCCGCTCATAAGGCTCTTTGTCAAAAGAAAAGCGCACACCCTCTTCTGGAAGCTGCTCTTCCGTTTTGGAAAAATCGATGCTCCTACCATTGAGACGAGGTGGCGTTCCTGTCTTCAACCTTCCAAGTTTAAAACCATGCTTTTCTAAACAGGCCGAAAGACCAATTGAAGGGCGATCACCTGCGCGTCCACCTTCAAAATGCGTCTCTCCCAAATGAAGAAGACCGCGCATAAACGTGCCCGATGAAAGAATCACCGTCTTTGCAGAATAGTGAATCCCTTCCTGCGTTGTTAACCCGCTAATCTTCCCATTTTCCACTTCAAAGGCAAGCGTCGTCCCTTGATGAATTTCGAGATTGGGTGTTTTTTCTAAGCGATGTTTGATCTCTGTTTGGTAGGCAACCTTGTCAGCTTGAGCACGTGGCGCCCAGACAGCAGGTCCTTTAGATGCGTTGAGCATACGAAATTGAATGCCCGTGCGATCTGTTACCTTGCCCATCTCTCCGCCGAGCGCATCGATTTCGCGCACCATATGACCCTTGCCAATCCCGCCAATTGCTGGATTGCAACTCATCTTACCGATGGTGTCGAGATTCATGGTTAGAAGGAGAGTTTTAGCGCCTCGCCTAGCTGCAGCAAAAGCTGCTTCGCAGCCAGCATGACCAGCTCCAACGATGATGACATCAAATGTTTTGGGATAGAGCCACATTAGACTCTAGAGTGATTGGCAATCACGACAAGCAGCCCAGCAGTTCCACTAGCAGCCATTGTGACAGCGCCGATTGGTGTGAGTCCTGCTCCAAGGATGCCAAAGCCGCTTCCAGGAACATAGAGACCGACACATGCAAGGGCTCCGATAACTAAAAGAGCGGCGCTTGCTACAGCGACGACGATTGCAAGAGTTGAAACTGTCTGCTTTTTAACAAACGAATCTGCCAACTTAAATTGAAAGGGTGCTCTGAGATCTAGCTGTCTTTTTAGACTATTTTGAGCAGCTTCTGCGCTGCCAGGAGATCCTGTGAATTGACTCAACTCAAGTCGTCGCGCCAGAGGAGAAGATGCATGAACAACACCCTGATGTAATCCAGAAGGAGCTGCAAAGCCGGTGCTTTGCAATTCTCTGATACGTTGTATTGCTGCTGTACCTGCTGAATGAGGTGTATGATTATTAGTAAGAGGCGTTGCAGTTCCTGACCTAATGAATAAATTATTCATGCTGCCAGCACCAGATGACTGCGCTGCAGAAGAGGCAGCTGTTGAGGTTGCAACAGGTGGGGTTGAATCAAAAGAGGTAGATTGAAAGCTCATGAGAGACCTTTACTTGGTTTTGTGGCGGTCACGGCGGCGGCGCTTCTTGCGCTTGTGCTTCGCGATCTTGTATTTTCTTTTTTTCTTGACTGAAGACATATTTTCACCGAATGAAATATTTGAAAGTTAGAGTCTAATGCTCTGAGTAATAAAAGTAAAGCGCCCACCCCAAAAAGATAGGCGCTCTACAACTTTGTTTATCTACTCCTCGACAGCATAAGAAGAGCTCGGGTCTCCTCTTAGACCAATGTGCGATCCCTGCGAGGAAGTGTCATCGTCCATAGCCTTAACCGTATCCATCGGATCTTCAACCTGTTGATATGAGCCACCTAGTGAGTCTTGACGTGTGCGGCAGCAGCAAAGAGCAAGTGTCACAAGTGTAATAGTTGCACCAAGTGCTGCTACAGTGAAGGCACCGGCATGTGTTAGACCAGAACCGAGAGTAGCAAAGTGGCCGCCACCAGCGTATAGGCCGACAAGAGCAAGCGCCCCAATGGCCGCCAGAGCAACACCAGCAACAAGCGCTAGTGAAACAGCAGTTTTTGTTTTACAATCTGCAGTCTGAGTAAATATTTTTTCAGAACAAGTAAGAGAGGGTTGTACGCCTCCCGGAGATGAAGGGCCTGACATAGTGAATCCTTGGTTGCATTCTTAATAATACCTTTAATTTATAATCTTTACAGCCTTAGTCTGCAAGAGAAAATGCCTCTCAGAGGAAGATTAAAATATTTAGTTTATAGATTTTTATTAACAAGATCTTTATAATTATTTAGTACCAGGAGGGAAATATGGGTTCGTGTCAAAGTGTTAAAGCATCAGAGAATTGCAAGGTTGTAAGTGGAGCTGCTATAGTAGGGACTGCTTTAGCGGTTATGGTGGCAATTTCGGCTCTGCTCGCCCTAGGCTGTGCAACAGCAAGTGTCAAAACGGGTCTGTCTACAGGAGTTGCAGCCACAGGGAAGGCAATGGTCTTTACTACTGCACAGTGGGCAGGGGTAGCGGCTGGTGGATTACTCCTGACAGTAATTGTTACAAGTGCAGCGAGTGCGGTTCTTAACCCAACAAGTGATGACCATAGAGAAGCAAAGAGTGATGACTAGAGAGAAGCGAAGGGGGATTCTTCATCCATCTCAACTTGAATCGGGGTGTAGTTGCGGAATTGACCTAGCTCTTTCACAAATGTGAGATTCACACTTCCAATACTACCATGTCTATTTTTTCCAACGATGAGCTCGGCCATACCGGGCTTATCGTTCGGATCGTAATAATCACGTCTGAGCAGAAAGGCGACAAGGTCACTATCTTGCTCAATGCTATTATGTACAATGATCTCATTGGCTGCAAAATTGTGCACAACATCTACTGTTGCATCAAAGACATCTTCTTCGCCCTCTTGGGTAATCGAAGCGATTGGATCCCAATGGATATTCCCTTTTACGAGTGTGGCAATCGGCATTTGGGGTTTGAGGTTTTCAAGAGCGACCCATTTACCATCAGAGGTTAGGAAGGGGTGATTGGCGCTTGCTCGGATTTTTTTGCTGCCCATTGTTTCAAGGGCATAGACTGTCTTTTTGCCTGAATAGAAGACTTTTACCATCTGGTGTTTGCCGAGCTCTTGTTTCTTGTTAACGGCCTGGATGGTGAGTTGCATCTTGTTTTCGGCAAGTTCTTGCATGGTGTAAACTTTGCCTGTGGTGGCATCGACAATTTCTGTCTCGCCAGTTAGGCAGCCTGATTCGCGCAAGTCGCTCATCATGGGGCGGTGGCCAGCGCGATCTTCTACTTTTCGAGAGAGCTGACAGGGACAAAGGATAGGAATATTGAGTTCCCGAGCCAATGTCTTTAACATTCTTGAAATTTCAGAGACTTCATTTTGACGACTCTCCATTGTACGAGAGGAGCCAGATCCTGTGATGAGTTGGAGATAGTCGATGATCAGTAGGCGGATATCATGGCTCTCTTTCATGCGGCGTGCGCGGGCGCGCAGATCTGTGATTTTTAGGCCTGGCTGATCGTCGATGAGCATGGTGTGTTGTTGCATCTCTCCGACGGCTGTCACGATATTTTGAAACTCGACGCCACTGAGATTGCCTGTCCGAAGTTTGTCGGCTTGGACGCCTGACTGGGAGCAGACGAGACGATCGAGCAGCTGTTCGGCTGACATCTCAAGTGAGAAGATTCCAACGGGCATGTTATTTTTGAAACAGACATTTTCGGCGACGTTGAGAGCAAAGGCTGTTTTCCCCATGGCTGGTCTGCCGGCGATGATCATGAGGTTAGAGTCATTAAGTCCATTGATCATGTTGTCGAGGTCGGTAAAGTGTGAGGGAATGCCTGTAACTTTGGAATCTTCAGGACCGAGGGTACGATACTTCTCTTGGCGGTCTTGAATCTCTTTTAGGAAGGGGGTTGTTCGGGTCTCGTCGTAGCCACTGAGTAGTTCGCTAATTGAGGTACCAGCTCCTGGATTGGCGGACTGACTGATTTTGAAAAAGAGGTTTTGGGCATCATCAAGTGTGCCGTGTACATCTTGTGGATCTTCGAGCGCTTTTTTTTCGACAACTTGCGCAGCATCGACCATCCGTCTAAGGATCGATTTTGCTTTGACGATATCGGCATATTCTTCGAGGTAGGCCGAGGTTCCAGCGTATTGAGCGAGGGTGGCAACGTGGCCAGCGCCACCGACAGCTTCGAGTTTTTCTTGCCGCTTGAGTTCTTCGCAGACGAGGTGGACATCAGCAGGTTTATCTTTGCGATAGGCATCTTTTAGGATGTAGAAGATGATGCGGTGTTCGGGATAGTAGAAGTCGCTCTCATCGAGCATATCAGCTGCGGTATTGAGGCTATTCACATTTGTGAGCATGCAGCCAAGAACCATCATTTCAGATTCTTTTGAATTGGGGGCGACTTTGTACTTTGCCATGAGAAGGACAATAGCGGATCAGGCATCAAAAGTCTAGTCTTGCTGAAAAGCCACAGCTGGTGGTATTGTTCTCTGACCTTGGAAAGGTGGCTGAGTGGCCGAAAGCACGTCCCTGCTAAGGACGCATACCCGTAAGGGTATCGAGGGTTCGAATCCCTCCCTTTCCGAATGCAATGAGGAAAGAACGAGTGAATAGTTTCACTCGTGTGGGGGGTGAGAAGGGTCGAGCGATGCCGAACAGGCAGCGAGGCCCAGCCCCTGTGGCGAATCCCTCCCTTTCCGAATGCTGGAAAGTCCTGATGAACTTTTCTATTAAATCTGCCAATGATCTTCCTGCCAGAACGTCGTTCTCGCCCTTGCTAACCCACAAGGGGTTAGCTTCAGACTCCGAACTTAGTTCTGACAGAAATCTCATCGACATCTCCAATAGAAAAGTTCATCAGGACTTTCTTGGAAAGAACGAGTGAATAGTTTCACTCGTGTGGGGGGGGGTGAGAAGGGTCGAGCGATGCCGAATAGGCAGTGAGACCCAGCCCCTGTGGCGAATCCCTCCCTTTCCGCCATTTAAGCCTGTCTAAACTTTCTTGTTTTTAGAAAGCTCAGCTTCGATTTCTTCTACAGTTGGAAGAGTTTCTTGCAGTGTATTAGGTAAAGACTGAACGATTTGTGTTTCATATGTCGCAATTCCAATCGGAGTTGTGCAATTACGAAATGCATATTCAACCTTAATTTTTGACTGTTTTTTACAAAGAATCATTCCAATTGAAGGGTTGTCATGTTTTGTTTTCAAAGAAGCATCGACAGCAGCAAGATAGAAGTTCATCTTTCCCGCATGCTCAGGCTTGAATTCTTCAGCTTTTAATTCAATAACTGTGTAGCAACGCAATTTTGTATGAAAGAAAAGCAGGTCCAAATAATAATCATCTCCATCGACTTCTAGGTGGTATTGTCTTCCCATAAAAGCAAAACCAGAGCCTAATTCGATTAAAAATTTCTGAATGTGTGAGATTAGCCCCTCTTCAAGTTCTTTTTCCCTATAGCCAGCTTTGAGAGATAGGAAATCCAAATTATAAGGATTTTTTGTAATCTCTTGTGCTAGTTGAGAATTAGGAGAAGGAAGCTGCTCTTCAAAGTTTGTAACAGCCTTTCCTTGGCGATCATAAAGATCAGACTTTATCCAATCTTCAAGAGATCGTCTACTCCATCCATTGAGAATGGTTTGCTGTATGTACCAAATACGCTCTTTTTGAGAGTGAATCTTATCCATAAGGATAACGTTGTGCCACCAGGGAATTTGTGCAGCAAGCTGCTGCACAAATTGGAAATCAAGATACAGCTCAGCAAATTTACGCATATACTTAAGATTTCTAGAAGAAAAACCTCCAATACCGGGAAATTCTTTTCCTAAGTCTACTGATAGTCGATCGATGACCTTTGCTCCCCAGCCTTCCTTTTCCTGTTGATCTAAAATTGTCCGGCCAATATTCCAATAGAGGGTAACAAGTTCTTGATTGACGGTAACCGCTGCTTTGAATTGAGACGACTTAACCTTATCTTTGATTTCTTTAAGAAGTTTCTTATAGCTGAGGGTCAGGTGTTCTTTGTCCTTGTGAATAAGTTGACTAATCATCTCGGGAATACGTCCTTTTAAGCGATATGAAAAAAAGTTAGTGGATACAGTCTATCAATACTTGCAAAATATTTATACTAGTTCCTCGAGCAAAGAACGATGGCCTACTCTAAAGCGACTCTTGGGTCGAGCAGGGTGTAGGAGATGTCGGCAATGATGTAGCCGACAAGTGTGAGCAGGGATCCTGCAAACGCAGAGAAGAGCACAACGTTGTAATCGCGGTTGAGAATCGCTTCATAGAAAAAACGTCCAAATCCATTGATCTCAAAAACTGTCTCCACAATGAGCGACCCACCCAGGATAATTCCAAGGGAAGCGGCTAGGGATGTCACAATCGTAATCGCACCATTACGTCCAACATGTTTGATAAGAATGGTCTTGAGTGGAAGTCCCTTGGCATGTGCCGTACGGATAAAGTCCTGACGGAGTACTTCTAGAAAGGCTGTGCGCGAAAGGCGCGCTTGTACAGCCAAGGTTCCATACATGACTGCAATAAGTGGAAGCAGAAGGTGAAGTGAGATATCTCCGAGTTTTTGTGTCGATGTGAAGTAACGGTAAACATTTTCTGGGCTGTGGAATCCACTGAAGGGTATGGGAATATTGGTAAAGGGCACGGTGTTGTGAAGCGCGACTTTCTCAATGAGGAAGGGAGCAACGACAAAGATGGGAACAGCAAACAGAATGAGAAAGAAGATGTTGAGCAGCATGTCTGGCAGCTGATTCTGTTTGACGGCCATGATCATGCCAAAGAGTTGGCAAAGTCCAAAGGTGAGAAACATGGGGATCACGGCAAGGGTCAGCGAGTATTTGATCCGCTTGGCAACTTCGCTGATGACGGTTTTATTGTTGTCATTGCGCAAGGTGCCAAAGTCGAGCAGAAAGACGCGGCTAAGGTAGCGCGAAAAGCGGGTCTCAAAGAGGATGGTCTTGGTTTTTTGCCAACCGGTTTTTTCGATATGTGTTTCATCAAGCCAGGCGGCGAGCTGCGCAACTTTTTCGTCGAGCTTTATCTCTGAATCGCGATCAAGAACACGGAGGGTCGCAAGTTTGTGGTTGGTGGTCGCTATCTCACGGTTAGCAGCTTTTTCTTCTCTGTTGAGTGTGGGACCAACATAGCCTTGTTTTGTTCCGCCGCGAACCATAAGATTAGCAGCTGTTTGGCGCATGGCACGGGGATTATTGGGATTTTGTGCCTCGGCAAGGAGAGTCGGCATGATGAATCGGGCGCGATCTCCCCAGCGGGTACGCAAGGCATAGTAATCTTGTACGCTCATGTTCTGTTTATCGTTTACAAGGCTGTGTAAAGCAGCTTTAACTTGTGAATCGGAGGTGCGCCACCAGGTGTTGACGAGGATAGGAAGTGTGAGGCCATAGTGTTCGCGGAACATGAGGTGTTGGTTTTCTTCAGCAGTCGTTTGGAGTTCTGCTGAACGTGTCAAATCGCCTGTGCTGCTGCGGTCAACTACGGTCACAGGATCTCCGGGAACGAGATTGAGGATGACGAAATTGACCATAATAATGGCAAAGAGCGTGAGGGGAAGCAGCAAAATACGCCGAATGAGGTAGCTTGTCATCTATCTACTTAGCCAGATCACTTGCAAGTTTGGTTCTGGGATATCAGCTCCCGGAATCAGATCTTGTCGTTGGGTTGGGATAAAAAGGTTCTTCACGTAATCACGATAAAGCAAACGGACTTTTGGTGTATAGAGGAAGGTGTAGGGATTTTCTTCATGAATGATTTTATGAAAGCGATGGTAGAGGGCAACGCGGTTTTCAGGATCGTGCTCGTAGCTAAGCTGGTCGATGATGGCATCGACTTCTCCATTGGCAAAACCAATGGCATTGGAAGACCCTTTTTCAAAGGCGCCAACGGAGTGCCAAATTTGTCGTGGATCATCAGGAGGGCTCCCAAGCTTCCAGCCCATGAAGATAGCATCGAATGTTTTGTCATCGAACTGGCGGGAGAGATCTGCTATGTCAAGCCCTTGCGGTTGGCAGTCAATTCCAATTTCGCGCAAGGTGGTTGCGACATATTCTGCGATCACTTTTGTCGATAAACTTTTCACGAAGTAGCAGAGGCGAAAGCGAAACGGGACGCTCTTGCCATCAATCAACTTGTCACGTACGCCGTCGCCATCATGATCACTCCACCCTTCAGCCTCTAGCAAGCGGCAGGCTTGGTCAGGGTTGTAAGGCCAGGTTTGGATTGAGGAGTCGTAGGCGGAGGAGTAAGGGAAAAAGGGACCAGTAATCGAGATTGCCATCTGGTTGAGGTTTTGTTCGATGATGCGGCGACGATCGATGGCAAGTGTCAGGGCTTGTCTCACTTTCTCTGATTGGAAATATTCGGTCGCTTGGTTCCAGCCAAGGTAGAAAAAGCAGCGGTCGATGTAGTCGATCGACTCGATTTTGCTCTCTTGCTCTTTGTATTCGGAGCTCTGTAGGAAGTTTTCGCATTCAGCAAGTTGACTAGGAGAGAGTGAGCAGAAGTCGATGTTGCCTACTTTGAAGTCTTGCCAGAGCGCATCGAAGCTCTCTTTGAATTTGTAGGAGGCTCCTTCAAGCAGCACAGCGTAGGGTTCATAGTAGTCAGGGTTCCGCTTGAGGTAGATTCCTTCATCTGTCATCCCATCGAAAAGATAGGGGCCGCAGCTGACGATCACATTTTTGGCCCAATGGTGGGTGAAGTTTTGCGCCCAGACGGAGTTTGTGCGGTAGGTTTCGGGGTCGTCATCATCATCGAGAATTTTCTGGCCATCAGCGAGGTATTGGTAGACAAAAGATGGAAGGGGGCAGAGTGAACCGGTGAGTCCAAGAGAGGCATATTTCACTTGATAGCCTGAGTCGATAGGGTAGGCCTTCCAGCGGATGACAAAGGTGTAGTCATCGATCACTTCAAAGGCTTCGATGTCACTGAGGTAGGTGCGCAGTGAAACGGCCTTGGGTTCAGCGAGGTAGGGGTTCATCACGGCGTCGTAGTAGAATTTAAAGTCGTGAGCTGTGACTTGATGGCGATCAAAAAAATGAGAAGAGAGTTCTAAATCTTTGGGGAAGTGGTCTTGTGAGAGGGGGTGCCAGTAGACATCATCACGCAAATGGACCCAGTACTCCATGACAGATGGAATGTCGGCGCGTGGGCGCTCTTCGATTTTAAGAGCGAGGTCTGGCGCAAATGTTTCAAATTTGCCGTTGTGTAGCTGCGCAAGAGTTGGTGTGCAGAGGCCTACAAGGTTAGAGACATCGCGAAAGCCATTGAAGGGGTGGAGGTTTTCAGGTCGGCCGATCATCCCCTCTTTACGCACACCGTGGGGAGAGAAATTTTTCCCGAGTTGTGCGGGCAAGGTTTGAGTCATGTAGGGATCATCACTGAGAACATTAGGATAGGTAGGGTCTATGTGTGGACGCGCGACAATTGCGCTTTGCCCTGGTCCCATGCTGCCATAACGCACCTTTTGAGAGAGCATTTCGGTCTCTTTTTGGAGGCGGATGATCTCTTTGCGAACAACTTTTAGATCGGCTTCGATAAGGTTAGAGGACCACCAAATCATTGCGAGCAGAAAAAGAGCTGCTGTTGCAATAAGACCTCTGATCCAACCAAATCGCTTCATTCTTTAATCTTATGTCCCGCTAAGTTTCCAAGGCCGTCATATGCTGCATACTTGTAGAGATCATGTAAAGTTGGAAAGTTATAAACTTTGCCAATCACATCCATGACTGTATGCTTATTTTGGATGAGACTCATACCATGGTGAATCAGCTCTGTAGCCAGATTCCCCACGATATGAACGCCACGGATAATAAGATCGTCACGCGTGAAAACGAGTTTCAGCAATCCCGATTCAGCGCCAATGATTTTTCCTCGCGGCATATCACGATGACGTGCAACCCCAATACAATAGGCGAGTCCCTGCTCTTTGGCCTCCTCTTCACTTAGGCCTGCACATGAAATCTCAGGTACAGTGTAAATTCCGTACGGCAAAATCTGGGAGATCTCTTCAATATCATGTGTCTGGAAGATGTGCGCAACAGCTACACGTCCTTGATCCATACTGGTGCTTGCAAGCGCTGGGAAACCAATGACATCCCCCACAGCATAGATGTTCGGAACGTTTGTCTGATAGTTTTCGTTGACAGTGATTGTTTGTCTTTTTGAAACTTCAATGCCAACGGCTTCAAGATTGAGATTATTTGTATTCCCATTGCGGCCTGCAGCAAATAGGAACATGTCAACGTGCAATGTTTCCCCCGAATCGAGCTCAACTTGTATGCGCTCTTTTTCAGTCTTGGGAACGGTGATTGATTCAACACCCTTGTTGAAGAGTAGATCGATTTCATCATGTCGCATCTGATCGACAAAGGCATCAACAATCTGTCCGTCAATGAACGAAAGAATCTTGTCACCACGGTTGATTAAGAAAACCTTACAACCCATTG
This sequence comes from uncultured Chlamydiaceae bacterium, assembly GCA_942490925.1. GTDB lineage: Bacteria > Chlamydiota > Chlamydiia > Chlamydiales > JAAKFR01 > CALNYX01. The sequence goes on along the minus strand of CALNYX010000017.1, from coordinate 1,188,313 downwards.
TTGAGAAAATCGTTGCATATTCACAGCCGATCACCCCAGCGCCGAGCACAGCAATTGATTGAGGAAAACGGGTAATATTCAAGATCGTGTCAGAGTCATGGACACGTTTGTTGTCGAAGGGGATCGTTGAAGGTTGAAAAGGATAGGACCCCGTTGCAATCATGATGTAGTCACCATTCAGATCAACTTCTTTAGGTCCATGAATATGAACCGTGTTCTTATCGACAAAGGAGGCAGAGCCGTGATAGATATCGACATTATGGCGCAGTAAATTGCGATGCACTTCTTCAGACTCAGTTTTGATGATATAGTTTTTCCGATACATGAAGGTTTCGACGCCTGCATCTGATTCGACGTCACGATCAACACCGTAGAGACCCTTGTCGTATTTGCCTGAGAGGTAGAGGGCTGTCTCTTTGAGAGTCTTAGAGGGGAGAGTTCCTGTGTTAACGCCGGCGCCACCAAAGACAGTCTCTTTTTCGATAAGCGCTACTTTGTGCCCAAAGTAGGCAGCTTTCACAGCTGCTTTTTCCCCAGCGGGGCCACTTCCAATTACGATCAGATCATATTTTTCCATCATCCATCCTTCTAGTTCATCAAAAGCTGAGTGTCCATAGATGCAGGAGTAGAATCAAGTCTTTTTTTACTAGTACATGACAAGATGAGATTTGATGGTGAGATGGGGGATGAGCTGCATGCTGGCTAAACCGCGTAGGCAGGCAAGCACTCCGATGGCAATCGTGGCACTTCCCATCAAAAAAGCGTAGCGGGTTTTCCACTTCTGAAAAAAAGAGGAGGCATACATAGCAGCAATCAGTGATGGTGAGGTGAGCAGTGCAAAAAGAAAACCATTGGCAAATCCGATCAGGGGATTATCTGCCAATGCACAAGCTGAAAATACAATTAGGGTTTGGCCACAAGGAAGTAAGACTGTGCAGAATCCAAAGGAAAAGGTTGAAAGGGGATGGTCATGCAAGATGAGCTTTGAAAGCAGTAGTGAGAGTCTTGAGGTTTTACGTGCCAGCCACTGCTTGCCAGGAGGAGGAACACGTAGCAAAATGCAAATTCCAAAAGCCAAAATCAGACTGCCAAGCGCCAAAGAGATGATAGAGGGAAAAAATGCAGAGCAAAAGATGCCTGCCTCAGCAGCGAGCAGTGCAGCTAGAGAAAAGGAGCAGAGACGTCCCCAAAAATAGAGCCAGCGGTAGCGATGTTTGGCAAGAAGCATCACAAGCGGGCCGCACATTCCAATGCAGTGCAGATTTCCAAAGATATAGATAGGGAGAAGCGAGAGAAAGAGCTTCATGAGCGCATCTGCGCAATCTGCGCAGGGTCTATGCCTGTTGAGCCCGATTCACGCGAAAGCGCAATGGTGCAGGCAATGGCCAAAATCGAAATGAAAAGAAATACAATTGCCCAGACCCGTAGCATTAGGAACCTCTGATTAACTCTTCCATTAATAGACTCCGAATTTCTCACGCAAGTGTGCGTAACGCCCCGATTTCTTCAGCCGCTTCAGCCCTGAGTTGAAATGTTCAATCAGCTTTTCATGCTCACCTTTAAGTGTAACAAGTCGCAATCCTTTCGAACTCAATGGAGAAGAGGCTATTTTCAGAACTCCAGAGTAGGCGTGGGGAACAAGCGCTTCGGCTTCAAGTGTCGGCACAAGCAGACCATCGAGCTTACCAGCAGCCAGTTCTTCTAGGGCAGCTGGGATATTGTCATAGAGACGAATGACGATGGAGGCCTGTTTTTGGACAATCAAGACCGATTCATCAAACTGATTGACACCAACAATTTTCCCATCTAGGTCATTGAGAGAAGTGACTTGTGATTTTTCAGGAACGACAAGCACAGGTCCTAGCAGTATAAATGGATTGGAGAAGTCGAACTTATCTCTATTTTCAATTCTGGGAGGGAGCACAGAGAGTACGCCCGCATATTGCTTCTCATCTAAGTAGAGAAATAGGTTGTCCCAATCAGCTTCGACAAGGTGCATCGGCACTTGCTCTACCTTTGCCATAGCACCGACAAGAGCATTGGTAAAGGCGTTGACATTTGCCGTCTGCTCTCCTAAATTTAGTGGAAACCAAGATGGATCGCGTCCAATAGAATACTTGCCCTGCTCAGGTTTCGAGCTGCAGCTGGCTAAAAAAACCAAGAAAATAAGGCAAAAGCGATAAATCATTCCCAGCATCTTACCGTTCAGCTTATTTTTTGCAAAACCAGTTTAAGTATGTCCATTTCTGAAACCAAAATGGAATTTCAACTTCATTGCTTGCATCAAGATGAATTGAGGCTTCTTGCAAGGTAGCACCCTGCTGAAAGCAAGAGAGAAGCGCATATGCAGAAGGTTGAATCTCTTCCCAACAGACACAATTTTTCAGGTCACGAAAGACAACAAAGTAGCACGATTTTTTTTCAACTTGATGAGATTTTCCTGCAAGGAGTGCATCTCTGTAGGTAAAAAGATCCTCTTCAAGTGCAAACAGCGAGATGTAGGGTTGTAAATAGAGCTTCTGCTCAAAGTTTGTGGTTGCTGGTAGATCCTCCATCCAAAAAGCTTTTTGGGCTGCAAAGTCGATGGCAGCAGGGTTAGCGTAATCAGGAAGATGCGTGGCAAGCCAAGTAGGCAAGTCATCACCGAGTTGACAGAGCGCCCAATGTTTAGGAGGTCGATTTGCAAGGTACGGCATTGCGATCTGTGTATTAAAGGCCTCTTCACCAAGTAGGCGCGTGACCATAGGGAAGTTTTTTTGCAACACCGAAACAAGTCGCCACCAATATTGTTGATGGTAGAGCTCGATACGTTCAGACGGTTGGAGTGTTGCTGAAGGCAAAATATGCGCATCAACGTCACACGCTTCAAACTCTGGGTTGGCTAAGATGTCACCAAACCAGCGCTGCAGATCTCTTGCTGAAAATTTTTGGCCCGTTTTGCCTCTTTGCATGTCTCTTCAAAGCTGATGAATTTCTCGTCCCACTCTAGCAACGTCGAAACGCCGCCCGTTTTTGGATAGACCTTGGCGTAGAGCTCCCAAACAGCATCGCACACATAATCATCGTGCGTGTCAATGACATAATCACCATGATCGCTATGTCCTGCAAGATGAATCTGCAAGACGCGCTCAAAGGGTAGGTCTTTGATATAGTCATACGGATCAAAGCCGTGATTGCGGCTTGACACATAGATATTGTTGACATCGAGCATCATGCTAATGTCCGCTTTTTCAACAATCGCCGAGTAAAACTCCCACTCAGGCATCTGGTCATCGGTAAAAGCGACATAGGATGAGAGATTTTCAAGAGCAAATGGGATCTCCAAATAGTCCTGAACAATACGCGCTCTATCGGCGACATAGTCGACCATTTCCGGAGTGTAGGGCAATGGAAGCAGATCGTGGTAGTGCGCGCCTGGCAGCCTGCCCCAGCAGAGATGATCTGAGAGCCACGGCGTTTTAGTAAGCTTTGTCAGCTCTTTGAGCTTCTTCAAATAGACCCAATCGAGATCGACAGGACTGCCAATAGCGAGGTTTACCCCGTGTTGAACGACAGGGTAGTGCTCCAAAATGCGTTTGAGATTCTCAAGGGGCCTACCTCCCACGTCCATGAAATTCTCGCTGATGATCTCGAACCAATCGATGGATGGTTCACTCGCAAAAATCTCTTCGTAGTGGACGGGGCGTAGACCCACTCCAATTCCTAAATTAGGAACATTTTTTGATGCCATTCGAATTTGAACCCTTTACAGGAGTTTCATTGCTATGACGTTCATTTGCTTGCATATTGTGTTGAATGCCAACAGATTTATCTGCATCGCGCACTGGGCGTCCACCCTGTCCTTTACAGCTATTGAGACCAGCGCAGCTGTGAGATGCCGTTGCACATCCACCCATTCCAGCACATGCATTGCGACCGTTGCAGCTTTGATTCGCCATTTCCATAGCCATCATCTTATGCTGCGCATCGAGTTCCATGAATTTCTTTTGTGCATCTGGCGACAGTGAGTTGTGGAAGCTCTGCATTTCAGGGCTCATTTTCTCAGCGGTCATTTCTTTTCCATCTGATGACTTCTTATCTTGTTTTTGACAACCAGTTGTCATTGCTAGACCAGCAGTGATGCCGATCATTGCAAGCGCAGTGAGATCGCGTTTCTTCATCCCTCGCTCCTTCCTTTGAGAGTTCTAAGAAACTGTATACTAGGAAATGTTTGAATTAATGCCAAGGTTACTGCTGCTGCTGCTGCTGAGAGAGCAGCTCTGCAAGGGCTGCGTCACTGCTTGTGTCAGGTTCAACAACCATTGAGATAAACTCCGTATTAAGGGCACGAGCCATCTGTGCATTCAACGGCCCGATACATCGTGCGACCTCTATGGCATTTGGCAATGTCCGGCGTGCAAAGTGCCCGACCATCTGGTGGTACAGTGTAACAAGCTGGACTTGAATATCACGAGGGATTTGTGGAAGCTCTAAAGCTGCAAATTGCATCATGTAAGCAATCCGCTCTGGAAGTAGAGCATCATCACCTGCTAACTGTTCTAAAATATGCCATCCAATGACTAGGTTCTGATACTTGGCCATCCCTGCCGGGTCAGTAGCGTAAGCGGCAGCGAGTTGCTGACTTGACTGAGCTTGTGTAAACAGAGGAATAAAGTCTCGACCAATTCCTGGACAGCTCGCTAGGGCAATCTCTCCAATAGGATCAACTTCTTCACCAAACTCAGCGAGTTCTCGATTGTAACGCTCAATAGTGCTCTTCACGCGATTACGAATCTCAAGCTCTTGTGTGAGGGTTAACTTCAATGCAAGCAGTGCATTTGCATCCTCAGTCAATTTGCGAACAAAGCTATCACGTCCACGCGCAAGTTTGGATTTGTTAGAACCAGGAGCACGCTCCGGTAATGATGGAGAAGTATTTGGTTGAAAGGCATCAAACTTTGCTTGGATCTCTTGACGCGAGTTTGTCCACTGCTCTAAAGGTGCAAACTCCACACCTTGACCATGTCTCATGGGATCGCATTCAGGAAGCTCTATTGCCTCAGCTTGCTGGACAATGGAAAGTTCGGGAATGGTGGGTCGTTGTTGTACTGGAGCATCAGGAGCAGTTGAAGCAATAAATGCAGCTACCGCGTCATCTGGTAATGACATAGCTTGAATTTGCTCTTCTGTGCCCTGTTCAAACTGTCGGCTTGCTTGCACCAAAAAATTTGGCAGATCAGATTGCCCTGAAGGTCCAGCGCCATTAGCTATAGCCGCTAAAGCTGTGGAAGTTAATCTTGCTGATTGTGGGGATTGGAAGTCCGCGCGCCTTTCAGTTGGTGGAGCGGCTTGAGACTGTTCAATAATTGGAGGAGTGTCAGTCCGTCTTCGAGGTCTTTGTGCCTGAGGATCTGGAGCTTGGTTGGTTCCACAGCAAGGAAAAAAAGAGGCGATCCAACGGAAGAAATCACAAACTGCTTGCCAAACCCTAGAGGCGCAGCTGCAAATACAGTTGCTCTGGTTGACTTGGGCAGATGTAGCGGAATTTGAATCATTTCTAATCATAGTTTAACTCTCAGATTAAATTATATATGGCTAATATTATACTAGTTAGGGAAGAAAAAGGCGACTTCTTTATCTGAAAGCTCGCGCCACTGGCCAGGAGCGAGCTTCTCAAGCTTGAGAGGCCCGATACGGATCCGAGAGAGGTCAAGTAGGGTGAGCCCTGCCGCTTGGACGAGATGACGCACCTCGTGCTTCTTCCCCTCTGCAACAGTTATTTTCAATGTGCCTCGTCTCACTTTCTTGACTGAGACTGGCTTGACAGGTGTCCCCTGGACAATCGTCCCCTTGGAGATGAGTTTGAGGTGGGTATCAGAAATTTCTTGAGAGGTTTTGACAAGGTATTCTTTGAGGTGGTTGAAGGAGGGGTGAATCACGCGGTTGGCAAATTCTCCATCATTGGTCACTAGGATGAGTCCACTTGTCTCTTGGTCTAGCCTTCCAGCTGTAAAGAGGCGGTAGGGAAGGTGAGAAAAGAGGTCTAAAACCCGTTTTGCCTTCCCTTCTGTGGCTGTACAGATGAGGCCGGTAGGCTTGTTAAGTAAATAATAGACGTTTCTTTTGGCTGTTTTAATCGGTTTGTTGTCGACGCAGATGGTATCTGATGGCTCAACCATGGTCTGTGGGAGCTCTGTGATTTTGCCATTCACAGTGACGCGTTTGTCAAAAATAATCTTTTCAGCGGCCCTGCGAGAGGCAATAGAAGCAAGTGCTTTATTCAATCTAATCTTCATAGGAGAACATTTTACATTGGGTTAATTTATGAGGTCAATATAATACTGACTTTGAAGCCTTTGAAAAGCGAAGGTTTAGGAGATTTTAGTGAAATTACTGACAGAACTAGATTCGGAGGCCGAAGCTAACTCCTTGTGAGTTAGGGAGGGCGAGAATGACGTTCTGGTAGGAATTTCACTGAAAGGTCAGAACCTCGCGTTTTTCAAAGACTTCATAAGGAGGAAATAATGGCTCAATTGATTTTACTGCGACATGGACAATCGGAATGGAATAAAAAAAATATTTTCACCGGATGGGTCGATATTCCTCTGAGTGAAGCGGGGATCGAGGAGGCTCTAAAAGCTGGTGAGCAGATCCGATCGATGCCAGTCGATCTGATTTATACCTCAACGTTGATTCGCGCGAGTATGACGGCAATGTTGGCGATGTCGAAGCATGATTCAAAAAAGATTCCAGCTTTTGTGCATGAAGAGGCTTGGTATGAGCTTCCAGAAGGGCAGGATATGATTCCTGTGATCGTCTCGGAAAAGCTCAACGAGCGGATGTATGGCGAGCTGCAAGGGAAGAACAAGCAGAAAATCAAGGAGGAATTTGGTGATGAGCAATTTCTCAAGTGGCGCCGCAGTTATGCCAATCCTCCGCCAAATGGTGAGAGCTTGAAGATGACAGCTGAGCGCACGTTGCCCTATTTTGATGGAGAAATTATTCCGCAGTTGAGCGCTGGAAAAAATGTATTGGTTGCTGCACATGGCAATTCGCTCCGCTCAATTGTGATGGAGCTTGATGGGTTGAATGAGCAGGAGGTTGTTTCATTGGAAATTCCAACGGGTGTACCGCTGATTTACACGTATAAAGATGGGGTGTTTCGCAAATGATTCGGCTTGATCAAAACCCGCCAAACCCTTGTTTAAAGCAGCCAGATTTGAGTGAGGCATACGCTGCGTTTTACGCGCTTGTAGAGGCTGATGTGGAGGATCACTATCTGTTCACATCTGGTGCTGAGGCTGTTAACCAAGTGATTATGGGCACCTATATCGATGTGACACGCAAGACGGGGCGGCACCATTTTCTAGCTTCAACAGTTGGTGAGGCGCCAAGTGTAATGGCGATGACGCGTTTGGAAGAGATGGGATGTCATTTTCAGATGGTGCCTGTGAATAGTGAGGGAATTGTGACGCCTCAAGCACTTGCTGAGACGCTTACTCCACGCACAGCTCTACTGTCGCTGAGTTGGGGAAATGGTTTGACGGGTATTGTGCAACCAATCGAGCAGATTGCAAAGTTGTGTGAAGAGCGTGGGATTTTATTGCATGTTGATGCAACGCATGTGCTGGGTAAGGGGTATTTCCTTTTCAAGGAGAGTGGGATTCATTTCTTGACGTTTTCAGGCGGGCTTTTTGTGCGCAAGGATGTGGAATTGAGTCCGTTGATTTTGGGCGGAGAGTCTGTTGATGCAACTGCTGTTTTAGAAAGGGGATTTGAAGCGAAAAGGATGCGGGAGCAGACGGATCATTTTTGTATGGAAGTGGCGCATTTACGTGCGCAGTTTGAAGCGCGCATAGTAGAGGCTTTGCCAGACACTGTTGTATTCGGGAAGCAGAGTCCACGTCTTCCACACATTTCTGCGATGGGTTTTCCCAAGGTTACAAGTGACGCGCTTTTCTATTTGCTAGCGCGCAAAAAGGTCTTTGCCAGCATTGGCGGAGGGAGTTATCAGCAGATCATGCATGTCTTAAAGGCGTCTGGTGTTTCATCTCCCCTTTGCCACTGCGGTTTGAGCTTTGCGCTGAGTGAGCAGACAACTGAAGAGCAGCTCGAAATGGCGGCAACGCAAGTGGTAGAGGCTGTCAAACAACTCAAACGGTATGGAGAACATTTAGATGAGTCTTGAAGATCTGGTGCAGCTATCGCCCTGGCAACGTTACAGCAAGAAGATGGCTGCGAAAATTGAGGCGCCGCGAAACTTTGGGTGGTTTACCAAGGAAGATGCTCAAGAGCGTGGGATGCGCTATGTAGAGGGGAAAGAGGGACTTATTGTTGATGGAAATGAGGTACATTTCTACTGGCTTGTCGATGAGGATGATGGGATGATTGTCGACGCGCGCTTTCAGCTATTTGGTCAGTCGGCGTTGATTGCAGCTGCTGAAGCGGCTTGTGATCTTGTTGTTGGGAAAAACTACGATCAAGCAAAAAGAATTTCTGCTGAATTGATTGACAAGCAGTTGCGCGACCATCCAGATCGGCCCGCTTTTCCAGAAGAGACGTATGCCCATTTGAATTTGGTGGTCGATGCGATCGAGGATGGTGTTGAGCAGTGTTTAGACTTGCCGTTGCCAAAGAGTTATGCCTCGCCTGTTCCCGAGCAGATGGAGGGAGAGGCTTATCCGGGTTGGGAAGAGCTTGTGCAAGAGCAGAAGCTGGCGGTGATTGAAGAGGTGATCGCTAAAGAGATTCGTCCCTACATTGAGCTTGACGCTGGCGGAATTGAAATTATTGAGCTGAAGCAGATGGAGCTGACAATTGGGTATCAAGGGGCGTGCACGTCTTGTTTTTCCGCGATCGGCGGAACGCTTGCGACGATTCAGCAGATTCTCAAAGCAAAAATCCATCCCGATTTGAAAGTTATTCCAGATATGAGTGGTCTAAAATTATAGAGCGCGATTTCCAGGGACGATTTTCTCTTTGAAGGTTGGCAGGAAGGGTTCAAAGCCTCGCTTCAAATAGAGGGCAAGGTCTTTTGTAAAGAGAGATTCGAGGCCGCTTTGGATTTCTTTAAGGCTGATGCATTTACCTTTCTCAACTAGGCATGAGGTTGCGGGTTGCTCGATGGTATCTAAAATTTCTTGTGGGGTGTTGACGTTGAGACCGACGCCGATGACAACCCCAAATTGTCCACTGCACGGAATGGTTTCACACAAAATGCCTCCAATTTTTTTGTTATCGACAAGGATGTCGTTGGGCCATTTGATTTGACTCTCGATTTTGAGCTCTTGGAGTAGGCGAGTGATTGAAATGGCCATAACGTGGGTGAAGGCAAGGGGATCTTGCTCCATATCCTCAACAAAAAAACAGAAGCTTCCACAGAAATTCATGCCGGTGGGAGAGACCCAGTGTCTCCCATAGCGGCCACGCCCTTTAAGCTGAGAATCGGCGGTCACGAGGGTGATCTCATCCTGGGAAAAAGAGGGAAGTTGTTCTTTAGCCCAATCATTTGTTGAATCAATTTCTTTAAAATGGTGATGAATCATGCGTTGAATTATAGTATAAACGCAACTATGTGGCAACATCGCTATTTACACCGCATTGACTGGCGGATTCTTCCTGTGATTTTCGCTCTGATGGGCGTGAGTCTGCTTGTGATTTCAGCAACAGATCCGCTGTTTATCTCCAGTTCGACTCCTGTCGGTTTTTTCACTCCTAAAGTGCAGAGTCAAGCTCAACGCTTCTTGCTTGGTTGGGCTGTTTTCATTTTTTTTGCTGGGATTGACTACAATAAAATTCGAGAGTGGACATGGATTCTCTATGGGTTGATGTTGCTCAGTCTGGTAGGTCTTTTCTTTATGCCGGCGATTCAAAACGTGCATCGGTGGTATCGCCTCCCTTTCATCGGAGCAAGTATTCAGCCCTCGGAGTATGCCAAGCTGATTGTCGTGATCACGCTCAGCTGGTTTTTAGAGCGCAATAGCTCAAGTATAGCGAGTTGGCGTACCTCATGGCTAAGTTTATTGATTGTAGGTATTCCCTTCTTGCTGATTCTCAAGCAACCAGATCTTGGAACAGCGCTTGTGCTTTGCCCAGTGACGTGTGTGATGTTCTACCTTGGTGGTGCTCATCCCAAAATGGTCCGTTTTATGATGATTGCTGGTGGGATAGCACTTGGAGTGATCTTATTGATCTTCAGCGGGGTCTTCCCTCATGAAACGATGCGCCCTTATGTTACCAAAGTGCTCAAAGAGTATCAGTATGAGCGGCTCGATCCGAACAATCACCATCAATGGGCAGCAACAACTGCCATTGGCGTCGGCGGAATTACGGGGAGTGGCTGGCGAGCAAGTGAGTTTACAGGACGGGGATGGCTCCCATATGGTTACACAGATTCAGTTTTTCCTGCCTTTGGCGAGGAGTTTGGTCTGCTTGGACTTGTTGTCTTGCTCGCGCTCTTTTATGGGCTTGTCTATTTTGGCTTTCAGGTGACATCGCAAGCAAAAGATCCTTTTGGGCGGATGTTGTCGGCTGGGGTCACAGTCTATATTGCGATGCACATCCTTGTGAATATTGGTATGATGTGTCATCTTCTGCCTGTAACTGGGGTTCCTTTGATCTTGGTCTCTTATGGGGGATCGTCTGTTTTTGTCACGATGGCAGCTCTTGGAATCCTACAAAGTATTTATAGTCGGAGGTTCATGTTTTGAAAACACACTCTTTTATTTTCTCTCCAGGTGTTTGGGAAGGTGAGGGCAAGATCACTTTTAGCATGGCCGATGATGCGCTCGATTTTATTATGCGCTGGAAAGTGGAGCCAAATGACGATGGTGAAATCGTTTTTCGTCAGGAGATCACCATCGATGACTTGGGTCAGAAGATGAACAATCAATTTCGTGTCTCTTCACTGACATCAGAGGCTTTTCAAATTGCTCTCGAGAACCAACTTGTTGGCAAGGTATGTGGAAAAGGTGTCGTTGACTCCAAAGTTATTGCCTGGGAATTCCGTGAGCCAGAGCAAGAGTTCGATGGCTTTGAGATCTACGAGTTGCAAGAGGATGCAAGCTACAAAATGCGCGCCGAGTTCACAGCAGGTGAGGGCTTACGTACCTATGTTCAAGGGCAGATTCAAAAGGTCAAGGCTGATTGAAAAAGACGTTCTTGTCTTTGAGAACAATCGGCAAAATATCGACTAGGCTTGGAAACCAACTCAAACCTCTTTTATAGACGAGTCTTGATGCGATGTGAGAGGCAATAATTGCTTTTTTGTGGTTGTCTGGAACATCCTTGATCAGGCGCTCTTGGTATTTTTCCCGCAGTAGACGGGGGCAGTAGTGCAAGTAGCACTGCATCAACTCTGAGCTTGGATTTTCAGGAAGTTCAATCCGATCCAGGTAGTCGATGAGTTGGTCGGTGAACATATTGATGCGTTTGGAAATTTCATCTGAAATCTCTGTGAGAGGATGCTTTGTAGCTTTATGTGTGTGTAGCAGTAACTGAGCTTCTAATTGGGCAAATTCGCGTAGGCGATCCAAAATCTCTTCTACTAAGGCAGCTTTGTGCTCTAAAAACTCTTCATCTTTGAGTGTCAAGCCACAGAGAATTTCAAAAGAGGAGCAGATGACACCACCCTTATTAGCTGAACTATCTTTTACGATTAAAAGCCCTCTCTCTTCGAGTGCTTGGCGCGCAAGTGGAGAGAGGTAGAGGTTAGCTCCTTCGATAATTGCTTTAGAGGTTGGTTGTCCTGAATCTGTTAGATAGTCTTCAAAATTCGTGGAGCGGAGAGTGCGCGGTCTGCCGCCACAAGGAATGAAGATATCGGTGATTGTTTGGTGAACATTATTGCGGAAAATTGCGTTCATCTCATTTCCAGAGATCCAATCAGCAACAGCCTCTCCCTCGTGATTACGCCAACACAACGTTTGTTGGACGTAGGGTGAGGGTTCACGTCTAGCTTCGCGATCGAGTAAAAAGCCACCAATGTGCAATTTTTCTGGAGGGTAGCTCCGAATGGGCAGTCCTTTGCGAAAAAGATCAACACACGATTCTAGATCGATTCCTTCAGGATCGTAGATCGTTCCAGAGACATCTGTGAGTGCCAAGAGCTTTGCCGTTTTTGGATAGTAGCGGTAGAGGTTCAAGATTTGGTTACCCGCAACATCACCATCGGGCCCACCAGACATTTTAACTGTGAAGACGTCATGCTTGGGGTCGATATCAAAAAACTTCAATGCCTCTTCCATATAGACATTCACAGTAAGTGATGTCACGCCGTACTCTTTGTGGTTGATCCCTACCTTTGGCTTACCGCTGATAAAGGCACTGCCAGGTTTATAGAGATCTTTTCGGCTCTCCTTGGCAATCCACTCAATCATCAGATTGTGCATGTTTTCATCAGGACCCAAGTAGAGATACTCAGGCTTCTGCCAGTAATCAACGACATGTTTAGCACGCAAGGTTCCATCTGGATAGCAGTTGATCAGTGAGAGGAGATTTTTTACATAGGAGCGTTGGGTCTGGTAGAGATATTCAAGTTTCTGCTCTTGTTTGAAACGCTCAACTTTTTGTTCAATTTCTTCTGGTTTAAATCCAGCCAATTGCATTTCATCCGCGTAGATCTGCGCTTCAAAGTCTAGACGCTCAAAAGGCTTGAGGAAGATAACCCCTTTTGCGCCACCCTCTGGAATATCTTTATTTTTTTTATTTTGCGTATAGGCCAGATTATAACACTCAGTAAAAATGGTGTTGCGTTCAGCTAACATCCGCTCTTTTTTCTCAGGGAAAACGGTGCGTAGCCCACCACGCGAGAGATTTTTGAAGCGGATATGAAAACCAAAATAGTGCATCCCTTTGAGATAGAAGATTGCAAAGGGGAGTTCAGGAAAAATTTCCTCTCGTTTAAAAGGAGCATGATCTAAATAGCGTGGATCTAAACGGAAGCCTAAAGAGGTCTTGTTGTTCCGATAGAAGTTGGTTTTCAAAGTGTAGTGAATGAAGTTCATCGCCTGTGACAAAATATTTTTGCGCCGCGTATCGTGGTATTCATGTCCAGTATCGAGCTTGTCAACCAGCGCTGCAAACTCTTCACGCCCCGATTCGTAAGCTTCCAGATCGTGGTGCGTTGGATGGAATTTGCATTCAAACAGCTCGAGAAGCTTGACTGTCAACTCAGGGTGACGACAGAGTCCCTCTTCAATCGCTTCGTAGTCATAGAGGTTAGGATCGACTTGAACCAACACTTGGTTGATAAAACTGATCATTGAGCGCAATAAATTGCCTAAATTTCCCCGAATCAAACCTGATTCTACAAAGGTTTTATTGATCGGATCAAGAGAACCAAAGTATTTGAGAGTCACAACTTCTTGTAGAAAGTCTGCTACATCAGCCGCTTCCCAAGCTGCTTGACCATGTTCTCCATGCACTCCAAATGTGAGTAAGAAGACCGATTTTGTGGAGTTGGGATTGGTATAGGTTGCATTAACTCGGCTCATGACAAGGCCGTGCTGATGCACCATTCGGGCGAGCCTATAGAGAAAATTATGTTTCTGTACATTCTTCCAGGCCAACACGATGAACATCGAGGGTTGGCGGTGCTCTTCCCAATTCTCCTCATATTGCACTTCATATTGGCAATGATCTCGCAATTGAGCTCGCTCAAACATTTCAAGAGCAATCACTTGTCTTTCGATAGGGATTTTTCGCAAAAAAGACGCTGTCACTTTTTCAACGATATCGAGACAATTTTCTTTTGTGCGCTCAGGATCACGCGCTTGCAGTGAGCTGACAAGCTGCTCGATGTGATCTTCAGAAAGAGGTTCTCCCTTAGGCTCTACAACTTCTGTAAATTGAATCGTTGCAATGCGTAGGTTCTTATCTGACCCAGGGAAAGGAGCGGAGGAGTTTGAGATGTAGCTAGTGTAGTTACGAATCCCGTGCATGGGGTAGTTTTTGAGGATTTCAACATCGGCACTTGGACTGTCAAGATGCATGGAGATCGCGGCATTTTTTAGATGAATTTCGGCAGAGAAATCTTGCACTTTGAAGCCCATCAGAGAGTGGACAATGAGCAAAATCCACTCTTTATCCACTTCTTGGAAAAAAGTGGGAGACATACTTTGCTTGAGCCAGAGATAGATCTCTTCAAATCGAGATGTCTCTAGTGCAAGGGCTTGTTGCAATTCTGGTGGGGATTCCTCCTCCAGTGGCCGACCTCATGTTTAGCTGTGTCAATTTATTTTTTAAAGTCTCAAAAGAGGAGATTTTTTCATAGAGCAAATATCTATAGAGGAGGTCGCTTTATCTTTTGAGAAGTCGCAAAGCGTTGAGGCCAACAATAACTGTACCGCCTTCATGCAATAGAACGGCAAGCCAGAGGGGAATGAAGCCAAGAAGGGCAGGCAGTGTTGCGAGCACAATTGCGCCAGCGGCCAAGCAGACGTTCTGCTTGACGATCGTCACCGCTTTGTGGGATTTACTCACAAGCCAACTCAACTTCTCAAAGTTGTCCTGCAGTAAAATCACATCTGAAGCGGCAATCGCTGTATGTGTCCCCATTTTACCCATAGCAATCCCAACGGTTGCACGCGCTAATGCCGGCGCATCATTGATCCCATCACCAACCATTGCCAGATCATTATTCTCGGCGAGCTTGGCAATGTGCTGCAGTTTGTCTTCAGGTTTGAGATCAGCGTAGAAATCCGAAAGCCCAATTTCTTTGGCAATGCGCTCAGCGCTGCTACGGTGATCACCTGTGAGCATCACAAGCTTCAGGTTCCACTTCTCTTTGAGTTGTTTCAGTGTTGATGCAATCTCTGGGCGAAGCAGGTCTGTAAAGCGAAAAAGAGTAAGCTTGTCATCGATCAACAAGATGGTGAGCACCTCGCCACGAATTTCAGCCTCTTCAATCGCTTGGTGTGTCGTTGTTTGAAGTTTCGAAGAGAGTTTAGGCAAGATCCACTCTGAGTTGCCTAGGTAGACTTTTTCCCCTCAAAAAGAGCTTCAATCCCGTAACCAGCTTCTGAGCGAAAATCTGTAACCGTTGCAGGCTTAATACTTTTAGCGTGTGCAAAATTGCAGATCGCTTGCGCGATCGGATGCTCAATATTTTGCTCTAGCGCGTAGGCAACTTGCAAGGCCTGTATGTCGTAGGATTCATCAATACACGTGAGCTCTCCAGTTGTGAGGGTTCCAGTCTTATCCATGGCAAAGACGCGGCAACGAGAGAGAGCATCAAGGACAATGCCTCCTTTGAGCAAAATTCCTTGCTTAGCACAGGCGCTAATGGCACTGAGATAGGCAATGGGGATAGCCAAAATCAGTGCGCATGGTGAGGCTGCAATTAAAAAGGCAAGTGCGCGATAGACGGCTCCCTCCTGTCCGAGGTAGGGGATAGTTGTAAAAAAGGGAATGGCAATCGCAAACAGAAATGAAAGAGCAATGATACCCATGGCATAGCGGTTTGTCATCCGATCAAACCAACGTTGCAATTTTGGCTTGGCCTCTTGCGCTTCACTAATCAATTTGATGATACGTGCAATGGTCGACTCTGAGCTGCCGTGCATCACAACTAGGGTGAGTGCGCCGTCAAGGTTTGAAGCACCAGCTTGCACTTCATCTCCCGCTTTGCGCAAAACAGGGAGGTTTTCTCCAGTTAGGTGGACCAAGTTGATCGACGATGCGCCAGAAAGAACTTTTCCATCGAGAGGGATCACCTGCCCAGCTTTCACATGGATTTTAGTGCCTGGGCGAATATCTTTGACCGAGCGCTCTGAAAGGGTTCCATCTTCACGCACGACATAGGCTGTTGAAGGAGAAAGCTTTTTTAGAGCGTAGACCGCACTTTTAGCTTTGCTGCTAACAGCACGTTCCATGGCTGCTGAGAAAGAAAAAAGCACCAAAAGTAGTCCACCCTCTTTCCCACTTCCAATGAAGATCGAAAGAAAAGCTGCTAGGACCATGAGGACATCGATATTGATCTCAAAGCGGCACACATCTTTAACAGCTGAAATCAGTGCAGGTACTCCGGCCAGAAAGTAGGTGAGCAGCAGCAATAGACCGCTGAGTGAGCGCCAGGCGGGAAAAAATGAGAGGGTAAAGCTGCTAAGCAATAAAACAGCTGCAACAATGGAGGCTTTGAGTTTGATGTTTTTGCCCCAATTGCGTGAGTTTGGAGTGAGAAAGGGGCTAATGCTCTCTTCCATTCCAGACTCAAAAAAGGCTTCCAAAAGTTCCGTTTCACTACGTGTTGAGGAGAAAAATTGGGTCATAAGAGCAACTGCAGTGTGAAGTAGGTGACCCCAAAGGCAAGCGTCCCAATCGCGCAGTTCCAAACAAGCGCTGGAATCACCTGGTTTTTCTCGTAGACAGCAGAGAGCGTTGCGCCTATGCAGACAACAAGAAAAGCTGCAATTAACATTCCGTAGGCCGGCAAGAGCAGGAAGAAAAATGCCAAGACAATCAAAGCGGACAACGTGCCAACAAAAGCACCTAAGCACTGTTTGAGTGGATGTTCATAAGCTTGGAGAGTCAGGCCTAGCTCTTCTTCGAGCATCACTTTCAATAATCTTTCATTATCTGCCATCAGTACATCGATGACATCTTCTAGAAGTTTTCCTTCAATCCCTTTTGCGGCATAAAGAGCAGTCAACTCTTCACGTTCTTGTTCACGATTGGTGTCGATTTCATATTTCTCCTGCTCAATCACGCGGTGTAGGCGTTCTAGACGCGCCCAACCAAGCCAGCCACTGCGCCCTGTTTTCCAAGCAAGCATGCCCAGGCCAAAGGCGGCTAAAATGCCGCTCAATGCCACAGTGGGGACTTGCAACATATAGAGGACAAGCCAGATTAATAGGAGTAGAAGAGCTGTTTCTCGCGCTGCATCAGCACCTGCCGAGAGATGCCCAGGAATCTCAGTGCCGTGCGATTCGCTCAGAGCGATAATTCCGGCGGCTCGTTTTTCAATTACGTGCGTAATTGCACTTTTGTCTTCAAAATGATCCATCAGCGGCTAATTATATCGAGTCTTTCGATATTTTGAAAGGATGAGAATAATGAGATATCCAATCAAAGTAACTGCCAGAAAAATAATCGGCATAATCAGAGGGTTTGACGGAGATGTCAAAGATAAAACTTGAACAGCGATCACCGCAAACGCCATGTTGATGAAATTGATTGTTGAAGAGATATAAGACTTATTTTGGGGCTCACTCATGGCGTTGCTCGCGGAATTAGCTTGAAAGAGCGCCACTCCGATGAAGGCAACGAAGATAGGGAAGAAAAGAGAAAAGAGAGCGATATATCCCATTGCAAAGGCGAGCAGCATCAGAATAGAGGCGAGAGTCATGATAGAAAGTCCTCCAATGATGAAGGTACTGCGCTTAAAGTAGTGAGCGCATTTTCCACCGCTTATGCCTCCAATGAGGATACCTATCACAGCAAAAAAGTTGAGTAGACCGTACTGTCCTGAGGAGATTCCCAAAGTTGTCATGGCAATGAACGGCGCTTCTGAAGCGAAGACATAGACAAAAGTTGTCGCAACACCCATTGAGAGAGCCGAAAGTAAAATAATCGGGTTTTTGAGACAGAGCCAGTAAGAGTGCCAGATGCCAGAGCTCTTATGATCCGCCGCAGTGCGATCTTTTGGGAGGGTAATAGCGAATAGAAGACCTATAATACAGTAGGCGAGTTGAAAATAGAGTGTTCCTGTCCAGCCGACAAAATCAACGAGCCATCCTGTTACAAAGACAGAAAGAGAGGGTGCGAGGGCAAAAGAGGCCATGAGATAGGAAGTGCGTTTGCTCATTTCAGCATCGCTGTAGTAGGTAGCGATGTAGTAGAAGGCCATTTTCAGGCCGACGCCCATAGTTAAACCGAGGAAAAATCTAAGGACAACCAAGAGAGAGACTGAAGGGATCCGAAGCGTTAGAAAGCAGAGTGCAGCGAGAATCACAGAGAGCGTGATAGACCAAACAGCTGTCTGCTTCCGTCCAACATAGTGGCCAATCGGCCCATAAAGGAGCTGTCCTAGAGCATAGCCGATTAAGTACCAGGCGATGAGTTGTTGCAACGCTCCTTCTGTGGATTGGAAGATCCCGGTCATCTCTGGGAGAGCGGGAGCAATACAGACGGTTCCAGCCGAGGCAAAAGAGACAAGAAATAGAATTGCCCCAAATAGTGGTTTTTTGTCTTGAGTCATGATGATTTGATGTCCGAAAGTTTGTTTAATAGGCTGCTAAATTTCACCTAAAGGTCTAGGGGTTTGCCTGAATGACGAGGGCGCTTGCGCACAATAGGCTCGTAAAATCGGGAGCGTTGAGCTTCTGGCAAAAACTTATAACTCTTTTCTAAAAGGGTTTTCAGCTCTTTTAAAAAAGGATAACGAGGATTGAAATAAAATAGCCGGGTTTTCCCTTCCAATTAAGCGGCAATAATTCCTCCCACTTCAAGGCGTTGGAGTGCTTTTTGTACACTGTACAAGGGGATCTCTAGTCTTTTTGAAAGCTGTGATCCATATCCCTTCTCATTCATTAGCAGGTAGAAAAGTATTTTCTCTATAACTGCATTTCCAAACAGATGCTCTAACATGTCAACCAGCATTGTTGGTTATATCACCAAGAAAGTTGGTGGATGCCCAACTTCTCAGCTAGGACAGGGGGCAGAGTGACCGTGCCATCTGCGTTTTGGTTGTTTTCTAGAAGGGCGACAAGGAGACGGGGCGTTGCAAGTCCCGAGCCATTCAGGGTGTGAACAAGCTCTGTCTTTCCGGTCTTCCCTTTGAATCGAATCTGAGAGCGACGCGCTTGATAATCCGTGCAGTGCGAAATTGAGGAGACTTCATAGTAGCGATTTTGTCCAGGAAGCCAGACTTCAATATCAACGGTCTTAGCTGCTGTAAAGGACATATCTCCCGTAACAAGCAGGCAGAGACGGTAGTGAAGGCCCAGGCCTTGAAGCACTTCTTCAGCAGTAGAGATCATCTCATTGAAGATAGCCTCACTTTGGTCGGGTTTGGCAAAGGCAAACATCTCAACTTTGTTGAATTGGTGAACGCGAATGAGTCCACGCTCGCCAGCCCCTGCTGCTCCAGCCTCTTTGCGAAAGCAGGGAGTATAGGCAGAATATTTGATGGGCAGCTCCTGCTCAGGAATAATCTCATCATAATGCAGACCATTGAGCGCCACTTCAGCTGTTGGAAGCAAATAGAGTGGATGCGCCTCATCTTTGATCTCGTAGAATTGCCCTTTGAATTTAGGCATCTGTCCAGAGCCAAACATCATATCGGGGCGGACAAGTGCTGGTGGGAGCCAAAACTCAAAACCGCGCAGCAGTTGGATGTCGATCATGTAGTTGAGAAGGGACCATTCAAGCCTTGCGCCCAGGCCACGGTAGGCAGGCCATCCAGATCCAGAGGTTTTGGCTGTACGTTCAAAATCAAACAGCTTGAGTTTTTCATTCAGCTCAAGATGGTGTTTCGGTTTGAAGTCAAAGGTGCGTTTGTCTCCCACCTCTTTGATGACAACATTCTCTTCTTTGTCTTGAGAGACTTTTACCTCATCCATTGGGAGGTTGGGGATATGGGAGAGGGCATCGACAAAAGAGACATCAGCACTCTGTAATTGTTCGTGCAGCTCGGAGATTTTCTCTCCAATCGAGCGCACATGCTCCATCAAACTATCGCCGTTTTCCCCTTTCCGTTTGAGCTCGCCCACTTCTTTCGACTTGGCATTTCTCTCTGACTGTAGCTCCTCGATCTGCGCTTTGAGAGCACGCACCGTTTTGTCGAGTTCCAATACAGCATCAAGTGTGAGATCTGGCTCTTTCGTCTGAACCTTGGCTTCTGCAGCCTTAGGGTCTTTGCGAATTAATTTCATATCAAGCATGCTGGGAGATTATATGTCAGATTACAATGAGCAACAACACTTTTTTATGCGCTATGCCTTAGCTCTTGGGCAAAAGGGTCGACTAACGACGCCACCCAATCCATGGGTTGGATGTGTCGTTGTCAAAGAAAATGTTATTGTTGGTGAGGGTTTTCACAAAGCCCCAGGGGAGCCACATGCTGAGATTGAAGCGCTCAATGCTGCTGGGTCGACTGCAAAAGGCGCCACACTCTATGTGACCCTCGAGCCGTGTGCGCATGCTGGGCGAACGCCTCCTTGCACAGAAGCGCTCATCAAATCAGGCGTTTGCCGAGTTGTCATTCCCTTCCTTGATCCTGATCCCAATGTTTCGGGCAAAGGAGTGGAGGCTTTGCGCCAAGCAGGTATTGAGGTTGAAGTTGGCGTTTGTGAAGCCGAGGCCAAAGAGTATTTGGCTCCCTACTTGCATCATCGCAAAACAGGCCTGCCCTACTGCGTGCTCAAAATGGCTACAAGTATCGATGGACGTCTTGCGGCAGCTGATGGCTCTTCGAAGTGGATTACAGGTGAAGTAGCGCGCCACGATGTCCATATACTCCGGGCTGCATCAGGAGCAATCGTTGTTGGAAAAAAAACAGCAGAGATCGATCGACCTCAGCTCACCGTACGAGGTCTAGAGGTTCCACACCAAACACCACTCCGCGTTGTGATGGGCAGCATCGAGGGCTATGATTTAGCTTGGACCGAGTCGATTGAATCACTGCTCAAAGAGCTGGGTAGTCGAGGCATTTTGCAAGTGCTCATAGAAGGGGGAGCTGAGTTGCATACAGCTTTTCTACCATTTGCGCAGCAGTGCATTGTTTATATTGGAAACTGTCTGCTTGGACCGCAAGGTCTACCACTGTTTTCTGCCCTGCAAATTGAGAACATGCAAGAGGCACACCGGTGGCACCTGGCTGATGTTAGTCGCTTCGAGGATGATGTCCGACTGACTTATACCCTTTGCACATTGCAAGGTTGAGAGTGGCCAGAATGCCCGTGCCTCCAAGGCCAATCATGCTGTAGCCGATCGTTGGAGCGAGGGGTAAAAAATGTAACGGTCCACCCACTCCAATTGCCAAAAGTGTCATTGAAAAAAGAATAGCAACAAGATAAGCGACAATGTGAGAAGGCTCCTCTTTTTGAGTTGCAGGAGCAGCGACAGGGGTTGGTTGGGGAGCTACATAATACTTACAACTCGTGCTATGACGAATTGTGCAGTGAGAGGGAATGGAATTAGGTATTTCCACGGTATCGAAGAGATGTCCATCAAAGATACACTGGTCACCATCAATCATCTTAAGATATGACTTGGGTTTGATCCATGCATCAAAGCATGTGAAGCTCGAACAAGGAGGAATATTTGTTGCCATACGTATCCTTAGGTTGAATTGCGAGGTTTCATTACAACACCTCTCAATAAATCCATTGTTATCAGCAGTAGTTTAGTCGTCATCGTCAGAATCCTCTAAAGGTGCATGCCTTACGCTACCTCTATTGACTGTAAGAGGCTCGTATGTTGATTCACGAAGTCCTTGGCGGTGACCCACGAATGCAACTACGGCTGCATAAATAAGTGTTCCACCCCCAACGCCCATCAATATGTGGGATGCCTTGGCTGTCATGTGAATGCCTCCAAAATGGCCTGCCAAGCCGACTCCAAGCAAGGCGATTGCTGTAAGGGCGATGGTTATGGCTGTAATTTTAAAATTACGCTCAGTTCCCTGTCCCAATAGTGGGTGGCTTTCTGCTGATACTTTTGGTGGATTCATGTTTACCTTATTTTATAGTAACTATAATAACAAAATGTTAATTAACGAGATATTAATATTTGTATTAAAGAAATGATTATTTATCCCTCCCTCAGTGACAATTGCCATTGAGAAATTCTGAAAGATCCTCTATGCTCACTCTCTATGGATAATTCTGTTGAAGCTGCATTAGCAGCCATTGGGCGTGGAGAGTTTGTGGTGGTGGTCGATGACCCTGACCGCGAGGATGAAGGGGATCTCATCTTGGCTGCTGAGAAGATCACCGAGGAGAAGATGAGCTTTTTGCTCCGCTACTCAAGCGGTGTAGTCTGTGTGCCGATGCTGGCAGAGCGCCTGGAGGCTCTGCATCTACCCCTGATGGTGACTCATAATACAGAGTCTCAGCGGACGGCCTTTACGGTCTCTGTCGACCTGAAAGAGGGAACGACCACGGGTATTTCTGCTGCTGATCGGATGCGGACAGTGAGAGCTTTGGCTAATCCCGAGCTGGGAGCAGATGCGTACAGGCGGCCTGGACATATCTTCCCTCTGCAAGCAAGAGAAGGTGGAGTGCTCAAACGAGCAGGGCATACTGAGGCGGCTGTTGATTTGGCTCAGCTCGCTGGTTTAGAGCCAGTTGGGCTTCTGTGTGAGATTGTCAATCCTGACTATTCGATGACGCGCGGTGAAGCGCTTCGTAATTTTGCCAAAGAGCACAAGCTACCGATGATTTCGGTGGCGGAGTTAATTCAGTATCGCCGGAAGCGTGAGAAGTTGGTGAAGTGTGTCTCCCAGGCGCGGATGCCTACGCCTCATGGGGAATTTACTGCTTATGCTTATGAGTCTTTGGTGGATGGTGTGCAACACATGGCTCTGGTGAAGGGGGATGTTGCTGGTGAGCGTGATGTGATGGTGCGTGTGCATTCGGAGTGTTTGACTGGAGATATTTTTGGCTCTCAGCGGTGTGATTGCGGCTCGCAGCTGCAGCAGGCTTTGGCGCGTGTGGCAGAAGAGGGGTGTGGTGTTGTGGTCTATCTGCGAGGTCAAGAGGGACGGGGCATTGGACTGGGTCACAAGCTACGCGCTTACACATTGCAAGATGAGGGGCTTGATACAGTTGAGGCGAATGAGCGTTTGGGATTACCTGTCGATTCACGTGAGTATGGCATCGGTGCGCAAATTTTGTCTGATTTAGGCTTGTCAACGATTCGGCTTTTGACTAATAATCCGGCAAAGTATGGGGGGCTTGCGGGCTATGGGTTGACGATTGTTTCGCGCTTGCCACTGCAAACAAAGGCCACAAAAGAGAATCTGCGCTATTTGCGCACAAAACAGCAGAAGATGGGACATGAAATCGAGATCAGCTGAGGGCTCATTTCAAGGCAAGGGAAAAGCTTTTGCTCTTGTATGTGGCCGGTTCAATCAGGACATTACAGAGCAGATTGTGGAAGGAGCTCGCCACGGGCTGGCAAAAAATGGTGTTACTCAGATCAAAGAGGTTTGGGTTCCAGGTGCTTTTGAACTTCCTTTGATTGCAAAACAGTTGGCTGCAAGTGGACAATATGCTGGTGTGATCTGCATGGGCGCTGTGATTCGTGGAGAGACGGCTCATTTCGAATATGTTTCAGCAAGTGCTGCTCAAGGGATTTTACAAGCTGGGCTGGATACAGGAGTCCCAATCATTTTTTCTGTCTTGACAACCGATACTTGGGAGCAAGCCCAGGCGCGTTGTCGCGATGCCGGTTTTCACGGTGCGCTCGCTGCACTTGAGATGAGTGAAATTTTAGAGGGTGAACTTTGCGGCTTAAAAAGTTAAAAATCGTAGGATTCAAATCATTCGCTGATCGGGTTGTCATTGACTTTGACGCCGATATTATTGGAGTTGTCGGTCCAAATGGATGTGGCAAGTCGAATATTGTCGATGCATTTCGTTGGGTGATGGGTGAGCAGTCGGCCAAGTCGATGCGCGGTAGTTCGATGCATGATGTGCTCTTTGCTGGCACGCAAAAACGTCACGCTTTGAATATGGCAGAAGTGTCAGTGACACTGAGTGATGTCGGTGAATCTTTAGCAACACCTTATGATGAGGTGGTGGTCACGCGTAGGCTTTACCGTGACGGGGAATCGGGCTATTTGATCAATCGCCAGCCAGTGCGTTTGCGCGATGTACAACATCTCTTTTTGGGTTCTGGGATTGGCAAGAATGCCTTTTCTATTTTTGAGCAGGGGAAGATCGACCGGATTATCAATCTACCACCAACGTCACGTAGAGCAATTTTTGATGAGGCTGCGGGCATTGGTCGCTTTCTGGAGCGGAAAAAAGAGACGGTACGCAAACTTTCACAAGTTGAAGAGAACTATAATCGATTGCGCGATGTGCATGGGGAAGTGGAGAAGCAAGCGCGTCAATTGAAGCGTCAAGCTGCGCAGGCGAAGCATTTTCAGGAGAATAAAGCTGAGCTTGAAGCGCTTGAAAAGGCCATTTTAATCACCCGTTTGAAGAAGATCAATCACAAGGGTGAAGGATTCGTTGCGGAACTTGAGGCACTAGAGAAACAGCTGAAAGATGAGTGTTCAAAGCTTGCACTTTTAGAAGAGAAGATGAGCCTATTCAGGCAAGAATTGAAAGAGCAAGAGGCAAAGGCTACAACGGATAAAGAGCAGCTCTACAAGGTGCAAAGTAGCGCAAAGATTCAAGCTGCTGAGTATGCACGTCAACAAGAGCGCTTGGAAGAGTTGAAGAAGCGAGAGAAAGAGCTGCTTCAGCAGATTTCTGAGGTGAGTGAACGGCGCGCTGGCTATATGAAGGAGATCGAGCTCAAACAGGGCCATTCTAAAGGTGAATTAGAGCAGCTACAAGCCGCTTTTAAAGAGCTGCAGAAGCAGTATCAAGTCTCTTGGCAAAAAGAGTCTGAGCTTCGGCAGCAGGCCGAGCGTCTCACGTTTCAAATTGAGGCGAGTAAAAAAGAGCAAGCGCGCAAGTTAGAAGCGGTTAACCGCTTGGAAAAAGAGAGTGGCGAGAAAAAAAATGTTGTAGAGACTCTCTCGGTCCAAATTGATGCGCTGCAAGCTGAGTTGAAAAAATCCGCGGGCAAGCTTAAGACGACACGTGAGCAAGAGCAGGAGATGCATAAGCAGCTGCAGGAGCTGACCCATTCAATCACAAAACTAGCGGCAAAAGAGCAGGCGCTACAAGAAGATGTCGATGGTTTTCCCAAAAGTGCGCAGAGTTTGTTGCTAGCAGCAAGGGATGCCAAGAGCCCGATTTACAACATGGTCAGTGAGCTGAGTCGTTGTCTATTTGTAGAGAGTCAAGCCGATTTACAAGCCGTACTGGCTTTTGCAAAGGCTGAGAAGCTACACAACTTCCCTATTGCGGTGCGCGGCAAGAAAGAGGAGTTTAGAGTTATTTCAGTTCCGGGAGAGGAACAGGCGACTCCTTTTAGGCGCGCGGAAGAGCTGAAGGAGTTAGCCGCCTCGTTGAAGCAAAAGCGCGTTGAAAGGGGTGTTTTAGAAGGGAAGTGGCAAGCGCTTGTTCAAGTATGTAAAACATTTGAAAGTGAGCATAAAGCAATTGAAGAGAAGCGGCGGAAGCTGGAGATGACGCTTGTTCAGGAGAATTTTGCTTATAGACGCGCTCTGAGTGATCTAGAAAAAGAGCAGAAAAAAGAAGTGACGCTTGTTGGGGAAGCAGAATTAACTCAGGTCCAAGAGAATTTAGCAGCGGTACAAGCACAGAGTATCGAGCTTAAAGAGCAAGTGGCGACGTCTGAAGGTCTCTATCATGATGCGCAACATGTGGCACATGCCATTCAGGTTTTGGAAGCAAAAGAGCAGGAGAGTGGCACGCAGGAGAAGCGCGCTTCTGACGAACTTGAAAAAGTGCGCGCTTCTTGTAAGCTCTGCGAAACAGCTCTTCTATCACGCAAAGATCATTCTGAGGTGATGACAGAGAAGCTCGATCGGTTACATGCCCGCTCTGATGAGTCTGAGCGTGATTTAGCTGTGCTACGCCAGCAGCATGAAGAGGTGGAAACCCACTATCTCGCTGCGCGCGATGAGGTACAGAGCATTGAGAAGAAAAAGCATGGACTTGATGTCACACTTGCTGAGGATAAGACGCTCAAATCGGAGCTTGTGCATGAGCTAGCAGAGCGTCACGAGATGACCTTGCAAGAGGGGCTTGAGTCGGAGATTCTGCTCGATAATCTCGGTGAGAGTGAAAAGCGTGTGCGTCATTTACGCACTCAAGTTGAGCAGGGGGGAATGGTCAATCTCACCGCAATTGATGAATATCAGGTGCAGCAGGAGCGTTTTGAGAGTCTAGATGTTCAACTCAAAGATTTAGAAGAGACCAAACAAGAGCTGGAGAAGATCATCGTGCAGCTTGATGGCGAGAGTCGCAAGCTGTTCAAGTCAACCTTTGCTGTCGTTCGTGAGAACTTCAAGAAAAATTTCGCCATTCTTTTCAAGGGTGGTGAAGCTGATTTGAGATTTACAGAGAGTCGAGATGTACTTGAGGCAGGCGTCGAGATTATTGCCAAACCTCCTGGTAAGCAGATGCGTTCGATTTCGTTGTTGTCAGGCGGAGAAAAATGTTTGACAGCACTCGCTCTTTTATTCTCGATTTTTGAAGTAAAGCCAGCACCTTTCTGTATTTTAGACGAAGTTGATGCACCTTTAGACGATTCTAATATTGGCCGCTTCACTGAGATGCTAAAGCAGTATGTCCAACAAACTCAGTTTATTGTGGTCACACACAATAAGAAAACAATGTCAGTAGCAGATATTTTAATTGGAGTCTCAATGGAAGAAAAAGGGGTCTCTAAGTTAATCTCTCTAGCATTTGCAAAAACCACAGCGGCGACTTAACTCGGAGAAAAAGCTATGGAAATCGGAATCCCAAAAGAATGTAAAAATCATGAATATCGTATTGGAGCAACCCCAGGACTTGTAAGTCTACTGACTCAAGCAGGCCATACGGTTCTTGTTCAATCAACTGCAGGGCAAAAAATTGGCTACGAAGATGCACACTATGAGCATGCTGGAGCAAAGATTGTGCCGACGATTGAAGACGTCTATGAAGCAGAGATGATTGTCAAAGTAAAAGAGCCACAGAAAAAAGAGTATCCGCTTTTGAAAAAGGGGCAGATTCTTTTTTGCTACTTGCATTTAGCGCCAATTCCAGAATTGACAAAGCATCTCTTAGAGCGAGAGGTTGTAGGCATTGCCTTTGAAACAATCACAGATGAGCGGGGTCAGCTGCCACTTCTTACTCCGATGAGTGAGGTTGCTGGACGGATTGCTATTCAAGCTGGAGCAACCTCTTTGCAGATGGCAAATGGTGGTAAAGGGCTTTTACTTGGAGGAGTACCAGGTGTGCCTCCTGCAAAAGTAGTCGTCATCGGTGGTGGTGTTGTCGGTACTCAAGTAGCCCGCATGGCAATGGGGTTTGGTGCTGATGTGACTATTTTAGAGCGCCGCCTTTCTCGACTGCGAGAGCTTGATGAAATTTATGGTCCCCAACTCAAAACAATCTATTCAAATCCTGTTTCTATTGAAGAAGCTGTTGTGGGAGCGGACTTGGTTGTGGGAGCCGTCTTGATCCCAGGTAAATCAGCACCTAAGTTGATCACTGAAGAGATGATCAAGCAGATGGGAGCTGGCAGCGTCTTTGTTGATGTTGCCATTGATCAAGGGGGATGTGCAGAGACATCGCGCGCAACAACACACTCTGATCCAACCTATCGTGTCCATGATGTCGTTCACTACTGCGTGGCTAACATGCCAGGCGCGTGTGCACGCACTTCAACCCAAGCTCTTGCCAATGCAACGACACCCTATGTGATGGATCTAGCAGATAAAGGGTACAAAAAAGCGTTGGGCAGCAATCCTCATTTTCTTGAAGGACTTAACGTCTGTATGGGACATGTGACAAACGAACCTGTCGCTTTTGATGGTGATTTCGAGTATCGCTCCCCAAAAGAGTTTGTAGATTGCAATGAGTAGTCGTTTTGTTGTTGGGATTGATCTTGGAACCACAAACTGTGCTGTTTCCTACGTAGATACAACGACTCCAAACCTAGAAGTTCAGCTCTTTTCCATCCCTCAGAAAAACGAAGAAGGGGTAGAGGAGAGCTTTTCTATGCTCCCCTCTTTTTACTATCTAGCTGATGATCCAGCAGAAGATTGCGTTGGTGTTTGGGCACGTAAGCAGGGTAGCGCTGTGCCAACACGCCTGATTCATTCGGCAAAAAGTTGGCTCTCTAATCCTGCTGCGGAGCGCAAAGAGCGTATTCTACCACCAGAAGCCTTTGACGAGCAGCGGAAGCTTGCTGTTGTCGATGTCTTATCCCGTTATCTCGTGCAGATCAAAGAGGCGTGGAACAAACGTAAAGCTAAGAAAAATATCGATGATGAGCTTGAAGAGCAACAGATCATTCTCACAGTCCCAGCTTCGTTTGATGAAGTGGCAAGGAGTTTGGTCTATGAAGCAGCTCTGCAAGCTGGTCTGAGACAAATTACCCTTCTAGAAGAACCTCAAGCAGCCTTTTACAATTGGCTCATGCAGCATGAAAATGTTGAGCTCACTTCAGGCGAGACCGTGCTTGTTTGCGATATTGGTGGAGGAACAACAGACTTTAGCTTGATTCAAATAAGCGAGTCACGCCATTTCGAGCGCATTGCTGTTGGTCACCATCTGTTGCTAGGGGGAGATAACATGGATATCGCGCTGAGTCATGTCATTCAGCAGAAAATAGGTGAGGAGCTCGACAGTGAGCAGTGGCTTCATCTTTTGCATGAAGCGCGCACAGCCAAAGAGTATTTACTCAATGCAGATAAAAAATCTCTCTACAAAGTATGGATTCCAGGGAAAGGCTCAAACGTTGTTGCAGGTGGCATTGGACTAGAGCTCACCTATAGTGACATAGAAGAGGTGTTGCTCAACGGCTTTTTTGGCATCCACAAGTTTGAAGAAGCGGCCCAGCTGCGCAAGAAAAGTGGCATTCGCACCATGGGTCTTGCCTTTGAAAGCGAACCCTCCATCACCAAACACTTAGCCGCTTTTTTACAAAGTCATCGTAAGCCCCGCTATATCCTATTCAATGGAGGAGCGACAAAACCGCACGATTTTCAACAACGGATCATGGGAGCCATCGACCACTGGTATGATCGAGAAGCCCCTAACGTTGAGCTTTTGCAATCCAATAGTCTAGATCTTGCCGTTAGTAGGGGAGCCGCCTACTTTGGAAAAGCCAAACGTGGACTTGGTATTCGAATCAAAGGAGGCTCTGCGCGCACCTACTATCTTGCTGTTGATTTGAAAAACAAAGAGCGTAAAGCCCTAACTATTTTGCCTCGTGGCGCTGAAGAA
This sequence comes from uncultured Chlamydiaceae bacterium, assembly GCA_942490925.1. Taxonomy (GTDB): domain Bacteria; phylum Chlamydiota; class Chlamydiia; order Chlamydiales; family JAAKFR01; genus CALNYX01. Next base: position 1,159,310 of record CALNYX010000017.1, on the reverse strand, counting down.
GGGGTGAGTTATCGCACTGATCATGAGTTTATACTTCGCTCCAACACACCAGTCTCCTTTGAGCTCTATCACTCGCACGTACGCCTTGGCGATCAGCCAGGAGAGCTTATTGATATCGATGAAGAGCAGATGTGGTTGCTCCCTCCCATTCATACATTGCTCAAATATGGGAAGCAGACAGAAGTGCCCGTTCACCTCACTATTCATCTGACAGAGATCGGAACCCTTGAGCTTGCTCTCAATGCAGGAGAGCAGCGATGGAAGCTTGAGTTTCAAGTGCGAGAAGCGGCTCATGATGTTGTGCAGGATGAAACATTGGACTGCACAATTCTCGATCAAGCTAAATCGGCTTTACAAGAGACCTTTTCCATTGGCTCGTCTGAAAACCTCAAAGCATTGACAACAAAGTTAGAAGATCACCTTGAGCGTCCTAAGGAGAAGTGGCCTCCAAGCGTACTTCGCTCTCTATTTGATCCTCTTCTTGAGCAGTCCCACAAACGGGATCTAGCCACACACTACGAAAGTCGTTTCTGGAATTTAGCAGGCTATTTCCTGCGTCCTGGGCGTGGTTATCCACTCGATGATCATCGCGTCAAAGAAGTATGGAAGTTGATTTTGGAAGATTTCCAAAAAAATAAACCTGCTGAGGTGATGATCCAAAAGTGGATTTGCTACCGTCGCATTGCAGCTGGGTTAAGCAGAGGGCAACAAGCGCAGCTCTTCAATGCGCTTTATCCAACCCTTTTCTCGCATAAACGTGACACCTACGCTTATGGAGAGAAATTACGTGCACTAGCAGCCCTAGAACTTGTTGAAGTCTCGCACAAAGTCAAGCTAGGTAATGCGATAATCAAGCGGATTGAGGGAGAAAAAGCAATCCCAGCAGACTACTGGGCACTTGGGCGTCTTGGAGCGCGACATTTACTCTACGGAAGCGTTGCTAATGTTGTAACAAAAAAAGTGTGTGAAAATTGGCTCACACGTCTTTTAGAAATACCAGAACATGACAAAAAACAGTTTCCCTTCTTGGTCACCATGCTCGCACGCAAAACAGATAGCCATCATCTCAATATCAGTGAAACACTCCATAAGCGCGTGAAAGCAACTATCGACTCAGAATTTTATGAGCTGCTTGCTCAAGAGCGCGAGCTCACTTGGAAAGAGCAGGAGCGCTTCTTTGGCGACTCCCTTCCTGCTGGATTAATCCTGCAAGAGCCTTCTCAACCTCATCAATCGTAATCCGAGTCATGCAGCGAAAATCAATTGGGCAGACCCGTTTATAGCAAGGAGAGCACTCAACATGCTTATGGATGATTTTCCCATGGTGATAAGGACCCGTTGCCACTTCATTAGTCGAACCAAAAAGAGCCAATAACGGAGTTTTCAATGCTGCTGCAAGATGCATTGGGCCACTATCATTAGTCAAAAAAATGTCACATACCTCAATCAGAGCAAGAAACATTCTCAAGCCCGTCTTTCCTGCAAGATTGATCACATTTGCTGGCAGGCCTTCACAAATAGAGTTCACAAGTTCCATCCCTTGTTGATCGCCAAAATAGAGGAAGTAGCAGTCATCAAAGCGCTTAGTCACTTCTCTAAATCTTTCAGGGAGCCAACATTTGGCAGGACCATAAGCGGCAGCTGGGTTTACACCTATAACTGTAGCGCCATCTGGAATCCCATGACGTCTCATCAGCTCTCGCGCTTCTATCCTCTCTTGGTCAGTGATGTAAAGCCGAGGTTTTGAAGGAGAAAAAGGGACCTCGAGCAGCCGTTTATACGTGTCGACTAGATGTTCTTTGCCGCGCTCTTTTGGAAATGGGATGGCATTGCTCAATAAAAAAGAGCGCCCCTCGTTCGCGTAGCCGATCCGTCTTTTCACTCGATTCTTGAAAAAGTGCCAAGCTGATGAAAAGGAGTTGGTCAGCAGGATTCCAATATCATGCCTATCTAATTTTTGAGAGAGTGCAACTCCTTTAATTGGAGAGCCTTTCATTAAAGGGAGTAGGGGGTCAGCACAAAGAGCTGTGATTTCAGCTTCGGGCCATTTCAGCTGAGCTTCTTCGAGGATGGGGGTAGCCATGACAAAATCCCCCAACCAGTTTGGCATACGAATCACAACTTTCATAATCTGAAAAATTGTAAGTTTAAGCCTGATTAATTATAAAGGTCTTTCATGACTAAACCACAGATTATTCTTGGAATCGATCCAGGGACTCGCATCACAGGATATGGCATCATTCGCCTTGGACGTCCACTTGTTACCATCGATTATGGATGCATCAAGCCCCCTGCTAATAAGCCTGCTGCTGAGAGATATCGACTCATTTTTGAAGGCTTGCAAGCGTTGATGGATCAATATAAGCCAACAGCTTGCGCCATCGAAACTCAGTATGTCGATAAAAATGTACAAAGCGCCATTAAACTTGGAATGGCAAGGGGAGTTGCGACGCTTGCAGCAACTTTGCGCGAAATCCCTGTTTTCGAATATGCTCCCACTCGTGCCAAAAAGGCAGTTGTTGGTACAGGGCGCGCCAGCAAACAGCAAGTCCAGAGGATGATTCGGCATCTGCTCAATCTAAAACATGATCCAGAGCCAGAGGATGCAGCCGATGCCCTGGCTTTAGCCATTTGTCATAGCCACCACTTAGGAAGGTCTCAACATGTATGAGTATATCGAAGGAGAGCTAGTCGAGCTGACAACAGCTCATGCCGTTGTCAATGTCGGTGGTATTGGGTACAAACTACTTGTCCCTGTGACCCTTTTTGGTCAGCAGATTGGCAAAAAGACCCGCTTTTACACCTCTTGGGTCGTTCGCGAGATGTCACAAACACTTTTTGGCTTTCTCTCCAAACAGGAGAGAGATCTCTTTGAAACACTCATCACTCTCTCTGGCATTGGCCCCAAAACAGGCCTAAGTATGATAGGCCATCTTTCGATGAGTGAGATGCGTCGCGCCGTCCAAACACAGAATGCAGCCTTGTTAGCGCGTGTTCCAGGGATTGGAAAGAAGACTGCAGAGAGACTGCTAGTCGATCTCAAAAATAAATGTTTTGACGCGCTTCCCGTGCAAGCCCCTGATCAGCTCTCAGATGCGCTTCAAGCTCTACTCAACTTGGGGTACTCGCAAGCTGCTGCTCAAAAAGCTGTGCAACTCGCCGCTAAAGAAGTTGGAGATTCAAGTGACACACCCACTTTGATTTCGGCAGCACTCCGTTTCAACAAGTAAGGAATCCTAAGCTTGCCTCTAATCATTTTTTCGGCTATCCTCCTCTCCAAAAAAAGGAGAAAGTATGTCATCAGAAAGAACGCTATCGATCATCAAACCAGATGCTGTCAAAAAAAATGTAGTTGGTCAGATTATTGCCCGTTTTGAAAAAGCAGACTTGCGAGTAGTAGCGGCCAAGATGAAGCATTTGACTCGAGAAGAGGCAGAGGGTTTCTACGCTGTGCATAAAGAGCGTGGCTTTTTCAAAGAGCTTGTCGACTTCATGATTTCTGGACCCGTATTGATCTCTGTGTTAGAAGGGGAGGGAGCCATCTTAAAAAATCGTGAAATTATGGGTGCAACCAATCCAAAAGAAGCAGCTCCTGGAACCATTAGAGCTGATTTTGCCGAATCGATTGATGCGAATGCAGTGCATGGTTCTGATGGGACTGATACAGCGAAATTTGAAATTGGCTTTTTCTTCAAACCAACTGAGATTATGAGTTGAAAAAACAGCTTTCGAGCCTAATGCGTTATGTACGCACAAATGTCAAAAAGAGCGGAGCGGCCATCTCAGCGAGCCTTCTCCGCTCAAAAAGCTATCCTATCTTCGGAATTCCAGGTGGGATTACCAAAATTGAGCCCACTATCTTCGACCAGGTCGCCTCCTATCCAGAAGAATTTACTCCTATTCACTCTGTACAAACCTATCGAGACAAAAAATTCGAGCCTTGCAGCAAAGTTGAGCAAGAAGGGATTTTTTCCATCTACAATGGCATTGCAACAGCCACAGGAGGAAATCTCAATCCCAAAGGGAAGCTCGTCTCCACCTTTCTTCAAGTGATTGATGGCAAGCCGATCGACCAGCATGAACTCTTCTACTTCAGTACTTCTCGCTTTTTTCCTCGGATTTACCAAGCTAAAGAGTCAGTCATTTCATTGACAGCCGGTTGGCAAGGAGCCTTTTACCACTGGATGTATCAGATTTTGCCGCGCTTAGAACTCGTGCCCAAGCCCTATCCCATTGTTTATGCCGATCAAAGCTTTTCCTTTCAAAAAGAGAGCCTTGAAATGCTTGGTATCAAGCGAGTTATAGCAGCAAATGTTTATCCAGCCATTCAATCTCCGCAGATTTTTGTTCCCTCCCAGCCCACAAATCCAACAAAGCGTACTTGTCAATTTCTACGAGATCAATTTCTTCCACACCTTCCAAAAGGTGAGAAAAAGCGGCTTTACATTTCAAGGTCTGATGCCAAAACGCGCCGCATTGCCAATGAAGCAGAGCTACTGCCCATTTTGGAGAAATATGGATTTGAAAAAGTTTCTCTTTCAGGCAGTTCGATGCTTGAGCAGATGCAGTTATTTAGAAATGCTGAGATGATTGTTGCGCCCCATGGAGCTGGGCTCTCACATCTTGTTTTCTGTGATCCTAAAACACCGCTACTCGAATGTTTTCAAAAGGAGTATGTGAATCCTTGTTACTGGCATATTGCAAGTCAAGTTGACCTGAAGTATCATCTATTGTTTGATATGACTGAGCGTTCTGGAATTGATCCAGATATGACGCTTGACCCCAAGCAATTTGAGTCTTCATTGAGGGCTATGGAAAATGATCACACTCGTCGATAATTTTGATTCCTTTACCTACAACATCGTTGCTGCTTTAGAAAAGCTAGGCGAGCCGGTAAACGTTGTACGCAACACCGTTTCAGTGCGCACTTGCCTTGATGCAGATGGGATCATTTTGGGGCCAGGCCCGGGTCGCCCTGAAAAAAGTGGCGTTTGCCGCAAACTCATTGGGAAATTACCGTTGCTTGGAATTTGCCTTGGACATCAACTTCTTGGCCAGGTTTTCGGAGGCCGTACCGTTCGCACAACACCCTGTCATGGCAAAGTTTCCAGGATCTATCACAATGGAGAAGGCCTTTTTTCTGGGCTGCCGCAAGGGTTTAAAGCGGTGCGCTACCATTCCCTCATCGTCAAGGAGAGTACACTTGATGTCACTGCTTGGACAGAAGATGGTTTGATCATGGGTTTACGTCATCCGAAGCTTCCACTATTTGGAGTTCAGTTCCATCCTGATTCGATTAGTACAGAGTATGGCCTTGAACTCTTCCGCAACTTCATAATCGAAAGTCGTCGCCTAGGTAGAGAGAACGTGCCCGCTCATTGTTCACCAGCTCAGGAATGGAACCTGAAAGGAAAACTTTGCCATCAGACATGAGATAGCAGCGATTCGCTATCGAAAAGATCTCGCGCGCATTGTGATCAGTGATCAAAACACTAATCCCTTTTTTCACAAGCAAGCGAATGAGCTCTTTCACCTCATTAATTGCAATCGGATCAATGTTGGCAAACGGCTCATCAAGCAGCAGGAACATGGGCGAGGTTACAAGAGCACGCGTAATTTCAAGCCGTCTTCTCTCACCACCAGATAAACTCGAAGCTTTTTTGGTTGCAAGCTTTTCCAAGTTGAGCTCTTTGAGAAGCATCTGTAAGCGGGCTTGACGCTGCTCTTTTTTCAAAGGAAGCATCTCTAAGATGCACAAAATATTGTCAGCAACTGAGAGATGACGAAAAACTGAAGGTTCTTGCGCAAGATATCCCATTCCCATCTGGGCACGGCGATCAATAGACGCCTCAGTCACTTGCATCCCATTAAAAAAGACCTCTCCCTTGTCAGGGCGAATCAATCCCATTGTCATGTAAAAAGCCGTGGTTTTACCTGCGCCATTAGGCCCAAGAAGACCAACAATTTCGCCTGGGTAGACAGAAAGATCGATTCCACTAACAACCTTTCGGCCGCCATAGCTCTTTTCTAAATTGATTAAATTGAGAACAGGCTCGCTCATTACCACTTAAACTGTTGTTTGAATTTATCGAGTTCTTCAGCACCAAAAACAAACCGCACGTCACCATAACCTTGGACAACATCTTTCTCTTGCCTTTCAGCGCGTACTTTATGAGCTGAAAGCTGCATCTGTTTTTCTGTGTCATAAAAAAGCACACGATCTTTTTGGTTCGACTCAAAAACCATTACTTTTTGATCGGGAAAATAGTCGACTTGCTCTGCAATGGCAAATTGCGTTTTTTCACCGTTTGTCATGCGCACATGCCCTGTCAGCTTGATGTGAGAAGCTTCCCACTTCTCTCCTTCTCGACAATGGTCAATGATTGCCTTATCAGATTCAACGTAGCCCATTTCACTTTCGATGCTGACATTTCCAATTAAAACGACTTGAGACTCATTGTAGAGAGCTTCATCAGACTGGACAATGGTTTCACAAGCAATTAAAGGGAGACAAAAAAACAGAAGTAAATATTTCATAGGTCGGTAAATGTCGCTCTTAGGTGTTTCACGTTCAAATCAAAAGTTTTATCGTGCAAAATCAATTCCACATGTTTTGCTTTTCCCTTCATTGTAGGGGAGGTGTTTTTCACGCTGGTCAGCGTATGGCCGGGTAGTTGATATTTCCACAACTGTGCATTGTCGGCAGTGAGCACTTGAGTGTTATAATTATAACACGCACGCGCAGCACGGATATAGTTTACAGTTTGCATAGGTTTCCCGTCATCACTATAAAACAGTTTTTCTTGCAAAGTGCACTCCATTTGGTCGAGCTCTTCAATCATCTCTACTTGCTTCCCTTGGCTGAAGAAAAAGAGCGTTGAATCAACACTCTCAATATGGCAGTAAAGAGGCTTCTCTTGCCTTAACCAGACATCTTTTGTGACATTTTCACGGAATTGCTGACAATAGGTGATTAAACCGCCAGCCTCTTCGCGCTTAGAGGGATCGCTACTACGAACAAGCGCTTCAAAAGTTTTGGCATCTTGTGGCCGACTCACAAATGTGAACCAACCCAGGATCCCAAAGCCTAGAAACAGACCCAGAACTAGATAACTACGCAGCCGCATAAAGCCTCATGAATTCGTTCCCATTCATCAACAAGAGAGCCTAGCTTTTCAAAGCTCAACATGCAAGCTGCATCACATTTTGCCTCTTCTGGACAGGGATGCGCCTCGGCATAAATTCCATCACACCCAGCAGCAATCGCTGCGCGCGCAAGCACTTGAATAAATTCCCTTTCACCACCAGAGGCATTTCCTAAACCACCTGGGAGCTGTACAGAGTGAGTTGCATCAAATAATACGGGGTACCCAAACTTTTGCATGATTGGAATCGCGCGCATATCACTGACAAGGTTATTGTATCCAAACGAGACACCACGTTCAGTCAGCATCAAATTCTTATTGCCAGTCGATTCAATTTTCTTCACCACCTGTTCCATATCCCAAGGAGCCATAAATTGCCCCTTTTTGATATTGACAGTTGCGCCGCTTTTGCCAGCTGCTACTAAAAGGTCAGTCTGTCTGCAAAGAAAAGCAGGAATTTGAATCACATCGCAAACAGAGCCAGCTGCAATAGCTTCTTCTGGTGAGTGGACATCGGTAAAAATCGGCACATTGAAAGTTGTTTTAACCTTTTCCAAAATTTTTAAGCCCTGCTCAAGTCCTGGTCCACGATATGAATCAATAGACGAGCGATTGCCCTTATCATAACTCGATTTAAAAATATAATCGATAGGGCGTCCCTCAAATAAGCGGACCAAAAACTCAGCAGCCTCCATCACAGCGCTCTCACTCTCAATGACACAAGGTCCTGAAACCACAATCAATCGTTTATCCATACCACCTGTCCTTCATAAGATTTTTTTAACAGTTCATGTACTTCAGCCCGCTCAGTCAATTCAGAAAGAGGCTTTAAAACAAAAAGGCGCTCGGACCATCTAGGATGCGGCAGAATAAGACCCGGGGAGTTTAAAACCAACTCACCATAAAACAACAAATCCAAATCGATCACCCTTGGTGCATTTTTAGGTTTAGGCCGTTTGCCCATAATCACCTCCACCCCCTCGAGAAAACAGAATAGCTCCTGAGCAGATAAACTGCATGAAAAACGACAAACAGCATTAAAAAAGTCCGGCTGCTCCAAATCACTGACAGGAGAGCTACGATAAACCCGTGAGCAAACCAAATCCAAAATAGACTTGTGAGCATCCAAAAGCTCCAAAACTCCCCGGAAAGTCTCAAGGGGCCGCCCTAAATTGCCCCCTAATCCAACAAAACACAAAGTCATAAAAACCAGAATACTTGAAAAATACCAAAATTCCAAGTAAAGTGAACCCAATCCAGTGGATCGATAGCTCAGTGGATAGAGCACCCGCCTTCTAAGCGGGCGGTCGCAGGTTCGAATCCTGCTCGATCCGTTTCCTGGCGGTGAAGTGCGCCTTCGCTCTCGGTGGCCTACTCGGCCTACCTTCGAGTTCCAGACTTGCTTCATCACCAAGAAAAAACAGGCCTATTCGGCCAGCCTGTGCCGTGTAGACTTAGCTCACTACCACAAAAATATAGTATTTGAGGTTCAAGATGAAAAAATTAGATGACATTATCTGTGTTCATAAAGTTTATGACTCAATGGAAGCTGAACTCATGAAATCACAACTGGAAGCTGAAAATATCGATTGCTTTCTTAAATCAGACAATGCAGGTGGAGTGCTTTCTCACCTGACGTACGCAACGGGTATTGAAATCATGGTTAAACAAACAGATGTGCAGCAAGCTAAGACTGTCTTGAAGATTTAACCCAATACTCCAAATAGAGCTTCGATAAAAAAGGGTAGGTGGAATTTTTTGGTGTTTTTGCACGAGTTGGACAATCGCGACTGCAGCTAGTGTAAGCGATACAGCAAACGAGGGAGGGTTCAAGTCGGGCAAAAAGCCCTACAAGAATGAGATCTTACTTCTCTTCGTCTTCGAGGATTTCGAGGTTCACACGGATACCATTACGGCTGGCCACTGACATCAATAAGGTGCGAATCGCATTGATTGTCTTGCCCTTCTTACCAATAATCTTGCCAATATCCGACTTCTCAACTGAAAGCTCAATAATTAGTGTATGGGTCCCACCAACTTCATTGATCTTCACCTCATCTGGGTGATCCACTAAGTTCTTTACAATATACGCTACAAATTCTTTCATCGTCCCGTTCCCTAAAAGTGCATGGTTCTGTACTTCTATGTTAATATAGAAAAACTTTATTTATCGACAGAAAGATTTTTAAAACTAATTGATTAGTGCTAACGCTCTAAGTACAAAGTCACTGGACCGTCATTTATAAGGCTGATGTCCATATGGGCACCGAATTCCCCTGTAGAAAGGGGGAGGTGGGTGGAAAGTTGCTTGCAAAATTGGAGGTAGAGGGGTTTGGCTATCTCTGGAGCTGCTGCTTCTAAAAAATCAGGACGTCTTCCTTTTGTGCAGTTGCCATAGAGGGTAAACTGACTAATCACGAGGGCTGAACCTTTAACATCAAGGATGGAAAGATTCATCTTACCGCTCTCATCTGGAAAAACTCTGAGATCTTTTACTTTGTTAACCATCCAGTCGATTTTTTCTGTTGTGTCCGTTGCGTGGATGCCTAAAAAAAGGAGAAACCCATGAGAGATGCTGCTAATGGTCTGGTCTTCAACTGAAACGGAGGCCTGTTTAACCTTTTGGATGAGTAAACGCATGCATATCCTTAGGAATAGGGGCTTCGAGGTGAATAGCTTTTCCTGTTTGGGGATGGGTGAATTTGAGGGTTTGGGCGTGAAGTAGTTGCCGTGTTGCTCCATATTTGGTGTTCGCTGAGGGGTTGCCATAAAGGGTGTCACCAAGGATGGGGCAGCCTAGTGCTTTGAGGTGGACGCGAAGTTGATGAGTGCGACCTGTCTTGGGAAAAAGGTGGACAACACTCACTTTCCCATCACATGTCTCTGTCTCGATGCGTGTAATTGCCTCCTTGCCTCCCTCTTGCAAGACGGTCATCTTTTTGCGCTGGGTTGGATGGCGTCCAATCTGTGTCGTAAGGGTCTGATTACCAGGATTTCCAAGGCAGATGGCAAGGTAAGTCTTCTCAATTTTCCGCTCAGCGAACAGGGCAACGAGTTTTTGCTGGGTGTCAGTCGTTTTTGCCGCGAGAAGTAGGCCTGTGGTCTCTTTGTCAAGCCGATGGACAATGCCAGGGCGAAGTGTATCGCCCTTGGGAAGTGTCTTGCAATGGTAGAGAAGGGCATTGACGAAGGTGCCGCGCCAGTTACCAACAGCTGGATGAACAACGAGGCCTGCTGGTTTATTGATCGCAAGCAGATACTCGTCTTCATAGAGGATATCGAGTGGAATATCTTCAGGTTCAAGGGATATCTCTTCGGTGAGGGCAAACTCGACTTCTATCTCATCACCAGGTGCTAGCTGAGTCCGCTTTTTGGCTGAGGAGCCGTTGACGAGAACGAGCTTTTTATCAATTAGGTATTGGAAATAGGTGCGCGAAAAATCGGGAAACTGGCGGGCAAGGAGCGTGTCAAGGCGACTACCAGCCTGCTGCTCTGAAACAATTAGAAAGTGGTTAGGGTGTGTCATCAAATGCTAAAAACGTGTTGTTTTGGGCCTTTTTGCCACCATTTTCTCTCCATTTCTCGGTCTACTGGGCAAGTATGTCCATCGAAAGGGAATGAAAATGGAGACAAAAATCCCTCAAAAATCACATTTCCATCATGTGGTGACACACCCTAGGATTTGACATTGCTCAAGAGGGTAGCTGGGAGCAAGTTTTTTTAAAAGGCTGAGGATATGAGCTTGGGTGTTTTCAAGCTCTTCAAGAGAGGTGAGTGGAGAGAGTTGTTTGCCTAGGAATCGAGTGCCATTCTCTTCGGTTTCGGTGAGATACGGGCGGTATAGGGAGAGCAGGCGTTTATCAAATGCAGCTTCTAAGTCAGGGGTGAGTCGATGACCAAAAAAGAGCGTCACTATTGATTTTGCCTATTTTGTTTCTCTTGCTGGACAGTACGTTGGTTGGCTTGTTGCATCTCATGAAGAGATTGAACCTTAGCCATTTGCATAAAACTACTCATAAATTTATTGTAGTTTTCAGTACCAACTTTTGTTTTGAGCTGGCCAAGTGTTCCCCCACCAAGTTCTTGCGCATTTCCCGTTGGGCCTGCCGATCCAGGGCCGCTAGGAGCTGGTATATCTTGTGGACCACCTGTTGGTGTGACTCCCATCTCTTTCTCCTATTTGCAGAGCTTAAGTGCTTTCAGCTCTTTGTTGGCTATTCGAATTCCTTTTGCCGACACTCCCTTTAATGGAACATCTGCAAAGCTAAATACAAGCTTTTTCGTCTTCTGGCGCGCTTTCGCCTTAAATTGTACTTCAACTGCCGCCTGCTCATCTGTCGAAATAAACTCAAGCTTGCTCTCTTCGTCTATATAACGATAGAGTTTGTCAAGGATGAATTGCTTAACAATGAAACGTTTGGCGTGTGGGTAATTGGTTTTCCCATCCCGGTAGATGACTTGCAATGAGGTTGTCTTGTCAGCAGGTCCAATCCAAATAACTGGAGGAACGTACTCTTTGTCTGGAATGCTCATCACGCGGTAGCTACCATCTTTGAAGAGAATCAACAGTTTATCTAGCGAACTACACTCAAATGTGGTTTCTGCGTTTACCTTTGTTCCAATAAACCCAGCCTTCGGATCGTAGCAGATTTTGACTTTGTGCTCAGCAATTGCACGCTTGTCAAGTTCTTGAATTTCACGAATGACTGTTTTGCGAGGGAAGTCGGCTGCATATTTTTTGAGTAGCCCTTTGATATACCTGATTGTGAAGGCTTTGATGTTTTTCAGCCCTTTTTCAACTTCAATCAGTTTCTCTTCTAAGGCAATGATCTCATCTTGGTTTTTATCGATATCAAAGCGGGAGATCCGACGAATGGGAATGCTCAAGAGTTTTTCACGATCTTCCTCTGTTGGGACGCGCATGATGCGAGGATGAAAAGGCTTTAGGCTCGTTGCGATTGTCGAATGAATCTTGTCATAGGCCGCAACCTCTTCAATTTTCTTGTAAAGCCGGTTTTCAATGAAAATTTGTTCGAGGGTTTTGGCATAGATCTTTTCTAGTAGCCGATTTTTTTCGAGTTCAAGTTCTGCTTTGAGGTAGGACTTGAGCAGTTCCACGTGGAGCTTCAGGAGTTCGCCGACAGTGCCTTCCCAAGGGAGATCATCGCGGATAGAAATAAACTGTGTGTTGAGTGAGACCTCACAGTCGGTGAAAGCATAGAGCCCATCGATAATCTGTTTGGCATACTGTCCGCGTGGGAGTTTGATCTCAATTTCAATTTTTTCAGCTGTGTAGTCATTGATCGAGTCGAGTTTAAGTTTTCCTTTTTTGGCAGCTTCATCGATAGAACGAATGACACTTTCTGTGGTGGTTCCATGGCAAATTTCTTTGATTACAAGTGTCTTGTCATCTCTGATGTCGATTTTAGCTCGTAGTTTAACCTTGCCGCGTCCTTCATCATATTCTGAGGCATCCATAATGCCGCCAGAGAGAAAATCGGGGAGGATTTTGAAGGGTTTGTTTTCTAGAAGAGCAATTTCTGCTTCGAGCAGCTCTTTGAAGTTGTGGGGGAGAATGCGTGTGGCCATTCCAACTGCAATCCCTTCAGCGCCTTGCATGAGTAGGAGGGGGATTTTGGCAGGGAGGATATCGGGTTCTTGGGCACGTCCATCATACGAGGGAGAAAAGTTTGTAAGTGCTGGATTGAAAAGGGTTTCTTTAGCAAGGCCTGAGAGGCGTGTCTCAATATAACGGGCGGCAGCTGCAGGATCTCCAGTGTGGGGGTTCCCGAAGTTTCCTTGGCGATCGAGCAAAAATCCTTTGTTGGCAAGCGTGACTAGGGCATCAACAATCGGAGCATCACCATGGGGGTGAAGGGCCATTGTTTGGCCAGCAACGTTAGCAACCTTATGCAATTTCCCATCATCCATGGTGAAAAGCGTCCACAAAATACGACGCTGTACGGGCTTAAGCCCGTCAATTGCATGGGGAATAGCGCGATCCAAAATTACATACGAAGCATAGCGTAGGTAGTTGTCACGAAACTGATCTTTGATGTCGTCTTTAGTCGTCATGGATGAGGTTGTTCATGATGAATTTTTTCCGTTCAGGCGTATTTTTTCCCATGTAAAATGCTAAGGTTGGCTTGATGTCGGAAAAAGCGCCAACGACTACGGGTTTTAGTCGCATTTTGTCACCGATAAAGGGCTTGAACTCATGGGGAGAGATCTCTCCAAGACCTTTAAATCGGGTCATTTCCAAGCTCCCTTTCAGGGTCTTCATCGCATTTTTCTTCTCATTTTCATCGAAGCAGTAAATCGTTTTCTCTTTGTTACGAACTTTAAAGAGAGGGGTTTCAAGGATGTGGAGGTGCCCATTGATTACAAGTGCTTCAAAATAGGTGAGGAAGAAAGTGATTAACAAATTGCGAATGTGCATGCCATCAACATCGGCATCTGTTGCCAACACAATTTTGTTGTAACGCAGGCCTGCAATATCATCTTCGATATTCAGGGCGTTCATGAGATTGAACATCTCTTCATTCTTGTAAAGCTGATCCATCTTCATTCCATGCACGTTTAGGGGTTTACCACGTAGGGTGAAGATCGCTTGCTTGAGTGGATCACGAGAGGAGACAATGGAAGCACTTGCAGACTCTCCCTCAGTGAGAAAGATCATAGTGTCATTACTATGCAGTGAGGGCTGGTTATAGTGAAACTTGCAGTCGCGCAGTTTAGGAATTTTGAATGAGATTTTTTTCTGTTTCTCTTTGGCCTCTTTTTTAACTGCAGAAAGTTCTTTGCGTAGCTTCTCATTAAAGGAGATTCGGTCTGCTAACTTGGCAGCACTCTCTTTTTCTTGGTGGAGCAATGTTTCAACTGCCTGCTTCACCTCTTGCATAATAGGAGAGCGGATTTCAGTATTACTGAGTTTATTTTTTGTTTGTGACTCGAAGACAGGATCTTTCACTTTGACAAGGATGCAACCAACGATTCCTTCACGAACATCGACACCTTGGTAGTTTTTGCGCATAAAGGCGTTTACGCCCTTAAGAATTCCTTCGCGGAAACCGGAGAGATGAGAGCCTCCATCAGCAGTGTATTGGCCATTCACAAAAGAGAAATAACTCTCGCCGTAACTTTGCGTATGAAGAAAGGCAAATTCAATATGTTTGCTGCGATAGTGAAGGGGTTCATAAAGGCGATCGCTTGTCACTTCATTGTTTAGGAGATCGAGGAGACCATTTTCTGAAAAGATTTTCTCTTTGTTGAATTTAAGCGTCAGGCCAGTATTGAGATAGGCATAGTGCCAGAGACGCTTGCGGAAGATCTCTTGGTCAAAGGTATATTTGTTGAAGATCTCCTTATCGGGGATAAATTCAATGTAGGTGCCATCGCGATCTTTTGAAACGCGCTGCTTTTTAGCTAGAAGCTTTCCTTTTGCAAAGCTTGCCTCCATCTCTTTATTCTCACGCACACTACGCACTTTGAAGTGAGAAGAGAGAGCGTTAACAGCCTTTAGACCAACACCATTGAGTCCGACAGAAAATTGAAAGACATCGTCGTTATACTTAGCGCCAGTGTTGATTTGGCTGACACAATCAATCATTTTTCCAAGAGGAATACCTCGTCCATAGTCACGAACGCTGACAAGCGATGTTTTAGGATCAAACAAGATCTCAATTTGAGATCCGTTTCCCATAATGAATTCGTCGATACTATTGTCGATAACCTCCTTGAGTAGGATGTAGATCCCGTCATCAATATGAGAGCCATCGCCAAGCCTGCCAATATACATTCCGGAACGTAACCGGATGTGTGTCAAGGCGTCAACGGTTTTAACTGCACTTTCGTCGTATTTCTTTGCCATAACTAGTCTCCCAACATCATAGCGATTTAAGAATTTTCTGTCCCATAAACCCTTTTTTTCGCTATACAAGTTAGCTTATGCGCATCGGTGTACTAGGATTAAATCACAAGCTTGCCACTCTCAATTTGCGCGAGAAGATGGCAAAAATTTGTTCCCGTCGTTTCGGAGAAACAAATTCCATTCATAGTCGTCTTTCCTATGTTTTGCTTTCCACATGCAATCGCACCGAGATCTATTTCCATTCGCCAGACCTACCAGAGACCCATATTTATCTCCTAAATGTATTACGCTCAGGGATGGAAGAGGCATTTGAACATCGGATGTATTCCTATTTTGGCGTCGACTGCTTTGATCACTTAGCGTGTGTGACAGCAGGTTTTGATAGCGCCGTTTTGGGTGAAACTGAGATTCAAGGTCAAGTGAAGCAAGCGTATGAGTCTGCAATGAACTATCGAAAATTGCCACACGAACTTCATTTCCTTTTCCAAAAATCACTCAAAATTGGAAAGGAAGTGCGTTCTCAATATCCTTTTGGTCGTAAAAGACCTACACTTGAAGAGACAATTTATCAAGCTGGCCAGCAGTTTTTAGGAGAATTGCATCGCAAACGAATTTTATTTGTTGGGCTTTCTAAAATTAATCACCGCATTTTTTCACACTTTCATCATAAGCACTTGCCTCATCTCACTTTTTGTAATCGTACAGAAAGTAAGCTCTTAGATTTACATGCGAAGAGTCTTCCTTGGGAGCATATTGATGAATGGAAAAACTATGACCTAGTGATTCTGGGGACAAAGTGTCCACATTTTGTAATTGATCGTGCGCCCCTTCAGCTTGAAAAACAGATCTTGCTTATCGACTTGAGTGTTCCGCGCAATGTTGATCCAAAAGTGGGACGGCATCCGCAGATAAAGCTCCATAACATCGATCAAATTGCGCGCCTGATTAGACATAAGGAAGAGTTTGAAACAGAAGCGATTAGCGCAGCAGCTCACCGACAAGTCGCTATTTTTAATCTCAAAGAGCTCCAACGCCTCAACGCATTTTCTAGAGTATCCTAAGAAACCTCTATCCTGTACTTGGCTTTTTTAGGGCCTAAAAAGCTGCGTGCCCGGGATAACGAGGGAAAGGAATCGTGTCGCGGATGTTTTCAATACCCGTCGCAAAGAGTACAAGCCTCTCAAAACCAGCACCAAATCCAGCATGCGGCACTGAACCATACTTACGCAGCTCCAAATACCACCAATACTCCTTCTTGCTCAAACCTGTCTCATCCATCTTCGCTTCAAGCCTCTCTAGACGCTCCTCACGCTGACTCCCACCAATGATCTCTCCAACACCTGGAACCAAAACATCCATATTTGCAACTGTCTTGTTATCATCATTTTGGCGCATGTAAAACGGCTTGATCTTAGCTGGGTAGTCATAAACAATGAGCGGCTTTTCAAAGTGCTGTTCACAAAGGTAGCGCTCATGCTCTGATTGAAAGTCACATCCCCAAGTACAGGGGAATTCAAACTTCTGGTTGGATTTATTGAGGATATCAACAGCTTCGGTGTAGGTGATTCGAGCAAAGGGCTGAGAGACAACATCTTCCAGGCGTTGTTTCACTCCCTTTGAAACCCATTTATCGAAAAAGATCATATCCTCTTCACAAGATTCAAGCACAGACTTGAAGATGTACTTCAAGTATTTTTCTGCCAGGTCCATGTCATCATTGAGATCAGCAAAGGCCATCTCAGGTTCAACCATCCAAAATTCAGCAAGGTGACGGGAAGTGTGGGAGTTTTCGGCTCTGAATGTGGGGCCAAAGGTATAAATATCTGTAAGTGCAGAGGCGTAGATTTCACCATTGAGTTGGCCAGAAACAGTGAGGTAGGCTTTATCCCCGAAAAACTCTTCTTTTTCATTTGTTGTCACTTGAAAGAGCTCTCCAGCACCTTCACAATCAGACAGTGTGATAATCGGAGTGTGTAAATAGTAGAATCCATTCTCTTGGAAGAACTTGTGAGTGGCATAGGCAAGTGTGTTACGTACGCGCATAACTGCGCCAATGGTGTTAGTGCGGGGGCGAAGATGCGCAATTGAACGGAGGAATTCCAGTGTGTGTCGCTTTTTTTGGAGCGGGTAGCTTTCGGGGCAGCAAAAGCCGATGAGGTCGATCTGATCAGCCTGCATCTCTACCGATTGTTTGCCACCTGGACTCTCAACAATTGTGCCAGTTGCTTGGATGGAGGCGCCTGTTGCAACTTTTGAAAGATCAATCTCAGGTTTAGCGATGATTTGAAGATTTGAAAGGGAGGAGCCATCATTGAGTTCAACAAAAGTGAAGCTTTTTTGTCCACGAACAGTGCGTACCCACCCTTTAACTGTGAGCTTCTGACCAATATATTTAGGATCTTCTTTGACTTGTCTAATACGTGTTCTCATTTGTGCCTCGCAAATTCTCTCAATCGTCCAATTTCTTTGTCCCAAAGAGGTGGCCCTCCAGGAGTTTCTAAATATTTCGGGAGCTCTTGGGTACGCCCATCGCGCATTAGAAATTCGAAACATTCCATTCCAATTTCACCCTCTCCAAGCGCTGCATGTCGATCTTTGCGGGAACCTAAGGGTTTGAGGGAGTCGTTGAGGTGGAAGGCATAGAGATAGTCTAGGCCGACCACTTGATCAAATTCACGCAATGTTTTCTCCCAGCCAGTGGCCGTTCGAATGTCATAGCCCGCAGCGAAGATATGGCAGGTATCAATGCAAACTCCAATGGGCACTTTTTTCTCAGTCCGTTCGATGATATATTTGAGCTCTTCAAAGCGGTGGCCGAGGCAGGTTCCTTGCCCTGCAGTTGTCTCAAGAAGGAGAGTGAGAGAGTCATCAACAAGCAGATCTTCCATGAGAAGCAGGCTTTCAACAATTTGATCGAGACACTGTTCAACAGAGCTGTGTAATGCTGCGCCAGGATGAAAGTTGAGGTAGGTGATCCCTAGATCGAGACAGCGTTGAATTTCATCACGAAACCCTTTTTGCCCTTTGAGCAAAGTCTCTTCGTTGGGACAGCCTAGATTGATCAAATAGCCTGCATGACTCATAATCTCTTCAAGGCCTGTCTCATTGAGCGTGACTTGGAATTTTTCAATTGCCTCTTTAGTCAGAGCTTTTCCCTTCCACTGCTTTTGATTCGCAGTGAAAAGTTGGACAGTCGTTGCTCCAATTGATTGTCCTTCAAGAAGAGCCTTATAAGCACCCCCAGCGGCTGAGGTGTGTGCGCCGATTAAAAGTTTCTTTTTCATAGGAGATAAAATAGCACACACCGTTATATTAACGGAATATGGAAGACTCATCGAAGACAATCAAACGTTCAACAAGACGTTTTTTCTCAGGAACACTTTTTAGCCGCTTTTCTGGACTTGGAAGGGAGGTCTTAATGGCAGCAGCCTTTGGTACCCAGCCAGCCGTTGCTGCTTTTTGGATGTCCTTTCGTTTTGCCAACTTGCTACGTCGCCTTTTTGGAGAGGGAGCGCTTCACTCAGCATTTGTTCCCCACTTTGAACAGTTGCGCCTGGAAAATCCCGCCAAAGCGTCGCGTTTTTTCTACGACCTTTCGACTGGAGTGACCTTTCTGCTCCTAGTTGTGGTTGTCATTGCCGAAATCATTCTCGGTTTTTTTCTCATTCAAGGGGGGAGTCGAGAGGTGATTCAGCTCACAATGCTCATGCTTCCAGCTGTCGTGTTCATCTCACTCTATGCGCTCAATACCTCATTTCTCAACTGTGAACAGAGCTATTTTCTACCTAGCTTTGCCCCGACAGTCCTTAACCTCTGCTGGATCGGTGCGACGATTTGCCTCTGGCGCTTTCCTATCCACGAGGCGATGCGCTACCTAGCCATGCTACTTGTTTTCGCCTTCGCCTTTCAGTGGATTGTTACGCTACCACGTGTCCTAAACCTCCTTGAGTTTGAGACAGAGAAAAAGACAGAGTGGAAAGAGATTTTTGCCATTCTACGCCCCTTTTTACTCGCCATCGTTGGTGTGGCTGCCACGCAGATCAATAGTGCTCTTGATGCGATTTTTGCGCGTATTGCTGACCCAGAAGGGCCAGCTTATCTCTGGTATGCCCTGCGATTACAACAACTGCCTTTAGCGCTTGTTGGAGTGGGGATGGCAGGAGCGCTTTTACCGCCACTTTCCCGTGCGATTCAGCAGGGAGATCGGGAAAAAACGCACCATTTTTTCTCGCTAGGTGTGAGACAAACCATTGGATGGATGCTTCCCACAACATTAGCCATTTTTATGCTGGGGCTTGTCTCCGTCAATCTCGTTTATGGCCATGGTAAATTTAGCGAGAGTGCTGTCATTGAAACAACCCGTTGTTTATGGGCCTATGGTGCAGGTTTAATCCCCATGAGCCTAGTCTTGATTTTAGCAGCCAGTTTTTATGCTCGAAAAAACTACCTTGTACCGACAACTGTTTCGCTTTGCTGTGTAGCTCTCAATATTAGTCTCAATGCGCTCTTTGTTTTTGGCTTCCACCTTGGAGCTGTAAGTATTGCTATTGCCACAAGCATCAGTGCAACGCTCAATGCAATGTTGCTCTACTTTTTGCAAAAAGAGCGCGTCGAGTTTAAGGGGGGAGTGAAGCTTGCAGCGCTCTGTTTACTACCAGTAATGATTGCCTATTTTCTACGTAGTGAAACATTGGCAAATAGTCTCATGGGGCAATTCAAACAGTTTGGCTTACAGGCAGGCACTTTTGGGGCAGCTCTCCTAGTTCCTGGATACTTCATGTACAAGAAACGTCATCATGAGTGATTTAGATGCAAAATATTATCGCAACAATTCCTCTATTCAATATGGAGTAGCACAAGAGCTTCTCGATACAATTGAGTTGAAGGGCGATGAAACAATCCTTGATGTAGGATGTGGCGATGGAAGAATCTCAGCGAAACTTTCGAAGCAGGTTCCAAAAGGGCAGGTGGTTGGTGTCGACCCCTCCAAGGCAATGATTGAACTTGCAACTGCCTCTTTTAAAGCTTTTCCAAACCTAAGCTTTCAATATGCCTCTGTTGAAGAGGTGAAGCTTGAGCAGCAAGTTGATCTAGTTTTGATTATGAATGCGCTGCATTGGGTTCGAAATCCTAAAAAAGCGTTCCAAAATCTCTCTATGATTTTAAAGCCTGATGGAATGATTTCTATTGTAACCTATCCTCAAGAATCAATTTACTGGCGTTTTTTAGATAAGACCATGAATGAAGGGCCTTGGCAGTCTTATGCCCCAGAGTCAGCTATCAAAACAATTTTGCTCTCTTCAGAATACAGACAATTGCTCGAAGAGCTCGGGTTTGTGATAGATGTCTACACAGTAGAAGAGAGTCAAGCGATTTATGAGGATGCAGAGGCGTTAGGGAATTACATACGAGGGTGGTTGAGCTGTTTGATTCCACTGCCTCGAGCCCTAGAAAATGCCTTTATTAAGCAGGCCGTTAAAAACGCCGCTTCTCAATATCAGAGTAAAAGTAGCAAAGAGATTTGCATACCTTTCAAAAAATTAGTCATTCAGGCAAAAAAAAGCACTTAGGCCTAAACCCAAGTGCTTTTTACTACTTTAAAATCACAAGAGGATCTTAGTAACGACGTCCGCCGCCACCACCGCCATTGCGGCTCTCTCTCGGACGAGCCATGTTCACTGTAAGTGAACGACCATTGATGTCTTTAGAGTGTAGAGCGTCAATCGCTGCTTGAGCTTCTGCTTCTGATCCCATTTCAACAAAACCAAAGCCTTTTGAGCGTCCTGTTTCGCGATCTACAATCACTTGTGCTGATGTTACAGCACCGTGTTCTTCAAATAAACCTTTCAGATCATCATCACTGACATCGTACGATAGATTTCCAACAAATAACTTACTGGCCATGTGGGCCTCCTTCCTTCTTAAGTGCGGTGTGCTAAAAATTCGCAGACAACTGGGATGTTGACTGGAATGGGGAGCTGCCCCTCGATCTGTTCGAGGGTCGGCTCCATCATCATCTTTCCTTTGAAATTCTCTTTATCAAGCTCACAATAATCGGGAACTTGCTGCGTAGAGGTCTCCATTGCTTCCACAATGGCACGTACACTTCGAGATTTTTCACGGATGGAAATCTCCATCCCTGGACGAACGATAAATGAACGGCGGTCAACTTTCTTGCCATCGACAAGAATGTGCCCGTGAGAAACGAGCTGTTGAGCTCCAAAAATTGTACGAGCAAAACGGAGTCGATAAACCATGTTATCTAGGCGAGATTCAAGACGCTGCATAAACACTTGCGCCGTGTTCTCTTTGCTTGACACAGACTTCTTAAATGAAGAAACGAGCTGTTTCTCAAGAAGCATGCCATAACATGCTTTGAGCTTCTGCTTCTCTTCAAGCTGCAAGCCAAAGTCAGACTTCTTGCGTCGACGTGCGCCATGTTGTCCTGGAGGATTCGCCTTTTTTAAAAGAGGATTGCGCGCTCGACCAAAAATATTGGCACCGAAGCGGCGGGCAACGCGATTCTTAGGACCTCGATAACGTGACATTTGTTCTCCTGTTCGTTAGTAACTAGCGTGAAATGATAGTCCCCCCTGTAATTTTGTACAACGAAAAATCTTTGTTTGTTATGCTTTCACCCCTTATGACCTACTTTGCCTTAGCCTATTATATCTTTAATCCGATCGAAAATCCCAAACGGGAAGTTAAGAATCATAAAAGATTTTTCAAAGATCGGGACGTTTTGGGACGGATCTATATCTCTGAAGAGGGGATCAATGGACAGATGAGCGGCAGCCAAGCAGATACTCAAGATTACATCGCATGGCTCCGTCAAGATTTTCCTGACGTCAAATTTAAAATTCACACGCTCAACGAAAATATTTTCCCTCGCATGACGGTTAAATATCGCAAACAGCTCGTCGCGCTCGACGAAACAGTCGATATGGAGCTTGGCGGTGATCATGTCTCTCCTAAGCAGTGGCGTGAGATGCTCGAGAGTGATGAGTCCTATCTACTGCTCGATGTACGTAATCAGTATGAGTGGGAGATTGGTCACTTTGAGGGAGCTACCCTCCCCCCTCTAGAAAAATTCAGAGATTTCCCCAAATATGCTGATGAGCTCAAAGAAGATGTTGATCCCAAGAAGACCAAGGTCATGATGTACTGCACTGGGGGAATTCGGTGTGAGCTCTACTCTGCGATGCTCAAAGAGCGTGGTTTTGAGGATGTCTACCAGCTCGACGGCGGAGTGATTCAATATGGTCTAGATGAGGGGAGTAAGCATTGGCGAGGAAAGCTCTTTGTCTTTGATGATCGCCTGGCTGTTCCTATTGATGGGAAAGAGGCTGAGCCGATTGCCAAATGTATCCATTGCCATCTGCCCTGTGATACCTATTATAACTGTGCCAATATGGATTGTAATAATCTGTTTATCAGCTGCCCCTCTTGTACAGAGAGTTATAGTGGGTGTTGCCAGCATAGTTGCCAAACAGCGCCGCGCCTGCGCCCCTTTAAACGAGAAGGTGGTAATCGTCCCTTCCGCAAGAAGCACTTAATCAGTTAAGCCTTCTTCTTCAATGACTTCTTGGGCAGCATCTTTGATTGTTTCAAGGCCATCGGGGAAACCGATGATTTTCAAAAGACGATCGACATAGTGAATTTCGCTGATCAGTTGGTCGTTAACAAATTCGAGGTGGGCAATTTTTTGTAGGTTTTCCATCATCCGCTCCAGGGTTAGATGGAAATAGTAGCAGCAAATTACGTGCCAATCGTTTCATCGAGTAGAGCGATCAGCTCTTGATAAAAAGTGTCAAAATCATCAGATGTTGGTGAATTTTCTAAAACACTTAGGAAAATAGGATTGAGTCTTGTGTTTTTGTTTAGAGCATAAAGGAGGGGTTTGCCAAAGATTCTAAATAGGTCGGTTAAAAGTCTCTTGTAATCATTATTGTCAGCAAGAGGCGTTCCTTTAAGCATAAAGCTAATAATTAAACTGATTAGAGTGTCACAAGTACCTAGCATTCCATTAATTACTGAAAGCCAAGCTTTTTTGATGAGGCTCAAGCCTGCTTTTGCACTATTTCCTAAATGGCATCCAGGATTTAGCACTTCATCCTTGATCAATGACCAAAGGTTTAAAACAGTCCGTGGCGTATTTTCTGCAATTGCGGCATAGAAAAAGGCGCCCAAGGCTTTTTGCTGATCCAATCTCAATTGAGACCATGCCCGGCAGAGCGCCTCTTTTTGATTTTTGAATTGATAGTGAGTATTTAATTCGCATCCAGCAGCTTCACGCCAAGCAGCAAATGCAGCTTTAACATTATTTGCCTCCACATCACACATGCTATCGATCCATTCATTGACATGGTTATGCACAAAAGCCCAGCTTTTCTTTCCACCCTTGAATTCTGTAAGCGTTTGTCGATCTACGGTTAAAGAGATCGCACTTTCCATCGCCATACCGATGACAAAATCGATATTTCGTGACTGCTCTCCAAAAGAGGTGGCAACCGCTTGAATCAGTGGCTGCGCGTTCGAAAAGTCAATCTCTTCATCCCCATTTTGACGATTATTGTTGTAGATTGTGCCAAACTTTGTAAGTAGAGGACCCGCTTTTGCTACAAGCGGGTTCATTGTTTGTTCGACGAACGTTGCTGATAATTGCGGAAGGAGGGACTCGGAATTAGTAGCTTGTTGGGCCGGCACTTGAAATAGCTCAAAGGAGGGGGTTATACAGTCATAGTAGATGCTGGTAGTTGAAAGTGTTCTTCTTAAAGCGCCTGCGGCTGCTTCACTTGAACTAGGACTGGCCGGGCCTCCACTAGAGTTGTCTATTGCAGTGGCATCCGGAAAATCATAAAACTCCTCCTCATCTGAGCTGATGCTCTCTCTTCTCACCGAAGAAGCTGGAGTGTCGACTATTGGTGCTGTGTTACTGAAGTCGGTGAGTTGCTTTGTGCGATGATAGGCAGAGTTGAGAGAAACAAGAAGGGTTGCAAAAGCAATCCCACCAACGCCTCCAGTGACACCAAATGCAAGGGTATTAAAGCTATAGCTATGGGTTGCAAACCAAGCAGCAGCAAAGGTCGCGACGGCAAGAGTCGCCACCGAAAGGACTATCGCTCCCTTGTCACATGTCGTCATATCTGCCGCTCGAATACAAACCATAGTAGTATTATAACTAATTTAACTAGTTAATTTCCAGTTGTTTCAAAGGTGACAAGTCTTTGTTTGAGAGGAAGGCCAAAGGCGAAGCCGCCTAAAGAGTTAGCTGCCACAACGCGGTGGCAGGGAATGAGAAGGGGGTAGGGGTTGATGGCGCAGGCTCTACCGACGGCCCTGGGGGCATGAGGAGCAATGGCTCCGTAGGTACGGGTCTCTCCAAAGGGGATAGAAGTGAGCTTATGTAAAGTCTTTTTTGTAAATTCAGGAAGGTGATCGAGGTTAAGGTTGGGAAGGGGGAGAACTTCACAATTGAGGTAGGCTTCTAGCCAGGCATCAAGCTCTTTTTTTAAAGTGCAAAAACCGTGAAAATGGGCAGCAAACTGTGGGCTATTTTGGAGGGTAATATGGTTGAGTTGACTCTCTTTTGAAAAAAAATCTACTCGGACGGAGAGCTGTTTCATGGCCAAAAATCATGACGATTCGTAGGATTAATCTCAATGCATGCTTTTTATCGTGATTATAGGTGGAATAAAGGGGTCCCTGAAGGAGTCGAGAAATGTGATCAGGGGATGTATCGGATTGTAACTGATCCCTATCATAAGTGGTACACAGTCGAAAAGTACCGCGGCTCGCACTTGATCGAGGTAGTCTATGATTCCCATCTGCTCGATTTTCGTCAGCTCAAGCCATTTGATCAGTTGGGATGGCGTAAAGAGATGATGGTGGAGACGCCGAACTTTGTGAAGGATTGGATCTTCAATGAGGATGATCGTGCGATTTTTATCGAGGAGTCGTTTTTTGAGAAGAAGCATTGCAGGCAGTGTCGGATTCTCTATCCGTGTGGACGTCTTTTATCTGTACACCAGCTCTATTATACTGACTTGCATGATCCGTTTAACGGTGTTGTTCTCTATGATGCCAACAACCATCCTGTGATGCTACGTATTTATGAAGGGTATCAAAATGGGGAGTGGATCAACTTGAAAAAGGAGACATGGGAATATCCCACGCCTCCCAATAAAATCGAATCGAAATCCTTAGCGAGTGGGCGGGTTTAGTCGTTCAAACGTTGGACGACTGACAACCTCACCTTGGTGGTACCACTCAACTTTTGTTGAGCCATCAACAAAGATTCTGTGTGGGCCATGTTGCTCGTTATCAATCCATGTGATCTCTTCAACCATCATGCTTCCATCACGGTAGCGTAATTCGATTCCGTTCTTCTTCCCATTCACATAAGGAACTTCAGCGCTCTTCTCACCATTTTGGTAGACAACTGTAATTCCCTCTTGCTGACCTTGGTTCCAAGTTTCAACACTCTTTGGTAGGCCGCCGCGTAGGAAGGTAAGACGTTTACCATGAACTTGTCCATTGACGTAGGGTGTGATGTCAGAGGGGTCACCATTTGGGAAAAAGTGCATACGCTCAGTAAGCTGGCCATTTTCAAAAAGGTCTTTTGCCATCATCTCGCCATCATTATTGCGGCAGTAACGTGTTCCATTTCCATCTTGAATACGTGATTCAACAACGTTAAGTGGTGTGCGGTACTCAGCAGAGAGCATCAAGCCATTTTGGAAATTTTCTGTAGCGGCAGGCGTTCCATCTTCATACCAACGCATCCGTTTGGTGACAAAGCGGCCAGCGAAATGTTCTTCTTGTTGTGGAGTGCCACTTGTGTAGTGATCGCGTTTTCCAACAAGAACGCCATTTTCGTAGATTTCAACGCGCTGCACAGTTTGTGAGTTAGGGAAGGACCAAGTCGATTCACCATGCAAAATACCTTTATCATAGGTATGCACAGCTGTAACGCCATCTTTTTGCAGCTGGATCACCTGTCCATCTTTTCCCTGTTTTTCCCAATCAGCAGCTGACACGGGGACGCCATATTTGTGGATATATGTCTCCTTGACAACCTCTCCTTGGTAGTGATTGCGACAGCCACTTGAGAGAGCAGCGACTAGAGCTAACGAAAGCACAACGTATTTATTCATCCTTCGCCTTTCCTTTGAGTTTTTTTCGTATTGTTTGTGTGATCTGATGATGTTTTTCTTCCACAGTTTTTTGATCGATAGTTTTGGTTCGATCACGATATATAAACCGCAGTGTAATATTTTTCCATTCTGATCCTAGTTTCTCTCCATGATAAAGGTCAAGAACAGAGACGTCTTCTAAAATGGGCTCTGGCTCAATAAAAGAGAAAACTTCTTGAATGGGGACATCATGATGAAGAGTTAACGTCCAATCGCGTGTCGATTGTGGATAGAGGGCAAGAGGGGTCATTTTGATCTCTTGTGTCTCGAACTGCGCAAGATCTTCTAAATTAAGTTCAGCAAAATAGATCGGGCCAGTCATATCTAATGTTTTGAGAATCAACGGATGAACCTGTCCTAAAACACCAACTTCCATTCCTTGGATAGTGAGTGTTGCCTGCTGACCTGGGTGAAGCAATGGGTAGTGACTTGGTGTGTAGCTCACTCCTTTAATATGTCGCATTAAGTTTTCAATGATACCTTTGAGATCAAAGAAGCTGAGGTTTTTTTGGGGACTTGCCCAGTGGAAAGGTTGAGTGTGGCCGCTGAGAATGATAGAGGCGACGCTCTGTTCAACAAACGTACTTTTCGATTTGAAATGAACGCGGCCAATTTCAAACCCTTTCACACTTCCTGTTTGATAATCGGCGTTATGTTTGACAACATGCAACAATCCCGGAAGTAGAGAGGGACGCATGACCGACTGATCTTGAGAGCATGGATTGAGCAGGTGAATCAGCGCATGTTTGGGCAGCAGCTCGCTTGTCATTAACTCTGCTTGCTCTGGGCTGATCAAATCGCAGGTGAGCAATTCTTGCAAGCCTGAGGCGAGCAGTTGTTGGCGCAGGTTTGTTTCAAAACTGTAAGCTTTTGCATCGGAAAGTTCTCCCATACGAAAAGTTGGCTGAGACCCTTTTTGATGGATATTATCGTAGCCATAGAAGCGAGCAACTTCTTCGACAAGATCAATCTCATGGTTTAAATCGTGTCGATAGGTAGGCGCAAGCACAGAGATGAGATCTTGTTTAGAAGGGGTGACAACGAGATCAATGCTCCGCAAGATCGAAACAACCTCACTCATGGCAAGTTTGGTGCCCAGTAGTTGGTTAATGCGTGTTAGGCGGCAAGTGAGCTTGTGTGGCTCAAAGGTTTGAGAAGCCACATCGATCACACCCTTTGCCATTTTACCACCACAGACTGTGCAGATCAAAGCGGCTGCGCGATCTAAGGCTTCGACTACGGCATTTGGGTCAACGCCTCTTTCAAAGCGGTGAGAAGCCTCTGATTGGATGGAGGTGCGTTTACTCGTGCGTCGCACCTGCGTCGGCTCAAAATAGGCCGATTCAAGCAAGATCGTGTCAGTTGCATCCGAAATTTCAGTATGCAAAGCGCCCATGACACCCGCAATGGCAACTGGTCCTTTTGTGTCGCAAATCAGGAGCATTTCATCCGAAAGATGATGCTTTTGCTTATCGAGTGTTGTGACTGTTTCACCTTTCTTTGGAGAGCGGACGACCAACTGTTTTCCTTCGATGGTCGCAAAGTCAAAAGCGTGCAGTGGTTGTCCTAGTTCGAGCATCACAAGGTTCGTGATATCGACAACAGCATTGACTGAGCGCATGCCACACGCTTCAATTTTTTCCTGCAGCCATGCAGGGGAGGAGACAACTTTCACGCCTTCAATGAGACGACAAGCATAGCGTGGGCAATGCGTTTTTGCTTCGACTGCGACAGAAACAAGGGATTGAATTTTTGCAGTTCCCTCTTCTTCAAACTCAACTTCAGGGATTTTTAGTTTTTCACCGCTAATTGCTGCCAGTTCGCGAGCGATGCCCCGAATGCTGTTACAATGAGCAAGGTTGGGTGTGAGGCTCACTTCAAACTGCTCATCATCAAAATGGTCAACTTCAAGCCCAATGAGCGTGAGCAGCTGCGCAATCTCTGAGGCAGGTCGTTTTGTAGGAAGATAAGTTTTTAACCAAGAAAGAGGGAATTTCATGGGCAAAATTTTAACTCTCCGAGGGAATCAAAACAAGTGAAATTATCTTTGTTCTGACATATGATGCGGCTATGAAATGGATTAAGCAGGCTCTAGTGTTGAGTCTGATTCTCAATGTTACGCTCATGGCCCTTTTTCTCTACATGGTTGTGCGCGATCATACAGCTCACCTCTGCTTTGCCTACCGTCCTTGCAAAACAGAAGCGATTCCACCCCCTGTTTCAGAAGATTTTCTTGCTGATCAGAGCTACGAAGAGCTTCTTGCACTTTTGAATGACAAACGACGCATCAAAGGGTATCAGTTGCGTGATTTTGCCCTTGGGCTACTTGTCTCCCACCACCATTTTGATCTTGAACGTGCCATTGAAAAACCGTTGCAAAAACGCACTTTTGGGGAGCACTGTCTCTATGTTGGTTTAAATGATAGCGACTACCAAACGATTCAAACATTTGCTGTACAAGAGACATTTCCTTACACAAGTAAAGGGCTTTACAACCGCTTGCCTCAAACAGCAGAGCTCTTTGCTTTCACTGCAGAGTTTGTGCAGCTTCAAACGTTATTTGCCAGGACGCATTTACCCATTCAAAAAGAGACACTTCTTTGCTTAGCTAAGGAGGCAGGTTGGGATGTGATCGAAACCTTTTACCAAGCTCAAAGAGAGCGAGCAAATTACAGTACTCCAATTCGCCAACAGCTTTTGCTCGATGCGATTCAAGCTGGCTCGCGAACAGCCGCCTACCTGCTGCTTGTCACAGACCAAGAGTTTGCTGCTCAAGAGCTAAGCGATCAAGAGATACTTACGCTTCTTGAACTGACAACGATTGCAACCCATGAAGCAGAGGTTTTTGCCAAGCAGATTGTGGAGTCAGCGCGTAGTGACGAAGTTTGTCAAGTCGCTTTACAGCGCTATCAGGAGTTTGGTGGCTCTGAGATTGCGGGCCGCTTTGAGAATCGTCCTGGGATTGGGGAGCTGCGTCCTGTTTGGCGCGAGCGGCATCCCAAGGCTTTGCCAACAGATGTACATGTGGTTCAAAGGGGCGAGTCGCTCTGGTTGATTGCCGAGAAATATCACGTGAGTATTGAAGAGTTGATGCAGGTCAATGAGTTGCATTCCACGGTCTTACAGCAGGGGAAGCTGCTCAAAATACCTCAGTCAACCGGGTCATAACCGCCCCGATGCCATGGACCACATTTGACGATCCGTTTGAAAGCTAGCCAGCATCCTTTGAGTGCACCTTTTTTCTCAATCGCTTCTTTTGAATACTCAGAGCAAGAGGGGTAAAAGCGACAGCATGTGCCGATAAAGGGGCTAATGCAGAGTTGGTAGAGCTTGATGAGCAAGACACAAATTTTTTTCATGAATCTATCCGTGAAAAACCAGTGGTTTTTTACGTAGATTTTACAGCTAAAAAGCATTTATGGATAGGTCATATGATGTGCAATAGATCATGAGAGATGGCTAAAGTCACTTCGATGACGATCAACCAGATGATGGTCCACTCAAGGGTTGAAGAGTGTTGGTGGTTGAGTTGGTCATTGAGGATTTCAAGCAGCTCTCCAAGTAAATTGAGGCGTGTGTTGAGGACTTCAACACGAGGGCCAAGGTCAAGGCATTTGAAGATATCTTGATAGAGAAGATGGTGCTCAGGGTATTCCCAGAAAAAATCGGGTTCATCGAGAATATCTGAATGTAGATTTACAGAGCTGCGATCGAGAAAAAGGGCTCCAATTTTTTTTGAAATCTGTTTGCGTGAGAGTGAAATTTTACCCTTTTCGGCAAGATCTTTTGGAAGTTGTCGTGTTGTACTAATGGTGTGGTCAATCGTATTTTCAAAAATGGCAAGCTTGGAGGATTGTGCGAGTCCATAGGAGACGGCAAGTTTGGTGATCACATCACGGTTGGCAAGGACAATTTTATCCCGCTGGATTTTTGGCAGCTCTCCATATGTGAAATCGTATTTATCGATCTCAATAGCTGAGACAGGCTCAGTTTCAACGCTTTTAACTCTATCAAGAATTTTTTGTTCTGCCTCTTCTGAAAGACCCCAACAGATCAGCACGCCATACGAGAAGAAAAAAACATCCTCGTTCTCATTATTGTGTGAGAGGTGGATTGCATCGCGATAAAGAGTTACAGCAAAGCGATCTTTAAGCGCTGTAAACAATTTTTCAATGCTATAGGAGCCTGCTGTGCAATAGGCGGTACATCGCATGAATCTAGCATAAGTTATTACGGTGAATTACAAAAGAAAAGAAACCTCTGAATAATGCGCACAGCGGATCTAGCATCGATCTTTTTGCCAGAATGTCATTCTCACCTTTACTAACCCACAAGGGGTTAGCGTCAGGCTCCGAATTTAATTCTGACAAAAAATTCGGCGCTATCCCCACTATGGAAATTAATCAAAGGCTTCTAAA
Source organism: uncultured Chlamydiaceae bacterium (assembly GCA_942490925.1). Classification (GTDB taxonomy): domain Bacteria; phylum Chlamydiota; class Chlamydiia; order Chlamydiales; family JAAKFR01; genus CALNYX01. The sequence goes on along the minus strand of CALNYX010000017.1, from coordinate 1,128,682 downwards.
TTTCCTTGCAGTTTAACTCCTACGCCCTGTAACATCTCCGCTCACGCGGAAGTGGCGGAATTGGTATACGCGCTACCTTGAGGTGGTAGTGGAGGAAACTCCTTGGGGGTTCGAGTCCCCCCTTTCGCAATGAAGTATTTTCTTTTATTCCTATTGTGTACGCCGCTTTTTGCGGTGAAAATCGATCCTTCGATCTCCTCTTTTGAGCAACGTGAACGGAAGCAACGTGTGGATGTTTACGATTTTGCAGATGCCTATCTTAACCTAGAAAAAATTGACATTGACGCGAAACGCAAGAAGAATGTTGAGCTCTACTTGACTGGAGACTATCCCATTCTCAAGCGGATCACTTTCGATGGTGGTTTTGGAACACTCAAGGGTGAGTTAACAGGCTCATTTCCTAAGCTTGAGCGAGTTGACTTTATGTGTGGAAACACTGATATCGATTTTGACTTGCAAGGTGAGTGGAAAAAGAGTTGCACAGTGAATATCCGCGGAGGCAGTGAGAATGTTGCGATCAAGCTTCCTGAAGATGTCGGAGTCGTTGTGCACACCAAGACCAAAGCGACTGGCAAAGTCGTTGCTACTGGCTTGAAAAAAGATGGGTGGTTGCACATCTTAAACAAGACTTTTCGCAATGAACTAGCCAATACAGCCCCAATTGTGATTACTGTGAATATTGAGATCACTGATGGGCAAGTTGTCCTTAACTAGGTTCCTACCACTCGTCAGGTTTACCAGCTTTTCCACCCAGTAGGTGTTCACTTGCACTGGGCTGAAAGCAGGGCGCGAGTACAGCTCTTCCGTAAAGGCATCTCTCAAAAGTGGCATAGAGCTTTTTGCCCTGATTCGGCAGTAACAAGCCATAGAGAGCTGACAGCTCAAGGCCAACAAGGATGATCGGTGTAAAAGCAATCCGCAAGCTATCTTTACTGCAGCTCCAAGCACGTTGACTTAAACTCTTCCCAGCTAACGAAGGGTGCCAAAAATGCAAACAAGTGATCACTTTTGCAATACGGTTGGCGAGATTGAGAAGGGCTCCAATCGACTGAATAATGGGTGTTCCGACAATCAGTGCAAGGTGTTTGAGTCGTGTTGTACGCGGACTATCTAGCCAGTAGGTGTCCCTATTTCCTAGGTCAGTTTGAGTACTGGCCTGCTTCTTAAACTGCGTACAAGGATTGAAATGTGAAAAATTTATTGGGTGGCTGTCATGCGTAACCAAGGGCGTAGTGAGAATTTCGTAGTATTTGACGATAATACTTCTACGCAAGTAAGGAATGGTTTCAGCAAATAAATCTCTCAACATAAACAAAACAGTATGGTTGTTGTTTTGTTAATAGCCAATTTCAGTCAGCTTTTTTTAAGCAAGCACAGCTATGAGAGCAGTGTAAAAGGGGAGTTTTAATGCCAGGCTGTCCATTCTCTTGAACAAATTGCATGATACTTTGTACGCGCTCTCTAACAAGTGGGTTACGAGTAGAGCCAAACCAGAGCATGTAGGTGCCACACTCTCGAGGGTCGTTAGCTTGTGTGATGCGTAGAGAAAAAGCACACGTTTCACCCTCTTTATCTACAAAGACATAGGTTGCTCCAATCATTTCATCAGGTATCTTTTTGCAATCTAGAGGGCAGTCCCATAGATGTCCCATGTGATTGACAAGTTCCTGCTTGTAAATTTTTTGTTGAGCTTCAGTTCTCTTCTCAAGTCCACCCTCTGGATAGACGACATAGAGGGTTCCCTCTTGAGCAAGGAAGTCACGCAGAGTTGTGGTGCGCGCTTTTACGGTAAATAGACACTCAGGGTCAGCTGCAATAGAAGGAGCAACAAGGTGTGGCGAGATGGTGCCTTCAGTGCAGAGCGGAGTTGTTGGCGTTGGTGTGTGGATAATCCCAGTAAGCCTAGTAATGCCTGGGTCTTCACTCAAGGCATGTTCAACAACGGCTTGAAGGGTTACAAAAGTCGATCTAGCCTCTTTGTCACTGCCTCGAAGTTGAAAATGGCCGGTTGCTACTAGGGCATCCCAAGTATCAACAAGCTTGGGTTTCATGACTTCCATCTCATGCGACTGGAGTCCTGGAATCTGCTGCGAGCGGGCAATCGTAGTTAATACACGCTCATTTAGGGTGGGTGGTGGCTGGTTGGCGTAAAGAGCAGCACCTCCAACAATGAGAACAGAAACGGCAACAGCAAGGGCTTTACGCATAGTTGTTCCTTCAGGTTTTGGAGGGCGGTAATGAGCGGCAGTAGAAAGGGCTCGTCGTATTGCAAACATAAAAGCATTGTAAAGGAGAAAGGGGTTTATTTCAAACAGGATTGCTCGAAGAGAGAGGTGATTTTTTGTGCAAATCTATCGGGAGTGGGGACTTCAAGCTGCTCAAAGTTACGGGCTCCTGCAAGGTGTTGCAGATGTTTTTCCTCTGTCTCATTGAAAGAGATGGCATCGGGGTGGTTGGAAAGCTCTCCTTGATAACGCTTAGTTGGTTCAACTCGACCTAATTCAAGAATGCCTTCGTGCTTCATGAGCTTGAGTAAAAAGGCGGACAGAAGGTGGGGTTTTGATTTTTCAAGAAAGAGAGAGAAGAGGTGGTAGAGCTGAGGTGAAGGTTTATTTTGCCACTGCGTACTGATCACAGCCTGCGCCATTTTCTCAGCCGTTTGAAGTCTATCGAGGCTATCGCGCAAAAAGAGGTGTTGGTCGAGGATTGTGCCATCGGTAAAACGATGGAGGGAATTGGGACGGGGGAGGTAGATGTAGGTGCCACGGGTAAAAGGGGTGCAAAGGGCATTCTTTTGCAGGTTGAGCTTGCGGCTCCCTTTGACAAAAAGCTTGATCAGTCCCGACTCAGTAAAAAGAGTCAGAATTTTATCGTGCTCTTTGAAGGGTAGAGCAGAAAGAACGATTCCTTCATCAGACTTGAGTAAAACCATTTTTCCTGCTACCCTTTAGCGCCGAGCACCGATAGCTCAATGGATAGAGTACCTGGCTTCGGACCAGGTGGTTAGAGGTTCGAGTCCTCTTCGGTGCATGTTTTTTTATTTTGTAAAAGAGGACTACATCATGACAAAAAATAAGGCTGAGGTCAAAGAGAAGTTTGCGGATGTCGAATATCCACTTCATGTTGTGGGTAGGCATCTCTCAATCACTGAACCGATGAAATCTTATGCGGTTGACAAACTCGTGAAAATGGAGAAGTTTGGAGGAAGAATTGTCGATGCAACAATCACAATGGATATCCAAAAGCAGACTCATTCGGTCGACTTTCTGCTCAATGTAAATAATGTACAAGTCAAAGTCTCTGGACAGACACGAGATATGTATTCTGCTGTCGATCAAGCAATTGAACGATTGAAAAACAAGCTCTCTCGTTATATGCATCGTATCCATGAGCATCACGGTAAAGGGCTTCCTGAAATTGAGATGCAAGTGAATGTGGTTCAGTCTGGACCTCTAGATGAGATTAATGATGCGATTGAAGAGCAAAATTTAAAAGAGATGGAAGCTTCTCTCAAGCCAGGTGAGATTGTCTCAACTGAGAAGCGTAGCTTGAAAATTCTAACATCTGAAGAAGCAGTCATGAAAATGCAGCTTTCAGAGGGGCCGTTTATCGTCTATCGTGACGAGAGTAGCCGGAAGCTGAGGGTGATGTATCGCCGTGAGGAAGATCGCAACTATGGGATCATTGAACTCCCAGAATGAGGAGGCGATCAGACAGGCGTGGATTGAGAAGATGGTTCAAACCTTGGACTATCCACGCCACCTAGTTGCCGTAGAAAAAGAGCTTTCAGGCCTTCCTCACTTGAAATTGAAGCAGGGCGTTCCAAAAAGGCGCGCTGATATTTTGGTATTTGCCAAAGAGATTCATCCTGAGCATGCGCTCTTCCCTCTTTTGATGATTGAATGCAAAGCTGTCCCTCTTGTCCCTAAATTTGCGCAACAGGTTCTTGGCTACAATACATTTGTTGAAGCCCCTTTTGTTGCCATTGCCAATGCAGATGAGTTGATGCTCGGCTATTACGATTCAGAATCGAGCATCTACAAGTTTGAAAAGGGGTTAAAGCGCTACGGCGTGCTGCTCGAGGCTCAGATGTGCCGGCTCGATACGCTTGGCAAAGTCGAGCACAACCACTCGCTCCATTAAGTTCGCAAGCTCGCGAATATTTCCAGGCCAGTTATATTCCTCGAGTTGCTTTTGAGCAGCTGGAGTCAACTCTTTTAATGGTCTACCATTTTCAGCACAAAATTTCTCGAGATAGTAGGCGGCAAGTGGAATGATATCTTCACATCGCTCTCGCAACGGAGGTAGGTGAAGGGGAACAACATTGAGTCTATAGAATAGATCTTCTCGGAAAACTTTTTGCTCGATCGCCTCTTTGAGATCTCTGTTTGAGGTGGAGATCAAGCGGACATCGACATGAATCGGCTTGGTGCCTCCTACGCGCTCAAACTCCTGTTCTTGAATCACACGAAGCAACTTGGGCTGCAGGCCAATGGGGATTTCGGTAACCTCATCGAGCAAAAGCGTTCCTTTATCAGCAAGCTCGAACCGACCGAGCCGTTTTGTGTTAGCTCCTGTAAAAGAGCCTTTCTCATGCCCAAAAAACTCTGACTCAATCAGGGTATCAGGAATAGCAGCGCAGTTGACGCGGATGTAGGGGCTTTGTGCTCTCAGTGAGTGCGCATGAATGGCCCCAGCAATCACTTCCTTCCCTGTTCCAGACTCTCCATGAATCAAAACGCTTGCATTGCTCTTTGCAATGCGTTGCACCTCATCCATCAACCGTTTCATCACAGGACTTTGTGCAATGAGCTTCATTTCAGTTTTAGAAGACTCCTCTCTGAGGTAGATATTTTCTTCGACAAGCGCTAGATGTTGCTCAAGCTTGGCAAGCGCAGCATAGAGCGCGTCGATGGTGAAGGGTTTGAGCAGATAGGTGAAAGCATCGAGCTGCATCGCTTCAACAGCATTTTCAACAGTACCAAAAGCTGTCATGACAATCACAGCTGTCTGAGTGCTCAGCTCTTTAGCTCGCTTCAAAACATCGATCCCTGTCAAATCAGGAAGTTTCATGTCAGTCAAAACGAGATCAAAATGCGTCCTTTTCAATGCTGTAAAGGCGCCTCTTGCAGTATCAGCGACTTTTACGCGGTATCCCTTGCGAGTGAGCGCTTGCTCTAGAAAATGGTGCATCAACGGTTCATCATCTACAATCAAAATTGATTCAATCATCTGACACTCACTGTAATTGTTGTTCCTCTATTTTCCTCTGACTCAATGCTGAGCTCCCCTTTATGCGCCGTAATCACCTTCTCTGCCTCTGCAAGTCCCAAGCCTGTTCCAAATGTCTTTGTCGTAAAAAAGGGAGTAAAGACCTTCTCTAAATTCTCTTTTGAAATCCCTTTCCCTTCATCTCGAATGACAACTTTCCCGTCTGAAACATGAACAAGCACGGGTTTTTCAGACGCCTCCCAACCATTACTAACCAAGTTTAGCAAGGCAAGTTTAAACCGCTCCTTATCAGCAGAAAAAATGGAGCTTTTGCAATCACTCTTGAATAACGTTTTTTCTGGCATCGATGCGCAAACCTCCTGAGCAAGCTCAACTAAATCTGTCGGAGCAAAGTGAAAAGTGTAGACGCGTGTATAGTCTAAGATGCTTGAAACCAGCTTGTTTAAGCAGCGCGTCCCGTCGATAATGGAGCGTGCCATCTTTTGATGCGCCTCTTCTTGTAGCTCTTCGCGCAGCAGCGAAGCAAACCCTTCAATGCCACCGAGCGGGTTACGAATTTCATGAGCCAGCCTTGCCGCCATCTCGCCGAGCTGATTGAGGCGATGCTTCTGTTGGAGACTCTCTTCAAGCTTAGCAACCTCCGAGCGATCATGAATCAAAATCACTACACTCTCTTCAGTTGCAGAGGCTGAGATTTCGACTTCGAGCTCTTCACCGATCGTCAAGAAGATACGCCTGCGCGTTTGGGGCTGCATCTTTTCCATCGAGAAACCAAAAAAGGCATCGTCGAAGATTTCACAGAAAGGTTGCCCTGTAACATCTTTGAGATTCAATAGCTTTTGGGCCGCTTGATTGAATAAGGTAATCAGGCCATTGTTGGAGACAACAAGCATGCCGTCTGGTAAGGCATGGAGACTATTTTCAAGAGAGTGATAACGGGTTTCGAGAGAATCAACTTGCTCTTTTAGATCGACATATAGGTTTTCAAGATTCATCAAACTCCAATTTTCGCTTCTCTAAGTTCTTGGAGTCGAGGTGCAAGATCTTTTTTACCACATCTCGAATATTATCGAGCTCTTCAGAGACGTCGTGAGAGAGGTCGGTAAAAGAGGCTTGAAAAGGTGTGATTTCTTCATCAATCTCATCGATGCAGGAGAGTAGAATCTTTTTTTGCTCAAGAATAGAGATCCAATCCTTGAGGGGCTGCTTCGGCTCATCCTCGGTTAGATCGAGAATTGCTTCGAAAAAGCCTCGTTTTTTCTGAAGGAGGGTGAGTAGTTTTTGTTCACTCATACCTCTCCTAAGATAAGCAGAAAAAATTTAAGTGCAATACCAATAGTAAACTTTGCTCATTTTTTCGAAAACAGAATGGTTTAAGTCACTTTTATTTAGATTTATAGTAAGTTCTCTGCTAACTCTTTCTGAGTTAGTCGAGGCGAGAATAATGGTATGAAAACCTAGTTATATAGAGGTCTTTAGAAAGGATGCCGGCGATTGGACTCGAACCAACACTCTATTGCTAGAAGTAGATTTTGAGTCTACCGCGTCTACCAATTCCACCACGCCGGCATGCCAAAAAGTCTATCACCGCCTGAGATAGTTTTCAACTTGTTGTTCATCAAAAACAACCCGTTTTTGTAAATCACGGTCATAGCGAACTTGAATACTCAGATAGGGATAGGTGTGTTGATTATCAAAGTCACGCCCCTCACTCTCTTTATAGAGCTTAATAAAGATCTCTTTATTGTACCAAGCAGGCGTACTCACATTCAATCCCTTCTCATACCGACTAAAGGGATCGGGACAGTGCTCTTGTAAAAGCGCAACAATTTTCTCAGGCTCTTTTTCGAGTCCTTCAACGTAAAAATCGACCTCTGCGCCGAGCATATGCTTCGAGCCCCAATTATATGAAGAGTTGTCGCAATAGCTATTATGTTGGCGGCAGCGGTGTCCTGTTGTGATTACGACGCGTTTCTCAGTTTTTTCTTGGATATAGTTGAGCAGTTCGATGAGAACAGGGTAGACAAACTCTTTGCCATCTCGCAAAGGGAGTCCATGCCCATCACAATCGCGGAAAAAGAGTGAAGCTTTCCCATCACGCAGACGCTCATGCACCTGATTAAGGGCGCTCCCTCGACAATGAAAAAATTCTTTTGTGATCTTAGGATGTCCACCGATAGTCGATTTTTCCCAAGGATAGGGCGCGCGTTGGCAAGTTGAGGGTGGGGGTGGAGTGAAAAAAAAAGTCGCCTTGCTCTCTGAAAACATACTCCGCTTTCAAAGAAGTTTGCGATTTTTTTTCACACCCTGTGCAGAAAAGCAGCAGTAACGTATAGTAGATCACATGAATTGGGTGCATGACTATCAACTTTTCCTTTTTGACTTCGATGGCGTTCTAGCCGATACCGAGGTCCTACATTTCCAAGCTTACCAGAAAATGTGCGCTAATCGAGGACTTTCTCTCAAGTGGGATCATCATCGCTACGCACAATCTGCGCTTTTTAGCGCAAGTGCAGTGCGTGAAGCGCTCTATAAGGAATTTTCTCAATTAGATGGTATTGGGTGGGACATTTTATATAAAGAGAAGAAAGAGGCGTATGTTTCTCTGCTGAAAGAAAAAGGCGCTGAGTTAATGCCTGGTGTTGAAGATTTACTGCAGAATTTGCAGCAAGCAGGAATTCCAAGTTGTGTAGTCACCAATTCTCCACTGATGCAAGTCGATTGGATTCGTGAGCACAACCCTATTCTCAAGACGATCACGCACTGGATTACACGCGAGGATTATTCAGAGCCCAAGCCTCATCCAGAGTGTTATCATTTGGCGCTCAAGAGATATGCCAAGCCGACCGATCGAGTGATTGGGTTTGAAGATTCACCGCGTGGTATGATGGCATTGAGTCAAACAGCTGCTGAGCCAGTGCTCGTGACAACCTTTCTTTCGAAAGATCAAATTGAGGCGTTGGCAAAAAAGACACCAAAGTCTTTTACCCACATTCCGACTTTGTCTGTGTGAGAACTCCAATATGTTTGAGAAGAGAGATACACCCTTGTGTTGTTAGGGAAGTACACTCCTCATTCCATAAATCATTGCCCTGAGGCAGCAGATGGGTGATATCTGCAAAGAGGGTATTTCCATCCTCTTGCATCTTCTGTTCGATACATGTTTGCAAAAAGGTGATCAGACCTTGTGGTGTGACAAGGCGATAAAAAGCCTCTATAGCTTCGTTTCTTTTGTTCCGATATTCGAGAAGGGTTCTATAAACACATCCGATATGTAGGTCAAATTTAAGGGGAAGAGGTAGGCCAACTGCTTGACCGATGAGGTTTCTCAAGAACTGGCTTTGATGAGAGAGTTGCAGGACATTATACTGGTCATCGATTTGAGCAAGTTCGCGCACTAATGACTCATCGTCTGTCAAATACCGCATCAAGTACTCCTCGACCAACAAGACAATCATTTGAGAGAGGCGGTTCTCTTGATAATTTTCTGAAAAGGTTCCTCTGGCAAGTCGATGTGTCACAAATTCAGGTCGGTAGTAGAGAAAGGCAATTGACTCGGACTTTCCAGTTCCACAATATGTGATGTTGAAAGCGAGATGGATAAGCTGCTTTTCCCTCTCAGTGAAAAAGTGATCTTCTTGTGGCTCATCGGATTTTTGTAAAAGAGAGTAGAAGATCGAGGCAAATTGAGCCTGCTCGATGGTTAGTATCTCATCAAAATTCAATAAGTTCTTGATGAAGGTGGAGTCAAAAAAGCTCGACACAGTGACATAGGAGGTGTCAGGGTCATCGCGCACTTCTGCAATCCGTTCATTTGGGCTCGCCTCCTTCTCAACCTTCCTACGAAAGGCAGTGCAGATTGTTTCCCAATTTGCGAGAGAAACCTCAGGAGGAATTTCAGAGCGAGAAATTCGCGAGATTTGAATCTTTTCTTTCAAAGCATCAGGGTTAAAGGCAAGTCCCATCTCCTGAGTGGGAGGAGAAGGTAGAGCCATTTCTGATGCCGCAACAAGATCTCGATGCGCGCTGTAAGGATTTGAATCTCTGCTCTCAAGCGCTGCAGCCACACCCCTGATATAGTTAATGCTCTCAGAATTATTACGCAGGGCTACGAGTGTAATGCCTTTTCTTTCAATTTCTTGAGCGCGCTCTAAAGTTTCCTCTGCGCGCTGTTCATCAGGGGTAACAAGCGCATCAATAGCCATTGCATCGAGCTGGCTATTTTTTTGGAGGAGCTCTTGTATATTGAGCGCAAGGTCGTCTTCAGCAGGTGCGTGAGTCTCTAACCACTGCGTCTCTCCTAGGAAATAGACGAGCTGCACTCACTAGAGCCGCTGTCTGAACTCGAGGAGATAGTTCTGAAAGGGCATGCATAAGCCGGCTATTATATGGTTAAGTATAATTAACTTGCATTAGGAAAAGTCCTGTTGGAGGAGCGGCAATCCCAGTCGCTCGGCGATCTTTAGCGGAAAAAAGCACAGGAATTTCTTCAATTGAGCGTTTTCCAAGAGAGACTTCAAATAGGGTGCCGACAATATTGCGGACCATCTTATAGAGGAAGCCATTTCCTTCAAATTCGAGGCGAAAGCCACTTGGCTGCTCAACGAAGTCAAGGCGCTTTAAAGTGCGTACATTTGAGCCTTTACTGCTGCCAACATTGGCAAAAGTCGTAAAATCTTTTTCACCGATGAAGTGGGAGGTTGCTTCTTTGAGAAGGGGAAGTGAGAGCTCTCTAGAATTGTGACAGCGGTAAAGGCGGTTAAAGGGGTCGATAATCGGTCTTGTCCAGACATGATAGTGGTAGATTTTCCCCGTTGCAGAGTACTGAGCATGGAATGTGGGCTCCGCGTGCTCAATTTGCATCACGCGAATATCACGAGGTAAAAGGGCGTTGATAGCGAGTAGAGCGCGATGCAAATCGAGCTCTTGATCTGTTTCAAAATGGGCGACTTGTCCTAGAGCATGTACACCGGCATCGGTGCGTCCAGAGCCAATGATACGGCAGGGATGCTTGATAAAGGTGGCAGTAGCTTTTTCCAAATGTTCTTGAATGGATGGAGCGTTGGGTTGAACTTGCCAACCGCTGTAGTTTGTCCCGTCGTAGCTGATTATGAGTTTATATCTGTTCATATATCTGCTGAGCGATAATGAGATCTTCTGGAGTTGTGATTTTCAAGTTGCGCTCACACCCTTTGACAAGCTTGACGGGGTGCTCAACAAGTTCTGCAAGTGAAACATCATCAGTGACCGTTAATTTGTGCTCACGCGCATGTGAAAACCCTTTTTCTAAAACGGAGCGAGCTAAAAATTGGGGCGTTTGAATCTCCCAAATCTGTTCACGTGGTAGTGTGCGCTTGACAAGGTTGTTGTCGCATCCCTCTTTGATCGTCGCTTTCATCGGCATGCCAATAACTGCTGCGCCAACGGACTTTCCCTCTTGAAATAGGGTTTCGAGCATGTTTTCTGTGATGAAGGGGCGCGCTGAATCATGCACGCAGATCCAATCCGCTGTGGTGAGTTGAAAGCCGTTGTAAACGGAGTCCTGTCTTCTTTTCCCAGGAGGTGCAAATTTGACGGGATAATCAGAGAAGTAGTGATGGTAGTTCGAATCGCAAACGACGATCACTTCCTTGATGTCTGGATGCTTGAGAAAGATCTCGAGGCTATGATGTGCAATGGGTTGTTTCTTCAATTTCAGAAATTGTTTGGGAGTGCGACTTTTCATGCGACTGCCAACACCGCCAGCTAAGAAAATGAGGCTGATACTCATGCACAGACTCCTTTTAGCACAACAATTTCAGGAGGGGAGCAGAAGCGAAACGGTTTTGGACTGCCTACTCCACGCGTGACATAAAGCTTTTTGCCACGCTCCTCAAACAGTCCTCGTGAGTAGGGACCATTTTGCAAGCGCGCGAGTTTGCGTGAAAGAGGGCGGCAAAAGGGGAGGTGGATCTGTTCACCATGTGTATGTCCTGAAAGCACCCAGTCGCCAGGATAGTCGCAAAGTTGCTTAAAGGTGTCAGGATTGTGAGAGAGGATAATGCCAGGAAACTTTTTTTGGTAGCCGGCAAAAGCGGTCTCAGGTCGACATCTATTGAGTGCGTGGTCGCCAAGGCCTGTGATATTGAGCCCGATGGAAAGTGTCATCGTGGAGTTTTCTAGCAGAGTAAAAGGTGTGTCAGCAAGCAGTTGCATCAGGCCTTCATGAGGTGGAAGAGCTTGCGCTTTTGCTGAAACAGCATAGCGCGTGCGTTTAGGAAGGAAGAGGGCTCGCAAGCCGCGGATCATTCCCTTGACTGGGTTTGGAGGAGGGAGTGAATCAAAAACACCTTCACTATTGAGCGAGACATAACTTTGATAATCATGGTTGCCAAAAATGCAAAAGCAGCCTTGTGGAGCTTGAAGACGAGAGAGGAATTTTTTGAGCCGATCAGGTTGAGGGAGTTTTGCGTGACAGATGAAGTCACCAGTAAAGAAGATGAGATCGGGCTTTTGCCGCATCACGCGACGGACAATTTTATCCAAGAAGGCATCTGACATCTGAGAATGAAAATGGAGGTCTGAAAGTTGAACACAAGTCAAACCTTCAAGGTGTGAGGCCTCTTTTGGGAGCTTCCAATCGAGATGTGTAATCTTGAGGATGTGAGGCTCAATATAGCGAGGCCAAATTCCTACAACTGACACAATGCTGAGAAGATCAACAATCTTTGACACAACCAACAGTATAAAGAGGGTTATCTTAAGGAACCACTGAATAATGTCGATTTTTGATCTTTTTTGATATATAAAGACGGTTACTATTACAGTAACCGCCTTCAATTACTACTTGATGTGTTTAGAGACTTTCTTAGTCATCTGAAACATGTCAATAGCACTTTTTGATCCGAAGACCTTCGCAAGTTTCTCATCAGGAATGATGTTACGCTTATTTTTTTGATCTTGACAATGGTGCTTCTTGATGTAGACCCAAAGCTTTTTAATGATCTCAGTGCGTGGCATGGGTCCCGGACCAACAACCGCTTTAAGATCATCACTGATCTCAACTGGCTGCATGAACGCACTGTTTTTTTTCTTCGTTGGCATGACGCTCTCCTTCTTTAAGGAAAAATAGTTTACTCTATGCTCCAATTGTTTTATCGTCCTTGCTTGTTTCTAGTCAAAACAATTTCAGAGGCTCCCCGAGGAGTAAAAATTTAAATTGCTCATGTTAAGTAAATTATGCGAAAATAAAATCCCGTTAGCGGCTCAAATAAAAGTACTTGAACCACTGGTTTGTGCACTTAAAGCAGCACAAACACGAGATGAAAAGGTCCAAATTCTCTTGAAAGGGATGGAAAGCCCCCCTTTAAAGCGAGATCTTGTCTCTCTTGCACTTGCTACTATTGGGCAAGAAGTGAGAGCTGATTTGGAGCCTGTCGAGAAGTTCTATGCACCGATTGGTGGTATTGTAGGCTATCATCTTGCTTTTCTGAAGTTGTTGCGAAAGCGAGAAATTGAGCAGGCGAGCATTCTACCAGCTGAGTCAATCCAAGAGGCTGATCTTGAGACATCTCTAAAGTCTTTGGCACATTTAGGTGAGATGTATCCGATGGGAGGCTTAGCAACGCGCCTTGATTTTCGCGATGTTTCTGGCAAAGTTTTACCAGCAGCTCTTCTTCCATTTGGAGGGCGGACACTTTTGGAAGGGCTGATCAGGGATGTAGAAGCGCGCGAACAGCTCTATGCGAAGGTTTTTGGAAAGAAGATTACAATTCCTCTAGCGTTAATGACATCAGATGAGAATCAAGAGTGTCTGGAGGAGCTATGTGAGAACAAACGGTGGTTTGGAAGAGAAAAAGAGAGCTTTTTCCTCTTTCCGCAGCTCTCAGTTCCACTTCTCTCAGCTGAGGGGGAGTGGTCCTCGCCGCTGCAGATGCAACCGAATGGGCATGGTGCGATTTGGCAAACGGCTCTCGAGGCTGGGGTTTTTGAGTGGTTTAAAAAGCAGGGGAAGCAAGATCTATTGATTCGGCAGATCAATAATCCAATTGCTGGGCTTGATGACCTACTTCTCACATTTGTCGGTAGTGGTCAGGGTTATACGTTTGGATTTGTCGGATGTGAAAGAGAGCCAAAAGCGGCTGAAGGGATATTAGCGCGCGTCAAAAAAGAAGAGAAGGAACATCTATCCAACATTGAGTACACCGATTTTGAACATTATGGAATTCAAAAGGGAGATGCTTATCCGGCCAATACCAACATTTTGTATGCGAACCTAGAGAAGCTCTTGCCTGCTGTGCAACAAAATTTTTTGCCAGGATTGATGCTCAATTTGAAAGCGGAAGCTGGCGGACGACTTGAAAGTACAATGCAGAGCATCAGTGATACGCTTGATGTAGAAGAGACTTTTTTGTTTCAACGTCCTCGTAAACAGACAATTGCCTCAACCAAGCGGAAATATGAAGGTGAGCTTCTTGAAACTCCAGAGGGAGCGTTTCAAGTCTTGATGGAAAACAACTTAGAGCTTCTCAAAAGGTGTGGCTTCACTGTTGAAAATGCCCTTTTTTGCTACCAGCCAGCTTTAGGGCCGCTCTACCAGATCATCTCTCAAAAGTTGCGAGGTGGGCGTTTAGCGCAAGGGGCAGAGTTGCAAATTGAATGCCCAGAAATTTTGATTGAAAATCTTGATTTAGAGGGCTCATTACTTATTGAGGGAGAAGGTTTTTGCCAGATTCAGGGGCTTGTTGTGCGCAATCAAGGGATGAGCGGAGGATGTTATTGGAAGAATCAGATCAAGCGCATCCAAGCTTTGCGTTTACAAGTAGAAGGGGAATTGATCATTCAAGATGTAATACTTGAGGGTGAAAAACACTTTTTTGTGCCAAAAGATGAGCAGTGGATCGTGACAAGTAAGGGCGTGACTAAGCAGTCGCGTCAGGGGTTGCAGTGGGAGTATCAGTTGAAGGCGCAGCAGGTTGCATTATCTTGTCATAGATCGTCTTGATGAGGAAGCAGAGCCCAACGCAGAGGAGCACAGTGGCTCCACAGATCAAAAAGAGACCCGCTTTATTTTGAGTTGGATTGAGAAAAAAGGGGAGCAGAAAGTGTTGCGTGGCCACGGCCGTTGTAGCAACAGATGTAGTGAAAGCTGAAATAGCAAGCATGTAGAACTTATAGAGCAGAGGATTAAATAGATGAAAGAAGAAATCGTTGAAAAGCAAAAAAGTGTGAGTGAGCGTCTCCTCCACATGTGGAGGTATCTTTGACCTGGAATCCAAACAAAAACGGGTAGATGAGCTCGATGAGCTCATGGCAGAGTCTAATTTTTGGGATGACAATGAACGCGCCCAAAAGGTGATTCAGGAGGGGAACAAGCTCAAAAGTTGGACAGATCCCTACAAGGAGATGAAGCAGCGGTTTGCCGATGTTGAAGCTCTTTTACCTGAAGCTGATGCAGAGGGTGATGAGACCATGCTCGATGAGCTTGAGCAAGAGCTGACAAAGATTGATAAGGTTTTAGGCGAGCTTGAAGCGCGTCGGATGCTCTCTGGTGAACTAGATAGCAACGATTGCTATTTGAGCATCAACTCGGGAGCTGGCGGAACAGAGGCGTGTGACTGGGCCTTGATGCTTGGGAGGATGTACCAAAGATGGGCAGAGCGGCGCGGTTGGAAGATCGAAGTTGTTGACATGGTCAATGGAGAAGTCGCTGGGATTAAAAGCGCGACTTACAAGCTTTCAGGCCCTTTTGCCTATGGCTATGCCAAGGCTGAGCAAGGGGTACATCGCCTTGTGCGGATCTCTCCTTTCGACAGTGGAGCTAGAAGGCATACGAGTTTTGCTTCAATCGATGTAACTCCTGAGATCTCAGACGATATACAAGTCGACATCAACCCTGCCGATCTACGCGTCGATACTTTTCGCTCGTCTGGAGCTGGCGGACAGCATGTGAATACCACCGACTCTGCTGTACGGATCACCCATATGCCGACGAACACTGTCGTGAGTTGTCAGCAGGAGAGAAGTCAGATCAAAAATCGTGAGACTTGCATGAAGATGCTCAGAGCTAAGCTCTATGAACAGATGCAGCAAGAACGTAAAGATAGTTTGAAAGAGCTAGGCGGAGAAAAAAAAGAGATTGCATGGGGATCGCAAATTCGTAATTATGTGTTCCAACCCTATACGTTGGTGAAAGATACACGCACCAATTACGAGAGTGGAAATATCAGTGCAATGATGGATGGCGAGCTGCTCGACGATTTCATCATTGCCTACCTAAAGGAAAAAGGTCATGAGTGAATTCCCTGAAATTCCAGGGCTTGAGTTACGCTACACTTCATTAGAAGATTCAGGGCCCTTAAAAGAGTGGTTGATGGAACCTGGTGTACTAGTTGGCTTTCCGATGGTCGATGAGATGGAAGTTGATGACTCTGTCAAACATTGGATCAGCTTTTCACGCTATAAAAGTAGTTTGACAGCCACAATGAATGGAAAAGCATGTGGTTTAGCGACCCTCTGTCTGATGCCTTACAAAAAACTTGTTCACCAATGCCTTCTCTCTATCATCGTTTCAGGTGAGATGCGAGGTAAGGGTGTCGGCACGGTTCTCATCAACAATTTGCTTCATTTGGCAAAAAACTATTTTGGAATGGAAGTTATTTATCTTGAGGTGTATGAAGGAAATCCAGCTGTTTCTTTGTACCACCGTTTTGGTTTTAAAGAGGTTGGAAATCAAAAATATTTCATGAAAGAAGATGGGAAGTATGTCGGGAAAATCATCATGGAAAGAGTCTTGTAGAGTTGAGGAATTTCAAAAAAAGATCTCTCGTCACCTCAAATTTCCACTCGATCTGATCGTCAATGAAAACCGCTCCACCATGTTGAGCTTGCTCGATCGCCGTCGTCTATCGATGCATCGCATGTTTTTAGAGGCACCAGATGAAGTGATTGCAGCAGTGGCGCACTATGTGCGTGGAACTCGCCGAGATAAACAGCGCAACCAGTTGGTCTTACGTACGTTTATCCAGGAGAATTTGCCCCGCCTTGACTACTCCCATTTAGTGAACAAAAAAAAGCTTGATCACCAAGGAAAAGTTTATAATCTCCGCGAGATTTACAAGCGGATCAATCGCACCTACTTCAAAAATTCTCTTAATCTTGAGATCACCTGGTTTGGAGCCCCTCCTAAAAGACGACGTTCCCACATCACCTTTGGGCAGTACCACGACTCTTTGAAGTTGATCAAAATCCATCGGATGCTCGATGATGCTTTCTATCCTCCCTATTTTGTCGCCTTTGTTGTCTATCATGAGATGTTACATAACGTTGTACCAGGGAAGACAGATGCCATGGGGTACTACCGTGTGCATACGCCAGAGTTTAAACGCCTGGAGAAGCAATTTGCGGAGTATGACATGGCGATGAAATGGGAAAAAAAACATAAGGAGTTGATTTTCTAGGATGGCTGGACATAGTAAATGGGCAAACATCAAGCACAAAAAGGGGCGTGCAGATCAGCAGAAAGGCAAAATCTTTTCACGCATCGCCAAAGAGATTATCAGCGCAGTTAAAATTGGTGGTGATGATCCTAAGTCAAATCCACGCCTCCGTTTAGCCATTCAAAAAGCCAAAGCTGCCAATGTTCCCAATGAGAACGTCGAGCGCAACATCTCAAAAGCAATGAATCCCGACCAATCTGATTTCATTGAGATGATGTATGAGATCTATGGACATGGAGGCGTTGGTATTATCGTTGAGGCGATGACAGACAACAAAAACCGCACCGCCTCTGATATGCGCATTGCGACAAATAAGCGTGGCGGAAATATCGCGGAGCCGGGCTCTGTGAGCTACAATTTTGACCGAAAGGGCGTGATTCAAGTTCCTACAAGTAGTGGAGATGAAGAGACCCTTTTCCAAGCAGCGATTGATGCTGGAGCCGAAGATTTTGAAGCGGCAGATGAAAACTACATGATCACCACAGATGCAAGTGAGCTCTATAGCGTTAAAGAGAAACTCGAAGAGATGAAAGTAGAGACTGCTGAAGCAGAAATTGAGATGTTGCCCAAGCTGCTTGTTCCGTGTGATGAAGAGACAAAACGCGCCAATGAAGCGCTTATAGAGTGGCTTGAAGATCTCGATGATGTCAATACCGTCTATCACAACATGGAGCTCTGATCTCCACGCCTTCGCGGACGTTGAGGGAACAGCGCTTCTTTTCACAGAAGACGCCGTCTATCTTGCGCTCTTTCCTGACGAAAAAATCGTCATCCCTCCCAAACAAGGGTGTTGGGAGCAACTGAAAAAACAGCTTAAAAACCACTTCTACGTCGGCTTTCTAAGCTATGAGATGGGTTATTTTGCAGATCCTGACTACCACATTGAAGGTCCTAAAACAACGCTACCTGCCACCATCTTCTATAGGCCTACTACAGTCATACGTTACACAGACAAAGGCCAAACGGTTTATGGCAAACCCCTTCCAGATCGTCCTCAAAGAGTCATGGGTCCAATTGAGATGCATCTCGCATCCCAATCAGATACTCATAGCAGCTACCTTGCTAAAATTGCATTGATTAAAGAGCAAATCGAAGCAGGTGAAATCTACCAAGCCAACCTCTCACAGAGCTTCCAATTTGAAGGAAAGGTTGACCCCTGCGATCTTTTCGAGCAACTTTACACACAAAATCCCGCTCCCTACTCAGCCTTCATCAATTGTGGCGAATTTCAAATTGTCTCCTCCTCTCCTGAGCTCTTTTTGAAAAAGCGTGGGAGTCAAATTCGTACCTGTCCCATCAAAGGGACAGCACCTCGCCTAGAAGGAGAGAAAGAGCGCCTGCTTGCTTCAGAAAAAGAGCGCTCAGAGCTACTGATGATCACCGATTTGATGCGCAATGATCTCTCCAAAATTTGCGATCCCACAACTGTTGAAGTACTCAAAATGTGGGAGTGTCAAACCTTCACAGATGTCTACCACCTAGTTTCAACAATTGAAGGACAAGTGAAACAAGAGCTTCATCCTGTTGATCAGATACGACAATTATTCCCAGGTGGATCGATCACAGGTTGTCCAAAGCTGCGCGCAATGGAAGTTATTGCAGATATTGAAAAAAGGCCTCGAGGCGTATATACAGGCGCCATTGGACATTTTTCTCCTGGTGGTGATTACAGCTTTAATTTAGCCATTCGCACCCTGCTTGTGAACAAAAAAGGTGTCCAGGTGCAACTGGGAGGAGGAATCGTGTATGATTCCGATCCAGAAAAAGAGTATGAAGAAACCTTTCACAAAGGGCGGTCGATCTTTGATGTATTACAATGGCAAGCATACTGCGCACGCTAGCATTCCCGTAGATGATCCTGCCGTGCTCTATGGTGAAGGCCTCTTTTCCACCATCCAAGTGCGAGAAGGCGTTCCACTATTTTTAGATGAGCATTTACAAAGACTCTCTCAACAGTGCTCAGAGCTCGATTTAACCATGCCGCTTATTACACATGAGATGATCGATCCTATCATCGATCAACCAACGGGTCGTCTTCGTATTCTCGTTACAGCCAATTCCCTGATCATTTTTATGGTTCCCTTTACGCCGCAAAAAGGACCACTTCGCCTAGCGCTCTCTTCTCATCCTCTAGCACTTGTGCATGCACAAATCAAAACCCTTGCTAACCTCAACCGATTGATGCTTCTCAAAGAGGCCAAAACACGTGGTTTTGATGATGGAATTTCACTCTCTCCAGAGGGGTATTTGCTTGAAGCTTCCTACGGCAACCTCTGCTGGCTCCACAATAATATCCTCTATACCCCATCACACGATCTGCCGCTCTATGCAGGGCTGACGCTTTCCAAGGTTTGCACACTTGTCGATCATGTCAAATATGTCAAAGTGAGACTTGAGCAGATTCCAAAAGAGGCAAATCTTTTTCGCACCAACACCCTTTCAGGAGTGGTTCCTATCACTCAAATTGAAGAGAGAGAATTTAGAATAGATAATAGCCTCACTGAAGCTTATGAGAGGCTTATACTTGAGACTGCCCTTGCTGGTGAGTCCCAGCATGCGTTGCATGCGCGCTAAGATGACCTCCTCCTGATGGAGGAGTAGGTACACCAAACGGCGCCACCCTTGTTTGGCCGCCACCTTTCTGAGGCATAAACTTAAGTGTTTTGGTGTATTCATCTGTGTAGGTTCTTGCCAAGATTTTCCACACCTCACTATCAATGTCGATTTTAATGCCTACATCATCGTCAGTCATTTTAGCATCCTTCTCAAAAAGCTTTGTCTCATCATTCCAATTGATGGCGACATTCCCAACTTTGAGCATGTTGTTTCCAACATCGATCAAAATTTGCGAAGGCTTAAATCCGCTCATGGCTTGTTCCATTCGCTGCTTGATCTCATAGGGTTCACGCAACCGTAACGTGTCAGATGTTTTGTAGAGCTTGTCGATAAGAGCTCCTGCTTCCCCGCGAAGTGTTTCACGCTTTGCTTGCGCTTCTAAAACTTGATCTTTGTCGCTTGTGTTGGGATCAAGAAGCCCGATGGCGCGGTTAGCCTCTTGGATTTCAGCGCATTTCGCTTCATATTTGCCAAGAATCTCAATCTCTTTTTCCATGGCAGCGACCACTTTCATCTCAGGTTCCCGAGCTTTTTCCAATTTCGCAATTTCACCATCAAAATGGGTATTAGCAGCCTTGACCTTAGCATCAATCGCTTTAATTTCTTCTTTCCAATGCTTAATTGCTGCAACACCCTGATTAGAGGTTGCTTGAACTGTAGATAGATTTTCTTGCACCTGAGTTTTTTCTTTTGCTAGATTATCTAGAGCAGCCTTTTTCTTTTTTTTGAAATTATCAATCAGCGTTTCGAATACTTCTAGTTTTCCTTCAATTCCATCACGACTAACCTCTGTATCTTTTATATAAGCTTGAAGTTTTGCAGTACGTCCAGCTGAGCCAGCATCAAAATCAATTGGAGGGGTATCTGCAAGGTTTTCTACTCCAGCAAGAGGTCGAGGGATTCCGTCAGCATCGAGTTCCATAGTTGAATAACGTGATGCAAGTAGAGGTGCAAGCTCAGCTTCGAGTCTTGCTATTTCATCAGCTTGCCCTTGTTGTTGTGCAATTTCTCCTTGGTCAGGAGCTTCACGACAAATTTCAATCTCTTTTCGTAGATGTGCTTGTTCAGCTTCGAACTCTTTGAGCTGTGCTTTGAAAACGTCTTTTTCATTCCCTTGTAAATCGCCTGCTAGACGACCTTTTAATTGAGCGATCTTTCTTATAAGAACATTTGTCTTATCTCCAATTCTACGTATTTCCTCATCTCTGCCACCACGGATTTTAAGAATCTTTCTGAGCACCTCTAGGCGGTGTCTACCCAAATGTTTGGCATCGAGCATGTAACCCATCTCACTTTTCATTGCACTTGGAAGCCCCTTATTAACGGCATCATAAAGCTCTGCAAATTGCGCACCTGTACGCATGAGTCGTTGGCCAATCAGGCGCATGCCGGAAACTGAATCAGAAGCTGTAAAGGATTGGGTATTGGCAAAGTCATGCTGTCCACCCTCATCAAGGGGAACGAAAATAATACGTCCTTGGGTATCGTCTGTCCAGATCATCCCTTTACCAGGAATTTCTAAAAACTCGTGGGGAGCCGACTCAAAATGCTCTTTGGCAAAAGCTGTGCGTTGATCTTGATAGCGACAGTCATAGACGAGTTTTCCCTCATTGTTCGGCAATGAACGTGCTTTGATAGCCGCAGCTTCAAAACCGCGGACCTCTTCTGGTTTTGCCTTTTCATAAATCGTGCGCTCTTCAGGTCCAAGCTCTTTTTTGATGCTGCGGATAAATTTAGGATTGAGAACGGGTCCAATCATAGCAACTCCAGCTAAAGCCTTCAGTGCCGTTTTGCCCCACTCTGTCCATGTTCGCTCACGCTTGATCGTCACTTTTCGAACAGGGGTGAATTCCCCTTTATCGGTTTTAACTCCAATGATGTTGCTATCGATAACTGATTCATCTGCAGTAAGATTAATGGCAGTACGCGCAGCTAGGTCTACAGAGCCGTCAAGTGCTGTACGAGGATTGTCTGCCTCTTGAGATTGTGGTGGCTGATGAGATCCTGAAGGACCTCCAACTTCATGCGTCATTATTCTGCCTTAATTAGTTTTAGTTAACTAATTATAAGTAATATTTTTATTAATTTCAATTAATAAACCTTGTATCATTATATTAACAGGTAGTGAGATGAAATACATCGCTTTTTTTCTTATCCCAATCTTAACAGGCTGTTGTTGTGTGAGGCCGCCAATGCGGAGTTATATCCTCTCAGAGAGAGAGGCTTTTCTGCCAAAGGTCGCTCAAAGCGGCGCTCTTTTTCTTGGAGAGCCCACCGACAGTTGCGATAGCGTTGAGCAGGCGAGCACGGGTCCGATCCTTGCCCAGGATAGCGACAGAGTCGAATAGGGGAGGTCCCTGTTTTTTGCCCATGATGGCGACAAAAAGCAGGTGCATGACCACTTTTTTGTGGTGAACCTCTAGGACTTCTGCAGCTCTGCGTGAGGCCTCTTGCATGCTCGGGCCGTCCCACAAGTCCTCTTTTTCAAGCTCCCAGATGATGATCTGGAAAACAGAAGCTGCTTGCTCTGGGGTGATGTTTTTAGGGGAGAGATCTTCTGGAGTGTAGGAGAGGTGGTTGATGAAGAAGAAATCACACAGCTCCATGAACTCACCAAAAGTCTTGATGCGTGTGTGGCAAAGGGGCATGAGCTTTTCCATGAAAGCGCTGTTGAAACCCCACTGCTGAATCCGCTCCCACAAACGATTTTCTGGGATAGTATTGATCAAGTAGTGTTGGTTGAGCCAGTCGAGCTTTTTCAAATCAAAGATGGCGCCAGATGTTCCAATCCGTTTTGGATCAAAGGCTTTGATGATTTCCTCAAGTGTGTAGTGCTCATTGTCATCGGGCATGCTGTAACCCATGAGTGAGAGGAAATTGACAAAGGCTTCGGGAAGGTAGCCGCTATCACGATAGAAAAAAATCGATGTCGGATTTTTTCTTTTGGAGAGTTTTTTGCCATCGATGCCAAGTAGAAGTGGCATGTGTAGGAATTGAGGGGGTTGCCAGCCAAAGACTTCATAGAGGAGGATATGCTTTGCTGTTGAGCTGATCCACTCATCCCCACGAATGACATGCGTGATTTCCATGAGGTGATCATCGACGACATTGGCCAGGTGGTAGGTTGGAAAGCCATCAGACTTGAGCAGGACTTGGTCGTCAATATCTGCCCATGGGAAAGTGATACGCCCTTTGACGGCGTCTTCAAAGGTGCACTCACCAGTGAGTGGAACTTTGAGGCGGATGACAAATGATTGCCCTTCATCCTCTCGCTGCTTAATTTCATCAGCGCTGAGGTTGCGGTAGCGGCGATCATACCCTTTGCTGATCTGACGCATCTCGGCAAGCTCTTCAGGCGTTGCAAAACATTTGTAGGCTTTGCCCTCATCGAGAAGCTGGTAGGCATATTTTTTGTAGATCTCTGAGCGCTCAGATTGGCGATAAGGAGCATGGGGGCCGCCGACGTCTGGTCCTTCATCCCACTGGATGCCGCACCATTTTAGGGCATTGTAGATATTTTCTTCGTATTCAGGGCGACTACGCGAGCGGTCCGTATCTTCAATGCGCAAGATGAACTTTCCATCAAAGTGGCGTGCATAGATCAGGTTGAACAGCGCCATGTAGGCGGTGCCGACGTGTGGGTCTCCGGTTGGTGAAGGGGCGATGCGTACTCTTACCATAGGGCAGAAAGGATAACAAGCAAGCGTTAATTGAGCAAGAGAATCAGATCTTTCATGATGTTGACAGTCTCCTTGAGCTGAGGATCGTGCTGTCCATAAAGCTCAAGTCGTTCTGGAGAGGGGTCATCCAGTTCAATATCTTCCATAAATGCTTGGTAGAATTTGTCTGCCTCAAGCCGCTTTTCCGAATTTTCAGCTAATATAGGAAGAAAACGCGTATAGATTTTCAGCCGAGGCTGCAGATTAAAACGGTATAGCCAGCTGATTTGATCACGCTGCACAGCAGGAATATCTGAAAGATTGTCGTGGAAGTTTTCTGCAATTTCATCATTCTCAAGAGGATACTTGCTATGTTGCTCTCCAATGTCCATCGAGGCATAGAAGCCAGGAACAACGATATCAGGTCTCACACCGACAAGCTGAGGGCTTTTACCAGAGACTGTGTAGTAGCGACCGCGTGTGACTTTGAATTCCCCCTTGGGGTTAATTTTACTTGAACTACCAGCATCCAGCGTAAAGGTTTGAAATGTCCCTTTGCCGTAGGTGTATTCATCTCCAACAATGATTGCGCGACCATAGTCTTGCAAGGTTTGTGCAACAATCTCAGCAGCCGATGCGCTTGCTTTGCTCGTCAAAATAATCAAAGGACCGTCGTATGACATTTTCCCATCAATCTCACGCAAGTGTTCGATGTTGCCCAAATTATCTTTGATTGAAACCACGATTCCTTTGGTGATAAACAGACCTGTAACGGTCACGGCTTGAGGCAAAACTCCACCAGAGTTCATGCGTAAATCAACAATCATCCCTTTAATTTTGTGAGATTTTCGGATTTTGGCAATTTCCTCATAGAGATCAGCACCAGAGGAGTGAACAGGATCTTGGTAGAAGGCATAGAGCGCAATGTATGCAATGACACCGTCACCAAAAGGGATTGTAGAGGACTCAATGCGCGCCTCTTTAATCACCACTTCACCACGGGTAATGGGGATTTCAAGTCGCTCTTCGGTTTCGTTTTCCTGACGTAAGACGGTGAGATTAACGCGCGTTCCTTCTTCTCCACGAATCAATTCGACAGCATCGGTAATTTCAAGGCCAACGACAGGTTCTTTGTTGATAGCAATAACGCGATCATTCACTTTAAGACCCGTGTCACAGCTCGCAGGGCCTCCATCGATGATCTTCACAATGGTAAAGCCATTGAGGTCATCGCGCAGCTGTGCTCCAATTCCAAAGAGGCGCTGCTGCACTTGGATCATGAATTGAGCAGCCTCTCCAGGTGTGAAGTAGGCGGTATGTGTGTCTAGCGATGCAGCAAAAGCTTTGAGGACATTGGAGAGAACGAGTCTTTCACGCTCCTTCAATGAATTCCCCTTCAACTCCTCTTCGTGGATGAGTCGTTTTTTGGCAATGCGTTGCAGAGCCTTGTCACGCGCCTCTTGATCATCGAGCTTTCCAGCAGCTTCCTGTTGAAGAGCTTTGAGACGCAGAAGGCGCGTTTTGAGCTCTTGTTCGCTAGCTACCCATTCTAGCTCTCGAAACTCCTTGATCGACACGTCTGTTGGCAGAGGGAGCTCTTGAAGCTCCTCCTCAAGGCGGTCGCGCCGTGCAACAGCTTCGAGCAGCTTATTGTGAATTTTCAAGAATAACGAGAAATTTTTTGACTGAATCTGATTAAGCAAGGTCTTAAGCAGCTCCTCTGATGGCTCCTGCCATGGCTTTATATCCTCAACCAGGAAATAGGTCTTTGTGGGGTCAAGTTGCTCAATATAGGCCTCCAAAGCGCGTTCTACCAAAATGGGAGAGAGTTGTTTGTGAGAGGCGTGACACTCCATGATTTGGTTCAAAGTAGAGGTCACATCTGCTGGAGAGACTTCAGGCAGTTTTCCGGCATAAAGAGAGCAGAGAGAGAGAAGAAAAAGCAGGCAAATCGATCGCATTGTCTATAATTCCTTTGAAAGAGATAGGAATACCAGGTTTGCCTCTTAAAATCCAGTGTTAAGAAACAGTTAATTTTAGAAGGTTCGGTTCATAGAAAATTTGATGGTTTTGTAAGCATCTTTATTTAAATTTAACAAAGTGGAAATTTTTGTTGTATATAATTAGAATCTTAATCAAAATATTACATTTAGAATGCCCTTTGCGAGACAGAGAGCGGCTTCTAGAATTAAGAAGGATCTTAATATTGTCTAAAAAAAGTCTTGATCCTAAATTCAATTTTGAGCGATAATAGTACTTTCGATGCAAGGAGTGCATCAAAGTATATAAAAATCAGGGTCTTTAATAACTAATAATACCCTTAAAAAAATACTTTACAAACAAAAACCTTAGGGGGTTAGAAAGATGGAAAACCAAAGAGAAGAAGAGATGACATTTGTTGCTCCTCAGACAGAAGAGCGTAAAGTTGTTTCGATTACAGAAGCTGCTAAGATTAACAACGTGACACGCCAGGCGATTTATGTTGCGATCAAGCAGAAGAAGCTACGTGCAACAAAAAACACACGTTGGGAAATTGACCTGAAGGACTTAGAAGAGTACCGTCAGAACAAGTATTCACGCACAAAATCGATGTTTGCTGGAGAGCTCCTTTTTGACAACAACAGAGGTTACTTCTCAGTAAACCAGGTCGCTAAGAGTCTTGGTGTTCCTGCACAGAAGATCTATTATGCAACACGCACAGGGATGATCAAGGGTACACGTAAGGGTGCAGCTTGGGTTATTCATAAAGAAGAAGTTGCGCGTTACAGAGAAGAATACCTTCAGAAAAAGCAAAAAGCTCAATAATCTGAAGCTCTTTTCATTTTAAAGGCCAAGAGAGTATGATCATTCTCTTGGTCTTTTTTTATGATGTGGTTTTTATTTTCAGCTCAGCAATTGCTTGTCAGTGAAGATGCGATGCATCTTCCTACTGAGGCTTGCCTTCCCCTGATCAGATCGCTTGTTCTCGATGACTCTCACCATGTTGGTGAAGCTCAAGAGCTACCTGCTCCAAAGGGGTGGATTTGGAAAAATCTACGCCAACTCTATTCAATTTTTTCTGAAGAGCAGTATGCCCTAGCTGGAAAAGCGCTGCAGCTAATTAATTGGGATCGCACGCACACTTATTGTGGTCAGTGTGGTCATCAAACTATTCCCTCAGAGAAAGAACGTTGTCGTATGTGTCCCTCTTGTGATTACGTAGCCTATCCAAAAGTGGCTCCTGTGGTGATGGGATTGATCCAAAAAGAGGGGAAGATTCTCCTAGCTCGGCATGCTGAAGGGCCTTTTCATAGTGTCTTAGCTGGGTTTGTTGAGCCGCAGGAGAGTTTGGAGCAGGCTTTACATCGTGAAGTCCTCGAAGAGGTAGGGCTCCATATCCAAAACTTGCGCTACTTCGGGAGCCAGCCTTGGCCTTTTTCGAACTCACTTATTGTAGCTTTCACATGTGATTGGAAAGCAGGGGAGATTGTGATCGATGGACAAGAGATTCTTGAGGCCGATTGGTTTGAAGTAGCCAACCTACCTCCATTACCAAGCGAGCTCAGTATTGCCAGACAATTGATCGATTCTTTTTGCGGCTTATCTCACGATAAACCACGGAATCTAGGTTAAAACAATGGATTCTGCGGTTTATCATGGGATAAATCGCAGAATCTCTTATTTCAGTTTGCAGAATCTCACACAATGAGTTGCCCTGAAGCTTAAATAACCTGAAAGTCTCTGATGAGTAGTTGGATACTACTTTTGTTGTGGAAGCGGTTGATTTGGGGAGTGTAGGCGATGCGCAACTTGAGGTTCTTCTTGCGAATTTCATTGCGACGCTCTGCCATACCAAAGCCAATTCCCTCTAACATCCGATCGCCTTGCTCAAGGTAGAGTTTGAGATGGGAGCCTCCAATAACCTTTGGCGCCCAAGCTTGTGTCGCCTCGCAATAGAAGATCGGCTGCATATTCTCGTTCCCATAAGGCTCAAAGAGCTCAAGAGAAGCAAGGAAATCGTAGGAGAGCTCTTTAAAATCGGCGTAAGCATCGATGTAGAGCTTGGTGAGGATATCATTGTCTTTGAGTGAGGAATTAGCGGCATGGATAAAACGCTTCTTGAACTGATCAATATCCTGCTCTTTGATGGTTAAACCAGCTGCAAAGTCATGTCCACCATAGTTCAAGAAGAGATCAGCACTTTTTTTCAGGACTGGTAGGAGAGGAAATTCTCGAATGGTACGAATGGAACCTTTTCCAACACCTTGTGGATCAACAGCAATGATAATTGTCGGACGGTTGTACTGTTTGGCAATGCGCGCTGAAATAATGGGGATAACTCCTGAATGCCACTTTTCAGAACTGAGTACAATAGCCTTATCGTTCAAGATATTTGGCTGTTGAGCTAGCATCTCTTCGACATCTGTGGAAACGATCTGTTCAATTTTTTGCCGCTCACTATTAAAGAGATCAAGCTCTTTTGCGAGCTGCTCAGCTTTTTTCTCATCTCGAACCATAAGCAGCTCAACGCCTTTGCGTGGATCGGCAACACGGCCGAGGCTATTCATGCGAGGTGCAATTTTTGAAGCGATATCAATGGTGCTAATTTCAGAACGTTCGACACCGCAAATTTGAAAGAGTTTGAGCAGCCCCATACGTTTAGTTTTTCGCAATTGCGTCAATCCATAGCGGACAAGAATTCGATTCTCTTCTAGAAGGGCTCCCATATCTGCAATGGTTCCAAGTGCAACAAGGTCAAGATAGACTTTGAGATCAATTTTTTTGGCCGGAATTTGTTTGTGGGAGACGAGGTAGTTGGTCAAGGCGTGTGCGAGCTTAAAGGCAACACCAACCCCTGTGAGATCTCGATTGGGATAGGTTTGGTTGATCAGTTTTGGGTTAAGGGTGGCAATGCAGTTAGGTAGCTTATCTGTCGGCTCATGGTGGTCGGTGACAATGACATCGATATTTTCAGCGATCACTTTTTGGATTTGGCGCGAAGCTGTCACGCCGCAGTCAACGGTGATCATCAAGGAACACCCTTTCTCCTTGGCAAAGTCAAGAGCATCTACAAAGAGTTCGTAACGTTGAGAGGTATGATTGGGGACATAATATTCTACTTTAGCGCCAATGCGTTGCAGAAACTCAGCAAGTAAGGCGGTGCCCGTCATGCCATCGACATCATTGTCTCCATAAATGAGAATACCTTCCTCATCCTTGATCGCCTTGGTGATCCGTTGGACAGCCTTGGTCATATCCAAGAAGGTTTTAGGATCAATGAGATCTGGCAGTTTTGCGTACAAGTAGCTGTGGATTTTCTCTTGCTCTGAAAAGCCTCTTGAAACAAAGATCTGAGCTGTGATCGGATGAATATTAAATTCTTTTACGATCTTCTCATGCCAGCTGTTGTCCTCTTTGGGATAGACCCAAATAGGCACATGTTTTAAGGCGTTTTCCATCGACTCACATCATAGTGAATTAGATTTTTTTAGATAGAGAATCTTCTTCTAACTTTGCTTCTGCTCGATTGTGGAAAAAGAGCAAAATAGGCGCGGCTACAAAGAGAGAAGAAAATGTTCCGATGGCAACTCCAAGAGTCATAATGAGGGCAAAATTAAAGATCGTTTTGCCTCCAAAGATAACAAGGGCAAGCAGAACAACTAAGGTTGTTCCAGATGTCATCATGGTTCGCCCAAGTGTTACATTAAGCGCATGGTTCACAACTTCGCTGAAAGAGAGCTTACGCAATACGCGTAAGTCTTCTCGAA
The DNA here is from genome assembly GCA_942490925.1 of uncultured Chlamydiaceae bacterium. Lineage (GTDB taxonomy): Bacteria > Chlamydiota > Chlamydiia > Chlamydiales > JAAKFR01 > CALNYX01. The sequence continues at coordinate 1,099,951 of CALNYX010000017.1, read as the reverse complement.
TCCTATCGAAGATAATAATGGTATCGTTCAGCGAGTAACCAACAATTGTCATCAAAGCGGCGATCACTTGCAGGTCAATTTGAATCTCTTCAAAAAAGAGATGGCAAATCGCAAGGACACCGAGTGTGATTAACAAATCGTGTGCTAAAGCAACAGTTGCACTGATTGCATACTTAAACTCAAAGCGGAAAGTGATGTAGATCAAAATACAGCCAAGAGCGAGTAGTAAACCGAGCAGCGCCTGATTACGCATGGTCTCAGAGAGCTGTCCGCTCATCTCAGTCCAGTGCAGGTTAAGCTCGGATAGGGTCGCAGGATTCACTTCAAGTCCACTCTGCTCAAGGGCATCAACAATCCACACAATACGAGGATACTGTTGGAAGGCGTAAACTGCAGGGTCTGGCATAGCGATCGCTTCAAGGCTATCGTACGGCTTACCAGCTCCTTCCATTCCCATTCCAAGTTGAATGCGCAATTGGTTAGGCTTGTTCAGCTCCTGAATCTGGAAGTCGCTTGGTGTAGCGCCCGCTTTAACAAGGGCATTACTTGCCAATGTGCGGTAGTTGGTCACACCATGTTGTTCTTGCAGATCGAGATTAAGAGCATATCCTCCGGTGAAATCCATGCCGAAGATGGTGTTCTTCTCTTTGACGAGGAAGAATCCACCGATGAGGATAAGAATGATAGATCCAATGATGGCTGCTTTGGCTTTGCTCAAGAAGTTGATCTTGGTTTGGCCAAAGAAGCGAGACATCTTCAACTCTTTGTGTTTGGGGTTTTGTACCCAACCAGCAAAGAAGTAGCGCGTCATAAATAGCGCTGTGAACATTGAAGAGACAATCCCGATAATCAAGGTGAGGGCAAATCCTTTAATAGGGCCTGCATCAAAGTTTAGGAGGATCAATGCAGCGATAATCGTTGTCAGGTTGGAGTCGACAATCGCTGTGAAGGCTTTGCGATAGCCTGCAAAGACAGCTGATGGTAGACGACCTGAGATCATGAACTCTTCACGAATCCTTTCAAACACAAGAACGTTCGCATCAACAGCCATTCCTAAGGCTAGGATGATCCCCGCAATACCAGGTAGCGTCATTGCTGCTCCTAGATTTTGCAAGACGCCCCAAATGATGAGCAAGTTGAAGACAACTGCGATACTCGCTACAAGTCCACTGAAACGGTAGTAGCTGCACATCACGAGGAAGACAAGAGCAATAGCTAAGAGTCCAGCGAAGACTCCTTGTGCTCTCTGCTCTTTTCCAAGATCAGGGCTAACGTTTTCTTCTGAGAGAATATGAGGTGTAAAGCTCAATGAGCCAGCTTTTAAATCGGCAGCAAGTTGGTTGGCTTCTCGTTGGGAGAAGTGTCCACTAATTTGAGCGCTATCGCGCAGTGCAGCATTTAGCGTTGGAGCGCTAACAACTGTTCCGTTCAGGATAACGGCCATGCGCCATCCTTGACCTCTAGAGAAGGATTCTTTAGGTGTACCTGTGATTTTCTCTTCAGAGAATTGAGAGGTCCATGTGTAGAACTCATCGCGAGGATTGACTTTCTGGCCAAAGCGATTGACGTAAGCGCTTTTGACTCCAAAGTGCAGGACGTTTCCGCGTTGAGAGTCGTAACCAGACTGTACGTCAGTAAGATTGGCTCCTTCAAGAGCGTAGTTGCGGAAGACGATCAGAAGGGGATTTGTCTGTCCCTGCCAGTCAGCAAAATCTTTTCCTCTAAAGAGGGTGAGTGCTGAGAGCGTATCATCAAAAGCGCTGCTACGGTGCGTTGCCTTAGGTCCGGCAAAACGAAGGCCGTGGTCATAGAGCAAGCGGCTATGGCTGCTCAATGGGTGGAACTCTTCAGGGTTTTCTGGATCTCCCCCGAGATGTTGCCAAGCAATTTCATTCAAGCTTTCGGCATCAGTACGGCTGGTGATGACAGCTTCGTTCCACACTTCTTCCAAGAAGGTGGTGACAGCTTCACTCAGTGCTGGGTTATTCGGAGAAAACTTCTCGTTAACCACATTGAAGTACATCGCAGATGCTTGAATCAGGTCTGTCGCTGACAACCCTTGCGATCCAGGGAAGTCTAAAACGATTGATGAGCCTTCGGTGCGAATGCCAACTTCAGAAACACCAAGGCGGTTAACGCGTTGGTAGAGTTCGTTAACGGCTTGCTTGAGATCATCTTCGTCGGTAATGGCTTGGTTGTTCTGGTCTCTTAGGCCAATGCGGACAGTTTTTCCTCCAGAGAGGTCAAGACCCCACTTGAGTACTTTGCGCTCATCCCCACGGAAATATTTCTTGGTGCTGAGCTTCAAATTGCTGAGTAGAACATTTTGAGTGGGAGGAGGGACGTCGTACTTCATCTGATCGTTTACTGCAACGCGCGCTTGGCGATATTCATCTTGCCATTTGACAAGATCTTCTTGCATGCGAGTTTCGATCTTATTGAGGGTGAGTAGACGTTGCTCTCCATCAGTGAATTCAAGCGTCGCATACTGTTTGCTCCCTTTGACAACGAAATCTTCACGTGTAGCAGCAAGTAAGTAGGAGAAGTAATCGTCTAGTTCAAAGATGTAGTCATCGCGATGACCAGCTGAGAGGTTTGAGGAACTGCCAGAGTAGCCGATGAATCCATTTTGACGCATGAGCTCACTAAGGCTTGCAAAATCTTTGTCGAACGCAGTTTTTTCCGCACTTTCAGATAGCCCTGCATATTTCTGGCGAATCGCGCCTAATCCTTTAGCAACGACATAAATGGAGCCAGTGCGAAAGCCTTGGTCGGTTGCTTTCCTATCCATCGAAGGGGCAAAAATGACAAGCCCGAGTTTTCTCTCAGCGGCAGGAAGATTTTTGAATGTGTCATAGAGGTGGATTGGGTAGTCGTCATGCTGTAGCTCGATGCCAGTTGGCTGCCAACTTGTTGAAATCAAGTGGGCCAATGTTTCTGCTTGCATTTGCGCAACAGCACCAAGGTCAAGAGCAAGCATGCTCGAACTATTGGTCAGGCTATTGAGTGAGATTGAAAAGTGCCCAACAGCTGGCGAGATGCTCTCATCAGCTTCTCGTGCAACGGAGGCAATTTCATTGAAGAGGAGTTGGTTGAGTTTTTCAACACGGATTGCATTTGCTTCAGAGGTTGTTTGCTCGGCTCGGATCTGCGCAACATCAGGATAAAGGATAATCGCAACTTCTTCTCTGTTCCAGTCGACTTCGAGTTTTTCGACAAAAGGGTTGTGTTCTCCAAGCGAAAGCGTTTGTACCTTCGTTTCCGGAAGAGGCTCAGCTAAAGCGGTAAGGATTGCCTCTTCGGAGAGAGGTTTACCCTCTTTACCAAACAGAGCCGTATTACGACGAACAATAGTCGTAGCCGAATTGATCAAATTTTTGTGTGACTCAAAGGCTTCTAACTTCTGCTGTTGAGAAGAATCGAGAAATCCACCTTCGGCTTTCAGAGTTACTTGCTTCTCCTTCAGAGTTGAAATCTCGCGAGAGAATTTTTGACCTACTTGTTCAAAACGACTAGTCAGAGCGTGGGCGCTCTCTGTAGGAAAACTTGCAAAATAGCGCTTTGTAATGGGACTTTGGTCACCAAAAGCAGTCTCATACTCAACAATATTGCGTGCCAAGTGAAGGACGATATCATCAGAAACTTCATCGATCTGAGCAGCTGTTTGAGCGCTTTCTGACTTTTCGCCAAAGCCTAGGGCAATTTGGGTAACACGATCGGCAACAAGATCGCGGTAGGGGGTCGAAAGTTCCCCCTCTTCGGTGTATTTTGGAACAAAGGTGAAGTAGGAGTCGAGATGCTTTGGCTCTAGATGGACTCCAATTTTTCTTTGAACAACGACAGTTGTTGTCTCATCTCCAAACGAGCGCTGGTCGGGAGCAAGCTGAGCTGGGACAAAGGGGATGAGCGCACCTGCTCTATTCAACGTCTGAGCAAAAAGTTGCGCCTCTTCTGGTTTTTTGAATTCGAGCTTGGCAAGTCTTGGATCTTCAGGATCAAGCGTAATATTTAGAGGTTTGAGCCCTAAGTTTTTACTTTGAGCCTTGAGCCAAGAGAGTGTGAAATCTTCTAAGTTGTTCACGCGGTTGACAATAGAGCCAGCAGTCTTATAGGCTTCTTTCTCACTAATCGGCCGTTTAAGAGGTTGGCTGTAGTAGAAAACTGTCGGGAGGATGTTGTAGATAGTAAGGGCGATAACGGCTAAGATGAGCCAAAACTGCCACCGTTTCTGTCTTTCCATATGTCATTCCTTATATATTTGTGAATCAAGCGAAGATATCACCTTCTTTGCTATCTGTCAAGGGTCCTCCGTTAAGGAACCTCTGAGTAATGCTGGCTTTGCATCCTCCAGCGCAATTTGCGCCAGATCGTCGTTTTCGCCCTCACTAACCCACAAGGGGTTAATGTAGGGCTCCAAACTTAGCTCTGTCACAAACTTCACCGAAGTCTCCAAAACCTTCATTATTCAGAGGCTCCTAAGAGCAAAAACGCCGCACTTTGTAAAAAAAAGCGTCTTGTGTATAGTGACTCAGTCAGTCGAATCAACTTTTTATTAAACAATGACGATTGCTCAAATTTCTCAGAAAGCGACGCACTTTAGTGTAGATGATCTTGCGATGCTCGAACATGTGCCTCAACATGTCGCTATTATAATGGATGGCAATCGCCGTTGGGCGCGCAGACAAACTTTACGCAAGATAAATCCTCTCTCGGGACATTGGCAGGGAGCTGAGACGCTCTCGATAATTACAGAAGCTGCCAGTGAAATCGGAATTCAGGAGCTGACCGTCTATGCCTTTTCAACGGAAAATTGGAAGCGTTCTCCTGAAGAGGTGAAGACATTGATGGGCATTTTAGTTGACTATTTGAAAAAAGAGCGCTCTAAAATGATCGATGAGGGAGTCTGTTTCCGTGTTCTTGGAAACCTCAAGCCTTTTTCAAAAGAAGTGAGAGAAGAGATACAAAAAACGGTAAAGGCAACACGTCGAGGTCAAAAGCTGGGGCTCAATGTAGCACTTAATTATGGTGGACGTGATGAGATGCGTCGCGCCATTCAGGCGATTGCACATGACGTCAAACAGGAGAAGGTTTCAGTTAAGCAGATTTCTGAAGAGTTAATTGGGCGCTATCTTGATACGGGCCATCTTTCAGATCCAGAGCTATTGATTCGAACAAGTGGCGAAATGCGCTTGAGTAACTTCCTTCTTTGGCAGATAGCATACAGTGAAGTCTATGTGACAGATGTGCTTTGGCCAGATTTTGCTCCACAAGATTTGCTCGATGCTCTATTACATTACCAAGAGCGAGAGAGGCGGATTGGCAAATGAAAAAACATCACGATCTTGGACATCGCCTCCTGATTAATGGAGTAAGCGCAATTATCATAGCGCTATTCATTTTCTTCGCAGAGTATCAGACGTTTAGATGGATATTTGCAGCGGCAGTTGCGGCATTTTCAGGTCTTGCTCTTTGGGAATACTTTCAACTGCTTAAGAAAAAAAATCTCGACCCAGCGATTACTCTTGGTTTGGTTGCCACTGTTTTGTACGTGCTGGCATCTTTTTACAAAACGCAGGGGCCACATCTTTATTGGGAATCCCTCTGGCAGCGCATTCCTGAGATCGTGCTTGCCCTCGCATTTTTTTCCTGTTTTGTCTACTATGCCTATAAAGATAGCTCATCGCTGCTCAACATCTCGACTACCTTTCTTGGTGTTGTTTATATTGCTATTCCTTTTGGCTTAGTCATTCGAACTGTCTATTTTTTCTCCTACAATGGAATGGAAGATCTCCATTTTCAAGGGAGTTGGTGGATTCTCTATCTTCTTGCGGTCACTAAGAGTGCTGATATGGGAGGCTATTTTGTCGGTCGGTTCTTTGGAAAGCGGAAGCTCGCCATGCACCTCAGCCCAAATAAAACCTTGGAAGGAGCATTAGGTGGACTTGTTGGATCAGTTTTAGTCAGTCTCCTTATCTGCTATTTGGGTAAACGGTTTGGGCATGTCTTCCAAGACTTCACTTATGTAGGATCAATTTGGTTTGGACTGATCATCGGATTTTTTGGGCAGATCGGAGACTTGGCAGAGTCAATGTTAAAACGGGATGCTGATGTGAAGGATAGCAATGGCCTTCCTGGTGTTGGAGGTGTTTTAGACATGGCTGACTCCATTTTGTTCACGGCTCCAATTGTCTACTTGTTTCTTAGGGTCATGTACACATGATTATTACGATTGATGGCCCTGCTGGAACAGGAAAGACAACAGTCGCAAAAAAAGTCGCAGAGAAACTTGGAGTTAACTACTTTGATACGGGCGCTATGTATCGCGCCGTTACATTTTGTGTGCTCCAAAACAAGATTAACCTGGAAGATGAATCTGCCTTAAAACAACTTCTAGAAGGGTTTTTGTTCGATATAAAAGATAAACGTTATTATGTCGGTTCAGAGGATGTAACAGAGGCAATTCGAACTCGAGAAGTGACGCAATACGTTTCAGAAGTCGCTGCAAAGTCGATTGTACGCCAGCATTTGGTGAATATCCAACGAAAGTTTGGTGAAAAAAAAGATGCGGTTTTTGAAGGGCGGGATATTGGAACAGTAGTTTTTCCAAATGCTGAGCATAAATTTTTTCTCACAGCAGCTCCAGAAGTGCGCGCTGAGCGGCGCTACAAAGAATTAGATGGCAAGCAGAGCCACAAAGAGGTGCTACAAAACATTCTTAAACGTGACCATCTAGATTCAACGCGTGAAGTTTCGCCCTTAAAACAGGCTGAGGATGCACATTTAGTCGATACTTCAACGCTTTCAATAGATGAAGTTATTGAAGCCATTTTGAGGTTAATCAAATGATGAATTTTCTTGTCACTACCTTTGTTACAGCTGTTTTTTCGCCGTTACTTGGTCTTTGTTACCGCAATCGGGTATATGGCCGAAAAAATCTGCCCAAACAGGGAGCTTTAATCGCTTCTAACCATCTCTCATTTCTCGATCCGCCTGTCATCGGCTACTCTCTCTATCCCAAATTGATGCGCTACCTTGCGCGTGACACCCTTTTCAAAGGGTTTGTCGGCTGGTTTCTCAAACATATCGGTGTCCATCCTGTTAAGCAAGGAAAAGGAAATGCGCAAGTTTTTAAACTGATTCCACAGTTTGTTGAAGAGGGGAGATATGTCGTACTTTTTCCAGAAGGAAGTCGCTCTTCAGATGGTCAACTGCAAGAGGGACAAGCAGGAATTGGCCTGCTCGTTCAAAGGTGTCACTGTCCTGTCATTCCAACCTACATCCACGGAACTTTTGAGGCATGGAGCAGCCACATGAAATATCCCAAACTTTTTGGGAAGACAGTCTGTGTATTTGGTTCGCCAATTGACTTTTCCCATTTAGAAGGGATGGATCGCAAAGAGGCTCAAAAGCAGATTGTGAAAGATATTATGAATGCGATTGCTAACTTGCGTGACTGGTATTTGGCTGGTGCGAAGGGGACGCCTCCCTGACTTTATGAATCATCCAACCTGTAGATGAATGTTGCCTTTTGTCATGAAAGGCGATCTCTTTTTCAATGATGCAAGCTAAACGCTCCTTAGGAGCTTGTATGATACCAAACTCAACATTGATAAAGTAACAGATCTCTCCTTCAATAATGAAGCCAACACAATGGCTTGTTGTTTTGTCTGAAGGGAATCCAAACGAATAGAGACCATCATCTTGAGGAACTACAAGTTGGTCATATCTGCCAGAACAAAGCCTCTGCTCAACTTCCATCCCAACAAACTGGAAACTCGCACTAGGATTTTCTGGCTCAGTTGCTTCATAGATCGCCTGAATTTCACACGCCTTGCGCGGCACGCCATGCTCCAAACTTTTGGCAACCTTTTTGATGTCATGATGACGAGCGTATTCTCCTAAGGCAAAAACAGTTGCTCCATGACACTGACCGTCTAAAACACCAGTCATTACAATAGCTGACGGGGCAGTTTGAGGAAGGGCTGAGCGGACTAATTCATTGATTTGGTAGCGCATCGTGTCATCAAAGAGCTCACGCGCCTCAGCATTAGGAATATTGATTGAATAACCAATAATTTGAACATCACGCTCTTTGAATCGCCATGCTGTCATGCGAATGTCTGCAAGCTCAAAAAACATCACAAGTGAGTAAAAAATCTCACGAATAATATGAAGAATACGATCAAGCACCTCAGAACTCTTATGTGAGAGTTTTGGTTCTAATAGCTGGTTTTGATCTATTAATCTAATGTCCCCTAATATTTCCATATTAATATTGTAACTTAATTGCATTAAGATCAGGTTAATTCTTATCCTTGGCTTTATTGAGGTGAATTTGCTACTCTTTCCTCTATGCAACCACTCATTCAAATAATTACGAGCAAGCTAGCTGACGCTTTTCCATCGAGCAACGAAACGCCAAATATTACCCCTGCAACGCAGCCCCAGTTTGGCCACTACCAGTGTAATAGCGCCATGAAACTCGCCAAGCTGGCAAAAAAGCCACCTAGAGAGATCGCACAAGAGATTGCAGATAGTCTTAGTAAAGATATTTTTTTAAAAGTAGAGGTGGCAGGCCCAGGCTTCATCAATCTGACGCTCAATCCTGAATTTCTCTCTGAGCAAATCAACAGACTTGTCCACGATCCACGTCTAGGAATTTCTCTGCCGAAAAAAAAACAGCGAATTATTGTTGATTTCTCCTCTCCAAACATTGCCAAAGAGATGCATGTAGGACATCTACGTTCAACAATCATTGGAGATTGTTTAGCGCGTCTTTTTGAATTTGTAGGGCATGATGTTGTCCGACTCAATCATGTTGGGGATTGGGGGACAGCTTTTGGAATGCTCATTGCCTACATGCAAGAGGAGAAAAAAGAGCCGGCCGATTTACCAACGCTGATGACATGGTACCGCGCTTCAAAGGGGCGCTTCGATGAGGATCCAGCCTTTAAGGAGCGCGCGCGCACAGCTGTTGTTGAATTGCAAGCTGGTAAGCCAGAGGCTCTGCACCTTTGGAAGGTGATCTGTGAAATTTCACGCCAAGCCTTCCAAGAAGTTTATCAGCTGCTTGATATAAAAATCGAAGAGCGAGGAGAGTCATTTTACAACTCACGTCTAGCTGGTGTTGTAGAAGATCTTGAGAAAAAAGGATTGATTTCACTTTCAGAAGGGGCAAAGTGCGTGTTCCACGAGGGACATAAAATCCCACTGATGGTGCAGAAGTCAGATGGAGGCTACAACTATGACACCACCGATATGGCAGCCATCACACACCGCATCAATGAAGAGAAGGCCGATCGTATTATCATTGTGACAGATGCTGGTCAGAGTTTGCATTTTCAGCTTATTCGCCTAACCGCAGAAAAAGCTGGCTATCTCGACCCTGCAAAAGTTCGCTTTGACCATGTCCCTTTTGGAGTGGTTCTTGGTCCAGACGGTAAGAAATTTAAAACCCGTTCAGGTGAAGTGGAAAGATTGGCCGATTTGCTCCACAATGCGCAGCAAAAAGCAGAGAAAATTTTGTCAGAGCGTGAACACGAAATCACCGACGTACACGGTGTTGCGCAAATTCTTGGTATTGATGCTGTTAAATACGCCGACCTCTCTTGCAACCGCGTGGGTGATTACGTCTTTAGTTACGAGCGAATGCTCCGCTTTGAAGGGAATACGGCAGCATTCATTCTCTATTCATATGTTCGCATTGCAGGTATCAAACGGAAAGTTCAAAACGGCAACACGGCTGGCGAAAAAATTGTGCTTGAGCACCCTTCAGAAATTGATCTAGGCCTGCATTTACTCCGTTTTCACGAGATGTTAGATCAGATGCAAGAGGAGCTTCTTCCCAATCAGCTCACGGACTATCTCTATCAGCTTGCTCAAAAGTTCAATGCCTTTTTCCGCGATTGCCGTGTTGAAGGGAGCCCTGAGCAAAATAGACGCTTACTCCTCTGTGAAGCTGTTGAGCGTGTGATGAAACAGGGGCTTGATATCTTAGGGTTGAAAACCGTTGACCGGATGTAGCGAATTTTGCACACTCCCGATTTGTGAAGACAGCCTATAAAGTCATCGGTCTTGATTGTACAGAAGAAGTAGCCCTGCTCAAAAAAGCGCTTCTACCTGCTGCTGGAATTGAAAAGCTAGAGTTCAATACTCTTCAAGCGAAGATGGTTGTTCACTATGATCCCCAGCAGATCACCTCAGAGCAGATTCAACATCATGTTTCACAAGTCGGGTTAACAGCTGCAATTTGGGGAAAACAAGTAGAGTCATTTTGGCAAAAGCAAGGTAGACTCATTTTCTGTATTGCAAGCTTTACAGCTCTTGCTTGCGCACTCATCTTCGATCAGCCCCTCTTCTATTTAGCTTCTATCTTCTTTGGGATCTGGTTTGTTGTTCCTAAAGCCCTTTTTGCGCTTCGCCGCTTTGTCTTTGATATGAACATCTTAATGATCGTGGCAATCGGAGGTGCCATTGCAATTAATCAGTGGTTTGAAGGGGCGAGCGTCGCCTTTCTCTTTTCGCTTGCACTTCTGCTTGAACAGTGGAGTGTAAAGCGAGCTCACACTGCTATCTATTCTCTCATGGAGCTCTCGCCTAAGATTGCAAATGTCATAGATAGAGGAGAAGTTCCTGTTGAGGACGTCAAAGTAGGCGAGATCATCCTTGTAAAACCAGGAGAAAAGATTCCACTTGATGGAGTTGTCACCTCTGGAAGCTCTTCTGTTGATCAATCGACAATCACCGGAGAATCCATTCCTGTGAGCAAAGCGTCAGGAGATCAGCTTTATGCTGGGACACTTAATCAAGAGGGGGCATTAGAACTACAAGTCACCAAAAAAGCAGATGAGACAACCCTAGCACGTATCATTGCGCTTGTTGAGCAAGCTAGACTCAACCAATCTAATAGCGAACAGTTTGTAGAAACATTTGCGAAATACTACACCCCTGTGATGTTCATCTTTGCGCTACTGGTCATGATTTTTCCGCCACTATTTATGGCAGGCACCTGGGTTGATTGGATCTATCGAGGGCTTGTGATTCTTGTCATAGCCTGCCCATGTGCACTTGTGATTTCTACTCCTGTCAGTATTGTTTCAGGACTTACATTGGCTGCAAGGCGTGGCATTTTAATCAAGTCAGGAGTCTTTCTTGAAGAAGTGAGTCGACTCAATGCGCTCGCAGTGGATAAAACAGGGACCTTGACCTATGGGGAGCCAGAGGTGCAGCGCATCATCCCCTTTAATGGGCATACAGAAGAAGAGCTGTTAGAGCGCGCTATGGCCCTTGAAATGGGCAGTGAGCATCCACTTGCACGCGCCATTTTGAAAAAAGGTGAGGGGATGCAAGTTGAACGGGCTACCAATTTTCAGGTTGTGAAGGGTAAAGGAGCCCAAGCTCTCTACCGCGGCAAACTCTTTTGGATTGGCAGTCACAGGTTCATGCATGAAGTGGGTCAAGAGACAGAAGAGATTCACCAAAAAGCACTTGAGCTTGAAGATGCAGGGCATTCGATTGTAGCAATTGGCAATGAAGATCATGTCTGTGGCCTTATCAGTATTGCAGATCAACCTCGCAGCAACATGTATGAGGCGATGCGTGAGATTGAGAAAGCTGGCATTCAAGAGATTGTCATGCTTACTGGTGATAATGAGCCAACGGCTGCTTCTCTTGCCAAGCTTGCCCAGATTTCCTATCGAGCTGAACTTCTACCAGAGGATAAGCTCAATGAAATCCAGGCGCTGATCGACAAGTGGGAGAAAGTTGGCATGATTGGTGATGGGATCAATGATGCGCCGGCTATGGCGGCTGCAACTATTGGTATTGCGATGGGAGGAAGGGGGACTGATGTTGCGATTGAAACCAGCGACATTGCGCTCATGTCAGATGATTTGACCAAACTTCCTTGGCTTATCCGCTACTCACATCGAGTCTTAAAAATCATTCGTCAAAACATCTGGTTTGCCTTGGGCGTCAAACTGCTTTTTGTGATGCTTGCACTGAGTAACCTTGCGACACTTTGGATGGCCATAGCAGCCGATACAGGAGCAACCCTAATCGTGATTTTTAATGCCTTGCGACTACTGCGTGATTAGCGGGACCTCATATGTAGGTTGTCCAGGCTGCGAGATAACCGCAGCAATGCGAGCCAGCAGTGCTTGGTCTGAGTAGATGCCCGTTCCCTTCATCTCTTCTCTAGCGGCTGCCACAACACCCCAACTCTGATCTTCGGGCTGACATCTACATGTATGAGCATCAAGAGCTCCTCTTTCATCGGCACTTTCAGAAGCACATGTGATTTTTGCATGCACAGTTTGCAAATAAGTTTGCAAAGTTGTGAGAGCAAGTTGAGCTGCTTCATTTGTCTCAAAAACAAGGTGGATATGTGGGGAGGTTTCCTCAATAAAGCGAATCTTAGAAAGTCCTCCAATTTGACAGCTCACAGACACTTGTGTAGCAAGCAGGTTTAGCTTTGTGAAATCAACTGGTACGGTAGTAGACATGGCTCCTCCTGTTTATTGTGATCGGTATGGAACAACTACTGGATAGACTAGGCTCGCATCGTGTAATATAGACACAAGTCTGTGTGTTAGCCCTTCCATGGAATATCTAGGATAGCCTCTTGTTTCGACAACGCCCCAAGAGAAGGGTTCATTATCAAGCTTCATCATGTTGCAATCGTTGCATTGAGTGGCGTAAAAATTTCCTTTTGCTGTTTCATCTTCTTCAGTAAAATAACTCTTGGACGTTTTAGGTAAGCTAAGATAAGCAGTGACTTTTGCCAAGGCGGCTTGGGCAGCTTGATCTGTATCGAAAGCAAGATGCACATGTGAGCGACTATTACCAGTAATTAAATCATTTTTTTGACCCACATAAATGGCGCGCAATCCGCGCACTGAGCACTCGACTGTTGTGGCGATTTTTAAAGGTGCAACAGTTTTAAAGTTGATGCGTCCTGGTAGCTCTGGTTGATGGCGCTTTGTAGTCGTTTGTTCTAAAGATGATCCTGCGCGTATACTCATCGATTGCTCCTACGTGTATCTTGATGAAAACTTAATCTATGACTTCGTGCTCTTTTTGTCTATAGCAATCAAAAGTATGTGATATTGGACAATTTGGAAATTCAATTTCCAAATTGTCCAATTTATATTGTAAGAGGTGTTTTGCTTGCCTCGCCGGAGAGCTCTTGTACAAAACGGGGAACGCCATAACCGGACAACTCTTGTTCAAGCGCTTTGATCAATTGCATTCCCTTCGATTTTTCCACCTCAAAGTGGCTGGCGCCGCTCACACGGTCCAATTGATGTAGATAGTAGGGAAAGATGCCATTGTCTATCAAGTGCTCGCAGAGCGCTTTTAACGTGCTTAAATCATCATTGACGCCGCGAAGTAAAACCGTTTGACAAAGCAGTGGAGCTGGAATTTTTTGCAAGGCTTGTAGTACATCTTGATCGAGCTCGAGCGGATGATTGCAATGAATGACAAACCAGAATTGGAACCGTTTTTCAAAGAGCTTGAGAAATTCTCTGTCAATTCTCTCTGGGAAGCCTAAAGGGTAGCGAGTATGAAAGCGAATTCTGGTGATATGAGGAATAGCTTCAAGCTCTGAAAGAAGACGATTGAGTGCAATGTTGCTCAAAGAGAGGGGATCTCCACCACTGAGAATAATTTCCTTAAGGCTTGTATCATTGCGGATCGCTTCAATCTCTTGGTCGAAGTTCTTGCTTGTCTGGTAGTCAAACTCACGGCGAAAGCAGAAGCGGCAGTTCATGGCGCAGGCTGAAGAGGTAATGAGCAGTGCTCTTCCTTTGTATTTCTTGAGAAGCTTTGGTGCTAAGCGTGCTTCCTGATCACCGACTGGATTAGCCGTGAAGCCATCTGGGTTGGTATTTTCTGCATCAAAAGGGACAAACTGACGCAGGATAGGGTCATCAAGCGTCTGCTTTTGAATTTTGGCAGCCAGTCGCTTTGGAATTAGCAATGGAAATGGTGGAAGTTGCACAAGTTGTGTGCGTTGCAAAGTGCTGAGCTGTAAGAAATCAGACAGCTCATGGATGGAGGTAAACATTAGACCGATACTTTAGGCTTGGAAGCTTTGTTTGGAAGGATCGGTTTGAGTGGCTTGGTGTCAGGTTTGGTTTGAATACGCTTGACATTGGCACCCAGTCCTTGAAGTTTAGTGACAAGATACTCGTATCCACGGTCTAGGAATTCCATGCCTTTAATAACGGTTTGTCCGTCAGCAACAAGTCCAGCCATGACATATGCAAATCCAGCCCGTAAGTCAGGAATGGAAATTTCTTGCCCTTGCAGTGGAGTGCCGCCTTTGACGATGATGCTATGATGATGATTTTGCATCTGATAGCGACACGGTCTACTGCCTAAGCACTCTTTGAAGGTTTCGATGTCAGCGCCCATCTTCTGAAGCATTTTGATATAGCCAAATCGATTTTCATAGACTGTTTCGTGAATGACAGAAGTTCCTTCTGCCTGAGTAAGTAGGACTGCATAGGGTTGTTGCCAATCGGTCATAAAGCCTGGATGGACGTCTGTTTCAATCACTTGTCCGCCACGCAGTGGGCCTTGGCTGAAAAACTCAATCCCATTGTTCTTTACAGCAAAGCCGCCGCCAAGGGCTCGTACTTTGTTTAGGAAAGTGATCATATTGAGATGTTGAGCTCTCTCGACAAAGACGCGGCCATGTGTTGCAAGAGCTGCCATCCCAAAGGAAGCAGCTTCGATGCGATCAGTAATAACAGTGTGCTCCACTTCATGCGAAACTGTATTTCCCTCAATATGAATGGTGCGATCAACATCGATGTTGATATTCGCGCCCATTTTCTGAAGAAAGAGGATGAGGTCCACGATCTCTGGCTCTGATGCTGCATTTTTGATGACTGTTTTTCCTGTGGAACGCACTCCCGCAAGGATAGCATTCTCCGTAGCTCCTACTGAAGGGAATGGGAGTTCTATTAGATTACCCTTAAGTCCGTTATGAGCATGAGCTAAGTAAGCACCCTCCTTTTTCATCTCACGGTATTCAATAGTTGCACCAAGTTTTTCAAGTGCACCTACATGGAAATCAACAGAACGCTTCCCAATTGCATCCCCACCAACTGTAGGAATAATGATGTCTTCTGAGGTACGCCCCATAAGTGCACCAATCATGAGAATTGGAATACGATTCGCGCCTGAAAATCGTTGAGGAATGTAAGAGGTTTTCAGTTCTTTGGTAATAATTTCAATTACACCCTTCTCACGGTCCCAATCCACCTTGGAGCCAATCTCTTTACACAGGTTAACCGTGATCTCAACATCCCCAATGTTTGGGACATTGTAAAAGATGCATTTTTTGTCTGAAAGAAGCGAGGCGACTAGCAATTTGGTCATCGCATTCTTTGCGCCTGCAGCCTTTACAGAACCTTTTAATTTTGTTTTTCCATTAACTTGTAAAATATCCATTTGAACTCCAGTGAATATACAAACTAGCTAAATAGTTAAAATAGATGCAATGCTGAAATTTTTATTTGGCACAAATTTTGATGCTAAGATACTTATTTTGAGCGTTTAGAATGTAGTTTAAGTTAGTTGCGTAATTTGAATATTCTAAAAAAAGTTTGATAAATTAATCTCCTTCAATTGATAATAGAGTTCATAAGGACTGTACCGACAAGCGTACAGGAACCCGGTTTTCGGGAGGAAAAAGAAAAATAAAGTAAGGAGTTTCTAATGAAACACTTAAGAATGGCATTTGCAGCTCTATTTGTAATGAGCATCTTCAGCTTAGCTGGATGTAGCTGCTTAACAGATTGCTTCTGCGATCCTTGTAGTTGGGGTAAGAGCTGTGACCCATGTTGTAGCCCATGTCCACCAAAGTGTGACCCATGTGCGCCAAAATGTGATACTGGTTGCCCAACATACAAACCAAATTGCTCACCTTGTGCGCCAAAATGTGCGCCTAAGTGTGAACCATGTGCACCAAAGTGTGAACCTTGTGCACCGAAGTGCCCACCGAAGTGCCCATCTCGTTGTTCATAAGGAGATAACGGGCCACAGGTAGAAAATGTATTCAGGTTCTGAGTGTAAGCTCAGGACCTGAATCAAACATCAGAGGAAAAGATGGCGAAGAATTGCGTTCAATGTCAATCAATGATCGAGTTATCTGGTTCTACCGGGGCGGTATGTGGTATTAATAATAAATTACTATCTAATCAAATCAATAGGAGTACCCTATGATTCAACCCGTACGTTCAATGATGGCAGGTCTCTTTATTTTGAGTCTGTTTTCTTTGACAAGTTGTAATCGCAATTGGTGTGACTGTTTTTCGCCTTGTGAAACGTCATGTTCGCCAAAATCTTGTGCGCCGAAGTGTGATACAGGACGCAAGTCTAGCTCATGTGCTACTGCTTGTGCACCCGAGGCGAATCCATATTACCCATGCGATCCTGAATTCTTCCCTTGTGGAAGTGGGGATTGTAATCAAGCATCTTCAACGGAAAAATGCTATGGAAAAATGGCCGTATACAAGACATGTGATGACTGTGTCGTCGATCTTTGCCAACGTGCTCCCGAGACTGCTACAGTCGGGGCGCCTTACCCAGTAGAGATCATGATCACAGCACGTAAAGAGTGTGCTGATGTCGTAGTTAATCAGACACTTCCTTGCGACTCTGAGTTTGTGAAGAGTGATCCTCCAGCAACTCCAGATAAAAATAACTCTCTCCATTGGAGCTTTCCCCACATGAAGTGTGGAGAAACTCAACGCATTTGCGTTTGGGTTAAGCCAATGAAAGAAGGGTGTTGTTTAGCAGCCGCAACTGTTTGCGCGTGTCCTCAATTGTGTGCTTACACAAAATGTGGACAGCCTGTTCTCTGCATTAAGAAGTGGGGTCCAGAGTGTGGATGTCTTTATTGCCCAGTTAACTACACAATTGAAGTGTGTAACACTGGTTCAGCAACAGCCTATGATGTTGTTGTACAAGACAACGTACCAGACGGTCTTTGCCACGAAAGTGGAATGAGCTGTTTAACATATGAGTTAGGAAACCTTTGCCCAGGGGATTCGAAGCGTATTTGCCTAGATTTCTGTGCGGTTAAAAGAGGTTGTGTAACAAACATGGCGACTGTTAGCTACTGTGGTGGTCCTAAGTGTACTGCAGAAGCGAGCACGCTAATCAATGAGCCTTGTGTCCAAGTCTCTAAGACTGGTCCAGATTGGGCTTATATCTGTAAAGAAGTTGATTACACAATCACAGTTACCAACCCTGGTGACTTGGTTCTTAGAGATGTGATTGTTGATGACGTTTCACCATCAGGAACAACAGTTTCTGCTGCTCCGGGAGCAGAGATCTGCTGTAACCGTGCAGTATGGTGTATTCCTCAGTTGTGCCCAGGCGAAACTAAGACATTTAGTGTTACGCTTAAGTCACAAGTGGCTGGAAGTCTAACCAACAAAGTCACAGTGACAACACATTCTGACTGTGGTGAATGTACATCTTGTGCAGAAGCTACAACATGTTGGAAAGGTATCGCTGCGACCCACATGTGTATGGTAGACACAGTTGATCCGATTTGCGTCGGTGAAAGCTCAGTATACCGTATTTGTGTCACTAACCGTGGATCTGCTGACGACCACAACGTGAAACTCGTTGTTAAGTTCACAGATGAGTTGAAGCCACAAAGCTTCAACGGTCCTACAAGTGGCCGCATTGTTGGTAACAGAGTCGAGTTTGATCCAATTGAATGCCTAGGCATGAAGCAGTCTGTAGAGTTCTGCGTCAGCGTCAAAGCCGTTTCATCTGGTGACGCCCGAGGCGAAGCAACCCTGTCATCTGACGCGTTGTCTTCACCAGTGATCGACACTGAAAGCACTCACGTCTACTAACCAAGTAGATTCTTGAGAACTAAGCCACCGGTATTCGTACCGGTGGCTTTTTTTTTGAGAGCAAGCGAAAGCGGGCATCTGCTTCCGCGTTTTGCTTTGGCCAACTTACCCAGTTGGCCTACATTAAACGCGTCGCATCTACCCACTTTTGCTCACTCTCATTCTTCTAGGGTTATACGCGGGCATCTGCTTCCGCGCTCTGCTTTGGCTAACTATTTCAGCTGCTCTTATAGTGGACTTGTTTCTAGTTGAGACATGGCTTTTTGTATATAAGTGTCTAACCATGAAGAGAGTGCTTCTAAATTTATGTCAAAAGCATCTCTATAGGTTAGCTGGTACCCATGATAGGCAAAGATGGCTCTCTCAAGCCATATTTGAATCGCAGCACTCCCTCGACAGTAAGGCGTAGCATGCGCATACAAATAGCTAAAATATGCGATACGTTGTTTGAGAAGAGCTAGGTTCTCATGCTGGCATTCCATTGCATTTTTAAATGCTTCAGCAACAATAGATATAGTTCGATCTTGTAGCAGCAGAGCATCATGGTGTACAACAATTACATGAAGATGATCCTTGAAATACTCTGCAGTTAATTTACCATCAAAGTCTTTTACCCGTTTAAGCCCTTCTTCAGAGCCTGCTAGGAGAATACAATACGAAGAGAGTGGGAACATTTTTTGAGTTGTAGTCCCATTTTCATTTATATCTAACGCTGTTCGTAATGTAACCCATGCGCACGTTTTAGTTTTCTTAGAGTCAATATCAGTAGACTGGGAAAATAACTGAAAGGTAATTGCCTGCGTAAAACGTTTATATAGTGGAAGATCGCGTTTTTTTAGGGTGCTCATCCAAAGTTTATTTTGATTAAGCGAAAGAAGAGCCGAATAAAAAGAATTTATAGTGGTTGGATTGATTGTTTTAAAAACTGGAGCTATATCACCAAGGGCAGCACTTAATCTGGATACCACGCTTTTGTCTGCAAACAGGCGCTCTAAGCTAGGATTTTCAATGATCTCAATATCAAATCTAGAAATTTTGTTTTGAAATGGGGGTCCATCAACTTTTCTTGTATTTACACCTTGAGCGAGCATCTGACCTAAATGTTGACAAACCAAGGCATGAATCCTTGCCTGACAAGGAAGATAGACTTCCCTCCCTGGGAGCAGTGTCATCATCGAAAGAGATCCTTCATGATCCAGATATCGAGGCTTTCCAAAATCGTCGACACAATCACCCATCCCGCTTCCAAGTTTTTGAGCAATTTTGTGACGCTCGCTTCCCATCCAACTTAGTGTTTTCATAAAGAGAGCTGTTAAATCTGATTGATCATCAGCTTTGAGCTGACGCGTAGCTAATTCAACTATTGCATTTGAGCAGGCAATATATGCTCCCTGCTTGTCGCCATAATCACCAAATTATACATTTTAGATATCTCCGCAGTAAATAAATGTTTTTTACAAAAAAGTGTAAAATAAATCGATTTTTTATGTAAATAAAAAACTGATTATTAAATGCTTAGAAGGCTTGATTGAAATATGTAGCGCCTTAAAAAAGGGATATGCCATAAACTCCATACAAAACTGTTTGGAGTCATGTGAGAAATAGTCAGGCAATTGCCGAGCCTCAACCTAAGGCTAAGTCGAAAGACTTTAAGTTTGGAACCCTCATGGGGGTCTTCCTACCCAATATCATCCAAATGGTCGGAGTCGTCTTCTTTTTGAGGTTGGGGTGGATCTTAGGCCAAGTCGGCCTCTTTGAAATGATCATTATTATCAGTCTCTCGTCTCTGCTCCTGCTGATTACAGGTCTCTCGCTGACAGCTATTGCCACGAATATGAAAATTGGAGCTGGTGGCTCTTATTACATCATCTCTAGGTCACTGGGCTTGGAATTTGGGAGCTCGATTGGCATTCTTCTCTGTATCTCTCAGACGACCTCTCTGGCTCTTTGTGTCTCGGGATTTTCCCTGATGCTCCATGAATTTGTGAATGTTGTTCCAATCTCCTATCTTGAGGTGGGGACGCTCTTTCTACTGACCTTTATTTCCTACCTTTCAACAACTTTAGCTCTAAAAACACAGATTTTTGTTTTCTGTGCACTAGCAGTCACGCTTGGTACGATTTTTACGGGAAGTACATCGCATATTCCCTACTCAATGATGCCGCTTGAAACTATTCCCACGCTCTCTTTTTGGATGGCTTTTGCGATGTTCTTTCCTGCTGCCACAGGGATTGAAGCAGGTCTCTCAATGTCAGGGGATTTAAGGAAGCCTTCTCGCTCAATTCCTCTTGGCACACTGGGAGCCATTTTAGTCGCCTATGTTCTCTATCTCAATTTTGCAATCTTTCTTTCACGCACGGTTGACCCAGGAATACTCGCTGGCCATCCCTCCATTATCTATCACCTCTCCAAGTATGGCTACTTGATTCTCTTTGGTATCTGGGCTGGAATGCTATCCTGCGCATTGGGGGGCGTTTTAGGTGCGCCACGTATTTTGCAAGCTGTTGCAAATGATCGCATTCTGCCTCGCTTTTTGGGCAAAGGATTTGGCAAAGCCAATCAACCCCACATTGCAACCTTTGCCATCTTTCTATTAGCTGTAGCTCTGACGGTTTTAACGGATATCAATCACTTGATTCCAATTTTAACAATGGTCTGCTTAGTGACTTATGGGCTTTTGAATTTTGTGGCATTTTTCGAGTCATTTTTGCAGAACCCGAGTTGGCGCCCCTCTTTTCAGGTGCCATGGATTCTCTCGCTAATCGGGAGTATTGGCTGTTTCATGACTATGTTTATGGTCAATTCTGGAGCGACTTTTATTGTATTAGCGGCGGTTATTGCGATATGCGTGTGGGTTTCGATGCGTCAGCTGAAAGGAAATTGGTCTGATATTCGTTACAGTCTCTTTTCGTTTTTGGTAAATGTGGCCACTAAAAAGTTAGATGCGGCAAGTGATAATACAAAGAATTGGCGGCCAAATATCTTGGCCTTTATGAATACAGAGATGTCTGGAAAAAGGGATCTAATTGCTTTTACTAATGCGCTTTGTCAAAACAAGGGTTTTTTGACTTATACGCTTTGTCTCCCTGAAGAGCGGGTCTGTACCAAGAAAGAGCTCGGTATGGTGAGCTCTCTTAAAGAGTATTTAGAAAATGCGCAGGTCCCTGCTTTTTCGCACGTCAGCTATGACGAGAATTTCGCAAAAAGCCTAAACCATGTCACGTTTAACTATGGACTTGGTCCACTGACGCCGAATACAATCGTTCTACTATTTGATCAGTCATTATTTAGGAGTCAAGAGACGGTTGAGTTTATCTACAAAGCTCATAGGCAACAGAAAAATGTGATTTTTCTAAAGTTTGATTCTGAAATCAATACCTCTTTTATGGAGCCTGGTAAGGAAAAACGACATAAGGTGATTCATCTCTGGTGGGAAGGGAAGCTTGTGAACAATTTTAAGCTCTCGCTTGCGCTTTCACATATTTTTCAATCGAGTGATGTCTTACAAAATGCGAGTATTACGGTGAGAGTAGTTGTTAAAGATGCTGATGAGCATGCTCTGATGCTACGTGAATGGGAAAAATATAAAAAGCAGCTGCGCATGCGTAACTTGGACCTAGATTTAATAACTTCAACTCAAAAAGATATTTTCGTTCATCTTGAAGAGCAGGCAAGCCGGGCTGATCTGACATTTTTAGGGCTACGCAGTCCTAAGCAGGACGAGTTTGAAGAGTATAGTGCATATTTAGAAGAGCTCTATGAGAAGACAAAAGCGTGTGGTAGCATTGCTCTTGTCTTATCTGCTGATAAAGTCAATTACGGAAGGATCTTTTTCTCATGAAAATGCGAACTGGAATCGGTCAGGATAGTCATCGATTTTTAGGTGAAGAGTTTACTAAACCTTGCGTGATTGCAGGTTTAATCTTTGAAGATACCCCAGGCTTTAAAGCCAATTCTGATGGGGATATTGTCTTTCACGCCATTTGTAATGCAATCTCCTCACTGACAGGGGAGCTGATTTTAGGTAAACGTGCTGATGAATTGCTTGAAAAAGAAGGGATTACTGATAGTTCAATTTACTTACAAGAAGCTTTAAAAACACTTGGTAACCAAGAAATTACGCATGTGGCTGTGACAATTGAAGCGCTTACTCCTAAGTTTTTAAAGCGGATTGTTGAGATGCGTGAAAACACGGCGCGTGTCATGGGTCTTGATGTTTCGCAAGTGGGGATTACGGCGACCACTGGTGAACAATTGACTGAATTTGGTTGTGGCAAGGGAGCTCAGGCTTTCTGTGTTATCACAACCGCCGAGTAGCTAGAATTGCTTCTTTTCAGTGGCTAAGAAAACATAGATAAAAGTTAGGGAAGGGTTGAGGTTATTCAGGTAATTGACTGATTGATATTGTTTTCCTGGGTAGAACTGAAATCGGTATCCTTTCTGTTTAAGTACGAGAAGCGCTGAACATTGCTCTAGAAGGTCTTCAATGGCCCTTTCTTTATAGAGTTTTTTTTCTCCAAATTGAGGGCTATAAGCTAAATCTGTATCTTGAAGAATTAGGTTATGAAAGGTGCTGTCATTTTGATAGAGGTCGATAACTTGCTTGTGAAAAGCTGGGTAGTAAGGGTCTTGATTGATGTATTCATGCCAGTATTTCACTTGGCAGTCGGCAAAGCAGTGGGCAAATTGAGCTTCCAAGGCTCGTGCATCTTTTAGCATCTGCTCTAAGGCTTGTGTTTCTGTTTCAAAATTTAGACTATTGACTTTCCAGTGAGCTTTTTCTGTCATCAGCAGGGTGATAGGTCCTTGAATATTTTCTTTAAGAAGACTGAGGTAAGCATTCATTTTTACTGGACCAATGATGCCTTGATGAAAGGAGGAATGAATACTGATAGGAACTAAAACTGGCTGGGTTGTATTAATCCATGCAGTCTCTTGTGTTTTAAAAACAATTTTTCCTGAAAAGAAGTAGTTTTTTCTAAACTGATATTTATTCATACTCAAGAGTATAAGTCTTATTGAAGAAGGGAAATAGAGTATGATATACTCTGTAGTCATGGAATTTCAGGAGATGTTTAATAGGATTGTTTCTTCTGTCGAATTTAGTCGTATGAAACGATTTCTGCGACCGATGGAGCAATTTTTAGGGATCCAGCACTTCTGGTACTACCGAATTGAGGACTTGGGATTTTATACATATTTTGGAACGCATATTCCTTGGAGTGAGTACTGCTTTGAAAACATCGATCTTCTCGAGCACTTTTCTGAGCTCTTTCATGAGGGAGCAGGTCTCTCTTTGATGAAAAAACTAGATATTGCATGGAATAAGTTTGGAATAAATTTCTGTTTGAATTTCAGCTCAAGGACAGAAACAGGAATCGAGGCGTTTGGGTTTGCAACAAAACATCCAAGTTGCGAAAAAAGAGTGCTAAACGAACTTCCTATGATCGAACATTTTCTAAAGCTCTTTAAAAAAGAGAATCAAAAACTTTTTGAGCAAGCAACTGAGAATCAGGTCAGTTTTCCCTTGGTTAAGCAAGGGAGTCGTAAGGAAACTAATTTGGAGATGGAGCGTCTGCTTTTATTAAAAAAAATGGATTTACTCCCACTTGAATTAACTCGACAAGAAAGACGTCTTTTAAGCTACATGAAACATGGTTTTACATCAGGATATATTGCAAATGAAATGAAGCTCTCTAATAGAACAGTTGAAAACTACATTGTAAATATCAAAGAAAAGCTCTTCTGTACCTCAAAGAGTGAGTTGATTTTTAAGGCTCAAGAACTCAATGCTTTTGGATATCTTCAATAAACGTCGCGTAGGTAACGCTTCTCTTTCTTGAGGGTCTTGAGATAACCTTTGGCATCATCAGTGCTCATTTTACCCTCTGTCTCTATGATCTTTTGGAGGGCTGCTTCGACGTCTTTTGCCATCTTTGAAGCATCACCGCAGACAAAGAGATATGCGCCCTCCTGAAGCCACTTCCAGAGCTCTGCGCCTTTTTCAAGCATCTTGTGCTGGACGTAGATCTTCTGGGTCGAATCACGTGAAAAGGCAGTATCTAGCTGTAGTAAGCCTTTTTGTTGAAATTGATCCCAATCCTCTTTGTAGTAGAAATCTGATTTTTCTCGCTGTTCACCAAAAAAGAGCCAGTTTTTAGCGCTTGCTCCTTGCAATTGACGCTCCTGCATAAAGCCTCTAAAAGGAGCAATGCCTGTTCCTGGACCAACCATGATAATGGGCTTCTCTTTGGCTTCCTGTGGCAAACCGAAGGTGCGAGAGGGGTGATGGTAGAGTTTGATAACGGGCTCGTTTAGGGGAGCTCTGTGGCAGAGGTAGTGAGAGCAGGTACCGAAGAGATTAGGGAAGCCTGGAGGGTTTTTGTTGATAGTGACTGTGAGGTGGGCGCTTTTGCCCACTTCGCTCATTGAAGAGGCGATGGAGTAGAAGCGGGGAATAATTGGAGCTAGGTAGGAACAAAATTCTTTAGCACTAAGTGGGCAAGGGAGCAGATCTGTGAGGTATTCACCTTTCTTGCCGGCTGCTTCCATGAGCTTACGAGGAGCTCTGATGAGGTTGGCTTCGTTGAGCAGGAAGTCGCGAAAGGTGATCTCTTCTTTGACAATGGTGTCTGGATCGTCAGGAAAGTTATCTAGGATTTGTTGGACGAGGTGTGGATCGTTCTTGGGATAGATGGCAACACAATCACCCACTGCATAGTTGATGCCGCAATTTGAAAGGTCAAGCTCGAGGTGAAAAGTCTCTTTTTCAGACTCTTCCCCCGTTAAGCATTGACGCTTGGTAATCGAAACAAACGAGCAGTTGTGTTTTGTCATTAGGCCGCTTTGATTTTAATATCTACACCAGCTGGGAGAGAGAGCGTTTTAAGAGCATCAATCGTTTTTCCAGTCGGGTCTAAGATATCAATCAAGCGTTTGTGTGTGCGGATTTCAAATTGCTCACGAGATTTACGGTCAACGTGTGGCGAGCGCAACACGGTGTAAATCTCTCTTTTTGTCGGCAGAGGAATAGGTCCCACTACGCGGGCGCCTGTTCGCTTTGCTGTCTCAACGATGTCTCCCGTTGAACGGTCGATCTGTCTTTGATCAAAACCTTTCAAGCGGATGCGAATTTTTTGTTTTTGTTGCTTTGCCATATTTTTCCTATTTCTTCACAATTTCATCTTGGATTTTCTGTGGAACACGTGCGAAGTAAGCCGGTTCCATTGTTGAGGTCGCACGCCCAGAACTAATTGAACGGAGCTGCGTTGTGTAACCAAACATTTCAGAAAGGGGAACTTCTGCGTTGATCTTGACCATTGCCTTTGAGGTCTCTTGTCCAAGAATCTTGCCGCGTCTTTTGTTCAAGTCGCCAATTACATCTCCCATTTTTTCTTCTGGAGAGATAACGTCAACTTTCATGATCGGCTCTAGAATAACGGGCTTTGCTTTTCTCGCAGCGTCTTTAATCGCCATCGAACCGCAAATCTTAAAGGCCATTTCATTCGAGTCAACTTCATGGTAAGATCCGTAAACAATCAGGACTTTAGTATCAACTAATCCGTAACCAGCAAGGATTCCGCCTGAAAGGCCCTCTTCGACCCCTTTGATGACAGCTGGGATGTATTCACGAGGAATCGCACCACCAACAATCTTACTGACAACTTCATTTCCTTTGCCGGGCTCATTAGGCTCGATTTCAAGACAGACGTGTGCGTATTGTCCACGGCCACCACTCTGCTTGACGAATTTTGTCTCTGTCTTGCTTGGAGCTGTAATGGTTTCTTTGTACGAAACCTGAGGCTTTCCAACATTCGCTTCAACTTTAAATTCACGGATCATTCGATCGCGCAAAATGTCGAGATGAAGCTCTCCCATTCCTGAGATGATCGTCTGACCAGTCTCTTCGTTTGTTGAGACACGGAAAGTTGGATCTTCTTCAGCAAGTGCTCCAAGAGCTGCTGCAAGTTTTTCACGGTCTGCTTTTGACTTTGGCTCAATAGCCATGTCGATAACAGGCTCAGGGAATTCCATCTTCTCGAGAAGGAGCTCTTTTCCATCTTCACAAAGGGTATCGCCTGTTGTCGTGTTTTTTAAACCGATACAAGCAGCAATATCACCTGTATAGAAAGCATCACAGTCTGTACGGTCATTTGCATGCATCTGTAGCAGACGGGAGACACGTTCCTTTTTGTCTTTTGTTGTGTTGATCAGGGTTGAACCTTTCTTCAATGTTCCAGCGTAAACGCGGACAAAAGTGATTCTGCCAACATATGGGTCTGTCATGATCTTAAAGGCTAGCGCAGCAAGTGGAGCATCATCTTCAGGGGGGACTTCCATTGCCTCGCCCGTGTCGATATTGATCCCTTTGACAGAACCACGATCTAAAGGTGAAGGCATCCAACGTACAATGGCATCAAGCAGCTGCTGAACACCCTTGTTTTTGAAAGCCGAACCACACATGACAGGGTTGAATTTATTTGCAATCACACCTTTACGAATGACGGTATGAATCTCGTCTTCAGTGAGGCTATCGGGGTTTTCCAAGACTTTTGTCATGAAAACTTCGTTCTCTTCATCAATAGTAGCAAGCTCTTCAAGAAGCTCCATACGCATCTGCTGACATTTCTCTTTGAGATCTTCTGGAATATCAGTTTCATCCCACTTAGCACCGAGCGTTTCATCCTGGAAAATAAGGGCTTTCATGGTGATCAAGTCGACCATTCCAGCAAATTCACCTTCAGCTCCAATTGGGCACTGAGTCGGAATAGCATTCGCTCCAAGCTTCTCTTTCATCGAATCAACAGCAGCAAAGAAGTTGGCTCCCATGCGGTCCATCTTGTTGACAAAGGCGATACGTGGCACTTCATACTTGTTAGCTTGACGCCAAACGGTCTCAGACTGAGGCTCAACTCCTGAAACGGAGTCAAAAACGGCTACTGCGCCATCAAGTACACGCAAAGAACGCTCTACTTCAATGGTGAAGTCGACGTGGCCAGGGGTATCAATGATGTTAATTTTTGAATCGAGCCAGTAAACGGTAGTTGCAGCAGAAGTAATGGTGATTCCACGCTCTTGCTCCTGCTCCATCCAGTCCATTGTTGCAGCCCCTTCATGGACTTCTCCAATGCGGTGTGTACGACCAGCATAGTAAAGAATACGCTCTGTTGTTGTCGTTTTTCCAGCATCAATGTGGGCCATAATGCCGATATTTCTTACTTTATCAAGACAGTCTTCTTTTGCTCTGCTCATCTTACCTCTTTAATCCTTACCATTTATAATGAGCAAACGCTTTGTTCGCTTCAGCCATTCGGTGCGTATCATCTTTCTTCTTGATGGTGGCGCCTTGATTATTAAAACAGTCAGCAAGTTCCATTGCTAATCCATCACCCATTGAGCGACCAGCCTTATTACGCGCATTGCCAATAATCCAGCGCATTGCTAGCGATGTGCGGCGGTCATGAGGAATTTCCACAGGAACTTGATAGGTAGCCCCACCAATTCGGCGAGATTTAACTTCTAAAGTTGGCTTGGCGTTTTCTAGAGCTTTTTCAAAAGCTTCTAAAGGATCGTCAATACTCACTTTCTTAGCGAAAGTGGTCAAGGCTCCATACACAAGGCTTTGTGCTTTTGCCTTTTTCCCATGCAACATAATCTTATTGATAAATTTCGCGAGCGTCTTGTTCCCATAAAAAGGATCAGGTTTCGTCTCACGCTTGTCTGCACGTCTTCTTCTCGACATAGTTTCCCTTCTTTATATTACTTTGGACGTTTCGCTCCATAATGTGAGCGACTCTGTTTACGATCTTTTACAGCGGCGCAGTCAAGTGCACCACGTACGATATGGTAACGTACACCAGGTAGATCTTTGACACGACCTCCACGTACAAGCACGATGCTGTGCTCTTGGAGGTTGTGACCTTCACCACCGATGTATGCAATGATTTCCTGCCCGTTAGAAAGACGGACCCAAGCAACCTTACGGAGAGCTGAGTTCGGTTTCTTAGGTGTTTTTGTCTTCACTTGAAGACAAACACCTCGACGCTGAGGGCATCGATTGAGGGCCGGGGACTTTTTACGTCTCGACTTTTTCCCACGCTTCTGGCGGATCAGTTGATTGATTGTAGGCATATTCCTTCTTCTCTAAATCAAAATTTTACAAGTTTAAAAGGAGAATATAGGACAATTGAGGATTCTTGACAATGAGAAATTAGATCATGGGTCAGTCCGAATATAAATAGGGGCTACTTGCCGGCCAAGCTTTCAGCAAATATTTTTTTGAGAGGGCCCCATTTGGCCTGTGGAAGCTCGCCTCCATACTGCTGTACGGCGGCATTACCGGCAAAATTTCCAAAGCGGGCGCAATCCTGTAATGAAGCCTCTTTGAGGACTCCATAGAGGAAGGCAGCAGCAAAAAGATCCCCAGCGCCTGTTGTATCGACGACTTTAGCTGGAATGGCTGGCTGATGAAAAATGCCCTCTTTCGAGCCAACCCAACACCCCTCTCCACCGACCTTAATAACAACAATTTTACAAAAATTTCTTAGAAAATCACATGCCCGTTCAGGGGGGAGTAGGGTGAGTTGATATGCCTCATCTTCATCTAGAAAGGCAATATCTACGTATTGGGTCAATAGGGCAAAGAGGCGTTCTCGAAATTTAACTCCATAGGGTCCGACGTCAAAGGAGACAAGGGCGCCTGCTCTTTTGGCAAAAATCATGGCATTTTCGACGTAACTTCCATATGGGAGGGTAAATCCTTCGATATGCACTAGACTGGTGCTTTGGAACTGGGGGTAGAAAAGGTCGTTGGCTGAGAGCTCTTTCTCAGCAGCTGAGCAGGCACAGAAGGTCCGTTCTCCATTTGGAGTGACAAGGCAGGCTATTTGAACGGAAGGTGTATCAGTCCTTGTAAATAGAGGCGTAATGCCAAAAGAGCGAATTGACTCTGTGATGCGCTCTCCCATCTGATCATTTCCTACACGACCCGTGACTGCCGTTGAAATCCCAAGAGCGCTTAATCCTTTCATAGTATTACAAATCGAGCCACTTGCTGGAACGACGATCGGTGGGCAAAAGGGGCGTGCTGCAGCTAATATAGTGGCAAAGCGACTAGCGTCGTAATCATGCCACCCATTTTTTCTGAGATGAAGTTGGTGGAGCAACTCTTCTTCAACCGGTTGGACGATATCAACTGTGGGACAGCCGATGCCCAAGACCTGATAAGCCTCAAGCGAAAAGGGAAAAAGAAACATGCAAAAAAGCAATAGCTGCCGTATCATGGAACTCTTTATCTACAAGTAGGAAAAAATTTGCAATGGTGAAATTTAGCATTGTGACAATAACGTTTAATGCTCAAGCGCATTTGCGTCAGACGCTCGAGTCTGTTAGAGCACAAGAATTCACTGATTATGAGCATTTGGTTTGGGATGGCGGCAGTAGTGATGGGACGTTGGACATCATAAAATCGTTTCCACATATCAAGCTTTATGAGGGAAAAGATAGTGGGATTGCTGATGCGATGAACAGAGGCGCTGCTTTTGCATCGGGGGAATTTTTGTTGCATTTGCATGCAGATGATTATTTGCTTCATCCAAAAGTTCTGGGCATGGTGGCAACAACGCTTAAGCAACATCCTATGGTAAAGTGGCTTTACGGACAGGCTTGGATTGTTGATGGAAAAGGGGAAAAGGTGAGAAAAACGCCTTTTGAGCCTTTTTCAGCTAAACGGCTACGCAAGTACAACTTTATCACGCATCCTGCAACATTTGTGAAGCGCGAGCTTTTTGAAGAGGTGGGAGGTTTTGCACCTAGCTTGAAATATTGTATGGATTATGATCTCTGGCTTCGCTTAGCTCAGCTGAGCACTCCGTTTGTCTTGCCAACACCCCTTGCTTGTTTTCGTGAACATGAGGATTCGTTGTCTACAAGTGAACCGGTTAATGTTGCCAACGAGGCGTATCGTGTGCGCAATCGTTATGTGAAGTCATTTGTTGAAAGAATTCGCTCTTACCGAACATGGAAACGGAGAATTTCATGAAGCTCTTTCGCAAGCTGGCACTTCTTTTCAATGAGAGGCTGCCAGGTAAGCGCGTCTACTTTGTTTATACGCATAAAAATGGGTATTTTCGTTTTCAAAATGGGCTCAAAGCGAATACAGAACTGAGCTACTGGCCATTTCGGGCGTTGAAAAAAGAGTTTCCGCGCGTCACATTCTTGCGCTTTGAAGGTGAGAAGCCAGAGCGGATTGCAAAGATTCAACCCGAAGATGTAGTCATCGGTCACATTGGTGAAACGTTGCAGAAAAGCTTTTCTCGGACAAAGCGTGTCATCTCCTTTGCACCGTGGAATGGACATGAGGATCACTCAACCTCTGTTTCTCCAGCAAGTGTTCCACGTGAAATAGAGTGTGGGTATTATAATCAAGCAGCGGCCATCATTTTGCTCACCTCAGAGTTCAATAAACGTCACTATCTAGAGAAACCTACAAATTTTTGGCATCCCTACTTTGAAAACTTGAAAGCAAAAGGTACCTCGATTCGCGTTGTGCATCAACCGATCGACCTCGATCTATTCAAGAGGATCAAAAGGGACTACTCGACAAATGACTTTCTCTATGTAGGCAATACCAATCATATGAAAGCAGTGTCGCATTCAATGGAGCTTGTGAAACGCGTTGGCAGAAAGCTCCACCTTTTTGGAACGGGGGAGAGGAGTTTGAGTAATCTCGATCAGACTCAGATAGAAGCCTTGCCTACCCTTGCAGACTTTTTCATTCAGCCAGGGATGTGGGAGGCGCAATGTGTTTCAATTTTGGAAGCTGCAGCGCGCGGCTTTATCCCAATTGTTTCACGAGATACGGGCTACCCTTACGAGCATCCCTACTTGCTGGAGTATGGCGATCATGAGGGGAATCAACAGATTTTGGAAAAATTGCTCAGCACAACACCAGACGAGCGTGCAGAATTAGCTGACTCATTGCACAGCCAACTCTGCGCTGATGTGAATCACAATACCTGGAAGCGTTTGACAGACGTACTTATTGAGGAAGTTGCGCGCTTATATAGGTGATCATTTCATCGATGGTTTGTTCTAGCGTCCATGTGGGTTCAAAACCTGTGAAGGTTTTGAGTTTTTCGATATTGGGGCATCGTTGCATCGTGTCTTTATAATCGACCCCGTAAGCCTGTTTGTAGGGAACAAAGGTGATTTCTGAGGCGCTGCGCGTCTTCTCTTTGACAAGCTTGGCAAGTTCTAAAATTGAACAAGGGCGACTATTTCCAACATTGAAAATTTCCCCTTTGCTTTTGGGGTTTGCAAGGAGTTTGGCAAGTGCGATGACTACATCATGAACATTCACAAAAGAGCGTGTTTGAGAGCCATCTCCATAAACTGTTAGTGGCTCGCCTGTTAATGCCTGGGTGATCAAGCGGGGCAAGACCATTCCATACTGCCCGCTTTGGCGGATGCCTGTGGTGTTAAAAACGCGCGCAATCACACAATCGACATGTTTTTGGTAACAGTAGGAAAGAGCCATCACTTCATTGAGCAATTTACTCAAGGTATAGGACTCCATATGGAATTCGCCTGAGGGGATGTGCAACATTTGAGTTTCATGAAATTGGCCATCTTCTCCCAGGGGAGAATTGATGTAGACTCCTGAGGAAGAGGTGATCAGTAGACGCGCTTTTGTTTGAGTTTCGGCGGCAGCGTCTAAAAGGAGCTCGCAGGTCTGAATATTGTTGGAGAGTGTATCTGCAGGTTTTTTAACGACGTTATAGATCCCAACGGTAGCGGCGATGTGGTAGATCCAATCTGCAGCTTTTACTTCCTCATGGAGTTTGTCAAAAGTTGCAAGATCTGCTTGATAGACTTTTAGCGAGGGATGTTTTGGTAGGTTGTCAGGGCTTCCAGTGACGAAATTGTCAATCACGCTCACCTGATCACCCTTATTTAAGTGGTGATCTGTGATGTGAGAGCCGATAAATCCACCGCCTCCAGTGACAAGAATTTTCATGCTTTGACCACCTTTTCTTTTGCGTCAGGAATTTGCGCCGTTGCATTGCAGGTGTCAATGATCAAGGAGCTATGTTGGACAATCTGCTTCCAATCATAGACGGAGTGGTCAGTCGCAATGACAATTGCATCGTAATTGGAAAACGAGGGGTAATCAAGTGGAACAGATTTCATTTTCAACCCGTGCAACTCATCCACAAGAGGATCTTGATAACTCACATCTGCTTCATGACTTTTAAGAAGAGAGAGGATCTTGAGCGAAGCTGATTGTTGCAAGCTATCGACGTCCTTTTTAAAGCCAACTCCGAGCAGTAAAACTTTGGCATCTTTCATCGATTTTCCAACATGATTCAGGCTACTTACCACTTTTTCAACGACAAAATGGGGCATCATCTCATTGATGTTTTCTGCAATTTCAATGAGCGAAGTGGGGCCTTGAGTCGATTTGGCTTTCCAAATGAGATAGACAGGATCTACAGGAATGCAATCTCCTCCTACGCCACGGCTTGGGTAGAAGGGTGTAAAGCCAAAGGGTTTACTCGAAGCAGCATTGATCACTTCCCACACATCCATTCCCATTCGATCAAACATCATCTTCATTTCATTGACAAAGGAGATGTTGATTAAGCGGTAGGTGTTTTGGAAAATCTTCGCCGCCTCAGCCACATTAGGGCCTGAACAGTGAACGACTTCACATCCAATATTGCGATAAAGCGAATCGATGAGATTAAGACAGCGCTCAGTGACACCACTGACCAAACGGGGAACATCAGCAAAACGGTAATCGAGATTGCCAGGGTCTGAAATTTCAGGAGCATAAGCTAAGAAAAAATCTTCGCCTACAGTAAGGCCTGACTTCTCTAGGAGGGGAAGGAGCTCTTCTACCGTGGTTCCAGGATAGGTAGTGCTTTGCAAGATGATAAGAAGATCTTTCTTTATCAGGGAAGAGACTGTGCGAAAAGCTTTGCGCAAGGATGAAAAGTCCGGAACTGAATGGTCATCGAGTGAAGTGGGTACAGAAATGACAAGGACATCAGCCTTTTTCAAGACTGTCGGATCGGAAGAGGGTTCAAACTTTCCAGCTTTGAGATGGTCAAAAAGCGAGTCAATATTGATGAAGTTCATCGGACAGACGCACTCATTAAGCTTGTCGACCCTCTCAGTGTTGGAGTCATATCCTACAAGAGGAAATCCTTTGCTTCCAAAAACCTCTAAAAGAGAGAGGCCGATGTAGCCCATCCCAATCACACCAATTGTTGCCTGATGCGAAGCAATTTTTTCCTCTAATGACACTATTTCTTTTTCCCCCTCTGTCCTTCAACATTCATGGCTGTAAATCCTGACTTTTTCCAACCGCTCCACCAACTCTCTCGGGACTGGAAAATTTTGAAAAACGCCTTAAGGCGCCACCAAAGGTAAAGCTGCCGGTAACCAAAATTTTCAGCAAAGCTAAAAACAAGCATTAGCCATAAGTGTTTGTATGTGAAGTATTTACGAAATACAGCAACTTCAATGAGACAGCATGAAATATTTAAAACTGCTGTAAAGCCCCATGTTACAATCAAGAAGTTGAAAATGTAACTGGTGTCACGTATACCAAAAATCCATGCCAGGATCATAAAAATGTAGCTTAGTAGTTCTAAAAGTGGAGCTAAAAATTCCCCAAAAACAAAGAAGGGAAAGATCACCATGCCAGTGACTCCGTAGCGCGGGTTGAAAAACATGGTCTTGTATTTCCACAAAACTTCCATAAGTGCGATTTGCCAGCGGGTACGTTGCTTGCTTAGATCTTTGTAATTTTCAGGAACTTCGGTCCAACAGACGGGTTCTGGGATATAACTTGTATGCGCATTTTTTTTCTCAAGATAACGCATCTTTTTGAGATGCGTACAGAGCTCCATATCTTCGCCAAGGGTATGAGTATCAAACCCTCCAATCTTGCGAACATAATCTGTTTCGTAGATCGAGAAAGCCCCAGAAATAATGAGAGAGCCTCCTAGAGGATCGAAACCCATTCGCCCAAGATAAAAAGCACGTAGATATTCAACAGCTTGAATGCCTCCAAAATAGGTTTTTGGAAACCCTACATGTGTGATGCCTCGCAGTGCTACATGGCATCCATTTGCAACACGAACACTTGCACCAAATCCAGCAACAGAGGGTTTGGTAAAAATGTAGCGGAGCATGCGGCTCATTTCGTTATTATCGATAATCGTGTCAGCGTCGAGCGTCAATATAAAGTCCGTTTTACTCGCATTGATTCCAACATTAATTGCGTCTGCTCGACCTCCATTATCTTTGTCTATGACCACAAGCTCAGGATAGAGAAGGCTATGGTAGTAGGTCTTAACTGGAACAGTTGGAATTGTTTCCACATAGGCGCGATGAACAGGGGTGAGCTTGAAGGTCGATTTTAAAATTTCCATCGAATTGTCTGAGGAGCCGTCATTGACAATTGTTATTTGTTTATTGCGATATGAGAGATTTAACAGTGCATGAATGGCAAAAATAACATTATCTTCTTCGTTGTATGAGGGGATTACAATGCCAATAGAGGGCAGATCTTCAACCTGGTGCAAGATATCTAACCGTTGAGACTCGAACTTCTTATAACGCGAAAAAATCACGAAAAAAGCATTGATCAATAAGAAAATGAAAAAACCGTTAATGGCCCAATAATAAATGATGACGCTATTTTGGTAGCCTAAGATGAATTCACGCATATCAGTGGTTTCTTATGGTAGAGTCAGGACAAAACGGGCAACTTCATGAGCTTTTGGGTATAAGTCGCTGTCTTGTAGCTCTAAGAACTGGATCCCCCTCTTTCCATATTTGAGCATTGCAAACGCCGCTTTTAGCCTCACGTCGTAGACTTTATCATGGATCATTTCGCCTACTTTTTCAAAAGCTTTTTCATGGTGAAAATCACCTAATGATTCGACTGCCATTGCGCGCACCTTAGCTGTAGGATCTTTCAAAAGAGAGATAAGATCTTGTAGAGCTTTGTCAGAGCGGAGATTAGCTAAGATTTTTGCCACCATATAACGAATTTGAGGGTATTTAGAGTGTAGGCTTTGGTGGACAATTGGATAGATGTCATGATGAAAACCGTGAGATAAAACATCTAAGCAGCAAAGGCGCACAGCTAAACTTTTGCTTTTTTTGTAAACATCAACAACGATATCGAAAAGCTCAAAGGGGAGTAGGTTTAAAGCATATCTATAGATAAAACGGGCTTTTGGAGGTTCTTTGGCCATATACTGCAATATGATGGGAACAACAGCGCTGGTTTTGAGTCTTCCAAGCGCTTCAACTGCAACCATCCGAATATAAAAATCCCGATCTTTGAGAAAGTGACAAATACAGTCGAGATCTTCTGGTAGGGGGAAGAGTAAAAAAATCCGTGCTGAAAGATTACGTCTGTTCCAGAGTTTAGAACGGTAGTGTTTGAGTGCCCATGGTCTAAGGTGCTTGATGGTAAAGTGGTGTTTGATTCCATCCCATGTGCTGTCCGTACCAAACTTCTCTGTAAATTCTTCTAATACAATTAGAAGTGGGAGAAAGTCGCGTGGTGAAGGAAGCCAGTCAACTTTTTCTAGAGCCGTCTTTTCAATTAAAAGTTCATCAAAAAGCGTTTTGAGTTTCTCCTTAGTCGCTTGGATTTTACGAACTTTTCGATCTTGGCGGATTTTTAGAATGAAGATATAGAGGACTGCTATAAAAACAATTAGGTATTCAATAATTCCGATGATATTAATTTTCATTGTCTCAGTAAGATAAAGGCTTTTTGTAATAGAACAGAAATACTAAAAGGTTTTGTAATATAGTCCAGAGCCCCTATTTTCAGTCCCTCAAGGACATCTTTTTCGGTCGTCAAGGAGGAAAGGAAAATCGCTTTAATTCTGCCTGGGAACTTCTCATTTAACAGGCGTAAGATTGTCAATCCATCTCGATCTGGCAAGATCCTATCGAGGATAATAAGTGTATTGTCTTCCAACTTCTCTAGTTTTGCAAAAAAGTTAATTGCATCCTCACCTGTTGAAAATGTCTGAATTGCAATTCCATGATTGCTAAAGGCATGTTCAACCACGCGACAGAGGTCTGGATCATCATCGACTAAAATCACTTGCTGCTGCGCTTCATCACCTGTAGAAGCAGACAGACGTTTTAATTCAAAGTGTCCAGGTCCAATATCCATAGCTTGGTGTAAAACTTCCTCAGTTTGAGATAGGATCGTATCCATATCAATTTGCCCAACAGAAAAGAGCGTAGCTCCTACACAGAGAGTTGTTTTGAGCTCTTCTCTTCCAGAGAGCCAGAGTTTTTTTTTGGCAGCTTCAAAAAAACGACTAATAAGAAACTCAAGCTCTCCACCCATAATGTTTTGAAAAAGGAGTGCAAAGCGCCCCTCGCCCATGTATCCATAAAGCGCGCTTTTTTGAAGATGTGTTCTAATAAGTTCTGTAACAAGAATTAAGATCTCTTTAATTTCAATTGGATTTAGAATTTTAGAGATTTTATTCCACAAATCGATTTCTAAAAATAGAAAGCTCAAGTGAGTTTTAGGGGATTGCAAAAGAAGAAAATTTGAGAATTTTCCTAAGAAATAATCCTTGGTATAGAGGTGGGTGTAGCGGTCAAGACGGGAAATTTCTTGAGATGAAATATTTCGATGAACAAGGTTTGCAATACGTGATTGGAGATGTGCCGTATCGATAGGTTTGTGAACAATTTCATCACAGTTTTCAGCATAGGCCCATTGATCAAAACCCTCTTCAGTGACTGCTGTGACAACAACAATAATTAAATCACGAAATCGTATATCAGAACGTAGTGTTTGTAAAAGCTCTCTTCCATTATAGTGTGGTAAGTTGATATCAAGAATCAAAAGATGCGGGTTAATCTCTTCAAGCGACCTTAGCAGCTTGGTCTCATCTTGTAGGTAAACAGCTTGTATACCAATTTGCTCAAGCGTATTTTTTTCAACAAGTCCAACATCCTCATCGTCATCTACAATTAAAGCTTTGATATTGTGCATCTCTTTTTGTGCGCTGAGTTGCTCAAAAATATCGATGATATTCTGCTCTGCAAGGGGTTTTTTCAAGACTAGATCTATCCCCTCAGCGATCCATTCTATCCGTTTATCGAGTTCATCACTTTGCGTCATGATTCCAAAAGTTGGAGAGACCTCTTTCCATTTTTCACGCAGAAGTTTGAATAGTGATTGCCCTGTATAGGTTGTAAACGGGTAGTGCTCTTCTACAATTATTGTAAAGGGCGGGGTATTAATGTCCTCCCATTTGTCTAGAAAGTGCTGAGGATCACTTTCGACTTCAAAGGCAAGGTGGTACCGTTTTGCGAGTTTTTGAAATATCCTGATAATGTTTAAATCCGTTGAAATAAGGACTAGAAATATATTTGAAAGGGGGCGTGTTTTTTGTTCTTGGGCGGACGCAGATTTTTTAATCTGGGTCGAAATGTCGGCGATGGTTTTGATTGTCAATTTTTGAAAGTTCAAACGCAATTTACGTAGAAATTTGACATTAGCTGCATCAATTTCTTTTTGCGGGGTAATAATGGGTTCCGAACTATAAATTTCTTGTAGATAGAGCTCGTGCATTTTGCAGAGTTGCCCTGCTTCAGAAAATCCATAACCACCAGCACTTCCTGCAATTTTATGTACTTCATTTCTAAGAGTGGCAAGAGGCTCCTTTTCGCCTGAGTTTGCATGTGATGCTTGAATCAACTCTTCAATACGCTCAATTTTGTCATAGATACTTGAAGTATATTTTTCGATCAGTTCTTTAGGCAATGACTCTTCATCTCTATGAGACTGACCATTCATATGGCAGAGCTGACGCAGAAGGGCGAGAAATTCCTCTTTAATCACAGGCTGTTCAAGGACATAATCAACAGCATACTTGGTTTTTAGCTCTCGAAAAACTTCTGCTTTTCTACACTTATCAGCAATCAGAGCAAGTGGAGAGTGTTTATTTTGACTAAGTCTTTCAATTAGCTGTTTGGGATCCGAAAGCTGCGGACCTTCAACAATTAAAACACCGTCATAATTCTTCTGACTATATTGCTTCTCTAGTTGCTCAACATTTGTTACTGATTGATAAGAAAAGCGCAGTAAGTTTGCATACTCATCCAATACTGGGCGAAGTTTGTGTGCTTCATCAAAACAGAGCAGTGAGATCTTAGTTGAAGGTGTTTGGACTTGGGCAGGAGTTTTAGTTACGGGGGAGGAGGGTTTAGTCGGAATCTTGTTCTCCCGAACTTTAGGCTCTTGCAAACAGAGCTTTTGAAAATTCAAACGCAGTGCTCGCAAAAATTTAACGTTAGCTGTATCAATCTCTTTGGGAGAAATAGTTATAGTTTCTCCTCCATAGAGACCTTGCAAGTAAAGTTCCTGCTGTTTACACAGTTTTCCAGCCTCTGTAAAGCCATACCCTCCAGCACTCCCTGCGATTTTGTGCACAACATTTCGTAGGTCTACAAGAGGCTTTTTTTCACCACCATGTGCATGGATTTTCTGGACAAGACCCTCGAGTTCTTCGATTTTTTCACTGAGAGTCGAGGTATACTTTTCCATCAACTCTGGAGGAAGGTCAATCTCTTCTGCTTGCCCGGGAGAGCAGAGGGTACGTAAAAGCGCCACAATCTCTGTTTTTACAATTGGCTGTTCCAAAAGGTAGGTGACAGAAGCATCTGCTCTAAGTTGCCTAAATTCTTTAGAGGTAGGGTGTTTATTAGAAAAGACAACATTGCAGCTTTCTGGATTCAAAAATGACGCAAAATTTTCAAATTTTTTGCTCTCAACAAGCAAAAAAGCATCATATCCACTCTTATTTTTCACGCTCTTGGGGTCAGAAGAGACCTCAATGGAAAAACCAAAATGAGATGCATATTCAGACAAAAGGGGCTCAAGGCTATTGCTTTCGTCGATGCAAAGGAAGGAAATCATGCCAAAAATCACAAAAAAATGTTATATCCCCTATATATAAGATACAAAGTGTTTTTTTCAATGCGTCAGCTCTTTAAATTCTTCTTGATCAACTTGTTGATATTGTCTGCTGGCTGCAACTCAAAGACAGAAGTCAAAACACCTCAATCGACTGTTTCAGAGCAGGTTGAAAAAGCTATTCAAGCAGAAAAAAGCGGTGATTACAGACAAGCTTTGGCTTTTTGGACAGAGCTAAACAAAAGCGAGCCTGATAATGCAAGCTACCTCTATCACATGGGGTGGAATTATGCTCGTCTCAAAGAGTATGCAAAAGCTGAGAAGTTTCTTAAACTTAGCATCAAGCTCAATCCAGAAAATTCAGATGCTAAGCTAATGCTCGGTTATGTCTACCTCTGGACAGATCATCTCGATGAGGCGGAAGTCCTTTTTCAAGAGATCTTAAGCTCACAACCTGAATATCGTGATGCAGACGAAGGGCTGCGGGCCACAAAAAAGAAAAAACATTTTCTGATGCAGCAAAAACAAGAAGAGGCTGCCCAAAGCAGAATTAAGCAGGCAGAAACAGATGAACAGAGAGGGGAGTTAAATAAAGCGGTTTTACAATGGGAGGCTTTGGTTAAGGAGGATCCTGATAATGCGCGCTATCTCTATCATTTGGGAAAGGTTTATATGCAAATGGGAGCTTACAGGGATGCGGCAGAAGCACTGGAAAAAAGTCTCTCACTTGATCCAGGCAACCCAGATGTGCAGTATACACTTGCAACACTCTATTTTCAATTAGGGGAAGTCGATGAGGCAAAGGTGCTTCTCCTAAAAATCTTGCGCAAACATCCTGACTACACGGATGCAACACAATTGCTTAACAAGATCCAAAGAGAAGAGCGAGCTGCTGCATTAGAGAAAGAGAGGCAACGAAAAGCTGCTAAACAACTCAAGCTCATCGAAGAGGCGACTGAACTTGAAACCCATCATCGGGAGAGTGAAGCGCTTGCCATTTGGCTTTTGCTGATTGAACAATCACCAGACAACTCCTATTACCTCTACCGGATAGGAAAACTTTATGCTCAATTAGATGAATATGCAAAGGCGGAAAGGTTTTTAAAGAAGAGTCTGAAAATCGATCCTAAGAATGCAGATGCAAAACTTTCATTGGGCTTTGTCTACCTCCGAACCGATCGTCCAAAGTCGGCAAAAGAGCTTTTTGAAAATGTGTTGAAAGAAGTTCCAGACTACGCAGATGCGCAGATAGGACTCGAGCAGGCAGAGGCTCAAATTGAGCTCAAGGGAAAACCTCTACTTAATCCACTGTTTGAACAGGCGCGTGTTTTTGAGACAAAAGCAGAGTATCAAAAAGCGCTTGCCATTTGGCTAGAATTGCTCAAGGAGCAGCCAGACAATGCCCATTACCGCTTTCAGATTGGAAAACTCTATTTTCGTATGCAGGAGCCGACCTTAGCTGAAGATTTTCTGAAACGGAGCTTGGAGATCAATCCAGAAAATTCAGATGCACATCTATTTCTCGGGCTTGTTTACATGCAAACAGAGCGCTATGAAATGGCGCTTGAAGCTTTTGAAGAAGCACTTGCTATCACTCCTGACTATCCCGATGTTTTACTTGGAATCGAGCGGGCAGAATCTGCAATAGCGGCGAGAGAAGAGGCGAGCAAAGTAAAGAAAAAGCGGACTCCATGGCAAGAAGAGATGGTTGAGTGTGCAGACAAGTATGAAGATGCGTATCACTATCTTCAAGCAGCACGCTGTTGGTATGTTTTGCATCAATCCGATCCAGAAGATCCCTACTATACTTTTCGACTTGGTCGCGTAACAGCTTGGATGGGACGCAAGCGCGAGGCAGACTATTTTCTTAGTAAAACACTTGTACTTGATCCCAACTATAGTGATGCAACCTTTCGTTTGGGCTATCTTGAACTTGCACGAAACAATTATAAGCAAGGCCAAGCCTATTTCCAAGAGCTCTTAGACGAAAATCCCGATAATACAGATGCCTTGAGAGGGTTAATACGTTCCTTAAACATTCAAAATAAAAACAGACAAGCCAAAGAAGTGGCTCTCAAACGGTACGCTTTAGATGATGCTAACTATTCTCTCGATAAGCTCTACCATCGCATTTTAAAACGGACAAATCCATGGGCACGCGAAACCATGGCGTATGGCCAGGAGCGCGAAACAGATATTATTACAAAGCAAACCTCGGCTCAGCGTAACACCTATATCAACATCATCTACGGCTCGGTGCCATTGAGCGAAAACTCGAATCTTTCAGCCTCATTTTTAGCCGGGATGGAACGGGAGATCAATCTTGTTTCAGGTAGCAATAACCTTTTTGTCCCTTTTAATATTACGGCAGTGAATGTTGATTGGATGCCTTATGCAGATCTCTCTTTGGCCGGTGGCGCTAGTGTGAAGCATGGCCATGATACTGGAGATCCACTCTTTCCTCTAGGAGAACAGACTCGTTTCGAACCGACTGGATCGATCTCCTATCAAGCAGAAGACTCGCTTTACACGCTTTCTGCAATTGTCGATTCCATCTTGATCAAAGAGTTTAGCACAGCTCCCCAAAAAGCGACCTTTCTAGGGAGGCAAACCTACACAGGCTATGGCGAGTGGTACCTCTTTCAACGCCGTTTTCGCTTCAGCTTGACAGGCTTTTTAAGATTTTATCACGATATTACCTACAATAGACAGTGGAGTGGAGAGATCTTTGCGGAGAGCTACTATCCGCGATATAACCCGATATTAACTTTACGATATACTGGCCGTATCAGTGGGTATAAAGAGACTGAGGTCGACTACTACTCTTTCAAAAGGCAGTGGGAGCATTATGTAACGCTCTTTTATATCAAAAATGTTGGGTTGAATACACAAATGGAGCTTGCCTATCTTCACTCCTGGCAATGGAACCGTGAACTCAATCAGCCTGTTAGTGTAGCTGTCTTCCTTGACAAGCTCTTTCGTTCAACTGACAAAGTCTATTTTGAGTGGCGTCAACTCTACCGTCCGAACATTAGAGGCGTTTTCCACAGTGAGTATTACTGGGATTCCACAAACTACAAAGCGTGGCTAACCAAAGGGCAATTGCTACTTATTTTTTGAGAACTAGGCGCCTTTACTTTTAATCCAAAGGCACTTAAACTTTCTTTTGGATCAAAGCGTGAGGCTCTTATTTCTCTTTGTACATGTAAATTTCCTGCTGACACATGGATGGCAAAAGTGCTGAGTAAGTCCTCTGAGGCTACGCCTGAGCAACTGAAGCAAAATGCACGGCATAGTCTCATCACGACAGTTGCGCTTGGCACCATTGCGCTTCTTTTATTTGCAGTTGGCTGCTTTCTCTGGGGGACAAGTGCAACTCCAAATATCATTATGACAGGTTTTAACTTCTTCCCGTCACTAGCAGGCTCATTTATTAGCTTTATAGGTTTAGGTGTCTTCTGTGCAGCAACTGTCTACGCTGTCAAATATGCCTACCAACGATCAGAGTTGGCTCAGCTCCCTGATGTCCCTTAACCCAAAATGTTTAAGAAATTCTGTTGTGGTTGCATATTCCATTGGGCGGCCAGGAGCTTCTCTGCGACCTACACCTTTAACAAGACCTCTTTCAATGAGCGAAGCTAAAGTTCCAGAGCTATCCACTCCACGCAGCGCCTCAATTTCAGGACGTGTAATTGGACCTCGATAAGCAACAATAGCAAGCACTTCAGTTGCTGCATTGGACAATTTTTCAGACCGTCTGTCTTGTTGTAGCAGAGCAACATAGGGGGCGAGCTCTTCAACAGTGCGTAGTAAATAGCCACCACCGATCTCATCGATTTGAAAAGCCCGTTTAGTCTTCTGATAATCCTCTTGCATCTGCTGCAAAATCGCTCGCAATTCGCGTGTTTTTACAGGATAGAGTGTATTGACAATTTCCTTGAGCCTATCCATTGAAACAGGG
Source organism: uncultured Chlamydiaceae bacterium (assembly GCA_942490925.1). Lineage (GTDB taxonomy): Bacteria > Chlamydiota > Chlamydiia > Chlamydiales > JAAKFR01 > CALNYX01. Next base: position 1,057,125 of record CALNYX010000017.1, on the reverse strand, counting down.
TCACTACTCGCAAAAAGTAGCGCCTCACAAATGCGTTTAATCTCATCAGTGCGAGAGCAATACTCTCTTTTTTCAACGCGCTCAAGCGTCTTTTCTAAAAGATTAATTTCTGCCATGGATCACCACTTGGTCTTCTTGTTTTGAAACTTGAATAGCTCCCTCTTTCATCAATTCCAAAAGAGCTAGAAAAATCACTGTTAACTCCTCACGACACCTCTTTTCTGAAAAGATCTCTTCAAAAGCAATCAGCTCACCACTGGCAATTAACTCTCTGAGCCATTCAATTTTAGGAGCAACATGCCACTGATCATCTTCTACCATCTTCTTCTGCTTTGCCGCGCGCGCCATCACTTCTTGAAGGCGCGCCGTCAAATCATCGAGAGAAACCTCTTCAAGTCCTAAAGAGCGAGAAGTTTCCATAGGTGGAGCTTGACGTGGGAAAAAAACTTTTTGTCCCTCTTCCCTAATAGAGAGTGATTTTGCAGCCTCTTTTAGACGGCTATACTCAATGAGTTGCTGCAGCATCTCCATCCGATCAGAGATCGCTTCATCCATTTCTATTTCTTCACCAGGAATCAACTTCTGACTCTTCATCAAGAGTAGGGTCGCTGCTAGAGCCAAAACTTCCGCACAGACGTCAATTCCATCCTCTTGAGGAAATTGTTGCGCCACTTTTTTTAAGGCGAGATCACAAACATTAACCTCTTGTTTTTGAATGAGGTAAATGAGTAAATCCAGTGGGCCTTCGAACTGGTCTAGAGAAAAACTTGGTAAATCCATCTAAAGTATTTTTGAAATCTGTCGATACCTGAGTGTAACCGAAACCGCAAGAGATTTCAATGATACGACGCACCTATCTGCTTATTTTTGCCATACTATTAATTTTCCCCCTCACTGCTAAAGATACTCTTTTAAACTCGAACGACGTTCGTAAAGTGATGGATCAACTCTTCGATTATCACATCGATCGCACCGAGATCAACACAGATGTTGTGAAGCGTTCTTTAAAAATTTATTTAACTCACTTCGATGGTGGCTGTGCTTACTTAGCTTCTGATGAAGTCAAACCCTACCTCAATCCCAGTGAGCACCTAGCGCAAACCGTTATCCGTGAATATCAAAGCGATCGTTACACGACCTATTTTGCCCTCAATCGTACCATTGAGCAGAGCATCATCAGAGCGCGTGAGTGGCGAGCCTATTGGGAAGAAGATCCAGCTAAGCTTGTGCGTGAAGCACAGAAGATTAAGCTCGATGCTCCCCAAAGCGAAAGCAAATTCATTTCATCACGCAAAGAGTTGCGTAACAGACACTACCAACGTTTTTTGCGTTTGATTGCTCTGCATATGGATGAGCTTAAATATTCAAGCTACGATGGTGTAGAAGCTAAACTTGTTGGACTTTGCGAGAAACAACTCACAGTTTCTGAGAATCGTTACTTAGGCATTGATGAAGAGGGGCGCTATGTCTCAGAGCAAGAGAAAGAGCACCATATTGTTTTGCGTACCCTTAAAGCCCTTGCCTACAGCCTCGATGCACATACAGCCTATTTTAGCCCAGAAGAGGCTTATGCCATGAAAGTGCAGCTTGAGAAGGGGATGTGCGGGATTGGTGTCGTTCTTAGAGAAGGAATCGATGGCATTACAATTCATGAGATCCTCAAAGGAGGCCCAGCAGACTCATGCGGCAAGCTCCAAGCTGGAGATACAATCGTCGAAGTTGATGGGAAGCCCATCCAAGAAGCCTCCTTTCACCACGTCCTTGAAATTATGCGTGGCAAAGAGGGAACTCGGATGTCACTTGGCATTGTTCGTAAGGGAGATGACTCCTTTCATGTTGATCTCAAACGGAAGAAAATTGCGATTGAAGATAAGCGCGTTGATATCTCATCAGAGCCTTTTGGTGATGGCCTCATTGGAAAAATCACCCTCCACTCCTTCTACGAAGGAGAAGATGGTGTGAGTAGTGAACGCGATCTTAAAGCCGCAATTGCCAAATTGCGTAAAGAGGGTCAACTTCATGGCCTTGTACTAGATATGCGAGATAATAGTGGTGGATTCCTCTCACAAGCAATCAAAGTGAGTGGCCTATTCATTTCAAATGGAGTTGTTGTCATCTCTAAATATTCAGATGGTTCCACCAAATACTACCGTGTTGTCGATGGTGAGAGATACTTTGATGGTCCGCTTGTGATCCTTGTTTCAAAAGGTTCAGCTTCAGCAACTGAGATTGTTGCCCAGACCTTGCAAGATTATGGTGTTGCCGTAGTTGTTGGAGATGAGCAGACCTATGGTAAAGGGACAATCCAGCATCAGACTGTGACAGACGATTCGACCAATTCCTTTTTTAAAGTCACAGTTGGCCGTTACTACACCGTTTCAGGTAAATCGACTCAGATTGAAGGCGTCAAATCAGATATTGTTGTGCCTTCAGAGTTGCATTTTGCCCCAATGGGAGAAAAGCACCTTGATTATCCACTTCCAGCCGATCGTGTTGCCCCAGCTTTCGATGATTCGCTAGCAGACGTTGATCCATTTGCTCGCAAATGGTTTACCAAATACTATACTCCAGCGCTTCAAAAACGGGAAGTCACCTGGGTAGAGGCGATGCCAAAGCTCAAAGCGAATAGTGAAAAGCGCGTGGCGCGTAATAAGAACTTCCAAGTCTTTCTCAAGCAGATCAAAGATCACAAAGAGAGACCGACCTGTGGTGAGAATGACTTAGGGATGGAAGAGTCAGTTAACATCGTTAAAGACATGATTTTCTTTCAAAATCACTAACTGCTTGAAAATTTTCATATATCTCTGAGCACCTAGAAAAAATTGATTGCAATTTAGCATGCGCTTTTCTATTCTTTCCCGCTTACCGGCCAGATAGCTCAGTCGGTAGAGCAGAGGACTGAAAATCCTTGTGTCGCCAGTTCGATTCTGGCTCTGGCCATTTTGAGGGAATTGGGCGGGTTATTTTGGCTGATCCCTCCTCGGCCGTGCTCCTCGCACTGCCCTTGTTACGATCACCCAAACTCACCACGCCCAATTCCCTCAAAACCTAATGTTCCACGTACTGCCCTCGTCGAGAATCCGCAAACGGTCACTCTTTTTAGACTGAAATTCTTTCTGGGCACTGCCCTCGCCTAAGATCACCCAAACTCACCACGCCCAATTCCCTCAAAACCTAATGCACTTACTCTTTTCTGTTTCTGGATGAGGGGGTATTTTTGTTGCAATATGCCAACAGGTTTGGCGTATTGCAATTAAAATCGCCAAAACGGATGGCAATATGCATTATATACCCCGATTAATCATTCCTCCCAAAAAAGAGAGTTTTTTTCTATTTGGTCCTAGGGGAACAGGCAAGTCAACATGGCTTGCTAAAAGTTTCCCAAAAGCTCTTAGAATTGACTTATTAGATCGAGAAACAGAGAGAAAATTTCTTGCAAAGCCGGAGAGATTGATCGACTACATTTCCTCTCTTAATCCTGGTGATGTTTGCATTATTGATGAAGTTCAACGTGCTCCCGATTTGATTCCTGTGATTCATGTCTTAATTGAGAAAGGAAGTGGCATCCAATTTATTCTTACAGGGAGTAGTGTTAGAAAGCTGCGACGTTCTGTGGGAGATCTATTAGGTGGTAGAGCTCTACTTCGTCACATGCATCCTTTTATTGGAAGTGAATTAAAAGAGAAATTTTCTTTGAAAAGAGCTCTTCAATTTGGCTTAGTGCCGTTAATTTGGCAATCGATGGAATCGCAAGAAAAATTACGAGCTTATATTTCTGTGTATCTGAAAGAAGAAGTTCAAGCAGAAGGTCTTGTTAGACAGGTTGGGGATTTTGTACGCTTTATGGAAGTTGCAACATTTTCTCATGGAGGATTGTGGGCGAGTACAGAAATTGCCAGAGAATCGCATGTTAAGCGGCAAACAGTTGATAACTATTTGCAAATTTTAGAAGACTTGCTCTTAGCTTTTACAGTTCCTGTTTTTACAAGGCGGGCTAAACGCGCGTTGGTAAGTCGATCAAAGTTCTACTATTTTGATGCAGGTGTATTTAGGGAATTGAGGCCTAAAGGGCCTCTCGATAAAGAGGCTGAAATAGAAGGGCCAGCTCTTGAGGGATTAGTTGCTCAACATTTGAGAGCATGGACTCAGTCTCAGCAAGACAAACATCAGTTATATTTTTGGCAAACAAGAACAAAGATAGAAGTTGATTTCATTATTTACGGCCCTCGTGGATTTTGGGCAATTGAAGTGAAGCGGAGCTCAAACCCTTCACCCAAAGATGTGAAATCTCTGAAAATTTTTAAAGAAGAGTATCCAGAAGCAACTTGTTTCCTCTTATATGGAGGAGATAAAAAACAGAAAATTTCCAATGTACTCTGTGTGCCAATTGAGGAATTTTTGAGAGAGTTACAGCCAAGTCGACCCATTTTATAAGAATGTAAACTTGTTCTTTTTTGCGACGCCCTTAGATTTTTCAGAGGCTTCTTAAGGGTTCCTATATCGGATAGGGTTTTTCATCCCGGCTAAGCTTGTGTTAGTTCAATAGCCTTTTTTAAAGCATCATCAAAATTTGAGAATATCCATGTTGTTTGAGTTGATTCAACGACATTAAATTTTTTGAATGTCTGCAATACAGGCTTGTTTATTCCTGAAAGAATCAGAGAGATATTTTCCCTTTTGCATTTGCTAATGAATTCCTTCAGTGCATGCATCCCTGTAGCATCCATTACAGGGACTTGACGCATTCGCAAAATGAATACCTTAGGTGGAAATTTGATATTAGAAAGAACATCTTTTAGACTATCTGCTAAGCCAAAAAATAAAGGCCCCGTTATTTCATAAATTTCTACTCCCTTGGGAATAGCCGATTGTTCAATAGATTCTTGATTGACATCTGTATTTTCAATCGGTTCATCTTTAGCAAAATACAGTGGGCTAATCTGTGAAACATCCCCGATCCTTTTAATAAATAAAAATGCGGAAAGCACAATCCCAACCTCTACGGCAACCGTCAAATCGACTAAAATGGTAAGCAAAAAGGTTACTAGCAGTATAGCTATATCACACGGCGGAGCTTTGAATAAGCTGCGAAAATGATGGAGTTCGCTCATATTCCAAGCTACCATTACTAGAACAGCAGAAAGAGATGCTAGAGGAATTTGACTAACAATAGGTGCAAATGCAAATAAAATCAGAAGCAATGTTGCAGAGTGAATTATTCCAGCAAAGGGAGTTTTTGAACCTGTTTTAATACTTGTTGCTGTACGAGCGATAGCTCCAGTTGCAGGGATGCCGCCAAATAACACGGAACCAATATTGGCAATTCCAACGGCCATGAGTTCACAATTAGATTTATGACGTCGTCCTGTCATTCCATCTGCAACCACTGCAGATAGAAGAGATTCTATGCCGGCTAAAAATGCAATTGTTAGGGCCTCAGGAATCAGATTATACCATGTGCCCAGAGAAATTGAGAAAATCGGAACTGAAAAAGTTGGAAAGCTTCTAGGAATTTCCCCAAACCGAGAAGCTATTGTTTCTACAGGTAATCCTAAAATCCAAGAAAGTCCTCCCCCTAAAACAATTGCACTTATTCCCCAAGGAATAATGGGAAAAAAACGACGGATTAGAATTATCAATAGAAGAGTGCCTAATGCAACCCCGAAAGTTAAAGGATGCCATGAGGAAAACGAAGAAAAAATCGTAATACATTTTGGAATAAATTCTGAAGGAAGGTTCTGGATATCTAACCCAAAAAAATCTTTAATTTGAGAGACGAAAATAATGACGGCAATTCCTGAGGTAAATCCAATAACTAAGGGATAGGGAATGTATTTTATTAAGGTTCCAAGCCTAAAAAATGCGAACGCTAAAAGGATTATTCCGGCAAGAATTGTGGCAAGGACTAATCCAGAGTAGCCATGATTTTGAACTATATTATAGATAATAACAACAAAGGCACCTGTTGGTCCCCCTATCTGCGAATAACTTCCTCCTAACAGCGAAATAATGAAGCCTGCAATAATTGCTGTATATAAACCACTTACAGGTGACAGTCCTGATGCTATGGCAAAGGCCATTGCAAGAGGGAGAGCCACTATCCCAACAGTTACTCCTCCAATTAAATCATGCTTAAATAAATCAAAAGTATATTTGTTTTTAAGACAAATCCAGGTTTTAGGAGTGAATTCTGTCAATCTTTGAACAAATGCTTCTTTTTTGTTTCTCATGTATTGGAGACTCCTTACAAAGTGAGTGCGTATTATCTTATCACAGAGTTCCCAAAAGGATAGCATAGATTTTATGTCTGTTCAATTAGAAGCAAATAGATCTAGAATAACCAATTTTTCAAGGTTGAAATTACTTGATATCAATTGACAATCTTTCGTCATCAAAAGTCTACTTTTTCTCGTAAGATTTGTGATATTGGGTGATTTTAGGTCATCTGTTGTGAAAGGGGCTTCAAGACTAAAAATCCTTGTGTCGCCAGTTCGATTCTGTCTCTGGCGTAGTGTTATTTAGAGCATTCTTAATGGGTCATTATTGAAAAAGACTCTCTTTTGTATAAATAGATTTTCTGAGAAGTAAATAAGTTATGTTAGTTATGGTCAGTTGTTTTATATAGATTATAGTTGATAAAAAATAATCCCTTCTATATCAAGAATGTTTCATGTAACTGAAGGGTCTTTTTATGAAGAATTCGCCGTTGAAAATTGGCAATATCACAATTCAACCAGGTGAAAGAATTACAGTAGCCTTACCAACTCCTGAGCTTTATACATGCGCCCCAATGTATATTCCTATTCATATTCTCCATGGAAAAAAAGCAGGGCCAGTGCTTTTGGTATGTGGTGCCATACATGGGGATGAGATCAACGGCGTAGCGATCATTCAGAAGCTGCTGAACCTTCAATTACTCAAATCAATACGAGGGACGTTGATCGTTATTCCAACTATGAATATTTATGGAATGATTACTCTCTCTAGAAACCTTCCTGACCGTAGAGATCTAGATGGAAGTTTTCCAGGCTCTGAATCAGGATCTTTTGCCTCAAGGTTAGCCTGTCACCTGCAGAAGGAGATTTTTTCTAATATTACACACTGTATTGACCTGCATACAGGGGAGCCTCATATTACAAAGCTTCCTCAAATCAAAACCTTAATGAGTTCAGCAGAAGCGAAAACACTAGCCTACTCATTCCATGCCCCAGTTATTTTAAATACCGAATCTACACATGGTTTACTCTGGCTGCTGCACCAGGAGAAAAAAATCCCTACGATTATCTACGAAACAGGAGAGGCTCTTAGGCTTGATGAACGCGGGATTAAAATAGGTATCCAGGGAATTGTGAGAGTTATGAGAAGCTTGGATATGCTATCAACCTCAGTAAAAGGATCAAAAAAGCCAGACCCAGCTTTCTTGCAATCAGATTATTGGGTACGTGCATCCTCTTCTGGCCTTTGTGAAATATTCAATCGAGTAGGAAGCTTTGTGAAAAAAGGAACTCGATTAGCTAGAATTTCAGACCCCTTTGGTACTGAACAAAAAGAAGAAATCATCTCTCCGTGTGATGGAGTTGTTATCGCAAAAAATAATCTTCCCATTTTGAACGAAGGAGAACCGATTTTACAAATTGCAGAAATGCAGCAGACGACAGCTGAGGAAATTCAAGATTGGTCCCGAGAAGAGAACGGAGATTTTTTTATTGAGTAAAGATAAGCAATTTTCAGTTTACGGCCTTTTTATTTGGTTACTTGCCATTGCTTTTTTCTTCTATGAGTTTTTTCTAAGAGTTTTGCCAGGAACTGTCGCAAAGAACATCATTGAGAGTTTAGATATTGGAGTTGAGCAGTTTGCTATTATCGGTTCTGGCTATTATCTTACCTACTCGCTAATGCAGGTTCCTGTAGGTCTCTTATTAGATAGGTTCTCAGCAAGGGTATTGATTACAATAGCCGCGTTTTTGTGTACCTTTGGGACTCTCTGGTTTAGTTTTTCGCATGGATTTGCCACAGCATTTATCGGAAGGTTGATGATTGGATTGGGTTCTTCTTTTGGATTTGTATCCCTAATGATTGTCACGCTCAATTGGTTTCCTAAGAAATATTTCGCATTTTTAATTGGATGCGGCCAATTATTAGGTGCTCTAGGACCATTAGCTGCAGGTGCACCTATTGCTTTGGCGATGAGGGCTGTTCATGGAAATTGGCGGATAATTTTTTTGGCAGCTGCTCTCTTAGGAATGGTGCTTACAGTACTCATAGCCTGCTTTTTAAGAAGTAAGCCAATGGCTGATGAGGCTATTGTATTTATAGATAAAAAGATTCCTCTTGGTAAAAGATTAAAGTCACTTCTTAGCTATTCTCAAGTCTGGTGGATCTTTTGTTATGGAGCGACTACTTATGTAGCGCTCCCTTTACTAGGAGCTTTTTGGGGAACTTCATATTTGGAAACTCGAGGCTTTGCAAAGCCGTCAGCAGCTTTTATTATATCAATGGTTTGGGTTGGTCTAGCTTTAGGCAGTCCTATTTTAGGCAGGTTGTCTGATGGGATTAAGCGAAGGAAGATTTTTCTTGCGACCTGTTCAATTGTAGGTTTAGTTAGCTCAATTTTATTCTTATATACACCTAGTACAAATATAATTTATCTCTGTTTTCTCTTTTTTCTAATCGGAATTGGAGGATCTGGACAAAACATTTCATTTGCTTTGATTTCAGAACACTCTCCTAAATCTCTAAAAGCTACAGCTTTGGGATTGAATAACACAATGATTATGGGATTTGCTGCCATTATGTCTCCCTTTGTTACCTCTGTTATACAACATTTTGCTAAGAATCAAGGTGGGTTATCAGAATTAGCTTTTGAAAAAGGGCTATTAATTATCCCAATAGCATTTGCTATTTCTTTGGTTGTTGTTCTGTTCGCAATTCGAGAGACATTCTGTCGCCAGCAAAACACTGTTCATTTGATTTAAAGAATGCACCATAGGTATTTTCAGAGGTTCCCTAAAAGACCCAAAATAGCATGTTTTTATCTTATGACGACACTATCTAGATGCAGGTGGTCTTTTTAATGTTGTCAGTCAATTAGTGGCTTGTTTTTTCATAGCTGGTTCTTTACAGTTTGGGGAATGAAAATTGATGGATTTGCTGCTAAAAAACAAGGGGCTGAATTAACTCCCTTTTCCTACACTTCTGCGCAATTAAAAGAGTGGGAAATCGGAATTGAAATTTCGCATTGTGGAATGTGCCACAGTGATGTGCACTTGATCGACAATGATTGGGGAATTTCAAAATACCCTCTTGTCCCAGGACATGAAATCGTCGGAATTGTCAAAGAAGTTGGTAGTCGTGTCTCTCACTTGAAAAAAGGGGATAGAGTCGGCATAGGATGGCAGTGTTCGAGTTGTTTAGATTGCCATTGGTGCTCAGTTGGAGAAGAGCAGGTCTGCAGTTCAATAAAGGCAACTTGCTTAGATCAATATGGGGGGTATGCACACTATATTCGTACCGATGCACGTTTTGCCTTTGTCATTCCTAAAGGACTAAGTTCTGAAATAGCTGCTCCACTTCTTTGCGGCGGTGCAACGGTATTCACGCCCTTGATGCGCTTTCAAATGGGTCCAGGGCATAAGGTGGGAATCATCGGTATTGGTGGATTGGGACATCTCGCGCTTCAATTTGCGCGTGCTCTTGGTTGTGAAGTGACAGCGATTTCTAGTTCTCCAAAGAAGAAGAAAGAGTGCCTAGAAATGGGTGCGCACCATTTTTGTCTCTGGGATGATCTTGCAAAAGAAGAGCAACAATTTGACCTGCTTTTATCCTCTTCAATAGATGGTTTTGATTGGGAGTCTTCTCTTTCGCTTCTCAATCCCTTTGGAAAACTCTGCTTCCTAGGTGCTTTAACGCATGAATTCAAAGTTCAGATTAGTAGTTTCGTAGCTGGTAGTAAGATGATTTGTGGGAGTAATATCGGATCACGTCCTTCGATACGCAAGATGTTGGAGTTCGCTGCGCTTTTTCAAATTCAGCCTCTTGTTGAAATTTTCCCTCTTGATCAAGTCAATGTTGCCCTGCAGAAATTACGTGACAATCAAATCCGGTATCGAGGCGTCTTAAAAATAAGTTAGTGGATATGGTTAAAATTGGGATTTTAGGTGCCGGAAGTTTTGTTCAAAGAAGAATTTTGCCCATTCTTTCTAAAATAGAGTCGATTCAACCTACCTGTCTATTTAATCGGAATATCGAAAAAGCAAAAGAGATCGCTGCTAAATTTCACATTCCTTATGCTGTCGCTTCAAGAGAGGAGTTGATTAATCATCCTGAAGTAGAAGCAATTTTTATCGCCAGTCCAAATTGCTGTCATGAGGAGGACGCAATTGCTTGTGCGTCAAGTGGTAAGCCAGTGCTCTGTGAAAAACCATTAGCTCCAACGGTTGCAGCAATTCAGAGGATGCAAGCAGCTTTTTCAAACTCCTCTGGACAGCTTTTTGTGGGGCAATCACTAAGATTTAAACCGGCAATTCAAACAGCAAAACAGTTATTAGCAAATGGGGAAATAGGAGGGCTTTTAAATGTCAGAGCTTATTTTACATTGCCGGTGCCAAAAGATAATTGGCGGTATAAAAAAAGCTATGGTGGCGGAGCGTTGCAGGATATTGGTGTTCATCTAGTTGATCTCATTCGGTTTATTACTAGTGATGAAATAGCATCCGTTTTTGCCCAAGGGGATAGTGAAGAGTGCGAAAGTAGTGCTATGGCATTAGGAAAGCTTCGAAGCGGAGCGAATTTCACGCTTGAATGTTCTATGGATCAGCCACTTCGCAGTGGTTTTGAGCTTATCGGCACAAAAGGAAGGTTAGTCAGTGTGGGATCTTTGCGACAGACATATGATCCAGGAGAAAGCCTCTCTTTAATTCGTGAAGATGATTCTATTACATCTCTTCCGCTAAAGGCTAATGACATTTACGAAGCGGAATTTATCCACTTTGCAGCTCTGGTGAGAGGGGAAGCAACTTCAATGATCGATGCTCATGAAGGGTTGTCTAATCAGCTTGTGATTGAGGCTATCTATGCTTCCATGGCAAGTAATTTGCCTCGAGAGATGTATGATAATGGTCACGAATTTCTAGAAATGTCTTGATATGTTCAATCAATGGACTCTTATTGTTTGGCAATAAGCAGTTTTTTTCTGTATAATTCCTTTTTTTGTATTTGTGAGTTCTGTGAAATATATTAAATTTTTAGTTATTAGTATTTTTGTTTTAGGCTGTTTTTTCATTTTTTATAAACAGCCAAAGAAATTTGATATTGTTGCTGAAGTGCAAGATGAGGTTATTCACCACCCCTTAGAGGTTGTGGGGCAAATACCTAGTTGGTTATCGGGGACATTAATGAGGAATGGTCCTGTGAATGTAACTATTGATGGAAAGAGCAATGAGCATAAGTTTGACGGATTAGCCATGTTACACGCATTTTCTTTCCATGAAGGTAGCGTATATTATACGAATAAGTTCTTGCGTACTGATGCATATAAGACAGTTTTTGATGAAGGGTCTCTCAATTACGGAGGATTTGCTTCAGATCCCTGTCGATCTTTATTTAAGAGGTTTTTTACCTTATTTATTCCTAGCTCTCATACATTACTTCATAATGCAAATGTCAACGTCACAAAATTAGCAAGTGAATTCGTTGCTCTAACTGAAGTCCCACTACCGATAAAATTTGATCTAGATACGCTGGAAACTTTGGGAGTGTTCGACTACCAAGATCAGCTGCCTAAAGAAAAATGTTGGGAGTCAGCTCACCCTCACTACGACCAAAATCAAGGAAGGATAGTCAATTATTTAATTAAGTATGGGAAGACGAGTCACTACACGCTTTATAGCCTTGAAGGCAATTCAGAAGAGCGTAAAATTATTGCAGAGGTTCCGATAAAAGAGCCGGCTTATATGCATAGTTTTGCAATGACTGAAAATTACATCATTCTTTCTGAGTTCCCACTTGTTGTTAAACCCTTGGATTTGATGCTTAAGAATCAGGCTTTCATCAAAAATTTCACCTGGCAACCTGAACGTGGAACCCGATTTATTGTTATAGATAGACAGTCAGGTAGCATCGTATGTGAACAAACAACAAAGCCTTTTTTTGCATTTCATCATGCAAATGCTTTTGAAAAAGATGGTGTCATCTACATGGACATTGTGACCTACAAAGATGCAAATATCATCATAAAGGACAATTTATATGTGAATGCAAGTGGAATAAATGGTGATGGAAATCAAACGCTATTTGAGAGATTTTCTATCTCTCTTGATACTGGCATTCTCACTTCAGAAATTCTATTTTCAAAAGATAATGAATTTCCTCGTATTAATGAAAAATTCGACGGACTTCCTTATCATTTCGTTTATTTGACAGTCTATCATGATCCAAATGATCTATTGGAAAGAGGTGGAGTTTGTAAGCTAAATACAACAACACAAACAAGCTTAGAGTGGAGTGAAAAAGGATGTTCTGCAGGGGAGCCGGTATTTGTTGCGGCACCTGACGCTAAAGAAGAAGATGAAGGTGTTGTGTTAGCTGTGATTCACGACCACATCCATAACGACTCTTTTCTACTGATATTAGACGGTCAAAGTTTTAAAGAATTAGGGCGCGCTCGGGCTCCTCACTACACTCCATTAGGGCTTCATGGCCAATATTTTGCTAAATAGGCTATTTCAGTTTGAAAGTTCCATCGAGCGGTTGTAAGTTGCGACAAATGTCTCGATGATCCCTGCAGAAACTCCAGCTCTTTCAAAGGCTTCTAAACCTGCTTGAGTCGTCCCATTTGGAGAAGCAATCTGCTTAATAAGCTCTCTAGCTGGAGCCTCTTTAAGCAGAGCTAATGCTCCTTCAATCATCAGTGGCACTAGATGGTCTGAAGTGAGCCCCATCTGTGCACCAGCTTGCTCCATGGCTTCAACTATGGCTAGCTGGAAAGCAGGGCCTGAGCCAGCAAGGGCAGTAAGAGCATCAAACTGCGTTTCAGGGGCCCATTCAAGATGTCCAAGAGGTGAAAGTAGCTGCTCAATAAATGGTCTATCAAGCTTGGGGTCTTGTGCAAGAATTACAATGCCCTTGCCGCAACGCACTGCCAAGTTTGGCATGGTGCGCAAGCAGGGTGTATGGGGAATAGCTGCTTGCAATTTGGATGTCGTAATGCCGGCAAGTAGGCTAATGACAAGTTTGCCCTTGAAGGCTTTGAGATCGAGTGTATTGAAATCCTTGGGTTTGACGGCAAGGATAAGAATATCTTCGCTTGAATGCTTTTCAAGCGGGGATTGACCACGCCCAATGTGTAAGCACTGTTCTTTGAGCTGAGCCACAAATGCTCTGCCCATGTTTCCTGGACCAACTAGTCGTATCATCGTGGTAAATATTCTCCTTCAAGGATCCATTTGTAGGTCGTTAACTCTTTAAGTCCCATCGGGCCACGTGCATGAAGCTTCTGGGTGCTAACGGCAACCTCTGCCCCGAGTCCAAATTGAGCACCGTCTGTAAAGCGGGTTGACGCATTGATGTAGACAGCTGCTGAGTCGATTTGTGTGACGAAGCTAGCTGCGTGCTTGTCATCATCGGTGAGTATACCATCGCTATGGCCGCTGCTATATTTTTGAATGTGGGCAATGGCCTCTTCCATAGAGGAGACGACTTTGATGCCAAGGATGAGATCGAGCCATTCGGTTTGCCAACTCTCTTCTGTTGCTTTGATCCCATGGATATGTTTGGCGGCTTTAGGATCGACGTGGAAGACGACGCCTTGTAATTTTTCTCTAAGTTGAGGGAGAAATTTGGCTGCAATTTTTTCGTGAACAAGAAGTGTATCAAGGGCATTGCAAACGGATGGGCGTTGGGTTTTGGCATTGTGAATAACGTTGAGAGCGCGTTTTTGATCGACCTGCTCATCGACAAAGAGGTGACAGATTCCAATGCCACCTGTGATGACAGGGATCATGCTCTCTTTGCGACAAAACTGCTGGAGTTTTGCACCACCGCGGGGAATAATCATATCGATCTGCTCGTCTAGGTGGAGCATTTGTTTGACGTAGATACGACTAGGATTATCGATGAATTGAACGCATGCTTTTGGAAATTTGGCTTTTGTAAGGCCGAGGTGAACGGCTTTGATGAGGGCTTTGTTGGTGTTAATGGTTTCACTACCCCCGCGTAAGATTGCGCTGTTACCCGTTTTGAGGCAGAGAGAAGCGACGTCAATGGTCACGTTGGGACGTGCCTCATAAATGACGCCGATAACTCCAATGGGCGTGCGTACCTTTTTGAGGTGGAGTTCGGATGGGAGCGTGCGCTCTTCAAGAAGCTCGCCTACAGGATCAGAAAGCGAAATGACGTGATTAAGGTCAGCAATGACACTGCCGAGTCGTCCCTGAAGGGAGAGGCGGTCTTGCATGGCAACACCAAGCTCGGCAGCATCGAGATCTTTTTGATTGGCATAGAGGATCTCTTTAGAGCGCTTTTCAAGTTCATCAGCAATTGCAAGCAGGGCTTGGTTTTTCTGCTCTGGTGTTGCAAGGCGTAGAAAGTTTGCTGCTTCTTTAGCTTGAATGGCCTGTTTCTTCAGTTGCTGGTTGATTCGCATGTTTTTTCGCTTTAAAGTCGGTTCCGATATTCGTTCCTTGCGCGAGCTCAATAAGAACGTTTTTCTCGCGCGCTGAAGCAATCACGACACGTACGCCATTTTCTGTGGCATGTCTTGCAGCTTCAATTTTAGTTGTCATGCCACCCGTTCCAATGGTGGAAGAGGTGCCTTTAGCACAATTGATGATCTTCTCATCAATGAGATCAATCTTCTCGATTCTCTTTGCCTCAGGATGAAAGCGTGGATCATGTGTGTAAAGCCCATTTTGATCGGTGAGCAAGATGAGTAGATCTGCCTCAATGAGTGAAGCAACACGCGCTGAGAGGTTATCATTGTCTCCAAAGCGGATTTCCTCTGTTGCAACGGTATCATTCTCGTTGATAATCGGCAAAATCTTGTGAAGTGCCATCTGTTGGAGGGTGTTGCAAATATTTTTTTGACTCTCGTTATCTTTGAGATCTCTATGGGTGAGTAGGATTTGGCCAATTGAAACGTTATAGATTTCAAAAAATTGTGTCCAAAGGTGCATCAGCCGGACCTGGCCAATAGCGGCAAGCATCTGCTTAGTGGCGAGATCAGCGTCTTTAGTAGGGAATTTCTCCTGGCCAGCAGCAATAGCCCCAGAGCAGACAAAGACGACTTGATGGCCAGCCTTATGGAGCTGGGTGATTTGTCGCGCAAATTCGATCATCTCTGGCTGTGAGAGAGCCGCTGTTCCATCAGTTAGTGAGCTAGATCCAATCTTAATTACGATTTTCATGTTACCATTTTACAATATAATAAGATTTTTCATCTCGTTAATTCTTCCTGGAGTGTAAACCCGAAGATTACGTTGAAAGAGCCTAAGAGGGGGAAGGTCTGTTGGAGGAGGTATACCTGAGACAGAGGGTGTCATAAGAACATTAGGGATTGTCCATAAAGGAGAATTTTTAGCAGGAGGTGGATGACGGTAGGCATCGAGGAGCACTCCTCTGAATTTCCCTTTTTTTGAGACTGCAACGAGAGCATTTTCATCAATCATCTCAGCTGATCCTACAATAATGAAGATCGAATCTGGTTTCATAAGCTCAAATTCTTGCTTGCCTATAAGAATTTCTTTAACGCCTTTTTGGGGAAGTGCAATGACAACAACATCAGCTGCTGGAAGAATCGAGTGCAGATTACGGATAGAAAAAGTTTTTTGACAGTGAGGGTGAAAAGAGGAAGATCGGCGGACTCCCCAGGTTTTCATCCCAAAGATATTGGCTAGGCGGACAATCTCAGAGCCGACTTTGCCAAGCCCAACTTGCAGTAGTGTGCGATTTTTGAGCGTCCACATCGTCTCTTTAAGAGGCCAATCCCAAAATTCTTGGGGGTCTCTGTGTGCTTCTTTCCAATGAAAGAATTGTTTTGAAAAGCTAAGGATGCCTCCCATCACAAATTCTGCGATCTGAGAGACGTCATGATGGCCGCTTAGAGAGATAAGCACATCCCCCTGCTCTTTGAGTTTCTCACGGCAGAGCTGGTCAGTGTCAACTCCAGGGCAGTGGATCCACCGGAGGCGTGGAGCAAGCTCAAACTGTTTTTCGCTCAGCTTGTTGCCATAAATAATTTCAACAGCATGCCAGTCATAATCATGTTCACACTCCCGGATAAACTCATATTGTGGAAATTCCTGAGTAAGTGTATCTTGCATTTGGAGAGGGATCTCTTCCTGCAGTAGAATTTTAGGCATTGACTTCTCTCCCCATTATAGACTATATTATTGTCCAAAAATAAATTTTGGAAAGGCCTAATGACAGAATATGCAATTTTTAAGAGTGGCGGAAAGCAATTTCGCGTCCAGACAGGTGACGTTTTAGACGTTGAACTAATCGATGGTGAGAAAGGCGAAAGCGTGGAATTCCCAGAAGTTTTGTTTTTAAACCAGGGGGAAAAGGCTGTAGTTGGGACACCAACAGTGGCAAAAGCTGCGGTCCAAGCAGAAGTGCTTGACCAAGTGCGTGGGCCAAAAGTCATTTCCTACAAATATAAAAAGAGGAAAAACTACCGCAGGAAGGTAGGGCATAGACAAGACTATACACGAGTGAAAATTACGGGGGTTAATCATGTCGCATAAGAAAGGACAGGGTTCTTCTAGAAACGGACGCGATTCTGAATCTAAACGTCTCGGCATCAAAGCTGGATCAGGACAATTTGTAAAAGCAGGCAGCATTCTAGTGCGTCAGCGTGGTACAAAGTGGCATCCAGCCAAGAACGTTGGACGTGGCTCAGATGACACACTCTTCTCACTTGTTGATGGTACTGTTCAGTTTCGTAAGTCTAATAAGACTTTCGTTTCAGTTCTTCCTGCATAGCTTTGGCTAGGCATGTTTACAGACCAAGTTCAATTACAGCTCAGAGCAGGCAAGGGCGGCAACGGTGTTGTCGCCTGGCGTCGTGAAAAATATATCCCCAAGGGTGGCCCATGTGGTGGCGACGGTGGGAAAGGCGCCTCGATCATTTTTGAAGCTGACTGCCAAATCCGTTCTCTTGATACCTATCGCAATCGTCGGCTCATCAAAGCTGATGATGGCAATCAGGGTGGAAGTAATAACCGAAAGGGACGTAACGGCAAAGATCTCGTCTTGAAGGTTCCACCAGGAACATTGGTCAAAGATCGTGAGACAAAAGAGATTCTTTGTGACATCACGGAGAATAAAGAGCGCTTTTTTGCCTGCCAAGGTGGAAAAGGTGGCTTTGGAAATACCCGTTATAAGACACCAACGAATCGCGCACCAAATAAATGTACCCCTGGAAGAGATGGGGGCACACTTTCAGTTGAGCTAGAGCTTAAATTGATTGCAGACGTCGGTTTTGTCGGTTTCCCAAATGCTGGTAAGTCGACGCTTCTCAAACAGCTTTCAAATGCTTCTGTTAAGACAGCAGCTTATCCCTTTACAACACTCCGCCCTAACCTTGGCTACCATAAAATTTCTGATTATGAGCGCATCTTGTTTGCTGATATTCCAGGGATTATCGATGGTGCACATGAAAATCGTGGGCTTGGCCATGAGTTCTTGCGACATATTGAGCGAACAAAAGTGTTGCTATTTGTGATCGATGCTTCAGGTTTTGAAGGGCGTGATCCTTTAGAGGACTTGGCAATCTTGAAAAATGAGCTCGGTGCTTATAACCCAATGTTACTGAAAAAGCCTTGTCTCGTTGCTCTTAATAAGGCTGATATGACTGAAGAGATGCCCAAGCTCGATGAGCCGCATGTTGAGATCTCAGCTTTAACTGGTCAGGGGATTGATGAAATAGTCACTACTTTGAGTCAGCTGCTGAAAGGTTCTTGATTTCATAAAGAATAATAACATATGACTTTCTCGAAAACGGAAAACAAAAAATTATCCAGTTTCGAGCATGTGACTAACAGTGCTTTTTCAGCATGAACTGTGGTGCATGATCCAGATAGAGTCTTCCAAGCGAGATCTTTTCAAGATCCGCTTATGTCGTTATTTCTGGTCGATATCTTTAATTTCGTACACAATAAAAGCGTAGTAGTTACGTGCCATTTCAATCTTGATATCTTTCACTTCAAGTTGTTGAGTTTGTTGATCAACTGAAGCCTCAAGTTTTGCAATCTCTTGATTGACTGTGTGATCTAGGCTAGAAAGAGAACTTGCCCATGTTGAAAGTAGTTGCACAGTAGCTAAAAGTGTTAAAATCATCGGTTACCTCCTGGTTAGAGGTAGGAGCGTACTGCAAGATCGATTTATTGTGAAGTAAGCTGCGGCTTTTTAAATCGAATGCTCAGCAAATAGATGACTCCAGAGAAGAGCGCGATTGTCGCGCCAATCGGCCAGTCAAGACGGTAAGCAAGTGCCATCCCACCGACGCAGAGTAGAATATTAAGGCCCACAGAAACAATCATCATCGTTGAAAGGCGGTAGGTGAACTTTTCTGCGATAGAAGGGGGAAGAGCAAGTAGACTCAATACAAGGATGATTCCTACAGTGTGAATGAGAAGGACAATTGAAAGTGCAATGAGAATGAGCAAGAAGAGGTAGAGCCTTGCAACAGGAAGCCCTTGAAGCTTTGCTTGGCTTTCATCAAAGCAGATGGCAACAAACCGTTTGTGGTAGACCAGAACAGAAATCAAGATGATCAAATCGAGGATTAGAAGAATACCGAGATCAAGACTCCGCACCCAAAGCACATTTCCAAGTAAAAAGTTCATCAGCTCGACATTAAAACCAGGTGTTTGTGAAGCGAAGATCACGCCTGTAGCCATTCCAATTGACCAGACCATGGCAATGACAGTATCTTCCCGCTGGCGGTAATAGAGATGGACAAAACCAATGATCAGGGCTGCAAGGATAGCTGCAACGAGAGCTCCATAGATGGGAAGGAGCCATTCAAGTTCAAAGCGGCGTTGCAACCAAAGAGCGCAACCAAGGCCACTGAGAACAGAGTGGGCAATGCTTCCGCTGATGGATAGAATCCGTTTGACAACGACATAAGAGCCCAAAATACCACTGGCAAATGAGGTGCCGATAATAGCTAGGAAAGACATTTGGAGTATCGAAGAGGAGAGCAGGGCATCTAAAAAGTTCATGAGAGCTCCGTGTGATAGAGTCCATGAGAATAGTGGTGGCAGATCTGATTTGGTGCCATCTCAGTAACCTCGTGCTGGACGCACAAGAAACGATCTGAAAGTTCAAGCGAATTGGGCAGATCATGCGTAACCATGACAATGGTCACTTTCCCTTTCAAGCTTTTCAAAATGGCGTAGATCTCTTTTTGAGCCTCAGGGTCGACATTAGCAGTGGGCTCATCTAGAAGAAGAATTTTAGGCTCACCAGCAAGGGCGCGGGCCATTAAAACACGCTGAGCTTGACCACCTGAAAGAGAGGTGAAAGGAAAGGGCGCAAATTTTTTCATGCCTACGCGGTCGAGAGCTTTAAGGGCCTCTTGTTTTGTGCACTTCTTTAGGTTTCCAATCAAGACGACTTCGAGGACAGAGATTGGAAAAAGGGGATCAGGATGAAAACTTTGTGGAACCCAGCCGATGAGTGGACGCGCTTTTTTTGGTGACACACCGTTAAGCAGCAATTTGCCACGCAAAGGCTCATGAAAGCCCATAATTAAATGGAGAAGCGTCGTCTTGCCACCGCCATTAGGGCCGAATAGGGAAACAAATTCACCCTCTTTGATCGTGAAAGAGACATCTTTTAGGATTTGTGTGCTGTCATCGTAGGAGAAAAAAAGGTTTTCTGCCTTAATCATAAGACTTCTGCTAGAAACTTGAGGTTAGCAATGACATCTTCACGGTAAGGGTCAACCATGACAACTTTAGCATTGAGTGCATGAGCCACACGCTCACCACCTTTCACATTGTATTGGCGTTGCAAGAAGACGGCGCCAATTTCAGCATCCCGAGCCTCTTCAATTAGAGCGAGCAGTTGCTTGGTTGTAGGCTCTTTCCCTTCATTTTCTATCGAAATCTGCTTGAGGTCATATTCTCGACAAAAATAGCCAAAAGCTGGGTGCGAAACAAGCATTGTTGTTCCTTTTCGTCCCTCAAGCATTTCAGAGATCTCGTCATTGAGTTGATCGAGCTCTAGTGACAAGGACTTAAAATTATTCTGGAAAAAAGCGGCAGATTCAGGGAAGCGTTGGCAAAGCACTGTAGTTATCTGCTTTGCTTGGCTCTTGAGAAGTGTTGGACTTAGCCAGATGTGAGAGTCATGTGCGTCCTTATTGCTGCAGCAGCAACCTGAAGCGGGGAGCAGATCGATACCTTCGCGCTGGTCAACAATGATCATTTTTGGCGCCAGAACCCCGACAAGCCGCTGTTCAAATCCTTCACCAATACGGAACCAGACAGAACTTTTTTGAAGAGTCACTGTTTGTTTAGGGGTTGGCTCGTATGAATGAGGGCTAGCTCCGTCTGGGACAATGACATCGACAAGTAGACGGTCTTCAGCAATGCGCTCAACAAGATATTTTTGAGGTGCGATGCTAACGGCTACACGCGGTTGGGCGTAGAGCGAAGCTGATAGAAGTAAGAGAATTAAAAAAAATCTGTGCATTAGTAGAAGAAATGATACCTTTTCGAAGGAATTCTTTCAAGTAATTCGGATGGAGGTTATGATGCTCTCCTCTTTTGGAGGAGTGTCCGAGCGGCCGAAGGAGCACGCTTGGAAAGCGTGTGTGCGTTAAAACGTACCGTGGGTTCGAATCCCACCTCCTCCAAATTGTAAAAGGGGAGCTAAAGCTCCCCTTTACAATTTGGAGGAGAAGGGGAAGCGGTTGAGCTTTCCCGTGAGGGATTCGAAGGGTTGAAACAAGCGAGCGACAGCGAGACTTGTAACCCCGCCCTGAAAGGGCGAATCCCACCTCCTCCGTTTCGAGAGCATCTTTGGCCAGTTGCTCCTCGGCCGTACTGCTCGTACTGCCCTCGTTGCAATTGACCAAATCTGCATCCCGAAAAAAAACTTTGGCTCCCCTTTTATAATTTGGAGAAGCTTTTTGGGTACCTTTTGGATGAATCTTGATTAAATTTTTTTTAGTTAGATACCAAAAAATCAGTAAAAAAAAATGACTTGCAAGGACTTAAAGTGAAGAAAAAAATTGCTCTTGTTACTGGAGCTAGCAGTGGTATTGGTAAATCTGTAGCTATATTTTTAGCAAAAAATGGTTATTTTGTAATTTTGCTAGCCAGAAACGAAGAAAAATTAAAAGCTGTTAAAGCTCAAATTGAAAAAACTAAAAATCCCGCTATATATTATTCTGTAGATGTTTCAACTTCTATGGAAGTCCAATCTTGCATAAATAATATTATATCGAAATATGGACATATAGATCTGTTATTTAACAATGCAGGAATTTTAAAACAAGGCACCATAACATTGTCTGACAATGAAATAGATGAACTCTTAAAAATAAATCTAAATGGAGCCATTTATGTCGCAAAATACATTGCGGAACAAATGAAAAAACAAAAATCTGGTTATATAATTAATATGTCCTCTATGGGAGGAAAAACTGCTGCTTCTTTTGCTGGTATATATGCTGCATCCAAATTTGGATTATCTGGATTTTCTGAAGCTTTGGCTAAGGAAATGGCCTATTATAATGTAAAAGTTACCAATTTATGTCCTCATATAACCGCTACCGAAATGACAGCAAAGAGGAGATTTAAACCAGAAGAAATGATACAAACCGATGATATTTGCAAAACGATATGGTATTTATTAAATCTAAGTAAAAATGCAGTGCCATTAGAAGTTGCTATTCACTGCATGACTTTTATTAAAAATGATACATTAGCTAGTCGTAAAACGTATGGATTTGAATAAGTTTATATTTTTTTCACGCCCGCCAAAAATTCACTTTCTGGATACATCTTTTTATATATAGCTGAAATAAATACATTAGAATTGAGGTAGAGTGGCGCATTCAGGGCTTTTGATTGGAGTAAAATGAATTCTCGTGTCTATACTGTTTAGCATTCAAATGAAACAAGAGGGTGTGATGCAAGATTTATTATCCGCTAATTTTTTAAAGCCTGGAACGTTAGATGCGTATAAAAAATTTATAGCAGAAATCATAGGTCCTCGGAACCAGGAATACAAAGAATTATTGAAGCGATACGGACTAGGAACAGTAAAAGTTTGGCACGAAAAAGTATCTGGCAAGGATTACGTCATGGTCGTGCATGAGGCAGAAGATGATGCTTTGGAAAGATTAAAAGATTGGGAAGCTTCTAATCATCCCTTTGATCTTTGGTTTGGTGAGCAACTAAACCAGTATTATGAAAAATTTTCAGATCCTGCTCATTTATTGTTCGAATTTGATGCTAGGACTTGAAAAACTCAGGCAGGCTGCTGTTGTCATTATGGACCGGAAAGAAGTTTTCAAAATTATTGATCGGAGTACAGAGTCACTAGGAGGGGAAGGGGGACTGATTGAATAATTGGATTGCTACATTGCGGGATTAGTACAACTGAATATGAGTCAACTGTTAGTCCTCTCGAAGGTGATGTTCCGATTCGTTGCGACCGCGTCCGTCATTTTTCTCAAACCAATGAATCAAAGCAGAGACTTATTTATGGAAAGCTAGATTTTCAACGACTTTGGCAGAAGGAAGTTCCTCTAGTGCTTTAGAAGGCAAACGTAGTTTTGATTTTAATAAACCGGATCCAATGATAATACTCGGTGGAGAAATGACACGAGAGTCTATTAAGATCGTCCATTCTAGAGGGAGCCCTATAGGCGTAATACTTCCATATTCCATCTCAGTCTGTTTTAATATAAAATCAAGGGGAGCCAAAGAAACGCGACGAGCATTTAACGTTTTGCGGACAACACCATTAAAATTGATGCGATAATTCACAGGAGCTATACATACAGCAACTTGTGAAAAACTTCCTCGAGTAGCATTAATAATTACACAATTAGCACCTGCGGTTATTGGAAGCCCGTAATGCATGCAGAGATCATTGCCTCCAGCATAAACTGGGTCTATTTCGGCAACTTGTATGTCCTTCACAGGGACAGATCCATGCCATTGACTTAACATCTTAAATACGGAAGAGCTAATTAGATTTGGATGGTCAATAGCTGGTATAAATACAAGAGTATTAGGATTCATGTTTTTCGATGGTAAGTTACTATAGATTTTTTGTCACAAATTATTGGGAGCTTTGCATCGAGCAATTGTTTGACTCTTGGGATTCTATTTGCCAAATCAATAGACGTATCTTGGATGTTGTAGGCAAAAATGTAGCGTTCTTCATCCCTCTCGATCCAACCAACAAACAAAGCTAAAGGAAAGATGGAAGCTTCATGAAAGAAATTTAGGATCTAATTCTAATCCAAAATATCGAGGGCTTAAAGATCCTAAAGCTTCTTTATTCCGCCAGGCTTGGTGACAAGGGGTTCCAAAAACGAGCACTTTTAAGCCTACTTTTAATTGATTATTGACGAGGGGTAAACAGGTTGATTTATCTACGATGGAGATGAGATCGGGAGCTGTGATAAGCACTTCATCATCTAACCATGCTGCGATATTTTCATTTTTAAACCATATTTTCAATTGGTGATTTGAGAATTTTTCAACACCATCAATAATAATATCGCCAACATAATATCCTCCCTGATCAGAGTCATCAAATTTTGAGATTATTCCTTCGAAAAGTACTTGGGAATTAGTAATGTCATTTAGCTTTATACTTAATTCAGAGGCGTGCCCTTGTACCTGCCGTATAGTTCGACCAACTTCAAGGGCCATGGATAATGTTTTAGTTAACATAAAAGGCCTGACTTCCTTTGCTTGGCGAAGTAAAGTTGCCTGCCCAATAAGCCCGCAGGAGGCAGACGCAAGAGCCTTCCCAATGTGCTCAGTCATGTGTTGATTACAGGTTTTTTTTATAATAGTCTCATTGCCATAAGGATCAGAACTCGCCGTTGGGCAGAGATTCATACCATAGACAGCAGGCATCATCTGTATGACCTCTGGAACAGAGCGTCCGACAAAATCTGCATCAATTGTTGAGACATCAAGCCAGGCTGCAGTTGCAACTGCACTTGCTGTAGCAGCACCACCTATTTCGTAGGGGATTGCACCAGAAAGCGTCACAGACGGAATATGTTGCTCTATTAGCAACTTTGTAGCTGCCAACGGCATGTTGGTAACAGTGGTTTGAGATAAGCCATAGATTTGTTTATTTTTCCGCTGTTCTTCCGTTTCAGGTCCGCTTGTACCCATGAGATAGGGACAGACTATCCACATATCATCATGGATAGATTCTGCTTCAACAAAGCGTAGTTGCTTGCCAGCATCTAAAGCTTCATTTAGCATTTGTTGCCCAAATTTAGGAAGACCACCCCCTCCAGTCCCAAAAAAACAGCAGCCTAAAGTAAAATCTTCAACATCTTGCCGAGAAGATAAGGTAAACATTTGCTCTCCTTAAGTATTTTCTTTTTTAATTTTTTTGTCTTTATTATTCAATCAGTTATTTCGACTAGAATTACAAAACAAAGATCTAGATCGGGACGAGGCACTGCACTATTCTTGTCTATTTGTTCTGAAGTACCTTAGAAAGTTCATTCCATGGAAGAGCAGTCACGGTATCTGTTAATTTTTGCGCGCGAGGTATACGACAAATTACATAGCCTCGAGAGCTATTTGTATATTCCTGGATAAAAGCATGTACGTGCCTTGCATCACGAGAACTTGGATTCTGTGTCCACTTTACCTCAACGGGTATGAATTGATTTTCTCTCTCAACAATCCAATCTACCTCTGCTCCAGCCTGATCGCGCCAAAATAGCAGTGAGCTTTTCTGTGGAATTGTTCTCAGCAGGCGTAGTAACTCAAGGCCGACCCACTGTTCAAATAGATCGCCCATGTATTTTTCAGGGATGTCTCGTCCCTCTCCAGCTGCGATTCGCCTGACACCTAGATCGTAGATCAAAAACTTTGGAGACTTGATCAGTTTCTTGCGTGTATGCGACTGTGATAAAGCCTCGATCTTTTCAGCGACAAGGCAGTCCACAAGAATTTGGTAATAATCACTGATGGTGGGGTTCGAAACCCCAATATCTTGTGACAGCTTGTGAAAATTGGTGATGGATCCTGATTCAAGGGCTGCTAACTTCAAAAAGTTGCTGAAGGCTCCAATGTTTCGAACAAGTGCCTCTGAGCGGATTTCCTCTTCTAAGTATGTGGTGACATAGGAGAATAGGTCTTCTTCTCGATTTTCATTCGACTCTTCCAAAATGATTTGAGGAAGTGAGCCATAAAGAAGCAAGTCTTCAATTTGTGGAGAAAAATCAGAGATTTCATCAATAAGTAATGGGTCTAAGCGTAATACAATAACTCGGCCAGGCAGTAAATTTGCTTCCCCTTCGCGACGGAGCTTTCTTGCTGATGATCCAGTTAAGACAAACTGTGCGACTTGGGAGTCAATTAAGTCCTGAACAGCGTCGAGAAGAGGTATAACCTTCTGGATTTCATCGATAATAACCAGGGGAAATTCAGGCGTCATCGCCTCAACTTCACGGGTTAATCGTCCTGGGTCTTTCTCATATAGCTGGCGCGTGTCTGGTCTGGCCAAATTGATATAGAGGTTAGTATTGAGGCTTTTGACAAGGGTTGTTTTCCCAGTCTGCCGTGGGCCAAGAAGTAAAATACTCTTTTTACGAGCAAGTGCGCTCTTAAAGCGTTTTTCTATCTGTCTGGAAATAAACCGCATTTAAATTATTCCTGCTATTTTTAAGCCTTGGTTTAATTTTACCAGCTTTTTGTAAGGCGAACAATAAAAAATGCTTTCTTAAGAGACGAGTTCTTCGATTTTGCGGGTGAAAGCGTCGAAGGCTTGATGCTTTTGGTAGTCAGCTTGCATGTTTGCAAGTTTTTCGTAGATGACAGGATTGTCGAGAAGTTTTTCCAAGTTGGAAAAAAATAGGGGATCATTCCAATCGACAATCAGTTCATGTAAATCATAGCGCTTTAGTTCAGCTGATAGCCACGTGTCGTCTTTGACAAGAGGGATTTTCCCCATCCAAATCGCCTCAACAAAGATACCGGAAGTGCGTCTTCTATAGCGGTAAGCATCGTAGGGGAGTAGAAGGATATCTGACTTTGAAATCGTTTCGATGTAGGCTTCGCGCGAAAGAGCTGGCGCATGATAGTTAACATGCATGTTAGAGCTTTTAATCGCCATATCCTCGGAGACAATCAAGCTGAAGTGAGCCGCAGCAGGGTCCTTGAGGCGTAGAAGGTCAAGAATCTGGTGAATCCCTTTCTCCTTACGTGGCTCTCCAATAAAACCGCATGTTATCGGCTTATGAGTCGGCTTTTGAAAAGCAAGCGCTGGAAAATCAATATGTGGCAGCGGCATCACATGGATAGTTTGATCCATTTTTTCTTTGAGAAAAACAGCGATGGAGTGGCTGTCAGAAAGAAAAAAGAGGCGCTTGCCAAATTTGAGACGTAGAAGCTTCTGGAAAATACGTACTTGAAAACGATCGCGCCTTCTTTTCCAAATATGATCATCACGAAAAAGAATCCAGATCGCATCGCTTTTGCGTCCAAAAAGAAGGGCCGAGAACACAAAAAGACGGAGATCACGCCGGCCAAAACTCTCGAGGAAAAAGATGCGGTTATTCCCTTTTTGACGAAAGATTTGACGGCAACGACGGAAAAATCGCCCTTTCTGCTGTTGATTCGAAATGGAGGGAAACCAACGGGCCCAGCCCTCTGGGAGTGGGGAGATGCTGCACTCCTCATGCACATAGGCATAGAACTGGCCCTTGAGGGACTCAATGGCCTCTTGGCAAGCTGAGTGGTAGGAGTAGGGGTGGCCTGACTGCCCACGACAGTAGTGTGCAAAGGAATGGAATGAAAACATTGCTTGCATTTTAGGGATTTTATCAGTAAAATCAACAGCTATATTTATGATTAACCAATTTTTTACACAACTCGATACCTTTTTTTGGGGCTATGTAGCGTTTATTTTAATCGCTGCGCTAGGCTTTTTTTTGAGCCTGCGTGCTGGTTTTTTTCAGGTCAGTGGACTCCCTAGCTTTTTCAAACTTTTTATTTCCTGTCTCAAAGAGAAAGAGGGGGAGCGAGGTGTTCATCCGCTTAAAGCATTTTTTGCCTCAACTGGTGGGATGATTGGGATTGGAAATGTGGTCGGCGTCGCAACAGCTGTCCAACTTGGTGGTCCAGGAGCCCTTCTCTGGCTTTGGGTCGCAGGTATTATCGGTGCGATTGTCAAATATTGTGAAATCTATCTAGGTTTGAAATTCCGCAAAGAAAATAGTCAAGGTGGCTACGATGGTGGCCCAATGTACTTCCTGCGTAAAGCATTTAAAACTGGAGTACTCCCCATCTTTGTCACGCTGCTTCTCTGTATCTATGGGGTCGAAATCTATCAGTTTTCAGTCATCACAGACAGCATTAGTACGAATTGGCATCTAAATAGATTGCTGGTGATGAGTCTGCTTTTAGGAGCCATTTTATGGGCCTCCTTAGGTGGAGTACAGCGTATTGGAAAAATCTGTAGCTGGGTTGTTCCAATCTTTTTACTGATCTATCTAAGCATGGGAATGTGGGTAATTATTCAGAATCTAGGAACCCTACCTGGTGTTATAGGCACTGTCTTTAGTTCAGCTTTTACTGGACATGCTGCTGTAGGTGGCTTTGCAGGAAGCACCATGATCTTGGCTGTTCAACATGGGATTGCCCGAGCTGCCTACTCCGCCGATATTGGGATTGGATATGATTCAATCATTCAAAGTGAGTCGAGCGTGGCTCGCCCAGAAATGCAAGCAAGATTAGCCATTCTAGGCGTCTTTATCGACAATTTGATTTGCACGATTACTATTTTTATGGTGCTGCTCTCTGGAGCTTGGACGATCGCTGGAGAAGGATCTCATGTGATTCAAGCAGCTTTAAGTCGTTATTTCCCATTCATGGAGTTTTTCCTTCCATTCTTCTATATCGCAACGGGTTACACAACAATCATCGCCTATTTCTGTGTCGGGATTAAGTGTGCGCGTTATCTTTTCCCTCGCTTTGGAAGGCAGGGCTATATTCTTTTTGGGACCTTGATGTTCCCAATTTTCTCGTTTCTTCCTCAAGGGCATGCTCTATTGGTCATGTCTCTAGCTGGAGCTATGTTATTGATAGTTAACTTGCTAGGAATATTCCGCCTCAGAAAGGAAATTTCCTTTTCTAGGGAATCTCTGTCTGGCTCCTATATTGGAGATGTTGATGAGATTTCTGCTAGCACTGAGTTCGGAAGTCAAAGCTAATCCCTTGAGGGTTAGTGAGATTAAGGCGCTATCCTGGAAAAAAAATCATTAGCAGATCTGATGGATGAGTTAGTCAGAGGCTTCTTAATAATAAATAGTATTAGTTAATAACTAATTATATTATAATCATAATTATGAGTGGGTTTGAAATATTCATAATTGTGGCTTCTAGTGTTGCTTTGTTTCTATTTTTATTAGTTACTATAACGCTGGTCTGTGTCGCTGGTGCTGTGCGGAGTGTTGTGAAGCATATCCAGCACTTGATAGCTGCGCGCCCTTGTCATTATGAGGAAGAAGAGGGGTGTGAACGTTGGGCACATGTTGCCATGGAAGTTGTTCAGCTTGCCTCAGTAGGTGCAGCGTTGTGGAAAAAATTTAAAAAGAGAAAATAATTATGTCTCGTCGTTTTGATAGATGTAAAAGTTTTACAAAAGGTGTGTTTCTCGGTGGTATTGCCATGGGGATTACAGCACTATTGTTTGCTCCAAAGAGTGGGAAAAAATTACGTAAAGATGTGAAGCGTACATATGATGACGTTTCAGGTCGTACACGTGATAAAATCGATGATCTTTACGAGCAATCAAAGGGTTTGGCTAAAGAAACCAAGCGCTTTGTCAAAAAGGTAAAACGTAAGTAGGGTTATAAGTGACTACGTAGCAGCCATGCTTGCTTGTCGTGATCGCGCATACGATCGACAAGTAGGTCTGAGGTGCCCTGGTCATTAATGCTGTCTGTGAAAACAATCGCATCACGGCAATGTTCGACTAAACTCTCGTGTACTTTCACAAGTTCTTGAACCATCTGTTTTTGGGTCAGATTTGTTTTTGACTCTTTTAAACAGCTCTTTTTCAAAAATTCTTGCATCGAACCTGGAGCTTTTTCATTGAGCATCCGAATCCGCTCTGCAAGTTCATCAGCAGCTTCCTGTAGTCCTTCGTATTGCTCTTGCAAGAGCTTATGGTACATAAAAAACTGTGGCCCAGTCATATTCCAATGGAAATTCAATGTTTTGACATAGAGTACAAATGTATCTGACAAGATATGGGAAAGTTTTTGACAAACTTGGGCGTTCTGTTTTTTTATCATTGGGTACCTCTGCTTTGTTAGGCAAAATCTAGCAAATCTTTTTTAGAATGACAAGATTCATTGCGTTTTTTGTTCGAGTCTTTATTATGTTTTAACATGCCTAAATATGACTTAGATGATGTTTTTGTTCGTGGAAACCTCAATCTAGTACCAGATTCTTTTTTAACTGCTAAAGATTCAGAAGTTTTAGCCCGCCTCTCTTTTCTGATGCGTCATTGGCCAGATCCACATCTCTACCCTTCGCTTCTTCTTTCTCTTCTCCGCTTTTCTCCTGAATTCAAAAAAATTCGGAGTGTGGCGCACCTAAGTCGTTTGATTGCAGCTGATTACTTCTACAAGCGTAAAACGGCAAAAGGAACGCCTCAAAAACGGCACATGTTTGTCAAATTATTACGCACGCGACTTGAGTACCCGTTTGGAACAAAATCTGTCATTGGGGTTGTGGTAACCTTTAATCTCCTAAAGCAGCGAGAGGCGTTTGAAGAGCCGCATATTATTGAGTCGATCCGTCGTATTGCTCCGAATGTTAAAGTTGTTGAGGGGTCATTTATTGACTATCAAGACAAACAGAATCAAGTACATAGTGCTTATTTAGAAATCGAGTGTGAGCCAGAAGTGCCGTTTACACTCGAGGCTATTAGACATTTGCAGAAGCAGCTCCCAATTGAGTTAAAGGGGTGTATTGAACAGCTTGTTCCCATGACGTTTATGCGTCGCAATGAGGAGGAGGTTTATCGCAATATTTTGGCTCTGCGTGATCAGCTAAAATCGGTACGCGATATTCCACAAGCAACGATTTCATTTGAAGAGCAGACGCAATTTGATCTCTTTTTTACAGTTGTTCTACTGCGTCTAATCAAAGGAAAGGAACCATCAGTTAAAGAGCTATTTGAAAAAAGTAATCCCGATACGGTCTATATTCCTGACCGTGTCGATATCGTTGGTAATTTACGCAAGATCTATCAAAAAGAGGCGACAGTCTTCCGGCTTCAGCTCCCGAAAAGTCAGTTTTATCGTAAAGATCGCTCAGTGAACCTCTATGTAGCACGTCGCTATGTTGTGGCGATGTTAGGCCAGGCTTTAGGACAAATTCGTGACTATAATGGCGGTTTGATGCTCAAGCAAAATGAACGCTTGGAAGATTTTCTCTCAATTATGCCGAGCCACTACGACGATTTTCTTTTGGAGAATTTTTTCTATTCGATTACGCCTATTGCGATGCAAAGCGTGCTACCCGCCTCTTTGGTAAAAGAGTGGTTTTTAGCGCTTTCTGAATTAAATGAGCGTGAGTTATCACACAAGGATCCCTATCTATTTGCCTCTTTTCAGCAAGAGGAGGCTCTGATTGTTATAGTGCGTGCTGATGATATTTCATTTAAAGAGAAGTTGTTAGATCTCATTAATCAGATGGAAATTCCATCGCTTGAGCTAGCTTTTTCTGATGTGAAAGTGCATGGAGCCTATAACTTTGGATTCCTCTACAGGCCATCTCAATTCGGTAATGAGGAGGCCTTTTGTAAGAAGGTGCGTGAGACGATGGATCAGTGGAGTTGTAAGATGGGCAATGAGCAGACCCTATCGATTGCGCTCAATGGGAACGAACCTGTTTTAGACCCCCGTGTGACCAAGGAAGATCAGTCCTACATCTTGATTAAGATGTTGTTTGAAGGGTTAACGCGGATTGGGTCTGATGGAAAGCCTCAACTTGCAGCAGCAGAGTCGTATGAGACCAGTGACGATTACAAGAAATATACGTTCTATTTGCGAGAGAGTAAATGGTCTAATGGCGCTGCTATTACGGCCTATGATTTCGAATACTCATGGAAAAAAGCTCTTAATCCTCACTATCGCATGCTCTTTTCCGACACGCTTTTTCTGATCAAGAATGCGCGTGCTGCTAAAGAAAAGAAAGTTGGGCTTGACCAAGTGGGGATTTATGCAACTGATGAACGCACACTGGTTGTCGAACTCGAATATTCAGTTCCTTTTTTCCTTGAAGTTGTCGCTCACTGGACATACTCACTGATCAATAGTTTGATCGATCGGATCAATCCAGGTTGGGCGTATCAGGCGGGTGAGAAATATGTCTGTAATGGTCCGTTTAAGCTAGCAGATTGGAAGCATAACCGCACAGTCACTCTCGTAAAAAACCCACACTATTGGGATGCTGACTCGGTAAAGCTCAGTCAAATCTCAGTGACAATGGTCGATCAGGGGCAAAATGCGCTGCGGATGCTTGAGACGGGAGAATTAGACCTTATCGGCTATCCAATGACGCCCTTTCCAATGAACGGTCATGAATCTTCTTCTGAGGAGGTT
This sequence comes from uncultured Chlamydiaceae bacterium, assembly GCA_942490925.1. Taxonomy (GTDB): domain Bacteria; phylum Chlamydiota; class Chlamydiia; order Chlamydiales; family JAAKFR01; genus CALNYX01. The sequence continues at coordinate 1,025,285 of CALNYX010000017.1, read as the reverse complement.
GAGCAGCTTTCGCTTCCGCTTTGTGGCGTCTTTTCGCTAGCCTTTAATACACAGCGCTTTCCATTCAATCATAAAAAGATTCGACAAGCCTTTCTTTATGCTATTGATTATGAAAAGATTGAGACGCTTGTTAATGGAGAGTGTACTGGGCTTGCATCCTCGATTTTGCCTGCACAACTCTCATTGTTAGAGTCTGCTTCTCTTCCTAAAAAGGATCTCAAGTTAGCACGTGCATTGTTTAAAGAGGGGCTTGGAGAAATTGGATTTGTCAAATCTGATTTTCCAAGACTGCTTTTAAGCTACACAAAGGGGATGAGGCGAGAGGTGCTTTTCGCCAATTTACTGAAACAGTGGAAAGAGGCTTTTGGAATTTCCATTCACTTAGAAAGTTATAATTGGCGGGATCATATCGAACAGATGATTGATGGGAGGCATCAGATTGGGGGAGTTGAGGTGCGTGCACTTTGGCATGACCCACTGCATATTCTAGAGCATCATAGCATCACTTCTCATGACTTCAATGTGAGTCATTGGGAGCATTCTGGATATCAGGCTCTTCTAAACCAAGCAAAAGAGGTCATTGATCTACAAGAGCGTCGACAATTTCTCAAGAAGGCGGAAGAATTAATTATAGAGGAAGTGCCTTTGATCCCGCTCTATCAAATGGCTGGGCATTCTCTCAAAAGAAGGCCTCTGAAAAACCTATTTATTTCAGACTGTTTCCAAGTCGACTTCAAATCGTCGTTCAAAGAGACGTGACACTGTATCAACTGCAGCTTGGGTTAGCGGGTCAAACTCAATATTGACTAGATCGCCTACTTCTTTCTGAGGAAAGGTTGTTCGTTTGAGGGTCTCAGGAATCAGATGAACAGTAAAACTCTTTTCATTGCATTCACACACGGTAAGACTCACTCCATTGAGCGCAACAAATCCTTTGTTAAAAAGATATTGATCAGAGCAGGCAAAGGTATAGCGAGCCTCATTTTTTGCAATTAGCTCGACAGTTGTCGTCACATGTCCGGAGAGAATATGGCCACCAATCTCATCACCAAATTTCAACGAGCGCTCTAGATGAACTCGATCCCCTTTTTTTAGATATTTGAGGGTGGTGCAGCTGCAGCTCTCTTCAGTTGCATCAAACCAGACGGAATCATTTTCAATGCGTACAACTGTTTGACAGATCCCATCGACCGCGACGCTCATTCCAGGCTCTAGATTTTGCAAAAGATTTTTTGGAAACAATAGGGCGTATTGCAACAGATGTGAGCGCTTGAGCGCAATAACCGGAGCTAAGTCTTGGACAATTCCTGTGTACATCTACTCTCTTCTTTTCTTGAAATGACGGACAAGAGCAATGATAAGTACCAGGGCCGTCAAAGGCAAGATAAAGAGTGTGAATGCCGTAGAAAATAGGGGGAGATAAGCTGGGTGGAGAACTTGGAAGATGAGGTAGAAGAGGTAGAGGCCGTAGTAGAAGAGCAGAACAAGCCCTTCCCATCGAGAAATCAAATGACCGGTGAGGATAATAGGAAAAGTAGCAATGGCAGTTGCTAGCATGACAGGAATATCAAAAGAGAGTGCATTTGCTGGGACTGCAAGTCCTTGAGGGGCGATGATGCCTGCGATACCGCCAACAGCCAGGAGATTGAAAATATTACTTCCAATCAGTCCGCCAACGGCCATTTCTGGCTCTTTTTTTCCAATTGCAATCAATGTGACTGCAATTTCAGGAAGGGAGGTGCCAACAGCCACGAAGGTGAGTCCTACAAATAATTGGGGAATATTGAGCCACTGCGCAATACGTGTAGCACCAAGAATAAGCCACTGCGCACCAAGAGCTAAAAGGACAAGGCCAACAATAATCCAGACTAGCTGCATATGAATGGGAAGTGTGATTGCAGCTTTTTCTTTAGGCCCTGGGCAGAGGCGGATGGCAAAAATCGTATAGAGGATAATCCCAACAAAAAGAGCAATTCCTTCCCAGCGTCCTAAAATACCATTTTGGACAAGGATCCAAAAAAGAATGGTGACTCCAATCATGATGGGTACATCGAGACGAATTAGCTGTTTTTGGATCACAATAGGAGAGATAGTTGAAAGCAGACCTAAAATAAATAATGTGTTGAAAATATTGCTTCCGACAATATTTCCGATGACAAGTCCACCTTCCCCATTCCACGCAGCCCATGAGCAAGTCGCGATTTCAGGAGCGCTTGTCCCAAAAGCAACGACAGTCAAGCCAATGGTGAGTGTCGACAGTTTTAAGGTCGCAGCGAGCTGCGATGCTCCAAAAACAAGGAGCCTGGCGCCAATAATCAAAGCGAGCAATCCAATAAGAAATAGACCCATATCTCTACTTGTAAAAAAAAGTAGATTTCTTTTCGAATGAAAGCTATTCTCCGGCCCAAATTAAGGGGAAAAAAATATGCAGTGCCCATTTTGTAGTTGTGAGGAATTGAAAGTCACAGACTCTCGAAATGCCCTTGATGCCAACGCGATCCGTCGCAGGCGTGAGTGTCTACGTTGCAGCAGAAGATTTACAACCTTTGAAACCCTCGAGCCAATTATCCAAGTACATAAGAGAGATGGGCGGTATGAAGATTTTCATGAACAGAAGCTTATTAGCGGACTTGATGCTGCCTGCCGCCACACCAGCGTTAGCCATGAACAAGTACTTTCCCTTGCCGCAAAAGTAGCTACAGAATTGATGGAAAGACAGTTAAGGGAGATCTCCTCCAAAGAAATTGGTGAGCTAGTAATGAAATATTTGAAATCAATGGACACAATCGCTTATATCCGCTTTGCATGTGTCTATCGCCGTTTTAAGGATATTGGGGAGCTCATGGAGGCGATACACTCAGTGAGCCCAGATGAAAGTATTGGAGGATAAAAATGCCGTTAAAAAAAGCCCAGATTGAAGATTTCAAAAAACGCCTAGAGGCGATGAAAGCGCAACTTACGCGTGCCCTTGAGGGATCGACCAAAGAAGTAAAAAGACCGGACGAAGCAACCGGTTACTCTCAACACCAAGCTGATCAGGGGACAGATGATTTTGACCGTCGTCTCAACTTAGAATTCACATCAAATGAATTTGAAATTTTGCGTCAGGTTGATCGAGCTCTTGAGAAGATAGACGAACAGACCTATGGTGTATGTGACTTGACTGGAGATGAAATTCCACTTCCCAGACTTGAGGCTGTTCCTTATGCAACAATGACAGTTCAGGCGCAGGAAAGATTTGAAAAAGGCTTGATGACAGAATAGTCAAGCCTCTTTATACTGATATCTATGTTTGGACGTTTTTCTAGAGTCATTTGGCTGCTTGTTTTAGGACTTGCAATACTCTTTGCTGATTTTCTAACAAAAGCGTATGCCTACTATCTGCTTCAACCTTCTGGGATTACCGTTTTTCAAAACTTTTTTGGAATCGATTTTTCTCTTCTCCTCACGACTAATCGAGGCGCTGCTTGGGGATTGTTTTCAAATTTCCAAATCCTACTCTTGATCATCCGTATCTGTGTTATCTTAGGCATGCTCTTTTATCTCTTTTTCATGGAGCACAACCGTTTGATGGATCTTCCTCTTGTCTTAATTTGCTCTGGGGCAATTGGCAATGTCGTTGATTTTTTCCTCTATGGCTATGTGGTTGATTTTCTCTACTTCAAATTTTGGGGCTACTCTTTCCCACTGTTCAACATTGCAGATATCATGATCACTGTTGGAATTATTGCACTTTTCGGTGTCACCCTTTTTGTCAAAAAGCAGCAGAAACATGCAAGTCGCCAAGCCGATTAAACTTCCAGTTCTCCTCAATTTAGAAGAGATGAGTGCTCTTTTTGCAGCTCTCGATAAGAGCATGCTCTATGACGTGCAAAATGTCGTGGCTACAACAGAAGGGAGTATTTCCCACGCTCTTTTTCTAGAAAGATACAAAAACTACTTGCAAGCTGTCTGGGAAGAGAAAGAGCCCCTTTATCGCACACTCTCTCCAGCTATAAGCACAACTGAGAAGGCCTTCAAGCGCACTGCTGTTGATGAAAATCGCATCATGATCAAGCCTGTGCTTCCCATCATCCAAATACAGCCGCACAACATCGGCTTTTCACATGTTGATCAAACCTTCCGTTCGATGGTGTTTGGCCCTCAGAGCATTGCATGGGGCGTTCAATTTTCCTATCCAACGCTCTACCAAAACCCAAAAACCTTTGCCATTGAAAAGATCGACGATCAATTTCCCAATACAGCCCTCTTTCACACCTTGCGCAGATGGATTCGAGAACATACACGTCCTACTCCCTTTCTTGTTGAAGGCAAAAAAGTGAACGTTCCTGTTAGACTTGGAAAATCTGCATTTGAATGGGCTCAGACCCATCCCCAACTCAAAAAGGAAAACCTTCATGTTGTCAGTTGATCAGAAGATCCACGAGCGTTTTCTTGAGAAGAAATGGACTCTTAGCTTTGCAGAGTCATGCACAGGCGGGAATCTTTCAGCTTCACTCGTCCAATTTGCAGACTGCTCACACTATTTTCTTGGGTCGATCATTGCCTATTCAAACTTTGCCAAGCAAAAGTTCTTGGGCGTCGATGAAGCGCTTATTCAGGAGAAAGGAGCGATCAGCAAAGAGTGTGTCGAAGTAATGGCACTCGGTGCAAAAAAAGCGTTTGACTCAACTTTTGCACTCTCAGTCAGTGGCATTGCAGGCCCAAGCGGTGGAAGTGAAAAAAAACCGATAGGTACCATCTGGTTTTCTCTTGTCGCTCCAGAAAAGCAGATCAGCTGGGAGGCTCAGTTTGGAGGGGATAGACATCAAATCATTCAACAAGCAACGGAAGAAGCCCTTTTTGGCCTATGGAATCATATCAGTTAATCGATAGCGGAAATTTAGAAAAGCTCGAGCAGTTTGGCCCGTTTAAACTGGTGAGACCTTGCCCACAAGCTCTTTGGAAGCCCAAGCAGCCAGAGATGTGGAATCAGGCCGATGCTCACTTCTCTCGAGAAAGAGGATGGCGACTCAAGGGGAAGCTTCCCCATGAATGGGTGATCACTGTTTGTGGGATCCAATTCAAGCTCAAACGTACCGACTTTGGACATCTTGGCATCTTTCCTGAGCAAGCTCCTTTTTGGGAAAAGCTCCAAAATAGCAACACTAAAAACGTTCTTAACCTCTTTGCCTACTCAGGAGGCAGCACGCTTGCAGCTGCAAAAAGTGGAGCACGTGTCACACATGTCGATGCTGCCAAAGGAATGGTGCAATGGGCTGGGGAGAATGCCAAGCTCAACAACCTCGAAGCGCGCTGGATTGTTGAAGATGCCCGCAAATATTTGGCAAGAGCATGTCGTCGCGAAGAGAAGTACGACGGCATCATCCTAGACCCTCCCACCTTTGGACGAGGAAAGTCGGGTGAAGTCTTCAAAATTGAAGAAGATCTTCCTAAAATGCTGCAACAGTGCCAAGAACTACTCAGTGATAAACCTTGCTATCTTTTACTCTCCTGCCACACACCTGGCTACACACCCATCATTTTGAAACAGCTCCTTCAAGAGGTTGTGACAGCTCCAATAGAAGCGGGTGAAATGGTTTTGCAAAATTCCTATGCAGTGCCAAGCGGAGCGTATGCTTATGCAACTTTCTAGCCGACAGAATCCCAAGGTCAAAGAGCTCATTCGTCTCTACAAACGGCGTGAGCGTGAAAAAGAAAACAGCTTTTTGATCGAAGGGTATCGAGAATTATCACGCGCAATTGGCGCAAAGCATCCCATTACATCCCTATTCATTTGCCCAGAGCTCTTTTTGGGAAGTAACGAACAAGAACTCATCGATAAAATCGATGCGCCCCACTACATCTGCAACGAATTTGTCTTCCGGGCCCTCTCCTATCGCGATCGTCCAGATGGATTGATTGCCATTGCTCCGCAGCAACATCACAGCTTGGAATCGCTCCAGAGTGCCAATCCGCTTTACATCATTGCCGAAGCGATCGAAAAGCCTGGCAACTTGGGAACAATTTTGCGTTCTGCCGATGGTGCAGGAGTTGATGGTGTGATCGTCTCTGATCGGTGCACAGATATTCACAATCCCAATGTTGTCCGCTCAAGTGTTGGAACACTGTTTACCCAACCCGTTGTTGAAGCAGATGGCGAAACCATTTTCAATTGGCTCAAAGAGCACAAGATCAAAACGGTCGCTGCAACACCCTCTGCAGAAGCTGTCTATACAGAGACAGATCTCAGTGGCCCTCTAGCCATTTTGGTTGGAACTGAGCAGTATGGACTAAGTGAGCGCTGGATGGAAGGAGCTGATCTACAGGTCAAAATCCCCATGCTCGGCAGCGCCGATTCACTCAATGTGGCGATGGCCACAACCCTGCTCCTCTATGAGGCCGTTCGACAACGATGAAGTTCCTACTCTTTTTTCTCACACTTGGCAGTCTTTTTGCTTCTCCCAAAGATATGCAATTACGACATGTCTATCTCACTTGGCAGCACGATCCTTGCCGAACCATGACAGTGACCGCGCACGGCATTCAAACACCCAATGAACTGATACTCTACTACGACACCAAACCTCATCACGCTCATACAGAGGATTATGCCTACCAGTGCAAAGCAAGAGGTGAGCAAAAAATTCGCCTCCCTGATAGACGTCTGATCTACCACATGGAACTGACAGAGCTGACTCCAGATACAACCTACTACTTCTCTCTTGGTTTTGGGAAAGAGTTCTCTTTTCACACGATGGCTTTACAACCCCCTTATCGCTTCGTAGAAGGGGGCGATTGGGAGAATACAGAGGCCGCCGCGCAGTTGGCTAAACGTGCGGCCGATTGCCAACCCCATGCAGTTTTGCTCGGAGGGGATTATGCCTCTGCTGTTTTTGGTCCTTCCGATTATGCGAAATGGGATCAATGGCTCGATGTTTATCGTCGCACCATGGTGAGTAAAAAAGGGCATCTCATTCCTTTTGTCATGGCCATTGGAAATCATGAGGTGATTGGAGGGTATGGCCAGCCCAAAAGGCAAGTCCCTTTTTTCTTTCACTACTTCTGCCAAGGAGATACCCAAAAAAGCTATTTCTCCCTTCCGTTTGGAGAGGATGTACGCCTCTTTGTGTTGGATAGTGGACATACCGAAAAACATGATGGAGAGCAATTAGCCTGGTTGCAAGCAGAGCTGATGAATTCCCAATCTTGTCCGATCAAACTTGCCCTCTACCACGTTCCACTCTACCCAAGCATTCGCTTTACAGAGAAAGGATTGGCCTATCGCGCCTTTGTTCGGATGTTAAGTGCTATGAAAGTCGATAATCCAGCTGTCCGTCTATTTTCATATGCATCGCTCCAGGGAAAAAAACATTGGCTTCCACTGTTTGACAGACATGGCATGACAGTCGCCTTTGAGCATCATGACCAGACCTTGAAGCGCACAAAATTGTTGCGTGGCGGAAAACCCCATCCCCAAGGAACCCTTTATCTAGGCGATGGTGGTTGGGGGGCGCGCTTGCAATATCCCCCAATCCAAGGAGTTTTCAAGCAACATTTTGCCCATCTCAAAGGGAAGGAGCATTTTTTCTGGCTTGTGGAGATTGAAAAAGAGGGGATTGCCTATAGCGCAATTAATGAATCTGGCCTCTGCTTAGATCACTATCACCAACGATTAAAGTGCAATACTCGCTGATGTTGTAGAGATGCTAGTCCTTAGCTGCATCCAAAAGCTGGAAAGCGCGTGTTAGATAGGTCTGCTCGCGGTCAATCTTCATTGCAGTCTCAAACTCTCCAAGCTTCACAAGGAGAGCTGCGGCCTCTTTTTTGAGAGCTCCAAATGTTTTGGGCAGTATAGCTCTTGCATCAGCAAACTTTCCTTGGTCAGCAAAAATGGTTGCGAGTTTAATAAGTGCGTTATTATCAAGATGCCCAGTTCGTAGCTTACTGAGGGAAAAGCCAAGTGTTGCCAAAGCTAGGGTGCGTATTTGCATATCTTCAATTTCGCGCACATATTCAATACCGACCTCTTGTGGAACAGCCTGAGCAAAGTCTATTAGGCCTTGTTGCCTTTTGATTCTGCTTGACTTCACGTAGTTTTCGAAGATAGCAATAGAATCTGTATAATAGGCTTCAATAAGCGTGCCCATTTCAAGAGCACGTGCACGCGCTGCTTCAGCTTGATTAAAAAGGGTTATGCTCTTTTGATGATCGCCTTGGTGAGCAAAAGCAATGGCAATTGCTCTCAAAGCCTTTTCTTTGGAAAAAAAATGGGTGAAAGTTGCATCTACTTGCTCTCTATGGCGCTCGGCATGTGCAACAATAGCTCTGGCGCATATAACTTTTAGATCTGATTGTGGTTGCAGCGTGCCAAGCTGTGCGTTGGCTTCTTTGACAATAGCCTGCGCTTCACTAAGCCCTTCGGGATATGGTTCAAGTGTTGGGGCAGGGAGTGCTTCTAATTGCGCGAGTGTTTCCAAAGCAGAAGCTTTATTAACAGTTACCTGTTCAGAAGCAAGTTGGGCAAAGGAATAGGCATAATTACAACGGCCACATAGCTCAGTATAAAGCGCTTCTCGTTGCTGAGGCGGAAGGTGAGAGCTGAGTTTAGTTTGTGCAGTGAAATCTTTTGCACAGAGTTGTAGAGCTTCTTTGTAGCGTCCCTCTTTTGCGAGGATGATGGCGCTCCTTGCCATAGCTTCTGCTCGACTATCGTTTACGGAAAACATCGGCATGTCTACAAGTTCTGCCGTATCACAACCTAGAAGGGTCTTTGCAATCAAGTGATTGGGAGAAGCGGGTCTTTCGTCAAGCAGACGCCCCCTTAGTTGACCAATCAGCTGATCAAGAGGTGAGTCTCCAAGTTGAAGGGAGTAGATCGTGTGAACAGACTGTTGGGGCAATGCGCTCAGTTCTGCTCCAACCTCTGCAATCAGACTCAAAGCAAGCGCAATCTTTCCGCTAGGTGGCTCTAATTGGACAGAATCCATCGCTCTTAGTTGGTGGCCAATCGGCAGAAGAGATGTCATATGTTACTCATAATCAAAAAGAAAAGGTTATTTTATGCCTGTAAGTGATTTTGTGCAACTTGCATTTTTATCTCTGTTGCGTAATGCTCCGCTTTAATTTTACCTTTAGGTTTCAGATGCAAGAAAAAATTTTACAAGCGATTGATGATGGAGTCGATGCAGTTGCAAGTTTGAAAAAAGCGCTGCCATTTATTGAAAAGAGTGCCGAAGAAATTGCGCGTTGTTTTGCTAATGGGAATAAACTTCTGATTGCCGGCAATGGAGGAAGTCTTTGCGATGCTGCGCATTTTGCAGAGGAGTTGACAGGCTATTTTCGAAAGAAAAGACGCGCTCTGCCGGCAATCGTCTTCAATGATCCAGGGCATCTCACTTGTGTTGGGAACGATGCGGGGTTTGACCAAGTTTTTTCTAGAGGAGTAGAAGCTCTTGGAAAAGAGGGAGATATCTTCATCGGTTTGACAACAAGTGGTAATTCAGAAAATCTTGTACGCGCCTTTAAGAGAGCTAAAGACTTTGGGTTAAAGACCATTGCTTTTCTAGGAAAAGGAGGCGGGAGATTAAAGGGCATTGCTGATCATGAACTTTTAATCAATGGATTTTCAACCTCTGACCGCGTTCAAGAAGCGCATATGACAGCCATTCACATTATCATTGAAATGGTTGAGTATCATCTATTTGAAAGCAGTGATTTGCTTGAGGAGATGCTCTCAACGGTGTCCAACTAATGCGGCGCTGGATAGAGAGTGTGCTCTTTGATCAAGAGCAGGGTATGGCTGCAACGAGTTATCGTTTTGCAGCGACTTTGCCCAGCTACCTCTTTAAGACAGCTATTAAAGGGCGTCATCTCCTTTATGAAATGGGGCTATTAGAGCAAAAACAACTCCCTTTACCAGTCATTAGTATCGGCAACTTGGTTTGTGGTGGCACGGGTAAAACACAAGTGGCGCTCGTGCTTGCTCAAGAACTGATGAAAAAAAAGCGCGTTGCGATTTTGGCGCGTGGATATCGCGGTCAGCTTGCTGAATCGAAACAAGTGGATGTCAGTCACATGTCTGCAAAAGAGTGTGGTGACGAGCCTTGGCTACTTGCATCGCGTCTACCAGATGCGATTGTGATTGCTGGAAAAAAACGTGTCGACTCTGCCCAAATTGCATTCGAAAAAGGAGCAGAGCTTCTACTTTTAGATGATGGGATGCAGCATCGCCAAGTGAAGCGTGATAGAGAGATTGTCGTAGTGGATGGCCAAAACCCTTTTGGTGGAGGACACTACCTACCTTGCGGCCCGTTGCGTGACGATCCTAAGCGTCTTTACTCAGCAGATATGATCATTTCAATTGGACCATTTCAAGGGAATATTGACTCTATCCCAGTTGTGGAAATGGAAATTAGGCCTGCTGGAACCTACTCATTATCAGGAGAAAAACTTTCTTTTACAGAGAAGGTAGGGCTTTTCTGTGGGATTGGTAATCCCCATCGGTTTGTAAAAACAGTAACAGAAATGGGGTGTAATGTGGTAGACTCACACTTTTTTGCGGATCATGATCCGCTTCAACTAGAGGAAATCATCGCTCTTGCAAAACGGGCGAAAGCAAAAGGAGCCCAAAGGCTACTGTGTACAGAAAAAGATAAAGTAAAACTTCCTGCAGACATACAGTGTCTGCTTCCTATTGGTTGGGTTAAAAGTGAATTGAAGATCGTGAGAAACCAGGAAGCTTGGAAAACTGAAATGGAAAAAATGGTGCGTTTATGAAGCTCTGGAAAAAAATGTTGCTTGGACTGGTTCTTGGAACAGTCATAGGAATTGTGCTTGGTCAAAAAGCGCAATATCTTAAGCCTGTTGGAACCATCTTCCTCAGCCTTCTCAATATGGTTGTGGTCTTGCTAGTTTTTTCTTCGATGACATCGGGAGTCACTTCCATCAACGATGTGCGTAAACTTGGGCGCGTTGGGATCAAGACCTTGCTCCTCTACTTGGGGACAACAGCTCTTGCGCTTGTCTTTGGTCTGCTTGCAGCTAAATTGTTTAATCCTGGAAGGGGAATAGGACTTGCTCATGAAGATCTGGTGCTCACCATTGATGAGACACCACATATGCTGAGCATCTTTCTTAATCTCGTACCCTCCAACCCCCTTGGCGCTCTAGCCAATGGTAACATTTTACAAGTCATTGCCTTTTCTATTTTCCTGGGACTTGGAATTAACTTTGCAGGAGAAAAAGGAAAGCCCCTTGGCAAGCTGATTGATTCACTTTCTGAAGTGATGTTCCGGATCACTGGGATGATCATGAACTTAGCCCCTTATGGGATTTTTGCCATCATGGCCTGGGTTTCAGGAACACTCGGCTTTGGAGTACTCCTCCAATTGCTTAAACTTGTAGCAGCTCATTATCTCGCTTGCACTGTACACCTTGTTCTTGTTTTCGGGGGTATTTTGGTCTTCATGACAAAAGTACCTGTCATGCCCTTTTTCAAAGGGATGACTGACGCCATTACACTTGCCGCTTCCACAACAAGCAGCTCCGCAACACTTCCTGCAACTCTTCACTGTGTTGAGGAAAATTTAGGGGTGTCAAAAAGTATTGCCAGCTTCGTATTGCCTATCGGCTCTACTGTGAATATGAATGGAACTGCAATTTTTCAGGGGATTGCTGCGGTCTTTATTGCGCAAGCCTATGGCATTGAACTTGGGTTAGATAGCCTGCTTCTAATCGTTGTCACGGCGACCCTTTCTGCGATTGGTTGCGCAGGGATTCCAGGAGGAGCGCTTGTTACCCTCTCCATTGTGCTTGGCTCAGTTGGGCTTCCTCTTGAGGGGATTGCCATTGTAGCTGGGATTGACCGTTTGCGTGATATTATTGGAACTCCAGTCAATATTCTTGGAGATGCGGTTGTTGCTGTCTATGTCGCTAAAAGCGAAGGTGGACTAGACGAAAAACGGTACAATAGTGGAGAATATATCAGTTATGAAACCAGCTTAACAGCTAAGGAGAAACCTGTATGACAACACGCGTTACATTGCCAAAGCTAGGGGAGAGCATCGTTGGGGCAACTGTTGTGCAGTGGTTGAAAAAGGTGGGTGATCCAGTCGCTCTTGATGAAGCCCTCTTAGAGGTTTCTACTGACAAAGTGAATTCAGAGATTCCTTCACCTGTTGCAGGCGTATTGAAAGAAATACTTGTTGAAGTCGATCAAGAGGTTGAAGTAGGAGCTCCACTTGCGCTGATTGCGACAGATGCTTCAGTTGATCATGAACCCGCAGCAGTCGAGCCAGTAAAGCCTCAGCATACCCCCGAAGCAAGCGAAAATGTAACGCTTTCTCCTGCTGTGCTTCGTCTAGCACGTAGTGAGGGAATCGAGATGGACGCCCTTCAAAAGATCAAAGGCTCAGGAGAGGGTGGACGGATCACCAAGAAAGATATTGAGCACTTTGCCAAAAAAGAGAAAAAGCCTTGTCCTCTTGCTAAATCAGGAAAGCTTGAAGAGCGCGTTGAAATGAGTAGTATGCGCAAAGCGATTGCAAACAACATGGTCCGCTCGTTTTATGAAGCGCCGCACGCCTCATTTGTTACCGAGTTCGATGTCACTGAAGCAATGCAATTGATTGTGAAACAAAAAGAGCGCTTTTTGCAGACACATGGCGTTAAACTTTCAATTACCAGCTTTATAGTCCAAGCGTTGACCAAAGCACTGCAACAGTTTCCACTTCTCAATGCTTCACTGGAAAATGAAACCATCGTGATGAAACGGTACATCAACTTGGGCATCGCAGTGAATGTTGAGAAAGGCTTGATGGTTCCTGTCATCAAAAATTGCCAAGAGCGCAACCTTGTTAGCATTGCCAAAGCAGTTGCAGAACTGGCTGTGAAAGCCCGTTCAAATAAGCTAGAGCCCGATGACGTGAAAGAGGGAACGATTACACTGACAAACTTTGGCATGACAGGCACCTTGATTGGTGTTCCAATCATCCGTTTCCCTGAGGTTGCGATTATTGGCATTGGCGCCGTGCAAAAGCGAGTAGTTGTCCGTGAAGATGATTCCATGGCAGTGAGACAGATGGTTTACATCTCGCTCACCTTTGACCACCGTGTTGTTGATGGTGTCTATGTCTGTGAGTTTCTCTCAGCCTTCCGCCACAATATCGAAAACGTTTCCTAATGCCTTCAAAAAAAACTTAAGCTGAATTAGCGATATTTAGTGGAATACAATGCGTGAATATGCAATACTATGACTAAATATTCAATTTAGTGTTGTGATGAACGTAAAAAAAATTTCACTCTTATCTGTTGTCTTTCTGATTATTGCCTCGATTGACAACATCAGAAACCTGCCAGCTGCTGCCCTATTTGGGAGCTCAATGCTCTTTTTCTTTATTCTTTCGGCAGCTGTCTTTCTGATCCCAACAGCTTTTGCTGCAGCTAAGCTTTCAGCCCTCTATCCTGATAAAGGGGGAATTTACCACTGGGTCGATGCCGCCTTTGGAAAAAAGTGGGGGATGAGCGCAATTTGGCTACAGTGGATCAACACGATGATCTGGTATCCCACAATGCTCGCCTTTATTGCGGGAACCTTGACCTACCTCATTAATCCCGAATTAGCCCAAAACAAGGTCTATCTCATTACATGCATCCTATCGATCTTTTGGGGACTGACATTTGTCAATTTGAAAGGGATGCATATCTCGGCGCTTCTCAATAATTTGTTTGCTGTAATTGGGATCATGATTCCGATGTTAATCTTGATTGTGCTGGGACTCATTTGGGTCTTGTCTGGTAATCCTTGTCAAATTCAATTGAATCGTGTGAGTGACTGGGTCCCGTCCTTTTCTCACTCAGGCAATTGGATTGCACTTGTTGCCATTATGGCTTCGTTTTTGGGTATCGAGCTTTCTGGTGTTCATATCAATGAGATGGATCAGCCTAAGAAAAAGTTTCCAAAAGCAATTTTGATTGCCACACTTTTTATCTTTGTCTCAATGGTGCTTGGCTCTCTTGCAATTGCAAGTGTTGTGCCGACTGATGAGATTCAACTTGTCTCTGGTGTGATGCAGGTTTTCAATCTCTTCTTCGAAGCATTTCACCTCCAGTTTTTAGCTCCAATACTTGCTTTCATGATTGCAGTAGGTTCGATTGGAACAATGATTAACTGGTTGATTTCTCCTGCAAAAGGTTTATTGCATGCTGCTGAGAACAAGTTTTTGCCTCCGTTTTTTGCTCAGAAAAATCGAGCAGGTGTGCCGGCAAATATCTTGCTGATGCAAGGAGTGCTTGTTACGTTGCTCTGTCTGATCTTTCTGTTGATGCCGAGTGTGAACGCCTTTTACTGGCTGCTCACAGCATTGAGTACAGAGCTGTATATGTTGATGTATATCCTCATGTTTTGTGCCTACATACAACTTGGTTTCAAAGATTCAAAGACGTGGCTCATCTCTTCTCTAGGACTATTTGGGTGTATCACCACCATCATTGTCAGCTTTTTTGCACCAGAGGCTGTTGATGTAGGAGGAGCCTTGCACTACACATTCATGATTGGGATGGGCAACGTGTTGGCGATTACGCCTCTGTTTTTCTTCTTTCTCTATGAGAAGAGAAGAGCAACGCTTTAATTTCGGCGAACAACTTTTTTGTCTTCTGCATTGAGATTGGTGTTACAAAAATGGTGTCATCGCCGGCAATGGTTCCTAGAATTTTCACTGAAAACTCATGGTGGTCCAAAATGCGCGCAATCATCGAGGCGGATCCAGGACTTGTGAGGATCACAATAAGCGCTTCATTGCAGGAGATATCAGTGATCAGATCTTGCAAGATTGTTGTTGTCGAAGGCGGGCCAGGCTCTTTGGGAAGGGAGTAGACGGTCACTCCTTTGCTATTAATAACCTTGATAGCGCCTACTTTTCGCAAGAGGCGCGAAACTTTCGATTGATTGATGTCATGACCAAGCTTTTCAAGCTTGGCGCAGATATCTTCTTGTGAAGTTGCTTTCCGGCTGAGAAGTAAAGATCTCAGATCTTCAACTAGTTGCATTAGGAGTAGCCTTTTTTGCCATCAAAGAGGTAAAGGTTTTCTGTCTTGATGATATCAAGTCCCGTATCTGCAACTTCTTGCAAAAGCTGGATGATCGCATGGGTGGTTGTCTCTTTGGTCTCAAAGCGGCAACGCCATTGATCGACACAGAAGGTCTCTGGATGACCACCTGGCCATACTTTTGTGCCGCGATTTGCAATCATAGTGAGGGGGAGAGAGCATTTCTCTAGCTTCTTGGCAATTGCTTCCACAGCTTCATGAGCGTAGAGAGAAATATCGACCCCAGCCAGCGTTCTCTTTGTAGAAGTTGCGGTGGAGTCGTGATGTTTCCACTGCTCGACTTTCTGCTCATAGTGTACGCTTTTTAGCTGCGATGGCATCTGGCCAATACGGTCGACAACTGCTTGGGCAAACTCTTGGGTTCCGACACAGTGTTGACTCACGCCTTTCTTGAAAATATCTTGGGTATGCACGCCATCTTCCATCGTTTTGAGCCACGCATTGTGCATGCGCGCTGCAGCCTCAGGCTGTTGAATATGCACAAGCATGAGGACCGCTGCAAGCATTAGGCCAGATGGATTGGCAGAATCTGTTCCAGCACGTCTAGGTGCAGAGCCATGGATCGCTTCAAACATCGCTCCTTTCTCTCCGATATTTGCTGTTCCGACAAGCCCGATAGAACCTGTAATCTGTGCTGTGATATCTGAGATGATATCGCCATAGAGATTTGGCAGAACAACAACATCAAATTCTTCAGGAGTATCTGCGATTTTTGCTGTGCCAATGTCGACGATCCAGTGTTCGTTTTCAATATCTGAATATTCAGCGGCGATTTCATCGAAGATTTTGTGAAAGAGCCCATCACTCATTTTGAGGATGTTATCTTTGGTGAAACAGGTCACTTTTTTCCGCCCATAACGTCTTGCATATTCAAAGGCATAACGGATAATCTTCTCACTACCTGGACGTGAAATGAGCTTGAGCGCATGGCAAACATCTGGGGTTTGCCGATACTCAATGCCTGTATAGAGGTCTTCTTCATTCTCGCGGACGATCACAACATCCATATTGGGATGTTTGGTGCTCACATAAGGATGATAGGAAATACATGGGCGCACATTAGCGTAAAGACCAAAGGCTGTACGCACTGTGACATTGAGACTTCTAAAGCCGCCACCTTGCGGGGTGGTAATAGGTGCTTTCAAAAAGACTTTGGTGCGTCTAAGGGATTCAAAAGCAGAGTCTTTTATTCCAGTTGGATGGCCTGAGAGGTAAAGTTTTTCACCAATTTCAGCCTCTTCAATATCGAGCTGCGCGCCAGCTGCTTCCATGACAAGCAGAGTTGCTTTCATGATTTCAGGGCCGATGCCATCGCCGTATGCAATCGTAATAGGATGTTTTTTCATGTCTACAAGGCTAGAGGAATTTTTTAATGACTTCAAGCGCAAATGATAACTACAATGCGGTTATGCTAGATAGCTTGAGTTTGGGGCTTTATTTTTGACAAATGGCATCAATCATACTACAATGCGGCTATGTTACGTGCCCTTTTCGAAAAGCAGAATCAGCATTTGGATTATTTTTTTGCGCATCTCGATTATGAGAAGTGTGAAGCGCTTTTTGAAAAACTCAAAGCTTGCAAGGGAGTTGTCTTTTTCTCGGGTGTTGGCAAAAGTGGTTTCATTGCTCAGAAAATTGCAGCTACCATGATGTCGACGGGAAGTAAAGCCTTTTTCTTGCCTCCAATTGATGCGCTGCATGGAGATCTTGGAATGGTTGGACCAGACGATTTCGTGCTCATTTTCAGCAAGAGTGGGGAGACAGAAGAGCTGCTTGAGCTTCTTCCAGCTCTGTGCAATAAGGGAGTAACAAGTGTAGCAATCACTTCTGATTCAACCTCACGGTTAGCAAAAAGGGCCGATCTTGAGATCGTGCTCCCTTGTGAAAATGAACTCTGTCCCTTCGATTTGGCCCCGACAACCTCGACTGAAATCCAACTGCTGTTTGGGGATGTCCTGACAATTGGCTTGATGAAGGCGCGCAAATTTTCATTGGCAGAGTATGCCAAAAACCATCCGAGCGGACGGATTGGTAAACGCGCAACGGTGCGTGTAAAAGATTTAATGCTCAATTTTTCCAAGACACCAACTTGCTTGCCAGAAGACCGCCTCGGCGATGTACTCAATGAATTTAGTGACAAGCGGTGTGGCTGTCTGCTCGTTGTCAATGAGCTAAAGCAGCTACAAGGAATTTTTACTGATGGCGATCTAAGAAGAGGGTTACAGCAGAAGGGTGATCAGATTCTGAATGAGCGCCTTGGCGACTTGATGACTAAGGTGCCTAAATCAATTGAGGTTGATGAGCTTGCTTGGGATGCTGTGAAACTGATGGAGTCAGATCAAAAGCATCCAGTGATGGTCCTGCCCGTTGAGGAGCAAGGGGCAGTCGTTGGCATCATCAAGATGCATGACTTGATTCAGGCCGGTGTCTAGCAGCTATTTTGGCATTAATCGCACGGCCAGTTGAAACGGCCAGATCAGGAACTATAAATAGAGAACCAAGACCAACCAATTCGATAACTCCACGTACTTTATACGCAGTGCGAAATCCGGTTTGGAACTGAGGAGCATCGTGATTATATTTGGCGATATCTCTGCGAGCGGTAGCCGCTATAAACCCTCCAAGACCTGGGAGGTAACCAAAAAAGTTTATAAAGTTATGATTAGATGCAAGATTAGGGATATCTCCCCTTTGTTGAGTCTTCCCTGTATGAAATCCAATTACACTAATTGCAGACATAGCGCCTCCTATTTCACAGTAGATTAAACTCAATTTTCATTTTTATTTGTTTTATGAACTAAACGCGCAATCGAAACTGCTAGATCTAATGGTATAAATGCAGCACCAAGACCACAAACCTCAACAACAGCCCGTATTTTACATGTTCTCCGAAACGCTTTTTCCGTTGGGTGGTCGACGTATGTTTTACTCAGGAGGTCTCTGCGACTAGAATAGGAAACAAATCCTCCTATACCTGGTAGATATCCAAAAATATTTATAAAGTTATGAGACAAAGCTTGCTCTTCAGTAAGACCTCCCTTTAGCCCACTTGTCCGTGTGTGGTATCCGATTGCACCTGTTGCCATTATGACTCCTAATTTACTAGAAAGTCTAATATTTAGCCTGTTTTTTTACAAGTTACAGTTAGTTTGAGCTCTTCGTAACTTCTTTGAGAGAAGTAGGGGAGGAAGAGATCACACCCTTCAAAATGCGTGGCTGAATCGGAGATGAATGCTTCACAATCAAAGCGGTGATCTAAGACAACTAATTTATTTTCTAATGGACGTTTGAGGTAGAGAGCAATTCCATAGAGCTCTTCTTGTTCAACATAGGCAAAATGATCGATGACACTGATAGGAATCTTAAAAAGTGGACGACCCGATTTTTCAAATAGCAGCAGAGCACCTATTAGGGAGAGTGAATGGGGTTTGACCTCGAGTCGACAGAGTTGGCGATAGGGATAAAGGCCAATCCCAATAAATAGGAGACTGAGGAAAAAAATGGGAACACCCCAAATTTTTAGCTGGGCAAGCGGGACGATGGTTCCGCCAGTGACGAGAAAAACAGCACCAAGCCCGCCAAGAAGGCCACCTCTTTTGAGACGACTCTCTTTTAGCTCACGCTTAATACTGCTTCGGATTTTGAACGTTTGTTGATCACCCATGCAAAGATAATATTCCAAATGAAGTAAAAAATAAACTGGAGCGCTGAAGGGGTAAATAGGGCATTTGCCAGTGTGACATCACCCTCTTTTTTCTCTATGATCCATTTAACACGCTCAACATTGAATAAAAAATTGCCGCGCGTGACTTGTTCTTCCATATTCTCACCAGGCTCTTCATGGAGCCACTGATCGATTAGGTAGCGATTCCATCCATCAACGAGTTTTTGACGGCCACTTTTAGTTCCATTTTCAACAAGATAAGAGGAGAGCTCTGACTCTTGAGGGAAAATGACTGGGCGTAGTGGAGGCTCAGCGGTCCCAATAAAGTAGCCATAGGCTAGAACAATCATCGGCAGAAGCCAGCAGACAGGTTGCGCACCTTCAATGTTAAAGAGTAGGAAAAAACAGATAATAAGCGAGGAAACGACCCACACCATGCCAAAGAGTGAGACAGAGAAGTTCTGCATATAAGAGCCGTGACGCTCATGTAGCAAATTCTGATACCCATTTTGGATCTGAGTCTGGTCCTCTAAGGAAAGTGCCTGAAAAAGCTCGTGGTTTTCCATGAGACTTTCAAATAAAACTGCTTCCGATTTTTTTACGACAACTTCTTTTAAATAAGGGTGAAGGAAAATCCAAAAGAGGTACGAAAAAGCAAAGCAAAGCTGTATAATAATAAAAACACGTTTTTTTCGTGGCATCCATAACCTACCTTTTCGTATAGTTTCTAGCATGAAGCGACTAAAGAAAGCAATTTCCCTTCTTCTGGCCATTGGATTAATGGGAGGCGCTGTCTACTTTTACAACGAGTTGACAGATGGATTTAGCGTGCGGCAAATGAGCTCCACGCTTCCGTATAATGTGCTGTTTGAAGTCGGTCCACTCCCTGTTCAAGAGAAAACAAAGCTGACTACAATTTTGGATCAACCTTTTCACTATATCGGCAAAGGGTGTCAATTCTACGCTTTTGAAAGTGAAGATGGGCAGTATGTAATTAAGTTTCTAAAACAAAAGCATTTGAAATTGTGGACAGAGCTGAATCAAATCCCGATGCCTAAATCTCTACGAGATAAAGCGGATGCCAAGATTGTGCGTCGTAAAAACCGGGTTGCCAATCTCTTTTCGAGCTGTAAGCTCGCCTATGAGGAGATGGCTGAAGAGAGCGGTTTGCTCTTTATTCATCTCAATCGCACAGCTGTTTTCAACCATCGCGTGACGTTGATTGATAATTTGGGTTTAAAGCATCATGTTCCTGTCGATAAATATGAATTTGTCATACAGAAAAAGGCTGTACGTGCAGCTGATGCATTGGCACAGATTGCTAAGTGTGATGATATGCAAGCTTTGGAGCAGCGAGTTACTCAACTTGTGGAGCTTGTCAAGATGCGGTGTGAAAAGGGGATCCGTGATCGTGACCGCTCTTTTGTTCAAAACGTGGCTTTTATGCCTGACCATGCGCTTTTTATTGACATTGGTCAGTTCTACAAGGATCCTACGATTCTTCTCGAAGAGGAGCAGCAAAAAGAGGTGGCCCACCGACTGGCCAATCTACGTTATTGGGTTGAGGAGAGGCACCCTGAAATGCTCGAATCTCTCGATCTGATTATCAAGGAACATCTAGAAATTTAAAGCTCGGATGTGCTATCATATTTCTTTAACTAGGAGAGCAATATGTCAGCTGGTGCCATTTCTGGAGAGCAATCTCAAAAAAGTTGTTTACCTAAAAATGATTGGATCAATATCTCATGTACAGTTGCTAGCGTAGTTTTCTTGGCGCTCTCATTGATTGCTGGAGCAGGAGTTGTTCCTGTCGGTGGTCTACCAAGTGGTCTGATGAGCGCTGTGAATGCCATTGGCTATCAGGGCTGTCTTGCCATGACAATTGGAACAGGGATTGCGAGTTTGGTTCTCGGTCTGATTCCTCTTGTTCGCCATTGCGCGGAGCCTAAGGAAAAAGTGCCATCAGCTAATGTTAATTAGCGAGAGCGGTTGCGTCCTTTATGCCTAGGGTTTTTCCCTTGCTGATGTTTTCTTTTCTGGTGGTGCTGTTTTTTAGCGGTGGAATCGGTGTGGTGTGTGCCATGAAGATCTTGCAAGCTTTGTAAGACGTCTTTCCTTCCTTGGAAAAGAGCTGGGGGCATTAACTTAACCGCCCATTGTTTCTCTCCATTACAGTCGAGATGTTCGAGGTAAGCCACGCTAATGGCGCTCCATAGATCTTGATCGCCATTTTCATAGAACTCATTAGCTAAATCAAAGCAGAGTTTGACTTGCTCTCTATTTTTTTCATCGATTTGAAGTTGTGTGAATTGTCTAAAAGAATCAACGTTGAGAGAAATGAGATCATCTTCCTCAAATTCTTCTACAAGCTCAGGGAAAACAGCACGAATTTTTGATGTGAAATCTGAATAGGTTAGCATGAGTAGTATTTAGCTTTTGCGCTTTTTCTTAGGTGTTGGAGGTTCAAC
Source organism: uncultured Chlamydiaceae bacterium (assembly GCA_942490925.1). Taxonomy (GTDB): domain Bacteria; phylum Chlamydiota; class Chlamydiia; order Chlamydiales; family JAAKFR01; genus CALNYX01. Next base: position 1,004,066 of record CALNYX010000017.1, on the reverse strand, counting down.
ATTGAGCACTTTTTTCTTAGGTCTACGCCCACGTTTTTTCGGTGCAAAGAAATCATCTTCATCTTCATCGGGCTCATCAAATGAGGGGAGCGAAAGCTCTTCTGAAATTCCAAGGCGAGAAGAGAGTTTCTTGAGGGAAGCAAATTTCTCCGAGAGGGCTTCGAGCTGACTCTCAGCTTCTGAGCGGTTAGAACCACGTAGGTTCTCAAGGAACTCAGCTTCAGTATCAAATTTCTCTGAGAAGGTAATCGAGGTTGCAGAGGTGATCACTGGCAAGTAAAGGAATTGACGCATCGTATTTGGTACTTGTGTATAGATATCCGTTGAGGCTGTCACTTCAACCTCGACTTTGGCAACTTGTTTGGGAGGACGTCCGCGCTTTGGACGTGGGTTCAGTGCTTCATTGGAGTAGTATGTTTTTGCTTTGGTTGTCAGAGTTGTACGTGCCTGCTGAACATCTTTAGGACCCTTGGGCTCAAAGAGGTTAACCTTGAGTTTTTCAATCAAAGAAGCGGGGAGGTCGAGATCCTCTTCAAAGACAAAAAGAAATTCGTTTTGACGCAGCCACTCAATAATACGAACGCGTGATCTCTCTTGGTAGTACTGTTGCCATTTCTCTAGCTCAGCATCGTTATCGTAGATAAACTCGAGAAAATGCTCCCGTGCATCTTTTGACTGGATGATGTCTAAGAGCTTCTCTTTGGTGTCGATGTCGTAAACTTTTTCGTTGACAAAACCTTCCATAATTTTCTTGGTTTCATAGAAAGTAAGCTTCGGAATTAGGCAGTAACGGTCATGATTTTTCTCGAGCTCATTTTGAAGTTTTTGAAAATCATCCTCACTTTTGTCAAGGTCAACACTAACAATAAAACCTTCGACACGATCGAGATAAAAATCGCGCTCGTCGTCAGATTTAGAAAAGGCATCCATCAAGCGATGGGCTCTTAAAAGGAGGGGATTTTGGGCTTTGGGATAACTCATGACAGCACTATAGCGTAAGGCTCGCTTTTTTTTCTACTTTTCCGCTCAGCATCAATGGATCGAGGCTAACTTTTAAAATTTCTCCTGACTTAACATGGATGGTTATGGGGGAATCTAGCCCAAAACGTTTGGCTGCAACAAGCGCTGCAGCAGTGCATCCAGTCCCACATGCTCCTGTCTCGCGCCCGACGCCTCGCTCAAATGTACGCACGCTTAGAGAGTGATCGGGGTTGAGTTTGCAGAGGTTGACATTCGTATTATGGTGGACGAGCTTTTGGCCAAAGGTTTCAAAGTCATCGATCGGATCAAAGCTGACGACATGTGGAACGCCTGTATTCACAGAGTCTATGTTGTAGCCTTCTAAGGTGAGAGGCTTGATGGCTGAGGGGATTGGCATGGTCACACAAATCAGCTCTTTTTCAAACCATCCGCTCAGAGTGCCAGCTCCTGTTTCAACAGTATAAATCTCTTGATGGATACCCAAATCATGGAGAAATTGAATGAAGCAACGTAGGCCGTTACCACACATTTCAGCTTCGCTTCCATCGGCATTGATCAGGCGCATGCGTTGCGGTTTTTCAAGAAAAATCACGCCATCGACCGCATGCTCTTTACAAAGAGCAGGGACGCGGCTGAAATCAAAAAAAGGGCTACGGTGATCGATGAAGATAAACGTATTGCCAGAGCCGGAGTAGACGCTACTTGAGATCTTTGAAAGAGGAGACAATGCCATCGAGCAGTCCAAAATCTTTCGCCTCTTTTGCGCTCATCCACGTATCACGATCAAGAGCCTTTTCAACGTCTTTCGCGCTACGACCTGTCTTTTCTGAGTAAAGGGCGACAAGCTGCGCTTTTGTCTTGAGAATCTCTTTAGCCTGGATCTCAAGATCTGTTGCTTGCCCCTGCATCATTCCTCCAATGGAGGGCTGATGAATCATGATCCGGGCATTTTCAGTTGCAAAACGTTTGCCAGGAGCTGCACATAAGCTGAGAACAGATCCCATCGATGCGGCGAGTCCAGTGACAAGGGTATGCACCGGTGAAGTGATCATCTTCACTTGGTCCCATACGGCAAATCCTGAATCTACAGAACCCCCAGGGCTATTGATCACAAAAAGGATAGGCTTGCCTGGAGCTGTCAATTCCAAATACCAAATTTTGCGGATTGCATCTTGTGCTGAGCGATTATCGACGGCGTCAGCAAAGAAAATTCGGCGTGATTCTAAAATCACTGAATCGATCTTATCGTCTAGGGTTTTAAATGATTCGACACACTCTTCATTTGCCATGCAGCCTTCTCCTATATTGTTGGATAGAGGGGGTATTGATTGAGTAATTCTTTCACGCGGGCTTTTCCTTGCTCTATCCACTTCGCTTCAATTGTATAACGCGCCCGACTCGGTTTTCCTGTTTTTTCTACAATAGCAGGTTCTAGATTATTGAGAATAGAGACAATGATATCTGCGATCTGATCCATCTCTTCTGTCCCAAGACCACGTGTTGTCAACGCAGGTGTTCCAAGCCTTACACCAGCAGTGTACCACGGACCTTTCGGATCAAACGGCACCATATTGCGATTCACTGTAAGCCCTGCTTCAGTCAGAGCAAGCTCTGCCTGTCGGCCTGTGATCTTTGCTTCACCCAAGTCAATGACAACAAGATGGTTGTCTGTTCCATCAGTGACAAGTTTCATGCCCCGTTTGATCAAACCAAGAGCAAGCGCTCTTGCATTGTCAATTACACGCTCAGCGTAGGCTCTAAACTCTGGTTGACTCGCTTCAGAAAATGCAATCGATTTTGCAGCAATAACATGCGGAAGAGGACCGCCTAAAATCAGAGGGCAACCACGATTGACACCATCTGTGAATTCGTTGTTGCACAATACAAGGCCGCCGCGTGGACCACGCAAGGTTTTATGGGTTGTTGAGGTGACGACCTGCGCGTAAGGCACAGGATTTTCTTCGTCTTTAAAGGCTTTTCCTGCAACGAGCCCGGCAAAGTGAGCCATATCAACCATCAATACAGCGCCAACGCTATCTGCAATCTCACGCATCTTTGCAAAGTTAATGCGGCGCGGATAAGCTGAATAACCAGCCATCAGAATCAGAGGTTTTTCTTCTTTGGCAATCTTGGCAATCTGCGCGTAATCCATCAGAGATGTTTTGCGATCGACATCGTATGTAACAGCGCGCATCATTTTGGCAGAGACATTATGACGGTAGCCGTGAGTGAGATGGCCTCCAGAATGCAATGAGAGACCCATGACCGTTTGGTTGCAGAGCTGTTGGCGAATTTTTTCAAACTCTTCATCAGTGAGCTCATCCAATGTTTTCTTGCCCAGTTTTTCAATCAAAGGGTTCTGAATACGCTCTGTTAAGATCGCCCAGAAAGCAACGAGATTCGCATCAGCTCCCGAATGAGGTTGTACGTAGGCATGCTCAGCTCCGAAAAGGGCTTTAGCAACATCAGTAGCCTCTTGTTCAATCAGATCGACATTTTCACATCCTGCATAAAAGCGGTGAAATGGAAAGCCTTCGCTATATTTATCAGTCAATAGATTGCCCATTGCAAGTTGCACAGAAAGCGAAGAGTAATTCTCAGAAGCGATCAGTTTTAGATGCGAACGTTGATCCTGAAGCTCTTGACGAATACTCTTTGCAATAGTTGGCGCAGTTTTGTCGAGATGATCAAGAGCTGCAAGATACGCGATCGTTGCAGAATCACCTTGGCCCGATTTGAGATATTCTTGAAGCGTTGACATGCTGCGACATCTTATAGGGAAGATCTGAAAAACGCAAGCTTCGGATCTTCCAGTGCAATTGGCACCAGAACGTCATTCTCGCCCTCGCTTACCCCCAGGGGTAGCTTCGGTCTACGAATCTAGTTCTGTCACAAATTTCACTGAAATCTCCAAAACCTGTGTTTGTTAGACCTTCCATAGAGAAATGTCAAAAAGTCAATCGGGAAACTTCGGATTGATGCGCATCGATGCGCCAGGATAGAGTGGATGGCTATCGCCCAGTTCCATGGTTTGGTCGTTGAGTAGGATTTTGAACTGAGCATTTGAAAAAGACTCGTCTGTTTCCCAGACCCACTCATCTTCTTTGACATGCTGCAACTCAATGCCCTTATCCCAACTCAACGAGCTAACTCCCTCACCTCGTAGAAAAAGAGGTTGCGTTGAATCGATATGTACGATGATGCGCGTTTTTTCCATACATTCGCATAGTAAATTTTTTTCTTGCTAAGATCAAGATTTATTTTAGTTAATAAAAAATAAACTTAATATATAAATAAATCTATTTTTTTTAGTTGTTAAAAATGTTTTGTTAAGTGAACCTTAATCAAGGTTAGCAGCCCTCTCAAGTGAGATTGGATTAGCTATTCCTCACTCCGCTCCTTTTCAAGTTGGAATGCTTCGAGAGCCCAAAGAAGAATTCACGGCCTGCCATTTTTTGCTCTATTCGTGAGAGAAGTACATAAAAAGAGGTCTCACCTCTCGGTTGGAGTCTTAAATCAGCTCAAAAACAGGCTTCATGATCTCAAGCTTGACCCATAATAATAGATGCTGTAAGCTACTGCTTTGATTTTTACCCTAAGGAAATTTTTTTATGCAGGACTCTTTTAAGACCCTTCTTTCAATTCAAGAACTTGATATTAAGATGATCCGCTTAGTACAGGTGAAAAGTGAACGAAAAAAAGAACTCAAAAAAATTCATACTCTCAAAGAAGATATTCAGCAGCAAGTAGAGAAGAAAGATCAGAATGTCAAAGAGATCAAGACTGAAATTCGTCTTGGCGAGACGCAGATCAAAGAGATTCAGGAGAAAGTTACAAAGCTTGAAGGACAGCAAGCTGCTGTCAAGAAAATGGACGAATTCAATGCTTTGACACAAGAGATGACTCAAGCTGGGCGTGAGAGAAGCGCGATTGAGCATCGCCTCAGTGATTTGATGGATCGTCAGACAGCAGAAGAAGATCTATTTGCCACTCTCAAAGAAAATCTAAAATCGACAAATGAAAATAGTCTGATTCTTGAGAAAGAGATCCATGAGAGCATCGAGAAAATCAATGCAGAAGGAAGAGAATTGCTTGAGCAGCGCGAAAAAATGATCGCTCAAGTTGATGAAAACCTTTTCAAAATCTACGAACGTCTTTTGAAGAACAAACGTGATCGCGTTGTTGTTCCAATTGAGAATCGCACATGTAGCGGATGCCACATCGTATTGACAGCTCAGCATGAAAACTTGGTGCGCCAGGGAGCTCGCCTGATCTTCTGTGAGCACTGTTCGCGTATGTTGTACTGGCAAGAGAGCGAAGCAGCTCTTGGTAGTGAGGAAGAGGCGTCGCCACGTCGTCGCCGTCGCCGCGCTGCAACAGTTTAGATCTTTCGTGGGGAGAGAAGCAATCGCTGCTCTTTTTGAGGAGAGGAAAGTCCGGACTTCACAAGAAAGAGGATGCCAGTGAAAAGCTGGGGGCCGTAAGGCTACGGAAAGTGCAACAGAAAACAGTCCGCCGTAAGGATAGGATGAAAATCTCGACTTAGTGAGTCGAGCGTACTCGAGGAGACTCGAGGCGCTGTAAACCCCATCCGAAGCAAGATAAGAAGAAATCAACTGTCTCTTTCGCAGTTTCTTCTGAAGAATCGCTTGAGAATTTCGGTGACGAAGTTCCTAGAGGAATGATTGTTCGAGATGCCTCTGACTCATTTTCTCATCGAGAAATTTGATGAGCAGATGAATCAGAGGTGTCTCAAGACAGAATCCGGCTTACCTTCTCCCCACACTTTTTATACAAATCTAGATAGTGCATGGTTGGAACATCCCAACTAAAGTCCTCTTGCATCCCAGCTTGTTGCAGTTCTGACCACTTCTTATCAGGACAGGCAAAAGCACGTTCAAGCGCTTCATTGATCGCAGCTTTTTTCGGCTCTTCAAAGACAAAGCCATTGCGCGACTCTTCAACACTATCAGCCAGGCCTCCTGTTTTTCGCACAAGAGGTACAGTGCCATAGCGCATGGCAATCATCTGCGTCAGTCCACACGGTTCAAAAATCGACGGAACAATCAACAGATCAGCCGCTGCAAAGATTTCATGGGAGAGATTTTCATTGAACTTGAGCTCTAAGTGCACGTTGGGATCATCGCGGTAGTCGAGCTTTTCAAAGTCGCTTTGAAACTTAGGATCAAGCGCTGAGCCTAGCAGAATAAATTGCCCACCAAGCTCACGCGTTTTTTCAATAGCTGCTTTGATAAGCTCTGGCCCCTTTTGTGGAACAAGACGTGTGACTGCACAAACAAGACGCACATTTTTTTTCTCAAGTCCAAAACGGTGCTGGATCTGCTCTTTGATTTTCTGCTTCCCGATTAACTGCTTTGTCGAAAAAGGAAAGGGGAGATAAGGATCATTTTCAGGATCCCAGAACGTCGTATCAATTCCATTTAGAATCCCTACAAGCTTGTTTGTATGCTTGTTGAGTAGAGGGCGAAGAGAGAGCCCATGATCGCTGTTAAGAATCTCTTGAGCATAAGTCGGGGAGACAGTCGTCACATAATCAGCATGCTCAATGCCGCCGCGCAAAAGGCTATATTTTTGACCCTCTTTGAAACCAGCTTGCTCTTTAAGATCAAGCGTATCGAGGAGCTTTTTATCACAAATGCCCATATACGCAAGATTATGAATTGTCAACAGGGTACGTGGCAAAAAAGCAGCAATGAGAGCTGTATGCCAATCATGAAGATGAAGCACATCATAAGGACGCCCTTTCAAATAATCAACAGCTGCACGCGCAAAGGTCGCAAAGCGGACCGAATCATCCTCATATCCATAGAGATTTTCTCGATCAAAAAAGTCGCCCGGCGTTTCTAAAAGCGTCACTTCACCAGGCAAATGCGCGTTTTTCAGCGAGCGATACGCTGGCAGTACAATCTCAACTGTGTGCCCTTTTTTCTGTAAAGAATGGCTAAGCCCTTGAATAACATCTCCTAAACCACCCACCTTTACAAAAGGGGCAAGTTCGGAGGCAATGTGTATAATCCTCATAAACCGCATTCTAGTGTTGAATTTATTTTCTTTCAAAGTTATGCTGCTACTTTCCTATTTTAGTGGGGTGTAGCCAAGCGGTAAGGCAGCGGTTTTTGGTACCGTGTATCGGAGGTTCGAATCCTTCCACCCCAATCCTTTCAGTAGGATTTTTTTGAAAATCCAGTCGCAATTTCTCACTAGCATAAAAAAAACTCATCTTATATACTCTCCTCTTTTTAGCAATTTGGAGACCTCCCATTATGAAACTCAAAGTGGCACACCGCTCAGCTGAGAGAAAGTCGGACGCAAAGAAGCTCCGCCGTGAAGGAAATATCCCAGCAATCCTCTATTCCAAAGGGGAAAAAGGGAAAGATATTGTTGTAGATGGTATTGAATTCAAAAAAATTCTCAACACTATCCAGCCTGGAACCCTCTCATCAAAAGTTTTTTCCCTAGAGATTGATGGGAAAGAAGTGAAAGCTCTTCTCAAAGATATTCAGTATCACGTGACAACTTATAATGTACTGCATCTAGATTTTACTGAGTTGCATGATGACATCGAAATCAATGTCAAAATTCCTATTGTTTGTACAGGAGCAATGGACTGCGCGGGTGTTAAACTCGGTGGTGTACTTAGACAAGTGATTCGTCACTTGAAAGTACGCACCTTGCCTAAGAACATCCCAGATGCATTTGAGATTGGCGTGAAAAATTTAGGATTAGGACAAACGAAACGTCTTTCGGACATCAAACTTCCGAGTAATGTTTCTCCCATTGGCAGCCTAGAGGAGGTTGCTGTTGTCATCGGAAGACGATAGTCGTCTGATTGTAGGGCTGGGAAATCCCGGCGCGCGTTATGAAATGACGCGACACAACTTTGGATTCATGGTTGTGAGAGCCTTTGCAAAGAAGCAGGGTTGGAGTTGGAAGCGTACTCTCAGATTTAATGGAGAGTTAGCTTCGGGAAGTTACAGCGGAGCTAAGCTCTTTTTACTGCTTCCAATGACTTATATGAATCTAAGTGGCAATAGCGTGGGAAAGTTTGCCCGCTACCACCATATCGAGCTTACAAACCTCATGGTGGTTGTTGATGATGTAGACGTCCCTTTTGGAAAAGTGCGTTTGCGTCCAAAAGGTAGCGCTGCAGGGCACAATGGGTTAACCAGCGTGCAGCAGAACTTACAAACGCAAGAATATCCCCGTCTTCGAATGGGGATTAACGGAGAGTTTTCAAGGGAAAAACCTTTAGAGGACTACGTATTAGAAAACTTCAGTGCGACTGAGAGGAAAGACCTGCCCCAATTGATTGAAAAAGGTGTGGATCTCTTAGAGTGCTGGATAACACAAGGAATGGAGTCTGCTATTCAGTTAGCAGGGAGTAAGACATGAAAGAAAGAAAACAGCTTTATGAAGGGATGTACATCCTCAGTGCTACACTCAGTGATGACGCTCGCAATAAAGCCTTAGATCGTATTACAGCTGAGATTGTCAAGACCGGTGGCCAAGTTGAGAAAGTTCTCGATCAAGGACGCAAAAAAATGGCGTACGAGATCCGTGGCACTCGCGAAGGACACTACTACTTGCTTTACTTCACAACACCATCAGCAGCCCTAACAGAACTTTGGAGAGACTACCATCTCAATGAAGATCTTTTACGCTTTATGATGTTGAAGACAGATGAAGTTAAAGAAGAAATTGAATTTACAAAATTACCAGAATAAGGAAAGTATCATGCAAAGAATGTCGTCAGACTCTCCAAGAGAGTCTCGTAAAAGACGAGGGAAGTCTTGTCCGTTCACGGCGGCTGGTTGGAAAAGTGTCGATTATAAAGATACCGACACTCTCAAGCGGTTTATCACTGAGCGAGGCAAAATTCTTCCACGTCGTATCACTGGCGTTTCGGCCCGTTTTCAACGTTTACTAACTAATGCCATCAAGCGTGCGCGCTACATTGGACTATTACCATTTGTTGGAGAAGATTAAGCATGAAACAACAACTTTTACTACTCAAAGATGTCGATGGTCTTGGTCGTAGCGGGGACATTGTCACTGCTAAGCCCGGATTTATCCGCAACTTCCTATTACCACAGAAGCATGGCGTCATTGCTGATGCTCATACCATCAAAATGCAAGCTCGCCTCAAAGAAGAGCGTGAAAAGCAAGCTGCTGTCGACCGCAAAGAGGCGCAAGCCCTTGCTGACAAACTAACTGCTGTGGTTTTGCAAGTCGAAACGAAAGTCGATGTTGAAGGCAGAATGTATGGATCTGTCACGCAAAAAGAGATGATCTCACTGCTTAATGAGCAAGGATTTGATCTTGAGCGTAAAAATATCACACTGCCTCAAGCGATTAAAAAGCTTGGAAAACATACCATTCCACTTCGCTTAAAAGAGGGCGTAGAAGCTCACTTTACTCTAGAAGTGGTCCCTGAAGCTGGCTCAGCGCCAGTCGCACCAGTTGTGACTGAAGAAGCTGCTCCTGCTGAAGAAGTTAGTGAGTAAGCTAACTCTTTTTTCTCCCGCAAAAATCAACTTGTTTTTGCGGATTTTAAATCGCCGAGGCGATGGCTACCACGATTTAGCATCGCTATTTCAGGCCATCGACCTCGGCGATACCCTTTCCTTCTCCCTAGCTAACCAAGATATCCTCACCATGAGCCAAGAGCCGTGTGATCCAACCAATCTCGTTTGGAAAGCCCTGCAGCTCTATCGCCAGAAAACCGGTCTCAAATTTCATGCCCATATCAATGTTGAAAAAAAGATCCCAATGGAGGCAGGCCTTGCTGGTGGCAGCAGTAATGCGGCAACAACTCTTTGGGGGCTTAATGCGCTACATAACCATCCAGTTTCAGAGCAAGAGCTGCAGCAGTGGTCAGCTGATTTAGGCTCAGATGTTCCCTTTTTTTTCTCCCATGGTACAGCCTATTGCAGCGGGCGTGGTGAGCATGTTGAAGATCTAGAGCCATTGATTCAAAAAAAGCAGATGTGGCTTGTCAAGCCGCTCCAAGGGTTGTCTACGCCCAAAATTTTCCAAATCCTCGATCTTAAAACGTGTAGCCAGCAAGATCCACGAAAGTTACTGCAAGATTTCCAAGAAGGAAAAGAAACGCTTTGTAATGATCTTGAAAAACCTGCCTATCAGCTACAACCATCCCTTAAAGTCCTTAAGAACAAGTTGGATAAGTTGTTTGAGCAGGTATTTATGACAGGTTCAGGAACAGGCTTGATTTGCATTGGCAAGAAGCCTACTTCAATCGAAGCAAGCGCAGTGCAATACTGTAATCGAGCAGAAGGCTGTTGGTATAGCTATCTATAGTGCTCTGCGGAGCGTTGGGCTATGTTCAGCAAGAGCCTCCAACGTACCTTTCGGAATGCCTAAACCCTGAATACTCTCAGTCATTTCATCATCAGTAAGAGCTTTACTTGCCATTAAGACTTCTGTATCAGCACCTTGAGCAGCTTGTCGACGTTGCAACTGTGCCATCATTGCATCTTTGGCCGCACCAGCAGTTCCAAATGTTTTCAACTCTTCTAACTCAGGAAAGTGTGAAGCTTGCTTAGGAGCCTTGGTGGCTTTTTTTTCAGCAGGTGCTTTCTCTAGTTGTTTCAAAGAGCTTGTTAACTTGTCACATAATTCTTCTTTTTTAGAGATCATTCTGACCCAATCAGCAAAAGAGTGCCCCTTTTCGGCACGAGACTCAATTTCCTTTTTTTCGGCACTGAGTTTTTTCAGTTCTCTTCTTAAACTTTTGAAAGCAGAAGTGTCTCTTTCTAGTTGATCTTCAAGAGCCCTTTTTAACTTTTGCAGCATCACCTTCACTTAAATTATGTTCGGCAAACTCAGTTACTTTCTCTGCAACCTCATGAAGATCCGTAATGTAGTCAAGCCCAAGCGAGTCAAGTTCATCTACCTCAACAGCCTCAAACTTACGACCGTGAAGTACAACAGCATGATTTTTCTTAAGACCATCTCTGATGGCTTTGGCTTGATGTTGTGGATCAATTGGAGCTGCCATAACTTACTTTTTTGGGGTTAAAGTTTCTGGGGCAAACTGAATAATAAAATTGGCTATCTGCTTGGCAGCCGGTGTTTCAACATCTTTGATGGCCAAGTAAAGATCACGCACTTCATCAGGGAGCACATCCTTTGCTCTACTGATGAGGACTTCCATCTCAGGAAGCATGCCTTGCGCTTCTCTCTCTTTATCTACAAAATAGGTTTCCCTATGCGAAAGTAGCCCTTTGAAATGGGCAAAAAGCTTGGGCGCTGTCTGACTTAAATCAACTTTTGCAGCTGTTGTCTGTAAGTTAGAAGAGGAACGACGTAAGATGCTTGCTTTGAATTTTGATGGTGAAGTCAATGACTCCGCAGCATTTCTTAATCTTGATAAGATCGGCAAACTAGCACTTGTTGCTTGGTCCTCTTTTTTAGGTTTGAGAGATACAGTATGAAGTTCTTGAAGGCTTCTTTTCCCAATGGGATCTGTCATCTTTTCATTCCCTTTGGAAGCTCGCAATTCTTTTCAATATAGTTTTTGATATGCTTCGCTGGTTTCGAATCAATTTTGCTGACAGTAAGATAGAGATTTTGCACGTACATGGGATGGTTTTTCTTGGCTCCATCAATTTGAGCTTCAATGATTGTTAACATCCCTTGCGAAACATGCTTCTCTTTTTTCAGCATCCCAGCGTAGTGGTTAAATAGGACACGCGTCTGGCTAACTTCAGTTTTAGGACGACTTTTTTGATGAGCTGCTAACTGAATACCACCAACGCGGGAAGCTAAAAGTCCAAGTTTTTGAGAGGCGACAGTGATTTTCCGTCTGCGAAAAAAGTTTCGAAAAAATCCAAGCGTGCTTCCCTGGTCACGTAGAACTTTACACCGCTTTCCAATCGCCTTGAGAATTGTCCCCTCTCTATCAGCATTCGGATGCTTATCAACAAACTGCTTCACCCGGATGGAAACTGCCTCTAATGAGGTCTCATGATCCAGTGAAAGTTTTTTAACATTCTCTGTTTTAACACATTTAAACTTGTCATTTGCCGAATCATAAACAAGGCGATTTCCGGGTTTAAGACCACGTGAGATGGTTGCTACATCTTTTTGAATACTCATTGCTACCCTACCTGTCTAAAACTTCTGGAACGTTCTTCTCAATGTAGTGCTTGATCTGACGTGCAACACGCGATCGACGTGTTTTAACTGCTTTGTAAAGCAGGTGCACTTCGCCGGTTAGCACTTTTCTGTAGCGGAAAATCTGCGCCTCAATGATATGAGCCATTGCCTTAGCGTTAGCTAAGTGCTTGCGGTCACATAAAATCTGGCGGTAGTGTTGGAAGAGAGCTTTTGCTTGCGCTCTTTCTGATGATGAGAGCTTATGTGCGACTCCACTTGCAATGAGCTGGTAGTTTCCAACTCGTGTACCAAGCTTACGTAGACGGTGAGCTGAAACACGCATCATTCGGCCCGGGCCAAAGAACATGTGGATCATCTTTTCATTTTTTACACACTCTTCAAAACGGTTAGCTTGCTCAGAAATCATCTTGAGAATAGAACCAGATGTATCAACGCGAGGATTGCGCTTCACAAATGTCTCAATGTGGGGGATTAAATGTTTAAGAGATGTTTGATATTCATGGTTAAGTCGCTTTAGCTCAGAGAGCTTAACGGCTTGGAAACCTTTCTTATTGTGGAAAACAAGATGTTTTCCAGACTTGAATCCTTCTCGGATTGTTCTTAGTTGCGTTTTAGGACTTTGCTTCTTTACTGACATAATAAACCTCAATTAATTATCTTTAATAACTTCATTTTATTAATTAACTTGTATTAAATTCTATTACTATTTGTTAATAAAAAACGTCTTTGGTAGATATCTGCTTTTTGCTATGGTACTTCCATAAGTATGATGAGGAGTAAAAAGATGATCGTATTGACTGGTGGCGCGGGGTTTATTGGCTCTGTTGTGTTAAAAGTGCTCAATGAAATGGGTATTGATGACATCATTGTGGTTGATGAGTTAGATGAGAGTGATAAGTGGAAGAATCTTGTTGGTAAAAAGTTTCGCGATATCCTTCACAAAGATCAGTTATTTAGTTGGTTAGAAACTAACAATCCGACTGCATTTATTCATTTAGGAGCGTGTTCAAGCACGGTTGAAAAAGACTCAAACTATTTGCTAGAGAACAACTATCGTTATTCAAGACGTTTGGCAGAGTATGCAATTCCACGTGGTTGTCGATTTATTTATGCTTCATCTGCAGCAACTTACGGAGATGGGAGTAAAGGATTTTCGGATGATCACGATTTATTAGAGCAGTTTGAGCCACTTAATATGTATGGTTATTCTAAGCATCTATTTGATCTTTGGCTCAAGGATCAGGGATATTTGGATCGTGTCGTCGGCTTGAAGTACTTTAATGTCTTTGGTCCCAATGAGTTTCATAAAGGGCGTATGGCTTCAGCGATTTTGAAGATGGTCCCTGATGTACAGGCTACGGGGGAGATCAAACTCTTTAAGTCTAGTGAACCTCAGAGATTTGGAGATGGTGATCAGGTACGCGACTTTATTTATGTTAAGGATGCAGCTGAGATGACTGTCCAATTTTTAGAGAATTTGGCTTGCGGTATCTATAATATAGGAACAGGAACACCGGGGACTTGGAACACTCTAGCTGGTGGTGTCATCAAAGGAGTTGACCGCCCAGGCGAAATCAAGTATATCGATATGCCGATTGATTTAATCGGGAAGTATCAGAACTATACGTGCGCTGAGATGCAAAAGTCCCACCAGGCGAAATTGCATCTCCCAAAATTTTCACTAGAAACGGCTGTAATCGACTATGTCACGAACTATGTTTTGCCACAAAGACACATGTAACCGTCTGAAAAAGAAGAAAGTGTTGCTTTTTGGCGACTTCATGCTTGATGTCTATACTATTGGACGTGTGAAGCGGATTTCGCCTGAAGCTCCTGTGCCAGTACTCTGTGTGAGTAAAGAGCATTCATTGCCTGGTGGTGCGGGTAATACGAGCTTAAACCTTGTCGCTCTTGGAATGGAAGTCACAGCTGTAGGGCGAGTTGGGGATGATCCAGCTGGTAGAGAACTAATTCAGGAGTTGAAGCAAGAGAGAGTCGATACCTCAGGTATCTTCGTAGATCAGGGCTATCTCACGCCGCAAAAAAATCGGATGATGGCTGATAGTCAACAGATTGTACGTGTCGACTACGAGGAAACCACAACACTCTCTTCAACCTTAGAAAACCAGGTCATTGAGTCACTGCCGCAATTAATGAGAGAGATTGATCTCATTGCGATCTCTGATTATGCAAAAGGGTTTTTAACACCGACTCTTTTAGAAGCGGTGATAGAGTTGGCTCAAGTTCCTGTTATTGTAGATCCTAAGGGGATGGACTTCAGTCGTTATCGCGGTGCAACAATCATTAAACCCAACTATGGCGAAGCACTTGCTGCTGCGGGCCTTGGCCAAGAGGCGACGCTCGATGAGGTAGCGGCTAAAATTTTGGAAGAAAACGTATTGGATACATTGATTGTCACACGTTCAAAGGAAGGGATGTCGATCTTTGAGAAGGACGGTATGCGCCAAGACTTCCCTGCGGTTGTGCATGAGGTACGTGATGTGACAGGAGCTGGCGACACGGTGCTTGCTGTTTTAACTGCGGCCCTTGCAAATGAGATCTCTCTTGCAGAAGCAGCTCAGCTTTCGAATGTTGCAGCAGCAATTGCGATTGAGCGAACTGGATGCGCGCGCGTTTCACTTGAAGATTTGCAAAACGTTGTAAAACGTACACCAGTTATGGTGAGCTCGCTTATGAGTGATGCATAAGAATTACGGTGCTTAAACTGTAGTAGATCGAGACTGTCACAACATCTGCCATCATTAAGACAACTGGACCAGCTGCCACCTTAGGATCAAGCTTAAGGGCGTGGAGGATAATTGGAAAGAGGCCTCCAAAAATTGCTGAGCAGATCATTGCAATGACCATACTAGCGGCAATTGCTATAACTGGTGGGATTTGGACACTCCAGGCAAAATAGAAGATGCTAATCAGTAGGGCGCTTGCAACTCCTAGAGCTAAACTTGCTTTGGCTTCGACAAACATGCGACGTCCAACTTGTCTCCACATCACTTTCTTAAAATGTAAGAACCTTAAACTCAGTGTCATTGATTGAATAGAAATCGACTCGCTTAGAGTTAGGACAAGTGGGATAAAGAGAGCAAGAATGACATAGGTTTTCAATGTCTGTTGGAAGACTTCTCCAATAACAGCACAGATCAGACCGCCAACGAGGTTACAGAGGAGCCACGGCATGCGGTAACGAAATTCGTTCCACGTTGAGGCGAGCTTTGATTGTTCAATTGAAAAGCCGATAAACTGGAAGACATCCTGTTTGATGTTCTTGAAATGGAGACGCTTGGTTTTTAGTAGATCTGTTTCGTGAGGGAGCACTTCAATGATCCCGAGAAAGTGATTCCCTGAATCGATGACAGGTAGAGCAAGGATCTGCTGCTGAGTGAGAATTTGCAATGCATGTTCAAGAGGGGAGTTTTCATCAATTTTGATGATATCAGGGTCAATCAGATCGATAAGCTTTGTTTCCGGAGGATTGTAAAGCAAGCTGCGAGTAGAGACAATTCCTTGTAAGACGTTGTCATTATCTGTGATATAGAAATATTCAACCTGTTTGTCGCGTTGTACAGTCTGGAGGTTGGCCAGCATCTCTGCTATGGTTTGATCGAGAGTAAAAACAAAGTCGAATTTGTCTATGAATTCTCTAACGGGTTTTTCAAGCTCGTGAGTACTGAGCCTTTTCGAGGTATCAATCCGCATCCATTTCTTTTAATCCATTTTTTTTTAATACGAAAGTGAATATGAGTAGTGTAATGAGTACTTTTAATGTTGTGGCAACAATGATTTTTGGGTGTGCTATTTTGCATACCTTCTTGTCACCATGGATTTACAACTATTCTAGAGTTTTAGCTAGCAAGAAAAAAGCCCATCCTCAACGGTGGAAATACTACCACTTTACCTCTGAGGTCTTACTTTTACTCGGTGAAGTAGAGGTGATCTTTGGAATCTGGCTGCTTCCTCTTTTCTTTTGGTTCTCTTACATGGAGGGGTGGCAAGCACTTGTCGGCTACCTCAATGGTCTGAATTTTACCGATGCGCTCTACATCATGGTGATTGTTGTCGTCATTGGATCACGCCCCATTGTAACCTTTGTCGAAAGTGTGTTGGAGTGGATTGCAAGGCTCGGTGGGGATACTCCAGGTGCTTGGTGGTGGACGATTTTGACAATAGGCCCCCTTCTTGGCTCGTTGATTAAAGAGCCTGGCGCGATGGCAATTTCTGCCATTTTATTGGCAAAGAAATTCTATCATTATAAACCTTCGCGTCTCTTTCAATATGCAACATTTGGTTTGCTCTTTGTGAATGTCTCTGTCGGAGGGTTGTTAACAGGATTTGCATCAAGAGCCTTATTTGTTGTGACACGTGAATGGGACTGGAGTTCGTGGTACATGCTGACGCATTTTGGATGGAAAGCGATTGTCGGTATTTTACTAGCCAATATGACTTACTATTTTGCTTTTCAGAAGGAGTTTAAAAGGGGATTTCCTCCCAAACTTCCTGTTCATGAAAAATCGCGCGTTACTAGACCAACTCCTTTGTGGATTACGTTGCTCCACCTCCTGTTTGTTGCAGGGATTGCCATTACAGGAGAGCAAGCTCCACTGTTTATCGGGATCTTCATTCTTTTCTTAGGATTTCATAAGGCGACGATGTTTTATCAAGCGCCACTTCATCTCAAGTCGGCTATTCTCATCGGTTTTTTCTTTGCGAGTTTGATCATCCATGGAGAGTTGCAAGGATGGTGGATCACTCCAATGCTCAAAGAGACCTCCTATTTTGCTTCAATGGGGTTGAGCTATCTTCTATCGGCTGTGGCAGATAACGCCATTGTGGGTTATCTTGTGCTTGATGTTCCACGGCTTGATCTGATGGATAAATACTTGGTGATCGCTGGTGCAATGGCAGCTGGCGGGTTGACTGTTGTTGCAAACGCTCCGAATCCTATTGCCCTTTCTATTTTCAGACCTCTTTTTCAAGGGAGGATTTCATTCTTCTCGATTTTCCTCGGAGCGCTCTTTCCCTCGTTTCTGATGTTCATTGTTTTTTGGGTTTTAAGGAATGTTCCCCATCTATCCTGAATGTTTTGAGTCGTGAGCTTTCGCCGCGCAGCAAGATAAAATCACGCTGTGGAATATCAAAGTATTTGGAGAGCAGTTGTACGACAGCATGGTTTGCAGCCCCTTTTTCGGGCGCGGCTGTCACTTTGACTTTCAGTACATCATTTTCAAAGCCAACAACACGATTCTCACGTGCTTTGGGAGTCACTTTTACGTTTAGAAACATATTTCAATGTTGTGATGGCAAAGCCACCAAGGGAGTAGAGCATTGGGAAAAGAAAAGGAATTGCGTGACCGCGGTAGAGGAAAAACGTTACCCCACCGAGGATCATACTGACAAACGCTGCTTGCTTGAGAGGTTTTCTAGTCAAGACGGCCATCATGACTGGCACAAATAAAATGGAGACTGTCAATTCATAGGAGAACATCAACATCGCAACGACGTTATTGAACAGAAACGAAAAGCCAAGAGCAGACATTCCAACAATCGCAGTGAGCATGCGACAACGCAACACGGAGTGGTTTTTTGTGGGAAAATCACAGGCTAAATTTGAACTGATCGAACATAAAAGTGAATCGGCTGTCGACACAACGGCCATCAAAATGGCGCAGATCAAAATTGTGGCAACAATTGGGTTTGTAAAGTGCTGTACACTGCAGATCAAAACACTCTCTCCCGATGGAATGGCTAATCCCATTTTTGCTGCAAGTGTGCCAAAGTAGATCGGAACAAGCGAGACAATCAACAAAATACCTGCGGCAAGACAGGCAGCAATAGAAACAGTGCGAGGCGATTTAGCGGCAAAACAACGTTGTCCCATATCTTGCTCAATGAGCATGAAAAACAGCGGCATCATCAACCAGGTGATCCAGGGAGCTGATTCCCGAGGCAGTGAGATGGCTGTTTGTGTGTCGATCGGTTTGGCTGCCACGCAAGCAATAAAAAACGCGAGCAAGATGAAACTCGCTTGCAAAATGTCTGTTTTGACAACAGCTCGTAGTCCTCCCACAACAGTATAGACAACAAGAATCATCCAGAAAGTGACAAACAAGAGGTCATTTTCAAAGCCGATAGACATGAAAAACTTGCGCGCAGCAATAGCTTGAGCAACGAGGATGAAAAATAGAGAGATAATTGAGAGCGTTGAAGCCCCTTTGCGCATGCGTAGTGAGCCATAGATCTTCTCAAAGAGCTCGGCGACAGTCGAGATGTTGAGACTCCGCATTTTAGCTCCAAAGCCGATGCCGAGAAGAACCATTCCGGCGACCATCCCAAGAGGATAGCAGATCACTATCCAACCCTTGCTATAAGCCTCTTCGGCAGCTCCCATCAAGGCACCACCACCGACTTGTGTGGCAAGCAGGGTCATCACAAGCGAGAATAAGCCCAATTTCCGGCCCATCAGGAAGAAATCATCGTTTGTCTCTAGATCTTTACCCTTTCGTCCAAGCCAGAGTGAAAAGCCTCCTAAAAGGGCGAGAAGGGTCATAAAAAGGGAGTAATTCATCGCAAAAAGTATGCCTTTCAAGTCTCTAAAGATCAACTTCTTTATCAGAAATAAATAAAAGATTTTTTATAGTGTTTTGTGTATAATAAGCTTATAACCCGGGGGTTGTGATGCGTTCTAACAAGGTAGCTACCAAAGCACAGAAGTCAGAGCTTGTCCGTTTAGAGGCTGAGATCAACAATATGTGGGGGGAGCTCAATACCTCCAATATGTCGAATCAAAATCGTCAACAGATCAAAGAGCAGATTGAGGCGGTGGAGCAGCAGTTCAATGCCGTTGTGGCAGGGCAATCTTCTTCATCGCAGCTTAAGGAATCCCTTCAACAGATTAATCAGGCACTTGCTTTTGCGGCTATTGAGCAGGCGGAGAATGAGGTTCCACGGGCTGAGCATTTAGCGAGCATTTTTCAGGGGCTTGAGAATGTACGTCATGAGCTGATATCGGGGAATATCACACCTAATCAAGCGCGTCATGAGGTGAAGCAGATCACCAGGCCCCACTAAGCTACATTGGACTTAGCTGAGAGAAAAATGAGGCGATTGAGTCAATTAATTACAAAAATAATGCCTCATTTTAGACAGATTTGAGGCGATTCGTGAGGCAATGAGTCAATAAGAAGGGAGGGGGTTAGCACTATAAATGCAAAAGGAGTTGCTGGCAGGCGATGCCAGCGCCCATGCTCAGAAGTACGTTGCGAAAGAGCAGGTGAATCCCTACGACAGCTCCAAGCCCTAAGAGCTCGGGCCACTCACATGTCGAAACATGCAAGGTGTGAATCACTAGCAAGATAAGAATGCACGTTGGGAGCATATTAGAGAGCTTGCTAAGCAAGGTCCAGTTCTTAAGTCGTTTACCGAATAGAAAGGGGAGTAAACGCATGCCAAACGAAATGGCAAAGAGCATAAGGAGTAGAGCGACTGTTTTCATGTGACAACCTCCTGGCTCTTCTCAGGAAATAGTAAACATCCGCCAATAGCACAGATCACCGCAGCTAAAAAGAAGTGGTTAGCAAAACCAAAAAAGGCAATCAATGCTGCAGCTGCAGCGATACCCACAAGGCGCTTCTCTCTCTTTTTCAAAACCAACTCAACAGCTGAAGCACCAAAAAAAGCGGTCAGGCAAAACTCGAGGCGAGGAGGCATGGTGAGCCAATGGTTTGCCAACAGTCCAATGAGGATTCCAAGGATCCAGTAGCCATGGATAAGTCCACTGAGTGTAAGGCAGTAGCGGATATCTTTCTTCCCTTCATAGCGAGGACCGGTCAGTAGCAGAGAATAGGTGGCATCAACAAGGGATTGGGCGAGGTAGGCTTTTTGCCAGGGGCGAGCTGATTCATAGCGCTCGAGCATAGTGAGACCGTAAAAGAGGTTGCGGAGAGCAAGGGGAATGACGGAGATAGCGACGATCAGAAGTGAACTGCCTGAAGCTAAAAGTGTCAGAGCTAAAAACTGAATCGCGCCAGCGTAGACAAAGAGACCAAAGATGGGTGCTAGCCAAGCGGGGTAGCCATGTTGAATAAAGAGTAGGCCATAGATAACTCCCATCGGGAAATAAGCTAATAAGGCGGGTATGCTTTGACGTAAGGTACTTTTAATCACCGAAATATATTAACTTAATTTGTATAAAAAATCAATTTGGTAAATTCCCTCTCTCGTATTAAATTTTTTTTTGATAAAATGAGAGGTGATGTCTCAAGCTAATATACCGCAAGATCCGACGGGTTCCTCAGGAGTTCAAAAGTCTCAACAACAGACGCAACGGATGGCTGAGGGAACTGACCCTCAAACAATGGCTCATATCATTGCACATCAATGGGGTAAAACGAATCAAGAGGTGCTTGACTATCTCAACAACTTATTTGTAGCAGCGCAAAAAGGGCAGCCGATTCCAAAGGAGATGACGCCTCAGCAACTGCTCAAGTCTGTCAAAGAGGAAGTTGGGGCAATGAAAAAGATGGTGGCAACGCTTCAAGATGGCTTGCAATATTCTGGTAATAACAAAGCTCTCAATCAGTTAAAGCAGGCTCAGACTTTTTTAAATCAGATGAGCAAAGCTCTAGAAGCAAAACCACCTACTGTAAGTGATGAGCAGATGAAAACGCTCGATTCGTTGCTCAGCCAATTGAATCAATTGGCCAAGCTTCCCCCTTCTCGCTACCAGACGCAGTATTGGGGTGAGCAGATGAAGCTTTTTGCGCAGCTTGTGAAGACGACTGGCAAGCTATTGAAGCCGCTTCAGCAGGAAGAGGCTGAGATGGAGGCGAAGTATAAGGGTGCCAATGCCGTCGATAATGCTTTTGACTCGTTGAAAAATTTCTTTTCGGTTCCCAATCCAAAGCTCACGCCTCAGTTTTTCGAGGATTTGCAAACGCTTTTGACAAATCAGAAATATTTGGATCCTACTCAATTGCAGCAGATGATGAGCTATTTACAGACGCTAAATAGTTTTGTTTCGGTCATGGTGGGTAACCATGCTTACTCGCTCTCGCAGTTTGGAGTGTTTGTGATGCTCTCTGAATGGATTTCATCCTACTTGAAAGAGAATCCCCATGCAACATTGGAAGATTTGCAATCAGATCTGCTCGATCAGCTTAATGGGATGCCAAAGGGGAGTTTATCACCTGATCAGATGAAAGAGACAGAAGCGATCATTGCAAAGCTTCAGCAGTTCTTCCGGGAAAGCGGTAAGCCTATTAATGAAGACTATCCCTATTTTGGAGAGATCAATAGTGACAATGGCTATTTTTCTGCCTATACGCCTACAGAGTTCATTGCTGAAAATAACATCACGCTTCATGAAAATACGGTGAATCAAATTGCGGGGCAAGTCCCTGATTTGGCATTGAGCGATGCGCAGCAGGCGATGAAAGAGCTGGCGATGATTTTCACACAGCAACCGATTCCAAAAGCGAGTCCAGCCTTTTTTAATTCGATTCAAACGTTAGTGCTCAGTTTACCAAACTTGAGCACAGCTGATCAACAGGTTGTGAAAGGGTATTTAAACACGCTCAATAGTGTTGTTCAGGTGAAGATGGGTAATCAGACAGTGAGTCTTGAAAATTTCAGCACGAATATCGTGGTGTTGAATTGGATATACAAGGATCTAGGGCTTGATCAAAACATTTCTCTAGCATCGTTGCAAAAGGAGCTGAATGCTCAATTAAAAGCGTTGCCACCTGGATCATTTACAAAAGATCAAACAGCTCAAGCTCTTCTGGTGATCAATAATCTTCCGAGTGCCTTTGGCATTGCTCCATCAATTCCTGGTCTGCCAACCCTTGGAATAATTTCTGTGGGTGGGGGGCGAACGATCTATCCTTACACAGACGAAAATGTATTTCAGAATAACAATGCCTCATTTGTCATCAATGGTTCAACGCAGAGTTTGCAAACAGCACCTCAGTTGCCTGGAGGGGCTGATGTGACAGCTGATATCGCAGCAATTAAAGCTTTTGCTCAGGCGAGTGATCCGACGCCAACGCCTGCTCTTTTTGATGCGATTGCTGATTTATCACTCAACATGTCGAAGATGACAACAAGTCAACAAAAACTGGTGCACAACTATCTCAGCACTCTTGATCTTTTAGTTGGCAATGCAAGTAATTCAAAAGGCTACACTTTTAGTGAGCTTGTCGGTTTATCAGTGCTCAATCGTTGGATTGATGCGGCTTACAAACCAAATATGACAATAAGCCAACTGCAAACTGCAATGCAAAACCAGCTGGCAAGTCTGCCTGCTGGCACTCTGCCTCCAAAGATACAGAGTGAAATGCAAAAAGCGACTGATGATTTACTACTCTTTTTTGGCCCCAACCCTATTCCTACAGGGTTGCCGACGTTCGGTAACGTCATTCCATTAGCTCCATCTGGAAATAATGTAGTTACGCAGAGCCCCACCATTGCAAATGTTTATTCCCCCTCGCAATTTTTTTCGGCAAACGGCATCACCTTTTCACATGCCACTCCTCAGTCAATTTTGGAAGATACTCCAACGATTTTTACTCCCGAACAACTGCAAAATATGGAGCAGTCACTCAATCAGTTGATTGAAGATTCAAAGCAGTTAACGCAGCTTTATCACTTGCTTCAAGGAGCTCGGATTAGCTCTCAGATCAAGTATGAAGCTGCCTCGGGAAAATCAACTTCACTTCAGGATTTATTTCAGAGTGCAATTTTAAATCACTACATGCCGATGCAAAATAAAATCCTACAGAATACTGCAGCAGGACTTGGATGGTCAAATTGGCAAGCGCAGATGTATACGACGCTTATAGGTGATACAACAGGTTTTGCCAATGCGAGCTCAATTTTCACCTTCAACACGATGCTCTCTCAAGGAACCCCAACAGCCGGGGTTCCAGGAGGGGATGTTTATCCCGGGAATCCCTCGTCAGCACGTGCTCAGGTTGCCAATGAACTCTCTTCTACAAACAATTTCATCAAACAATCTAATCAGACGATTACAGCGATCAATCAATACATCTCACAGCTAGAGAATGGAACGGGTGGTACTGGGCAGTTCAATACGCCCTCAATGGAAAAACAAAAAACGCAGCTGATCGTCCAGCTTAAAGGGTATCGTGCTGATCTACAAACAGGGATTTTGAATCTTACGATGTTGAGAAACGTGTTAGAGTCAATTCAAGTTATCCCTAGCGGGAATGGATTTGCAATCAATATCGATCCTCCTACCAACTTAGCGCCTGCAACCCAGCAGGAGATTAAAACGAATTGGCAGTCGATGTTAAAGCAAGGGGAGTTTGCAGCGGCAAATGGAGCTCCAGGAAGCCCAGATTCAGGACTATCCAATATTTCTCAGACGTTTAGTTCAGACGAGCAGAAGGCAGAAAATCAGAGCCAAAACCAGCAGATGCAGTTGCAGATGACAATGACTGAAGTGCAGCAGGAGTGGACGATTGTTTCGACGTCGTTACAAATTCTCAATCAGATGTACATGAGCGTTGCAAAAGCCATTTTTAGCATGTAGGAGATAGATGACAACTAATCCTTCACAAGACCCGAACATATCGAATCCTTCAGGTGTTGAGCAATCGCGCCAAATTGCTAAGGCCATGGTAACGGGGACAGATCCCCAATCAATGGAGAAGATCTTTGCTCATCAATGGATTAAGGCTAATCAAGATGTGCTTGATTATGTCAATAAGCTGTTTGTCGCAGCGCAGCATGGCCAGCCAATTCCAAAAGAGATGACACAACAGCAACTGCTCTCTTCAGTAAAAGAAGAGGTGGCGGGTTTGCAAAAGATGGTCTCTACACTGCAAGAGGGTTTGCAAGATTCTGGCAATGAGAAGGCTCTTGGACAATTGAAACAGGACCAAGCCTTTTTAAAGCAGATGAGTCAAGAGCTGCAAAATACGCCGCCAACTGTCACTGATGATCAGATGAATAAACTCAATACACTTCTCGATCAGCTCAACGGGCTTGCAAAACTCCCTCCTAGCCGCTACCAAACGCAATATTGGGAGGGGCAGGTTAAGCTCTTTGCTCAGCTAGTGAAGACAACAGGACTGCTGTTGAAGCCGATTCAGCAAGATGAGGCAGATATGGAAGCGAAGTATATGGGCGCAACAGCCATGGAAAATGCGCTCACCTCCTTGAAGAGTTTTTTCTCGGTCCCTAATCCAACATTGAATGCAAAATTCTTTCAGGATTTGCAAACGCTTTTGACCAACCAGAAGTATTTAAATCCAACCCAGTTGAAACAGCTACAGAGTTATTTGCAAACAGTCAATAGTTTTGTCGACATCAAGGTTGGGACACAAACTTATTCACTCGAGCAATTTGGTGTCTTTGTGATGCTCTCTGAGCAGATTCGCACCTATCTCAAGCAAAATCCACAAGCGACTATGCAGCAATTGCAAGCGCAATTGTTAGATCAGCTCAAAAAGCTGCCCAAGGGGAGCTTAACAAAAGCGCAGCTGAAACAGGCTGAAGCGATCATTGCTGATCTGCAAAAGTTTTTTGGAACATCACCAGCAGCTGGTAACTATCCACTTTTTGGCACAATTGAAGGTAACGGGTATATTTCTGCCTATACTCCTGAAGAGTTTATCGCTTTTAACAAGGCGACCATCCAGGAAAAAACAGCAACAGCTGTTCTTGATAACATTCCTGATTTAGCTCTCTTTAATGCACAGAAAGATCTAGATGCATTTGCCACCTTTTTCAAGCAGGCTACACCGACAATCACTCCACAATTTTTTTCGGGTCTAATTGATCTAGAGCAGTCCATTCCTAATCTCGTTCCCCAGGACCAGACAATTGTAAAAACATACCTGACAAACATGGCAAACGCTGTTTCAGTCAAGGTGGGCAATCAAAACATCCCTCTACCAATCTTTAGTGTGAATGTGATGCTCCTTGACTGGATGTCGAAGGATCTTGCACTCAACCCTGATGCCTCATTGGTCCAAATTCAAGAGACTCTGGGAGAATCCCTTAAAGCACTTCCTGAAGGTAGTCTAAGCACTGCTCAAATGGTGCAAGCAAATCTTGTAATTAACCATTTGCCAAATGCTTTTGGAATTTCGGCCACATTGCCAGATGTACCTGTTTTTGGAACAACGTCTATGGAAGATGTCGTCACCCTCAACACCCTTCCTCAATTTTTGACTAACAATAATGTCACTTTGGACATTAAAGGCCCAACTACAAGCTTACAATCAGCACCTTTATTGCCAGGAGCAAGTGCTTTAAAAGAGGATATCTCAACTTTAGAAGCAGTTGTCCAGGCAAGTGATCCACAGCCTACTGGAGACTTTTTCTTGGCAGAGTTGAGTTTAGAGCAGAATTTGCAAGCGCTCACAGGTGGTCAGCAGCAAATTGTGACAACCTACCTCAATGGAGTGAACTCTTTGCTCAGCTGTGAAGTTGGAGGGGCAAGCTACACTAATCCACAGATGAGTTCATTTGTCATGCTCGTGAATTGGATCAACACTTATTACAAGCCTAACATGAGCGTGACGCAACTTCAAACAGAGCTACAAGACAAATTCAACAGTTTATCACCTGGAGCCTTGCCTCCAGTTCAAGAGGCAGAAACCAAACAAATTATTGCTAATTTCCCAAGCTATTTTGCCACAGTTGGGGTTACTCCATCTCCTCCACTTGTTTTTGGGACTGTCAATTCAAGCGGCGTGATTCAAACGGTCTATAGACAGGAGAATCCCTTCCTGACAGGTAATGGGGTGACATTTGTCACAGCAACACCTCAAGCGTTCTTAGGCAACCCTCCAACGCTCTACAAGCCAACTGATCTCCAAAGTATGGAGCAATCGCTCAAGCAATTGGTAGACGATTCAGCGCAGCTTTCAAAGCTCTACAATGCGCTTGAAGGGGCTCAAACTAGCGCTCAGATCAAATATGAGGCCTCAGCTGGACAATCGACCTCATTGCAAGAGATGTTCAAACAGACAATTTTGGATCACTACATGCCAATGCAAGATAAATTGCTACAAAATACAGCGGCAAATCTTTCTTGGTCAAACTGGCAAGCACAGATGTTCACAACACTGCTCGGTGAAATCACAGGTTTTAGCAATGCAAGCTCAATTTTCACATTCAACTCAATGTTAACAAGCCCTTCAACAGCGTCCGAATATCCAACCCCATGGCACCAGACTTTTGGAGGGCTAGTTTATCCTGGTAATGCTTCACTTGCAAAATCGCAAGTGAATAACGAATTGAATGCAGCAAATAATGACATTGCAAGTGCCAACAAAGCGATTACGTCGATCAATCAATACATCACAGAACTAGAAAATGGTACAGGTGGAACCTCGCAATTTAATACACCTTCAATGGAGAAGCAAAAGACACAGTTGATTGTACAGCTCAAGGGGTTTCGCACAGATTTACAAACCGCCATTTTGAATCTGACTCAGTTACGTAATGTGCTTGAGTCTATTCAAGTTACGCCTCCTGTCACGTATTCTACGGGTTACGTTTCAGGTACAAATCTGTCAAATTATATCTATTCTCATGGAGGAGATTCAGGGCTACTTGTCCCTAATCCGGAATTTGAACCAAATGTTCAATTCAACGATCATCAGGCCTATACAATGTCTCAACAAGCAGGGGCTAATCCTCCAATGGAGGTACAGCCGGTCAAAAGTCCAACTACAGCTACAACTGGATTTTCTATTACGATTAATCCTCCCGCAGATTTACCGCCAGCTGAGCGGCAAAAGATCATGCAAAACTGGCAGTCAATGCTCTCTAAAGGAGAGTTTGCCGCAGCAAATGGTGTAAGCGGCGATCCAGGTTCAGGCCTTGTCAATATCGCCCAAGCCTTCAATACTGGCGAGCAGACAGCCGAAAACCAGAGCCAGAATCAGCAGATGGAGCTGCAGATGACCATGACAGAGGTGCAGGAGGAGTGGACCATTGTCTCCACCTCTCTGCAGATTCTCAATCAGATGTATATGTCTATTGCCAAAGCAATCTTTAGCTTGTAGGCATCATCTTGACATTATTCTTTTTTGCCCTTAATTTTAGCCTCTTATGAGTAAATGTGTAGCCGGTTTTACAACAACTCTAGCTTCCCACCTGAGTGAACGGCTCAACTATCTTGGAAAAGCTGTGACCATCTTGATTACCGGAACGCTTGATACTCTTGGAGGCATCTTAGCCGGCATTTTTTATATTGCTTCATGTGGAAAGTGGGAGCTTGCAGGTCAAGCTGCCAGCTCCTTTCTAGGGCGTGAGGGAATCAAGGTATTGGCAGTTCCGTTTGAACATCTAGTAGAGGCTTTGCATATTTTGCCAGTCGAGGGTCTCTTGATTGCAGATAAAGAGGAGATATTTGCCCCTACAGTTCGTAACTATTTAAAAAAATCAGTTGAAAGCAACCGCGTAATGTATGTGGTCCAGTTCATGGCTTTGGCTGTTGCACGTCTGGGTGAAGCGATTATTGGAATCGTAGGATGTGCGCTTTCAGCTTGTGCATTACTCTCATGTCAGCCACTCAATACCTGGGCCTATCGAGGATTGCGAGCAACGGGGATCTTCAATGATTGTTTTGAATGCACAACAAAGCTTTTGAAGCTTTCTAAGGGCTCTTACACTGAATCGTGATGATGCTAACATTATCTTTTGAGGTTTGAAGCGCCAGATCTGTAAGTGCCTCTGAAGGATCTTTAGGGTCCTTTGCAAGTGTATCAAGTATTGCATCTCCTGGAACAAAATCAAAGAGGCCATCACATCCTAAGATAACCAAATCACCCGGTTGTAGTTGAAAATGTGTCATCTTGGGCTTTTGAGAAATTGCATTGAGCATGGTATCTCCGAACTTGCGATAGTATAAGTCTCCAATGGCGCGACTTACATTGAGCCCGAGGTTGGGAGGAAAGCGCAACTTTTTGGGGTCAGATGCCTCTGTCCATTGCTCGATCGATGAGGTGGAGCCAAATAGTTGTGTGAGACTTGACACTGCGCGCTCAGCATCTTTTGGGCTTGCCCAGTTGCGTACACAGGAGAGAGGAATTAATTCTCCGTTTCGCATGACTACAGCTTCTGAATCTCCAAGAGTGACGGTGGCAATTGAATTTGTTGCTTTGTCCAGACAGCAGGTGAGCAGTGTTGTGCCCTGTTTTTCCCATTCTTCTTTTGCAATGACTTCTTCGTCGAGTGTTTTAATCAAATTTGGGATAGCGAAAGGGGTTGTGAGGCGCTTTTCAAGTTGAATGGCCACATAGTGAGAAACATCGCTTCCTCCATGGCCATCACAGATAGATGCAAGGAGCATACTCTCTTTTTCAACTACACAACTGACATCTTCCATAGCAGAGCGCATGCCTTGTGCAGAGGAAGTTTGGACTGTGAAAGTACATGCTTGGTAAGGTTGAGTTTCTGGAAGCGTTGATACATAGCCAGCTTCTTTCTGCAATTGCTCTGGCTAAGTTTTTCTGCATTTTTTCACGCAAAAGTAGCTCGCGCTCAAAAGGATTTGCAACAGTTGGAGTTGGGCTTGGTGTGAATGGGCCCTCAATGCTTGCTGACATATGCTTAACTCTTCCTTAGTAAGGCTGAGCCCCAAGAGAGGCCAAACCCAAAGGCTGTGAGGAGTAGATAGTCATCTTTCTGAACATTTTCATTGCGGATCAACTCGTCGAGAGCAATGCCGATTGAGGAAGCAGAAGTATTGCCATATTTGTGCAAGGTGATATAGACCTTTTCCATGGGCAACTCAAACCGTTTAGCAATCGCTTCGATGATGCGGATATTTGCCTGATGTGGCACAAGCCAGCTAACCGCCTCTCTGCCAACATTAGCAGCTTGCAAACACTCATTGCAGGAAGCCTCCATACGACGCACAGCATGTTTGAAAACCTCACGCCCTGACATATGAATGGCATGCTGCTTAGCATCGAGAGTCTCCTGGCTAGGTGGCAAGCGGCATCCCCCAGCAGGAATATTACCTACATGTGCTTGAGAACCGTCTGAACCGAGACAGATGCTTTCAAGAGAAAACCCACCTTGCGGAGGGTTAGCACTGATAACGCAAGCGGCAGCCCCATCACCAAACAAAACACAGGTGGTGCGATCTTCGTAGTTCACATAGGATGAGAGTTTCTCCGCTCCTATAAGCAGGATATGACGGTATGTACCAGACTCAATAAAGGCTTTTGCCATAGCAAGTCCGTAGATATAGCCAGAGCAAGCCGCCTGAATATCAATTGCAGCAGCATTGTTGGCCCCTAGCTCATGTTGGATCAATGACGCCGTGCTCATCGCTAAGTAGTCAGGAGAGATTGTTGCCACCAATATAAGATCGATCTGATCGACACTAATCTGAGCCATTTGAAGGGCTGGCTCAGCTGCTTTAACACCCATTGTTGAAGAGAATTCTTCAGCGTCAGCAATCCTCCGCTCTTTCATTCCCGTGCGCGTGACAATCCACTCGTCAGAGGTTTCAACGATTTGTTCCAAGTCCTGGTTTGTTAAAACCTTTTTTGGAAGATATGAGCCAGTTCCTGAAATGAGAGCTTTACGATTTTCCATTAGAGATCCATCTTAGTTGAATTTTAGTTGTTTTACAATGAAAAGCTTGTTTGAGGGATTATGTAGTTAAAGCTAAAAAGAAGCAGGACAAGACCTAGAATGGAGATAATGGCACCAGGTTTGAAAATATCTTTTACAGAAATGTAACCTGTTGAATAGGCAAGGGCATTGGGAGGCGTCGAGATTGGTAAGGCAAAGGCAAAGGAGCAGGAAAATGCGACCACAAGTGCAAGTGTAGGAGAGATGCTTATGGCAATAGGAAGCAGGAGATTAGCTGTTGCGGTATTGCTGATAAACGAGGTAAGCCCAACGGAGATAAGACCAAAAAGAATCAGGAGAATCAGATTAGACTGCGAAAGAAGTGGAGCGTGAATAAATGTGTCGACAATACCACTTGCTTGGACCCCTTCGCCAAGGGCAAGTCCACCCCACATCAGAATCAAAACATCCCAAGGTAAACTGCGGATTTCCTCAATGGTGATGAGTCGAAAGGTAGCAAATAGTCCAACGCCAAGCAGGGCAACAAGAGCTTCAGGCAGATGGAGCCAAGGTTCTGTTAACCATAAAACAATCATGAGCAAGGCGACAACACAGACACCTTTTCCCTGTTTTGTCAGTTTATCGTGTCTTCCAAGAGCGTAGGGGACTTGTTTAATTTTTGTTGGGAATAGCAGCATGATGATGCCAGCTGTAATCAAAAGGAGCACAATTGCAAGCGGTACTGCAATGATCATCCAATCAACAAAGTCGAGCTTAATTCCGTAATCACGCAAAATACCCATTGCGATAGCGTTTGGTGGTGTTCCAATTGGAGTGCCAATGCCCCCGATGTTTGCACCAAAAGCTACAGCAAGCACAAGTGACTTACGCAAAGGGTCTTTAGTATCGATTTTTTCTAAGATTGGTTTGATTAACAGGAGCATCATAGCTGTTGCTGCCGTATTGGAGAGCCACATAGAAAAAAAGGCTGTAGTGAACAAAAAACCGAGCAGTAGAGGATAGGGGCGATGACCAAGTCGATCGAGCATCTTCTCCATCAAGAAGAAATCAACTGCATGTCTTTTAGCAGCAGCGGCTAGAGTGAGTCCTCCTAAAAATAGAATGATGACAGGGCTTGAAAAGGGGATGAAGAAAAAACGATACCCTTTGCCAATCAGGTCGACAGGAGCTGTGAGCGCGAAAGTGAGCAGTAAGACAACGACTAGAGATGTTGCGTAAAGGGGAATGATTTCTAGTCCCCAGAAAAAGATCGCAAAGAGGAAAATAACCGTGACCCGTTTGCCAGCTTCAGGTATTGTATTGGGCAAAAGAAAGTAGAGAAGCAGACAGCAAGCAAATGCAAGCGCTGCTAAAAGCCAGTTACGCATAATTCCTAATTTATGAAGAAACATCTATTTTGTCTCATATTAGTTTTGTCGACGAAGCTTTATGGCTACAACCCTCATCACGATGTACAGCTTTGGGCGTACTCTGCTTTTCATCGCCCCATTACTCCCAAAACAGAGTTCTATTTTGAGCCTGAAGTGCGTTATCGAGATGGAGCTTCCCAACTCTATTTCTACTATTTTCAAGCGCGCTTAGCGCACGATTTTAACAAATGGCTCACCTTAGCGGTTGGGTATCGTCAACGCTACTCTCTGCCAGTTGTCAATCGCGTATGGGAGCCTGCCTATGAGTTAATGGGGGACGCTTTTTTGAAATTCTCAATTGGTAATTGGAAATTGCTTGATCGCAATCGCACCCAGTTTAATATGCCGGATGGACAGAAGACAGCCTGGCTCTATCGCAATCTGATTTCTGTGACATTCCCATTCCATATCGGTCCAGTGACCCCTGTTATATTTAATGAAGTTTTCTTCCTTGAGCGCGTAGGATTTTCTCAGAATCGTTTTGCCATTGGTGGTTTTTTAAAACTTCGCAGGAATGTCAAAGTATCGACTTATGGTTTGATTCGTCAGATGAAAGCCTCAGACAAATGGCAACATCAGCGCATTATTTGGCTGATGCTTGATACTGCTTTTTAGGCAAAAGCGCATAGGCAATGACAGTCAGAGGCGTTGCAAGTGCAAGTCCTAAAGCTCCAAGTAATACGGAAAATAGAACCTGCGTCATGATCGTCAATGCTGGTGGCAGCGAAACAGTTTTCTGTTCGATGTAAGGCGTAATGAAGTAGCCTTCTAAAGCGTGAATTCCCAAGTATAAGATAGTGACATAAAGAGCAGTAAGAGGGCTATGAGCAAAGCCAAGTAAGATGGCTGGTATTGCCGCAATAATCGATCCAATATATGGGATAAAAGCTAGAAGCGCTGCAACAAGACCCAAGATGAGTGCTAGCGAAACATCTAAGAGCCAAAGAGCAACAAAAGTTAAAATCCCAATTGTGATCATAGCGATCACCTTGCCTACAAGCCACCACTGCAGAGCGTGCGTGAGACGGAAAAGAATTGCACTTGCTTTAACCTGCTTAGATTCAGGAATTAGTCGCATAAACCCACGCATGTAGCGCTCAGGGTTAAAGGCGACATAAAAGCCGACGCAGACAAAGATAACAAAGCCGACAAGCGATCCAACTGTCAGAGAAAAGACTGTTGAGAGTTGAGAAATGAGCTTCTTGTTATTCCAAACAAGTTCCTCAGAGAACTCTTTTTGCAAGAAAGGCAAGTTAAAACGCTCTGTGATCTGTTCTTGCAGTTGCTTAAAGGCTGTAGGAAGTTGTTCGACCAGAAGCGAAAACTGACTTGAAATTGTGGGAGCATAGAGCCAGAAGACAAGAGTTAGAAGTCCTAAAAACACAACAAGAGCTAATAGAAGAGCAAGTCGATAGGGGAGTTTAGTGATCTTATGTGTCCAATTTCCAAGAACATAAAGAAATATAGCTAAAAGTGTTGCCGCAAAGGCAAGGAGAAAAACGTCGATTGCAGCCCACACAATTAATGCTAGGATAGCCCAAAGAAAAACATAGAAAGCTGTTTTAGTCTGCTCCATTTTTTTATATATAGCAAAAATAGGGTATTGGATATAGTCCAGATTTTAAAATAGGAGAAAATGATGCGATATATTCTGTTATTAACACTTATAATTGGCGCGCCACTGTTTGGTGATGCATTGCAAGATTTAAAAGACGGAAATACCCGTTTCATGCAAAAAGACATGCGTCGTCACAAACATGTTGATTCTCAACATCCATTTTGTGCGGTTTTAGCTTGTGCTGATTCGCGTGTAGCACCGGAGATTATTTTTGATCAGAATTTAGGGGATCTTTTTGTTGCGCGCGTAGCTGGCAATGTGATGACTCAAGGAGTGGCAGAGAGTTTAGACTTTGCAACAAGTGTCTTAAAAGTGCCCCTAATCGTCGTTGTTGGACACCAGGATTGCGGCGCTGTTGAAGCAGTAATGGATATGAAAGATAAGAGCGAACTTGGAACGATTTTTTCATTGATCCAACCTGCAATTAAAGGAGATGATACTCTTAAAGAGGCAATCATTTCGAATGTCAAAGCACAAGTTCAAATGTTGCAACAATACCCAACCTTTAACCAGCAAGTTCGCGCTAAAAAATTGCGTATTATTGGTGCTTACTACGATTTTGAAACAGGGCAAGTGAGCTTTTTCTGATAGGCAATAATATATGATTAGGCCATACTTCTCGCTATGAATCACGGAGCACAGCAGAAGTTAGAAGAGGGCAATATCCGTTTTATCGGCAAAGATAAGCTGCGGCATCAATATATTGAGACGCAAGCTCCTTTTTGTGCTGTGTTGACATGTGCAGACTCCCGTGTTGCACCAGAGATCATTTTTGATCAAGATTTAGGGGAACTTTTTGTTGTCCGTATGGCCGGCAATGTAGTCACTGAAGGAGTCGCGCAGAGCCTCTCTTTTGCTACAGATGTTTTTAAAGTGACCCTTTTAGTTGTGATGGGACACCAAAACTGCAAAGCAGTGGAAACTGCTGCGGAAACCTCTGAAAAGAGCCACCCTATTTTTTCATTGATTCAACCAGCTCTTGAGAGTGGACTCACAGGAAAAGAGGCAGTGATTGCAAATGTCCATTTGCAAGTCAAGACTTTAGAGCAGCACCCCATATTTACTCAGCGATTAGCAGACAAAAAACTCAAGATTGTCGGAGCCTACTACGATTTTGAATCAGGCCTCGTGAATTTTCTTTGAGCTGTCAACAACTCTCCACATCCATAACCAACTAGCGAAAGTAGAATACTTAGAATCTCTTTGGGGATTGCCATTGGGTAGAGACGGAAGAGGAAAAATCCAATTGTCCCAAAGAGAATTGAGAGCAGCGCTGCAAAAAACGAGCCTCGTTGCTTAAAAATCGCAAAGAAGATCGGAATAAACAGAGCACTGACTGAAAATTCATAGCTCTGAACCATCAGATCAACGATGTTGTCAAAAAAGAAAGCAAAAAAGATCGCAGCAATAGAAATCAAGCAAGTGATCCTCTTAATCCATTTCATTTCAAGATTTTGTTGAAAATCCCCAATCAAATTTGAGCTAATCGCATTGATCATGGAAGTGACCGATGAGATAATTGCTGCTAACACTGCGCAACCCACACATGCTGCAATCCCAGGATTTGAGAGCTGCATGACTGTAGTCATGAGTACGCTACTTCCAGCTGGGATTTCAAGGTTTAAATTCTTTGCCAACGACCCAATAAATACGGGGATGATACAGATCATCAACGTTCCAAGGGCAGCAAACAACGAAGCTTTAGAGACCACTTTTGGAGAAGTTCCAGCAAAACAGCGTTGCCCCATATCTTGCTCGATCACCATGAAAAATAGAGGCATCAAGAGCCATCCACCGAGCTTTGAAGTGACAGATGAGATCTGGCCAATCTCTGCTCTGGGGAGCTCTGGAGTTGCAAAGAACAGGGTGGCAAAGCAACAGAGAAAGATGATTGAGAAAACAAAGACTTGCGCGACATCAGCAGCAATCACAGCTTTCATCCCTCCTTGAGAGGTATAAAGGATGACACTTGCCCAAAACAAAACAAAGAGCGCTGGACTTGCAAGTCCTAGACTAGCTAGAAATTCGTATGAGGCCATCAGCTGAGCAACGAGAACCATAAATAGGGAAATGATTGAGAGAACAGACGCCGTTTTTCTCAGCATGCGCGAGCCATAAACCTCCTCAAAAATCTGCGCTACTGTACTCAGCCCACGCTTAGCCAACTTTTTTCCCACTCCCAATCCAAGTAAAGTAAAGCCTAGGGCTGAGCCAAGAGGGTAGAAGATAACAGGCCATCCAAATCTATAGGCCTCATCCGCAGCTCCAAGAATGATACCGCCACCTACTTGAGTTGCCAAAAAAGTCATCATCAACGGGAAGAGTTTAACACTCTTTCCAGCGAGGAAATAATCTTCAGTCGAGCTCAGATCTTTTGATGCTGCCCTGCCGATGTACCAGTACACCAGTTGCAGCGCAAATAGCATTGAAATAAATAAAATCATGTTCATTTTTCATTCTCCAAATAGTTAAAATAATTGACGACCTCTCTAGAGCGCACTGTAGCGCTGAGACGATCCATGTAAGGTCTTGCGCTTTCATTCTCTCCATATCTAAAAAAATGAAAGGAGAGCGTGAGTGTCACCCCCTCGAGTCTCAAATCGAGCTGCAACATCTTTCCAATATCTGTTGGGTAGTCGCGGTAGTATTTCTCCTCATCATTTGGCAATGCAAAAGCAACATTGATTGCTTTTTCACCTAGCTCCATTCTTTTTCTGACAGCTTCACGAATCAAATAATACCCCTCGATATACTGGATTGGTGAGTAGGCTTGCGCGACATCCAATTCCTTGATGCAATCAAATAGAGAGCTTTGATTGTCAAAGAACTGTGCAACAGTAACCCCCTTCTTCCGCTGGTCAACGGATAGTTCTAAAAGCCACTGTTTTTTAGGTAGCTGCTCATCGACAAATGCGTAGAGAGGGCTTGTTGTAGGAATTTGCGCACAAAATTTAAAAAAAGAGGCTGAATAGAAACATTCAAGTGCATGTTTGTTGA
The DNA here is from genome assembly GCA_942490925.1 of uncultured Chlamydiaceae bacterium. Classification (GTDB taxonomy): domain Bacteria; phylum Chlamydiota; class Chlamydiia; order Chlamydiales; family JAAKFR01; genus CALNYX01. Next base: position 968,300 of record CALNYX010000017.1, on the reverse strand, counting down.
TCTCATCGATCCGTTTTCCAAGTTTATTTGAATCACTTAGAGCGCTTACACTTCTTGAAAAATCCCATCCACACAATGAATAGAGCCAGACTTTGACATCTTTTTTACGTTGATACAGCGGTTTAAAAAGTGCATTTTGCATAAACGTTGCGCCAGATGCTGGTAGACCTCGCGTCCCTTCGTACCAGCAGTAGAGATCAACCAGGCCTGCAATGGAGGCAAGACGATCAACAACCACCTCCACAGGAGCTATTGAATAAAACTGCGTAGAGATCACTGGAGACATAGTTGCCTCCTTCCTGCAAAACAACGTTGAACCACAGCCTGCGCAACCATTTCTAAAGGGTCTAAGATCCTGCTTGAGGGCAAAAACTTAGAAAATAAAGAGAGCTCCGTGCATCCCAGCACAACGGTGCGCGCTTCATAGCCTGCTAGCAGCTGTATCAACTCTTGCACAACATCAACCCCAGACAGAATCTGATCAATGATCCAATCAACGCTCTTTTGCGTTTGCTTATCTGGGTATTCACACTCGAAAAAACGTTTGTGTAGACCAAAACGGACAGAGGTTGACGTGCAAAGAACAAGAGGAATTTCACCCTCGGGAATTTCTACTACATCTGGAAGCGCAATCAGATCACTCTGATCCTCATCCAAAAAAGCGTGCAGAGTGTTGCAGGCAATAGCTAAAACATCTGCTCCATTACTGCGCAACTGCTCCAGGCAGCCTCTCAACTCGCCTTTGACTTGTGTAACATCCAAATCTGGAGTCAACATCTCGCTAAAAGGAAAGCTTAGCAGTACAACTTTAGGAAAGTCTGCATCCCTTGAGCAGCCATATAGCGAGCTCGAAAGGGATATAATACGTTCAAATAACAGAGCACCAGCCATCGGGCCAGCGCCACCAACAATACCAATTGTTTTTGGCTTCATAAAATGCCTCAATTAGCGCAGCTCAAAGAGCAGCGCTGTGATAAATTTAATATTTAAAAAGGGTTAAACGGGGACTAGTGAGTATGATGCTCATGATGATGAGCAGAAGAGAGAAGAATAGAATTACGTAACGAACTTATAAATGTGCTGGGTTTCATGGGTGACCCTGGTTAAAAAATTATTTGACAAAACGGACTAAAAAAAGGGGGATTAATGAGCGGAATGCTCTAGATGGAGAAAAACAAATCTGATAGATAAATTTGTGTTCATGACTTAATTCTAACTGTTTAGACTAATTTATGGCAAATTTTTATTATTTGTCAGAAAAATTTGGGCTTTCTTAGAGCGTGTCGTCATTTCTTTGGTGATCAACTCAGCATCATGTTGACTGAGCTCGATAAGTCCTCTCCGTAGTTTCATGCCCCAGCCTCTATCTTGAGTTAACTCCAGTTGTTCCATGAGATTAGAGATAGGAATATCATGGTAGGCAAGAAATTCAACATCAATGCGAAAAGGATGAAAAGTTGGAGTCATACTCACCTGGTAAGAAGAGCCATTCTTAATGGTGCCTATAGCAGTGAAACTTTTGCATGGTAAAGAGCTACCTAGAGCCATTTTGGGTGAGTAATAGATGAATAGATCTCCTTTCAACATTTTAGCAAGAGGAGTGCATTTTCCATGGCAAACTTGCGCAAAACCTCCTTGAACAGCTTTTTGCACATGTTCTTTAGATACAACTCCTAGCCAGTAGCGCATTTTTTTAAGACCTTCTTTATCTCTGTAGTAAAAAACAGCTTGTCAACTTTTTTTCAACAATAGGAATCGCCTTCTCAATGAGCTGTACGCCTTGCCTTGTTAGCTGTGAAAATTTGGATCTTTCATCATTTGCACTATGGTAGCGAGTGAGATACTTCTTCTTCTCAAGTGTACGTAATACTTGTGAAGTCATCGTAATATCCATGCAACAATGGCGTGCAAGTTCGATTTGGGAGATCTCTTGATTGTCACGTGTTAACCAACCTAAACTTGCAAGAAGAACGAATTGGGAGTGTGTCAAATCCAAAGGAGCTAAAACAGTTTCAATTTGACGTCTCCACTGCATGCTGACTTGCCAAAGTAAAAAACCAGGACTCTGCTGTGGTCCATCGAACTTAGAAATGTTTTCCCAATTAGCGTTTTTCATCTTTCTCCACCTTTGTGATCATTGCTGCCATTTCATCAGGGAGATTTTTCTTCATTTGTCTTCCTATGAGATAGGCAAAGAGCATAGCTAATGGTCCTTTGATCTCAATTTGATGTGAGATGACTGTTTGACCCCTGGATGCTGTCAAAAAATGAGAAACAATAATCCGCGCAAAAGGAAGTTTGGATTCACAGACAAAAGTTTTTAGGTATTCTACATCAGTCAGTCGTATATTCAGTGCAGGGCCGCCTTTTGGCTTCAGCCTGCCTTGCGCCCCTATCTTAAACGGACCCTCAATTGAACTCGATTCAACTCCTTGATCCCAGCTATTCCAGTTGTTGACATCTTCCCAAAGCTTCCAAATGGCGACAGGGGAGAGCGAAGTTTTGATGGTATGTTTTGTAATTATCATATGTTTGTATATCATATGCATGCATATGATTTAGCGCAAGGCTTTCTCGCTAAAAAAAGATTTTTCACCTATTCTCAGAAAAAGTTATGGATACAACTAACCTATATCTATCTGTAGATCAAAAAACTGCATTGAGGTCTTTGACTGAATCGGAAGCTAGTAATCTATTTGATTTGGTTGAATCGAATCGCTCTTACCTGCGCGAGTTTTTAGGCTGGCTTGATCTTAATACTTCTGAGGAGGACTTTCTCGTCTTTATCAAAGGTGAGATTGATAAGCAAAAACGACAAGAGGGGTACACTTTGGGGGTCTATGATTCCGAAAAGTTAGTAGGTCTTATTTCCCTCTATGCGATAGACCATCTCAATCATAATGTGAGTATTGGATATTGGTTATCTGAGAAGAGTCAGGGAAAGGGGATTATGACCAGAAGTGTTGAAACCTTAATGCAGTTTGCTTTTGCCAAGTTGAAAATGCACCGCATTGAAATTCGGTGTGCAGTTCACAATCAGAGGAGTTTAAAAATTCCTCAAAAACTTGGCTTTACAAAAGAGGTAATAGTTCCGCGAGTTTTTATGCAGGCAAAGCCTGCATAAAACTCCCGTCAAGCAAGCTGAGGCGATAGCCTCAGCTTGCTACCAGAAAGAAGCAGCGGCGTAGCCGCTGCTTCTAAAGGGGATTTTTACTTCCTGCTCTCAGACTTTGGAAACACAGCCGACCTAACCTCCTACATTTCGGCGTTTACACTATGAAATCTGCAAATGCCGTTCAGCTCGTTTTTCAGCATAGAAAAACTCCTCTTGATAAGTTGCCGATTACTTTCGATAAGGATGCTTTTGAAATGCTTGAAAAGAATTGGAGTTCTTACCGCAAAAAAATCAAATCGAAAAAAGACTCTTTCAAATTGCCTGACTCTATAGAAGACGTGATTGAAGTCCTGAATGAATGGCTTGGAGCAAATATATTCTTCACTTTGACAAATGTTTAAAAAGCATCTGACTAATCCGTCAAACCGGTGCGTCTGGTAAAAAGCCACCGACTTGCATCTTCCACATATGGGCATATAACCCATCTTTAGCTAGCAATGCGCTGTGAGTCCCATCTTCAGTGATTTTTCCCTGGTCAAAGACTAAGATACGATCCATCTGGGAGAGTGTAGAGAGTCTGTGCGCAATCACGATCGTTGTCCGATTTTTCATCAAGGTTGTCAAGCTCTCTTGAACGTATTTCTCTGTCACTGAATCTAAAGCTGAGGTTGCCTCATCTAAGATGAGGATCGGTGCATCTGCCAATATTGCTCGTGCGATGGCAATGCGTTGCTTCTCTCCTCCCGAGAGCTTTGTCCCTCTCTCTCCCACCCTGGCTTCATATCCATTCGGACAGTTTTGAATAAATGTGTCACAGTGTGCAAGTTTGGAGGCATTCAAGATCTCTTGTTCAGTCGCCTCAGGTTTGCTGTAGCAGATGTTTTCGCGCAGGGTCCTATGAAATAAAACGGGATCTTGAGGAATTAAGGCTATTTGGCGACGTAAAGATTTTAGAGAAATCTGTGCAATATCTTGTCCATCGATCAGGATTTTTCCATCGCGAACAGCAAAAAAACGCATGATCAAGTTGATGAATGTCGATTTTCCAGCTCCTGTAAAACCGACAAGCCCAACTTTTTCTCCCCCTTGGATATGTGCGTGCTTATTTACAAAGAGATTTTTTTCTCCATAGTGGAAGGAGACATTATCAAAGACGATTTCACCGGTAGAGATTTTCAGTGGTGTTGCATCTTTTTGATCTCCCAAATCTTGGGGGTCTTGCATGACGCTGTAGGCCTGCTTGGCGATTCCAAAAGATTGGAAGAGAATAGGCAGAGCGCTCCCAACAAGCCACATGATTCCACCAATACTCCAAGTTGTTGTGAACACTTGAACGGCTTGCCCTGTTGTAATTTGAGAGTGGGTCCACATGTAAAGGATGGAGCCGAGTATGCCTACAATACCTCCAGAAATATAAAATAGAGAGGTGACAATGCGCATTTTTTCGACGTAGCTTTTAGCTTTGACGCTCGTCTCGATTTCTTCCTGTTGGATCGGCGCGAGCATTTTTTTCTCGTGCCTAAAGCGATAGAAGAGGTTGACAGCGAAGTTATTTGTGAAGCTATCGACAATTTTTCCAAGTAAATGACTACGCACCTCACTGTGACGGTGTTCGTAACGGTCACAAGATTTGGCAAACTTGAAGCAGATGCTGATATGGATGGCAATCCACACGAGTAGGATTGCAGAGAAGATGGGATTGACGAACCAAAGAAAAATAGCGCCCAAAATAGAAGCCATGAGCGCTGGAATAATGGGAAAAAGGAGTTGCTGGAGGATCACTTCGACATGGGTTGTCATGTCGGTCATCTTATTTGCCAGGCTACCGGAAAAACGTTCATTGAAATAATGAGGGGAGTGGTGTTGGATGTGCTGGAACATCCTCATACGAATTGCAGCCTGTAGCCTTGGGATAACTTTTGCCAGTGAAAATCCCATTACCCGTGAGGCGATTTCAACGGAGAGGACTAAGCATATGCCTCCAATAATTGGAGCTTTTAAGGCTGTCCATGCGGCTAGTCGATTTCCCTCGTACTGAGAGAAAATCCCAACAACGACTTTCAAGATATAGGGCCAGAGCAGAACATCCAAAGGCCAGGCAAGTGCGTCTAGAATGAGGATCAGAAGAAAGACCCATTTTTGCTGGCGGATGAACTGCCATACAAAGCCAATCAGCTCTTTATATGAGACCACGCTAACTCCTTTGGAAAGGATGGGAGCATACAACGCACTTCCTTTTTTCTCTCAACTAAATTGATGACACGCCTTGCAAGATCCAGCTCAATTACAGAAAATCGTGAATGAAAAAAAGGATTTCTATAAAATTTTGACAGTCTCTTTATCAAAGGAAATTTATGAATAGTATTCCTACTGACAGTTCCCTTATTTTATACCAAACAGAAGATGGACAAACTCAAGTAGAAGTTCATCTTCTAGATGAAACGGTTTGGCTTACGCAAGCACAAATGGCTGAGCTGTTTAGTAAAGATAAGAGGACAATCTCCGAACATATACAAAATATTTTTAAGGAAGGAGAGTTGTTTGAAAAGGCAGTTATCCGGAAATTCCGGACAACTGCCACAGATGGAAAAAATTATGAAACACTTCACTACAATCTTGATGTCATTATTTCAGTAGGGTATCGCGTTAGATCTCATAGGGGTACCCAATTCCGCATTTGGGCAACTGCTAGACTAAAAGAGTTTTTGGTCAAAGGATTCGTACTTGATGATGAGCGATTAAAAAGACTAGGTGGTGGGAACTATTTTGATGAGCTTCTTGCTCGAATTCGAGATGTTCGATCATCTGAGAAAGTCTTTTGGCGTAAGGTATTAGATATTTATGCAACAAGCATAGACTATGATCCAAATATCGAAGTTTCCAAAGAGTTTTTTCGAATCCTGCAAAACAAGATGCATTGGGCAGCTCATGGCCATACAGCTGCAGAAATTATTTATAAAAGAGCTAATGCTGATAAAAGACATATGGGGTTGACATCTTGGTCTGGAAAAAGCGTTAGGAAATCGGATACTGAGGTTGCTAAAAACTATCTAGATGCCGAAGAACTGGGTATCTTAAACCGCCTTGTTTCTATGTACTTGGATTTTGCTGAGCTTCAAGCTTTGAATAGAAGCCCCATGTACATGAAAGACTGGATTACAAAATTAGATGATTTTTTGCAGGTCGCTACAACTAGAGATATTCTCTCGCATACAGGAAAGATTAGCCATCGGAATGCTCTTGATAAAGCTCGCGAGGAGTACCAAAAATACCGAGAGCAATTGAAAAGTGACAATGTGTCGCTGGTTGAAAAGTATTTTTTAAAAACAGTTAATGAAATTGAGAAAATAAACCAAGATTGTTAATTTTTATGCTGGCAAAACCAGTATAAAAACTCACGTCTAAATGAGGAGATGGGGCAGCCGGGATTTGAACCCAGGACCTACGGGTTATGAGTCCGCTGCTCTAACCGCTGAGCTACTGCCCCAAAGCCATAGTAATCTACCCTAGTGCAATTGAAAAATCAACTGGTTGTTTCTCGTCGCAACTTATAGAAGATGTTAAAGCAGGTGAGCGCAATGATCACCGGATAACAGATAGTTGCAAGGGGATGGATCAAATGCATGATTGCTGCAAATCCAACATTCGCAAGGAGAGTCGTAATCACTAGGTTGGCCGTTGCTGCTTGGCGATAGGAGAGACGGGATGGCGCAATCTCCTTAGAGAGAATTTCGCTGAGGGTCATGGTCAAACTAATCACTGTGGTTAAACAAGCTAGGGCAATAGCGATGTTAGCAATAATTGCAAGGTGGGGGCCAAGCGCTAGGTAGGTTAGATGCATCATCAGTTGCTCAGGTGGAACATTTTGCAACTGAGGAGCAAAACGAGCGGCTGCTTGACAAAGTCCAAGGTAAATGAGCGCTAGCAGTAGGCAGCCAAGGAGGCCTGATCGGAGCGTTGTTTTGAAGACGTGCTTGCTATTACGCATGGCAACCATTGCCCAAATGCCAGCAGAGAAATAGATGGAGGCAATGAGATCCATGGTGTCGTAGCCAGTGGATAGCCCTTGGCGGTAGGCTTGCCAACTGGTTAATGTGCTTGAAGCAGGAGTTGGAGCTTTAAAGCCTTGGTAGATAATAAGCAGAAGGCAACCAATAAGAAGGGGAGAAAGGAAATAGCCGAGGGCTGGAAGCAAAAGTTTTTTTTTCCAGCAGCAGAGAAGGGCTATAGCACAGAAAATGAGGGAAAAAAGCCAGAGGGGGAGGTAGGGAAGCGCTGCGTGGGCAACGGTTGTGCATCGAGGTAGCACGGCAAAGGGGCCAAGGAGCCCGAAAGTAGTGGTTAAGAGGACTAGGCCAAGAGGTTTACTGAATCGAGTGAAGAAAGGGAGGCATTTTCCTTGGAAGAGGGTGCCGCCAAGGAGGCCGAGGAGAGGGCCTCCGATGCCGGTGAAGAGGAGGCCGAAAAAGGCCCAGCCAAATTGAGACTCTGTCTGTACGCCGAGGAGCAGGGGGAAAACAACGTTGCCCGCTCCAAAAAACATCGAAAAGATGGCTATTGCCATTGAAAAATTAAACATAATGCGAGAAATTATAGCAAAATTTACCCATTCTTCTCAATGGGATTGCCAATTTCATGGAATCAGGTTATAAAACAATTTTTTATGGGTAGATATCTTCTTCTAATTTTTCTCTGTCTGTTTGTGGTGGAAAATCTGCATGCCGAGGCCTGCCCTAACAAGATCAAACGCTCCCGCACAGACAATATTCCCCAATCCCATATTGCTGGGGTGGATGATGACTATCTAACGGGCTATATTCAGGCACTTGTTGATATGCACTACTATGAGTTTCAAGTACGTGTGATTGTCATGCATGGAGTGGTTTATGTGTTTAACCTTCCACGCAGCGAGTTGCTCTCTGATAGCATTGTCTGCTTTATCTATGACATCCCCTGTGTACATTTGGTTGAAGATGTTTGCTGTTCGCCTCAAGATTTTCTCTGCGCTTTAGAGGAGCAGGATGAGAAGTGTGCCCAGGAAGTGGCGTGTTCTAGTGCTTATCAATCAATGTGCCGGATGCCAACACCTGGCTGTCAGGTAAGCGGGATTTGGTTTCCACAGAATACTGTGCTCTTTCAACCTCTAGTTGCTGACCCACGTCAGGTGACCAATGCCGCATCGCTCCGTTTCAATGATGATGTGATTGGCAAATATGTTGGCGGAGTGATTTTTGGTGATGATTTCATCTTCTTTAGATGGCTTGATGTTGGGCGTTGGCATGGAGAGATGGATATCGGGATTCAGGCGGGAATTTTTGCTGTATTTGATCTCGGTAATCCTCAAGCTTGTATGGTGAATACGGACTTCTTTGTAGCCTTTATGTTGACCTACGCGGTGAACAAGTGGTCATACCGCTTTCGTCTCTGGCATCTCTCCTCTCACCTAGGGGATGAATTTTTGATCTCAAATCCTGGCTTTGATCGACGTAATTTGAGTGATGAGGCTGTTGACCTATTTGTCTCCTACCAACTCAATCCTGCAATCCGTCTCTACTTTGGAATTGGAGATATTGTGGCGCGTGATCATGAGTTTCCAGAACAACCGTTCTATTTTGAATGGGGAAGTGAGATTCGGGCTTTTGGCATGCGAGACCGTTTCAATCGTCTCTATGTTCAACCGTTTTTTGCGATGCACTTTCGCTCCTGGGAAGAACATGATTTTGACATTGATCAAACCTATGCTTGGGGAATTGAGTGGAGTAAGCTACAATACGTAGGACGGAAGTACCGTATGTTTGCAGAATACCACGATGGGTATTGTAAAGAGGGGCAGTTTGTAAAGCTGCGTTCAAACTATTTTGCACTGAAGTTGGAATTTGGATTCTGAGTTAGACGAAAAAGATTTTATCCAGAAGACGAAACAGCCTAAGACCATTTGGGTCTTTTTGATTCTGTTTTTGCTTGTCTTACTTGTTCTTTGGGGTGTAGGCATTTGGATGCGCTCGCCACCAAAAGAGCAGCCGTCTCGATTCTTCCAAGTGACGAATCGTGAATTCTCGCTCTTCCTCTGGCAAAATCCTGAATTTGCCACGGAGGAGGTTCTTCCTCATTTCCAAGGGAGACATGTCGATCCCGATCTCGCTGATTTTTATGTCTCAACGCCGGCAGAAGTGCTCTTTCGTTTTCATGTTTGGAATCGGATCTTGAAGCAGCATTCGCTTGCCCCGCAAGAAATTTCTAAAGAGGCTTTTGCAGAATTTTTGGAGCAAAATCCGATGTGGGAGCCTCACTATTGGAGAGAAGCTCCTGAGGGTTATCCCGAAAAACTTCCTTTTGATGTGAAGCTCGCGTTTCAAGGGTGGACGAATATGACAAAGCAGTGGTCAGAGATTGAAAGTGCAGAAGCTAAAGATCTAGATCTTTTTCTCAAGGAGCATAGTCAGTATCAACGTCCCTATTGGCAGAACATTGTGCCGGGCTATTTAGATACGCAGATTCCAAGCTTCTTTAAGATCGGCTACTTTAATTTCACAAAGCCCTCTTCATAGACAGGCCCCCCTTTTCCAATAGGCAGTTTGCCAGTGAAAAAGTTGTAGTAGACTTCGAGTGCTTGTTCAGCTGTCTGTACACAGAAAAAGCTATTGCTAACCCACTCTGAACCGGCAATGGTTCCAGCTTTTAGATTGGCTTGAAAGCGACTTGTAATTTTTTGTTTCCAGTAGTCAGGTTCTCCAAAAAGGAGAATCGGGCTGCCTGGACGAGCCCCCACTTTGTGGCGTACTTCTTCGAGGCTAAATTCGAAGTCGGTCCCAATGCCTCCAGTGAGAAAAATGGGAAAGTCGAGGTAGAATTCGGCTTGTCTTTCAACTAGATGGTCGAGGCGGTAGGTCATTTTTGCCTCAACATAAGGATTTTGTTTCTGCTCATTGATGACTTGATCACTTCCACTTTGAAAGTCAACGATGTTGGCGCAGGAGAGGATGTCGAGCTCTTTAGCAACGCGATTCCCAAGCTCCATTGCACCAGGCCCTCCACCTGTGACAAGCGCCAATGGTGTTGTTTGATTGAGAAGAGGGTGATCGACCTGCGTGCGCATCTGTATGATTCCTTCCAGCAGCTTGTAGAGTTCAACCTCAAAGTTTCCAGCGATGAGATTTGATCCATAAATACCAAAAAACGTAGCTTTTACGAAGTTGTGGATCTTCTGAATAGGGACAAACATCCCGGAGGTTTTGTTGTGTCGTTGCACATATTGCAAGATCTGTTTGCTGCGTTGATCTGCCCAATAGACGGGTGTACCAAAATTCACAAGATCGATGAGCATGGCGCGATCTTCTTGTGAGAAAAATTCACCGTTAGAGCGGGAAGGAATTTGGAAGTAGATCCCCATCAAATGGGATTGGACGTAGTAGGAGAGGAGCATGCGTTTGAGCAGAGGGGAGGGAAAAAACCGAGAGAGGAGGACACCTTGGCTGGTGATCAATCCGCTCTCAATTGCTTTGAGAAAGGGGTAGCTCGGTTGTTGCTCAACATAGCGTCCAGCCATTAGGGCTTGACGCTCGGAGTGGGTAATGCCTGGAAAGAGTTGCATGGGAGGATCGCGTACAATCCAATCCTCTTGTTTCAAGCTGAGCATTTGGCTCCCTTTAACGACAAAGACCGCTGTGCGGTTTGATTTTGGCTCAGGCGCTTTTTCAAAGGTTTCAAAGATGGTTTTGGGATCTTCCAGGCAGGATTGAAGTTGGTCACGATCAGAGAAAAAAACGTGTTCACGGTGAGGCTCAAGGGTGAAAAATTCGAGTGGAACATCATGAATTTCCTTTTCAGATTGCCCAAAAAGCTCATAGATGTCGCCCGAGGCTTGCGTGTCGGGCTGTAAAATGTTGGCTGTTGTGTGTGTGACACCGTTTGGCAGAAGGGAGTCGACAACACGTGCAAAGACGGTGCGGATATGGAGACGTTGTGAGGCAACCAGGAGCATAGAGTCGGATGAGACGATACGCGGAAGTTCTTTATGCCATTTCTGGTGAAGGTGAAGCAAATCGCGAACAGGCATATCGTGTTTAAGGGCACGTCCTAGTGTTGGAAAAAAACCGTGGATGGTTGGATCGTATGTGACACATCCTTCTTTTAGAGCCAAAAATGCGATTACTCTACCGTCAATTTGCTCAAGTGTCAGGTGTTTACTGCCGTGTAAACCTCCAAGAGAGAGGAGAGGTCTCCCTTCACGATCAGACCGTCCAAACATCCGATCGAGATATTCGGGATTACGCACAAGACGTCTATCATCAGCGGCAAAGAGCTTACCTACCTGTGCCCCCTCCTCTAAATAGGGGAGCATCTCCTTGGCAAGTTCACTGAGCGCTGAGATCGTGACTTTTAAATGGGCTTTTTGATGTTTGGCGTCTAATTCAAAGGCTGTGCAGATTCCATTGAGACCGATTTGTGCAAGCGTACTCTTGAAGTTAAAGGAGATCAGCTCTTTGGGGATTTTAAAGCCCTCAAAAGCGGGTGAAATCTCTTGGATTTCCATCTCAACTTCCAGATCTGTTGCTGCTTTGCTATGGATCTTTGTAATCGCTCCATCTGGCGTTACAAGGTCATAGTGTCCGCTATAAAGATAACTACTCACCCTCTAAACGTAGCGAATTGGCTGAATTCTGTCGAAAAAAAAATTAGACAGTTGTAACGTGAGGCTATGAATCTTGAAATCTACCTCTGTCGACATGGAGAAACTGCTTGGTCTCACTCTGGACAGCATACAAGTTTTACAGACCTTGAGCTGACCGAATCTGGAATAAAAGAGGCGCAAGGTCTTAAGCAAGCTCTTGAAGGTCTGAGGTTTGATGCTGTTTTCTCAAGTTCATTGAAACGGGCTAAGCAGACTGCTGAAATCGTCGGCCATAGTTTTGAAATCGACGATGCTCTTTTCGAATGGCGTTATGGAGAGTATGAAGGTCTCACAACTCCTGAAATCCGCGAAAAAAATCCAGGGTGGAATGTCTTTGATTTCCCCTCTCCTGGTGGAGAGAGTGTCGAGCAAATTGAAGCTCGTGTACAACCTTTTATCGATCGCTTGCTAAAACTCGAAGGAAGAGTTCTACTCTTCTCAAGTGGCCATATCTCTCGTGTTATCGGTGCAATGTGGATTGAGCTTGGAGCACGCTATGGTAAACATTTAGCGTTATCAACTGCATCTCTTTCAATCTTAGGGTTTGAAAGAGAGAGTCGCTGTCTGAAATGTTGGAACAATACAGCTCACATTCGCTAAATGTACGCCACGGTTTTTCGGTCTCTTGGTAATAAATGTGGGATCATTGTTTATAACTTGTTGATGTTTTCAAGTTCCTCTCAGAAAAACTCTGTCAACAAGTTGTTTATAACTTCTTTCTGCTTGTCAAAATATGTAGAGAACTTTCATACTGAAGGATTAATTTGAAGATTGATGAGTAAGATTTCCAAAAGTTTAGGCATTCATAGCGGGGTTTTTCATGCAGATGAAGTGACTGCATGCGCGCTTCTTGTACTCTTTGATTTAGTCGATGAAACTAAAATTGTCAGAACGCGTGATCCGAAAATATTGGAAACGTGTGAGTATGTTTGTGATGTTGGTGGGATCTATGAACCTAAGCAAAAGCTGTTTGACCATCATCAAGTGAGTTATCAAGGACCGATGAGCAGTGCTGGCATGGTCCTTCTCTACTTGAGAGATCAAAAGAAAATCGATCGTGAAGAGTACCAGCTATTTAATACCTCGCTTGTGCGTGGTGTCGATGAACATGACAATGGACGTTCTCCCCAGCTCTCAGGTTACTGCACTTTTTCTCATATTATTGCGAACTTTGCACCAACTTCTTATGAAGCCTCAGATGAAGAAATGGATCAGTTGTTTCATCAGGCGCTTCAGTTTACTGTGGGTCATCTAACGCGAATCTTGGAGCGTTTTCGTTACAACAAACAGTGTCGAAAGATTGTCAAAAAAGTGATGGAGCGCGATCGCACGTGTCTCTTTTTTGAGCAGGCAATTCCATGGGTCGAGAGTTTTTTTGCGCTCAATGGTAAAGAGCATCCAGCCCTTTTCATCATTATGCCTGCACAAAATCACTGGAAGCTGCGTGGAATTCCTCCTGACTATGAACATCGGATGGAAGTGCGTGTTCCACTTCCAGAGAAATGGGCGGGTCTACTGAATGGAGATTTACAAAAGGCATCAGGGCTTGATGGAGCGATCTTCTGTCATAAAGGGCGTTTTACTTCTGTGTGGGAAACAAAAGAGGACGCGATGCGTGCCTTGGAGATTGTATTAGATGAAAACTCTATTTGAGAAGATCATTGAGCGTGAACTACCTGCCAAAATTGTATTTGAAAATGAGCAGATCATTGCAATTGAAGATAAGTACCCGAAAGCTCCTGTTCATCTTTTGATTATTCCCAAAAAAGTGATTCCTGATCTACAGTCGATGCAGAAACAAGATTTTCCTCTTCTTGGTGAGATCACTGCAGTTGCGCAGAAGTTAGCTGAGCAGTTTAACCTTGTAGAAGGGGGATATCGTCTGCTTGTAAATAATGGGATGCATGCCGGGCAGACCATTTTTCACCTGCATTTCCATCTGTTAGGAGGGAAAGCGCTAGGAGGTATGGGATGAGCAAACCAGCACTCTGGATCGTTGATGTTCAAGAACGTCTTTTCCCACGCATCGATCGTTCATGCGAGGTTTTGGAGGCTCTCTGTTTTTTTCTCGAAGCTTCTCAAATTCTTGAGCTCCCACTTGTTGTCACTGAGCAGTATCCTCAAGGACTTGGTAATACGGTCAAACCGATTTTAGATCGTCTCCCAAAAAACCAACCCGTCTATAGCAAGACGACGTTTTCAGGCTACCTAGATCCAGAAATCCGTGAAAAAGTTAGATCACTTTCAGATACGTGGATTTTAGTTGGAATCGAGGCGCATATTTGTGTTTTACAAACGGCGAGAGATCTATTGGCCGATGGAAAGAAAGTGATTGTCCTGAACGATGCTGTCAGTTCCCGTTCTCTGTTTGATTTTTCAACAGCTATTGGAGAACTCAAGGAGATGGGCGTGCGGATATCGAGCTGTGAAACCATTATTTATGAGCTTGTAAAAGATGCTTCTTCTGCTGAATTTAAAAAGCTACTCCCCCTGGTGAAACGTGATCATTAATCTTCTACTTTCGATCTCTTTATTCGCTTCTTTTCAAACAGATCTACGACGCGTCTATGCCAATATAAAAGTAGGAGATGCAGTGCTTGCTGTTGCAGAAGCTAGGCGAGCTGTTGAATCCTACCCCGATCGACCTCAGAGCTATGAGATGTTAATCAAAGCATTGTCAGGCACTGGAGATTACGCTGAGATGATGCGTGTTTGGGGGCAGTTTCACGCGCTCTTTCCAGATAAAGCAACAGCGAGTCAAGTGCTCGAGGAGATGTGCTGGGGAGTGATGCGTCAAGGGAAACAGGCCCACACGCTTTCAGCCCGTTTGATCAGTATTATTGCAGCGGCTCTCACACAAGATGCCTATGCCATTGAATTTCTGAAGATGGGATTGCGTGATTCAAATACTCACATCCGCTCCATTTCGGTGCAGCTCAGCGCTCTGTTTCGTGACAAGCCTCTTGCAGATGAAATTGAACGCCTTTTCTATGAGGAGAGACGTCCAGAGGTGCGTATCGAAGTGATGAAAGCAATCGGCGCCTTGCGTATGCAGCATCTCTATGAACCACTTTTGCTCGTCATTGAAGACAAAAAAGTGACCTCTGAAGAACGTGTGGCAGCAATTCAAGCGATCTTACAAGTTTCTGAATCTGTCGATCGCGAAAAACTTGAAGTGTTAGCGGCAGATAAAAAAGCAGGCTTACGCCTTCTCGCTTGCGAGGCGATTGCGAAATTTGCACTCAAAGAGCAGTCTGACATCCTTTTTCGCTTGATCTATGACACCAATCCGCAAGTTGCAGCTGCAGCATTGCGCGCCATTGGTCTGTTACAAGTCGACACATTTAGCGGCCGTGCTGTTGCTGATTATGTACGCCCTTTGACTAATGCGCTTGATCCTTATGTTGGTGTTTGCGCCAGTTGGGTGTTGCTTTTGCACCAAAGACGAGAAGCTGAAGTGGCATTTGCTCGTTGGATTTTTCACGAGAAAGAGGAAGTGCGCGCGTTTGCTGCCTCAGCAATTGCAGCGTCTGGTGTACATGGTATCCATGCCGCTCTGAGCTTTTTAGAAAAAACAACCGATCCTTATGTACAGGCTAATTTAGCGCTTGCCTTAGTTGGACAGCGCGTGAACTGCACACAAGCATGTGAAATTTTAGATCACTTGCTCAAAGAGCATAAAGAGCGATGGATGCTTGATGAAGGGATTTTTTCACCATTGATGCGCAGTCGGTTGAGCCATAAACCTGGGATTCCTAACTACCCTGAAGTGGTCAATCAGTCAGTGCGCCTTGAGATGATCAACATGCTCGCTATTTTGGATTACCCAGGAGCGCATGACGCGATCAAAGAGTTTTTGAAAGAGCGTCGTTATGGGGTGACTGGACTTGCCGCTGAAACTCTTCTTGGAGAAGGGGATGAGACAGCTATTGAGCTTGTAAAAGAGATTTTGGATGATCCGGATAAAGAGATTCGGCTGGATGCTGCACTTGTGTTAGCAACCTGGGGACGTGATCCTTCAGCACTTCCGGTGCTTCTAGAGGTTTATCCACAGGCAGATCGGATGTTGAAGATCAAAATTCTCGAGTCACTTGGGCGAATTGGGGATAAAGAGGCAATTCCATTTTTGATTGAGCGGCTCAAAGAGCCCTCACAAAACCTACGAATGATCGCAGCTTCTGTGTTGATCCAGACTCTTAATCGATAGGCTTCCCTTTTTTTGCTGAAATTTGCAATTCTATTGCAAAAATTCTGAAATTCGAAAAGAATATTGCTCCTGTTTTGAGTCATACAAATGGGTAATATGAAAAATAAAAATGGATCTACTTTAGTTAAACCAATCGACCTTGGAAAAGGCGCAATTTCTTCAAACTGTTTGGGCCCCATTGCTGATCTTGAGAAACATCTTCCTACCGAATGGTGGCGTGATCTATTCAATTCCCTGTATCTTAAGACTGATGCTGACGTAGTTGAAAATGATGAAAACACAAAAAATGAAGTGGATAGCATCATTAAGGCTACAGGTGCCACTGAGTCGCACAAGCTCCTAGACTTATGTTGTGGTCAAGGACGGCATATTTTGGAGTTGGCAAAGCGGGGCTATAGACAACTCAGTGGAATTGACCGTTCTCGCTATTTGATTCGATTAGCACGTTCTCGAGCTCGTTCTCAGGAAGTCTCTCATTATACGCGCTTCTCTGAGGGTGATGCACGAAAATTACGATTGCCTTCTTGCTCGATTGATATCGTCACTCTTTTAGGCAATTCATTCGGATATTTTGAACATGAGGACGATGATCTCAAGGTGCTTCAAGAGGTGAATCGTATCCTCACTTCTCAAGGAGCCATCTATTTAGATGTAACTAACGGTGAATGGATTCAAAATAACTACCAACCACGCAGTTGGGAGTGGATAGATCAGTCTCTTTTAGTCTGTCGGGAGCGTCATCTCTCGGAGGATTGTACTCGGCTCATTTGTAGAGAGGTGGTGATAGAGGTTGATAAAGGGGTAATCGCCGATCAATTTTATGCAGAACGACTTTATTGCTATAAAAGCCTTCAAGCATTGCTAGAGCGCGCAGGATTTTATGAAATTGAGTTTTTGGATAATGTCATTTCTCTCTCCTCAAGGGAGCAAGACTTAGGTATGATGGCACATCGGGTGACCCTCAAAGCCCGAGCACCTAAAAAAATTCTACAACAACCACATTTAGCAAAGAAAAAAATTGCCTGTACTGTCCTTATGGGAGATCCCTCGTTGCCGGATATGGTCAAAAAAGAGGGGCAATTTAATGAAGAGGACTTTGTAACAATCAATAACCTCAAAGAGGCGCTTGGACATCTACTGGATTTTAAATTTACCTACCTTGATAACCATCAATCACTGATTAGATCTCTTAGCAAGTCACCTCCAACCTTTGTATTTAATCTTTGCGATGAGGGGTTTTATAATGACGCAACAAAAGAATTACACCTTCCAGCTCTTTTGGAAATGCTCAATATCCCCTATTCAGGAGCCGGGCCTGCTTGTTTAGCAGCATGCTATGATAAATCCCTGACGCGCACGGTGGCGCAATCATTAGAAATTCTGGTTCCTGATGAGATTTGGATTGATCCGAATAATTCTTCTGCAGCACTTCCAAACAATTTTCCCGCATTTCTAAAACCTGCAAATGGGGACAGCTCAATTGGAATTTTGCAACAAGCTGTGGTTCACAATGCTGATGAGCTTCTCAATTACTATGATCGACTTAAAACGCTTGTGCCCAACGTACCGATTTTGATCCAAGAATTTCTATCTGGCACTGAATATAGTGTAGGGGTTATTGGAAATACCCTCAACTTTGAGGTGCTCCCTATCCTTGAAGTCGACTATAGCCGCCTTTCTAAGAAGCTTCCGCGTATCCTCTCCTATGAATCCAAATGGTTACCTGACTCACCTTATTGGAATCACATTAGTTACAAGCAGGCGCAGCTTACTGAAGAAGAACTTCGGATTCTAACCGATAGTTCATGCCAGCTTTTTGAGCGTTTAGGATGTCGTGATTATGCGCGGTTTGATTTTAGGAAAGATGCTCAAGGTAGAATCAAACTTCTAGAGGTCAATCCAAACCCAGGATGGTGTTGGGATGGCAAACTCAATTATATGGCAGGTTTCGCCAATATTGAGTACTCAGAGATGTTACACAAAATTGTCATGGCAGCTTACGAGAGGATTACGACGCGTCCTCGTTAGTCAAGCGTTGACGCCAATATAGAGATCAATGCCTTGCTCACCATAGACTTCGTAGTCGTATTGAAAACTCCGATTCCAAGAACTCTGCCACACTTTTTGCCAAGCCGAGACAATGCTATCAGGAATGGGGCCGTCAGCATGAATATGTCCATAATTAGCTGCTGGGATCTGTTTGAGTGTCCAGCCCTCTGGAGCCTTATCAACATCTACAAAATAGCCAATAGTTAGGTTGTAGGGTTGTGTTTCATCCCCTTCATAATCAGAGTAAATTGCAACGAGATCACCTCTCTCTTCAAGCGGGAAGTCAGCCGTTTCAAAATGCTCCCAATGATTTTTGATCTCTTCAAATGCTGTGCCAGAGGAGATGCGTTGTTGTAGGCCGACGACTGTTTGAGGTCTTTGTTGTTTTTGCATAAATTTTAGAAAGGTTGTGAAGATTTGATCTTCAAGGGTTTCGTTGAAAAAAACATGTCCCATCTCAGGGATAAGAAGGAGCTCTGAGTTAGGAAGGGCATCATGTAAAGCAATGCCACCCCTTTGGGGCAAGATCAATGGATCTAATGCTCCATGAATGATAAGCGCTGGAGCTTGGATGAATTCAAAAATGCCCCGCCGTGTCTCAAGTGTCTTGATCATCTTTTGGATGGCTGAAAAATGACTATAGCCCGAAGTATGGTGAGGACGCGTGCGTGTGTACATTTCATGCACATAGGGGTAGGTGAGGCTTGCCTCAACAAGTGTATTACCACTAAGATGTTCCCAAATTGAATGAAAAGCGATGTGTGTTTTTTCAAAGTCAGCAGACAGTCCATGAGAAAACATGACATGCATGGTTTGGGCGACTGTCGCAATTTCTTGGACGGTCATGGGTTGTTCATTTCGACGAGTTGGACCTACAGGGCCAGTGCCAATCAATGTGAGGCTTGCAATCCTTTCTGGATAGCGAGCAGCCACAAGTTGCGAAATGAATCCCCCCATCGAATGACCAATTAAATGTACATTGTCAAGATTGTAAGCATCAATGATTTGAATAGCATCTTCAGCGAGGACATCTAGATCATATGGTTCATCCGAAGCGGATGAAAGTCCAACGTCTCGGTGATCATAACGAATGACGTAGTAACCTTGTTGTATGAGTTTTTGGCAGATGTAATCATTCCAGAAGTGAGCATGACAGCCAGCACCACAGATGAGTAAGATAGGTGTGTCTTGGGGATTGCCGAGAGCTTCTGTCCACAGTTCATGATTTTCTACACAGACATAGCGATAGGGGATGTTAATTCCATGAGCTACAAGCTCTTCAAGGAGTGTTGGCATGTCTTGAAAAGGGATCATTTCAAGGATATCTGAGGTGTCTGAGAGTAAGATAACAGAGTCAGGACTCACTTCATAGGAGAGATCAACGACATAGCCTCTTTTTTCAAGATCGGCAGCAAAGTATTGAGAACCTGGAATTTCAGCGCCAAAAAGGATGGCTTGTATATCAGCATGAAGGGCTGAGGAGAGAAAAAGGATAATAGTGGCAATAAGTCTTAACATCGTACAAAAAAGATAGAGGCTTAGAGATTTTCTAGCTATTGAAAAAAAAATTGATTTGCCATAGTGAGATGATATGGAAATAGAAGAGATTCAATCGCGTTTGCAGGAACACGGAATTGATGGCTGGTTGCTCTATGATAACCACGGTTCAAATCGTTTTGTGCGCGAGTTATTGGAGATCCCTCCTCATCTGGTCATCACGCGTCGTCTCTTCTATTGGATTCCCGCTGAGGGAGAGCCTCATAAGTTCTTGCATCTGATCGAAAAAGGGAGTTTAGATTTTATCCCTGGAAAGCAACATTTATTTCTCTCATGGACAGAGCTGGAAAAGACATTGAAGGATGTTGTTGGAAAAGCAAAAAAAGTGGCGATGGAATACTCACCTCACGGAGAAAATCCCTATATCTCTGTTGTTGATGGTGGCACAATTGAAATGATCCAATCTCTTGGTGTCAAAGTTGTAAGCTCTGATGATTTGTTGCAGCACTTTACAAGTGTCCTTAACGATGAGCAGATTCAGTTGCATTTAGATGCAGCAGCAGTATTAGAGGATACGATTGCGCATGTGTGGGAATTCATCACAGAACGGATTCGCGCAGATAAGCGGGTCACTGAGTACGATGTGCAAAAGTTTATTGTCAGTGAGTTTACTGCGCAAAATTGTATCACAGAAGATGGCCCAACATGTGCGGTCAATGAGCATTCGGCATTGCCCCACTATATGGCAACTAAGCATGAAGCTGCTGAAATTCACGAAGGGGATTTTGTTCTTGTTGATCTCTGGTGCAAGAAAGATCTACCACACTCTGTTTATGCCGATATTACGCGTGTTGGAATTGTGGGGCGAGAGCCAACGCCTAAGCAGCAAGAGATTTTTTCCATTGTCAAAATAGCGCAGGCAAAAGCTCTTGAATTCATCAAAGCGCGTTTTGAGGAGCAACAAAAAGTGACGGGCGCTGAAGTTGATGATGTCTGCCGAGGCTATATCCAAGAGCAAGGGTATGGAGACTATTTCACGCATCGCTCTGGGCACAACATCGATACTAATGTGCATGGTGCTGGGGCAAATCTTGATAATCTAGAGACAGCTGATCGTCGAAAAATTTTACCCCGCACCTGTTTTTCAATCGAACCGGGGATCTATTTACCAGGGGAGTTTGGTGTGCGCTTAGAACATGACGTACTAGTCACTGCAGATGGACATGTCCAAGTTACAGGCGGAAAAGAGGAGAGTATCCATTGTTTACTCTAATTCGTTGTGCTCTGTTGGTGTTCTGTCTCTCCTCTGTTGCTGAAGCATTACTCCCTAGTCGCTGGATGCTTCCAGGTTGGTGGGGTGGCATGGATTACGCCCTTTTTTGGCGTAAGGAGCGTTACTATCCAGCGCTTGTCACAACAAGTGTAGCTGGCACAGAGCAAGATAATGCGGGGGTTCTTGGGCTCTCGACCACCTCGATTCTCTTTGGAGATGATCGAGTTGGTCATTCACCAGTCTCAGGATTGCATGCAGATATCGGTGTTTGGATGACACGCACCATTGGGTTTGGAACAAGTGTGTTTAGCACTGGCAATGAGAAAAAAGGGTTCACTGTCTCCTCAAATAGCAGTGGCTCACCTATTTTAGCCCGCCCCTTTTTCAACGTCGTCTCAGCAGCGCAGGATGCAGAACTTCTCTCTTTTCCAACAGTTTCTGGCAATGGAGGCGTTGATATTCAAACAGCGAATCGCGCCTGGGGGATCGATCTCTTTGCCCGCTACCGCAGACCTGGCACGCGCCACATGGAATTTGACCTTCTAGCAGGTGGTATGTTTACACAGCTGTTTGATAATTTCGATCTCAGCTCAAGGACGACAGTGTCAAGCGTGCAAACCTTGCGCACCGATATGTTTCATTGTCGCAACAACTACTATGCAGGGCTAGTTGGGTTTGATATTCAGTGGTTTGGTCAGTCGATTGTACTCAATGTTGTAGGAAAAGTTGGTTTGGGTAATATGATTGAAACCGTCAAAATTGAGGGCAATACGCGCACTGGTGGCAATACATTTAATGGTGGACTGCTCGCATTGCCAACAAATATTGGTCCACATACCCGTCGCACCTTTGAAACGGTGTCGATGCTCAATGCCCGCGCGCGCTACCAACTATGCAGGGGTATCTTCGCTTCTGTCGGTTATGATCTGATCTACTGGCCAAAGGTTGCGCTTGCTGGTGAGCAGATGGATTTGAATGTCAACACAAGCCAGCAAAATGGTGGAACGCTCTCGGGCGCCAGCGCCCCACTCTTCTCCCTGCACAATAAAGATTTTTGGGCTCAAGGCGCCACAGCGGGCCTCTACTTTATCTATTGACATTGAGATTTAAACCTGCCAATCTTTCCCCCCATGCAACAAAAAGGAAGTGTTTTAGGCGCAACCCTGCTCGTCGCAGGTACAGCTATTGGCGGTGGGATGCTAGCGTTCCCAGTCGTCACTGGCAACATGGGATTTTGGCCCGCATTTGCTCTGATGCTTATCGGCTGGGCTTTCATGACAACCTCAGCGCTCTACCTCGTTGAAGCGAGTCTCTGGATGGAGGAGGGAGCGCACATCATCACGATGTCATCCCGTCTACTCGGCCCTCTTGGAAAAGCATTTGCTTGGGTGCTCTATCTCTTTATCAGTTACGCCTCACTTGTCGCCTATACAGCAGCTGGCGGGGAGATGATGGGGAGCGCTTTTAATCTCTCAGATCCTCCAGCTTTTTTGATTTTTGTCTGCCTGCTCGGCTTTATTGTCTACCTCGGAAGCGTCATTGTCGGTCGGATCAATGCTCTTTTGATGGTTGGCCTTGTCGCTTCCTACTTTTTTCTCATTGGTGGAGGTCTTCCCTTTGTCAAATGGCCGCTGTTGATGCGGAAAAATTGGGGCACTTCCCTCATGGCTGCCCCGCTATTGATGACAATTTTCAGTTTCCAGACAATTGTGCCCAGTTTAACCATCTATTTGAAAAAAGATGGGAGAGCGATTCGGCGGTCCATTTTATATGGCACGACAGGAGCTCTTTTTCTCTATGTGATCTGGCAGTGGCTTGTGCTCGGTACAGTCCTTTATGATGGGGATCAAGGGTTAGCCGCTGCTTTGGCCAATGGAAAGCCTGCCACACAATTTTTGGGCAGCGCTGTTGGCAAAACCTGGTTGGGCCTGGCAGCCGATCTCTTCGCCTTTTTTGCGCTTGTCACCTCGTTTTTAGGAATAGGGCTTGGATTGTCTGACTTTCTGGCTGATGGCCTAAAAATTCAAAAGCGTGCATGGGGCGCTGTTGTCATTGCTCTATTGGTGATTGTGCCGACGCTTCTATTTGCGTTCACCATTGAGAATGTCTTTTTGCGTGCGCTCGATGCCTCTGGCGGCATTGGCGATGCCATTTTAAATTGCCTCTTTCCCGCTCTGATGGTTTGGGTGGGGCGCTATCGGAAAAAATTTGATGACAAAGATCGCATTTTTGGAGGGAAAGGGCTAGTGATCCTTGTGGCCCTTTACGCGCTTGTGGTCTTTTCAGTAGAAATCTTAGGAAAACTTGGAGTTGTGGTGGCATTATGATGTTAGCATTGAGAGCTTTTTTCAAAGCATTGAAAAACAAAAACGAAGCAAAAGCTTTTGTTGATGGGAAAGAGGAGAAACAAGATCCCTCTCATCTCAAATTGCTCTACTTGTTGCAAAAGCAGGGGAGACTCATCGATTTTCTCAAGGAAGATATCGCCTCTTTTTCAGATGCGCAAATCGGAGCTGCTGTGCGCAACATCCATCAAGATTGCGCGCAGAGCCTTGAAGAGTGGGTAAGTATCCGTCCCGTCCTGAAAGAGGGTGAAGGGCAAGAAGTGCTGATTCCAGAAGGGTATGACCACTCAGCAATCAAAGTTGTCGGAAAAGTGAAAGGAAATGCTCCTTATAAAGGAGTGCTTCGCCACAAAGGGTGGCAAGCGCAAAAGCAGGATCTACCCAAGCAGATTCGAGAGTCAGACCAGACAATCCTTTGTCCTGCAGAGGTGGAAGTGTGATTGGCATTGATTTAGGCACCACCAACTGTACCGTCGCAATCGATGGTAAAATTGCTCCGATTGAGCAGCAGATAGACCGCGATCTGATCGCTGAGAAACCAACACTTCCCTCCTTCTATGAAGAGGGAGTTGTAGGCCATTATGCAAGAGAGCGGAGCGTTGAAGTTCCCGACCAAGTCATTCACTCTGCCAAATCGTGGCTTGCGCACGCTGGCATCGATCGTCGCTCTCCAATTCTCAAAGGGAAAAGCCCGCTCGAAGTTTGCGGAGCCTACCTAAAACACATCAAAAAAGCCTGTCATATTGACGATCAGACAGTCTTCCTCACAGTGCCCGCCTCCTTTGATCCATCAGCTCGCCAACTCGTGCAAGAGGCAGCCGAGCTTGCCGGTTACCCCTCCGTTGTTTTGCTCGAAGAGCCACTCGCTGCTTTTTATGCCTGGCTTGCCAAGCATGAAGAGGATTGGCGCCAACATCTCAAGGTTGGAGACACCGTTCTCGTTGTGGATAGCGGTGGAGGAACCACCGACTTTAGCTTGATTACCGTGCAGGAACGAGAAGGAAACCTCGAGCTTGAACGGAAAGCTGTCGGTGAACACCTCCTACTTGGTGGTGATAACATGGATCTCGCTCTTGCTTACATGGCCAAAGAGAAGTTTGCTGTAGAGCTTGATGAGTGGCAGTTCACAAGTTTAGTGCATGTCTGTCGTCAAGCCAAAGAGAAGCTGCTAGCTGAAAATGCCCCTGATCAAGTTGATCTCACGATTCCAGGTCGGGGCAGCAGCCTGATTGGAGGAGCCTTGACAGCTACCATGAGCAGAGATGAAGTACAGCAGCTGCTTGTCGAAGGATTTTTTCCACTTGTCCCATTTGAAGAGCAAGTTGAAAGGCAACCAGCAGCTGGTCTTTCTACACTGGCACTTCCCTATGTGCGTGATCCGCGCATCACTGCGCAACTCGCCAATTTTCTGCTCGAATTGCCAACCGCCATTCTTTTCAATGGCGGCACCATGAAAGCGGATGCCTTTCAAAAACGTCTATTGCAACAGCTCGCTATGTGGGGAGCAGACGTCAAAATCTTGCCAGATGCAGACCTTGACTTTGGCGTGAGCCTTGGCGCAGCTTACTACGGCAAGGTGCGTGCTGGACAGGGGATACGTGTGCGTGCCGGCACAGCTCGCAGTTACTACATCGGTGTTGAGGGAGCGGCGCCAGCCGTTCCGGGAATTCCACCACCACTCAAAGCAGTCTGTATCGTTCCATTTGGCATGGAAGAGGGGAGCAGCGTCACGCTCGATGAGACCTTTAGTCTTACTGTCAATCAACCAGCAATTTTTCGCTTCTTTGCCCATCCTGCCCCAAATGAAGTGGGAAAAACCTTTCCCCTTCGAGAATTGCAGGAGCTTCATCCAATTGAGACAGTCTTGAAAGGAGAGGGGAAGCAGGCCGTACTTGTGAAGCTTACAGCCAAAGTGACAGAGCTGGGTGTTTTGGAACTCTGGTGCGGAGAATGGAAACTCGAGTTCGATCTCAGATCAAAGCCTTCAGAGCAGCTTGCTTCATCTTCAGCCACAAGCTAGCCAATCCATTGGCACGCCCTGGCGTCAAACTGCCTGGGATATTGAGCTCTTCGAGGAAGGTTGGCTCAGCTTTCAAAATTGTTTCAGGTGTTTCACCGTCATATACAGAGATGAGGATAGCGGCTAGGCCAGCTGAGATGAGCGCTTCACTATGCGCTGCAAAATAGAGACGTCCCTCTTTGAGCGAGGCATGGAGATACATTATGCTTTGACAGCCAGGTACAAGATTCTCTTCCTTTTTCCATTCAGGGTCAAAGGGAGGAAGTTGTTTTCCAAAAAGCATGATCTGTTGATAGACCTGCTCACTCGGGAGGTTTTTCAGCTTTTGG
Organism: uncultured Chlamydiaceae bacterium; assembly: GCA_942490925.1. Classification (GTDB taxonomy): domain Bacteria; phylum Chlamydiota; class Chlamydiia; order Chlamydiales; family JAAKFR01; genus CALNYX01. The sequence goes on along the minus strand of CALNYX010000017.1, from coordinate 942,794 downwards.
AGATCCATATAAAGGGGGTGGTAAAGCTGCACGGGCTGCAACGAGTGCTTGCTCAGCAGCTTCTTGTCTTGCGGTTGCATCTCGCTCTAGTTGCGCTTGAAGTTGCTGCACTTGAGCTTCCAAGTTTTGGATGCGTCCAGCTTGATCATCTAGGATTCCACGTGTTTCATGCGCTTGGAGTTTTGATCTGAGGTCAAGAAGAGCTGTTGTCTCATCCGTTGTGCGCACACTAGACGCCTTCTGCCTTAAGAGTTCGACTGCACGACGGACTTCATCCGCTTTTACCAATTGACGATCTTCACGTTTCTGTAGCAGTCCATCAAGTTCTTTTTGTTCCTCCCGAGTGATGCCAACCTCGTCTCTACGATCACTCCACTTAGCAGCTGTCAATGCAATCATGGTCACAGCCAGATTGCCCACAATCAGTCCCGTGATCCCACCCATTGCATGTGGCATGATGCTCGCTGCCAGGAGATAGGCAGAAGTTGCAACAGCCAAAAGAAGGGTTTTTGTTCCATTTGGAGGCAGTTTGTTGATATTAGAGTTAAAAAGACCCCAGATTGTTTTCTCTCTTGCCTTCTCACCAAAAAGTTTAGCGGTCACAATGCCCGTTAAACTGCCAACTGCAATTCCAGCTCCGGTACCAATGAGCATGGGAAGCGAAACAGTTTGAAAGCCGTGCAAGGCGCCACATAGGACGATAATCGCTCCCCAAGCGAGTGCATTGCCAAGGAGATCTTTCCAGTGAGCGCGCATGAAATTTGCGGTCTTGCAAGAAGCGCGGCCAACTGGCTCTAAGGTCCAATCATAGACTGTGCGACTAAATCCGGTGCAGCTTGAGGTAATGCAGCTCGTTCTAGAAGCAAGGGTCTCAGAAGTTGCTTCATTTGTGTTAGCACAGGCAGTTCCAACCCCAGAGAAAAACCTAGAAAGGCAAGCCGGAGCTTGCCCAATTGTTGAGCCAACCGTAGCCATTCCAGAAAATATGCGTTCACAACATGTCATTGGGAAGCAGCATAGCAAGGAGAATTATTCTTGACAAGAAGGACCACTCTTTTTTATAACAGGCCTCCTATATGTCTAAAGAAGATTCAATTCGAGTAGAAGGGGAAGTTGTTGAACTGCTACCCAACATGAATTTCCGGATTATTCTGGAAAATAAGAGAGAGGTGATCGGTCACCTCTGTGGAAAAATGCGTATGCGGAATATCCGCGTTCTGGTCGGCGATCGGGTTACAGTTGAAATGTCCCCATACGACTTAAGCAAAGCCCGTATTGTTTATCGCCAAGGGCGCTAAAAAAATATTGCTTTGCCATTTTTCTTCTTTTCATGCTAGTATGCTACCTCACTATTGCAAGCCCAGATAGCTCAGAGGTAGAGCACTTGCATGGTAAGCAAGCGGTCGTAGGTTCAAGTCCTATTCTGGGCAGAAAAAAAACTATTAACAACCAAGAGGAAAATCATGGCAAAGGAGACATTTCAGAGGGACAAGCCCCACGTCAACATCGGAACTATTGGACACGTCGACCACGGAAAAACGACACTTACAGCAGCAATTACAAAAGTCCTAGCTGAAGCCGGTGGTGCTAAAGCCCGCGATTTCGCTTCAATCGATAACACGCCTGAAGAGAGAGCGCGTGGAATTACCATTAACTCAAGCCACGTTGAATACGAAACAGGCGGACGCCACTACGCGCACGTCGACTGCCCTGGTCACGCCGACTACGTTAAAAACATGATTACTGGTGCTGCTCAGATGGATGGCGCAATCCTAGTGGTTGCGGCTACAGATGGAGCGATGCCTCAAACAAAAGAGCACATCCTTTTAGCTCACCAAGTCGGTGTTCCTTCAATCGTTGTCTTCTTGAACAAAGTTGACATGATCGGTGAAGCAGACGCTGAATTGATCGAGCTTGTTGAGATGGAATTGACAGAGCTTCTTGAAGAGAAAGGGTACAAAGATACTCCAATCATCAAAGGTTCTGCTCTGAAAGCTCTTGAAGGCGATGCAAAGTACGCTGAAAGCATCAAAGAATTGATGCAAGCTGTTGATGATCACATCCCAACACCAGCACGTGAAGTGGATAAGCCATTTTTGATGCCTGTTGAGGACGTTTTCTCAATTTCTGGTCGTGGAACTGTTGCAACAGGACGTGTTGAGCGTGGTGTTGTGAAAATCAACGACAAGCTGCAAATGGTTGGTCTACGTGATACACGTGAGACAGTTGCAACTGGTCTTGAAATGTTCAACAAACTTCTTGATGAAGCGCGTGCTGGTGAAAACGTCGGAATTTTGCTGCGTGGTGTTGAGAAAGATGACATCGAACGTGGAATGGTGCTTTGCGCTCCAAACACAGTGACACCTCACAAGAAGTTCAAAGGAACAGTTTATATTTTGACAAAAGATGAAGGTGGTCGTCATAAGCCATTTTTCACTGGCTACCGTCCACAATTCTACTTCCGTACAACAGATGTTACAGGTTCTGTAACACTGCCAGAAGGAACAGAAATGGTCATGCCTGGTGATAACGTTGAGTTTACAGCCGAGCTAATCGCTCCCGTAGCGATGGAAGAAGGTATGCGCTTTGCCATCCGCGAAGGTGGACGCACAATTGGCGCTGGAACAATCTCAAAAATTATTGAGTAGAGTTCTTTAATGAGAGGGAGAGCGTCTCCCTCTCATTTTTTTGGTTTGGGTGTGTAGCTCAGCTGGTAGAGCAGCGATCTCCAAAGTCGCCGGTCGGGGGTTCGAGTCCCTCCGCACTCGGAAAATGAAGTGAAAAACGAGTAGATGAACAGTGCAGAAGGCTATTGGTAAAATGGAGACAAAAAAAGGACGTCCGAGCGCTGCTTCTAAAGCGGCAGATGGGCGAAAAGTCGTCCGCTTTATGGGCGAAGTTAAGCTAGAGCTCAAGAGAGTCGACTGGACGTCCAAAGAAGAGCTGAAAGCTTATACAAAGATCGTTGTAGCATGCATCTTTGCATTTGGGTTCAGCATATATTTTATTGATCTTCTCATTCGAGGATGTTTGGGGTTGGTCAACATGATGGTTAAATTGCTCATAGGTTAATTAAGATGTTAAAATGGTACGTCGTCCAAGTTTTTACAGCTCAAGAGAAGAAAGTCAAAAAAGCTCTTGAGGAATTTCGGGAATCTGCAGGAGTACTCGATCTTATTCAAGAAATTCTTCTTCCGACAGAAAATGTCATGGAAGTGAAAAAAGGTGAGCAAAAAGTCTCTGAAAAACGCATTTGGCCAGGCTACGTGCTCATCAAAATGGAATTGACTGATGACACTTGGCAATACGTCAAAAGCACTAATGGCGTCATTGAGCTTTTAGGAGGGGAAAACCCGACTTCATTGACAGACGCTGAAGTAGAAGAAATTTTAAATGACCTAGCCTCGAAAAAAGGTGAAGTGACCCAGAAACATAAATTTGAAGTGGGTGACCGCGTCAAAATTACAGATGGGGTGTTCGTCAACTTTTTTGGAACAATTGTGGAAGTATTCCATGATAAAGGGCGTTTAAGCGCGATGGTTTCTATCTTTGGACGTGATACACGCGTCGATGATTTAGAGTTTTGGCAGGTCGAAGAAACAACAGCAGATGCTGAGGCATAAGAGGGCTTGCGCCTAATTACCCCTCTAGCTATAATGCTTGCTCATATTGCTGCCTCTCTCGTAACACGTGACATAAGGAACCAAAATGGCAAAAAAAGTCGTAAAAATCATTAAACTACAGATACCTGCGGGGAAAGCTAATCCAGCTCCTCCAATTGGTCCAGCTCTAGGGGCGGCAGGTGTTAATATCATGGGTTTTTGTAAAGAATTCAATGCAAAAACTCAGGATAAGGGTGGAGAAATTCTCCCCGTAGAAATTACAGTTTATGCTGATAAAAGTTTTACTTTCATCACTAAACAACCGCCAACATCTCGTTTGATTCTCAAAGAGATGGGGCTTGAAAAAGGATCTTCAGTACCTAACCGTGACAAAGTAGGGAAGATGACAAAAGCGCAAGTAAGTGCTGTTGTCGAGAGGAAATATCCTGATCTAGGTGTTAATTCTAAAAAATCAGCTAAACGTCTGGTTGCTGGAACAGCACATAGCATGGGGATTGATGTCGAAGAAGGTTTTGACGAAGAAGAATAAAAATTATGCGACGGAATACTAAAAGAACTCGGGAGATGGCGAAGCTTGTGGAGAGTGATAAACTCTACACAATAGCAGACGCTGTCGAGATTTTAAAGAAAAGTCCATCCGTCAAATTTGATCAGACAGTAGAGATCGCACTTAAAATTGGTGTGGATCCTAAGAAATCCGATCAACAAGTGCGCGGCACTGTTTCACTACCGAATGGAACAGGAAAGTCGCTCACAGTCCTTGTCTTTGCGACTGGCGATAAGGTGCAAGAAGCCCTAGACGCTGGAGCAAGCTATGCTGGAAGTGATGAGCTTTTAGAGAAAGTCAAGGGTGGGTGGACAGACTTTGATGTAGTGATTACAACTCCTGATATGATGCGGGAAGTTGGAAAGCTAGGTAAGGTTCTTGGGCCGAGAGGTCTGATGCCAACCCCAAAAGCAGGCACAGTCACAACAGATGTGAAAACAGCAGTCAAGGAAGTGAAGGGTGGAAAAATTGAGTTTAAGCTCGACAAGCATGGCGTTTGCCATTCAGGTGTCGGCAAGCTCTCTTTTGAGCCTTTAGCACTTGTTGAGAACATTCGCTCTCTTTTAACTGCTATTGCACGCGCTAAGCCGGCTGCTGCTAAAGGGAATTATTTTCAATCGCTTGCGGTTTCATCAACGATGGGACCTGGGCTGAAGATCGATCTTCGAGAACTTCCATCAACGTGAGGGTAACATGAGAGAAGAAAAACAACTTCTTCTTGATGAGATTGCAGATAAAATTCAAGCGTCAAATGGCTTTATTGTAGCCAATTACAAAGAGCTCAATGCTGCTCGTGCGCGCGAATTCCGTAGTCTTCTCTCGGAGAATGGTGGAGAATTTGAAGTCGTTCGTAAGCGTGTCTTTATCAAGGCAGCTTCAGAGGCAGGTCTCAAGTTTGAGATTGAAAAACTCCAAGGACATGTCGGCATCATTTTTTCATACGAAGACGCTACAAGCCTCGTCAAAAAGGCTGTAAAGTATGGAGAAGCTAATGGTGACGCAGTTGCAATGCTTGGCGGACAGATCGATGGAGAGCTTTGCTCTTCAGAAGATATATCAGCACTCGCTAAACTTCCAAGCCAACAACAATTACGCGCAGAACTGGTTGGATTGCTCCAAGCTCCAATGGCACAAACAGTGAGCGTTATGCAGTCTCTACTCACAAGCGTATTGTATTGCATGGAAGAGAAAGGCAAAAAAGGTTAAAATACACAATTTTTAAAGAGAGGTTATCGTGTCTACAGAACTAGATGATATCGTAGAAAAGCTTAGCAATCTTAAGGTCGTTGATCTCGCTAAGCTCAAGCAGAAGCTTGAAGAAACTTGGGACGTCACAGCAGCAGCTCCTGTTGCTATGGCAGGCGCAGTTGCAGCTGCTCCTCAAGAAGAAGCTGCTGCTGAAGCAACAGACTTCCAAGTCTCCGTCACAGAAGTTCCTGCGGATAAAAAAATCGCTGCTATTAAAGTGATTCGTGAAGTCACAGGTCTTGGGCTAAAAGAAGCAAAAGACATGGCTGAAAATCCACCGAAGGTTCTTAAGGAGAGTGCTCCTAAAGCAGAAGCAGAAGAGATCTTGAAAAAGCTCGAAGCTGCTGGTGCAAAAGGTGCTAAGAAGGGAGTCTAAACACTTCTTTTTATGAGAGGGAGTCAGAGACTCTCTCTCTTAATATTAAATTTTTTCCGAGAAATTGAAAAACACATTCTCGTCATTTGTCATACGGGCTGCTTATCCCTCGAATTCGCATCGAGAGACAGGTCTCTTTGTATTTAAGTTAGTTAACTGTGAGGATATATGCTGAAAAAACGGCCAGAGAGGGTCAGCTTCATTAAGAAGAAAGAGATTATTGACCTTCCGAATCTCATTGAAATACAGATCAAATCCTATAGTCAATTCTTGCAAGCAGACAAATATGCTGAAGAGCGTGATAACATCGGCTTACAAGAAGTCTTCAGCGAAGTCTTTCCTATCAAATCCTACGACGAAAAGACTGTCATCGAATACCTTTCTTATGACTTAGGAGTTCCCAAATATACGCCTGAAGAGTGTATCCGCCGTGGAATTACCTATAACGTCACTCTAAAAGTACGTTTTAGACTCACTGATGAAACAGGAATTAAAGAAGAAGAAGTCTATATGGGCACGATTCCCATTATGACAGACAAAGGAACTTTCATCATCAATGGTGCTGAGCGCGTTATCGTCTCTCAACTCCATCGCTCACCTGGTATTAACTTCGAGCAGGAGCGTCATATTAAAGGCTCCATGCTCTCTTCTTTCCGTGTCATTCCTTACCGTGGAAGCTGGTTAGAAGCGACTTTAGACCCAAATGATCTTGTCTATGTTTACATCGATCGTAAAAAACGTCGTCGTAAGATTTTGGCAACGACCTTCATTCGGGCTCTTGGTTTCTCAAGCGATGCTGACATCATTGAAGAGTTCTTCTCAACAAAAGATATCAAACTTAAGAGTGAAAAAGACTTTACTGACCTTGTTGGAAAAATTTTAGCAGCCGATGTCATGGATGAAGCAAGTGGCCTTGTCTATGGAAAAGCGGGTGAAAAACTCAGTACAGCCATGCTCAAGCGCATGGTTGATGCCAACATGAATACGTTGAGGATTGCTGAGGATGCAAATGAAACTCATCCAGTAATCAAGATGCTTGTCAAGGACCCGACAGATTCTTACGAATCAGCTCTTAAAGACTTCTATCGCAAGATTCGCCCAGGTGAACCAGCTACGTTATCGAATGCACGTGCTGTCATCATGCGCCTTTTCTTTGATCCAAAACGTTATAACCTAGGGCGCGTGGGTCGCTACAAGCTTAACCGCAAACTCGGCTTTGAAATCACCGATGAAGACCTCGAGTGTGTCACACTCCGTAAAGAGGACATTATCGGCGCTCTTAAATACCTCATCCGCCTTCGAATGGGAGATCAGCATACAAACGTAGATGATATCGACCACCTTGGTAATCGCCGCGTCCGCTCTGTTGGTGAATTGATTCAAAATCAGTGCCGTGTTGGTTTAGCACGTATGGAGAAAATCATTCGTGAGCGCATGAATCTGTTTGACTTCTCTTCAGACACTTTGACGCCTGGAAAGATCATTTCAGCGAAAGGTTTAGCAGGCGTTCTAAAAGATTTCTTTGGGCGCTCCCAACTCTCTCAGTTCATGGACCAGACAAACCCAGTTGCCGAGTTGACGCACAAACGTCGTCTCTCTTCACTTGGGCCTGGAGGCTTGAACAGAGAGCGTGCAGGATTTGAGGTGCGTGACGTTCACACAAGTCACTACGGCAGAATCTGCCCGATTGAGACACCTGAAGGACCAAACATTGGTTTGATTACATCGCTTTCAGCTTTTGCTAAGATCAACGAGTTCGGCTTCATTGAAACACCATATCGCCTCGTACGGGATGGTGTTGTCACAGATGAAATCGAATACATGACAGCAGATGTTGACGAGCAGTGCATCATTGCGCAGGCTTCTGCCCGCCTAGATGAACATAACATGTTTGTTGATGAAGTTTGTTGGGGTCGAAATCGCGGAGAGGCGATGGAGATTGAGACGAGCACAGTCACACACATGGACGTCTCGCCAAAACAGCTTGTTTCGATTGTCACAGGTTTGATTCCTTTCTTGGAGCACGATGATGCAAACCGAGCCCTTATGGGATCAAACATGCAACGCCAAGCTGTGCCACTACTCATAACAGATGCTCCGATTGTTGGAACAGGTCTAGAAGCACGCGCTGCGCGTGACTCTGGCGCTGTCGTCATTGTTGAAGAAGATGGTACAATCGAATATGTCGACGGAACACGTGTCGTCATCGCTGCTAAGAAAAATCCACTTGAAAAACGCACCTACGAATTGAAGAAATTCATGCGTTCAAACGCTGGAACAGCGATTAACCAGCAACCACTCTGTTCTGTTGGTGATGTCGTAAAAGCAGGTGATGTGATCGCTGATGGTCCAGCCACTGATAAAGGAGAAGTTGCGCTCGGTAAGAACGTACTTGTCGCCTTTATGCCCTGGTTTGGATACAACTTCGAGGATGCGATTATCATTTCTGAGAAGCTCATTCGTGAAGATGCTTATACATCGATCTACATCGAAGAGTTTGAACTCACAGCGCGTGATACGAAGCTTGGAAAAGAAGAGATCACTCGAGATATTCCAAATATCTCAGAGGAAGCTCTCCTTAACCTCGGTGAGGATGGAATTATCCGCGTCGGTGCTGAAGTGAAGCCTGGAGATATCCTCGTTGGAAAAATCACTCCAAAATCAGAGACTGAGCTCGCTCCTGAAGAGCGCCTACTCCGTGCTATTTTTGGTGAGAAAGCGGCTGATGTGAAAGATGCATCCTTGACAGTGCCTCCGGGAACTGAAGGTGTAGTAATGGATGTAAAAGTCTTCAGCAGAAGAGATCGTCTCTCTAAGACAGATGATGAGCTTGTTGAAGAAGCTTCTTACTTGAAAGATCTACAAAAAGAGTACAAAGCCAAAATTTCACATGTCAAGATGGAGCGTCACGAAAAACTTGGAGCGCTTTTACTCAATGAGAAGGCGCCCTCGCCGATCATTCATAGACGTAGTGCTGAAGAGCTTGTTTCTCAAGGTAGTGTTTTCAACCAAGATACAATTGAAATGCTCGAGTTTGAAGATCCAATCGACTTGATCATGGATCACAATGAAGTTTACGATATGCTTCGTAAGATTTTGCGTGATTGTGAAGTTGAGCAGCAAAAGATTGATCTTCACTACAAAACAGAAGTTGAGCAGTTGAAGAAAGGAGATACAGATCTCGATCCTGGCGTGATTCGTCAAGTGAAGGTCTATGTGACTTCTAAGCGTAAGCTGCAAGTTGGAGATAAAATGGCTGGTCGCCACGGAAACAAAGGTGTTGTCGCCAATATCGTTCCAGAAGCTGACATGCCTTACCTTCCAACAGGCCAGACAGTCGAAATTATTTTGAACCCACTCGGTGTACCTTCACGGATGAACATGGGACAAGTGCTTGAGACTCACCTTGGGTATGCAGCACGCCATGCAGGTATTTATGTGAAGAGCCCAGTATTTGAAGGGTTTCCTGAAGAGCGCATCTGGGAAATGATGCGTGAGCAAGGGTTGCCAGATGATGGAAAGTCCTGGCTTTACGATGGAAAGTCAGGTGAGCGTTTTGATAACCGCGTCGTTGTTGGTTACATTTACATGCTTAAATTGAGCCACCTTGTTGCCGATAAAATTCACGCCCGTTCAATTGGGCCCTACTCACTTGTCACGCAGCAACCACTTGGTGGTAAAGCGCAGATGGGTGGACAACGTTTCGGGGAGATGGAGGTATGGGCGCTTGAAGCGTACGGCGCAGCGCATGTCCTTCAGGAAATTTTGACTGTGAAGTCGGATGACGTTTCCGGACGTACACGAATTTATGAGTCGATCGTCAAAGGGGAGAACTTGCTTAAAGCAGGCACTCCAGAGTCCTTTAACGTCTTGATTAAAGAGATGCAAGGACTTGGTTTAGATATCCGTGCTTTAACAGTTGAAGAAGATTAAGAGGAGAATAGTGCATGTTTAAAGATGAGCCTCAAGAAGGACGATTTGATAAACTCAAAATTGGCCTTGCCTCAGATGGTGTGATCAAAGAAAAATGGTCACGCGGTGAGATCAAGAAGCCTGAGACGATTAACTACCGCACATTCAAACCTGAGAAGGGTGGTCTTTTTTGCGAAAAGATCTTCGGCCCTACGAAAGATTGGGAGTGTGCTTGTGGAAAGTACAAGAAGATTAAGCACAAAGGGATCGTCTGTGATCGCTGCGGTGTTGAAGTAACGCTCTCTAAAGTTCGCCGTTCACGTATGGCCCACATTGAACTTGCAGTGCCAGTTGTTCACATCTGGTTTTTCAAGACAATGCCTTCACGCATTGGAAACGTGCTTGGAATGTCAGCGACAGATTTAGAACGCATCGTGTATTACGAAGAGTATGTCGTTATCGATCCAGGTAATACAGATCTAGAGAAAAAACAGCGCCTAAATGACACTGAATACCGTGAAGCTGTTGAGAAGTGGGGACGCGACTCTTTTGTTGCCAAAATGGGTGGTGAAGCTGTCTTTGATCTTCTCAAAACAGAAGATCTAGACTCACTTTTGATTGAGCTCAAAGAGAAACTTCGTCGAACAAAGTCTATGCAAGCCCGCATGAAGCTTGCTAAACGATTGAAGATCGTCGAAGGCTTTGTAATTTCAACCAATCATCCTGAATGGATGGTACTGAAATCAGTTCCCGTCATTCCACCTGATCTCCGTCCGCTTGTGCCTCTTGATGGTGGCCGTTTTGCGACATCAGACTTAAACGATCTTTACCGTCGTGTGATTAACCGTAACAACCGTTTGAAAGCGATTTTACGCCTTAAAACACCTGAAGTGATTGTACGTAACGAGAAACGCATGCTGCAAGAAGCTGTTGATGCTCTATTTGACAATGGACGGCATGGCCATCCAGTCATGGGCGCTGGAAACCGCCCACTCAAATCCCTTTCAGAAATGTTGAAAGGAAAAGGTGGACGCTTCCGTCAAAACCTGCTCGGTAAACGGGTCGACTACTCTGGACGTTCGGTTATTATCGTTGGACCAGAGCTCAAATTCAACCAGTGCGGTCTCCCTAAAGAGATGGCACTTGAGCTATTCGAACCATTTATTGTTAAGCGTCTTAAGGATCTTGGACATGTCTACACCATTCGTTCAGCGAAGAAGATGATTCAACGTGGGGAACCTGAGGTGTGGGACGTTCTCGAAGAGATTATTAAAGGGCATCCAGTGCTCCTTAACCGTGCACCAACTCTTCACCGCCTCGGAATTCAAGCCTTTGAGCCGATCTTGATTGAAGGAAAAGCGATTCGGGTCCATCCACTTGTCTGTTCGGCTTTCAACGCCGACTTTGATGGTGACCAAATGGCCGTTCACGTTCCTCTCTCTTTAGAAGCAGAGCTTGAAACGAAAGTCTTGATGATGGCGCCAGATAACATCTTCCTTCCATCTTCAGGAAAACCGGTTGCGACGCCAACAAAAGATATGACCCTTGGTCTTTACTATTTGATGGCAGATCCAGTCTACTTCCCTGAAGAGCATGGCAAGAAGATCAAAGTCTTTAGAAATGCAGATGAAGTGCTCCTTGCGATGAGTGCTTCTGAGAGTCTAGAGGGTTTTGTTGAGCGTGATAAGAAACTTGAGCGTATTGATCAGACTGGTCGTGGATTGCACGTCCATGAGAAAATCAAACTGCGTGTTGATGGTAGCTTGATTGAAACGACACCTGGACGTGTTCTTTTCAATACAATTGTGCCAAAAGAACTCGGTTTTCAAAACTATAAGATGCCAAGTAAGCGCATGAGTGAACTGATCTTAGAGTGTTACAAAAAAGTTGGTCTAGAGGCGACTGTCAAGTTTCTTGATGACGTCAAAGATCTTGGATTTGTACAAGCAACTCGCGCAGCTGTTTCGATGGGAATTCGTGATGTCACAATTCCACCTTGCAAGGGTGAAGTCTTAAAAGAAGGGCATAAGAAAGTTGCCATCGTTAAGAAACAGTACGAAGATGGAATCATCACTGATGGTGAGCGTAAATCTAAGATTATTAGTATCTGGACAGAAGTTTCAGATATGCTTTCAGAAGAACTTGTCAAAGAAGTTTCCAAGGTGAGTGATTCACGTCACAACCCACTCTTCTTGATGATTGACTCTGGAGCACGAGGCAACAAATCACAGCTTAAGCAGCTCGGTGCATTGCGTGGTTTGATGGCTAAGCCTAACAACGAGATTATCGAGTCACCAATTACCTCAAACTTTAGAGAAGGTTTGACAGTTCTTGAGTACTCACTCTCTTCTCACGGGGCACGTAAAGGTCTTTCTGATACAGCCTTGAAAACTGCTGACTCCGGTTACTTGACTCGTCGTCTGGTAGACGTTGGACATGATGTGATTGTGACTACAGATGATTGTGGAACTCTCAATGCCATTGAAGTTTCAGCAATTAAGCAAGGGCAAGAAGAACTTCTGCCAATCAAAGATCGTATCTTTGGTCGTGCGATTGCAGAGGACATCTTCCAACCAGGTGATAGCACTAAGTTGATTGCAAAAGCCAACACTATCCTCAATCTCCAGCAAGCTGAGATGATTGATGATGCAGGTATTGAAACTGTACGCATCCGCTCAGCACTCACTTGTGAGAGCAAACGAGGCGTCTGTGCGAAGTGTTACGGCATCAACCTCGCGAATGGCCGCCCTGTCGGACATGGAGAAGCTGTTGGAATTATCGCCGCTCAATCCATTGGGGAACCAGGAACACAGTTGACGATGAGAACATTCCACCTTGGTGGTATCGCTGCTGCTAGCTTTACACCTGAGATTGTTGCTGAGGAAGATGGTGTTGTCATCTTTATGGAGACACGTACCGTTCAAGATGAAGATGGCAATTGGCTTGTTCTTAATAAGAACGGAAGCCTCCACCTTGTTCGCGATGAAAATCGTACGCTTGAAGAGTACAAGAAACTCCTCAGCACCAAGTCGATTGAATCAATTGACACTTTCCCGATTGAACATGGCGCAAAAATCCTTGTTGAAGATGGAAAGAAAGTTTCGAAAGGAACAAAGATTGCAGAGGTCGAGCTTCACAACATTCCAATTATTTGTGACCGCCCAGGTTACGTCAAATATGAGGATCTTGTTGAGGGGATTTCAACTGAAAAAGACACGAACAAGCAGACAGGACTTGTCGAGCTAGTTGTGAAACAGCACAGAGGTGAATTGCATCCACAGATTGCCATTTACGCTGATGCTGAGCTCAAAGAGCTCGTTGGAACCTATGCCATTCCAGCTGGTGCGATCATCGCTGTGAATGAGAAGGATCACGTCAATGCTGGTAAGATGCTTGCGCGTCTACCTCGTGGTGCGATTAAGACCAAGGATATTACAGGTGGTCTACCACGTGTTGCTGAACTTGTTGAAGCGCGCAAACCTAAAGATGCGGCCGAGATTGCCAAAATTGATGGGGTTGTCGACTTCAGAGGCGTACAAAAGAACAAACGCATTGTGATTGTTCGCAACGAAGCAACAGGTATGGAAGAGGAGCATCTTGTGCCCCTTACAAAACACTTAATCGTTCAAAAAGGCGATACAGTGCTTAAAGGGCAACAGCTCACAGATGGACTTGTTGTTCCACACGAAATCCTCGAGATTTGTGGTGTGCGTGAACTACAGAAGTACCTGGTGAACGAAGTGCAAGAGGTCTACCGCTTCCAAGGGGTAGATATCAATGATAAACACATTGAAATTATCGTCCGCCAGATGCTCCAGAAGGTACGCGTCATCGACCCAGGTGATACCACACTACTCTTTGGAGAAGAGGTGAATAAGCGACTCTTCTATGAAGAGAACCGTCGTACTCTTGAAGAAGGTGGAAAGCCTGCCCAGGCGGCCCCAGTTCTTCTCGGGATCACCAAGGCCTCTCTCGGAACAGAGTCGTTCATCTCAGCAGCCTCCTTCCAAGACACCACACGTGTCCTTACAGAAGCGGCTTGTGCAGGGAAGACTGACTATCTGCTCGGCTTCAAGGAGAACGTCATTATGGGGCACATGATCCCAGGTGGAACCGGCTATGAAACTCATAAACGCATCAAAAAATTCATTGATGCTGAAGAGGAAGAGCTTGTATTTGACTTCGCTACTACCTAGTAAGTCTTAACACTTTCTTAATAAAGCGCCATAAATCATGAATTTATGGCGCTTTTTTTGTTTATTAATGAAATTTTAATAATACTCCTTTATAATAGAATCTTAAGGAGATAATAAGATGGGTGAATCAATAAAACCATATCCAACCGAGCAAATTGCCGGATACACGATTGATGGGCGCACAGAGGAAGAGCGTGTGGGATCGTGGTTTTGCGGCTCCAACCGTACGCCTTCCAAGGTGAACAGTTGGATGGTCGGTGCTGGGGTTCTGATGATTTCCCTTCTAGTTGTTGGAATTTTGGCATATCACCGAGTGGGAGCCTTCGGCGCTGTTGCGAATTTACCTAAAGAAGTCTTTATTATTGCAGGTGTTGTTGCAGGCGTCGCGTTGATTACGCTGATTGCAGCTAGCCCATTGATCCGCACAGCTGCACGCTATACCAAGCAATCTGGAGAAACCGAAAAATTCGCCTCCTTTTTCATAGGTTTAAGAAAGCTCTTAGATGAAAAAATCCCTAAGGACCCTACGTTTAGAGATGAGCTGATCGCTATTGCTAAAGAAGAATTAGCACAGACTGATGAGAGTAGAGCTATTAATACAATCCTATCCACTCTACTTACAGAGTTTTCAGATGGATTAGATGATCTTGACTCGTCTGAATATGAATCAACTAAAAATGAGTTTAGATCTGAGTTAAGGAGTCAAATCGCAGTGTTACGTGAAGCTCCGAATGAATCTCCAGATTTAGGTCGTATTGGTCGCGGTTATAGGATGTTAGCAGAGCAACAAGGGCAAGCTAACTTATCGGAAGATAGAGATGACCTAACAGGAAGACAACACGAAATTATTACAATAGATCAAGGAGCTCCAAGTAGCGCAGACGACGCTTCAAGTAGCACATCCGTACCCTCTTCTGAATTTGTTCCAGAAGCAGTAGTGAATTTTAAAAACCTTGCCATGGAAAGAATAAGAGCACAGCCCAGACGAGCACTAAAAGCAAACCACCGCCAGTACTTAAGCTCACTTGAAAGACTTCGCATGTATGGAGATGTTCTGTGTCAGGATGAATATATTTGCTATCTACCAAAAGGTAGCACAACGGTTAGGTACTATGTATTCCCAGGAATTTTGACAGAACACAATCAAGCTTTTCTTGATAACCCTGGACTTAGGGAAGTGAAACCAGAAGAATTAAAGAGACGCTTAGAAAACAGAGACCCAAACAATGAGGTCTTTGCCTCATGGGAAGAGGCGAGCTCATATAGATGTCATCTAAAAGCAAATGAATACCTAATCTATTTGAATGATAAGGGGGAAAGGCAGAGATGCGGAAGTACTCTAGAACAAAATCGTTCACAAGGAGAAGTCCAAATTAGGCGTGCTGATTTAATTAAGCGCCAATTGATCGATACTGAAGAACCAGATGCTTATGTAGCCTCTATGATCGAGGCAATGGAAAGTGGTTCAACTGCCGTGGATAAATTTAGCTCTCTTGATGCAGTCAAGCAATATGCTGGTCATTTGCAAGAGAAAGAAGTAGCATTCTTTATTGATGCAAAAGGGTGTTTAAAAGGATATAGGTCTTTTGGCAACATATGTGATCTTCAATACCTCAAGGTTAATACAGACCTTGTGGGTGTTCGTCCAGTAGATCTAATGAGACGTCCTCAAACCTAATGCTATTTTTTGGCAGCGACCTTTTCTAGGATGCGCTGCTCAAGCTTCACAGTATCAGCTGCAAACTTACGGATTCCTTCAGAAAGCTTTTCAATTGCCATCGCATCATCGTTCAACATGAAGCGGAAAGCCTTTTCATCCACTTCAAGCTTCTCAATGTTCTCTTTCTCAGCATTCGCAGCATTGAGCTTCTGTGGTACATCACCCTCTTCCTTACTCAAAGTCTCTAGAAATTTAGGAGCTATAGTGAGTAGATCGCAACCTGCTAACTCCAAGATTTCACCGACATTACGAAATGAGGCGCCCATAATTTGGGTCTTATGGCCAAATTTCTTGTAGTAGTTATAAATGGCTTTTACAGAAAGAACTCCTGGATCTTTCTCTGGAGGATAGCTGTCAACTTTCTCAGCAGCTTTATACCAATCAAAGATACGTCCAACAAAAGGGGAGATCAGTGTTGCTCCAACCTCAGCGCAAGCAACGGCTTGTGCAAGGCTAAACATGAGTGTCATATTGCAATGGATGCCCTCTTTCTCAAGTACTTTGGCAACCTGTACACCCTCCCAAGTTGAAGCAAGCTTAATCAGTACTCGGCTTTTATCAATACCAGCATTTTCATAGAGAGTGATGATCGATTTTGCTTTATGCATACTGCCCGCAACGTCAAATGAGAGGCGAGCATCAACTTCTGTTGAAACACGGCCTGGCACAATTTTAAGAATCTCGACTCCAAAGTTGACAAAGAGCTTATCCATGATCAGGTGCATAGTCTCTGCTTCACCATGACCATTTTTAACACCATAGTCGATAGCATCATCGATTAGGTATTGGTAGGCCTCTTCAGAAGCAGCTTGGTAAATCAATGAGGGATTAGTCGTTGCATCTTGAGGAGAGTACTGTTTGATGCTATTAATATCTCCTGTATCGCACACAACTGTTGTCATTTTTTTGAGGAGATCGAGTTTTGTTGCCATGAGAATGCCCTTGTCAATAATGAAAGTTAAACTTACTCTACTTTTAACATACTAATAGGTTTGTTGACAATGCGGCTTGCAAAGATCGAGATTCTGCCGTATATTAACCTGAAAATCAGAAGGTAAAGCAATATGGAAGTCGGGCATCGTCTACAGTTTCAATGTCACAAATGTAAATCGCCGATCTTATTCTCGGTACTTGATAAGACGCATGAAACCGTTTGCTGCAGTGAATGTGGTCAAAAGTATGCATTTGATGAGGAGATGCTCGGTCAGCTGCAACAGTTTGAAGCGCTCTGCCGTCAGATTCATGAATCGCATAAGATTTTAGGGAAGACAGCTGTGGCGATTGATGTGGGATCACATCATGTGAAGGTGCCGTTTAATCTTCTATTAACTCGTTTAAGTTCAGTCATCGAACTTAATGTCCAGGGCGAGCTGTTCCAAATAGCATTCAGAGTCGAGCCTCTACGCGACGTGCCAGAGGCACTTGCAAGTCACTGATAGCACAGACTTGGGGGGATTTTTTGCCTTTTTGCCCGTTAGAACGATCTCTCGCTCGCTGTATCGCTTATACTAGCCGCACTCGAGATCGTCCAACTGGAACAAAAAACAAAAAATGTTGCGATTTCAAATTAGCGACTTAGGTCTTGACGATTTCCAAGCAGCAAATCGACATTTGCATATTTGTTGATTAGATTAGAAGATGTCGCGGAAGCGCTTGCTGCGATGGACTAAATGCCGATGCTTGGAATCAGGTTCAACCTGAACATGGTAGTTCTGCAGAATAATCTTGATTTGCTTCTCTTCTAAAAGCGAATCAATAATCAGCTCTGTCGCCTGGTCGGGGAGACGCATCTTTTGATTGCCCTCTAAACGAATCCCGTCCACAATACTGATCTTTTCACCAATTGCAATGGTGACTTTGTCAGTCGGTGGCAAATTACCTCGTACAGTATTTAGATAACCAATAGTACCAAACTCTCCCTGCAATAACTCTAATTGGAGAGTACAAAATGTGCTGTCAGGGGTAAACGTGACGCGAGCAGAACGGTGCTCTTGAGCCGTTTTAGTCATCTCCTGACACTCCCAGCAATTGGGGTGTCTGCAACTACAAAATAGGGATAAGAGCATAAGTAAATAGATCATAGGTGAACTATTCTTACTGAAGAGTGGATTTTTGGCAATGTTTAGTGAGAAGCAGATCCATTAGAAGAGGCAATGATAATGGCTGCTGCCGCTGCAACTGCAGCAACTGCAACTCCAATCGCACAAACTGATATTCCGCAATCTGTACCACAAACTGGAGCGCAAGGATCACAAGGATCTTGGCACGGTGAACTACAAGGTGAACATGGAGTAGGACAAGAGCTACAAGCAGGCTGGCCACAAGGGGACGACTCGTTGCAACTTCCACATGATGCCCCTGGAGGACATGGAGGTGGTTGCATCGGATAGGGGCCGTCTGTGTTTTGGGGGCAAGAACCATTAGGGCACTGAGAGCATGGGTTTGGATCTGAACAAGGATGTGAGTCGCAACGACACGGATAGCAACTACAATCAGGGCAGTAACCATGATTGTAGTTTTGGTAGTCTATAAAAGTGTCACTAGCGGCACACAGGCTGTTGCTGCACATTAAGAGCATAGACAACAACGCAATAACTTTCTTCATCTCAATTCCTCGATAACTCTCGGTGCCTCAATTAGATTAATGGGAGTTGCTTGTGTTGTGCGTCACAGCAATTGCTGTTGCACCACCAATAGCACCTAACAATAGGCCCCATTTAATCCAGTTCATACCCATAAATGTGCCACTTTCGTAAGCTGGGCTGCTATAGTAGTTATCATTTGCAGCAAGTGCGTTGTCTGTTGGAAGTGTGACGTATGTAGGCGCTTCTACAGTTTCAGAAACTTCTACTTCATCCGCAAATGCAAAGTTAGCGAATGGTCCAGCAAGCAGTGCTAAGATCGATAAACATGAGATTGCTTTTTTCATTGGTCTCTCCGTGGTTGCATATGTTTTTTATGCTTAAGTGTCATTCTAGTAAAATTTATATTTCCTGTACAAACTTTTTTCATCTCTCAACATCAAACGTTTGTATCGCTTCGAAGAAAGCAGGGCAAAATGTGCCGAACTCATCTCTTAAACAGGTGCCTGTAATTACATAAGCTATGTTGTTGACTATCAATGTTGCTTGAATGAACCGTACATCGCCCCAACCTGTCTTTCGATCGATTTGTAGAACGTGTGCATTGCCTGCCTTTGTTTTGATTGTGCCAAGTTCGCGGCAAGCCGTCTCGGGTTCGGCTTCATGGTAGGTTTTGGCGGCGGAGACATACTCGCGCAATGATATCGTAACAGGCTCTTCGGCAAGGTTAAGCGAGGGCATGAAATTGGCGTTACCTGTCCCAATATAAACAACTTGAACTTTTTTTGGGAGCTGATCGCGATCTTGAACGCAATCCCAACCCTTTGGTGGAATAAACGTAAAATTGGCAAATCCAACTGAAGAGAAAAAAAGTAGTGTAAAAATGAAACGCATCGTGACCTCGAAAATCCCTTGAATTTTTTAGATTTCTCTGACACCCTGTTGCTCTAACGTACAAAGAGGTTCACCATAATGGATTCAGTCGATACAGGCAAAGACAAAATCAAAAAAATATGTGAGATTCTGAAAACAGAAACTATTGAACCTGCTAAGCATGAAGCAGCTGCAATTCTTGAACAGGCGCAAGAAAAGAGTCAACGCCTTTTGCGCGAAGCTGAAGAAAAAGCGCAGCAACTCATCAATGGGGCGCGTAAAAAGATTGAAGATGAAAAAAAATTGTTCAACAGTACGTTGGTTCAAGCATGTCAGCAGATCCTTGAATCGTTGAGGCAAGATATAGAGAACAAACTCCTTAACAGCAGTCTAATGGATTGGATTGAAAAGGAGACGGTTGATCCAAAAGTTAGCGCAAATCTGATTACAGCTTTGGCGCAAGCTATTGAAAAAGAAGGAACTAGCGCAGACTTTTCAGCTGTTGTTGCAAAAACAGTGACAGTCGAGCAGGTGAATGCGCTGTTAGCTAAAGAAATTGTGCAGAAGTTAAAGGGGCAGAGTGTAGAGATAGGTGAGTTTGCTGGCGGAGTCCAGCTTAAGTTATTGGATCGCAAGCTTACGCTTGATTTGAGTGATGAAGCGCTCAAAGAGCTGCTTGGTCGGTATATCCGTAAAGATTTTCGTGAGATTCTATTTCAAACATGAATGAGTATTTTTTTTTAGCAAGTTTGCTCCCTCCTCTCGAAATTGGACATGTGCCGGCTTTGGGTTATGTGGAACTCAAAGAGTTGCTTAAGGTTAACCTCAGCGATGATGATTTAAAGAGTGTAGAGGCTTTTTTCAGACAGATAGACTTTGAAAATATCCGAAGCTTCTGGGCTGTAGAGCCTTTGGATCCTCGAGGTAACCTGAATGCTGAGGAGATTGAACAGGCGCTGCTTGACTATTCCTGGCCTGGAGATGAGGAATTTCCTCCGTTTTTAGTCGATTTTCTCAATAAGCATCACTCGAATGAAGATAGGCTAGCAAACTTTTCATTTCTGCTGAGTGATTTTTATGATCATGCAGCAGAGGAGCATAAGGGTTTTCTACGCAGCTATTTCCATTTTCAAAAAGAGTGGAGGCTTGTTTTACTTGGGTTTCGAGCTAAGTTGTTGGAGAAGGATATTGCAGTTGAATTACAGTATGAGGATGAAACGGATCCTTTTATTGCTCAATTGCTTGCGCAAAAAGATGCGAAGGGGTATGAACCGCCCTTTGATTATAAGGATTTGAAGCCTGTTTTCGAACATCATCAAGAAAATCCGCTAGAATTGCACAAAGCGCTTTATGAGTATCAATTTAATCATATGATTGAGCTTTGGGGAGGAGAACTCTTCACAATCAATCGGATCTTAAATTATATGGCGCGCTTGATTATTGTAGAGAGATGGCTGGAGCTTGATATGCAGAAGGGAATTGAAGTGATCGATGAAATAGAAAGGAAAGTGACATGACACTAGCTACTGGAACGGTCGTGAAGGGATTTGGAAATCTGCTTCAAGTGAAATTTGAAGGAGAGGTACGCCAAGGGGAAGTGGCTTATGTTGAGGTCGATCAAATAGGTTTGAAAGGAGAGGTGCTTGAGGTCGTTGGTAATGAAGTGAAGCTTCAGGTTTTTGAAGATACTCGCGGTGTTCAGCTAGGCACGCCTGTGCGGTTTACTGGAGATTTGCTTGAAGCTGAACTTGGACCAGGGCTTCTACGCTCGATTTTTGATGGATTGCAAAACCGTTTAGAAGCAATTGCAGAGAAAACGGGTTATTTTCTTCCTAGGGGAATTTATGTAGAGCCTCTCGATCGCAAGGCTGAGTGGGATTATGTGCCAGTTGCAAAAATTGGGGATTGTCTGGAAAGGGGAGAGACGCTTGGGACGACTTTGGAAGGACGTTTTGAACATCAGATTATGGTCCCATTCGCGTTTTTTGGAAAAGTGACGCTTACTTGGGTGATTTCTCCAGGGAAGTACACGATTGATACGGTGGTTGCACGTGGTAAAGATGAGAAGGGCGAAGAGCTCTCCTTTACGATGGTGCAAAAATGGCCGATTAAAATACCGCTTTTTCAGGGAGAAAAGGTGAAGCCAACTAAGATGATGGACACGGGGTCACGCATTTTGGATACACAGATGCCTATTTTGAAAGGAGGAACTTTCTGTACTCCTGGGCCATTTGGAGCTGGAAAAACAGTGTTGCAACACCATCTTTCAAAATATTCTTCTGTCGATTTAGTCGTGCTCTGTGCTTGTGGAGAGCGTGCTGGTGAGGTTGTTGAGGTATTGCGAGAGTTTCCTGAATTGATCGATCCGCATACAAACGAACCATTGATGACGCGTACGTGTATCATTTGTAATACATCTTCGATGCCTGTTGCGGCACGTGAATCGTCCATTTATATGGGAATGACAATTGCAGAGTATTACCGCCAGATGGGGCTTGATGTCTTGCTCTTAGCAGACTCAACCTCAAGATGGGCGCAAGCTCTTCGTGAGATGTCTGGTCGGTTGGAAGAGATTCCGGGTGAAGAGGCGTTTCCAGCCTATTTGGCCTCACGCATTGCAGCCTTTTATGAACGTGGGGGCGTGGTCTCCTTGAAAGGGGATAAACAGGGAACGGTCACCATTTGCGGAGCTGTTTCTCCCGCAGGAGGAAACTTTGAAGAGCCTGTTACTCAGGCGACACTCTCTGTTGTTGGGGCCTTTTGTGGCCTATCGCGTAGCCGCTCTGATGCAAGGCGCTACCCTGCTGTTGATCCGTTAATCTCATGGTCAAAATATGTTGGAGTTGTGGCAAAGCAACTTGAGAAGGATGTCGCAGGATGGGGAGAGATGGTGACACAAGCGGCGCGTTTCTTGAAAGAGGGGGATGAAATTGGGAAGCGGATGGAGGTTGTTGGAGAAGAGGGAACTTCAATGGATGACATTCTTGTTCATTTGAAAGCTGAGCTCTATGATTTTTGCTATTTGCAGCAAAATGCGTTTGATCCAATCGATGCCTACTGTCCACTAGAGCGGCAAATCCCGCTTTTTGAGTTGATCAATTTGATTTTTGACACGCAGTTTGAGTTTCCTTCTCGCGATAAAGCGCGGGAGTTTTTCTTGACGTTGCAAGGGAAGATCAAATCGATGAACTCTGTCGAGTTTAAAAGTGAGGAGTTTCAGCACATTTTAGCTGAGATTCAGGAAATGATTAACAGTGCGAAGGTATGAAAAAAATACACGATCGAATCAATGATATGCGAGGAAATTTGATCACGGTGACGGCTGAAAAAGCAAAGCTGGGTGATTTGGCACGCATTGAGAAAAAAGATGGCCAGTCTACGTATGCTTCGGTGCTCCGTTTTGAACAGGATCAAGCAACGCTTCAGGTCTTTGGTGGTACGCGCGGAATTTCGACGGGAGACAAAGTGATTTTCCTCGGCCGTCAAATGGAGGCGACTTATGGAGAAGGTCTGTTAGGACGTCGCCTCAATGGGGCAGGCGAACCGATCGATAATGGCCCAGAAATTTTTGGAGAGCAGGTAGAGATTGGGCAAACATCTTTCAATCCAGTTAAACGGATCATTCCTCGTGAAATGGTGCGTACCAACATTCCGATGATTGACATGTTTAACTGTCTTGTGAAGTCTCAGAAAATTCCAATCTTTTCGGTCGCAGGAGAGCCTTACAATGCCCTTTTAATGCGGATCGCCAATCAAACGGATGCTGATGTCGTGATGATTGGCGGAATGGGACTTACCTTTGCCGACTACCAAGCCTTTATCGACAACGCTGAAAATGCGGGCTCTGCAGAACGTACAGTGATGTTTGTTCATCGCGCCGTCGATCCTGCAGTAGAATGTATGCTCGCTCCTGATATGGCATTGGCCTGCGCTGAAAAGTTTGCAACAAGTGGAAAAAATGTACTTGTACTGCTCACTGATATGACTGCGTTTGCTGATGCAATCAAAGAGATTTCGATCACAATGGATCAGGTTCCCTCAAATCGAGGCTATCCAGGATCTATCTACTCTGATTTGGCTTCACGTTATGAAAAAGCAGTCGATATCGATGGAAGTGGCTCAATCACCGTGATCAGCGTAACAACAATGCCAGGTGACGATGTGACGCACCCAGTGCCCGATAATACGGGATATATCACTGAGGGCCAGTTTTATTTGCATGATGGTTCAATAGATCCATTTGGTTCACTCTCCCGTTTGAAACAGCTTGTCATTGGAAAGGTGACACGCGATGATCATGGAGATTTGGCCAATGGTATGATTCGTCTCTATGCCGATTCTAAAAAAGCAAAAGAGCGTGAGTCAATGGGTTTCAAATTGTCGCGTTGGGATGAAAAACTATTGGCCTATTCAAAGCTATTTGAAAAGCAGATGATGGATCTTGAGGTGAATATTTCTCTTGAAGAGGCGCTTGATTTAGGTTGGAAGATTCTTGCTGAGTGCTTCCAGAGGCATGAAGTGGGAATCAAGCAGAAACTTGTTGAAAAATACTGGCCAGGGTAGGTGTGGCAGAAGTCAAACTCACTAAAAATGAATTGCGCTCCCAACAGGTGAAGCTCGCCCAGTTGGAGAAGTATTTGCCCACTTTGCAGCTCAAAAAAGCGATGTTGCAAAGTGAAGTCAATGATGTGCGTGGTGAGATTACAGATCTTGAGGATGGGTTTCATGAAAAGCGGCTGACAGTCTCTTCTGAAGGGAGCCTGCTCAGTGAAAAGATCGGTTTGAGTTTGCAGCAGGCTGCAGAGGTCAAGAGTATTGATAAGCGGTATGAAAATATTGCAGGGGTTGATGTCCCAATTTTTGAAGGGGTGAGTTTCAAGCCGTTTGAGTACCCTCTTTTCAGCACACCGGCGTGGCTAGATGGTGCTGTGCTCCATCTCCGCGCAATGGTGAAGGCTAGAGCGGAGGTGATGGTTGCTGAAGAGAAGCTAGAAGCTTTGGAAAAAGAGCTGCGAGAGGTGTCGATTCGAGTGAATCTTTTTGAAAAGAATTTGATTCCTCGTTCTCAACACAACATCAAAAGAATCAAGGTCTTTTTGGGAGACCAGGAGTTAGCAGCTGTGGGTCAGGCAAAGGTGGCTAAAACCAAAATTGAGCAGCGTAAGCTGAAGGAAAAAGTCGATGCGTGTTGATGTAGAAAAAGTATTGATGCTCGGACCTGCTTCCAACCGCGAACGTTTTTTCAAGCATGCGCAAGATCAGGGCATTGTCGAGTTTATTGGCCCGGTTGATTTGGAAGTTCCTGGCAATATCCAAAACTTTATCGATGCACTGCATGTGCTACGTCAAATGGTACCGGTGAAACAGGCTCCTCAGGCCGACTACAAGTCAGCAAGTGTGCTTGCACGAGCTGTAATCGAGTACAAAGAGAAGCTTGAGCATCTACTCGAGCAGAAACGAATCACCGAAAAAGAGATCTCACGCGTTGAAATCTTTGGTGAGTTTTCTGTTTCAAATCTTCATGCATTGGAACAAGAGTCCAAGCGCATTTTCCAATTCTTTTTTGCCAAGCAAGGATCCGATGTAGAAGGAGAAAACCTAATTTTTGTTGGCTCTTCTTACGGTCTAGACTACTATGTAGCAATCAATGCTGAGCGCACTCCCTATGAGGGTTTAGTTGAAATCATCATTGAGCGTTCTGTAAATGAGTTGCGGTATGACTTAGCCAATATGTATCGAGATATCGATCATCTTGAGACGCAACTTGCAACGCTTGCTCACCAAAAAGACCTGCTCAAAAAAGGGTTGACGGATGCGTTAAATCGCCACCACCTTAACCAGGCAAAAGATAAAGTTGAACCACTGCTTGAGGCTCGCGCCTTTTCTGTCGAGGGATGGGTTCCCAAGAATAAGCGAGCTCTTCTCGACAAAATTGTAGATGAACTCGATATGGTTATTGAAGTCATTGCTGTTGAAGAGAAAGATCGCACGCCGACTTATCTTGAAAACAAACGTTTTGGGCGACTTGGAGAGGATCTTGTCAACATTTATGACACGCCAGCTAAAGATGATCGTGATCCTTCACTTTGGGTATTTATCGCCTTTGGAATGTTCTTTTCTATGATCGTTGCAGATGCCGGCTATGGAATTCTCATTTTTGGTTTCACGCTCTTTCTCTACTTCAAGTTTGGTAAAAAGCCAGGCCTAGCTAGACGCGTCATTCTACTTGCAATGTCACTATCGATAGGGTGTATCGTTTGGGGAGTGATGCTCACCTCGTTTTTTGGTATTCCTATTGCCCCAGACAATCCCATGCGCAAGATCTCGGTTGTCGACTGGGCTGTGAAACGGAAGGCTAACTACCTGATGGAGAAAAAAAATAGCGCTTATCAGGAGATTGTCAAAAGCTACCCTAAACTCAAGGATGCTAAAACTACAGAAGCTTTCTTAATGGGTGTGCGTAAAGAGACAGATACTGGCGATAAATATGTCATCTATGACACCTTCACAGACAATATTTTGATTGAACTGGCCATCTTTATTGGGACTATCCATATCCTCATCTCCTTTTTGCGCTACCTCGATCGCAATTGGGCTGGTTTAGGGTGGGTCATCTTCTTAATCGGTGGCTATCTCTACTTCCCTCAGGTGATCAAAGCAACCTCATTTATCTATTTCTTGTTTGATGTTCCACAAGCAGGCAGTCCGATTATTGGACTCTATATGTTATTTATCGGAATTGGGCTTGCGACACTTCTTGCGATTATTCAGCATAAGTGGGCAGGCATTGCTGAACCGATGCAAGTGATTCAAGTGTTTGCAGATGTGATGTCTTATTTGCGGATTTATGCCCTTTCGCTTGCAGGCATGATTATGGGAACAACTTTTGATCATATCGGTGCAAGCATGCCGATATATTTTGGAATTTTTGTCTTTTTAGCGGGGCATACCGTGAATTTTGTGCTCGCCTTAATGGGTGGAGTCATTCATGGTTTGCGTCTTAACTTTATTGAATGGTATCATTACAGCTTTGAAGGTGGCGGACGACAATTTCAGCCCCTCTCTTTGCTACAAATTGACTAGGAGAAACAATGGACTTTGATGTTGTAGGACCAGCATTGGTTTTAGGACTTGCCTGTATCGGTAGCTCATTTGGCTGCGGAATTGCAGGGATGGCGTCACATGCTGTGATGGCTCGTATTGACGAGGGACACGGAAAAATGATCGGGATGTCGGCGATGCCCTCATCACAAGCGATTTACGGATTTATCTTGATGCTCTTGATGAATGGAGCAATCAAGGATAAATCACTTTCAGCTCTCGGCGGAGTTGGTATCGGCTTAAGCATCGGGTTTGCCCTGCTCTTCTCATCGATTTTGCAAGGAAAGTGTTGTGCTACAGGTATTCAAGCCTCAGCCAAGCAACCAGCTATTTACGGAAAATGTTTTGCCGCTATCGGGATTGTTGAATCCTTTTCACTCTTTGCATTTGTCTTTGCCCTCTTGCTGCTGTGAAATATTTTTGTGCACTCATGTTACTCTGCCTGGCAGGTTGTCAGTATTCGCGGCCGTTGTCCGTACGCTCAGAGTATCTTGATACCAAGTATTTGGCTGCTAAGCAGATTGATACCCCTGATCCAAGATGCTCCTGCTTTACTGGGCAGCAACTTGTGATCAGGTGGAATTTGCCTCCCTCTTGCGTTCCAGCAGAGATTGTCTTGCAAGTACGCTATGGCAACCGCGAAATGCAAGAGTTTCGCAGGAGTACATGTGAGAGATGGGGGACTTGGATGTTTCGCTTGATGGATAAAGATTTTTGGAAATATCAGGGGATTCTCTCCTACTCTGTTCAGATCTATCATGAAGGAACGTTGATCGACCAGTGGAATCACCATCTCTGGGCAGAAGTCATTACAATTGATTCCACATCTCTAGACCAGAGCGGAAAATAAACAGACTCTTTTTATCCTCAGAGTATTAAAATCTAGAAAAATGGGATTGATAGTGACAAAGATTCTGAAAGCGAGTAGAATGTTGCACCATGTTTACTCCAGAAAAAATTCGCAATATTGCTATTATCGCCCACATTGACCACGGTAAAACTACACTGCTCGATGGGCTTCTAAAACAATCTAATATTTTCCGTGACAACGAAGCTGTTGATGAGCGCGTCATGGATTCGTATGACCAAGAAAAAGAGCGTGGGATCACCATCTTTTCTAAGCATACCTCCATTGAATACAAAGATTTTAAGGTTAATATCATCGATACCCCTGGCCACGCTGACTTCTCAGGAGAAGTTGAGCGCGTACTTGGTATGGTTGATACAGTTCTTCTAATCGTTGATGCAAAAGAGGGGCCGATGCCTCAGACACGCTTTGTGCTCTCTAAATCTCTGAAGATGGGACTCTGTCCGATTGTTGTTCTGAACAAGATTGATCGCCCTCAAGCTGATCCTGAACGCGTTCTCAACGAAACTTTTGATCTTTTTGTTGAACTCGGTGCTAATGATGAGCAACTCGACTTTAAATATTGTTTAGCATCTGCTTTGAAAGGTTATGCTTACCATGATAGTACTGACCCTAAAGAAGATTTTTCAGCACTCTTTGATCTGATCATCGAGACGTCTCCGCGCTTAAAGGGGAGTCTAGATAATCCTTTCCAATTCCAAGCCTCAACCCTTGGTTATGACGATTATGTCGGTAGACAGGCATGTGGTCGTATCTTACAAGGAAAAGTGCGTAAGGGTCAGCAAGTCATGCACATTGATGCGAGTGGCAAGCAGACACGCGCATCAATTACGCGGATTGAAGGCCACCACGGGTTAAAACGTATTGAAGTTGAAGAAGCTGGTGTTGGAGATATCGTTTCCCTTTCAGGTATTGCTGAGATCATGATCGGAGATACCCTCTGTGATCCTGTACACATCAATGTACTTCCTCCTATTAAAGTTGATGAGCCGACTGTTTCGATTGATGTTTGGGTCAACAACGGTCCATTTGTAGGAAAAAGCGGTAAACATGTCACAATGAACAAAATTCGCGATCGTCTCTATAAAGAGCAACGCGCCAATATTTCGTATCAAATCACTGACAACGAACAAAGTGTTAGTATTGCTGGACGTGGAGAATTGCATCTTTCAATTCTACTTGAAGCAATGCGTAGAGAAGGATTTGAGTGTTGCGTTTCAAAACCTCAAGTCATTATCAAAGAAATTGATGGGAAGAAGTGTGAGCCGATTGACCGCGTGCATATCGATGTGCCTGAAGAGTACTCTGGAAGCGTAATTGATCAGCTCTCAAAGAAACGTGGAGAAATGCAAAACCTCAGCACTGATGAACATGGCATCACTCACATGGAATTTTTGATTCCAACACGTGGATTGATGGGGTACCGCAACGACTTTTTGACCACAACTAAAGGTCTTGGAATCTTAACTTCCATCTTTGAGAACTACTCTCCGCACAAAGGAACAATTGTTGGACGTCCTCGTGGCGTGATGGTTTCACTCTGTCCAGGCAAAGCCAATGCTTATGCAGCCTTTACACTTCAAGATCGCGGTGAGCTTTTTGTCTCAGCAGGTGATGAAGTGTACGAAGGGATGATTGTTGGTGAGAATAGCCGTGAGAATGATCTAGTTGTCAACATCACAAAAGCTAAACAGCTCACAAACGTCCGTGCTTCAGGTACAGATGAGAGTTTGACAACAGCTCCGTGCCGTCGTTTTAACCTAGAGGAAGCGATTACCTACATTGAGCAGGATGAATGGATTGAGATCACTCCTGACATAATCCGTCTTCGTAAGATCTTGCTGACAGAAAACGAGCGCAAACGCAAAAAATAATTTAGCGTAAGATCAGCAATAAATTAGTGTTATGACAGAATTACACTCCCAAGATTTTGTAACTCCATTACAAAGTTTTAATATCGGCATGATTTTTCTAAGTCGCCTGAGTCCAATTATTTGTAGGGATGTCCTTGCGTCAGAAATTAATGCATATGAATCGCACAGGCTTTTTTTAGGTTTAATTTGTTTGGAGGCTGAAGAGTATGAGAAATGGGCAGAGGCTATTTTCTATGCTACCAAACCTGTCAACTATTTGAGTTTTGAACAATTTTTGACAGACCTCTTTTCTGAAGAAAAGCTCTCCATTGACTATCAAGAAAAAGCTGAAGTTCCTGCTCAAAACCTGCTCTCAATTGTTACTGAATTTTGTACGCTTTTGAATCATCAATATAACTTGAACTTTGTCATCCATTATTTGAATGAAATGCAGCAAAAGCCTCAAGAATATGTGGAAGCATGGGAACTTTGGAAAATAACTTTATCTGATGTCTCTGTTAATAAAAAGTATCTATGCACAGGCTTTTTTTGGAGAATCAGAGAACGCCTTGGGAGATTTGAGTCATATAATAAAGAGAGTCAAGAAGCTATGGAGCTGCTATTTTCTTCTCAAGAAAACTTAGTTGCTGAATCAACCCAGCTCGATATCTATTTAAAAGATTTACCTGATAAAAAACAGCTCTGGGGCTATGTCGACAGAAAAAGCAATACTGTAGCGGACTTTGGCATCAATATCTTTCCGAATCAATTCCTACGAGGCTGGTGCAAAGATCCGTTACATGAAAATGGTGGCTACTTAGCAGCTCAAGCAGATCCTCTATAACAAATTAGTGCCAAACTGAGCTTTTAAAGGAAAATAGAACTATGTTGAGCGGAACATAATTTCTTCTGTCCGTTTGCCTATCGCATGCTTGAGATTATAGGCGACAATCTCATCTGCAATGCAGTTTGTCGGGATGTTTTGCTCTTTTGAAAGCTTGAAGATGCGAAGCAAAATGTCATAAATGCGGTTAACGTCTTGTCGAACAGCAACAGCATTGTAACCACTATTTGAGATCTCACCGCAAGCATTGACAAGGCCCGCTGCATTAATCACAAAATCAGGAGCATAGAGAATGTCTCTTTCTAAAAGAAGACGACCATCGTCTGCTGTAAGGAGTTGATTATTCGCTGCGCCTGCAACTGCTTTGCAACGCAGTTTAGGAATAGATTGTTTGTTTAGGAAACCACCAAAAGCACAAGGGACTAAAATGTCGCATTCAACTTCTAGAATTTCATCAGGATTCACACGTTTTGCGCCAAATTGTAGCATCGCGTCTTCAACATTTTTTTCATCAAGGTCTGCAACAATGAGTTGCGCTCCATCCCAAAAAAGGTGACGAGCTAAATCCATTCCAACAACACCAAGTCCTTGAATAGCAATCGTCCTTCCTTCAACCGTAGGCGCATCAAACAATTGCATACAGGTTGCCTGTATCCCGCGCAATACTCCCCAAGCTGTAAACGGTGAGGGGTTTCCACTGATTTGAGGCAAGCCAACAACATATTTGCTTCCCTTGTTTATAACGACCATATCCTTTTCAGTGATGCCGGTATCTTCAGCGCAGATATATTGACCCTCGAGGTAGTTGACAGCTTCAGCAAATGCCAGGAGTAACGCTTCGCTTTTAGGAGCTTTATGATCTGTAATAATAACAGCTTTTGCTCCACCAGTGCCTGTTCCCATAATAGCAGCCTTACAAGTCATCCCCTCGGCTAAGCGACAGACATCTGTCAAAGCTTCTTCAAAAGTTTTATAGGGATAGACACGGATGCCGCCTAAGGCTGATCCTAAAGTGGTGCTATGGATTGCAATAATAGCGTGCAATCCGACAGTTTTATCTACAGCTTCGACGACTCTTTCATAGCCATCAACGTGTAGTTCAGTAAAGGTGAGTTCTGAATGCTTTTTCATGGCAAAAAGTATAGTCAATTTTGAAGATTTTGTCACCCATTTCTCAGTCTACAATTGATCCTAGTAGACGAGACAGAGCTGCTCGGAGGGCACACCTGATAGGCGATCGTGAGCTTTTTTAATCACACGCTCTGTTGTTTCCCACGATAAACAGGGATCTGTAATCGATACACCATACTTGAGCTCTCCATCGACTAGTTGTGTACCAGCATGGATATTGCTCTCAAGCATTGCACCAACCAACTTATGGTTCCCTTTAGCAACCTGATCGATGACTGAATCAAGGACAGGAATCTGCTCCTCGGGAATTTTGAAGCTATTGTCATGAGAACAATCGACTAGGAGTCTCTCTTGTACACCTGCTTCTTTGCACTTTTCGATGGTTTCAGCTACATCGTGCGGAAAATAGTTAGGGCGTATCTCACTTCCACGCAGAATAATGTGACAATCTGGATTGCCTGACGTGTAGATACGTGCCATCTCCCCTTTGGTATTGAGCCCTAAAAAGACGTGAGAACTATTCGCGGAAGTAATTCCTTGGATCGCAGCCTCGACATTGCCATCTGTCGTATTTTTAAAACCGATGGGGAAGGGGAGACTTGAGGCAAACTGACGGTGTGGAGGGGAAGCTGCCGTGCGAGCCCCAATACACCCCCATGCAAGATAATCGGCATAATAATGCGCTGTTGTCATCTCAAGTAGTTCACTTCCAATCGGAACCTCTAAATCTGTGAGATCTGAAACAAGTTTTCTGACGATGTGGACTCCTGTTTGTACCTCATACGAACCATCAAGATGTGGATCATAGAGCAAACCTTTCCAACCAATCGTTGTGCGGGGCTTCTCGAAATAGGTGCGCATGACCAGTAGAAAACGATCTGAAACACTTTTTGCAAGTTCCTTAAACCGTTTAGCATAGTCGATTGTAGCTTCAGGGTCATGAACAGAGCAAGGACCCACAATAAGCAGGAGTCTTTGATCGACTCCATTAAGGATCGCTTCGATCTCATTTCGAGAGTGAGCAATGAAAGAAGCTTGCTTCTTTGTCTGCGGTAGGGCGTCTTGTAGTTGTTTCGGTGTATCCATCAAAACTTAGAGAGTACCAAATCAAGGAGTTTCTAGAAAAGACAAAACCCTTGACGCTTGATCAAGAATTCGTTAAAATCTTTTCCTTAATATTATGGACTGGATCTCACTCTTTCAAAAAATCGATAATGGAGTCTGGCAGCCACTCTTTGTTATCCTCATCGCTCTTGGTATCTATCTGACTGTCAAACTCAGAGGATTACAGTTCCGCTATCTCTTCTATAGTTTGAAGCTTGCCTTCATGCGTCACGATCATACAGCAGTTGGGGATATCAGCCACTTTCAAGCCTTGACAACTGCTCTTGCTGCAACCATCGGAATTGGGAATATTGCCGGTATTGCCACAGCTGTCGCAATGGGAGGCCTTGGATCTCTTGTTTGGCTGTGGGTCATTACCCTGATCGGAATGTCAACAAAATATTGTGAAGGGGTTTTGGCAGTTAAATACCGCATCACGGATAAAAAAGGGCAGATGGCCGGTGGCCCAATGTATTACATTGATAGAGGTCTAGGTTGGAAAAAACTAGCCGCTTTCTTTGCGCTTTTTGGTGCGATCACAACGATTACAACAGGAAACCTTGTTCAGTCTAATTCGATTGCACTAGCCATG
This sequence comes from uncultured Chlamydiaceae bacterium, assembly GCA_942490925.1. Taxonomy (GTDB): domain Bacteria; phylum Chlamydiota; class Chlamydiia; order Chlamydiales; family JAAKFR01; genus CALNYX01. The sequence continues at coordinate 910,224 of CALNYX010000017.1, read as the reverse complement.
TCTAACTACTTTGGAGTGAGCGCCTGGATCACAGGTCTTGCGTTAGCTCTATGTACTGGAGCTGTGCTGATTGGTGGGATTCAATCGATTGGAAAAGTGACTTCCTATCTTGTGCCTGTCATGGCTCTGATCTATATTGTCGGCAGCTTTACTGTTCTTGGAATCTACTTTAAAGAGATCCCAGCTGCGCTCTCGTTGATTTGGCACTCTGCTTTTAGTGGGCAAGCTGCTGTCGGAGGTTTTGCTGGAGCAACGCTCATTATGGCTGTGCAGATGGGAATTGCGCGCAGTGTCTTTTCCAATGAATCTGGCCTAGGTAGCGCTCCCATTGCAGCAGCGGCTGCCAAAACAGATTATCCTGCCAGGCAAGCTCTCGTTTCGATGACAGGAGCCTTTCTCTCAACAATTGTCTGTACATTCACAGGTCTTGCGATTGCGGTGACGCACGTTCTTGGTGACCTTGGTCCAGATGGTAAGATCCTCAATGGGGCCTATATGACAGTTGTCGCCTTTGAAAGAGCTTTTCCCTTCGGTGGCTATGTGGTGATTTTGGGTTGTATCCTTTTTGGACTTTCTACGATCATCGGTTGGTCGTATTATGGTGAGAAGTGTTGCGAATACATCTTGGGTAGTCGCTCAGCCTACTACTATCGCGTGCTCTTCACGATCTGTGTCTTCTTAGGCGTGATGATCCCTCTAGAGGTGATCTGGCCTGTTGCAGACATTGCCAATGCCTTCATGGCCCTTCCAAACCTCATCGGCATTTTTGCCCTCTCGGGCGTAGTCGTCAAAGAGACTGACTTCTTCTTCAAGAAAGCTGTTCCTGCTGAGCAGATGGTTAATTAAAAAACACATAAACTAGATCTATATAGATTTTTAAAAAAGAGTTTATTTTTTTTATAATCTACGTGCTAACGTGGCAGTAAAAGAAGATGGTAATGACGAAGTCTCTTAGTTGTTACTGATTGCAAGAGATGAGGTGGTCATTGACCATCCCAACAGCTTGCATGTAGGCATATAGAATCGTGGGACCGACAAATGTCATCCCACGTTTTTTCAAATCCTTAGAAATTGCTTGGCTAATAGATGTCTCTGTTGGGACATCTTTTTTTTGCCTCCATCGATTCACAATTGGCTTATCGTCGACAAACTTCCAGATGTAGGCATCAAATGAGCCAAATTCCTTTTGCATTTCCAAAAAGACCTGGGCATTTTGCCTTGCACCAAAGATCTTTCTGCGATTACGTATCAATGCTGGATCTTGCAGGAGGGCTTCTAATTGCTCATCGCTCATCTGCGCAACTTTTTTTGGATCAAAATTGTGGTAGGCTTTGCGATAGGCTTCGCGCCGCTTAAGTACAATTTCCCAGCTTAGGCCTGCTTGTACACCTTCTAGGATGAGCATTTCAAAGAGGTAGTTGTCATCATGAGAGGGGATAGCCCACTCCTCATCATGGTAGCGCGCATAGAGCTCGGATTCGTTTCCAAAACAACGCATCACTCCCACCTCACTTGTATTAAGTCTTCTCTCATATAGGCTCCTAAGCTTTTATAAAAGGCTTTCGCTTTCTCATTCCAGTCAAAGACGTGCCAGCCAATTCCCTCTCCACGATAGTTGGGTTTTACATAGAGGTCTTCAAGGTAGAGAATTGGTTGGCCACGCTTGGCAGAAAATCCGTAGTAGTAGAGGGCGTAGCCAACAATACAGATGGAACTGGCAAGTATGAGAAGAATGTATTTCATGGTGCTTTCCTTCTCCAGAAGGAAAGGGTAGGCTCAATCAACTGCTTTTTAAGTTCTCGATAGAGCGTTTTATTCCCATTTGCGCGTTTTTTGATCTCAGCATATTGCTGCATAACTTCTAGATCTGCTTTGAGCAAATCTCTGAAAATAATCAGATCTTTTAACTCTTGACTGTTAGGGTGCATCAAATGGATGTGATACTCGTGTCCTTTGCGGAAAAATAACCGCTCAGCTGTACTCCCATTTTTATGAAATTCATATCCCAACATCTCTAGTTGCTTTGAGGTTTCTTCAATACTCTCGGTTGCTATGGCAATATCAATAATTCCTTTTCCGCCTAGGTTCGGAACTGCTGTGCTGCCAACATGTTGAATGTCGGCTTGGATATGTTCAGTAAGACGAGATTTTTCTACAGCAAACAAGTGGGGGTATTGAGCGTTGTAGGGTTTGAAGGTGTATTTATTCACAACTAATTTAGCATTCAAGCTGTTGAGTTCATTTTGAGTGGAGCTCAGCTCGCTTTTTTTCTTCTCAATCAACTCAGGAGCTGCCTTGGCAAGAAAGTCCTGGTTGTCGAGCAACTGTTTGAGGCGAGCGAGGCTATTTTCAAGCTTCTCGCGTTCTTTCTCAAGCCGCTGCTTCTCTTTATCAGCAAGTTCCTGAGGGAGTGGAATGAGAATGGTAAGCTCTCCGACAACGCCTGTTGCACTGAGCGGAAACTCTGGAGCTTTGTCGGTGCAAATGATTTGGGTTGTCTTGACAAGTGCGCCGATGAGTCTGGTCTGCTCTTGCGGGAAATTGCCAATGAGATAGACATCTGTAGCGATATGTGGAGGAATTTTCATCTCGCCGCGGATGTTTCGGATGGTGTAGATCACTTTCTCAATGTGCGCAAACTGCTCATGGATTGCTTCATCCTCTGGCAATGCTTGTGGGTAGGGGGCAACAATGCAAGCTGGCTCAGGAAGAAGAGAGGGAAACTGCTTTTTAAGCAGTTGGTAGAGCTCTTCTGTGATAAAGGGTGCCATCGGGTGTAGAAGACGGATGCTATTGCTCAGCACAGTAGCAAGGATTTTCTGTTTGTTTTTGCGAGCTGTTTTGTCGTCACCAAAGAGGATCGGTTTAGAAAATTCAACGTAGTAGGCGCAAAACTCTTTCCAGAAAAAGTCGTAGGAGAGTTGAGCAGCTTGATCAAAGTGGTAGTTGGAGAGGCTCTCATTGACTTGCCGATTGACGCGTCCCATTGCAGAGAGGATCCATTTGTCTTCAAGTGCAAGCTCAAAGTTTTGGTCGAGCTCGCTGTCTGTCAGGTCAGAGAGGTTCATGAAGACAAAACGGGCACCATTCCACACTTTGTTAGCGAAGTTTTTAAATTCGTCAAACCGTCTGCGATCGAGGTCGATTTGTGGAGACTGGTTGGCACAGGCGCAGAGGGACATGCGCACAGCATCGGTGCCATACTCGTCGATGAGCTCGAGAGGATCAATGACATTGCCTTTTGACTTGGAGAGTTTTTCCCACTTGGAGTGCACCTCTTTTGGAGGTTGTTTGCCAAGATCATATTGCTTTTTCTCCTCGCCAGCGACGTAGGTGATACTTCCATCGCTATTATTTCTCCAGTAGGAGCGGCCATAGATGAGGCCATGGAGGAAAGTTTCAGGGAAAGGAACTTTGTCAAGCGCGTGCTCTCCCATTGCAATCATGCGTGCTACCCAGAAAAAGAGGATGTCATGTCCAGTGACAAGCACGCTGTTGGGATAGAACTTTTTAAGCTCAGGAGTTTTGTTGGGCCAGCCCATGGTGCTAAAGGGCCATAGGGCTGAAGAGAACCAGGTGTCGAGTACGTCAGGATCTTGCTCCCACATTTCATCATCGATCTCTTCTGTGGAGCAACGCATCTGCGTTGGATCTTCTTTGTTGTACCAAACGGGGATGCGATGTCCCCACCAAAGTTGTCGACTGATGCACCAGTCACGCAGGTTATCGATCCAGTGGAAATAGGTCTGTTTCCAAGAGGGTGGCAGAATCTTGACCCGCTCATCATTGACAGCTGCTCTAAGCTTCTCTTTGAACGACTCCATCTTGACAAACCACTGCTTAGAGAGAAGGGGTTCAATAATTGCTTTAGAGCGGTAGGAGATCCCAACGCGCAAGCTGTAGCGCTCTGTTTTATCAAGCAGCCCAAGCTCTTTCATCTGGTGAACAACAGCTTCCCTTGCCTCTTCACGGCTCATTTCATGGAAGGGGCCAGCATTCTCATTCATGCGCCCATCAGTTGTCATCACATTGATCATGGGCAGATTGTGATTGAGACCAATCTTGTAGTCATTTGGATCGTGGGCAGGAGTGATCTTGACCATGCCTGTTCCAAACTCAGGGTCGACGTAGGGGTCAGCAATGATGGGAATTTCGCGATCGACAAATGGAACGCGCACTTTTTTGTTGATCAAATGCTTGTAACGCTCATCTTTGGGGGAGACGGCGATGGCTGTATCACCAAGAAGGGTTTCTGGGCGTGTCGTGGCAATATGCACATAGCCAGAGCCATCGACGAGATGGTATTTGAAATACCAGAGATAACTCTCACGCTCTTCGTATTCGACTTCATCATCAGCAAGGGCTGTTTGAGTGACTGGATCCCAGTTGACAAGGTAGTCGCCACGGTAGATCAGCCCTTCATCAAAAAGTTTTTTGAACATGGTGCGAACAGCTAGGCTGCAGCCATCATCCAGGGTAAAACGGAGTCTTGACCAATCACATGAGCAACCGAGACTTTTGAGCTGTTTGAGGATCGTTGTTTCGCTCTTCTCTTTCCAATCCCAGATATGTTTGAGAAAAACCTCTCGATCGTAGTCGCTCCGTCTTTTTCCTTCACTCTGCATCAGATGACGTTCAACAACAGTCTGTGTGGCAATGCCGGCATGGTCGGTTCCTGGCATCCACAATGCTTCGTAGCCACTCATCCTTTTCCAGCGGATCAGAATGTCTTGAAGGGTGTTGACAAGAGCGTGTCCCATATGGAGCACACCTGTGACATTAGGAGGGGGAATGACAATTGAGTAGGCTGGTTTGTCAGATGTGGGGTCGACTTTAAAAAAGCCATTCTCTTCCCAAAATTGGGACCATTTGACATCGGTGAGCTTAGGATCGTAAGCTTTGGGTAGTTCTTCCATAGAGGAGGAAAGGATAGCTCAAGAAGAGATTAATGTCCTTTCAAAATTTGAGGCATATCATAAAGAAACTCTTGAAAAGGAATTGCCGTAATCGAATCGAAATACGGCGGAGTGCGCTCCCTTACTGGAGAGAGCATAGATTTGGGATCCGTCTTGCTTACGGTGTAAACCAATTTATATGGATCCCTTTGGCGGCCTTTTGCTCCCAGGAGAATCGTTTGATGTACATAACTTTTGCTTTTTTGTACGCGCCTCTAGTTTCGAGAGCAGCTCTTGAAGGGGTGCGTATTATTGCGCAAGATCGTCAGAAGGTGGAGTGGGATCGTATTACTCTTGTTGTTGCATCACTCTTCATGGGGATTGCTTTGCTGTTTAAATGGACGAATCTCGACGAGACTTATTTAGCTTGATCGAGGAAAAGGGCGGTGCATAAGATGCCATCAGTTGGCTCTCCAGCATGGATCTTCTTCCAGATTTCCTCTTTGGTATAGAGATCTGTTTCGATAAACTCAGTATATTCAAGGGAGGTTTCTCCTGTTTTCTTGGCATTTGTCGCGCGTACAAAGATGCTCTTTTGATTGGTGACACCTGGAAAAGGAAATGTCTCTCCAAGAATTTCAAAATGCTCAGCGCTATAACCAGTCTCTTCAGCAAGTTCTCTTGCAGCGCAATCAAGGGGCGCTTCACCATCATCTAAGACGCCTCCAGGACAACTAAGAAGGATCTGATTAACTGGATGGCGATATTCACGGTTGATGACGTATTTCCCCTCAGGTGTAGTGGCAAGCACCATGACTGCAAAGGGACGTGCCACAAGGGTGAAGTAGTCATACTCATCCTTGCCGCGGATACGTAGACGATCACAGCGGATATTGAAAAAGCCTGTGTGAATGGTTTCTGTATCTTGGACAACAGGGAGATTATTCAGCATAGATGTACTCTTCTCTCTCGAGCCCACGGTAGTAGGCTTCGAGTTCTGGATTTTCACTAATGGTGTAGTAGAGGGTGAGGAGGCGGTAGAGGTGGCGTCGCTCCCACATAAAGGAGGTGCTATACCAGCCCGGTGTCTGGGTCACTTGATTGGTGAGTTCGTGGCTGAGCAGTGCCCACGAACGTGGAAATGGGGTTTCAATCACTCCTGCAAAGTGGATATTGGCAATCTCTTCTCCTTCGGTAAGGTGGAGGTAGCAGCCAAAAAGTGGGTGGAGCAGTGTTGTCTCTTGGTTGAGCAGCTCAAGGGGGTAGGTATCGAAAATTGCTCCTGCACTGCTGGCATCTTCTTGTTTCAAGTAGGCCCAAATGCGGTAGGCATCACATAGGATGCGGTCTTGGCTCGAGAGGGGAGTCTCCTCTAACTCTTTGGCAAGCTGGTGCACGTACTCTTCTTGGTCATTGCGCAAGGCAAAGCGCATGAGGTAGCTGTAGATGCGAAAATGTTTGGGGTTGAGGTTGTTGCAAGCCTCTTCTAGCGAGACGCTGTGGCAGAGGGCTAGGGGTTGAAGTTGTTCAGCTTTGAAGGTTCCCATCAGTTTTTGTGCCAGTCCATAGGATCCAAGTTCAAAGAGTGAGTAGAGAATATCTTGAGCAGCAGTTGTATCTTCTTGCACCTCTTGGAAGATTTCTAAGAGGGTGTAGGGCGCAGCAAGCCAAAAGGCAAGAGGAATTGCAAAGCGTGACGCTGCGGGTTTTCCATCGGCAAAGGTGGGATCGAGAAGGCTTTCGAGAAAGGGAAGCGGCTCCCAATGTTTGATGAGGTGAGAAAATAGACGTTTCGAATCTTCTTTTTTGACAACCTCAGGCAAAAGTCGCAAGGCTATGAGCATGAGATGGTAGGCTGAACGGCGATCTGTTTGCGCCGCTTCATGCATGCGGTAAGCGATTTGTTCGCGCAGCGGGGCAACAAGTGGATGTTTGTAGTAGCGGCGCAGGCCAAGCTCTAGGGATTTGATCTCTTCGAGGTGATCTTTGAGTGCTTGGTAGACAAGGGCTTTGCCAAGATATTCTAGAGGTGCTCCTGGTGTACTATGCAGGCGAGAAAATTCTTCAAGGGCAAGTTGGAAGTAGTGCTCATTTTTTTCAACAGAGGCCTGTTCTAGGAGTGTGATGCCTGCGCGGAAGCGTGCTTCACGCCCTTCAGTATAGCCTGAGAAAGATTCTGCAATTCTTTGGTATTGGGCAAAAGCAGTTTTGAAATCTTTGTGGGCTAAAAAGGCGTCGGCAATTGCTAGGCAGCTGACGGTCAGGTTTTGGCTGCCAACTTTGATGACAAGGTCGTCAATTTTGAAGTTGGCATCGCAGGAAAGTAGGCCGACATGTGTACCTGAGAGGGGAAGGTAGCTGATGTAGCTAAAGACCTCTTTACCATTGCGAAGGAGGGTGATTTTATTGTCGAGTTTTTCAAGGACAATGGTGTGCCACTGCCCCTTTTTTACATAGAGATCGGGAAGGGAAAGCACTTCGACGGTGTTGCGAAACAAAACTGAGGCGCCACTCTCTTCACTTCCAAGCCAGAGGCAGTAACCATCAAAGGGATCGCTCCGCTCAGCAGCTTCAGGGACGTTGATGAGAAAGCCAAGGCCTGCGCCTCCTTCATCGAGATAAATGCGGGTTTCCAAGCGAATGTTTTCAGAAAAAGCGGCGCGCGAGAGCATAACATTGACCCACTCTGTGGCCTCTGCGCTTCCGGTGAGAGCAAGGTGCTTGGTGATCAAAACATGTTCTTGGAACTGCCAATGTTTTTTTTCTTCAGTTTTCAAAGCGGCTGTTTTCAACCATTGGGAGCGTCCCTCAAGGTAGTCCATTAAATCAACGAGCAGTTCATCAACAGTGTTGTAGCGGTTTTTTGGATCTGGCTCTAAGCTTTTTTTGACGATGCGGGAGAGTTGAGGGGGTACATCGCGATAGGGCGCAATTTCTTCAGGATCAGTTGCTTCAATGTAGCGAGGTTTGAGTTGCTTCACAAACTCTTTGAGAGGAGGGCGTTCAAAGGGGAGGCGCAGTGTTAGGATTTGGTAGAGGATGACACCTAGAGCATAGACATCCGTTTGAATGTTAGCTTTTTCACCTTTGGCGCGCTCCGGAGCCATATAAGCGACTGTCCCAACGAGTTTTCCAGGGTTAGTGATCTCAGCATCGACCTCAATCTCTTCAACACCCTCTTCATCAGAGCCAATTGCAACTGCAAGACCCCAGTCGAGGACAATCACCTCTCCAAAGGTTCCGACCAAAATATTCTCAGGTTTGAGATCGCGGTGCAAAATCCCTTTCGAATGGGTATAGGCAATGGTTTGACAGACGGTGCGAAAGATTGGCAACAGCGAAGCAATTGAGAGTTGATCTTGGTAGATGTTTTGTTTGAATGTTTTGCCAGCAACGTAGGGCATGACGTAGTAATCTTTGCCAATGGAGTAGACTGAGATAATGCCAGGGTGGGTAAGACTTGCGCTGATTTTAGCTTCTCGATGAAAGCGTTTAACAAGCGCCTGATGGCCCGTAAGATCAGGCCGAATGCGCTTGATAGCAACCTCACGCTCGCAAAGAGGATCGTAGGCAAGCAAAACCTCTCCCATACCCCCTTTACCAATAGTGCTACGCACTTGGTAGTGCTCGATCGTTGTCAGCGGATTTTTTTCCAAATCTCTAATGCCTCTTTGGATGCGAGATCGACAAAACAGAGATGGCCTGCATCTTGATCAAAGTAGCGTCCGTTTGAAGCGCTATAGCTTTGGGCCATCTGCATGAAATTGGCGTTCACACCAACTTCATCTCTTGTAGGGAGTGAATAGCGAAATCCGCAATGGACGAGTTGAAAAAACTCATCTTTCCACCTCTTCTCGGCATTTCGAATCGCTTGGACAGACGTAGTTCCTTCGCAGTCAGTCTTTTCCCAGCAATACTTTGAGTCTTCTTTTTTTAAGAAGAGATACTTAGGCCGACCTTTTGGATAGATCCGTGCCACATGTATAATATTCATTGAGCAAAACGTAGCTCAAAGATAGTTTCCTGTCAAAGAGTGTGGCACCTTTTTGATCTCCTCAGGTGTCCCCTGAGCTACAATGGCACCATCTGAAAGGTCGATGACATGATCGGCTGTGCGAATCACATCAACGTTGTGTTCGATCACAATACAGGTGTTGCCCTTTTCTACAAGACGTTGGAGTAGAGCGAGAAGCTTCTTCACATCATCTGCATGGAGCCCTGTTGTTGGCTCATCAAGTAGATAGAGTGTTTTGCCTGTGCCACGCTTCGCAAGCTCTCGAGAGAGTTTGATCCGTTGCGCTTCTCCTCCAGATAGAGATGCGATCTCTTGGCCTAATTTTAAATAGCCGAGTCCAACTGAGATGAGTGTATCTAAAATGCGCTGGGCTTTTGGCAAGAGCTCAAACTGAGCACGCGCCTCTTCGATGGTCAATTGTAACAAGTTGCCAAAGTGCATCCCTTGATAGTCAACGGTGAGACTGACAGGATTAAGGCGCATTCCCTCACACTGATCACACGTCACTTTCACGGGAGGAAGAAAGAGCATTTCGACCTTTTTATAGCCTAGTCCCCAACAGTTGGTACACATCCCTTTTTTGTGATTGTAGCTGAAGTGTCTTGGTTGCAATCCTTTGGTGCGTGCAGCTCCTAGTTGAGAGAAAAACTGACGAAAGACAGGAAGCACATCACTGTAGGTTCCCACGTCTGCACGCACAGTTTGACCAATCGGATTTTGGTCGATCACAATGAGCTTGTTGAAAGGCTCTTTTTTTGCCACAAGGGGAGTGATCATCGGTTTGATCACAGCGTGCATCAAGGTTGATTTTCCAGAACCTGAAATGCCTGTTAAACAGCTCATCACGCCTATGGGAAACTCAAGAGTTAGATTCTTCAAGTTGTGTTTGCAGGCATTTTCAATGCTAAAATACCCCTTTGGACTGCGTCTTGTTTGTGGAATATCAATGGTTTTTCTGCCTGATAAATAGTCGCCAGTCAGAGAGTTGGGATTGTTGCAAATCTCCTCATAGGTGCCTTGCGCCGTGATGTGTCCTCCAAGGATGCCGGCGCCTGGGCCAAAATCGATCAGGTGATCGGCGATGGCAAGTGTGAGCGGATCATGCTCAACCATGAGCAAGGTATTGCCAAGGGCTTTGAGTTGTTTTAGAGCGCCGTTGAGTTTCTCATTGTCGTGTGGATGGAGGCCGATTGTTGGTTCGTCAAGAACATAGAGAACGCCTGTCAACTCACTGCCGAGCTGTCTGGCAAGGCGAATCCGTTGGGCTTCTCCATTACTCAAGGTGGGAGCGCGCCTATCGAGCGTGAGATAGTTGAGACCGACGGTTATCAAAAAACGGAGGCGAGATTTGAGTTGTTTCATCACCTCATCGAGAAGCGTGGGAGTTTCAAGCGATTCGATGAAAGGGAGAGCTTTTTCAATAGGTAGTTGACAAACAGAGGAGATGGAGTGTCCTTCAATGCGTACATTACGTGCGAGGGGATTGAGCCTGGAGCCCAAACAAGAGAAACATTCGATCTCATCAAGCAGGGGAATAAGCGGGGCTCTAATCTCGCGATGAGCTCCTTTTCCAGCGCGCGCTAAAATCGGTTGAATCCCGAGCCATTTGCAGGCAAAACCTCTTTTTGTCGTGATCAGCTCATCAGATCCATTGAAAATCAACTGGAGCTGATCAGTGCTCAACTCTTCAAGGGGGAGGTCAAAGTCGATTCCCTTTTTTCCCAAAAAGGTTTCAAAAAATGGAAGGGAATCATGCGTCCAAATCGTGCGCAAAAGACCGCGCAAAGAGTGTTCCATCACGGCTTGGTTCTGCATGAGATTTGCGCCATATTGATACCCCAACCCTTGGCAATCGGGGCACATTCCCTCAGCGCTATTGAAAGAGAGCGTGTGAGGCGTGATCTTGCGGTAGGATTTTCCTGTTTTTTCCACCGCAAAAGCAAGGTTGAAGAGCTGATCTTTCCCATCACCACGCATCACCAAAATTTTCTCATTGCCCATTTTTGCGCAACTCTCAACAGCCTGAAATAGCCGCGAGCGATTATCTGGATCCACCTTGAGACGATCGATGACAAGGGCGAGTTCATTTTTCCGTTTCCGATCAAACGAGATCGTTTCATCAAGCTCATAGAGCGTTTCATTCAAACGAATGCGCAAGAAACCCATCTTTTGGAAGTGTGCGATACGCTCTTCAAAGGAGTCTTGTTTCTCGAGACTGATTGGAGCAAGCAGAGTGATCCGCTCCCCTTGAGGAAAATCTAAAATATGGGTCACGACATCTTCAGGTGTGATCCGTTTGATCACCTCTCCAGTCTCGGGGCAGTAGGCCGTTCCAGCTTGGGCAAAGAGTAGACGCAAATAGTCATAGATCTCAGTTTGCGTTCCAACTGTGCTGCGGGGATTTCCAGCAGAGAGCTTCTGTTCAATGGCAACAGCTGGGGAGAGTCCTTCGATATGTCCCACTTTTGGCTTGGGCATTTGACGGACAAACTGACGCGCATAGGGGGAGAGCGATTCGATGTAGCGGCGTTGTCCTTCGGCATAGACCGTTTCAAATGCAAGCGAGCTTTTTCCCGATCCAGAAGGACCTGAGCAGACAGTAATCGCACCACGTGGAATTTGCAATTCAAGGTGTTTTAAGTTGTTTTGCGCGGCGCCGCTTATCTGAATTTCATGGTAGGGGGATGTTTCTACATGTATAGGTGTTGGAGTTTCATGCAGCTGTGGATGCAGTGCTTCGGCAATTGCGATGCCTGTTGGAGAGCTCTGTTTTGCGACAACTTCTGGAGTGCCAGCTGCAACAACAGCACCTCCTGCAGCTCCTGCTTCAGGGCCTATATCAATCACCCAGTCAGCTGTTTTGACCACGTCCATGTTGTGTTCGATGACAAGCACCGTATTTCCGCGGGCAACAAGTTCATTGAGCACTTTGAGTAGCGCCTGAATATCATGGAAATGCAATCCTGTTGTAGGCTCATCCAAGATGTAGAGTGTATTTCCTGAAGGAGGACGCACGAGTTGTTTGGCAAGCTTGATGCGTTGCGCCTCTCCACCCGAGAGCGTTGTAGAGGCTTGTCCAAGGGTCATGTAATCCATGCCAACTTTTTCAAGCAGAACGAGCTTTCTTTTCAGAGCTGGAATGTTGGCAAAAAAGGCCAGAGCCTCGGCAACTGTCATCTCTAGGACATCATGGATATTCTTTCCCTTGTAGTAGATCGAGAGAGTTTCAGGATCAAAACGTTTGTTCTGGCAGTTAGGGCAGACGACCCATTGATCTTCCAAAAAGTCCATGTCGACACGCACCATGCCCATTCCCTCACAACGGGGGCAGGAGCCTTCACGCACGTTGAAGCTGAAGCGTCCAGGTTGATAGCCGCGCGCTTGACTCTCAGGCAGGCGACAGAAAAGAGAGCGAATCTCATCGAAAATCTTGATGTAGGTTGAGGGGTTGGAGCGGGGATTCTTTCCGATTGACGATTGGTCGATGGCAATCACCTTGTCGATCTGCTCAAGCCCTTCGAGCGTCTCATAGTTGCCAACGACATGCTCAGCATTGTGCAAATGATTGGCAAGAGCTGGGTAAAGAGTCTCGATGATCAACGAAGATTTTCCAGAGCCCGAAACACCCGTCACAGCAACCATTACTCCTAACGGGATTTTGGCCGTACAGTTACGCAGGTTGTGATGTGTGGCGCCAACAAGTGTGAGAAAACCCTCTGGCTCACGTCGCTCTTTGGGAATCTCAATCCGCTTTCTTCCAGTTAGGTAGTCAGCAGTGAGGGATTCGCGGTGAGCCAGTAGCTCCTCTTGTGTACCGTTAACGAGGATTTTTCCTCCCTTTGTTCCTGGACCTGGGCCAAAATCAACGATCCGATCAGCCGCTCGAATCGTCTCTTCATCATGCTCAACGACAATCACCGTGTTGCCTACATCCCGTAGCCGTTTGAGACTTGTGATCAACTTCTGATTATCGCGTGGATGCAGCCCGATGGAAGGTTCATCGAGCACATAGGTCACACCCACAAGTCCCGAGCCAATTTGAGAGGCGAGTCGCACACGTTGCGCCTCTCCTCCTGAAAGTGTGGGCGCTGTACGATCAAGCGAGAGGTAGTGCAAGCCAACCTCTTTCAAAAAGCGGAGTCTTTTATGAATCTCAAGCAAGAGCTCTTCTGCGATCACCTGCTCAGTTGCATCGAGCTTCAACGTGTCAAAAAACGTGGTGAGCTCTTCAATTGTCAAGGCGGTCAATTCATGAATCTTTTTGCTTCCCAGTCGCGTAGCAGCAGGATACGCTTTGAGGCGCGCACCGAGGCAGTCGGGGCAGCGCTCATGGTGCATCAATTGCTCCATCTTCTTCCGATAGAGATCACTTTTGGCCTCAGAGTACCGCTTTTGTGCTTCATGCACAACACCACGCCAGGCAACATAGTCAGTCCAACTCACTGGGCGTGTTGGGTGAACAAAGTGCATCTGAAGCCACTTCTTTTTCACTCCATAGAGGAAGATGTTTTGGGCTCGCTTCGAGAGATCTTTCCACGGAGTATCGAGATCAAAGTTGTAGAGTTCTGACAAATTGCGGTAGATATTGCTGTAGCGCACCGTGTTGAAGTTACCGCCGATGAGACAACAATCTTCAGAGATGCTCTTTTCAGGGTCAAGGATGAGGTTCAAGTCAAAGGTTTTTGTCTCTCCCAAGCCAAGGCAGGTGGGACACATGCCTGAGGGGCTGTTGAAGGAAAAATCATGAGGTTCAAGAGAGGAGTAGTAGACGCCCGCTTTTTTGGAGTAGGCATGCGTTGAATAGAGCACCTCCTCTTTGGTCTCCATATCGTAGATGCTGAACATCCCTTTTCCGATTTCAAGAGCGTGCAGCGTTGCTTCAGCAAGGCGCGTTTGATTTTCAGAAGAGACTTTGAGTCGATCGATCACCACATCAATTGTATGCGTCAGACTTTTGTCTAGTGAGATCTCTTCGCTCAGATCGACAAAGTTGCCATCGACCCGAGCGCGCATCAAGCCTTTTTTGAGTAGGAAAGCAAAATCTTCTTTGAACTCACCCTTTTTATCTTTTGCATAGGGAGCTAGAAAGACAAGTCGTCCACCTTCAGGGAGTTTTTGAACCTTTTTGATGATCCGTTCTTTGCTCTGCGTGGTTACAGGCTCGTCCGTTTCTGGGCAGTAGGGAGTGCCAACTCTGGCATATAGCACACGGAGAAAGTCATAGATCTCAGTGAGTGTTCCGACTGTCGATCTAGGATTTTTACCAGCGCTCTTCTGCTCGATTGCGATGGTTGGGGAGAGTCCACCGACAAATTCGACATCAGGTTTGCTCATGTCTCCGATATAGCGGCGGGCAAAAGAGGAGAGCGATTCGATGTAGCGCCGTTGTCCTTCGACAAAAATGGTGTCGAAGGCCATGGAGGATTTGCCAGAGCCAGAGACGCCCGTAAAGAGGATCAACTCACCTGGCTTGAGTGTAAGGTTGACCTTTTTGAGGTTATGAACCGAGACCTTTTTTAGAACAATCATGACTTTAGGAACCTCTGAATAATGAGGGTTTTGGAGATTTTAGTGAAATTTGTAACAGAGCTAAATTTGAAGACCGAAGCTAACCCCTTGTGGGTTAGGGAGGGCAAAAATGACGCTCTGGTGCAAATTGCACTGAAAGATTCAAGGCCGGCATTTTTCAGAGGTTCCTTTAAATTATGAATCGTGTTATGGATAATCCCATCTATGGTTACGCGCACAAAAATTGTTTGCACTATTGGCCCTGCCTGTTGCACGCCAGAAAAAATCGAGGAGCTCATTCTAGCAGGAATGAACATTGCGCGCCTCAATTTTAGTCACGGCACACATGAAAGCCATGGAGAGCATATCCAACTCCTCAAGGATGTGCGAGAAAAACTCAAAGTTCCCCTTGGAATCATGCTCGACACGAAAGGGCCAGAGATTCGTTTGGGCAAGCTCAAAGTTGATGAGCTCTCACTCAAAGAGGGGCAACAGCTCTGGCTTGTACGCGATGAAATCGAAGGAGATGGCGAAGCCATTACGCTCAGGCCTCCCTCGGCCCTCGATGCCCTGCGCAAAGAGATGTTTGTCCTTCTCGACAATGGCTACATCGTCACACATGTCGTAGAGATTAGTGAACGTGGTGTCAAAGTTGAGATTGACCATGGTGGAATCATTCGTTCGACAAAAGGGGTAAATATCCCCGGAGCCGATGTCCAACTTCCCTCTCTTACCACCAAAGATGTGGATGATATTCATTTTGGATGCGCGCAAGATGTCGACATGGTTGCCGCCTCATTTGTCCGTTCTGCCGAGGATGTCTTGGCTATCAAGCATATCTTAGAACAGAAAGGATGCTCAAGCACCAAAGTCATTGCCAAGATTGAAAATGGACGTGGCGTCGACAATTTCGAAAGCATCTTGCAAGTTGCCGATGGCATCATGATTGCAAGAGGAGATTTAGGTGTTGAACTTCCCTTGAATCAAGTGCCTCGTCTGCAAAAGATGATGGTCCGCAAAAGTTACCGCGCTGGCAAATCGACAGTCACAGCGACTCAGATGCTCGAATCGATGATCGTCAATCCCCGGCCGACACGCGCTGAAGCTTCTGATGTCGCCAATGCAATTTACGACAGTACATCTGCAGTGATGCTTTCAGGCGAGACAGCCATTGGAAAATATCCGATCAAAGCTGTGCGCATGATGAAATCGATTATTGAAGAGACAGAAAGAGACTTTGACTACGAAGACTTTTTCAAACTCAGCACAGAAAGAGAATTGCTCAGTGTCGCCTCGTCAGTTGCTGCAGCGAGCATCAAAACAGCTTATAGCGCCAATGCAAAAGCGATTTTTGCCTTTACCACAAGCGGAGCTACAGCTCGCTTGCTCTCTAGACTAAGACCGCGCGTACCGATCATCGCCATGACCCCGAGTCTCAAAGTCTACCATCAGCTCGCCCTTTGCTGGGGCGTGATACCCTTGTATGATCCAAGTGCTGTGACGATTGAAGATGCCTACAAAAAACTTAGTGAGTACGCCCTTGGAAGAAAGCTCGTGCAGTATGGAGATCTTGTTGTCATCACAGCTGGAACACCCTTTGGCAGAGCTGGAACAACCAATATGATGGTTGTCGATAGCATCGGAGAGATGCTTGTTAAGGGTGGTGTTTCATCCGTGCCAACTGAATCAGACTAAGCGCTACAAGCGGAGCTGTATCCGTGCGCAAAATGTAAGGATGGAGTTTCACTCCTTTAGCTCCTAACTGACGCAAATGCTTCTCCTCCTTTTCACTGAATCCCGCTTCTGGACCGACAAAGAAAAGGAGGCTCTTTTCGTCGCATTCAAAAACAGAAGCTCTCTGCTCGACATCCCCAAAAAAGGCAGGATAAGGAAGCTTGTCCCATTTTAGCAGAGGCTCTTTTATCACCACCTTTGGCAGGTCGAGCCGTCCACACTGCTTCATTGCTGCAATTGTAATTGCCTCCAACCTTGCAAGATTAGCCCCTTTTTTTTCACTCAGCTCCCCAGGAAAAAGCCAAAGCTCTGTCATACCCAGCTCCGTCCCTTTTTCAACAATCGAATCGAGACGGTTAGCGCGTGGCAGCGCTTGGCAGAGGATCAGAGGCTCTGGAGTCTTCTCTTCGCTCACTTTTTCAAGTCGCACCTCTTCACCAACAAGTGAGCCGATTGCCAATTGGCCTCGACCATTGACGAGCTCGAGTTTCGTGCCCTCTTTCGCGCGCATCACCTTTTTCAAGTGGCGCTGCTCGCTTTGGGCAAGTGTATGCATCGCTCCCTTTTTGAAAGGGGCATCTAGATAGTAACGGTTTGCAGGCATTCTGGCTTTACAACAGTTTGTTTCACATTTTCAGGAGTTACAACGAGTGTTTTGACAGCTCCAAGGCTTCGGTAGTGGCGACGCACACGCGGCATATTTGCAAAATCAAGCACCAACTGATAACGCCAATCCCGCACCATGATCTCACTTGAATCACGATAGTGCTTCACTTCACAATCGGTCTCAATTTCAACCCCTTCAGGCAACCAATAGGTCAAGAAACTGCGAGGGAAAATCTGGCGTAGCCGTTTGACAAGCATCATACTTGGAGCCTCTTTGAAAATCAAAAGCACAAAACCGTAGCGGTATTGCCGCTTGACATGATCAATACCTTGCTGTTTCCACCGATCATGGATCCACATCCACTGATCTGGAGAACCCTTGATACTCTGCTCCAAGTGCTGCATCGCTCGATCCATCAGATCAACCACAGCTTCTTTCATTGGTTTTGAGTAGTCAGGCCAGAGATGCTCAGAGCCGCGCACTTCGTAGTGATTGCGCATCCGATGCGATGTGCCTACGATGATTGGGGATTTAGTCTTGTAGGCCAGAAGCGCTGGAGCTGTTGAAGTCCACGCGCGCGTTCCAAAAAACGGGTAGGAGTAGTCGCTATCAGGGAAAGCTTGATCACCCACAATTCCGATGTATTTACCAGCGCGCAAAGCTTTTAATCCAGATTTGATCGCCTGTCTTGGCATCACAATTTTTCCCCCATTCATCTCTCGAACAGAAAGAACCCAGCGGTAGAGATAGGGGTTTTTAATTGGGCGACCAACAGCAACACCACCAGGCGATAGCATGTTGATCGTCAAGAAGGGGATTTCCCAATTTGCTTGATGACCCGTTAGAAAGACAATACCCTGCCCTTTTTCCTGCAGACCGGTCACCTTTTCAGGTCCAACCATTTTGATTACTTTTTTCAGATCTCTTTTTTTCAATCGAAAAAATTCAAGACAAGTGATCATCAAATTTTGAAACGATTGGCGAGCCAATTTTTTTCGCTGCTTTTCACTCAAGGTGTTGCCATAGGCAATCGCCAGATTACTCATCGCTTTTTTGCGAAAGGGCGTATGCACATAGTAGACGAGACTTCCCGTTACCCTTCCAATAGCATGTACAGCTGAATAGGGTAGTAGGGAGATTAAAAAGCCAAAAACTCGGACAAAAAAATAGGAGATCATCTCCCAGAATTGTACTCAAGTCCCCATAAAATGTCTATGGATCGCAATTATCTGAGTAGTGAAGAAACATCAACGCCTCTTTGGTCTCCACCAACAAGGCGTTTTTTGATCGTCTTGCTATTCAAATCAAACTGGTTGAGGTCGATATAGCGAATTGTCTGGTCCTCATAAGAGCGGTAGTAGTAACAGAGCTTTTGGGGATCTTTTACTGAGGTCAGCTGAGTGAAATCATACGAAGTGCCCGATCGCTGCTTATCTCGAACTGAGCCATAGGGGATGTCAAATTGATTGAGAATATGAAAAGTTTGATAGACCGATTCTTGAGAATTTTTGGCTGGAAGCTCACTTGTTGAAAATAGTGCTGCTCGGACAAAGCGCGAGGGAGGTGTAAAGTCACCTGGAAGTCCCAACATTCCTGAGCCCTGTCCAAAACTTGTTGTGAGAAACCCCCTTAAATCAAGAGGATGTACATTATAAGGCGATAGATTCATGTAGTTACTGAGATTTGTCAATTGCCAGTCAAATGTGGGTGAATTGGTGATCGTACCGATCTTATTTTCATAAACTTTTAAGGTGCCACCGCGCGGCTCAATCACTATGCTTTTGCCGCTTTTATCATAAACAATGTAATGGAATGGAGGAGGTGTTGGCCCCCAATTTTTCAGAACAGTAGGCGCAATAGCAATCGACTCAATGCCCTCTTTAACTTCATCTATCGTAGCAAACTGGGTCAGAATCCAGTTGGTAAAGTCAACTGGTGAAAGGGCTTGATTTTGGTTCTGAGCATTAATATCAGCATATTGAGCGTAATTAGAAAAATAAAAAGCCGCAGCAACTAACCCTTTTTCATTGATTCCGTCCATAATTATTGTTTGATCAAAACAATAAATACCTGCAGCAGCATATTTAGAAGTGTAGGAAATTCCATTGCCTTTAGGCGTTTGTCCAACAAACTGCATGCCTCTAGGAATAACGGCGACATGCATATCGAGGTCGATGCCAAACTCGACTGTACGCCCTGAAACAATTGTATGATCTTTTGCTTCAACTAAGAGACCTGTGCAGGCAGGCAACTCACAATTTAGGAGGGAATAAGCAGCGAAAATAAGCAGAAATAGGCGGATAAACATTACTGCGATTTGTAAACAATTTCTACAATTTTCGCAAGCTGATTGCTAAAGTCAAGCTGCTTGACATGCTCACGAATCTCTTTAGCTCCTTGAGAATCAAAAGCTTTTTCAAGAGATTGTACAACGCTCTCTTTTGAAAAAAGATCCTCAATGACAGCTCCCGTCTGAGGAGTCAAAATCTCATGCCCTCCATTAAACTTCGATGAAACGACAAAAAGGCCCATAGCCATAGCTTCGAGCGTGACATTGGAAAAAGGGTCATAAAGAGAGGGAATGACAAGAGCATGAGCTCTTCGATAAAAGGGGATCAAGTCTTTTTGAGGACCATAAAATGTGACTTGCTTGGAAGCTATTTGACGAAAGTAAGACTCATCCTTCTCTTTGCCTACAACTAAAAGCTGACACTCCTTTGGTAAGGCTTCCAAAAGATAGCGTAGTCCTTTTCGGTGGTAATCGTTACCAACGAAAAGGAAAGTGAAAGGGGAGTCCGGTTTGCGTTTTTGGAAAGGCTTTTCAAATGCATGCCACTCAACTCCGTTGTGGACAACTTGGATTTTTTGTGGATCGACAGCATACGTTTCTAGGATTTGCTGACGTACCATGTGGGAATTGGTGAAAAGAACCTTGAGATTTGGGTCTTCAAAGGCCTCTTTCTCCCGTTTGAGCAAGAAATGGTGGAGGGGATTAAGGCGAAGAGAGAGGCGCTTGGAAAAAGGCTCTATCTCCATCCGTTGTTTGAGATAGCAAGCATGCACACCACTTCCTGCGCGGTAGTGTGTCTGATGGCGATTGCGCTCCATACCAAAGACGATGTCTTGCGGATGCTCTTTTAGCCATCTGCTGCAAAGCTGATCAAAATGGAGATGGTGGTAGATCGAAAGTTTTGAGCTGCGACCGAGATTGATGGCACCAGGCATTGGATCAGTTGTGAGAAGGGAGACGCAATCTCCCTTCTCTTGGAAAGATTGAGCAAGCGCCAATGTATATTTTTCTAGACCGCCACGATAGTTCAGTCGGCTTTTGAGAAATGCAACTTTCATTTTGTGTCTAGCTTAATGGTGCTCCCGCCGAGTTCAGCTTGAAGCTCTAAGGCAGAACCATCTTCTGTAAAGAGATCAAGATGCCGCAAATAGTCACGGAATCGGAAGCGAATGGCCCGCTCATTATATTGCGAGAAAGACTCGTTCTCTTTGTGTGTCTTTTCCATCTCCTTCAACGAAGCGGCAACATACGCATCTTCGAGAGCTTTTTCATCAATAAATTCAATCGCCCAGTTCAGAGGCTCTTGTACACTCTGTGGCGTAGCAATGATAGTCAGCAGCAAGTTATCGCGCACAACATCGAGAAACAGACGGCTTACATCTCTGACATAGAGAGGAATGGTTAATAACTTTAATCCACTTTTCTTCTCTACAATCTGATTTGTTGCAAGGGAGTAGGTTTGCGGATTAATGGTCCGGCTATACTTCACAGGGAAGAAGATTGTGATTGGCAGTTCAACGCCGAGTGGAATCAATTCCTGCTTAAGAAAATCAATGCGCAGTAACTTGGCACGTGGATCATTGAATGGCTCTTGAATGTTATCTTTGAAAGGAAGCGCAACCATCTTCCATGCTTCAGGGACAAAGAAGCTCAGTTCATCGGTTTGTGAAGAGCTATTTAAAGTATCTAGTTCAGATTTTGTAATTCGACTGAGGTTAAATGTAACTTCAAGTCCGTGTTCCTTAAGGGCTGCAACCTGCTCCTGAGGGCCACTCACTTTTTGCGTGAGATATTTTGGCCAAATGTCTAGGAATTGGTATCCCTTTGGTGGATCTCCAATAGGCTTATTGATGGTAAGAGGGATTTCCTCAGTCACAAGCTTACTGAGTTTGATATAGAGATCGTTTGCTGTAACCGTTGAGATTGCTTTGCGCCACTCTTTGTTATCCTCTGAGAGGTTGACCAGATCCTGCTTGTCTACAGAAGCAATCCAACTCTCAGTTTTACCCTCCGCATTGATGACAACTTCTAGATCACCAGGCCTCAGTTCATTGACAGTTGATTTCATTCCCGTGACAGTAATGGAGACGCGATACTTCAAAAATCCGGTCGGCAGTAATCCAATGACCGTTTTATCGGCAGAGAGATTGATCACTCTAACAGGTACATTGGGAATCGTGCGCGTGATGGTGATTGTCTCGTTCACCAGAAACCAAACAACGACAGCTGAGATAAGTGCAATAAGCTTGCGTGGCCAGTTTTTGAGAAAAATGCGGTGAAGAACTTCTTTCATTTACCCCACTTCCAAAGTTTGATTTTTTTGGCCACATCTGGCGGTGTGAAGATACTTCGAATAATCCCGCGAAAACGATCGACCTTGATGCCGCGCGTTAAAATTCCATCGCGAGCAATCGAAACTTTTCCTGTCTCCTCAGAGATTACAATGATGAGAGCATCTGTCTTTTGACTCGCCCCTAGAGCAGCTCTATGACGGGTTCCCATTGTTTTTGAAAGCTGCGCTGTCTCTTGTGCAAGAGGCAGAATAGTTCCAGCTGAGAGAATTGTGGTATCACGTACAACAACAGCTCCATCATGCAACGGCGTGGTTGTCATAAAGACCGATTCTAAAAGTTCAGGAGAAAAATCAGCATTCAGCTTTACTGCAGAGCTTGTATACTCCATCACACTATCTTGGTTTTCTAAAACTATCAGAGCCCCAATTTCTTTTTCAGCAAGCCTATAAACAGTTGTTGATAAATGCTCTAGAAATTGATCAAATTCGTGAATTTCACGCAGCTTACGCCCTTTAATCCTGACGCGCGCAAGCGCTAAGCGGATCTCAGGTTGGAAAATGATGAAGACGGCTAAGACGGCAACATTCACCACATTGAGCATGATCTTTCCAAGGACTGGGAAATGAAACCAGGTCGCTAAAAAGAAAAGAAAGAGAAAAGCTAGGAAGCCAAAGATAACGTCCATGGCGCGTGTGCCCCAGAAAATCTTCAAGAGATAGTTAATCATCACTGTGATGATTACAATCTCTAGGATCGGGATAAAGATGTTCAAAAACGTCATCAAAGCCTTTCTAGTAGCTTTCGAATATCGTAGTGCTCTTTTACATCGTGCACGCGAAGATAATCGATGCCAGTTAACATGGCGAGGGTAGCGGTTGCAAGAGTTGTTGGCAAGACATCTTTTGCGCCCTTTTGAAGGATCTTTTGCATGAAAGATTTACGTGACATGCCGAGATAGAGAGGAAATCCAAGAGATTGAAATATCGAAAGATTTCTAAGAATCATAAGAGAATCTTCAGGTGTTTTTCCAAAGCCAATACCAGGATCGAGAATGATTTGTTTATCAGACACTCCATCGGCACGCAGCTGATCAATTTTTTTCTCAAACCAGCTCGAGATATCAGTGATCACTCCATTGGGGAATTTAGGGGCAGTCCAATGGGTAACACAGATGAGCACACCGCTTTGAGCTGCAAGTCGTCTCATTTCAGGCTCGATGAAACCTGAGACATCATTGAGCATCTGCGCCCCAGCTTCAAGCGCAACTTTTGCAACACGAGGTTTGATCGTGTCAATTGAGACTGGATGCCCCTTGAGTTTTTCAATGATGGGGATAACGCGCTTGAGTTCTTCTTTTTCAGTAACAGGTGTGGCTCCAGGCCTTGTCGATTCACCACCCACATCAATCCAGTCAGCCCCTTCATCGATCAATCGGTAAGCCTGCTCAAGGGGATCATAGGTGCCACCATCAAAAAAGGAGTCAGGAGTTGAATTAATAATACCAACAAGTTGTGTTTTTTTGATCGATTTGCGATAGTCAATTTTTGAATCAAGCTCAGCAGTAGGTTGCCCATGGATGTCGTTATGCTTTCGCGAATTCAGTTCGCGTTTCACATCGCTTTTCACTATATTTTCCCCCCTCTAACCATTGGTTTAAGTGTGATCTTGATCATCATGGAGGGAGCATACCTCATCACAAAAAAAGAGATCTATGAGAAAATGACCAAGTTCTGGGTGCACATTTTCGCTATTATCTTTGCCGTCGGTGTGGCTACAGGACTCGTTCAGGTTTTCGCTTTTGGAACCAACTGGGCAAACTTCTCCCACTTTGTCGGAGACGTTTTCGGCAGTATATTAGGTGCAGAGGGAGTTTTTGCTTTCTTCCTCGAATCTGGATTTATTGCACTTCTGCTCTTTGGATGGAATAAGGTAGGGCCCAAGATGCACTTTTTCTCTACAATCATGGTTGCGCTTGGTTCTCACTTTAGTGCTGTGTGGATTGTTGTGGCAAACTCGTGGATGCAGACGCCAGCTGGTTACAAAGTATTAGGCGAGGGGCCGATGCGACATGCTGTAATCACCAAGTGGTGGACAGTGCTTAGCAACCCTTCAGCAGCCGATCGCCTTGTGCACGTCCTGTTTGGCTGCTGGCTTTCAGGCTCGTTTTTGGTGCTCAGCGTGAGCGCCTACTATCTACTTAGAAAACGTCACATCGAGTTTGCGCGCAAAGGGTTTAAAATTTCGCTCGTTGTTGCATCGATTTGCGTACTTGGGCAAGGGCTTTCAGGAGATTCAACAGGTCGAGGAGTTGCCGAGCAGCACCCCATTAAGCTTGCTGCAATGGAAGGCGTTTTTGAAACAGTTGAGCCAACGCCTATTTTTGTAGCCGGTTACGCTGATGTTAAAGAGCGCAAAACCGTTGGGATCTCGATTCCTGGAATGCTTTCGTTTTTAGTCTATCGACAGTTTAATAAGGCAGTTCCTGGCCTTGATCAGTTTCCCCGAGAGCTTTGGCCTCCAGTTGGAGTCGTCTTTCAGACATACCACTGGATGTTGTTCATGTGGGGCTTCATGCTACTGACCTGTATTTTTGCATGGATTGCTTGGGGGAGGAAGAAATTTACTGAAAGTAAATGGAGTATGGGTCTCTGTACTCTCTCGGTATTATTTCCGCAAATAGCTAACCAGATGGGATGGTATACAGCTGAAATTGGACGGCAGCCGTGGGTTGTCTATGGGTTGATGCGTACTTCAGAAGGGGTTTCAACCAATCTTGTCCCTGCACAGGTGATTTTTTCTCTCTCGCTTTTTGTCATCATCTATGCGCTTGTATTTGCTATGTTTATCTATTTGATTGATAGACAGATCAAGCATGGTCCAACAGAAATGGCAGACATTGATGAATATCGCGATCCTTACAAAGTGAGTTGATTTATGGAATATGGATTTATGGTTTTTTGGTACATCATCGTCATTGCGTCGATCATGCACTATGCAATGCTCGACGGCTTTGATTTGGGCGTTGGTATGTTGCTGTTGTTCTCTAAGAAAGATGAAGATCGACGTATCTGCATCAATGCCATTGGTCCAGTTTGGGATGGAAACGAGGTTTGGCTTGTTATCGTAATGGGAGCATTATTTGCAGGCTTCCCGCTTGTTTATGCAACTCTTCTCTCCTCATTTTACATTCCCATTATGCTTCTTATTTTTGCCTTGATTTTTCGTGCCGTTGCCATTGAATTTCGCAGCAAGCATCACGCAAAAGGGTGGCGCAGCTCTTGGGATGTCTGCTTTGCTTTAGCAAGCTTCCTTATTGCCTTTGCTGTTGGAGTTTCTCTTGGAAACTTTGTGCAGGGGATTCCTCTCGAGCAAGATTTCACTTATACAGGCGGACTGATTCTAACCTTTCTTCGTCCTTATCCTGTACTCGTTGGCATTTTGACTCTATCACTCTTTCTCATGCATGGAGCCATCTTCCTTGCCATGAAAACAGAAGATGATCTGCATGCCCGCGTGACTCGCTGGATTAAGCCTTGCATGATCTTTTTTTTGATTACCTATGTTGTCACAACAATTCTCACCTTGATTTTTCAAGATCATATTATTGCGCGTTTCAAACAGATCCCTTGGTTTTTCATCATTGCCTTCGTTGATATCTTAGTGATCGCTAATATTCCACGTAGTGTGCACAAAGGGAACTTTGGTTGGGCCTTTTTGAGTTCCTGTGCAAACATAGCTCTCCTCCTTGCTCTCTTTGCTTGTGGGATGTTCCCAGAGCTCATCCGCTCGAGTATTGATCCAGCTTATAGTTTGACCATCTTCAATACTTCATCTTCGCTCAAGACCCTGATTGTCCTGACGATTATTGTTGGAATTGGCTTGCCGCTTGTAATTGCCTACATGTCTTTTGTCTATCATATCTTTAGAGGAAAGGTAAAACTCGATCACCATAGCTACTGAGTGTTTTCAGAGCTAGGTTGCAAAGTGAAGTCTCTTGGTTGCTCCTAAAGGTAAATATCTACGCATGAGAATTATATAAGCATTTGAATCTCAGTAATTTATCAACACAAGAATAATTGTCAGTTGGCTTCTACAAAGAAATTCATTTGTTCAGACATGTGTTTATCAGAATTTTTTCAAGTAACAACTTGTTATTAGAAATTACAGCCAGCACCAAATTCGCCTAGAATACGAGAACTTTGGTCTGTATCAAACAACCCCTGGACATCAAAAAACAATGTAACACGACCAATAGTCTCTTCTCCACGGATACCCAGAAGAAGCTCTGCCAAACTAGTCGGGTTCTTCGTAGAAAAAGAGAGAGGTTGATCAAGAAGCTTAGCATTCACATTGACTCCTCCAACTTGAAATCTTCCAGCTACTCCAATATATGGAGCAACATTCCAACAAGCATTCTTGGTTTGAGTTATAAACGATAAAGCGACATCTCCAGTAAGCTTTAGAAGATCAACATGACGGTTTTTGACAAATAGGTCTGATCCTGATCCTGACTCATCGTAGCTCCCTAAAAAGAGCCCAGCGTATTTGAAGGATAAGCTTCCTACTGGACGAAAATGGGTTCCACTGTGCAGCCATTTTGAATAGGTAAGCTCTGGTGAAAAAAGCCATCCATCTGCATGTGCTCTCGCCCGTTCCTCACCAGTAGGAGCTAAGTTATTCATGACAATGCGTTTGTTATCCCAGCCAACATAACCGGTTACAAGCGAAAATCCCCAAAAGGCATTGCAAAACCACTGCTCATAAGTGAGTCCTGCAAAATATGAAGAAATCTTTGCATCTTGGGTGCCTTCCGCAATATGAGCTTCTCCATATGTTGTACCACCAAAAAAACCAAGGGAATGCGTACAACAAAAGGCCTTGTCATAACCAGCTAAAAAACCACCTTCCCAGTTTTGATAGTGAATCCGCTTCTGCCGTTTGCGGTAGCTACCAATTCCCTCAGCCCATGCTCCTTGACAGGGAAAATAACAGTAAAGATAGGGAATCCTGCGACGAAAAACTCCATCTAAAATTCCATCTGAAAGGTCTTCTAAAACATCGGCTTGTAATGAAAGTCCTGTGCGGTCAACTACAGCAATGGTTTCTGTATTTCCAACTGTTATATATGGCGAATCAATCCCAAGCGTACCAAAACCATTGCTACTATCATCGATAGTCAAGCGCAAATTTAGCCCTTCTTGGACATTTAAGTTTAGAGGGTCTGTTGACACTTGAATTTCCCCTTGAATGTTTGAGCCAAATAAAAGGGTCAATGTTGGGTTGGTTCCTGAGAGATTCAGAGCAAAGCTTTGCGAAGATTTAATTGTTCCAGAATTTGTGATTTTTGTGTTGGCTCCCGTTGAAGCTATCGCATCGGAAGTAGAACCCGTTACCGAAATCGTCCCGCTATTAGTAATGTTATACGAGGCCCCTCCAAGATTACGAACCCCGTCACTATTTGTGTTAGTTGTAGAAATTTTTCCAGTATTTACAAACTGATGACTATCACTCGAGTTATTATAGATAGCATCACTATTTGCTCCGGTTGTTGAAACAGTTCCGCTATTGGTAATCTGTACACCAGATTGTTGTTCATTTCTAATTGCATAAGCACTAGAGCCTGTAGTTGTAATGCTCCCACTATTTGTAATCACAGCGTTGGAACCAATATTATTGTAAATTCCATCCGACCCAAACCCAGTTGTTGTGATAGTGCCACTATTTGTCAATGTAGCGTTACTATTATTGCCATTGATAATCCCCCAAACAACTGTACCTGAAGTTGAAATTGTTCCACTGTTTGTCACCACAGCATTATCATTACCAAAGCCTGTAGTAATCGCTATTTTGCCTACCACTGCTGAAGATACTTCAATCGTACCAGCATTCGTTACAGTCTGATTATCAGCAGCCATTACAACTCCGTTTACGTCAGAAACAATAATCGTGCCCCCCGCCTCAATTGTCCCTACATCACCATCATCTGCGAGTGTTTGTGTAGTAGTAACATTGGGTGGAACAGTAAAATTTGCAGTATAACCTATCGTTGGTATAGCAAGTAAGAGTGCTAAATATTGTGCTTTCATACTTGAGACTATATACACTATTCCGGCTTTATGCAAAAAAAAAATTGCATAAAATGGATAGATCGATTTATAATGATTAGTTAATTCAAAATATTGAGTAGTTAATGGTTAATTCTTTTCTATCAGTTAGAGCTCGACTTTCCCGCTTATTTACATATTCCGGTAGTACAAATGTAGAAAAAATAGGTCTGCTTGTCCCTAAAATCTTAACGAGAAACACACCCTCTATTCACAGCGCCCTCCTCCTTCGAGATGGAACTCTGGTGGTTAGTAATGCTGAGGGAGGCCTTAATGTAGGAGATAAGGTTTTACCTACTGACAAAAAACTTCACTTATGGGGAATGCTTCCGGATGATCGAGTTGTCTCTTCAAAAGAAGGGAGCAGGAGCGTTGAGGTTTGGTCGCCAGATTGTCCTCTCTCCACCACCTCTTACCAACTAGAGTTTGTAACTAAGGTAACCTGTGTTATTACTTTTGACCAGACTGTTGTGATTGGCTCAGAGTCTGGACATGTCAGCTTTTGGAATAGTGCAACAAATAGCCATACTTGCACTCTATTTGGGCATGCATCATCTGTTACAACTCTTTATCGGATGCATGATGGAAGTATTCTCTCTTCCCAATCCATGGGAGATACACACTTCTATACATGGAATTCTGGCACTAGATGTTATTTCCCTTCTAGTAACCGTAAAGAGCCGAGTCCAATGCTCTGTTGCATTGAGATGCAAGGTCAGCTTGTCTCGTCTCATTGCGATTTTTCTCTGCGGGCTGATGGTGAGGTAAAGGCTCATGAAGAGGCCTTGTCACTTGTAGTGTATGATCAGCATCATTTTATCTCAGGATCTCAGCAAGGACTTATCTGTGTATGGGATACCAGAACCTGGACTCCTATTGCTAACTACGCAGCGCATGAAGAACCTATTCTAAATGTTAGCTGTTTAGCAGATGGATCACTTGTCTCAGCTTCTGCCCATAAAGTGCTACAATGGAATTTCTTGCTAGCAAAATACCCCCTAGCATCTGCCTGGCAGGCCTATTCTCATGTTCAGACAGTTTGTTCACGTGAAGGAATCACAGCTTTTCATGCTGTTATCCAAAAAGGAACTCTTTTTCGCAACTATGCCTCTGTGCAATACCTTACAGGTATTGATGTGAGGCAGGTACTTGCATTAAATATGTACCAAATTGTCTGCTTGTGTAAGTCTGGTGGTTTTAAAATTCTCAATACACGAACCGAAACGGTTAGTAAACATTTCCTACCTAAACACGTCTTTCAAAGAGCATTTTTACACAATGATCATATCCTTCTTGTAACAGAAACGGGGATTATTGTTTGGGATCCAGTCATCCAAAATGCGGTCCATGAACTTCATTTACCAGCATTCACATGTATTGAATCATTTGGAAAAGAGTGTATTGCGCTTGGCCTGCCAGATGGCAAAATCCAAGTAAGGAATTTGACCACTGGAGAGATAAAACGAAGTAACCAAGCTCACAAAGGCTCTGTTGTTGCTCTATTCAATGGCTTAGATGGCACGCTTATTTCAATTGGTCAAGATCAAGTTAGCAAAGTTTGGAGCTTCTTTGATGGTAAAGCTGGGACAGCAACAAATAGTGACTTTGACGAGACAGAGCAACTTTTAGCACTACCTTTAGGTTATGTGCTTTCTAAAGGAAGCGAACTCTACTTTCGTCCAGGAGATGGTAAGATGCGTTTATTTGCTGGTACACATTCAATTCGTCAGATCTATCCCATAGCTAAAGCACCTAACCTCTTTGCTACACTTTCAACAGGTGGGGAACTCCATATTTGGGACGTAAACAAGAAAAACCCTATTCAGTGCTTAGAAGGAGATCCCGCTCTACACGTAACCCAAATACCGGACGGACGCTTAGCCACATGTGGCCAAAAAGGAGTCTCAATTTTGTCCTTCCAACTTCCTAAAACACATAAGTGGTTTTAGCTGCTAACGAGCTGAAATAATACGGCCTATTGGACTACTACCGCTTCTTCATTGTTTACCCTTAACATTATCACAGATGAGAACAATTGTTGAAGGGGTTAGCTTCGCCCTTCATAGCTACTGAGTGTTTTCAGAGCTAGGTTGCAAAGTGAAGTCTCTTGGCTGATTTTGTCCTCACTCGATTGATCTCTCGTGCTGCGTATTAAAATCGACCGCAACAGCTACAAATAGCATATTCGTTATCTCATGATGACACTATCTAGTCAGCTTCATAAAAATCACTTGAATCTTCTTCCTCGAACTCTCGGTACTCTTTTTCTATTTGAGCAACAACGCCGTAGATCGAAAGCTCTGTGTGATACTGTCTTTCAAGTTCAAAAAATTTAGTGGCAGAATTGAGATAGGTAGTCTTTAATTCAGCTACCTCTTCTTTCTCAGAAAGCTGCTGATATTTGATAGCTTCAGCATGTGCCCACTCAACTTTTTGCTCTGTGCGTAGCTTGATCAACTCAAGCTCATCGCTCAGTTCGCTGGCAAATGCACTACAAGATAATAGGACTGTAAATAAAAAAGACCTCATAAAAACCTCCGTTACAGGAGAATTTTATAAGGTCTTTGAATTAATGTAAATTCCTGCTATTCAACAGAAAGCACGAAATAAGCTGGGAATGCAAAGTTATTATTTGGACGTGGCGTTGCCATAATAGTCACGTTGCGTCCAACTAGTCTTTGCAAGTCAATCTTGGTGCTGTACAAGAAGGCGATTGGGTGATTATCACAACGAATCAGGTAGTCGCCAGGCAAGTTCTTTACAGGACGATTGTACGGCTCAATAATTCCTGATAGGAAAATCGCGTTATCTTGCTCTGTTTTATAGAACTCTTCCATTGAGCTTTCGCCATGTGCGACTGCCCAAAGGTGGTAGATCGACTGCTCAAGAGGCTTCCAAACGAGCATCTTGTCAGTGATTGTTCCATCGCCAATTGTTGTAGCAAGTCCTAGCGTATTCGATGCAGCATGTGCAATGCGGCCCACATCAAGTTCACCATGGCGAGCTGGAATATCAATTCCTAGAGCTGCAAGTTTTTCTAGATGTACAGGGTCGACTTCAAAGACTGAAGCTGTCTGCTCAGCTTTGCTCTCTAGGAAAGCAATCTTCTTCTGAACATAGACATCTTGCAATAGGTGAGAGGCCTCTTGTGCGCTCTCTACAATCTCAGGAAGATCTGAGTAGCTCGTTTGCAATTCCACAAAGCGCTTGTTAATGCTATCGAGGTCGATTTGCTGCAAAGGCTTTTGAATCTCTGATTGTGCATATAGGAAAACAGAGTTTAAGCAGTGCGTCGCTTCTTTGTGACGTGCTTCAAGCTTTGCAAGGAGCTCTACAGGTCCAATTTTTTCAATGTATTCATGAGCCAGGTAGAAAGTTGCTGTACTTGGGAGATCAATGACCAGCCACTTGTTGTTTACATCACTGACAATTGGATTGATTTTATCACCGGTATTAAGCTGGGCAATAATCGGCGCTTCAATATCAGGATAGAGACGGACATTGACATGTTCACCTTCAACAGTGCCATCTAAGACAAATGTGCGGAATACATATCCTTTTGTACCTTTCGGAGGTGTAATGGCATAGAAACCTTCGACCTCACCAGTTACGGCGAACATTTCACCACACGCAGTTTCACGTACGACATGCCCTTCTAGACTAGGCTGGGTACGTAATCGAACTTTCGTTCCTGTAACTTTAGCGGTGAAAGGCTCAAAATTAGCAAAAGCTGTGCTACTTAAAAATACACAAGCTGCAAAAGTGAGAAGTTTACTCAACATGAACAACTCCATTAGAGGGTTTTTAGTCCTCCTTTTTACCCGCTTTCGGTGAATTGTTCAAGAGAATTGTGCTTTTCTTTTTGCTAGTGAAGCAGGACAGCTTTGATGTGTTCGCAATGAGACTCTCCACAAGTGCACCCGACAGGTGTGCCTAGATAGACATTATACTGCTCTTTAGGATCAAGAGGATTTGTTACAACGTAAAGATTCTCGCCGCTCTCTTTGATCTCCCAATCACGAAAGAGAAGATCTTCGTCAGTGATTTCTTCAGCAGTATGCTCTTTTTCAATCCCATGAACAGCACGTGCTAGTTGACAGTGTGGACAATTGCAGTGAGGTTCAGGTTTTGGGAAATTACCTAAATCTCCATTAGTGACCATCTTTGCAATGCCAGAGATTTTTTCGAGCACTTCATTTGGTAAGTCGGGTGTATCTGCTTGCGCTAAATTGTGTTGCATAGCCATTTCCAAGTTTTCGAAACCTGGAACCCCAGAGACTCCAAAGCGTAGCGGCATCGATTCAATTTGCTCAGCAGAAAGACCAAGTGCTTGCTGAAGGAAGCCAAGCGGGCCTTCGCCTTGGGCAGCAGGCTCTTTTTTCTGCTCCAGATATTTCAAATGCGCCGAAAATGCGAGATCAATCAAAGCCTTGTCGAGGTTTTTGATATAGATATTGCTTCCATCATCAAGGTGGAGTTGAAGTGAGAGTTCACCCTCTTCTCCCTGATTTGTTTGCATGAAAGTTACTCGATCCCAACTTGTTGAGATAAATGGCGGAATACAAATAATATTTTCATTTATTTTGGCTTTCATCTAGACCCCTAGGGTTTGCTTCTGTCCTTATAGTTTACCTGAATCTCTTATTTCAAGCAATGATTTCTTAGCACTTGAGGATAGGTAGTGCTAATTTTAGGTCAAAACAATTTTTTATTGCCTATATTACGGGACTCTGGCTAAAGTCACGATTTAGAACGAAAGCTCTGTTTTTGCTGAGCTTTCAAACAGGAGCTAGCTGGGTGAATAAGGCTGGGCGTAAAACTTTCGTCCTCGACACGAATACATTGATTCACGACCCTGAAGCACTCAATGCTTTTGGAAATAACGATGTGGTTATACCCATCGCTGTTTTAGAAGAGTTAGCTCAGATGAAAAAATATCGGGATGAACCTGGAAAAAATGCACGGTCAGTCCTTTGGTGCTTTGATAATCTCAAGCAAGAGGGGGAGGGGGATCTCCATCAAGGCATTGCACTCGAAAATGGGACACGTATTCGGATCCAACTTGAGATCAAAAACGATTATAGTCCTAATTTCGCCTTATCGCTGAGTAACACGAGCTACCGAATTTTGATGGCAGCTCTCTTTTTGCTAGAAAAAGGAGAGCGTGTGGTCTTTGTTTCTAAAGATCTTGCGATGCGTGTAAAAGCAGAAGCAATGGGTTTAGAGGCTGAGGATTATGAAAACAAGAAGTTTTCGTTCGATCTTTACAAGGGTTACCGCCGTCTAGATTTACCTAAGCATGAAATTGATCTATTCTACAAGGATGGGCGTGTAGCGATTAAGGAGCACGAGTTTTTACCGAATGAATATTGCTTGATGCAGTCACCGGAGCAATCTTCAGCAGTAGGTAAATACGACCCTAAGCTCAAGCAGATTGTTTCGCTTCTAAAGTTACCTCCCAATGTTTGGGGAGTCACACCGCTCAATATGGAGCAGCGTTGTGCGATGGACCTTCTGCTTAGAGATGATGTTAAGTGCGTAACACTCATTGGGCAGGCAGGAACTGGCAAGACGCTTTTGGCTCTTTCGGCAGGTTTGCGTAAGGTCTTTGATGAGGGGACATATACGCGTATTTTGGTGAGTCGTCCGATTGTGCCTCTTGGAAAAGACATTGGATTCTTGCCTGGGTTAAAAGAGGAGAAGCTTGCACATTGGATGCAGCCGATCTACGATAATCTAGAATATCTTTGTGAGTCGACGGGCAGTGAGCCCAATGAGACGCTTCGTTGGGTGACAGAGAGTAAAAAACTTGAGATGGAAGCAGTCACCTATATCCGCGGGCGTTCTCTGCCTAAGATGTACATAATTATTGATGAGGCGCAAAACTTGACGCCTCACGAGATTAAAACGATCATCTCACGTGCTGGCAAAGGGACAAAGGTTGTGTTAACAGGGGATCCATCGCAGATTGACAATCCCTATTTGGATCTCAATTCAAACGGTTTGACCTATCTCGTTTCCCGTTTTAAAAACCAGCCACTCTTTGGGCATATTTTCATGGAACGCACTGAGCGCTCAGAGCTTGCAGCAGCAGCTGCTGAAATTATGTAGCTTTGAAAACTTTTCTTTTGTAAAACACCTCTATGTTTCTTTTTGCTTTGCTTTTTCTCGCGCAGTTTGAAGAGGTTGTCAATCTCCGGCCAGCAGTGCCTCTTCCAGTTGTGATTTGTCAGCATCCATGGTTGGCAACCCAACCAGATGTCGAAGAGCCATGGTCTGTTGATCTAGAATTATTCGATGAATTTTGCGCGACACAAAAGGAGCCCAAAGAGAAACTTTTAGCTTTGGCTATTGAGAAATTAACTCAGTTGCAGGCCTCGATTCCATTTACGCTGCCCAAAGATTTGTACAATGTACTGTTTATTTCTGACCCGTTGGTCGTGAAGCGGCTCTACTTGGGAGAGACGGCTTTGGGGATGCCAGCATTTCTCGATGTACGCCTTTATGAAGTCGACAAGCACGAAGTGCAATCTGTCTTAGATGGGTATTTTGCGAAAATAAAAGGTGAATTCGAAAAGGTTGGAGAAGCATATATTGCCTTGGCAGAGCGAATAT
The DNA here is from genome assembly GCA_942490925.1 of uncultured Chlamydiaceae bacterium. Classification (GTDB taxonomy): domain Bacteria; phylum Chlamydiota; class Chlamydiia; order Chlamydiales; family JAAKFR01; genus CALNYX01. The sequence goes on along the minus strand of CALNYX010000017.1, from coordinate 876,162 downwards.
CCGACTCTTCGCATGGTTTGGCAACGGAGCGATTCGTCTATTTAGAGCCGCGCTACCACGATGGCTGCCTCTATGTGCTCTTTGCTGATCTGCCGCTTGAGGCAAGTGCGCTTTTGAAAAGAAATCTGTGATTTCATCCACTGAGATATCAATTCCTCTTGCACGTAAACTGCGTGCAAGCGTTTCAGCAGTGAGTGTGTGATAAAAGCGTGCATGTGAGATTCCGGACATGGCTGATCTTATAAACATATGCTACTCATAATATTCGAAAGAATCTGGCTTGAATAAGATGACCTTTTTATGAAAAAGCCCCTTTATTTTAGGATCAGTTGCGTTGGTCATTGCTGTATGATAGAGCGTCACAATACTTGCGGTGTCCCATTCACTGAGTGAAGAGGGATCTTTGGCTAAAAGATCCTCATAGGTCCGTTTTGTGTCCCAATCCTTTGAGAAACGAAAAAATTGCAAGGCTGAGGCAGCTCTATAATGCGCAGTAGCTTCCTCACTACATCCAACGGACTGATGTGCGACATAGAGCATCTGATGAAGCGCAAGACGTGAGATCCTTTCATTCGGTGTGGCTAGAGAGCGTTGTGTATACAGATGCACCATCTGTATTGTGCGCCTTATTGCAAACATCGCCTAAAACCCAAAGCCAAAGGTAACCCCTGGCCAGACGCGTGCAGTTCCTGACGGTTTTTCAACAGGGGCTGTTGCATTCGCTTCGATAAAAAAGGAGCGCCTCTTTTTAGTCTGCCATTGGAACCCAATCGTTGCCTCAGCAGAAGCGCTGACCCCTCGGATCGATTCAGCTTCAGCTAGCATTCCAAACCCGCTTCCTATGTAGAGTCCCTGATGCAGAGGATGAATCAGATAGAGAGCTCTCGTATGAAAGAGGCTAGGAGAAAGAGCTGATGCCGAAAGATCTAAGCTTCCAGAGCGCAGTCCAAGCCCAACCATCGGAATGCCGCCCATTGCATGCACATTACCATACAAAAAAGTTGGATCTGCATGCAGGGCTGAGGTTAGTAAAATAAGTAGTAGTGTAATTTTTTTCATAACATCCAGATTATGAGTGAATTGATTGAATATGTCAAATGAGACCTTCTGCAATTAAAGCGGCCTCGGCTTTAGAGCTAAAGCGACCAACTTCTTTCAATCTTTCAATCGCTCCTGAATTGACAAAAAACTCCATCAAATCACGAGAAGCCAGGCCTAAATCGATTAGCCGTTCAGCCAGTAATTCAAGACGTGTAACATTGGCATATTTGCGCACGCCGCCAGTCTTTTCGATGAAATGGGCAAGGGGGTCGAGTCTGTCGCTCGCTTGCGGGTGGACAAAAAAGACGATTGAATAGCGTTCTTCTCCAAGGCCAGGGTCGATAACGCGATGGACAGAGCTGCGAAAGTAACCGTTTGTGAGATTTTCAAGCATGTCGGCACAGTTGATGACAAAAGCACCATCTGGAACAATGACATCGACCCACTCATCCTGAGTGTTGAGCACCTGCAATCCCCGTGCAGTGGAGCGAGGCAAAATCGTAAAGAAGTTGATGTCGGTATGTGCTCCTGCCCAAATAGAGTCAGCAGGAGGATTTGAAGGGTAGTGGATGACGCGCATTAAACAGTCACCTTCTCGAGTCATGTCATTAATGTACTGGAGTTTTTCTTCAAGGAGTTCAGAAAACATTTCGCCTACAGCATTTTTGCATGTGTCGAGCATTTCATAAAGGTCCTGCATTGCTGTGCGAAAAACAGAGGAGTCTTCTGGCCAGAGGTTTTTCCAAAACTTTAGACGTTCAATCTCTTCGTCAGAGAGCTCACGCCCGACTTGGAAAAACTCCTTGCAATCGACAATGTTTTCTCCTTTTGCTGACTCTCCTGGAGCGTAGCCGCGCTGTCCATCTTTTTGATAGAGGGCCATTTTTTCATCGAAATCTTGAGCAAAAAAAGCTTTAGTTTGGGTGTACGCTTCATCAAGCATATCGACATCAACACCTGTTCCTGTCAGAGCAAAAAAACCAACTTCATGACATGCAACTTCAAGTTTTGCAAGAAAGTCAGCGCGGGTTTCTGCGTGATAAAAATCGGGAAGGTGCAGAACAGGAATGGTTGCATCGAACGCGGATAAGAAAGAGCAGAGACTTAAGCAGATTGCGAGAAAGGCTTTTTTCATGAGGACCTCCAAAGTTAGAAAGCAAATGTAGGCCTTTGCGAAAAATGGGTCAAGTGTTTACTCTTTGCACAATCTTAAAAATCTTGGAGGATACAATGACATATAGCCTAGCACGCTTAGGATTTACAACAGGCGCAGCAAAGGCAGGGATGGCACTGACAGTTGGGAGCACGGCGGCTTACTTTGGAACAACTGATCAACAAAAAAGGACAAAGCTCCCTCTTATTGTTGAAACAAAACCTGTTGTAAATAAGCCCTGGGTGGAGCCTTGTGCGCATTTAAATGTTCAATATAGAAGGTGAATCATGCAGGGAAAAACAGTACTCGTCACAGGCGCTTCAAGCGGAATAGGCAAAGCATGTGCAGAGCAATTTGCTGCGCTTGGAGCAAAACTCATTGTCACTGCAAGGCGTTTTGAAAGACTCAAAGACTTGCCAAATGCACGTCCCTTCCGGCTCGATGTACGCGACCGCAAGCAAGTAGAGGTCTTTTTTAAGGAGCTCAAAGAAGAGCCAATTGATATCTTAGTTAACAATGCTGGACTTGCACTCGACACCGAGCCACTTCAAAGTGGCATTGTTGATCATTGGGAAACCATGATCGATACCAACGTCAAAGGGTTGCTTTATATGACACGAGAGCTATTACCACGGATGATCGAGCGAAATAGCGGACACATCATTAATATTGGATCTGTTGCTGGAAGAGGAGCTTATCCCACTGGTAATGTCTACTCTGCGACAAAATATGCTGTGCGCTCACTGAGTGAATCATTGCGCCTTGATCTTTTGGGCACTGCTATTCGCATTAGTGAAGTTGCGCCAGGAGCTGTTGAGACAGAGTTTAGCGAGGTGCGTTGGAATGATAAGAAGCGGGCTAAGGAATTTTATCAAGATTTTCAGCCACTTATTGCAGAAGATGTGGCAGATGCAGTAGTCTACTGCGCAACCAGACCTGCTCATGTCAATATCTCAGAGCTTGTTGTTTACCCTCAGGCTCAAGCTGGATTAGGAGCCATTCATCGCAACGCTTAGGGGAATTATGCGCTACCTTGTGAACCTTCTAAAAAACGCATTTGCCAGAACGTCATTTGCGGCCCAAGCAGGTATCGATAGCCTATTGGAGTATAATCCAGCGCTGAAGGTGTCTGCTGCAGCCACTGATCCTTTTTTGAATGAGTGTGGTTATATCGTGCCCGGTCTAGGAAAGACGGTATGCTAATGGACTTCATTGAGCACACAATAGAGCTCGCTAGAAAGAATGTTGAAGCAGGAGGGCGACCTTTTGCATGCGTCATTGCCAAGGATGGCAAAATCCTTGCCGAGGGAGTCAATCTGGTCGCACAATCTCATGATCCGACAGCACACGCCGAAATTGTCGCCATACGCAAGGGAGCTGAGAAATTGCAATCTGAGCACTTTCAAGGGTGTGAATTCTTTCTTTTAGCGCATCCCTGTCCGATGTGCCTTGCTGCGATGTACTACTGCAGTCCAGATAAAGTGACATTTATCACGACTCGTGAAGATTATTCCGAGCACTACATAGATGATCGCAAATATTTCACGCTGGATAATTTCTACGAAGAAGTGGCTAAACCTTGGCAAGAGCGCAAGCTTCCCATGTTTCATCAGCCTGATGAGAGAGGTATTGAAGTCTACCGTCTTTGGAAGTCTCTTAACTCATAAATGGCCGTATAACCCAAAAACGCTTGAAAAATGGCCATATAACTCAAGATACGGCCAAAAAAATGGCCATATAACTCAAGATAATGTGTAGAAAGCAAAAGCTTAGCGGTGGCTACTACCTTTACGTTGTCCATTGCCACGTTTTGAAGAGAAACCATTTCCCCGTCTAGGAGAGGAATCATTGCTCCGTTTTGAAGAGAAATTCCTCTTAGACTTGAAGCGACGGCTTGGGCCTGAATTGCGCTTTTCAGCACTCGGCTTCAATCCTTCAATCTCAACAACATCAATTTTTTTCTCAGTGAACTTCTCAATACGCTTCACAAGCTGAACATCACGCTTTGCAGCAAACGAGAGCGCTGTCCCTTTAGCTCCTGCGCGACCTGTTCGACCAATACGGTGTACATAATCTTCGACATTACGTGGCAAATCAAAGTTGATTACGTGAGTAATAGACCGTACATCAATTCCACGTGCTGCCACATCAGTTGCAACCAGAATATTGATCTTTCCATTTCTCAATTGTGTAATCGTGCGTGTACGCTGACGTTGATTCATGTCACCATGAAGCGCCGCCGCTTGGTGTCCTTTATCATACAATTCTTCAACAAGCTGGTCTGCATGCCGCTTTGTTGCTGTAAAGACAATTGTGTTGTCAACTCCATCTTCAGCTAAAATATGATCGAGCAGCTGATTTTTGTGTTGTAGATTGTCAACATAATGAAGTCTCTGCTGGATATGATCATGTTTGATTTTTTCTGTATGTACAACGATATCCATCGGCTTGTTCAACAGTTTTTCCGAAAGCCTAATGATGCTTTTTTGCAAAGTTGCAGAGAATAGTAGCGTCTGTCTCTCTTTTGGAGTTGCCGCTACGATCTGCTCAACCGCAGGAGCAAAACCCATGTCGAGCATACGATCTGCTTCGTCGAGAATAAGCATTTCTAAGCGAGAAAATTTAATTGTTCCACGCTCCATAAAGTCCATCAAGCGACCTGGAGTTGCAATTAGAATGTCGTAGGGGCGTGAAAGTTGACGAATTTGTGGTGGATAGGGGACACCTCCACCAATACATACTGATTTGATGTGGGGTAGATGTGTACTATACTTCTCAGCCTGCTCAGCAATCTGCATGGCTAGTTCACGTGTAGGGACAAGAATTAGAACACGTGGTCCTTTGCCAGGAGCTTTTCGGGTCAGACGGTTAAGAGCAGGCAATAAGAAGGCTGCAGTCTTACCTGTCCCAGTCTGGGCAGAACCTCGAATGTCAAAGCCTTTTAAAATTTTTGGAATAGCTTTGAGCTGGATTTGAGTCGGCTCCGTATACCCTGAGTCTTTTAGAGCCTTAAGGATTTGCGGATGTAAATCTAGTGTGTCAAATGACATGATTGAATCTTTGTTTTGTTTTAAGCCCCTGCAGTTTACCATCTTTATTCTATAAAAGATATCTAATTCGAAAATGGCTAAAAAGAATTTGAATCCTGAGAGTATATTTCAACAAATCCCGGGTGTTGGAAAATCATTATCAAAAGATTTTTGGGATTTGGGATTGCGCTTGCTAGATGACTTGAAAAGTTTCAAATTCAAGATTATTTATCCGTTGCTATATGTATTACGAGGGGTAAACTTGATGGACTAACCGGGATTGTTCCAGCATAAATAGGTCTGAGCAAATTTGCACGTTTGTAGACAGGTCTTTTGAAATGCCTCTTGAGAGGGTGGTGTTTCTACGCCACAGATGGAGCGTCTTCCCTCTTTCTACGCCCTATCACAATAGGTTGGGCATGAGACAAGCTGCATTTGCTGGTTTTCCATTGTGCAGACCAGAAAGTGTTTCTAAACAGGAAGTTGGGATAAACTTGAAGGGATAGCCATAAACCCGCAAGTCTATTGAGCCGCCCTTTTTTTGTCGAATGGTTCTTAGTGTAGGCGACTTCTACAGTATGTCTACCATAAGAAGCCTCTGAAAAATGCAGGCTTCGGATCTTTCAGCGAAATTCCCGCCAGAGCGTCGTTTTCGGCCTTACTAACCCACAAGGGGTTAGCGTCGACCTCCAAAATTAGCTCTGACGAAAATTCCACTAAAATCTCCAAAACCCTCATCATTCAGAGGCTTCATAAGTCTTCCATTTTCCAAGGCGTAACATCGTACTGTGCAATTTTGTAGCAGTTGCGCTCCTCTGGACCGTAGAGCTCGTCTGGACCGTATTGCTTACCTAGGGCTTGCAGCTTCTCAATCTCGATGTTAATGGTTTTTTTAAAGGCTTCTATGTTGAAATTACCTGAAGCATATGCACTGTCCCAAGCTTTTACAAATCCACCCCTTGTGACTGCCTCTCTAGCTAACACACGTTGGAAACGCTTCACTTCCTCTCGAGTTGGAGCGTAGGGATTTTGTGGCAATGCATTTTCAAAGACCTGATGATCATTATCATCATCAGTGTTAAGTGGCGGTAAATCTAGAGCTAAAAGCTCTCTTTGTGTTGCTCCCATTGCAACGCCTTCTTTGATAAGTAACAGACGTGCCTGCAAGACGAGTAGTGTCTCATCAAAGATATCTTTAAAGCCTTCTACTTGAAGTTTGTCGGCATACTCTTCTTCTAGAGCCTCTTTTAAGCTCTGCATCGTTTCTTCAACATTGAGCTGCTCATAAAAATCTTTCTCTTTTGTACTGACTGGCATATCTAAGCATGGAAAATCCAAGAATGCAGCTCGCATTCTAGCCCTGAGCGCCGAGGGATCGGGAAGGAGACTTCTGCCAAAATCAATGCCAATGGGTTCATCATCGTCTGTTACTAAAATATTATTCCCATGACAATCTGCATTGCGCATGATGAGCTGTGTAAACACAAATCTCTGGGAGGCATCGATGTCAAGATCTGCGACGATATCTGGATCTGCGGCTCTAACTTGTGATAAAGTGCCTTTATTTTCAACGAAGGCATGCACTGTATGCTTTTTACCTGAAAGAGTTAGGGGAACAGCGAGGTGCCCCTGAAATAAGATGCCCAGATGTGATGCAATGGATTCATTGACTCCTGCAAATGCTGCTAATTTCTCTTTACTTAGCCGGTCAAGTGGAAGAGTATTTTTTAATGTGATTCCATATGATTCATCTCTTTCACTTTTGACAATTGCAGCTTTCTTTCCACCAACAAGCACGAAAGATGTGGGATTTAGGCCTTTCTCTCCTTTGCCTAAAGGTTGTATGCTCAAGAGTTGTTGGACTTTTTGATCTGTTTCGTCTCGCATAGGTTGTTGATTTTCAGGATCAGCATGTGTACGATAGAAATTTCGGATAAGCAGCTTAAGTGGTGTTTTTGGCAGAGTTTCTGGAAAATGTTTTGCAAGATGTGCACGGAAGTGATCGAATCTTTGTACTTCAAATACTTTAACCTTGAAGGTATTTCGATCGATCATTTGGCTAAGTAGCTGGCAGTAGGTTTGTTCAATGAGGGTTTTAGTTGTCTCCCACTCCGCTTTAGGGACTGTTTGGCCAGCTTCCACACCTGGCCTATCGGGGCCTTTAAGACTCAGAATATAACTGTAGTTCTCTTCAAATTTTTGAACAACAACAGGCTCGGTAGCCTTTCCAAAGGTTTTAGCAAACAAGGTTGTGACACTATCTTCCTGCTTTGCCTCAAGTTTTTCAACGGGCAACTCTGGGGGGGTGGCGCCTAGGGGTGATACCATCTCTCTCTCCAATTTATCACTGAAGAAGCAAGATTGATGCCAAATAATCTGCTTAAGAAGATGCGTTTTGCATGACGCAAAAGCCGATCTATCTATAATCGGGAATGAGGAGAGGTGGATTGGTTCTTTATATTACGCTTGGCGCTGTTGTTGGAGCTCTACTGCGTTGGCAGCTGGGAGCTGCTTTGAACCCAACTTTTTCGACCATTCCTATCGGTACGCTCCTAGTAAACGTTGTCGGTTGTTTTTTGATTGGGATTTTGATGGAAGTTACCAGGCATCATTCATTTGTATCTGAAGGACTTCGGTTGATGCTCATCACAGGTTTTTTAGGAAGTTTCACGACATTTTCCACTTTTTCTGCGGAAACAGTGAATATGCTGATGACACATCAGTATCTCTGGTCTTTTTTCAATGTGATTGTGCAAGTGGTTGGAAGTTTACTTGCTACAATTTTGGGAATTTATGTGATTAAATTTATTCTGTTTTTAGGGAGTTGATATGAAAGGCATTTGTTTGCAATTTTACATGGGTGAGTCTTACAAGCATCAAGGGAAGCTTGCCTACGAGTGGCTTTTAGAGGCGGCAAAAAGCAGTGGAATTGAGGGGGGATCAGTTTTCAAGATGATTGCTGATTATGGTAGGCAGGGGATTCATGAAGAGCGCCTATTTGAGCTTGGCTCTCAAACATCTGTCAAAGTCGAATTTTTTCTCTCTGAGGAGCAGGCTCAGCAGCTTCTTGAGGTGGTCAAGCAAGAGGCTCTCGATCTCTTTTACTCTCGATCTTCAGCCGAGTTTGGGTACATCCTCCAATGAAGCCTGCATTAGAGCTGTTTTTTTTCGATGGAAAGAAAAACATGAATCAAATCGATAGGATTTTCAAGCTCGTTGAGATATTCAATCGCTTCATATTGCTTACCTGGATAAAATTGAAAACAGTATCCTTTCTTCTTGAGGACTAAAAGAGCTGTACTTTGCTCAATTAGATCGGCTCGTGCAGAGCTATTTTTCCCCTCCTTGTGGATGAAACTTTGAAATGTGGCATCAGTATGATAGAGGTCCAAAACCTTTTGGTAACACTCCTTGTAGTGCATGTCAGCATTGATGTATGAGTGCCAATAGGTAATTTTACAATTTTGGAAACACTCTTGGAAAAAATCTGTAAGTGCATAGGCGTCTTGCAAAGCATCGAACTGGTTTTCATTTGCATGAGCACGCTCTGTCAAAAGGAGTGTAATTTCCCCACGAACATTTTCTTTGATAGTACTGATTAAGGCTTGCATTTTGAGTGCCCCAACAACTCCTTGATGGAATTTTGAATGGATGCTAATGGGAATAACTACAGGGGAGTTAGTCCCTTCCCAGTTGATTTGTTTAGTTTTAAAAGCGATTTTTCCTGAGAAAAAGTAATTTTTTCTAAGTTGGTATTTTTGCATATAAACTCGTAAAGCAGTAGCCAATAGCTTGATGGATATTTTTATCCAAAGAAATAAAGCCAGGGTCTATTTGTTGAAGTTTTTGGGCCTCAAGAATACTTGCAATTAGAAGAGCACGTACAAGTTGAATCTTAGCAGGACTAACAGAGTGTTTTTGGCCAGTAAAATTGATTGGAAAGCCACTATTAAGGAGTTGAATGCCACCAACACTCAAATTGCGATGACAATCAGTGTAGTGCATTGATTCTCTTCTGAGGTAGACGCTATCGAATTCCCGGTCAGATGAAGAGGCACTTACAAGGAGACATGACTTTTTGAGTAATAGATGTTTAGTATGTGGAAGGCTAGTCATTCCGGTACATCCGATGATGACATCTGCTTGCGAAAGTGCAGTTTCAAAGTTGGGTCTGTTAGGGTCGTTTTTTTCATAAATTGTGACATCGAATTGTGGCTTAAGAAGAAAATGAAAGGCCATGCCTATCGCCCCATTTCCAAGGATTAAAATGCGTTTTGACTTCAATTCATTTAACGATAAGTTCTTCATTAGCTGAGTATGAACTAGTCGGGCAATCCAAAGGGGCTCATAGTGCCTCTTAAGGGATGAATGCGCGACATTTAGAATGGGAAATAGATGAGTCTGCTTTTCCAAACTTTCATATCCAGAAGAGGTTTGCTCAATGGCTACGATTTTAGGAGCTAAATGTTTGAAGTGTTTGAGAATCATTGAGATTAGGTGTCCACCATCGTCGAGTATAATATAGCGATCGACATTTCCAAGACGTTCAAAACTCTCGTTTAAAAAGCTGAGGATATTTTTCTCAAAAAAACTATCGAAAGGAGTGTGGGAATCAAATGCTGTACTAAAAGGGCTGACATAGATCCCAGCTTTTTTCATGCATGAAGCTGTTTTAACATGCGTTGAATAACACTTTCCTAACACGCAGATTTTTTGGGGCTTTACACCAAAAGAAACAAGAGAGTTAAACATGTCATGTGTTGTGCCCAACAGATGTTGGATTGCAATTAATCCAACGTCTTGCTTGGAATTGTGCTTTGAGTAGAGTGCTTTTGTAAATTCAACAAGTGGTAATTTCATATGGGTCACATTTTCGTGCGATGTGCCCAATTCTCATTACCGTAAAAATTACCCTATTTGATGGTAGTTTTTATTAATATTTGGTATAAACACCACCCTGATGTGTACATAAGGCTTGAAATGAGTGACTTAAATTCTCTGATTCGTCGTTACACGATTCGTTACGACCAAAAGCTTAAAAAAATTTGTACCCCTTTAAAAGCCGTTGGAATGACTACATTTGCCTATTATACGATTCGGGCAGATGGAAGCTTTATCATTATGTCTAATTATCCCAAGCAATTAGAGTTCTTTTATGGAGAGAAACTCTATGAGAGTTGTCCCTATTTGCGACACCCCTCCTTTTTCCGATCTGGTGCAGACCTAATTCCTTTGACAGAAGATCCTCAATATTTGGAGCTTTCTAAGCAACAGTATGAGTTGGATCACTTATTTATTATGATCCAGAGATGTGGCTCTGGATTAGAGGGTTTTTTTTATACGAGTCAAGGGCTTGAAAAAGCAGATGCCCAAGCATTTTTGTCCAAGCTGCAGCTGTTTAAACGTTTTAACAGCTATTTCAAGCGCGAAGCAAGAAGTCTTATTCAGTCGGCTCAGGAAGAGGGCTTTAATCTTTCCGAGGCAAAAAAGAAGGGTTTTTTTCAAGATGACAAGCAGCTCTCTTTATCGAGCTATCATCAACCCTCCAACAATTTTTTAAAGCAGATTAGTGGCCTCTCACCACAAGAGGAGAAATGTTTGGAGCTTTTTCAACAAGGACATTCAGCGCAAGCAACAGCTGCTATACTTGGCCTTTCACAACGTACTGTTGAGCACTATTTCGAAAACATAAAAAATAAGCTAGGGTGTCAAACCAAAGCAGAACTAATCCACTGGTAAGGAAGCTACTGTTGTGTTTGGATATAATGTTAACGCCGCATCAGAATAATTTCTTCGCAAGATAAATCCAGATGTTGGACTCTGAGACGTAGAAGGGTTCCTTTTGCACCAAGGACAAGCTGAATAAACTGATTTCTGGGCATGTTTAAAACATCAATTTCTTCATGGTCATTATGTGGCGAAATTGCAAGAATGGCGTCTCCAAGTTGTAATCGCTCTGATTCTGCTGCAGGAGAGTTTGGAATGATTTTTCTCACCTGTAAGGCTGGCGGGATGTTGTCAATGTCTATTCCAATCCCATATTTTTCAAAAAAATGATTCCTGAGATAGGGGCGAATAACTTCCCATTTTGCAGGACCGATACGGTGAGCTGTTGGAAAAATTCTAAGCAGACTCTCTTTCCCTTCAGCAAGCAATTTTTCATGAAGAGCTTTTGCAGAAGGCAGCCCTTTACGGTCATCAAATTCCCCTTGAAGAATCAACGTCTTTGATGAGATATATTGCGTTCGGTAAAGAGCTGAACGCTCTAGCAAGTCTTGCTTTTTTCCTCCAGTTACTCGCAACATATTTTCTAAAATTCCATCAAGATAGGAAGGGAGTTGATTTAAGCGTTCAGTTAGGTCGTAACATCCAGATTCTAAGATTTGTAATTTTAGGGGAGGTGAATAACATTGCAGTAAGCTTGCTAGTATTGCCCCTTTACTAATTCCATAAACCCCCATGCGCGTCTCATCAACAAAATCACAGCGGCTAAAATGATCGATAACAGCAACAATAGCTTTTTGTGTATCAGGGCCAGCAAAATCACGCGTTCCGTCAGATCTGCCATATCCAGGCATCGATATGGCAATGGGCAAGATTTTCTCATGAGTGAAAATATCAAGACATTTGTTGACAAAGCATGCTGCACCCTCATCATTGTGGCCGTGTAAAAGAAAGATTACTGGGTAAGGCCCTTCTTCTGCTGGTTTTTTGAGGAAGTATTCGATATAGTGATCGCTCTGATAGGGATTTTGAACAAAGTTATGTTCTAAACGCGACGGATCGGAAGCCAACAGAATGCTTGTTGTAGTGAAAAGAGTTAAAAGTAATCTCAGATGCATGCAAAAAGTATATACCAGCCTTGTTTTTAAATGAAGTTAGGCTTAATTTTTCTTCTTTTTCAAATGATGTTTCCCCTCATTGCCTCATGGCCAGAGGAGAGATTGCAAGCGATGGCATTAGAAGAGAAGATTGGCCAGCTCTTCATGATTGCAGCCTACGTTGATCCTGAATATGGCGTTTGTGAAACTGGCAATCCAAATGTTATCCAAGAAATAGAAGAAGCAATTGTCGACTACCATGTTGGCGGACTTGTATTTGTTGGTCCAAGCGAGTCTGTCAAACAGGTTCATCTCACCAATCACTATCAGCAAATCGCTCGTTATCCTCTTCTCATTGCGCAAGATCTCGAATGGGGGCTTGGAATGCGCCTTAAAGACGGGCTCAATTTCCCCAAAAATATCACGCTTGGTGCTGTTAAAAACACACAACTCATCTATGAGATGGGCTCAATTATCGGACGTAAAGCGCGAGGGCTAGGTGTTCATATCAACTTGAGCCCTGTACTCGATGTCAATAGTGAGCCAGACAATCTTGCCATCAATATCCGCTCATTTGGAAGTTGCCCTAATTTAGTTGCTGAGAAAGGCGTTGCAATGATCCGCGGACTGCAAGATGCAGGGATCATTGCTTCAGCCAAACATTTCCCTGGGCTAGGTGATGTGATCATCGATCCGCACTTTGGCCTTCCCTGTAGTTGGCACGACCCTGCAGATGCTCTCTATCCCTTTATGGAAGCGATTGAAGCGGGCGTACTCTCACTGCAAACAGAACATTTTCTTATTCCATCTCTAGAGCCTGATCTCAGTCTTCCCGCTTCACTCTCACAAAAAGTGGTCACAGGTCTCCTCAGAGAAGAGTTGCAGTTTGATGGATTGATTCTCAGTGGTGCACTGCGCATGCGCGCACTGACCGAGAACTTTTCAGCCGAAGAGATTGTGCTCAAAGCCTTCTTAGCTGGACACGATATGCTTCTCATGCCAGCAGACTTCAAACAGGCCTACTGCGTACTTAAACAAGCCCTTAGCCAGGGAATTATTTCTGAGGAGCAGATTGATGCACGCTTACTTAAAATTCTTGAGATGAAACAACATGTAGGACTCGATCTTGAGCGGTTTGCGCTCATGCCTGGACAGCTTGTCACAAATGCAGCCAAGGCGTTAAAAAAACAGCTCTATGAAGAGGCTGTGAGTCTCACACGCAACCAGAGGCAGCTGCTCCCGCTTAAGTCGACTCAACAGAGAGTTGCCTATGTAGAAATTGGCACTCCTAATTCAGAACATTTTTTCCACCAGCTTAACGAGTGGCTGCCCCTTGAAAAGACCTACGATAATTTAGATGCTTACTCAAAGATCATTGTAGCGATCTATCCGCAAGATCCCAGGCGGATAGAAGAGATTCGCCTGCTTGGTGAGGAGGCTCAAAAAGTGGCGCTCAAGCAGTTTCGGGTGCATGGGATGTCCGATCAACTCATTGAGCTGATCAAAAACTTGCAACGTTATGAGCATAAAACCATCGTAGCCTACTTTGGCAACCCCTTTGGCCTTCACTTCTTTGATCATTTTTCAACACTTATTATGGGTTATGAAGATGATCCAGATGCTCAGCTGGTAGCTGCGAGTTTAGTAAAGAGTGTAAAATAATATATTAGCATGACTTTAAAGCCTTTAGCTTATATAATCTTTTCTAAAAAAAGAGATTAATATGTCTTCTGTAGCCCTTCTTAAGCTTGCCAATCACTATCTAGTAGTCCGTACTGAACCAAGTGGGTCTTGTAAGGTGCTATCAAAGCAGCCAGTAGAACTCCGAGTAGCTCAAGTAGCTCTCAGAACCTTTGCTGAGCAATTGAACTTACCAGTGATCACTACCATTGGAACAATGAGTAAGCCGATTATGACAGTCATCAAGCGAGGGGAGCAGTGGTATCCCACTGAATTACATTCTGATAGGGTGACACAACTTACTCATTTTGGCCCCATGCCACTTGGTGGTACAGAGGAACAAGCTACCTGTATAGCTGCAGTAATAGCGCTGAGTCGCCAGTCTGACTTTCAACCAAATTGGGGAAAGGCAATCAATATCAACTCTGACCCTTCTATACAGATAACATGTGAAGTAGCCCCTTTAGCCTAAAGCTTGCTCTGTATCGCAACTAAATATTGAATTTTACAATTGCATGATTCACCTGTAGGAACATTTTACCGTTAGGTATATACTGTTTCTATGCTTTTGCTTACTGCTGAATCTATCTCCAAATCCTATGGCACAAAGAGACTTTTCTCAGGCCTGGGCTTCAGTATCTTCTCCCAGGATCGGGTCGGGCTGATCGGCCAAAATGGGTGTGGGAAATCAACACTGATGAAGATATTAGTCGGTCTTGAAGAGTATGATGAGGGAAGACTCTCTGTAAAGAAGGGTCTTAAAATCAGCTACCTGCCTCAAACGTGTGAATTTCCCGATGAAAACCCCGTTGAACTCATGAACACGTATGGGGATGAGCTTGCGGTGAAAAAGTGGATGAGCAAGCTTGGATTCACTGGAGAGGAGCAATCTGCTGCGCGCTTATCAGGTGGATGGAAAAAACGTCTCCGTCTTGTACAGGAGATGCTGGGTGAACCTGATCTTCTTTTGCTTGATGAACCGACCAACCATTTAGATCTTGAGGGAGTGCTCTTTTTAGAGAAATTCTTGAAGCATGAAGTCTCAGCCTATCTTATTATCAGTCACGATCGCTACTTCTTGAATCATGTTACCAATCGCGTGATTGAAATCGACTCTGTGTACCCAGAGGGTTTCTTTTCGATCAATGCCCCTTACCTCGATTTTTTGGTCAAAAAAGAGGCTTTTTTGCAAGGGCAGTTAGAAAAAGAGCGCTCGCTTAGATCGAAGGCAAAGCGAGAGCTCGATTGGCTTAGAGCTTCACCAAAAGCGCGCACAACCAAATCTCGCTCACGCGTTGATCGGGCCCACGAGGTGATGCAAGATCTTTCCGATGTGAAAAGCCGCAACACACATAAGCGCGCTGATATCGATTTTGTCAGCAGCAAGCGAGAGACAAAGAAACTCCTTGTTGCCAAAAGCCTGAGCATGTCAATGGGAGAGAAACAGCTCTTTTCAGCTCTTGACTTCACACTTAGCCCTGGAACCCGTTTGGGCCTGATGGGCCCCAATGGTTGTGGGAAGACAACGCTGCTTCGCCTCATTGCGGATGAGCTTAAACCCGATTCAGGCACACTTAAGAGAGCAGATCAACTCAAAATTGTCTACTTCGATCAACATCGCAATCAACTTCCTGATCATCTAACGCTTCGTGAGGCGCTCTCGCCCAATGGGGATTATGTAGATTTCCATGGGCAACAGATACATATCAATGGGTGGTGTCAGCGCTTTCTCTTTACGCCCGACATGCTCGATATGCCCCTTAATAAGCTTTCTGGAGGTGAAAGAGCGCGCATTGCCATTGCGCATCTCATGTTGCAACCTGCCGATCTTCTTCTGCTTGATGAGCCGACAAACGATCTCGATATTCCCACCCTTGAAACGCTTGAGAGAAGCCTTTTGGAGTTTCCAGGAGCGCTTGTTTTGATTACACACGATCGTTGCATGTTAGATCGCATCTGTAACGCCTTTCTCTCCCTTGAGAACGCAACGCTCTATGCAGATTATGCACAGTGGAGTCAGACGCAGAAAAAACAGGCAGCCAAACCAAAGAAGAGCGCTCCAGTCAAGAAGAAGCCATCACTCTCGTATAAGGAAAAAAGAGAGTATGAGGGGATGGAGGAGAAGATTTCAGAGCTTGAGCAGAAAGGAAAAGAGCTTACTCAGTTGATTGAGAGTGAGACATTGACAAGTGAAGAGTTAACGCAGAAGTGCCAAGAAATTGCAATGATTGATACCCAGATTGAGCAGCTTTTTCTCCGTTTTGAAGAACTCGATCAAAAAAGGCAATAATCATGATCCATCCAGACTTGCTAGAAGCAAAAAAAAATGCCTACACAGAATTGTCGATGGGTGAGGTGACATTAGAGGCAGAAAGCCAAGAGTATGCTGCTTGCGACTTCACTTTGAATGGCCAGCGGATCAAATACCGCGTTGCCAAGGTCACACCGACAAAGAAAGGACTCTTTGTAACGCTATGGAAGCGACATGGAAAAGGACCTATCTGTCCCTTCGATATGACAGATCCAGTTGATCTATTTATTGTCAGTGTGCGTTTTCAGCACCGTTTTGGTCAGTTTATTTTTCCAAAATCGGTGCTGTGTGAGAAGGGTATTGTGTCAAGAGAGGGGAGAGGTGGAAAACGAGCCATGCGTGTTTATCCACCTTGGGATGTACTTGATAGCCCACAAGCAAAGCGCACACAAGCGTGGCAATGCCCTCATTTTTGTGAGTTGAATGATCACTTCACTCTACCAATTTTTTAGTCTATTGGTGAGGTCTTCCCATGAAATCGCTTCGATACCTTCCAAAAGCATTTGAGGTTGTGATACTTGGCATACAACATAAGCTTGGGTTGCTGAAGGGTATTCTCTTAAAAATACTTCTAGATGCTTGGCATCTCTGTAAGAAGGTGTATCAGTCCACTTAACCTCAATCGGAAGCAGCGCTTTATCCCGACTTAGTAACCAGTCAACTTCGGGTCCTGTAGAATCTCTCCAGAAATGTACAGTAGACTTGACATCTTGGAGGCGGGTCCAGCGAATGAGTTCAAGGCCAATAAATTGTTCAAAAAGGCTACCTAAATACTTTTGAGGTAAGTCAGGATGTTCTTTAGCTGCAAGTCGGCGTAGTCCCAAATCAAATAACAGATATTTTGGAGATTTAGTTAACTTCTTACGTGTCAAGCTTGTAGTATAAGGCTCAATACGTTCAGCAATTAAACAGTCCTCTAAGATTTGGTAGTAGGCAGCAACTGTTGTACGTGCAACTCCGATATCCTGTGAGATTTTGTCAAAATTCACAATATTTCCTGATTCAATGGCAGCGAGCTGAAGAAAGTTTTCGAAAGCTCCAATATCTCGTACAAGAGCTTCAGCTCTCACTTCATCCTCTAGGTATAAGTCGACATATGAGTCAAGTTCCTCTTCACGAATAGAATTATCCCTCTCAAGATAAATAGCAGGAAGAGACCCAAACGCTAATAGATCTTTAATAGGAGAATAAGGCTTTGGAATTTCGCCAACTGTGAGAGGATCAAGATGGAGAGAGATAATTCGCCCAGGAAGAAGATTAATATTTTTATTGTGGCGTAATTTGCGTGCAGAAGACCCAGATAGGATGAACTGGCCCAACTTTTTGTCGATTAAATACTGAATTCCATCCATTAATGCAGGGACTTTCTGCACTTCATCAATAATGATTAGGGGAAGTTTATCATCTGCTTTTTTTAGGGCTTGAACTTCACGGATCAGTTGATCAGGATCCGCTTCATACTGCCGTCTGGTTTTTGCAATTAGCAGAGTAATCTCAAGATCAGCCTTGTATTGGCTGATCAGAGTTGTTTTCCCTGTTTGCCTGGGGCCTAACAGTAAAACGCTCCTCCCTCGTTTAATGAGTCGAGAGAGCTTGTCGCCTATAGCTCGTGGAAGGAGGTCCATTGCTCAAGTCCAGTATATTGTTGCCTTAGACTCTATTTTCCAGGAAATTCGAGTTTAAGGCAACGAAATTCCAGAAAAATCCTCTGCAAAAGAGCTGGGAATGGAGAGTTCTTCTCCAGCCTCGATATCTCGAAGAGCGATATTGGCCCCTGCGTTGAAATCTGGGATTACGTTAGGGTGATCCGATCGATTGACATGGCGTTCAGGGTCAGGATAGAGGTAGATGATTCCATTGCGCTTATGGCAGAAATTCCTTCTCACATATTCTGAAAGTTCGTTGAAGTCCTCTTTGCTTAAGATTTTTAAGTTCCATTTGATGACGATTTCGCCTTTTTTATACCCTCGAGAGGCAAAGACTCCAAGACCATCTTCAAACTGACCAATTGTAGATTTTTTGATTTCTACGTAACCATGCATCATATAAATCCCATACAATAAATTTTTCGAATGCTAGAAATTTAAAAAAAATTCATGTTCAAATTTCGGCGGTTGTTTTTCCCAGCATCTTTTATGATATGAGATTCAACAAGGAATTTAAAGATGTTATCCGACGGAATAAAAAAAACGTATTATAGAGCTTTAGTGGCAAAAGATCCAGATTATGATGGTGTTTTCTATGTCGGAGTAACAAGCACCGATGTTTTTTGCAGATCAGTTTGTCCAGCTCGTAAGCCGAAATTTGAGAACTGTGAGTTTTTTGAAAAAGCAGAAGATGCGCTTCTAGCTGGCTTTCGTCCCTGTAAACGATGCAATCCATTATCTCATCCAAATGAAACCCCCGAAATTGTTCGTAAATTAGTAAAAGCAGTTGAAGAGGAGCCCGACAAAAGATGGAGAGAAAACGATTTTTTCAAATTATCAACAAACGCAGCTCAAGCATCTAGACATTTTAAGAAGAGGTTTGGGATGACATTTGTTGCCTACGCAAGAGCACGTCGTATGGGTATAGCGCTAAAACAGATCAAAGAGTGCAAATCAGTGATAGATACACAGCTGGATGTAGGATATGATTCAGGAAGTGGATTTCGAGATGCTTTTTCTAAGATTATGGGAAATTCCCCAGCAAAGTCAAAAGAAGTAAAAGTTCTTAAAGCTGATTGGCTTGATACTCCCCTTGGGCCGATGATTGTAGTAGCCAATGAAGAAGCTTTGTATTTACTAGAATTTGTGAATCGGCGTGGATTAGAACGGGAAGTTGAAAGGCTTCGAAAAATAACTGGATCTGTAATTATCCCAGGTATAACGCGACCAATCGATTCAATAAAAAATGAGCTTAAACAGTATTTCAAGGGCAGACTAAAGTATTTTATCACTCCAACAGAGATGGTGGGCTCTCCTTTTCAGAAGAGGGTTTGGGCAGAGCTAATAAAGATTCCTGTTGGCCAAACGTGTACATATTCTGATATTGCTAAAGCGCTAGGGAATCCCGACGCTGTTAGAGCTGTGGGTAGCGCAAATGGAGCGAATCAACTTGCAATTGTCATTCCTTGCCATCGAGTGATCAATAGTGATGGTCAACTCGGGGGGTATGGAGGGGGATTAGTGCGCAAAAAATGGCTACTTGAGCATGAACTTAGCCATGGTCAGTGATGATGTAGAGCTTTCTTCCTTTTGGAAAGCTCAAATTAAGAAGTGTATAGATTTTTTGTAGGGCAAAACTAAGAATTTATGCTAAACTTGCCTCTAATTTTTTTATATAGAGGTGTTTTTATGAAGTTCAAATTTCTGATTTTTATTTGCTGTCTAACAGTGCAAGCGTTTGCCCTCTCTGCTCCACAGCCAATTAGAGGAACTCCTAATATTTGTTCAAAGTCGTTTAATTTACAGGCAGGAGCAACAATTTATAAGCTTACACCTCCTCCTGGATGGGGAATTGGAGAAACCTCATCGTCAGAAAATGTCGCAAACTTTACTCTTTTTCCACAAAAAGGTGGGAATGGATGTACCATACAAGTGAACCAATTTGAAACAGAAGCGCTAGCAAGTGCAGAGGTTGAAAGATTGAGATCGACCTTTTCAAGTACTAAATCGCTTCTAAATGGATTTGAATCAGAGCTAAAAAATGCGTGGTATGCCTCTTATACCAATGAAAATTACGTCGCACAGATTTGGTATGTTGTCCCGAAAAAATCTAATGAAAACAGAGTCCATTGGGAAAACCTTAAGCATTCTATTTCCATAGAAAAAGAAAAACGTAAAACGACAGAGATAAATGGAATTGACATGGAAGAGGTTCCGCATAAGGGCTGGGTCTTTAATCATCCTGAAGACAAGCTTTATGTAATGTTCAAAAATGATTTCATCAATCCATCTAAACCGTGCCAGGATCCAGATAAAGCTTATCTTTTATCAATTGGTGACATGGATAGTTCAGGCTATTTTTATCTAAAGTGGAATTCAGAAGATCCAGATACGCGTGCCCCATATGACAAGCATCTCGATGAGCTTAAAGCAGATGTCTTGAAGCTTGAGCCTAACCAAACCTTTGAGAAAAACTCGGTATACGTGGAAGAAGAGCAGTGGGCTTTTCTAAGAGGAAGTCCTTATACAATTATCTCTCTATCAGGAGATGGATTCTTATTTGGCTTTGCTCTAAAAAATAAGGGATGGAGGAATACTTTTGACCTCAATAAGTATCTCAAGCGTGTCGAATGGTGGCTAAACTAATTTAAAGACTTGTCAAAAGATGAAGTATTATATCGCAACCTCACTCTTAAGAGCTCATGATCACAAGCAAGTGAGAGCTTCTCTCGAGGAGTTTGGACATGTACTCTCATACGATTGGACGTTGCATGGCAGCGTGAAAACAGTCAGCAAAGAGCGTTTGAGAGAAGTTTCCATCAACGAATTAAATGGGATTAGAGCAGCAGATTATGTGATTGTGCTTTTGCCTGGTGGATTTGGGACGCATGTTGAGCTTGGTTTTGCGATTGCAGCAGGGAAAAAGGTTTTTCTCCATAGTGAAGACCTTGAATTATTTGAACTAGGTCCTCAGACAAACGCCTTTTATCACTATCCTGATGTCACGCGTCTATGCTGTCCACTTGCCGACGCAGCTTCTCTGATAGACTCTTCATTCACTATATCTCTAACTAATGAGGAATTCAGTTAGCAAAACCCGAGGAAGCAGTGGATAGATGGACAACAGGGACCTGTGAAGCAAATGGGATTAGTGTGCACTATCTCCGAACAGGAGGCCAAAAACCACCTGTTGTTTTGCTGCATGGATTAATGACAAATGGAGCCTGTTGGGCTCCTGTGGCGCAAGCGCTTGCAGAGAATTATGATGTTGTCATGCCAGACGCTAGAGGCCATGGGAACTCGAGTGCTCCAGATCAGGGCTATGACTACGATATCCTCGCCGGCTGATAGCTTGGGTCTTATCAAAGCTCTTGGACTTGTTAATCCAGTGCTTGTAGGCCACTCTATGGGAGGCATGACAGCAGCTCTGGTAGCCAGTTGGAATCCCAAGCAATTACGAAGGCTTATCCTAGTTGACCCAACCTTTCTGACACCACACTTTCAGCAAGAAGTTTATAAGAGCGGTCTTGCTGCTCAGCATCGAGAAATTCTCAATCAACCAAGAGAGGATTTCTTAGCCCAGAGATGCGCTCGAAAAAGTCACCGTTCACGCGAGCTCATTGAGTTGTTAGCAGAGGCAAGACTTCAAACCAGCATTCACGCTTTCGATGTTTTGATCCCCCCGAATCCAGACTATGTACAGCTAGTCAAGAAGCTTAGTATTCCAAGTCTGCTTATTTTCGGTGATAAGAGCCCTGTGATTTCCGTTGAAATGGCTACAGAACTTTCTGAGCTCAATCAACATTTGCAAGTCTCAATGATCGAAGAGGCTGGTCATGGGGTTCCATATGACCAGCCCGAGAGTCTTGCGGCTGTTGTCAAAACTTTTCTCAGATGCGCTTAAATCTCGCAAATTCTAGCAACTACTCAATCACTGGAAATGTATGAAAAGCCAGGTTCTCTGCACCTGGTTGGAGAGACTTGTTCAGAACTTTTGATTGGAGAAATGTATTGAGTGGCAATCAACCTTTTGATAGCTTGAGCTTACAACTTTTTTCTGTTTTATGAGTGATTGGATTGTAATTTTTGCTTTAACCTTGACAACTGGTCTTGCAATGGTTGTTGGGGCATTGGTCGCTACCGTGGAACATATTGGCAATCGCTGGCTAGAAATGGAATTACGCCACAGTGTAATTGCTTTTGGAGGTGGTATACTTATATCAGCTGTTGCACTAGTGCTTGTTCCTGAAGGAATGGATAGGTTCTCTCCTTTTTTAGCTGTTATTTGCTTTGGGGTGGGAGGCCTGTTTTTTATGGGTATTGACATATTGTTAACCACGCTGCATGAACAGGCTTCTCAGTTGGCAGCTATGCTTCTTGATTTTCTTCCAGAAGTGATGGCATTGGGGGCTCTTTATTTATTAGATAAGCAATATGCGATCTTGCTTGCTTTCTTGATTATTTTTCAAAACCTCCCGGAAGGGTTTAATGCTTATCTTGAATTGCGCCAGAACAACAGACACAAAGGACGAACCATTATTGGTGCTTTTTTTGCGATGTCATTTTTAGGACCTGTTGCAGGCCTATCTAGTTATTTTTTTCTCTCTGAATACCCAGCTGTTATTTCAGGAATTATGTTATTTGCCGCAGGTGGGATTCTTTATCTGATTTTTCAAGACATTGCTCCTTTGGCAAAAATTAGACATCGTTGGGCGCCTGCACTTGGGGCTATTGGGGGATTTGTTGTAGGTATGATTGGCAAAATGTTAATTGTACCCACAAATTAATCACCTGAAATTTGCGTGCATATACCACTGAAAACAGGGGCTTGTTGGATGAATTTTCAAGAGAATGGTAGGTTCCGGATCGCGGAAGATACTATGTTAGAGAGGATAAATTACAGCACCTTACTGCACTCCGAAGAGGTTATCGTGGGCAGCACTATCCATTTCCATTTCTGTGGTGTCAATATTAGAAGGTGCTGCTCTGCTACATCCAGTTTACTGAGCGAGCAGAATCCCCAACTACTTCATCTTATTATATCGATCATTATTGGAAATCAAATTCATGAATAAATAATTAACTGGTAGTGTTGAGAATATTTAACAAGTCTTGCAGATATTTAAAATATGAGTAATAAAGCTCGCATTAAGAACAACCGGCGTATGACCAGCATCTTTGAGAGGTATCTCACCGTCTGGGTCGGGTTATGTATCGTGGGAGGAATTTTCCTTGGTAAAGCGGCCCCGGGACTTGCAAAAATACTGGATGGCATGAGTATTAGTGTTAATGGAGCACCGGTTGTTTCCGTTCCTGTTGCTATCTGTCTGTTTTTCATGATGTACCCGATCATGGTCAAGGTCGACTTCACAAGCGTGGTGAAAGCTGGTAAGAGTGGAAAACCCGTTTTTCTGACTCTGTTCATTAACTGGTGCATCAAGCCGTTCACCATGTATGCTATAGCCATGCTGTTTCTTGGCTTTCTGTTTAAAGGATTGATTGGAGCCGATGCAATAGATCTGGTGAAGATGCCTTTTGGCCTTGATCTGCCTGTCGGAGCGGAGCATGGAGTGGGTACTGTGGTGTTGCACGACGGTGTCAAAATGCTTGAGATCCCTCTGTGGCGCAGTTATTTTGCCGGGTGTATACTCTTGGGGATAGCACCTTGCACAGCTATGGTTATTGTTTGGGGATACTTAGCTCAGGGGAATGATAGCCTGACACTTGTCATGGTTGCTATCAACTCTCTGGCTATGTTGCTGCTTTATGGCGTGTTAGGAGGATTCTTGCTGGGCATCGGTCAGTTACCTGTTCCATGGCAGGCACTCCTGCTTTCTGTGGCTATTTATGTGGCTCTACCACTTGTTGCAGGGTATTTCTCTCGTAAATGGATTATCGGAAAAAAAGGAGAAGATTGGTTCAAAGAAAAGTTTCTCCATATCTTAACGCCGGTAACCATCAGTGCACTATTGCTGACACTGGTGCTGTTGTTCAGTTTCAAAGGAGAAACCATTCTTGCTAACCCGCTAACTATTTTGTGGATCTCGATCCCATTATTAATTCAGACGGTATTCATTTTTGGATTGGGATACGTCGGAGCAAAGATTCTTAAACTAAAATATGAAGATGCCGCTCCAGCCGCTATGATCGGTGCATCGAATCACTTTGAAGTTGCTATTGCCACTTCTGTTGTGCTGTTTGGGCTCTCCTCCGGTGCCACACTTGCCACAGTGGTTGGTGTACTCATTGAAGTGCCTGTAATGTTGATGTTGGTTGGTTTCTGCAAAAGAACAGCCGGTTGGTTTAATACAGAAAAGGTATAGAAACAAAAAAAGCAGAACCGAAAGATTCTGCTTTATAGTACTGATTGGAGGTGGAGAGACGCATTCAGAACTTTTGATTGGAGTAAGATAACGATTCCAAGTGTGTTGACTTCTTCTGATTTCGCGCAGAGGATTAGCTAACTGGAAGTTATTAGTACTCCTATATTTATAGAAATTGTCTTACAGAGAAAAATTTCTATTCTTTATCTAAAGGATCAAACAAGAAATTGAAAAGATCCAGGTGGGCCTTGTAACAGCCGTTCAATTAATATCGGAAATGCTTGCATTCGTCGTTTCAAATCTTCTTCCGCCCAAGGATAAATTCCCATATCTGTAAGAAATTGAATTGCTGAAAGAATAAACTCTGCACATTCGAGAGGAGCTTCTGTTCTGAAAATTCCCTCATCGCAACCTTGTTGGATTATTTCTGCATATAGTGGAGCCTGTTTCATCAATGTAGCCGCAAGGAGTCGGCTGTGCAGGGCGTCGTTAGCTGGTTTATGAAGTTGCTCAAATATTTTTTCGTTCTCTTGGGAAATATTTCCCGCATTTACCAGAAGTTGGATTTTTTCTAAGGCATTCTTTGGGGTATTCTTTACCAAAGTCCTCATGTGTCTAATATTTTCTTCAACGATATCTTCGATGACCGCCTCAAATAGAGCTTCTTTAGACTTAAAGTAGTGATATATAGTGCCTTTAGCAATTTCTAAGGCGTTCATGATGTCTGCCATGGTTGTTTTATCATAATCCTTGGTTAAGAATAGGTTTCGAGCCACTTTAAGAATCTCGTCCTTTCGATTTACAGGCTTTGTCATGAGTTTATCCTTTTAAGTGAATCATAACACTTGACCGACGGTCGGTCAAGTGTTATGATCCTGACGATTAATTGATTATTTACATGCGAAAGGCAAGTATGCTCATAAAGAAATTTTTCGCATTGGTTTTGGCTGCATTTCCGATTATGAACTTAGCCTCTGTAGAGGCACAAACAGAACTATACAGTGAGACAATAATGACGAAAGATAAAAAAATCCTTATATCTGGTGCTGGAATTGCTGGTTTTACATTGGCTTACTGGTTAAAACAGCGAGGTTTTTCTCCAACTATTATCGAAAAGCATCCTTATGTGAGAGTAGGTGGTTATAAAGTTGACGTGCGTGGCACGGCTCTTGAGGTGGCAAAGAGAATGGAGATTTATCAAGATCTCTTAGAAGCTAACGTGAATCTTGTATCTTCTAAATTTGTCTCTTCTGATCAGAAGGTCTTTGAATTTGATGGAGATATTTTAGGGAACTCTTCAGAAGGAGAAATAGAAATTCAGCGATGGGATCTTGTTCAAATTTTGTCTAAAAAAACAGGTGAGATTGAAATCATTTATGGTGATTCCATCATTGGTATAGATGGAAAGATGGTTCATTTTGAGCAAATGGAACCTAGAGAATTTGATGTTGTAGTTGGGGCTGACGGACAATACTCGAATGTGAGACGATTGGCTTTTGGAGAAGATGCGACATTTTTAAAGAGATACGGTATTCAATTTTGTGTCTTCCCTATCCCGAATATTTTTGAACTCGAGCGTTGTAAAATTGTCTATTTTGATAAGGGAAAGCTAGCAACAGCGTATGCCGTAGGGAACCATTCTTATGCATGTCTTACATTTAAATCTGAGGAGGAAACTCTTTTTATTGATAATTTAAAGACTGTATTTGAAAAGCAGTTTCAAGGTTTGGATTGGGAGATTCCTCGCCTTGTTGCTTTAATGAAAGAGGGTGATGAATGCTATTTCAATTCTATCGCCCAGGTTAGAATGCCCTATTGGTCTAAAGGGCGGACTGTGCTTATTGGAGACGCTGCTCATTCAGTTCAGGGAATGGGGACAAGTCTTGCTATTGTTGGAGCTTATGTTTTAGCAAGGGAAATTGATGAATCGAATGGGGATTACACGCTTGCTTTTGATAAGTATGAAAAAAACATGCGAAAGTTTGTTGAAGCTGCGCAAGATCTTGCCGAAGAGAATCAACAAGGTTTCACAGAGTCTTCACTACGTATGAAGATTCAACTCTATTTAATGAAAATTTTTCCTAAAAAACTTATTCAATATTTCACTGACAGAGGAAAAAAGCAAATGAAAGAAGTTGCTAATGGTTTGATCTTAGAGCCAATAATACAGCAGCAGGGATAAGATGAATGAATAGTTTTAAAGGATGCCTTAATAATTAAGGAGTAACATAACAAGAGGCTCTTTTAGCTAGTTTTCGTCCTTGAAAACGTTGTCGTCCGTTGTCTCATCCAGACGAAGTTCCCCAAGTCATATTGGTTGACCTTTGGAGAGTTTTATAGCTGCTCCGTGGCATTTTGCCCAAAGACAACCCTCCTTTCATGCGCAATTACAGTATATTGAAAAAGTCAGAGAGAGCAAGTAGACTTTCCCTTCAGAAGCAGCGGCTTTAGCCGCTGCTTCTTTCAGGTAGCAAGCTGAGGCTTTACCTCAGCCTGCTTGACGTGAGATTTTGGGTAGGTGAAGCCTGACCAAAACTCGCGGAACACTTGATAAAAAATTGTTAAAAAAAAAGAAGCTCCTCAGCCTACAACAGCAAGAAGGAGTTTCAGATGTCACGTAAACGTAACTGGGGTCACTATAACAAACAGCTTGTTCAAAGGGGAAGCATTACTTTTCTTATCGAGATTAAGTTGTTCAAATCCAAAAACTCTAAAACTGGTGGTAGACCTTAGATTTTCTCCGACTCTTTGATTACCATTTGGCTTATAGGGCTCTGCAAGGCTTTGCTCTAAAAAATAAGGGATGGAGGAATACTTTTGACCTCAATAAGTATCTCAAACGGGTCGAATGGTGGCTAAACTAATTTAAAGACTTGTCAAAAGATGAAGTATTATATTGCAACCTCACTCTTAAGAGCTCAAGAGCACAAGCAAGTGAGGGCTTCTCTCGAGGAATTTGGATATGTACTCTCATACGATTGGACGTTGCATGGCAGCGTGAAAACAGTCAGCAAAGAGCGTTTGAGAGAAGTTTCCATCAACGAATTAAATGGGATTAGAGCAGCAGATTATGTGATTGTGCTTTTGCCTGGTGGATTTGGGACGCATGTTGAGCTTGGTTTTGCGATTGCAGCAGGGAAAAAGGTTTTTCTCTATAGTGAAGACCCTGAATTATTTGAACTAGGTCCTCAGACAAACGCCTTTTATCACCATCCTGATGTCACGCGTCTATGCTGTCCACTTGCCGACGCAGCTTCTCTGATAGACTCTTCACTGTTTGTCCGCAGTTGAATAAAAAAGGGATAAACAACAAAGAGATGCTCAAAATGCCTATTTTTCAGAGGTTCCCTAAGAAAAGATTGGCATCTTTTGGGGTGTTAAAGATAAGAAACTCAGTCTCTGGATATTTTTTTCCGAGTTCCTCAATGCTTGTTCTTTTTTCTTTATTGAACTTCCAGGTGTATCTCAAAATTTCCCAATTAATAATGCGTAATCCACTTAAGTCTTTTTTGTATTTAAACATTCTTTTGAAAAGCCTCCAGATACACAGCATTCGGGATAGGTGAAAATAGATAAAAACATCAGCTTTAGAAAATCGCATTTCGAAAGTTCCAGATGAGCACCCTTCAACTATCCAGGCCTCTTCATTAAGCAATGCTTTTTGAATGGCTATAAATTCCTGCTTATCCCTTTTTTTTCCGCCAGGTTCGAACATGTGTTTATCTAAATGATGGACAGGGATTTCTAAAATTTTACCAAGTTGGGAAGCAAAGGTAGATTTGCCGCTTCCTGGCGGGCCAATTACTGCAAATTTTTTTGAGGCAGGATTTTTCATTGATGTATCGACAACCCTATAGTTGTCGCCAAAGTGTAGCATAATAAACTCATAAAACAAGGAGAGTTTGCTGCAGTTTCATCTAGTTTAGTGCGTAATTTTCCTTTGCATAGCTGATTTTTTTTTGGAGTAAAATTTGTGTTATACATATCTAAAAACAAAAGGCTTTAGTCGTAAAACTAAAGCCTTAAGATTGGTTGGAGGTGGAGAGAATCGAACTCTCGTCCTTGGCAAACGCCATAGAAACCTCTACATGCTTAGCATCCAATTTATAGGTCAAACTCGTTGTTGGATACACCACTGAACTTGACCGGCCTCATTTTATCTTGAGTATAGCTCCCTAGAAACCAACGGTAGCTAGCTCATACCAAGAAATATAACAGTAGTTTTGAGACCCCTGGTCCAATCTCAAGCTACCGGACTGCTTATTTTATTAAGCAGCAACTGCCAAAGCTGCAGGGCTGAAATCAACCGCTACAACTTTGTCGCTATTATCGTTAGATTTAGCAATTATGGTTTTTACCGGTTTTTTAAAGAGGCCAACCGATATCCTCTGCATGCAATCTCTACTTAACTCCCAAGTCGAAACCTGTACACCCCCATATTTAAGCATCTAAAGTGACAATTTTGACGCCAAATTGGCCATCAACTGCCACAACCTCGCCGCGCCCTATCTTGGTGCCGTTGGCGTAGATATCGACAAGATCATCGCAAAGATCGTCCAATGAAATCAAGCTTTCTTCTTGCAAAGCCATCAATTCTTGCAAGCTGAGCTTGGTCTTGCCATAGACGACTTCGATGGTCGCTTTAAGCTCGCTGAACTGGCCCATCTCTTTCTCATCTAGCTCGGTGAGTGGACGGGGTTTTTCTCCCTCGAGAGGTGAGAAGGCTACTTTTCCTATGGACCCATAAGATCCAGGAGGGCGCAAAGGGATTTTTTCAAGTGTCTCTTTGGAGGGAGGGTCTTGGTTGATCGCGCTCATGATTCCTTCAATCTCTTCAGGGGTCAAATCGCTCATGTAGATCTCCCGATTTTTACAGCTTTATGGATGCCGTCTAGCCCTGGCGAGCCTTCGAACTGCCGCTCCTCACCAATAATGATGGAGAGGGGGTTGGATGCTTTTTGATCGAGCAAGACGATGTCTCCAAGCTGCAAGCCATGATAGCAGGCTGCTGGCAAATCGGCTTTGCCTAAAATAACCTTACAGTCGAAGGTGAGGTTCGAGACGTCCATATTTTCAATGTATATTTTCAGTGGAGGAAATTGTAAAGGAGTTTTAATCTGTTTGGTATGAAACATTTTTTTCTCACTCTTCTATTTATTTCGTCGCTATTTGGAAAGGAGATCAATCTGACTGTAGAGGATTGTCTCTTTGTGAAATATCCTGTCCCTGAGAGGGGCGTTGTCTGTTCAAACTATGAGCGTGCTCTAAGGCTAGCTAAACGGTTGGAAGAGGCTGAAATGCATAGCTGCGCCTGGGGGCCTTTTGTGGTCACGGGCAAATATCATGGAGAACCTCTCTTTGTCGCTTGCGCCCCCGTTGGCACTGGAGCTGGTCTTGTATTCACTGAGCTCTATGTGGCAGGAGCGAAATATATCGTGCGTTATGGCTCGGATGATGTAAAAGCTCCGCCAGAATCAGATGCTTACTTGGTGAAGATTGTCGATGAAGCTGATAATCTGTATGGCTACAACATGCAAAGTGGTGTCGATCCAAAAGAGTGGGGAGAGTCTGTTGCAGCCTCCCAAGAGATTGTCAAGGCGCTTGTCTCGACTGCGAAAGAGCGCGGCATTGAGTATGAGATGCGCATTTGTCATCATCTAGAAAATTATCATGGTTTACGTTCTCCCGATAAATTCTCTGATTCAAGAAGTGAAAATCTACGTGCAATTGTCGACCAGCTGACTCAAAATCCAAAAGCTGCAAGCTACGATATGGAAACGGCAGTGCTCTTTCGTGTAGCCAAGGATTTTGGATTGCATGCCGCTACGATTTTGCAGACGGTCAATAAAGAGGGACGGCATTTAAGCTCCTATGAAGGAGAGAATTATCAGCGAGCTATTGAGATCGAAGAGGGAATTTTCTTCAATTATGTGTTAGAAGCTCTTTTGAATTTACCATGCAATTTTAAAGTTCAACTTTAAAATTACTTGGTCGAGCTGAGGTCTTTAGCAAGAGGCGATCGAGCGCAAGTGTCACCCACCACATGAGAATGGGGGAGACGAGGACGTCTGAAAGAAAGTGGCCTCCTTGTGCAACGCGCGCAAACATCAAGCCAACTCCCCAGAAAAGTGTTAGCCCTAGCCCTGTAAGGAAGAGCCAGTTGCATCTGTAACGTTTGGCAACGACGCAGAGGGAGAGGTAGAAAAAGCCCATTGCAACGTGGCCACTTGGAAAGGAGCGGCGATGCTCTGTTGTAGAAAAATCAGGTTTCCAGAAGGGAAGGTAGTCGGCTTGTCCGCCAAACTCGACGATCTGCTTGGGCCGTGGTCTGCCCCAATGTTTCTTGAGCACGCTGTTGGTGAGAATGCCAGCTCCAATGAGGAGGGTTAGGCCTATGACGAGTGCTCCTCTCATGAGATGACGTTTTTTCTTGGAGAAGTAGGCAGTGATAAAGACAATGAGGGTGATCGAACCGACAAGGACGCCAAAGAGCTCGCCATAGCGAAAGAGAAAGGCTAGGAAGGGGTTAAGGGAGAAGTGGCCATCATGAAAAAAATAGGTAGAAGCGTGTAAATCCAGCCATGGGGTGAATGGAGCAATGAGGAGAAGGAAGATGAGAGGAAAGGTCCACATTTTCATAAAAGGTTAAATGGACTATAACGGAGATATGATTTTTCTTGTCGCTTTTTTTGGTTTGGTAGTCGGGTGGTTCATTCGTGGGCTTTTTGCAAGGCGCGAAGTGGAGAAGACTGTTGATCAATTCAAAAGTCTTTCGGCTGATGTTTTGCAGCAAAATAACGCCTCTTTTTTGGATCTGGCTAATGCGACGTTTGAGAAGTATCAAGAGCGTGCTAAAGGTGAATTTGACAAGAAGAGTGAGTCGATTGAGCAGGCGATGAAGCCAATCAAGGAGTCGCTTGGTAAGGTCGATGGGAAAATTCTTGAATTGGAAAAAGCGCGTGTCGGTGCTTACTCCTCTTTGAAGCAACAGGTTGAATCGTTGCTTGTCTCTCAAAAAGAGTTGCGCAGTGAAACGGCGAATTTGGTCAAGGCGCTTAGAAAACCAAATGTGCGTGGGCGCTGGGGTGAAATTCAGCTGAAGCGGGTTGTTGAAATGGCAGGAATGCTCGACCATTGTGATTTCTTTGAGCAAACAAGTGTGACAACTGATGAGGGAAGGTTACGGCCTGATCTAGTGGTGAAGCTTCCAGGTGACAAGCAGATCATTGTCGATGCTAAAGCGCCTTTAGATGCCTATTTGACGGCTATTGAAGCTGATAGTGATGAGATCAAACAACAAGAGATGAAACGTCATGCGCAGCAAATTCGTACGCATGTGAATCTTTTGAGTCGCAAATCGTATTGGGAGCAATTCTCTTCGACGCCTGAGTTTGTCGTGCTCTTTTTGCCTGGCGAAACTTTTTTCTCTGCTGCGCTTGAATATGACCCCTCTTTGATTGAGTCTGGCGTGGAGCAACGTGTGATTTTAGCCACGCCAACAACGTTGATTGCGCTCTTAAGGGCGGTTTCCTATGGCTGGCGGCAGGAGAATATCTCGCGCAATGCTGCTGAGGTTTGCGCCCTTGGAAAAGAGTTATACAAACGTTTGGCTGATGTGAGTGGACATTGGACTAAGGTAGGCAAGCATATGACGCAAGCTGTGCAATCTTACAACAAGGCTGTGGGGTCGTTTGAATCGCGTGTGCTTGTTTCAGCGAGACGTTTTCAGGAATTGGGAACAAGTCAAGAGATCGAGACGTTAGAGCCGGTTGAATCGGTTACGCGTGAGATCGGCTCTGTGCAAAAAGCGCTTCATAACAACTCATCAGATGCGTAACACCGTTCATGGCGCGGTGGGGGTCAGGCTCTGTTGGAATTCCCATCGACTGTGCAATCGCATTCTTCGATAAACTTCTCTCTTCAGTGATATTTGAGTTTAATGCCCAAAACATCGAGGCTAAATCAAGCCAGTGGTAGGGCCAGCTGTGGGCTTGTTGTTGCTCAACGGAAATCAGTTGATTGAAAAAGGCTCGATCAAACGAGGGGTTTTGACAGACAAAAACACTCTCTTTCTCACCAAAACCAACATGGTTGAGTTCGTTTTCAATTTCTGTGGCCACAACTTTTTCACTCTTGCCGTGCAGGATTTGTTCCTGGGTAAATCCATTTACCTGAAGGCTTCTTGGATCGGCTTCGGCGAGCACTTCAAAGGGCTGGGCAACAACCGATTCGTAGCTGGTAAGCACTTTTTTGGATTCGACAACTTTGAGCGCAATTTCGATGGTGCGATGTTTAAAAGGGTTGAGGCCTGTCGTCTCGGTGTCTAAAAAAACCATTAACATATTACTTGGCTCATACCTGATCAGACAGGAAAAAAGCAAACAGTTTTAAGAGGTTAAGATTTATTTAAGGGTGGAATTCTTTTTGCAAAATTGTGTTGTCTAAATTATATTGGTTGGATTATTCGATGAGTGATGGCACATTGAATGATTCAACCTTCGATTTGATAGGAAGATATATGACTCTGCTGACCTCTCTGACTCGTTTGATTTCTCGTTTTCGTTATCCAGTTTCTCTCCCGGAGGATGTCGCTCATGATCTGGGATTTCATCTTCCTAACATGCTCTCTTTTTGTGACTTTCTTAGACTTTTGCAATCGGACGAGTACCGTCCAACTCGACTTTGTAAGTTTATGCAACGGGAAGATGCGGAAAAGCGTTTTGGATCAGCTCTGAAAAAAGAGTCTTTCAAGTCGAGTTCTCTCTTCTCATACTACTTCAATAAGAGTTGGCTTGTTTTTGCACTCTACTTTGATGAGCATGATCGACTGCGTCGTCTGCATATGCAATGTCCATCATGTGTCACAGTCAAGAGTTTTGATATTCCTCTAGATGAGGAAATGGTGCTTGCAAGGGCATCATCTCACTGACACTGAGCATCACTCCGTAAACATTCGTCAGCATCCAATACCCAGCCCCCACCTAAAGATTTGTAGAGTTCAGTCAAGGTAATGAAGACATCACCTTGAGCTCGTGCGAGATCAGTTTGTGCTAAAAAGAGCTGTCTTTCCGCATCAAGGATGGTGACATATTCTGTCTGTCCGTTGTAGTAGCGGAGCCATGCAAGGCGGAGATATTCATTATTAGCTCGCACACGATCCTCTTCAACATTAACAAGTTCACGCGCCTGTTGGTGCGCAATAAGAGCATCATCGACCTCTTTGAAAGCATTGAGTACGGTCTGCTCATATTCAAAGACGCGCGCTTGTTTGTCGGCAACAGAGAGTTTAAGCTGCCCAGTAAGCCTTCCACCTGTAAAAAGGGCTTGCATGAACTCGGCGCCATATTGCCAAGCTGTCGAAGGCGCGGTAAAAAGATTTTTCAACTGAAAGCTCTCTTGTCCAAACAGTGTGGTTAGTGAAAACTGTGGAAGAAATAGAGCACGCGCAACTCCAATGCGGGCATTAGCAGCCATCAACTGTTTCTCTGCGCGGATGATGTCAGGTCGGCGACAGAGAAGCTCGGAAGGGAGGCCAGCTGGAACTTCAGAAACGAGGTGGAATTGAGCAACGCTTCTACCCCGCTTTATACAAGTTGGAGGCTCTCCGATGAGAATGCTGATGAGGTTCTCTTGTTGGGGGATGAGTTGGTTGAGTAGCGTGACAACAGCTTGCGTCTCATCATACACGGATTGTGCTTGCTCGACTTCAATTTTGGAGGTGAGTCCTCCCTCAAAGCGGAGAGTGGCGTAGCGGACATATTCTCGGCGTGCTTCAAGCGTATCGTAGGCAATTTCAAGTTCGCGATCGAGTTCACGCAATCGGACGTAGGCTTCAGCTACGTTACTGACAAGTGTTAAAACGACTGTGCGTCGCGCTTCAATCGATGCAAGTAATTCACTATATCCAGCATAAGAGGTGTTACGCACCTTTCCCCAGAAGTCGAGCTCATAGTCAAGGGTAAAGGCGAAATTGTAGTGAGGCGTGATGGGATTGAAGCCTTCTGGAAGAAAACTCGCTTGCACAGGAAAGCGTTGTTTGAGAGCAGAACCGTCAAGGTTGACTTGAGGGTAGAGCAGTGAGGAGTCGATCTGGTAGCGGGCGGCAAATTCACAGACGCGCCAGATCGCGACTTGGAGATCTTTGTTGTTACAAAGGGCGGTTTGCACAAGAGCATCGAGAATGGGATCATCCAGACATTCCCACCACCTTGCATTGCAGAGCGTTGAGGAGTCATCAGCCTCAGTACGCCACTCTTGTGGGGTCTCCACACAGGGACGGTGGTAGCGAGGTGCAAAGTTGCAACCAGTTAACAAACAGAGGATTAATAATCGTTTCACTCATTCTCCGACGGCATTTTCCTACGATCTAATAGCTTATAGAAAAGCGGGATGTAAAAGATCCCTAATAGAGTCGCAAGAATCATGCCACCGATGACACCTGTGCCAACAGAGTGACGGCTCGCAGCGCCAGCACCTGAGCTGATAACGAGCGGGAAGACCCCAAAAATGAAGGTGAATGAGGTCATTATAATGGCGCGGAAACGTTGCCGCGCCGCTTCTAGAGCTGCATCACGCGCAGATTTTCCCTCGGCGCGCGCTTGAATTGCAAATTCAACGATTAAGATTGCATTTTTAGCTGCAAGGGCAATGAGCGTGACAAGCCCAATTTGGAAGTAGACATCATTGTCGATGCCGCGAAGCCAGATGGCAATGAGTGCGCCAAGTGTCCCAAAAGGGACACCGAGCAAAATGGCAACGGGAAGCGACCATCTTTCATAAAGGGCCGACAAAATCAGAAAGACAAGACCCAAAGCGGCAATGATCATTCCAAATGAGGAGCCGCCAGTCGAGAGCTCTTGGTAAGCAGCTCCACTCCATGCATAGTTGACGTCAGGAGGAAAGGTCTCATCTGCAATCGATTCCATGATTTTAATCGCTTGGCCAGAGCTATAACCAGGAGCTGCTCCACCAATCACTTTAGCGGCAGGGAAGTTATTGAAGTGACTGACAAGGTTGATGCCGTCGGTGTTTTGGAAGTTGATCAAGGATTTGAGAGGGACCATATTGTCAGTTGCAGAGCGGACGTAGATATTGCCAACATCTTCAAGGGTTGCGCGGTATTGTGGTTCAGCTTGAACAATCACTTGGAAGACATGCCCATATTTGTTGAAGTTGTTCACATAGACAGAGCCAAGCAGGCTTTGCAGGGTTTGGTAGACATCACCTATTGAAACATCCAGAGCACGTGCTTTAGTGCGATCAAGGTCGGCAAAGATTTGCATCCCATTGGCTTGCATAGAGGTGCTTAAACCTGCCAGTTCAGGACGTTCGCTTGCTTTTTTGATGAATGTATCAGTCAATTCCTGGAGTGCTTGAGGACCACCATCTCCTTCATTAACAATCCAAAATTCAAATCCTCCCGTTGTTCCAAGGCCTTGTATCGCAGGGGGATTCATTGCAACAACATCGCCTTCAGGAATTCCTGCAAACTCTTTGGAGAGCGACTTGAGCACGCCTTCTGCTTTCATTGCTTTGGTTTTTCGCTTATCCCAGTTTTCGAGGACAACAAAGTAAGTGCCGACATTCGCGCGATTGAGGTTTTCTAGCAGGCTGAAACCGGTGATGGAGACAAAGTTTTGAACGGCAGGGTTTTTCATTACAATCGGTTCAACTTTTTCAGTCACCTGTTCTGTGCGATCGAGACTTGCTCCATCTGGAAGTTTGGCAAAGGTAAAGAGATAGCCTTGATCCTCTTGAGGGACCAGGCTTGTTGGAATAATGATAAAGAAAAAGACGATACATCCAAGGACGCCAGCAAAGCCACAAAGAGCAGGAATTGGGTGGTCTAGAATAAATGCAACCCCTTTGAGATAGCCATTGATGCATTTGTCCAAGAAGCGATTGAACATGTCGGCTAATTTGGAGGGTTTATGCTGCTTTTTGAAGAGCAGCGCTGCAAGTACGGGGCTAAATGTGAGCGCTACAATGCCTGAAAAAATCACGGAGATGGCAATTGTCATAGCAAATTGTTTGTAGAGTTGCCCAGCAATACCGCCAAGAAATGCGACGGGGATAAACACAGCACAGAGGACAAATACAATTGCGACAATAGGTCCTGAGACCTCTTGCATGGCAATCAGAGCAGCCTCTTTTGCTGCGAGGCCACGCAGACGCATGTTACGCTCGACATTTTCAACCACAACAATGGCATCATCGACGACAATCCCAATAGAGAGCACGAGTCCAAATAAGGTGAGTGTGTTGAGTGAGAATCCAAGTAGGTACATTCCTGCAAAGGTGCCGATGATTGAAACGATCATTGCAATCACAGGAATGATCGTTGCGCGCACGCTTTGAAGGAAAATTAATACGACAAGGGCGACTAGAAATGCCGCTTCATAAAGGGTGCGTCCCACTTCACGAATGGAGATTTTGATGAAGGTTGTGGTGTCATACGGAATGGAGTATTCGATGCCTGGAGGGAAACGCTTTGAGAGTTTGGCAACGGTTTGCTTCACCTCTTTGGCAACATCAAGAGCGTTGGCGCCATACTCTTGGTAGACAGCAATGAGGGCAGTCTGCTCTCCTTTCATCTCACCGATAACGCTATAGTCTTGAGCTCCGAGTTCTACACGTCCTACGTCTTTAATGCGCACGGTTGCACCATCGGGAGTGGCGCGCAAAATGATGTTCTCATATTCCTGAGGTTCAGTGAGACGGCCAACACCCGTAACAGGGAGGGCAAGGGAGACAAAGGAGGTTGTAGGGGGTTGATTGAGCTGGCCAATGGGGTAGTCCATGTTTTGCTCTTGAATCGCTTGGACAACATCATTAGTGGTCAGACCGAGCTGAGCCATCTCATCTGGGCGGAGCCAAACGCGCATTGAGTAGTTGCGCGCGTTGACAACGTCGGCGTTACTGACGCCTGGAAGTCTTTGTAGCTCATCGGCAATGTGAATGGTTGCGTAGTTATTGATGTAGAGTTCACTAAACTTCTCATCAGCAGAATTCACAGCAACAATCAATAAGATTGTGGGTGTCTGCTTGCGAACCATCACGCCTTCACGTTGAACTTCTTCTGGAAGTTGTGACATCGCAATATCAACGCGATCTTGAACATTATTCAAAGCTGTATCGATATCGGCGCCGAGTTCGAAGAAGATATTGAGCGTGAGATTACCACTTGAAGAGCTCTCAGAATACATGTAGATCATGCTATCTACACCATTGATCTGATCTTCAAGTGGAGCTGCAACGGCATCGGCAATAGTACGTGCGCTTGCACCAGGGTAGTTGACAGTTACCTGAATTTGGGGCGGGGTCATGTTAGGGTATTGCTCAACTGGTAGGGCAACGAGCGCCACAATACCAAGCGCCACGATCAAAATAGAGATCACACTGGCAAAGATAGGGCGCTGAATGAAAAATTTCGAAATCATTCAAAATTCCTTACAAGTGTCCTTTGGGGAGGCATTTGTTCTTTTGGCGGCTCTCCATCATATGAACTCATTGAGAGCACTTTGACGTGCGAGCCATTTTGCACTTTGTTTGTTCCTTGGTCGACAACAACATCACCAGGTTTTAACCCTTCAGTAATGATCCAGTAGTCTTTGTACCACGCACCTGTTTGAACATTGCGAATTTCCACAGAGTCATCTTTATTGATGACAAAGACATACATGCCTCGTCTACCTTGAAAAACAGAGGCTTGTGGTACAATCAACGCATCTGGATAGTAGGCGCCTGAAACCGTTGCATTGACAAATTGCCCCGGAAGCAACTCGTTATCGGGGTTAGAAAAGGTTGCTCGTATACGCATGGTACCAGTTCTCGGGTCCAGTGTGGGAGAAGTGAAATTGAGATAGCCCTTATAGCGATAGGTTGAGCCATCTGAAAGTTCAAGAGATACAACATATTGATCTTGAGGTGGTAGTGTTAAACGATGTTGCTTGCCCTCTGCCCTTCCTTCAAGTAATTCATTGCTTGATATGGCGAAGTCAACCCAAATTGGATTGATTACTGAAACATTTGTAAGTAAGCCATTTACAGAAGGAGTAATCAAGGTTCCTTCGCGAAAGATAGCACGTCCAGCCCAGCCTTTAATCGGGGACTGAACATATGTATAGCCCAAGTTGAGTTCTGCTTTCTCCACATTTGCTTTGGCTTCAATGACAGCAGCTTCAGCAGTCAACACCTGCGAAATGGCGAGATCTAAATCACGTTGGCTTGCCGCATTTTGCTCAAAGAGTGGTTCGATGCGATCCAAAGAACGCTTTGCCCGCCACAAAATGGCTTCTTGTCTTGAAAGTTCACCTTTAGCTTCTTCAAGGTCGGCTTCAAAGGGCTTTGGGTCAAGGCGGAAAAGTAGATCGCCTTCATTAACCATTGCTCCTTCAACGTAATTGATACTCAGCAGATAACCTTCAACCCGCGCTCGAATTTCAACAGGGTGTGAGCTTTTAATGACTCCAACAAAGGTCTGTTCGGCCGGGATGACGTGTGGCTGCACGCAAAAAGCAGTCACACCGACAGGTGGAGGTGGCGGCTCTTTTTTCGATTCACATCCCACGATTAGAAAGGGGAAAAGAAGTAAAAGTAGAGAGATTCTCATATGTCTTGGCATGACAGCTTATCTGAAAAAAATCAATGAATTATTTGAATATATATTTTCTCCGAAAATCTGTATAATGCTTGGCATGGCACCACAAAAATTCCGAGAAATTGTTTTGCAGCTCCTTTTCTCTCTCGATATGGGGGGAGATGAGTCTGTAATTCCTTTTGTTATGCAGAAGGCAGCAGTGGCGCGTAGCAAAGCGCGTGAGGGATTTGAGTTGGCTCAGCTGATTTGGAAGCAGCGTGATCAATTCGATCAAAAAATTGCTGCTACCTCAAAAGAGTATGCCTTGGATCGCATTCCGACTATCGAAAAAAACATTTTACGTTTTGCCCTTCACGAGATGGCAATAGAGCCCCCAGCTCTTGTCATGAAAGAGGCGATTCGACTCGCAAAGAAATTTAGTACACCAGAAGCAGGAAACTTTATCAATGCCATCCTCCATGAACTTTCCCCACAAGAAGGGGAAGCTGTTATCTGAGGTCTCAACCTTTGGAATTGGGGGACCGGCCCGTTTTTTTGCAGAAGCGACAACCATTGAAGCGATACAGCAGATGCTGCGTGAAGCTCAAGATCTACCTCTGTTTATTTTGGGTAAGGGGTCGAATGCTCTGTTCGATGATCGTGGATTCAATGGGCTTGTGATTCTGAATAAAATTACACATTGTAAGCAGATCTCCAACACCTTCTGCGTTGGTAGCGGTCTGAGCTTTCCTCGTCTTGGCACCATGGCCGCCAAACAAAACTATACAGGTCTCGAATTTGCAGCAGGCATTCCCGCAACTGTTGGCGGCGCCATTTACATGAACGCAGGGGCAAATGGGCAAGAGACAGGGGATTGCTTGACCCAAGTCCGTTTTGTGAACCGGACAGGGGAGCTACAAACATTTCAAAAACAAGAGCTTGAATTTTCCTATCGCACCTCTTCATTCCAAAAAATGCGCGGAGCAATCGTTGAAGGGACCTTCACTCTGCAGCCTTCGACGAGCGCAAAAGCTGACCAGCGAAAGATCATTGACTACCGATTAGAAACGCAACCCTATGGGATGAAATCAGCCGGCTGCATCTTTCGTAATCCTGGACCTGCGGCTGGTCAATTGATTGAACAGGCAGGCTTGAAGGGATTGCGCGTCGGCGGCGTATCAGTTTCGCAGATGCACGCAAATTTCATCGTCAATGATGAAAAAGGGAGTGCTCAAGATGTACTTACACTCATCGAGCAGGTCAAAGAGCGCGTCTATCATGAAAAAGGGATTCAATTAGAAGAAGAAATCCGTTATATTCCCTACAATGACAACATTTAGAGCCGACCTACACTGCCACAGCTGTTATTCCGATGGCACAGACACACCGCAACAACTGATCGATTTGGCAATTGCATCAGGTCTATCCGGACTTTCAATCACTGATCATGATACAGTTGGTGCTTATGAGGTTGCTTTCCCTTATGCTGCTACCAAAGACTTTCCACTGCTCGTTGGTGTTGAGTTTTCAGCCAGCTATCAAGGAGATCCGGTGCACATTCTTGGCTACGGATTTTCATTGGATAGTCCTGCAATACAAGCTCTTTGTCAACGGCATCAGACAAGACGACAAGAGCGCAACAGCAATATCTTGGAAAAACTCGACGGCATGGGAATTCATCTCAATCCCGAGGAGCTGACTGGCAAGACAATTGGCCGACCACACATCGCCCTGCTACTCATGAAGCAAGGAGTTGTGAAGACAATTAAAGAGGCCTTTGATCGTTATTTAGGTGAAGGGAAGCTAGCCTATGATCCGGGCACACCGGTGAGTGTTGAAGAGACAATTGAAACGATTCACGCAGGCAATGGCAAAGCGATGATAGCCCATCCACATCTACTGAAAAAACGCGCGACCATCAACTTTGTGCTGCAGCAACCCTTTGATGGTTTGGAAGGATATTATGCTAGATTTGCGCCCAACCAAGAGCAGAAGTGGGTCAATATTGCCAAAGAAAAGAACTGGCTTATTACCGGTGGTTCAGACTACCATGGCAGCGTGAAACCTCAAAATCAGCTCGGTACTTCTTGGGTTGGGAAGGAGACATTCGATGCACTCAAACGATGAAATGCGAGAGATGAAACTCGGCCTTGAGAGAATTGCGGAAATTGATGCAGCGCTTGGTAGTCCCTCAAAAGCCTTTCCTACCATACATGTTGCAGGAACCAATGGAAAAGGCTCAGTCTCTTGGAAGATTGCGCTTGGTTTGCAAAAAATGGGCAAACGCGTGGGACTTTTTTCTTCGCCCCACATTTCAGATATTACAGAACGCGTGCGCATCAATCTCGAACCTGTCGATCATCTTGACCTGGAACTTCCCTATGAGATGACCTACTTTGAAACTATCACCTTAGCAGCTTTTCAACATTTTAGAAAAGAGGGCGTCGACTGCGCTGTGATTGAGACAGGACTGGGTGGACGTTTAGATGCAACAAACATTATTCAACCTCAACTCTGTGTCATCACTTCAATTGGTTATGATCACATGCAATATCTTGGTGAAAGCTTAGAAGAGATCGCTTTTGAAAAGGCTGGAATCATCAAAGAGAAAGTCCCAGTTGTTATTGGGCCCAACGCCAAGCCTCGCTATATCTTTGAAAGAGTTGCGCGAGACAAGGGAAGTCCCTTGCTCGTTGTCGAAGGGGAGTTTGCTCACTTTGAAGAAGAGAATCAGGCCATTGCCCAAACAGCACTTGAACTCCTCGGTTATTTAGGTGAGCCGATTACTGAAGCTCCACCGTGCCGTTTTGAAGTACACGGATCAGTTGTCTATGATGTTGCGCATAACCTTCCAGGGATGCACGCCCTTTTTCAACGCCTCGAGCAGACCTTTCCAAACAAAACATTCCGTATTGTGGCAGCCTTTTCCGAAGGCAAAGATGTCGAATCTATGCAGAAATTCCTTAAGCAGCAAGGTCCTTTGCATCTTCAGCTTGTTGATCACCCACGAGTCTTGCCGCTTGGCACGTCAGGAGCATTTGAGGAAGCACAAAAGCTCGCTACAGCCAACGATGAAATCTTAGTTGTCTGTGGCACTTTTTTCATGATGGACGCACTGCAAAAAATAGATGTGGCGCTCGCTCCCTAGCTCCTGGGATATGGGTGGTTGGCCACTCTAGTTCTTCAAAAAATGCCCGTACAGCAAGAGCTTCTCTTGCGCCCTCCTCATGCCCAGGATAGCAGGTTACCGAAAGCAATCCCCCAGGCTTAAGCGTGGTAAGTGCATTTTTTAAACTCGTCAGTGTCGATGCGGTCATTGTCGTCAACGATTTGTCACCTCCCGGCAAGTAGCCAAGATTATAGACAATGAGAGCCGCGTTTTCTTCTGTGAAGTGCTCGTGAGAGGCCAATTTCAAAGAGATAATTGACCGCTCCTGCTCATTTAGAGAGCTTAGCGTCAACTCAGCTTGCTCTAGCGCCTCTTTTTGGATATCATAGGCCACAAGACTTCCCTTCCCGCCCAGGAGCTTAGCTAGGAAGAGTAGATCCTTTCCATTACCACATGTCGCATCGATTACCAGATCTCCTGGCTGGACATAGTGTTCCCATTTCTGTTTTGCTATTGAAAGATGCACGATTTCTATTGAATAAATCCGTAGTATAGCATATTATCCTCGTTTTTTACTCGGGGTATTAGCTCAGTTGGTTAGAGCGCCACGTTGACATCGTGGAGGTCAGCTGTTCGAGTCAGCTATATCCCATACTCAAACGGAGTGGATAAAATTTGAATTTACGAGTGAACCGGCAGATTCGGGTCCCTAAAGTGCGTGTCATCGGAGCAGATGGAGCGCAGTTAGGTCTGATGATAACGCGAGATGCACAAGCGCTAGCTCAAGAGCAAGGGCTTGATTTAGTTGAAGTGGCACCGACCGCGACACCTCCAGTTTGTAAGATTATTGATTACGGAAAATTCCGCTACGATCAGACAAAGCGGGAAAAAGAGAGT
Source organism: uncultured Chlamydiaceae bacterium (assembly GCA_942490925.1). GTDB lineage: Bacteria > Chlamydiota > Chlamydiia > Chlamydiales > JAAKFR01 > CALNYX01. Next base: position 833,574 of record CALNYX010000017.1, on the reverse strand, counting down.
AAAAAAGCGCAACATCAGGTGAAGGTTAAAGAGATCAAGCTCAAGCCAAACATTGATGAGCATGATTTGACAACAAAAATCAAGCGCGCGAAACAGTTTTTAGAAAAGGGAAATAAAGTCAAAGTGACTTGCATGTTCCGAGGGCGAGAGATGGCCTATCCAGAAAATGGAAGGAAAGTGGTACAACGTTTAATCGAAGAAGTGGTAGAAGTTGCTTCTGTCGAGGCGCCGCTTAAAATGATGGGACGCAGTCTTTTTTGTGTACTTGCCCCGGGTGGAAAGAAATAGAGGAGAAAATCATGCCAAAGATGAAAACAAATAAGTCAGTGGCGTCACGATTCAAAGTGACAGGTAGTGGGAAATTACTCCGCCGCCGTCCTTCTAGACGTCATAAGCTTGAGAAAAAGTCATCAGACAGAAAGCGCAGCTTAGCGCGTCCAGGTCTTGTTGATAAAAGTCTTGAGAAAACCTACAAGCAGATGATGGGGGTATAGATCATGGTTAGAGCTACCGGTTCACCAGCATCGCGTCGTCGTAGAAAGCGCATTATCAAACGTGCTAAGGGATTTTTCGGCGACCGAAAGAATCATATTCGTCAGACAAAAAATGCCGTGATGAGCGCTTTGGCGTTCAACACGCGCCACCGTAAGATCAAAAAGAGCGAGTTTCGTTCACTTTGGATTACACGTATTGGCGTTGGCGCAAAGATCAATGGAATCTCTTACAGCAAGCTGATCGACGGCTTGAAGAAAGCAGGATGCGACTTGAATCGTAAGATGCTAGCAGAATTGGCCATTCACGACCCTGAAGGTTTCAAGTCTGTAGTGACTCAAGCGAAGAAAGCACTTGCTTCTGCATGATTAAGACCATTGCTCGGCAGTTTGAGGATGACCTCAAGGCGTGCAGTTCTTCTAAAGAGCTTGAGGCCTTGCGGGTCAAATATTTCGGCAAGAAGGGCGAGCTGCAGAATTTGATGCAGTCGCTCCGTTCAGCCTCGGCTGAGGAGCGACCTTTGCTTGGCAAGCAGATCAACGATCTGAAAGAGAGCCTTTCGGCCAAACTTCAACAAACAATCGATCAATTTGAGAACGCGGAGCTCAATAGACAGCTTGCGGCCGAAAAAATAGATGTTACCCTTCCCGGCATCCGCCAGGACATCGGTAATCAGCACGTGATTGTCAAAATGCTTAACGAGGCAATTTCTCTTCTTCGAGGCATGGGGTTTTCTGTTCAGTACGGACCAGACATCGATAGTGAGTACTACAATTTTGAAGCGCTTAACTTTGCCCAAGACCATCCAGCGCGCGACATGCAAGATACCTTCTACATTCAGCCAGGTTGGTTGTTACGGACACATACCTCCAATACCCAAGCACGCGTCTTAGAAAGTGGTAAACCTCCGATTCGCGCAATAGCTCCAGGCAAATGTTTCCGTAACGAAGACATATCGAGTCGTTCCCACGTAGTTTTTCACCAAATCGAAGGCTTCTACGTTGATAAGCACGTCACATTTTCCGACCTACTTTCCACCCTAGAAGAGCTTTTCACCAAATTGCTCAAGCGTGAAGTGAAAATGCGTTTTCGCCCCAGTTACTTCCCCTTTGTAGAGCCCGGAGTAGAAGTAGACGTACATTGTATTATTTGTGAAGGGAAAGGATGCAGTGTATGTAAGAAAGCAGGTTGGTTAGAAGTAGCAGGAGCAGGGATGATTCATCCCGAGGTACTTAAGTCAGCAGGAATAGATCCAGAAACACATTCTGGCTATGCCTGGGGATTTGGGATTGAGAGAATTGCCATGTTGCGCTATGGTATTTCAGACATTCGATTATTCCAAGAGAATCGAATGGACTTTTTGAAGCAGTTTTAGGAAGAGTGGCAGAGTGGCCGATTGCGTCTGTCTTGAAAACAGAAGTCCTTCACGGGACCGGGGGTTCGAATCCCTCCTCTTCCAAAAAAAAAGAGAAGCACTTGCTTCTCTTTTTTTTTGGAAGAGGGGGGATAGCTCCCGTAAGGGAGCAGAATGTCTATGACATTCGTTCGAACCTAGGTTCGACCCGCAGCGCAGCGAGGGAGATAACATTGGCAGAGCCAATGTTACCCACAGGGCGAGACGAGCAAGGCGAGCGAGTCAATCCCTCCTCTTCCATTTCTTTTGATTTCAGGGGCATCTTTGTATTCTCGCTCCTCCGCCGTACTAGCGTACTGCCGTCGTCGCGATAATCCAAATCTGCACCCCGAAATCAAAAGAAAAAAGCTAAGGACTTTGTTTCCAAAGTCGGAGAGAGTAGGTAGACATTTCCCTTCAGAAACATCAAGCTTAGGCTATTGACTCAGTATGATTGACGTGAGGTTTTGGGCAGATGGAGCCTGACCTAAACTTGTGAAACTCTTGATATAAAATTGTTATTACTATGTGATTACATGGTTACAGCGTGGATGGTGACTGCATTCCTGGGTGACTTAAAAATTTCATTTATCTTTTCTTAAAAAATTACATCACATAACCTACTTTTTTAAGAGAGTTGTGATAAGAAAGATGGCCTATTTCCTACTCGTGATGTTGAGTGCTTTTCAATTGATGCATGCTGACGAGCAAATGCAGCATTCAATATTTGTTTCGCCTAAGTGTGTCAAAAGCTCTAAGTTTGATAATAAACGACACCTGATAAATGCAGACACCAATGATGCAAAGATTTATGCATCGGTTACACCGAAAATCCATCAGGGAATTTGGCCAGACTTCTGCTTAAAGCATTTGCAAGATGATCCAGAAGGATGTAGTGCTTGGGGTGAATATAAAAATGAGGGTTTGCAGCTCGATTTTCTAATTGGTGGCCACTCAGAGGCCCAAATCGATAAAGAACTCATTGATAGAGTAAGGCATCTCAGTCATCTCATTTCACAAAGAAAGCATGGTAACAAAAGACATTGCAATTACGCCTATTGCCTAAACTGCTCGCAAACCGTCATTCGAGGGGTCAGTTATTATGAAGAAGATGAGGAGGATGAAGATGGCAACGATGTTTTTTCCTACATCTATTTTCCCGTTTACAAATGCGGTTGCACTGGGCAGTGGTGGTTAAATTTAGACGACCTTTGGAATGAAGAGTGTGATATTTATGAAGGATGGCAATTTTGCAACGTCCCGACCATCTATCATGGCTATTTTGATTGGCATCATCAGACATATTTCCGCCATTTGCAGAATTTTTTGCTCTATGAAAAAGAGAACCCAGAGTGCAGTTGTTATTGGCCTCAGAGTGATTCTAACGCCAAAGAAGTCAGTGATTTTGCTTATACAAAATTAAGGCAAGCTTTTGAAGCTTCAAGTCTTGATATAGCACGGTCAACATTCACTCCATATCTTACGGAAAGGTCATTGCACGGGTTTTTATCGGGCCTATTAACGCACACCTTTTTCCATTCTCAATACCGAGACATCCTCCTGGATTTGGATCAACATAGCTTTAGGGAACTACCAACAAATGATTACCTAACAGTTCATAACAAAATTATTGATGTTGAAGAGTCTATTCAACGACCTTTTTTAAAACTATATAGCCAATGCCTCCAAAAACATCCTCATCCTAAAATATATTACGAGAGAGGGATGGTACTTTTTAATCAGGGGGATACCCTCGACTCTCTAGGAGATATTCGTGAATTCATTGCATATACTGAAAAAAACCATCATCACGACCTGCTTACTTCAGACTTATATCTGACAGAAGGGCGACTCTTAAGTGAATGCCTTTCATACGATGAAGCAATAGTGGCTTTAACCAGAGCCATCCAAAAAGATTCTACAAATAAAGATGCGTATTTTGAACGCGCAGTTGCTTATTTTGAAACAGGCGACTTTTCAAAAGCCTTATCCGATTACCTAGCTTCTGGTATTCGTCCAAAGAAAATCGACCCTAATCTAGTTGGAAGATTCAATTCTATCACATTCGGGCGGGGTATTGCCCTGGGAATGCTCAAGGGAGGGCAAGATTCTATAACTGAGTTTGTTCCATCAGTACTATCCTGTTTTAGAGGAATCAGTAGAGGAATCTGGGCTTTTGGATCCAGTCCAATAGAAACCTCTCAAGAGATGGTAGATTGCGCACATGCATGTCTTGAATTTATTAAAGATAATACAACCAAAGAAATGCTTTGCAAACTTGTTCCAGAACTACAGGAATGCCTAAACAAATGGGACCAACTAGATGATTATGCTAAAGGTAGATATATTGGCTATGTTGTCAGTAAATACGGCGTTGATATTTTCATAGCTTCCGGCTCTGTTAAAGCCATTCAACTTTATCGCAATTTGAGAAGAGCCAATGCACTTATGACCTTAGAAACAGCTTCCATTTCTCCCAAGCTTGCTCAAGAAGTCTTTGTCCTAGCTGCAAAAGAAGAAACAACTAGAAAAGCGATTCTTAAAAGCTCTAATTTAAAAATTCATTGGGATAGACAATGGAAGCATATTCCAGGAAAACATAATTATCAACCAGGCAAGAGTATCTTTGAGTATCCAGACCCGCAGAGGTTGGTTAATGAATTTGCTGGTACAGGTAGAAGACTTAATCATTCAATTCCAGGAAAACCTGGTTATAAGGAGGGGATTGATTTTAAAGAATATATCGGTATTTGGAAAAATGAAGAAGGGCTGGCTATACCAACAACAAGAGGAGCAATAGTCTATAGCAAGCAAGGTACACATATAATTCCCCTTAAACCAAAGTAATTAGCCTTATGGACAGTATAAACTTAAAGATAAGAGCAGCTGCTCAAATTGCTTTACTGGGAGCCGTTACAAACAATCTAAGAGCTATCAATGTTCTCCAGGAAGGAAAAAAAATCTTAGTTAATTTTTATTATGAAAAAATAAACAATGAAGAGGAAGAGATACCGGAAATTTTTGCTGCAGAAATGATTACTTATTTTGAAGACTATGATGTCAACGCCTACTCAATACTTTTGCCATTATCTGAAACTATCCCTGAGGAAGGTATCAGAATTTTTTGTAGAAAAGAGTGAAGATGGCATACGCAGGGATAATATTTTACATTTGGTTTTTTGGAAAAAGTCATCCGTGAGTATACGAATGACGATTGTAGTAAAACAAGCAAGATGGTGAAAGAACCCAAACCTCATCCAATGGTAGTCATGACGTTTTCTTCGACATCAGACAAGAATAGAAAAAGGATTTTATGTTCTCTGTAGGGAAAGCAAAAGGAGCTTAAACCTATATTCTGTATCCCAAAATCGAGTTGCCTTTCTACACCCTGAAATTGAAAGAACAAGCTAAGGATTTGTGAATATGACAAACTACTGCGATGAAGTACAAAAACAGCTCAAAGAGAGCCTAGAGGTGTTGAAGTCCATTTTAGGATCTGACCTCTTAGCTGTTTATCTTTTTGGCTCTGCTGTTGTGGGAGGACTGCAAAAATATAGTGATATTGACTTGTTCGTCGTTATTAATCGTGAAACAAGTTTAGAAGAAAAAACTAAACTCGTTACTCATCTCCTTCAAACATCTGGCATTTATATGAAGTGTTCAAGGGCTCCAATTGAAATGACTCTTGTGAAGAAGGCCGCGATAAATCCCTGGCAGTATCCTCCTCATTTCGATTTTCAATATGGTGAATGGTTACGTGAATCTTTTGAAAAAGGTATCATTAAACCTTGGGAAACTCAGGAAATGCCAGATCTTGCGGTAGTTGTTACTCAAGTCTTGTTAAAAAGCGAAACCTTATGGGGTACAGAACCTGAGCAGCTCCTTATGCCTGTACCCTACCAAGATTTTATCAAAGCACTGCTTCATGGTTTAGACGGGCTTATCGCAGATCTTGATGATGATACGCGTAATGTTCTACTTACCTTGGCGCGAATCTGGAGCGCTATAGAGACGAATTCAATCAAATCTAAACCGGTAGCAGCAGATTGGGTAATAAGCAGATTACCTGAACGATATCAGTCTGTAATGAAGAGAGCTAAATCAATTTGTATTGGTGTAGAAGATGAGCGTTGGGATGACATCAAAGAGCTCATCCACTCATGTGCAGATTTTATGGTGGAAAAAATCCATGAACAAACTTCACTGATAAATTTCGGTGATCCCAACAAGTTGATAAAACTAGAAAAATAGCCATTTTGTTGTAGTTAAGTAATTGTTTTTTATTTGTTTAATTTGTTAATATTATACCAAGTTTTTAAAGAATTAATCATTTAGGAGATCGACTATGGCAGCAGCTAGTGATAAGGTTATTTTAAATTTTGCCTGGGAAGGTCCCAATAGATGTAGGGGAGGCAGCTCTGCTGGAGGCTTAGATATTTGGGTAGTGGATTTGGCATTTGCAGGTGCAAAGACTGCAATTAGTGTAGCTATCCCGGAAAATATAAACCCTGCTATTGCAAGAAAATTCCCCTTTACTTGCCGTCACATGCTAGGACAAACGGGTATCGTACAGCGCGAAACACATCCTGATTTGTTAAGAGTAACTGTAGAGCAGGTCCGTTCTCTTACACTTAAAGCTGGTGTTTTTGAAAAAGGTCGACCAATCGGACCAATAACCCTAGATCCCTTAACAGGTAGAAGGAGCCAACAAGAGACTCTTCGTAGAACTGATAGGTCTGTTGAGCTAAAACTTCCTGAGAAATTGGAAATTGGCCAAACATATAAGCTTGTAGTCACATCTGAAGATCTTTCTCTTTCTGCACGGCTTATAAAAGAAGAGTAGGTTGCTGCAGCAGCCTCTACACAAGAACCTTCTTTGGATGAGTTGTCAGTAGCTGAATTGCAATCACGTTTCGAAGCAGCTTTCGTAAAAGACAAGCAGTATGAAGCTCAGCGTATGCAAGCTACTCGGGCTGGCAACATGAATGAAGTAAGAAGAATCCTTCCACTTGAAGGTGCAAATAGTAAGCTGGTTATCAGCTTGGCTCAAGCGATAGAGAGAAAAGGTGCTAGGCCCCAGATTCCTCAATCTGCAAGTTTTCAAGCTGCTGAACACCAATCTAGTGTAGCTCATGCTGATGTCATAAAGCAGCTTGAGGATGGCTGCAAAATGCAATAGGATAAGCTCAATATCAGCAGCTAAAAAGCCTTCCTTAAATAGGAGGGCTTTTTTTGGAAGAACTCCTGCTAGGGAGCTGTACATTTAGGGATAGGCATTATAAAAGCCTTTGTGATATCAACCTTCTCCAATATAACTTTGGAGAAAATAAAATGGTCTCTGTTAAGGATTCAGTTGTTTTTGTCACAGGTGCAAACCGTGAAAACGGGATTGGGCGAGCAATCGTCGAAGAAGCGATTAAACGTGGCGCCAAAAAGGTTTATGCAACGGCACGCGATACAGCACAGCTTGACAAGCTTGTTGCAAAGTTCCAGGGTAAAGTGGTCGCTGTTGAATTAGAGGTAACCAATCCTGAACAAATTAAAAAAGTGGTCGAAGAGGCGGGAGACACTCAAGTCTTAATCAATAATGCAGGGGTTTCTGGCTTTAGTGGCTGCTGTCACAACTACAATGAACAGACGGCACGTAGTGAAATGGAGGTCAACTTTTTTGCGCCGCTTCACTTGATGAACGCTTTTTCTCAGACGCTGATCAAAAATCACAAGGGGGCAATTGTCAATATAGTTTCAATAGGTGGGCTCTATCCCTACCCACCCGCAGCCACGTATTGCGCCTCTAAAGCAGCGCTTTTTTCTCTGACTCGGGCTGTAAGAATTGAATTAGCTCCATACGGAGTCGCTGTTTTTGGTGTTTACCCTGGGCCAATTGCAACGGGTATGGCTAAGGAGATTAAGATGAATAAGGAGTCACCTGGCAATGTTGCAAAGTCTATTTTCGATGGCATGAAAAAGGGGGTTGAGGAGATTACGCCAGATGCTTTTGCTGAAAATTTTTCAGGGTATTTGGAAAGAAGTCCTCGAGCTAACAAAGCTATTGAACAAGAGTTTTCAAATTAGCTGCTTGAAAGTGCCATCAAAATAGCCTCTTGAACATAAGAGTGACCATAACCGCAATAAGTTAGAAGAAAAAATCTATCATTGCCAGCGATTTTCCTTAGGTCTTTTGAGTCTACCGTTCCATTATTAATGCTTGCGAAATCAATACTGGAAACAGCGCAGGCATTTTCCAATGGAATCGAGTTTGTTGATGGCAAAGGAGATGCGCATACTCTATCTATAATGCGATCACTAATCATATCGACGGTAGTATTATTTATCTTAGCTCCTCTAAGCTCGCCCTTAACAAGCAGATCGTACATGAGAGAGAAGAGTTGAACTGGATCTTCTTTAAGTAAATGGTGGTAGGCAATAACTGCTGGGCTATCCTCTTCTAGAGTGGAAAGGGGACACATCATGGCTGTTAGGATTGCAGAGAGGACATGCGCACCAAAGGGCTTCGTAGCAGCATCGCTGACAGTTTCTGCTAGTAGTAAGACGTTAAAGGGGTTGCTAGGATTGATATGTACAGGGTATTTGAATTTAGCAAATAAGTCTGGGTGATTCTGTAAAGTTATTACAACTTGATGCATATAGGTGCGTGCACTGATAGCAGGGTGTGAACTTTCTAAAGCCTTAAGGATATGCTTAACCATGTAAATGCCTGCTTGGCAGACAGCGCCCAATCCCCGATTAATAATAAAACCTGATAGAAGGAAACTCAGGTATCTATTCATGCCAAATGGGGGCTCGCTTCCAGCTGCTTCTAAAAAAACTGTTACATCAGTGAGATGGCATTCTACCACTCTTGTATCACTCACCTCTTTTTTATACGATTCACCCATAGACAGGGTATATCGGATGGCACTAATCAAACGCATTTTCTCTGGAATAGTAGGAAGTTGAGCTAAACGATCTTTTATTTGATTGAATTGATTAGGGGGAAGCTTATAGATTTCTTTGATTGCATTAAGCAATGTAGGTAACATCGGGGGATTAGGTGAAAAATGTGCCCGAGTAACCAGGGCCAATTTACTATGTTTAGTATAAGGTGGTTTTTTTGCTTTGACTACACGGTGTGTAAGCGGTTTATTTGGAGATTTTTGAGCCAGTATCTCGTGCATTCTTACAGTTGATGCTTGAGCCGCAGCTCGCACTGGTCTTCCTGAATTAGAATATGTAGTAGGATCTAATGGTGGTGTAATCATAGAGAATATTATCTGTTGAGCTTGTTTAAAAATCAATTATTAGAAATAATTTAGATTTTCATGGAATTTTTATTAACAACAGAGCCTGCAATGGAAGATATTGATTTTTTGACAGAAAAAATCAATGACGAAACGCCAGAGTATGGTAATGCATATCCCTTTGCTATTTTTGTGCGTGACAAAGAGATTATTGCTGGATGCAATGGCTCAATTATCTATGGCACGATCTATACAGATCAACTTTGGGTTCATCCAGACTATCGAAGTCGGGGGCTTGGTAAAGAGCTGATGGAAAAGGTTCATGCTTACGGAAAGCAGGAGGGATGTGCTTTAGCAACGGTTGCAACAATGAGTTTTCAAGCGGCGCATTTCTATCAGAAGTTGGGTTATATTGAGGACTTTGCAAGGCCAGGGTATGTGAAAAATTCATCTTGTCTTTTCTTTTCCAAGTCTTTAAAATAGCCGCATGATTCGAAACTTACTCTTTCTTCTAACCGCTACAATAGGGAATCTTATGGCTTCTAGTGTGTGTGACTTTTCTGGAATTTATAATGCTAATTTTAGCTACTGTGTTCCGCAATTTGTAGTAGCAGAGATGTACAACGGGACGGCTTTTGGAAGGAATGTTGCTTACTCCTCTGAAGAAATGGGACGCTTAGATCAAGATATTCGATTTATTTATGAGAACATTTTGGAGCAGAATCCAGTGCAGGAAAAGCTCGCACTGTTTACAGCAGGAGCTCCTGGTGCAGGAAAGACGAATGTATTAGAGACGCGTCTAAAAGAGATGAAAGCGGAAGGTAAACAGCTTGCCTATATCGATCCAGATGCGGTCTGTTTGAAAAATATGAAGTTGACTTGGGAAGCCGATATTGGCGAATCAAAAGAGCCAGATGTCCATCATGCTGCTTATGCAAAGTGGCGACCTGCATCTAACGGCGCAACACATCTGATTGCAGGAAGTTTGATTCGAGATGGCATCGGTTTTGGATACGGAATGACCGCATCAAGTCCACTGACAAAAAATACATTCCAGTTTCTTAGAGAACAAGGTTATCGAGTTGAGCTGTTGCATGTAACTGCGCCAGATGATGTGAGATGGAGATCGATTCAAGAGCGTGATAAAGAGTTTATTCAAACGACTGAACAGGATACCTGTGAGAAGGGAGAAATGGTTCCGCAGCGACTTGTTGACTATCTTTCGCATGTAGATCACATTGATTTTTACTATCGAGCAGAATGGGATACAGAAGCTGTTTTGGCTGCAACATGGGATGCTGGTGAAAAGGGTGTGTTAACCATTTGCAATAGAAGTGAATATAATCAGATGTGTCAGATTAACTGCGCTAAAAATAGCGATTGGCAATCAAGTTTAGAAGGGGCTTCATCTGCAATATTGACACAGGAAAGTGAATAGAGGTATACGGTAGACATGCAAGATGATGTCTTTTGTTTTCCACCGCTTAATTCTATTCTCTATGATGCCGGCTTTATTCTCGGCGCTTTTGTTCTGGCCTACATCTTTTATCTCTTGATTTTGTTTGGGTTGCGTCGCGCTTTTCGCTCTGCTCCACTCCTGAAATTTGTTGTTGAGAAGGTACGCCCTCCTCTCTTTCTCATTCTGATCGAACTTGCAACCTACTTTGCCTGCTCCTATTTGAAGCTCGATGGTATCTTAACCAGGTTGATTTTCACTGCTGTGATGCTCAGTTTTGGGTGGTTTTTAGGGCGTGTTGCAAAAGGAGCTTATCTCTTTCAAGTCGAAAAAGTGGGACAAAAGAGTAAGAATAGCGGCGCTCTTATCACGCAATTTCTCTTTCTCTATCGCATCGCTATAGTCATGATCTTTTTGCTGACGCTAGCTGGAATTTTCATGATCTTTCCCTACATTAAGAGTGTGGGGATTGGAATTTTAAGCTCAGCTGGGATCGCAGGAATTGCAATGGGTGTAGCCGCGCGACCAGTGCTTCTCAACTGCATTGCAGGCTTTCAAATTGCGTTCACAAAAACAGTGAAAATTGGTGATGCCGTTTTTATTCAAGATCAATTTGGAAGGATTGAACATATCCACTTGACGTATGTTGTGGTTCGTCTATGGGATCTTAAACGGATGATTATTCCAACTTCTGAATTTGTTGAAAAACCGTTCCAAAATTGGGATATGGAAGATCCAGAGTTGATTGGTGCTGTGCTTCTCTATTGCGATTATAGTGTGCCAGTTGATGCTATACGTGCACGATTTAAAGAGTTGATCGACTCTCATCCACTCCACAGTGGAACCGCTGACAGTGTTCATGTCACAAATGTGAGTGAACAGACAGTGGAAATTCGCTTGCTTGTCTCTGGTGCAAATGCGGGCGACACGTTTGAGCTTCGTTGCTTTATCCGTGAAAAAATGATCGAGTTTTTGCAAAAAGAGTACAAACAGGCTCTTCCATCTTTGCGCTACAAAAACTTTGAGACTCCTGCTGAGCGTTTATAGGTACTTAGACTTTCTTTAAGGTTAAATAAAGATATGCTATGTTGAAAGCATGGCACTTTCTGTAGGTGATGGTCTTTTAGGTACAATGCGTGCTAACTGCTTGTTCTCAGCAGGAGCGGCAATCCAACATGTTCAAGATGTACCTGTGCTTGTTATTCCGAACTCAAATTGGATGACTAGGGTGTTTGACATGAATACTCCTGGGTATGAATTTGAAGTTTCAGAGACATTTCATTTTTGGATTAGCATGTTTATCACCAATAATGATGAGGTCACTGAAAGGATAGTCAGAGCTATTTTAACGGCCATGAAGTCGATGCCAAAGGAGATAGAGACAGAAGTTTTAAATGTAGTGGATGCTTTCCTCAACAACTGTGACATTTCTGAAGTTGCAGCTATCTTAACGGCCCTTAAAGAGATTTCACATGAGAAGCTAGATGCCATTTATGGTTGTTGTAGACCCTTTTTAAGGGAGCTTGGGTGCGCTAAAGGTCGGACGGGTCAACTTATCACAATTCTAGGGAAATATGGTTCTTCTTCCCCGCAAATCATTGAATGGATCAGCAAAACAAAAATACTTAAGTTGTTTGAGGAAATCGATGAATTTGAGCAACTGTTTACAGCTTTAGTCAACGTTGAGATCAAAAGGTTAAAAGAGGTGATTTCTGCTGTTAACTCAGTCCTTGATAAGGGGTTAAATGGAGCGGATCTTCCTCATATCATATCAGCTGTGAGTCAGTTTGCGCCAGATGACTGTAAAAGTGGTTTATCGGTTGTTCCTTATGACAAATGTGGCGAGGGGGAACTTCCTCTGGTTGTTTCTGCTGTTGCTGGGCTGTATTCAATTCAACGTAGGGCGATTATGAGCCAGCTCAACCCTCTTTTGCAAAGTTGCAAAGGGGGAAGGGAAATTGCGGCAATTTTGAATGGTATAGCAATTGTTCACCCCCGAGATAAGCAAATGGAAGTGGTGAGGATGCTTAAGTCTCAACTCACAGTAGTGAACGCAACGCGGCTGATGGGAATCGTTAGCCGTTTCCCACCCAATCGATTAGTAGAGCGGGTGAAGTGGCTTTCTAATCATCCTGAGGATCTGGACTTAGTGATGACAGGAATAGAAAGCTCTGAAAGACGTGAGGTACGAGTTGGATGTTATGCCTATAAGTGGCTCGTTGAAAATGAATTTATTGAGGATAGTGAGCTAATTATCAAGGGATTATTGCTTGTTACTGAGTCTATAGTCATGCCTTGCCTAGATGCTTTTGTTAAAGCTTCGTGTGAAGTTTCAGCTTGGGAGCTCAAAGAGTTTAATCGGCATAGAGATCAATTGCTTCCTGCAGATGTTGGAAACTTTGCAACTATGAATCTTAGCCTCTTAAAAGAAGAAGACCAGCCAGCACTGCTTGAGTCTGTTGTACCATTTATCGCGCATTGCAATCATGCTAGGCAAGTCGCCCATTTAATTACTCTAATCGGTTGTCTACGCCCCAAATACCGAGCAGGGATCTTAAAGACATTTGATTTCTTAAAAAGGGATATTCCCTGTTTAATCGAAACTCTTGAAAAGGTTGGTCAATCTTCAAAAGAGGTTCAGGAGGGACTTGCTGACCCTTCATGTCGGAAAATCGCATGTACTGCGATTCAAAAGCTCCAACAGGCCAAAGGGCAAGCTGAACAAGTAGAACCCGATTGGATTTCGTTAAGTGGCATTTGTCTAAGTCGCCCTGAACAAGCGCGTCTTGTCTGTTCTCTTGGAAAGCTCTCTTCTGAAAGGCGTAATCAGATTATCAGACTTGTAAACTGGTTTTCTATCCAGAGTGATGTAGTCGATCGCCATCCAAGAGAGCGCTCACAGTTAGTCTCTGCTGCTTTACAGCAATTGCTCGATTATAAAGGGGCGAGTCAAACAGCGGGAGCTTTTAAAAATAGTCTCATCCAGCGTTATAATCAAAAAAATTATGTCCGTATTTTCTGTGCAGTTGCTGGGCTTACACGCAAGGTGCGGCAAAATGTTGTGACAACAGTTCAATCTTTTGCACCAACAATGCAAGATTTTTCAGAGATGATTGAAGCAGTAACTGTCGTACCGAGAGATTCTCAGCTCAAGATGCTTCAAACTATAAAAGCGACGCTTTCCAAGTCTCCTAACCCTAGTTTGATCATCCAGATCATGCATTACTACACAGTTGCGTATCATATCGCACCTACTAATCCACTCCATATCGGTTTTGTTAATGCAAGTAAGGGGATGGAAGTCAGAGCAAAAGAAGCAGAAGAACGTATTTTTCAAGAGTATATAGATGGTTTGGAACAGCGGCTTTGGGAATTGGTTAATAAACAGGGGATGGCCTTTTTAGATGCAACAATGCAACAAGCACTTCAGCGGGTTGAGCTAGCTCCCGATAGTAAGGAGTTCCATGGACACCTTATGCAGGAATTAAGCGAGAGAAAACAACGTGCTTTAAATAACTTTAAGGTTCAGTTGCGGGACCTACATAAGGAGCAAGAGAGGTGGGTTACCAAGACGCGCTTACAACTGCAGTCTAGAGAACAGGAATACCGCACGCTTCGATCAATGTTTGAAAAACTTTTTCTGCTTTCATTGAGTGATGAACAGCAGCTGTGGGCTAGAGCTGTGATGGATGGTCTAGACAAGAAGAGTAGAAAGTTTAGCTACAAGTTCTTTGAGTTCATCCGCATTCCAACTGACCAGAGTCAAATTAACGAGTGGGTAAACATTTTACGCACCATTCCAGTTGATGAGAGAGTCTCCTATTTTGCTCAAGTTAAAAAGCATTTGAAGCGCACACTTGAATTTCCGGAACTTGTTGCGCTTATGAAATGGAGTCGACGCAATAAGAGAGCTTTTGCATGTGCTAAAGGCCTTCAGACATACGGTTTTATAATCGACGAGATTGCCATAGAGGTGCTAGTAGATTTAAAGAATCCGTATCTAGTTCTTCATAAGCTTAAACAGTTGAAACTGCCTGTTGCAGGTCCTCTTATTGAGCGGCTGTTGAAGGAGGAAGATGCAGTAGCTCTTTATAACGAAGTAAGAGAGCTAGATCAATTGGATGCTTTTAAAACTCTTAAAACTGAGGCTGATCTCCGCTTTCATTTAGAGCATCTGCTTGACTCATCTTCTGGCTCTTCGAATGTTCCAAGCGATGTGCGTGTAGATGAACCCTCAGCATCCTGCACTAGTTCGAGGCCTATTAATGGAGAGGTCGCTGAGGCACCAACTACTGAAGCTGAGCACCCGGTTCAGGAAGTTGCTCCAGAAGTAGTGGATAAAGCTTTTATCCATAGTATCGTAGAAGAAATCATTGCAAAAGTAGTTGAGACACCAACTACTGAAGCTGAGCACCCGGTTCAGGAAGTTGCTGCAGAAGAGAACGATATGGTTGCTACAATTGAACGATGGATAAAGGCTTCTTCTTCTAGTGTTGATGGGAGGCTCCCGCATGAGGTAGCAGAAGCTCTAATTGCTATCAGCGGACTTAAAGCGCCTGATGAGCTCAAAGTCTCTGCAGCAAGCACGGTAAGATCGGAGGAATTTGTTGATGCCCTCAGCTCATTTTTAGAGTAAGTCTATTTATTATATCTTAATAAATAGTTGGTATAATTAACTTATGGAAACAATTAATTCTACACAGACGTGGCGGTATAATCAGGATATTCGTGAGAATGTTGGGATTACAGGCATGGTAGTAGCCATTGCTGTCGCTATTGGGATCATCGCTTTGGCTGCTTGCTTGCCTCCTGGTGTCTCAAGCCTAGGAAGGCTAGGAATTGCATTTGGGGGACTCGCTACACCTCTAGTTGTCGGTCTAGCCGGCAAGCTCCTTTTAGATCGCATCTTTATCGAGCCGTCAAAACAGGCTCTAAAGATCAATTGAGAAACTCTCATTTCAATCAAAATTATTGACATCTTTACAAAGTTTTTGTAGAAAGGCTCAAAGCTTAAGGAGATCACCATGCTTAAAGCCTTTATCCTCTTCCTCGCGATTTCAAGCACTCTGTTTGGAAAAATTATCGAAGTTTCTCACTTTGAAGAGATCAAAGAATATGCTCAGCCAGATACGCTTTTGATTTTAGACATCGATAATACGTTGATCACGACGGCTCAAGAAGTCGGCTCGGATCAATGGTTCTCACATCGACGTAAGTGGTATTTTGAGCAGCAAGGGTGTGATCAACAAGAGGCTTTGGAACGTGCACTTGCAGAATGGGAAGCAGTGCAAAATGTGACAAAAGTGAAACCTGTTGAACCTCAAATCCCTGAGATTGTAAAGCAATTGCAAGAACATTTTGTTGTGATGGGATTAACAACACGTGGGCTTGGCCTTGCAACACGGACAATTTATCAATTGCTTGATATCGACATCGATCTCTCTTCCTCTGCGATGACTGCAGAGGATATCCCTCTGCTTAACCCAAGAGCTATTCTTTTTAGGCAGGGTGTGCTTTTTACCTCTGGAACACATAAGGGTAAAGCGCTTTTAAAGCTCTTTAATCAATTGGATTTTTATCCAAAGCGGATCGTGTTTATCAACGATAAATCTAACAATTTGCGAGAAGTAGAGGTTGCCTGTGAAGAGAGGGGAATTCCCTTTTTGGGCCTCCGCTACGGCTTTTTAGATGCGAAGGTGAAGGCTTTCCGCGCAGATATTGCAAATATGCAATTTAACTATTTTAAGAAAATTTTGTCCGATCATGAAGCAAAACAACTGGTAGAACGGTAATGGCCAAACTCTATTTTCGACACGGCTCAGTGGGCAGTGCTAAGACACTTAATTTACTCGCTGTTGCCCATAATTATCGGCAACAGGGAAAGAAGATCTTATTGATCAAGCCTGGCTTTGATGATCGCTATGACAAAAATAGCATTAAATCTCGCGCAGGTCTTCAAAAGGAGGCTGATATTCTTGTCGATGCCAATACAAATTTGCTCCTCTTTGAGTTTAAGGAGATCGACTGTATTCTTGTTGACGAAGCGCAATTTATGTCGGCCCATATCATTAATCAACTCCGCCAGATCACTTTGCAGCAAAAGATTCCTGTGATCTGCTATGGATTACGCACAGATTTTCGCACGCAGCTGTTCGAGGGCTCTAAGCGACTGATGGAAGTCGCTGATTCTATCGAAGAGGTGAAGTCTACATGCCACTTCTGCAATCGGAAGGCAATTGTCAATATCCGCCACGTGAATGGAAAGGCGACAATCACTGGAGAGGTGGTTGATTTAGGTGCTGACGAAAAATACTTCCCCGCATGCTACTTCTGCTATCAAACTCAACTGCAAGAAGCTGGGTTTTCGATGGAAGATTTAGAGGTAGAAAAATTGGGGAGTCTTACATCCGTGTAAGATCCCCCAATCGCTTCCCTCCTTAGGGGATAGGGGAGCTAAAATCCTTTATCAATTCTTTATACAGAAATACTCCTTTTTTCGTTAAGAAAAAATCAACAGCAAGAGTTCTGTTATTGCCAACTCTTTGGTGTGTAGGTTTTTAGGTTCTATAAAGATCTAGGTTATTCTAAATAAATGTTTTATCTTTTTTATCTAAAATAAGAGATAATAAGAATTATAGGATAATGTCCTTAGCAGGAGTGTTTTATCATGACTGAGAAAGGCTTAGCAATACTAGATGCGTTAGAGAATTTAAACGCTGTAATGGACGTCGATTCATTAGAAGAACTCGAGGTTACAGAAGATTCCTTGCTTGTTGCTCACAAAGAGCAAAAGCCAGAAGAGTACTGGTTACAAGCAGGCGCTGATGAGCAGACGGCTGAAGTAATCCGTGAGACGTTTAGGTCTGTGCATGCTTATCTTCAAACGTTTTATCAAAGAATGAAAGGTGGAGGGGAACCTCGCCGTCTTGTTGAAGGAATCAATACTGTGATGGTGTTGGTTGGAGAGGCAACAAAGAAGATTGATCGGCTCGGTCTCCTATTTAAGGAGCGGGTGAGTGATTTTTCTGAATATCGCAATTTGCAGGACTTCTACCGGAATAAGGTGATCCGCGAGATCTTTCAAGATTTTGCAAAAGCTCCGGTTAAGCCGACGCAGACTCCTAAAGAGGAGCGTGCATTGCAAGCTGAGATGGAGGGACTGCTTACTCAGGATACGATTGAAGAGGTTGCTGGGGTTCATATCTTAAATGATCTCGGGGTCATTCAAAGAGACCATCTCTATGAGCTTTTCTATTTGAAAAACGAAGCGGGGCATGATTTTTACAGCTTTGAGCTCGCAAGGAATATCAAGTTAGCCTGTAATTTTGGGGAATTTTCTGGAGAATACTTTGGTGAGGATCCACTTTTGCAGGTTAAAAACTGGGAAGATAGGGCTCTACATCTTTTAGCTCGCAATATCCTCAAGGAGTGTCATGTTCAGGTAGAGAAGTTTTATAGAGAAGCAATGCGCTACCGAGAGATGGAGATCGTCGCTCTTGTGCATAATAGTGTGATGGCGTTGATGCTGGCTGGAAATCCCCGCAATTTGATTCGTCAATTTTCTGCTAAGGGTGCTCACCACTATTTCCATGACTTTCAGCTCTTCTTGCGCGCCGTTTTGACCAATCGAGAGTATCAACGTTTTCAGGTTTATGGCGCTCCGGACTCCAAACCTTTTTTCAAGCAGTTAATGGCTTTAGTGTCATCCCTTGTTCTGGCCTCCTATACATTGGGACCGGATCGCAACGAGCTTAAAGGGGCTTTACAAGAGTTGATTACAAGAGAGCATCCGCATAAAGAGCAGAAGCTTTCAGATCAACTCGTTGAGGCAAATAAGGCGCTAGCGCATGAGTTTGCAAAACATCCAAGTGGACCAGTCTTCAAAGCATTGGACTTGATTCGAGATGAGCAGCCACGTGTTTTTGATCCTTTGATGCAAGGGAACATGCCGGAAGTTGAAGTGACGCTTGTCAATGGAGAGAAGCGTATTCACATTTTGCGCATGGCTGCGCCGATCTCTCAACAGTTGATCCATAAAGCTGCAGTCACTGAAGAGTTTCATGTCTATTTGCATGCGCTTGAAGGGTCTCATCTGCTTGTCAACTTGCAAGATCGTACCTCTTGGAAAGAGCATGCACGCTGTCTAGCAGTTGAAGAGCTCGCTAGGCAGGCTGAGTTTGCATCTGTGTTAACAGTTGTCACGCTCGCCCAAGATACAGATTTTTTCAATCAGTGTGGGATGTATAAAGAGTTGGATGATGCAAAAGGGTTTGTTGACCATCTTTTACACCATTTAGCTGATGAGAGTACGGGCTACTATTTCCCTTCAGAGATCAAGAAGAGGCTCTTTCCTCAATTTATGCAACAGCTTGTTGCCCAAGTCCACATAACGTTCTTTGATCACAAAGCCAATCTTTCCTACATAGAGCGTTTAGACTTCCTCTCACTGGTCTACCGTTTCATTGAGTTGAAACTCATTGAGATTACCCAGCCAACGTTTATGAGTTTAACCTCAAAAGATGGGTTGGATGTTACAGCTGTGGAAACTGTTGGATTGATCGCTCTGTTGGCTCGTGGTGAGCCTTTGGATGTTGAACAACTCACCTTGATCCTCTTTGGAGCAACGGTGATGCAGCGGGAGCGGGTGATCCATCCCGAGCGTTTTGATCGTCTCGCATCGCTTCTTCGTTTGATTGAAGCTAAAGCGAGTGATCTCTCCCCATTTGCTCACCTTTTCGATGAACAAACTCTAAATTGGAGGCCTCAGATATGATAGATATCAGCATACTTAGCTTTGAGGTAGTTGAGATAGGGCGTCTCACTAAGGGGTTTGCCGCTCACTTTTTTCACGAGTTCTTTAGCTGAATAGAGCCTGCCATGTTGGTGGATATTTTCGCCGAGCCACTGCTTAGCAAAGAGTAGGTCTCCTTTGGCAACGCGTTTTTCCCAATCGGGATGAGCTTTGGCAAAGGTCTCAAAGAATTGTCCTGCATAGAGGTTGCCAAGGGCATAGGTGGGAAAGTAGCCAAAGCCTCCCATTGACCAGTGAACATCTTGTAAGCAGCCTTCACGATCAGTTGGCGGTGTGATGTTGAGCAAGGTTTCCATCAAAAAGTTCCACGAGCTGGGAATGTCATTCACATTTAGGGTCCCTTCGATCAGAGCTTTCTCCAGTTCAAAGCGAAGAATGACGTGAAGTGAATAGGTCACCTCATCGGATTCAACGCGAATCAACGAAGGATGCACATGATTGATCCCTTTGTAAAAAGTATCGAGAGAGATATTGCCGAGCTTTGCTTTGAAATGGGTTTTGAGGTGAGGCAAGAAATAGCGCCAAAAAGCTTTGCTCTGGCCAATGCGTGTCTCCCAAAAACGAGACTGACTCTCATGAATCCCAAGCGAGACTGATTCACCAAGGGGAGAGCCATAATGCTTCGGAAGTAGCCCCATTTCATAGAGGCCATGTCCTCCTTCATGAAGGACTGCTGAGATACAATCAAAGATTGACGAGGTGTGCAGGCGAGTGGTGATCCGACTATCTGTTGGATGCATGGCAGTGGAAAAGGGGTGGGTTGAAAGATCAAGCCGCCCTTTGTCAAAGTCATATCCCATTTTTTCGAGGACAAACTTTCCGAAAGCCATCTGCTTGTCATGAGAGAATTTTCCATGCAAGAACTTTGTCTCAACAGGTTTTTGAGCGAGGATCTTTTTCAAAAGGGTTTTGATTTGAACCGCAACCTTCTCAAAGAGTGGTGAGAGTTCCGCAACGGTCATCTCTGGTTCGAAGCAGTCGAGAAGGGCATCGTAAGGGTGCTTGTCATAGCCGAGATAGTCAGCTTTTTTGCGAGAGAGATCGATAATTTTTGAGAGATAGGGAGCAAAAAGTTTGAAGTCGTTTGTTTTGCGCGCTTCTGCCCACACATGCATCGATTTGGCCGAGAGGTTGGCAAACTCTTTGACAAAGCTATTAGGCAGGGCGGCTTGCTGCTTGTAATCACGTCGCCATCGTTTAAGTGCGACTTGTTGAGGGTGGGAGAGCTCTCTGTTTTTGATTTGGCCCGATTCGATGTCGATCAACTTATCGAGTTTTTTGGCGAATTCTACGCTAGTTTTTTCTTGATGGGCTAAACTGGCTAGCAGCTCGACTTGCTCGGCGCGCGCTGCTGCGCTCCCTTTGGGCATGAAAGTCTCCTGATCCCATTCGAGAAGAGCACTGATGCTTTCGAGGAGTTTGATTTTTTTTGAGTGGTCAAATAGCGCTGTGTAGTTTTGCATGGGTAAATTTCCTTTCAATACGAGGTCCAAGTGAACAGATCAGTTGTCTAGGGTTTGTGTCAAATGTTTGCGCGAGTTGCTCAAAGGGCAACTCCTTTCCAAACAGGAGCAGAGAGTCTGCAATTTTAGCTTCTGGGATGTGAGTAATATCAACCATCATAAAATCCATACAGATCCTACCGATCATCGGAGCTTTTTTTCCGTGAATAAGCACGTAGGCTTTTTCTGAATAGGAAAGATGCCATCCATCGTGATAGCCAATAGGAACAATTGCAATGCGCATGTCATCTTTTGCAATGAATTGTCTATTGTAGCCGACTGAATCACCTTTCGAGAGCGATTTGATGCCTATAAGCGTTGAGGTGAGCTCAAGTACTGGGGTCGGTGTAAAAAGTGAGAGGCCTATACGACTGAGATTGCAAAAGGGGAGTGAAAACCGTTTCAGTGCAAATGAACTCGCAGCGTGAATCCAGCGCGGTTTGGGTTGCAGCGTTGTCACAAATCTTTCAAAGAGCTCTGTCTGCTCTCGAGTGAACTCAGGATGAAGTTCTGAAGAGGCAAAATGGGTCATCACCCCTTCAAGTTCAAGGTTTGAGTTGCGGATGCGATGTAAAAGCAGAGGCGCCTCTTGCAGGGAAACTCCAAAGCGGTGCATGCCAGTATCGAGATGAAGATGCACAGCTTCTACTCCAGCATTTTCAAGAGCCATCACTTTCTCAATCGTATCGACAACGGGTGTGATGTTGTATTTGGCAATAAGAGCCGCCTCGTGTGGTAGAAAGCTGAGAAGTAAAATCGGGATTTCAATGCCAGCGTTGCGAAGATGAATCGCCTCTTGTAAATGAGCCACTCCCAAAAAGCGAACATTCTCTTGGGTTTGTAAGAAACTGGATAGGATGATCGGATCTGTTCCATGGGCATTCCCCTTGACCATAGGAATGATAGGGCCAAGCGACCCTATGTTCTGCTCAATTGCTGCAAGGTTGATGGTGAGAGTGTTATAGCTTGACATAGTTCCAAATACAAAAAAATCCGCAAAGGGTCGGTGGGAGACAGAGTGCCCAAAACGGGGCAATCACCTGACTCTGCCCCAAGATAACAGAGGCGTTGACAAAAGTGAAGTATCCAATGAGGCCAAACAGAGCAAAAGCGTAAATGAAATAGACAGGGAGGTGACGTCCAAAGCGTAAGCAGTAGGGAGCTATTGCAAGTAGCGCAAAGAAGACGGCAAGTGGAATAGTCGCTTTGTAGTAGAAGCAGGTCGTGATTGCAGCCTCGCGATCACGCGTTTTTGTTATGCCAAGCTTAGTCATCTTCATCAACTCAGAGAGAGGTTGAGACATGGGCGGTAAAAAGGTTTGAGAGAGCATCTTAGTTTCAAAATGAAGGCCTGGCATCGGGAGTAAGGCGTGACTTGCCACTTGTTTCATCTCGCCAGCCGTATTGCGCTCAAGTTGATCAACATAGTGTCCAATGGGGCGATAGAGATAGGGTTCAAGCAACTTGATGTGGTAGAGATGATCCTGATCTTTGACCCAGTAAACGTCGTGTAGTGTCTGCTTTGTAGGTTCAAAGTGTTGGTAGAGCAGCAACGAGTCGTCGGGGAGTTGAACACAGTGCGCTGCTTGATTATGGCTCTGCTTGAAATAGCTTGATTCAAACGCATCGAGCTTTGTCGTTGCCATCGGCTGAAACCACTGGAAGTTCGCATACAAAAAGAGCGTCACTAAAAAAGTAGCAAAGAGGAGAGGAGAGAGGAGACGGCGCAACGAGAGGCCATTGGTCACAAGGGCTGTGATCTCGCCATGCACATTGAGCGTGGTTAAGACTTTGATCGAAGCGATCAGCGTAGATGCTGTGATTAACATTTCAGCGCGCTTGGTAAACTGAAAGAGGTAATAGATCAAAATGTCGAGAAAATGAATGCCAGGTTGATGAAACGTCTTAGTATGAGCGGAATAATCGATCAATACGAAGAGGAAGTAGCAGCAGAAGATCATCAGGAAAAAGACTTTGAAAAACTCCTTGAAGAGGTAGCGCTTCCAGATCATTCGATCCCCCTTTTCACACGATTAAGCGTCCAAAGTGATGTTGCAGTGATGATAAGGTGAGGCCCGATGAAAAGCCCAAGTGCAGGCCAAAAGAGATGATCAAGTTCATGGCCAAGAAAAAAGGCGATTAAGGCTGTCGCTGTAAGAAGAAGGACAAAAAGCACACCCCGTTTTGTGCGATTGCGACTGATTTCCATCCCAAAGGCAATCCCCATTAAAGTGAAGGTGAACGTAGCGAGAGTCAGTGAGAGACGACGCACAATTT
This sequence comes from uncultured Chlamydiaceae bacterium, assembly GCA_942490925.1. Classification (GTDB taxonomy): domain Bacteria; phylum Chlamydiota; class Chlamydiia; order Chlamydiales; family JAAKFR01; genus CALNYX01. The sequence goes on along the minus strand of CALNYX010000017.1, from coordinate 810,401 downwards.
CGACGTCAGCCTTGATCAAACTCCGTCTCGATTTGAAATCCTCTTGTTTTCGAAGCACTTGCTTGCGTGCCTTTAAAAGTCGCCAGCTTAAATGGTCGTGTGCAATTTTCCACCCTCGCGTGCGCATTAAACTCGCCAATTCAGGCGCTGGTGAACTTGCATAGTGTTGATTCTCGATAAATAAATGATCAAACGTCTCACTTTCAGATGCTAAAGTAGAAATCAGAGAAATTTGGGAGCCTTTGAGCGCTCCTTCTCGCACACTGATCTCCTTTGCCATGCAGACAGTCATCTGCTTTCCAGGGAGCGCGACCACTAGGTGATTGGCCTCTTCACCTTGAGCAACCGGACTCATCTGTACATAGGCCCCTTTGAGCTGAGCAACCTTAGCGTTTTGGAGCAAGAGTAGGGGATTGACCGATGTGAGATCGTAAACCATTTTCCGTGTCTGCAAGTGACAGCTTGTGGCCACCTCAGAGGTGATGTAAAAAGTGAGTAGTGAGAGAAAAAAAGCAGCCGTGAGTAGAGGAGTGAGCACCTGGGAGAGCGAAAAGCCGCAAGCCCGAAGCGCTGTCAACTCATGAGTCTGCGAGAGTCGTTGAAAAAGGAGAAGGGATGAGAGCAGACATGAAATTGGGATAGCAATCGGAAGAATATAGGGGATTTGATAGAAGGTGAAAAAGATCAAAGTGCGCCAGGGCGTTCCAAGCGTCGCAAACTCCGCAATTTCCTGAAGGCGGCTGACCAACAAAATCGCGATAAAAGAGAAGATCGCAAGGCCAAAAACCTTGAAGTAGTGACCTAATAAATAGCGACAATAGATGCTCATTGCAGTATAATCCTCTGGTAGACACCCATAATAGTGGATTAAATTTTAGATGAAAATACCTCAATCCATCTTGCTTCGTCAAAGATTGTCCTCGTTCTTATTGACCACCAGTGGTCAACGGCGAACTCCGGACTTCCTTTGACTTTACAATCTGGATCGAATCATTCTCATCTAAAATTTAAACCACTATATATATAAGCGTCCCCCTACTAAAATGCAGTCAATTGAACACCATTTCCAACAGTTTTTGCAAGACTATCCTACTCAAGAGCCATTTTTATTGGCACTTTCAGGTGGACCAGACTCTCTAAGTCTATTCTATCTTCTTGTAAAAGAGAAGGTTGATTTCTCTGTTGCTCATGTCGATCATGGGTGGCGCACATCGAGTCAGCAAGAGTCAGAAGCTCTAAAGGAACTATGTCAAAGGTGGGAAGTACCCTTTCATCTGAAAAAAATAGAGCTGACTGGACCCAATCTCGAAGAACGCTGCCGCCTTGAGCGCCTCGCTTTTTTCCATTCACTTGGCTATCAATTTGTTTTGCTGGGGCATCATGCAGATGATCAAGCCGAGACCGTTTTAAAGCGCGTATTTGAAGGAGCTCGGCTCACCAAACTGCGTGGGCTCCGTCCCATCAATCAGGTCGAGGGAGTTACGCTTTTACGTCCACTGCTCGGCATCCATAAAAAAACAATTATTGCCTGGCTTGAGAAGCAGAATCTCACTTTTTTTGAGGATGAGACAAATCGCGATCCCCGCTTTTTACGTAGCCGTCTACGGGAGCAGATTCTTCCTCAGCTCTCCAAAATATTTGGAAAGCAGATCACCTCCAGTCTCTGCCTTCTCGCCCAAAGAGCCACAGAACTCGATGACTTTGTTGCCACCTTGATCGAACGCTATCCCATTGTAAGAGATGAGAATGGAGCTTGGATTGATTTCAACAAGTCGCCTCCACAAACCCTTTTTGAGTGGAAGATGATCGTTTCAAATCTCTTTGAAAAAGAGCGAGTTGCAATATCGGCTCCAACCCTAGAAATGGTAGTGAAACACCTGAGTCAAAAAAGTTGTCACAAGCGCTTGCGGATAAAAAAACGGTGTGTGACACTGCATCGCCAATTGATTTGTCTTCACGCAGAAAAAGTCAGTGTGTTAACATCCTGAGGGTAAGTTTAATTGAGTTTTAGTGAAAAAACCTTATTTTAAATAAATGATTTTTAAACCTATAATTACCCTTATAGAGAAGATTTAGAATAGTAGTAGGAAGATGGTACAAGATAAAAACAACAATCAAGAGCCACAGAAGAAAGGGTTTCCAACCACTTTTTTCTTGCTCCTTTTAGCCGTTATATTAGTAATCATTACTGTTCAGAACTTTATGACAACTAAGCGAGCAAAAGTCGCTTTTAGTCATCAGGTAGAACAGCTGGTGAACCTCAACCTCATTGTTCCTGAGGAGAGTCGAAAAGTCTCTTTGAATGACAATCTAGTCACATTTAGCGGAAAATTCCGTGAACGTGAGACAGAGGATGGGAAAAAACGGTACCGCTTCTTAGAACTACTTGAAGCCAACCACCAGTTAACAGGGGATCAGGATGAGGCTATTGTTGCTTTAAACCGTCTTGAGACAAGTGTTAAAGAGGCAGGTAATTGGTTTTTAGGGATCAGTGGCATTCCAGTTCCAGCAGGGGGCTATCGGATCGTTGATGAGACTTATGATGCACCACAGCGTGAAAATACGGTTGTGATCCGTAAAGCTCCAGGACGTGAGATGACAAGCCTTGCGGCGCTTAAGAGTCAATTTGCAACAGCCCGTGGCGGCTCACTTGCAACCTTTGAGGGTGAATTAGCCATCTTGATCGACAATTTCCGCTCGCCAGTTCTTGGTATTGGCTCAGAGTCGATGAAACAAGAGCTGAAAACTATGAGTCGTGAAGTTGCAGAAACCTCAGGCCCCTCAGTTCCAGCTGCTACAAAAATCGCAACCTATGAGCAAGTATTGGCTAAGCTCAGTGCGATTGTTGTAACGCTCGATACCCCAGTCAATCATATTCGTCTCAGTGAGCTCCGCTCGGTGAGACAATATAAAGACGAGATGGAAATCTATACCTCTCTTGCCAGCCAGCTTGAGCAGAACCAAGTGCAGCTCGATAAAGCCCGCACTTCTGTAGCGAGTGTTATCTGGTTTTTCAACAACAAAGAACTCTCAACAAAAGCTTTGGAAAAACAAGATCCAGAGGCTTACAGCCACTGGTATGCCAGTGCTAATGAAGAGTGGGAAAGTTTCAAATATAACCGTGGCCTACCATTTAAAGCGCCAGATCAGCCACGTAATCTCGTCCTTGAAAAAACCTTTAAGAGCGAAGAGCCAGCACCGAATTACTTCAGCTACCTCTTCACCATTTTGCCAGTAGCACTTGTCATTATGCTGCTCTACTTCATGTTCTCTCGCCAGATGAAAGGGGGAGCAGGGGGTGCGATGAGCTTTGGTAAGTCGCCAGCTCGACTGCTTCAAAAAGGTCAAAACCGCGTCACATTTAAGGATGTTGCCGGTATTGAAGAGGCTAAAGAAGAGCTTGTTGAGATTGTAGACTTCCTAAAAAATCCTTTGAAGTTCACCTCCCTTGGCGGACGTATTCCAAAAGGGGTACTTCTAATCGGTGCTCCAGGAACAGGGAAAACGTTAGTTGCCAAAGCGGTAGCGGGTGAAGCTGACAGACCCTTCTTCAGCATTGCAGGTTCTGACTTTGTTGAGATGTTTGTTGGGGTTGGAGCGAGCCGTATTCGTGATATGTTCGAGCAAGCGAAGAAAAATTCCCCTTGTATCATCTTTATCGATGAGATCGATGCGGTAGGCCGTCATCGTGGTGCTGGGGTTGGTGGTGGACATGATGAGCGTGAGCAGACCCTTAACCAGCTCCTTGTTGAGATGGATGGTTTTGATACGAATGAAGGCGTCATCTTGATGGCCGCAACTAACCGTCCAGATGTACTGGATAAAGCGTTACTACGTCCAGGTCGCTTTGACCGCCGTGTTGTCATTAGCTTACCAGACATCAAAGGGCGCTATGAGATTCTTAAAGTTCATGCTCGTAAGATTAAAATTGATCCTTCAGTTGATTTGATGGGCGTGGCACGTAGTACCCCTGGTGCTGCTGGTGCTGAGCTTGAAAACCTACTGAACGAAGCAGCTCTTCTAGCAGCGCGTGTTGGCCGAACAGCCGTCACTGGCGCCGATGTCACAGAAGCGCGTGATAAAGTCCTATTTGGAAAAGAGAGACGCAGCTTAGAGCTAGATGAGAATGAGAAGCGCACAACCGCTTATCATGAATCAGGTCATGTTGTAACAGGCCTCAAAGTTGAATTTTCTGATCCTGTTGACAAAGTGACCATTATTCCTCGTGGACTCTCCCTTGGAGCAACGCATTTTCTCCCAGAGAAAAACCGCGTCAGCTACTGGAAAAAAGAAGTGTTAGATCAGCTGGTAGTCTTAATGGGAGGTCGTGCAGCCGAAGAGATCTTCTTGGGTGATGTTTCAAGTGGTGCTCAGCAAGATATTTCGCAGGCGACAAATTTAGCGCGTAGCATGGTCTGTCGTTGGGGAATGAGTGATCATCTAGGTAATGTTGCTTATGAAGAGCAGAGTGGTGGTGACTATGGTATGCCAAGTCCTGAAAAAACCTATTCTGAAGAGACCGCACGTACAATTGATGGTGAAGTGCGTCAATTGATGGAAGAGGCGTATAAGCGCGCTCTTGCTATTGTAAAAGAGAATGAAGAGGAAGTGAAACTCATGTCTGAGATGCTCATTGAGTTTGAAACACTTGATTCTCATGATATCAAGGCTATTCTCAATCATGAGTGGGATGCTGAGCATAAACGGAAGAAAGTCACGGATACTGAGGCGCTCTTTAAGCGTCAGCCCGAGACACCTCCGCCACCACCTACAAATCCTGATCAAAGCGAAGATCTAGGCCTAAATCCAACATGATTTTTGAGAGATTTGGGCTCAGCTGAACGGTCGCTTGTACACTATCTGCGCTCGCGATCGTTCACCTGAACACAAATCTCCAAAATACTTTGTAAAATTAGGATTTTCGAAAAGCCTTTAGCTGTATCCACCTGAACACAAATCTCCAAAATACTTTTTAGAATTATGAAAAAGGCCTTGGAGAATTAGGCTAAATTGCTTCTAATACGATGAATTGCAGCCGATCGCAATTCTACACCAAATAGATCTCCATCACACGTAACCTGAGCGCTTAAGAATTTGGTATTTAAGAAAATATTTCGACTATAACCAGTTTTTAAATGGTCAACTCTTGTGGCCCCATCTCTACACACCGTCAAAAGAATATTTGGATTAAGATTAAGGGCAATTGTATGCTTTGCGTCTGACGTTGAAGAGAAAAGCACTCTAGAAGCTTGCGTATCAATATTAAAGAGTGTGTGGGTTGAACCATCGTTCTCTGAACTGCTCTGCAGGTAGGTCGAGCTATCGATTATGGTAAATTTTGGCATGAAAAGCTGAAATAAACTAATAGTTGCTCTAGGTGTTAACTCCGTAATGTCCCAAATCATGATAGCTTCCATCGAGCGTATAAAGAGCTGTGTTGCACTCTGGGCTCGCAGGTCAGAGTAATTTTCCTCACTAGGTAATTCTAAAACTCCTGACATCTTGCCACTGCTAATCTTCAAAAGGGTAACTCTATTGTTGTATAAAGTTGCAAGCAAGTCAGCAGAAAGAAGAGCAAAACTACTACTTAGAGTTGTAAGATTTCTCACGCTATGGTTTTGCAAATCCCAAAGATGAAGAGACTTTCCTGATTGAGAGATAACGCTGCTATCTGAAACTGCAGAGGTCTTCTGTATCTGATTGAATCCACGAGTTGTCAGTTGCTGGATTTGAGTGTGATCTGCATCAGTAATAAAAAATCCTTTCTCACGGTAGTTTCCAAGTATCAGGCGGTTATCTGGGAACACTGAGAGGAAGTGTGGCTGGAAAGGTAGAGTTGTGCTCTCTTTTTCAGAATAAATAGTTCCTGTTCGCCACTGTCTTAAGCATTCTCTACTTGATAAGGTAGAGTTATAACGTGGAAAACCAGAGGCTATAAAAAGACGCTTCCATAAGCTGCTATTGTCATTGATAAGGACTCTCCACAGACGACAAACTTGAGTAGCTTGCCCGATACTTGCAAGGTCAAGATGAGAAAAAATCTCTGAAATTATTTCTGGAGGTACTTTAGTAATTGCACCCTCCCCATTTTGCACAGGAGTTCTGTAACCTTTTACTGGGAGGTGCGCAAGATTTTGATAAGTGGGGGCAACGGCTGGAGCAACTGCTCTTGAAGCTTGCCAATCTAAAGGAATAAGTGGTCCGTAAGAAATAGGATTTGACATAACAAGAATTATGTCATAAACGAAAATTATCGGATATTTAAGAGATAATTGTAATTACCAAGTATAATATTAATTATACTTGGTAATTAAATTTATGCTTTATTACTTAGCAAAGCTTTGCGGCTTAGCTTAAGCTGACCACGCTCGTTGATGTCTAGGACTTTCACTTGAATTGCCTCGCCTTGTTTGACATAGGCAAAGATATCAGTGACACGTTCATCAGAAAGCTCAGAGATATGACAGAGTCCCTCTTTACCAGGAAGGATCTCAACAAAGACTCCAAACTGAACAACAGAGGTGATCTTTCCATTGTAGGTTTTGCCAACCTCAACATCACCAATAAGACCTTCAATAATCTCCTTAGCCTGCAACATGGCATCATGGCTTGAAGAGGCAATACTGACTAGACCAGAGTCATTGATGTCGATCTGGACACCAGTCTGATCGATAATCGCACGAATCTGCTTCCCGCCAGGTCCGATAATCGTCGCAATCTTGCTCGGCTTGACCTGCATAGTCTCAATGCGTGGAGCATATGCTGACATCTCTTGGCGAGACTCAGGTAGCACCGCTAACATTTTCTTGAGTATATTGACGCGTCCTTGCTTCGCTTGCTCTAGAGCCTTGCGCATGATCTCCAGGGTGATCCCTTCGACCTTGATGTCCATTTGGAAAGCGGTAATTCCGTTTTCATCACCCGTAATTTTGAAGTCCATATCGCCTAAAGCATCTTCAAGACCTAAAATGTCTGAAAGGATAGCAACACGCTTCTCTTCTAAAATTAGACCCATGGCAATTCCAGCAACCGGACGGCTGATTGGAACACCAGCATCCATCATCGCTAAACAGCCGCCGCAAACAGAAGCCATTGAAGACGAACCGTTTGATTCTGTGATATTAGACTCTAGACGGATAGTGTAGGGGAATTGTTCTTGTGTTGGAAGCACAGATTGTAGTGCTCTTTCTGCGAGCTTACCATGTCCAATCTCACGTCGTCCTGGAGCTCCAGAGCGGCCCACTTCTCCAACTGAGAAGGGAGGGAATGAGTATTGGAGGTAGAAACGTCGAAGGCCATCTCCATTGAGATCTTCAAAACGTTGTCCCATGCTCTCACCACCAAGGGTACAGACAGCCATTGTTTGTGTCTCACCACGGGTAAAGAGGCAACTACCATGAACGCGAGGAAGTAGAGATGGCTCAGTATCAATGAAGCGCACTTCATCAACTTTACGGCCATCAGCACGAATGCCTTCTTCCAAGATCATTTCACGTAAGTATTTAGCAGAGATCTTTTTATAAGCGCCTTTTGCATCAACTTCTGTGAAACGAGCTTCTTCTCCTTCAGGGAAAAGAGTTTGCATCACATCTTCGCGAATTGCATTCATTTGCTCTTCACGCTCTTGCTTTTTCTGGATGCGAATAGCTTTATTCAACTTATCTTTTGCAAGTCCCTCAACTTCCTGCAGCAATTCTTTTGGAAGTGGACGAAGTCCTTCGCGATTCTTGGGCTTTCCAAGCTCTTTTTGCCATTCGGCAAGCGCTTGGCAAATTTTATGAATGGCCTGGTGTCCAAAAGAGATCGCTTCAATCACTTCTTCTTCACTCAAGAAGTCGCAATACCCTTCGATCATCAAAATTGCATCGTCTGTTCCAGCAAGTAGAAGATCTAATGAGGACTCAGCCATCTCTTCGGCTGTTGGGTTGATGACAAATTCATTGTTAATTCGCCCAACACGTACGCCACCAATTGGTTTGATAAGGGGAATTTCTGAGAGAACAAGAGCCGCTGAAACTGCGCAGAGCGCTAATGCATCAGGCTGATTCACGCCATCATATGACCAGACATAAGAGAGAATTTGAGTCTCTTTGTAATAGCCATCTTCAAACATGGGGCGAATCGGACGGTCGATCAGACGAGAGGTAAGAATCTCTTTCTCTGTAGGACGTCCTTCACGCTTGATAAAACCACCGAGGGTTTTTCCTGCGGAAGAAAACTTTTCTTGATAATCAACCTTAAGAGGAAGGAAATCAATGCCTTCAGAGGACTCTTTCGCAGCGCAAGCTGAAGCAAAAACGACAGTTTCGCCCATGTGGACAAGGACAGCACCACCCGCTTGTTTGGCAATTTTGCCAGTTTCAAATTTAATTTCCTTATTCTCGGAAATCTTGACAGATTTATATTTTCGTTCCATGTAATTCACCTAAAAGTAGAGAGGGAAAGCGGGAGGGCGACAAGTCAAAAATTTACTTACGTAAATTCAGTCTCTTGATGAGATTCTTATAACGTTCCGTATCCGTTGAGTTGAGATATTCGAGGAGCTTGCGTCGTTGACCGACGAGTTTGAGCAATGCAAGACGAGAACCATGATCTTTCGGGTAACGCTTGAGGTGTTCAGTAATCTCGGCAATACGCTCAGTTAAAATAGCAATTTGAACGTCAGCAGATCCAGTATCTTTTTCGTGTAGTTGAAATTTTTTAGTAATTTCTTCTTTTGTACCTTTATCGATAGACATTTTGAAAAACTTCTCCTTTTCCTATATTGGATCCCCAATTATATCGTAGATTACACTTTTGTGTCGAGAACTACTTCGATATAATCACGTTGAGCATCAGCTTTTCGCATCACAACTTTGAAGGGGATCGAAATTTTTCCATCAGCTTTTGCTGCAACTAGATCATTATAGATCGTCTTTTTGAGTTCCTCTGAAACGGGCTCAAGCCGATATTTAGCTAAAATTCTTTCGATTGTTGCTTGCTCTTGATTACAAAAAATCATAATATCTGCCCAAAACTAATAGAGGAATTCTATGCTAAAGGAAACGGGATATCAAGAAAAAATTGCGCTTATCGAACCTTGGCTTGTGCAGGTTGTCGAAGGTGTGAAAAAAGATCTGAAAAATGAACACCTCAAAATAGATCGTGATTTTTGTAAGCGCTATTTTTTAGGCAAGAGTACGCACCTTGTTTCTGTAGAAGAGATGGCTGCTGCCTATGCAAAGGATATTGCTGCTGGTAATGTAGGTCTTGGTGAATTTATTGCGACTCGCTGGATTTTAAAAAATAGCGATGTCTATGGCTATTTTGAAGAACAACTTAAGATTTTAACTCCCGATTTTGAGGAGATTGAAAATCTAGATCCAGAGCTTTCACGCAAGCTTGTAGAGGAATCTGTTGAGCAATTTGGTGCAACACGCACCTATCTCTTCTCGGTTTTCAATTCGGTTGTTTTCCCGTTAGAGCTATATGAGAAATTACGTTTGCAGGCGGAAGAAGAGACCCAAAAAGCAATGGAGCATGAGGAAAATATCCAAGTTGAAGAGACGCTTCAAGTGATGCAAAAGAGACATTCGCGAGAGCTCAATGCTCTGAATGATCGGCATGAGAAGAAGCTGCGCGGTCTTCAGAGAAAATATCTGTATGACACTGAGGTGCTCAAAGGGCAGATCCGCAAGCTGCAGAAGAGGCTCGATGGATGATGAGAAATTCATGCGTGAGGCGCTGAAAGAGGCAAAGAAGGCCTATCAAGAGGATGAAGTTCCTGTTGGCGCTGTTGTTGTCTTGGGAGATCGTGTGATTGCGCGTGGCCATAACCAAGTGGAGCTTTTAAAAGATGCCACAGCGCATGCTGAAATGCTCGCTGTAGGGGCAGCCGCAAACGCGCTTGAAAATTGGCGTCTTTTAGATACGACGCTTTATTGTACCGTTGAGCCGTGCGTCATGTGTGCAGGAGCTATGTTGCTCTCACGTATCAAACGTCTTGTTTGGGGCGCTCCAGATTTGCGACATGGTGCGAATGGAAGTTGGGTTGATCTATTTACGCAAAGGCATCCAACGCATCATTTAGAGATCACTTCTGGCGTTTTAGCAGCAGAGAGCGCCTACCTAATGAAGGAGTTTTTCAGTGCCACAAGACGTTCTAAAAATACTTGATGAAATATGTATTGCGCAGGCTGAAAAGGTGCTCAAGTGTGGACGTAACTTTGTGCCGACGCTTACTTCTGAAGATGCATTGCAACCAAATGACTATCCCGAGCTCGAGAACAATCCTCACTTCCGCTACGAAGAGGGTGTCTTAGAAGGCGTGCAAACTGTGCGCGCTGCACTACGAACTCTGTTTGAAGGGGAGGTCGAGTTTCCAAGCGAAACGGCCAATTGTCAACGCCCAGAGAATTCCAGCTAAATCAGCAAAGAAAAAAGCCCACTCTCCATGTGATAAGTGCACAAGCAGGGCAATTCCCAAAATAATCGAGGCAAGAAATTTTGCTTTGAGCTTCACAATCATCAAGAAAAAAAGATTCATATTTGGATAGAGCATTGCCCACAACGTGAGCAGTGCAAAAACGGCTGGGCCGCTACCAAAGAGAACTTCAAAGCTTGAGGTTGTAAAAAAGGTTGCTGTCGCTGCAAGTCCACCAATCAGCCCAGCGCTTAGATAGAACAGAGCAAAGTTTTTTGCGCCGTAGCGGAAGGCAATTTCAGATCCTGCAAACCAAAGAATAAAGAGGTGGAAGAAAAGCGAGATGAGAAATGAGAGCGAAATACCACCGCCAACAGAATGAACGAAAAAGTAGGTGAGTGGTTGCCAGAGCCAACCCCTGAGAAGGCCGAAGCGCGAAAGCGAGAGCCACGCGCCAGGTCCAAGCATTTGGAAATTGCTAGCAAAGAAGTAGGAGAGAATTGGAGAGAGAAGCGAAACAATGGCGGTAATCCAGATGAGGGTTTTGACAACACGTGGGGTATGATTCGGTCCAATAATCACATTTAATCTCCTTTTTCAGGAGAATATCATGGTGAAGGAGTTTATGAGAAGTATTTGGCAAAAAGTTCTGGAGTTGGGCCTTGTAATTGAAGGTCTTGAAAAAGGGCGTCTTGCCTTTCATTACTCAGAGATGTAATAGCTTCGAATGAAGCTCCTAAATACATCATTATGCTGATTTCATGTCCATGTTCTAAGCAGAGTTGCTTTGTCTCTTGTGGCATCTTTAACACCTGATCAGGCTGTATGCCTTCAGCCTGCAAGCTTGAAAGCTCACTCGCATGTGATAAAACAGACGAATCAATCTGCTCCCAAGAAAGATTATCCATCAACTCCGCTATATTACCTGAATAGTAGAACATCTGCTTACGCATGTCAGGTTCTAGGTCGAGAATTTGTTCTAATGAAACACCCTTTTCCATCAGCATGCTGATCCCTGTACCAAATTGGAGTACATCACTTCTGACGCTCTCGTCCAAGTCAAGAAGTTCACTCAATGAATGATTTCCTTTTGAGAGAAGAGCCGATATCCCAGAGCTCTCTTCAAGTACAGTTTGTTTGAGTTGTGGATCCTTAATTGATGCAATTTCGTCAAATGAGGCTCCAGCTTGCACCATGCCGCTTACTCCCATTGCATGCTTGGAGACCTCAGGCTCCATCGCTTTGAGCTTACTAAACGGAACGCCGTGGTCCATCATAACCCCAATCCAAAAGCCATTTTGAACCAGTAAAGAACGTGTATCCTTATCTTGCCGCATGATCTCCTTATAAGAGATGCCGCGCTCCATCAAAGCGGTTATATTTCCGCCATTTTGGACTACTTCTTCTCGTAATCCATCAGGGAGAGACATGATCTCTTTAAAATCAACCCCCGCCGAAGTGAGTTCGGCAATGGGGTAATAGTAATCGGTTGCAAGTTCTTGAGATTGAGGGTCTAAGCTTTCTATGGCGCGGTAGCCTACGCCATTCTCAGTCAGGTGTTGAACAGAACCCCAGCGTGAAGCAAGAAGAGCACTGGCAGTTTTAGGTGGGGGTGAAGTAGTGCTGATTTCAGATACCAGGTGTTGGTTTGCAACTGCTTCTGCTTTTTCTGCTACAGGGATATGAGAGGCGTCTGTACTGATCTTGTTGTCAATGGGAGCTTTTGCTTTCTGCTGATTCATCATGCGCAAGGCAACAGGCATCATTTTAAGGCGTGAACCCGTCTTAATTTGACCCGTTCCGAGGAGTTTTTGGACAGCGTGTCGGAAAGTTTGTCCGCCTCTAATATGCATATTTAAAACTTCTTTAATTAACTTTTAGTATAATTTAATTATATCATGTTAATTAAATAAAAAAGGCTAGAAAGTGTTTCTTTCTAGCCGGCGGACTTTCTTTCTTAGGGGGAGAAAGAAGTTTAGCTGTTGACCATCTGAGTGATGGAAGCGATAAGCTGGGCAACCGAGAATCCCTGCTGCATCACCTGGGCAGAGTTCTGAACTTGAGTATTCGTTGTCGTTTCTTGGATCTGCGCTGTCTGGTTGTTCACACCCGTGTTGTTCTGTGTCAAACTGATCTCAGCTTGAATCTTATCGTTCGCAATCTGCGTCTGACTAATGATAATGTTCTGGTTTGTCGCACTCTGTCCAGTCATATCTGGCAGCTGCTGGTAGTTATAGCCTGCTAATTGGTTGTTCAAGTCTACCATTACCTTCTGTGTAGTTCCAAGCTGTTTTGCTCCAACTTGAGCTGAGTTTTGGTCTACTTTTAAGGATTGGTAAAACGATGTCCATACGAGCAACATAAAGTTGACGTCTTGAGCTTTAGGAGCCTTTTTCTTAGGCTTCTTTTTGATTGATTGGGCCTGTATGGCCTGACTTGTTGTTGGTTGAATACTTGCTGTCATAATTTTTGTTCCCCTTTATATTAACTTATTATTACTGAGCCCCTGGCGAGATCTTGTTGATCAACTTCGAGATACTTAGGATCAACTTCAATGTTGCTGTGACCTCAGAACCCGTCTGCTGCATGTAGTTTACGTTAACCTGCGCAGTTGTCATCAAAACCTGTCCATTCTGACGAAGCGTAATTACGTTCGACTGAATATCCTGGCGGCCAAACTGGACGTTCTCGTTAATCTCGTTAACCTGGTTAATTTGGTTGGAGTTCGCATTACTCGGTAGAATTACGAACTGAAGCTTTTTAACCTGTAGGTTCATCTGTTGCTGCAAGTCGGCGTTCGTATTAATCTGCTTCGAGTTTGTTGTCGCAACGCTTTGAAGAACGTTGATCGATCCAAGAAGTGCTGTAAACAATAGATAAAGAACGCTTTTCTGCTCAGCAGCAGAAATACCTGGTTTGTTTAAGTGAGCCTTAAGACCAGCCAAACTTTGAAGTGTTGCTGGTGCTGATTGGCTGATTGGTAAACTTGTACTCATATGTATAACTTTCCCCTGATTGTTATTAACTATGCTAGTATTATAACAAATAATTACTTTAATTTCAATGACTTTTATAAATTATTCTTTACTATTTTTAATTAAGCTTAATAGAGATTAGACCTGCTGAATACGTCTGGTATTTAGCAGGTCTAAGGGGGTAAATTAGACGGGTTGCGTAAGGTTCGCTGAGAAGGTCAGTTTACGCCATGTTCCGAGCGTTCCTGAAGCTTCACTATAAAGAAGCGATGAAGATTGTACACTTGTGTTCACGTTAGTCATCGAAATATGACTCGATTGCTGCAGGATTCCGACACGTCCGTTTAAGACCTGTCTCATCTGTGAGACCTGCTGGTTATGAATCTGAGCGTTGACAATTGCTGGCTCGTTGGTCACGTTATTGTGTTTATCACGCACTTCGTTTGGAATTGGTACAAGTGTTAGGTTTGCAGACTCTTTATTAATCGCTTGCATTTGAGCAGCTCCTGCGCTCGTTTGTTTTGATTGGACCTGTAGACCATGAGACATGACTGTTAAAGCATCTATTAAGGACTTCATTACTAACAAGAAAAGTGAAGGCTGAGCCTTTTTCTTCTTAGCTTGCTGAGCAGCTTCCATTCGCTGCACCATGACTTGTGGTTGATGACTGGCTTGAATATTTTGCATTTAGTTCCCCCAAACAATTTAAGATGTAATCATTATAACAAATAAATACTTTAATTTCAATGATTTTATAAATAAGTCTTTATAGTATTAATAAAAGCTTAATTTTGGAAGGGGTAGAGCTTTGGGAGCTGGAGAATCTCGGTGAGTTCATCTAGTGCCTCATATGACTCCTTTATTAATAAGGGGTCAGAAAGGTCTTTTGGGGCTAATCGATCGCGGTAGTGTTTATCAACCCAATTAACGAGGGATTTATATAAGTATTTAGTTAAGAGTGTTTTAGTTGTCTTGACTTCCTCTTCATTCAAAAGAAAACGTAAGCGGAGGCAGGCTGGACCGCCCCCATTTTGCATGCTCTGCTTGAGATTGACAAAATAGCGATTGTTGATAGGAAGCCAGCTGAGATCGAGCTGCTCACATTCAGCAGGCGCGATGAGTGCAAGTTCTTGGTTTTGAGTTGTGACAATTTGAGAGTTAAAGAGGTAGGTTTTGATGGCTTGTTTTACAGGCAACATCTGCTCTGTGACGCGGATCGTTTGAACCGGTAAATCGGGGAGATCGACATAGGCTTTTTCGTGGTAGAGAAAAAGGTCTTGGTGGCCGACAGCAATCACATCGTTGTGGAAGACTCCTTGATCGATCAATTCGGGGTTTTGCCTGATAAAGAGGGGCTTTTTCACCTGATGGCGCCTGGCAATAGCTTCGCTCGCTTCGAGGCTCTGGCGGGCTGGAAAACGGGTAGAAACAGGTTCAAAGGCTCGCATACCGTAGACAAAGAGATGCGTGCCATCGCCAAGTCGGGTATGGTTTGCTGCGCCTTCATCACCAAAATGGCCACCTTTGAGAAGGGGAGGATGGACTTCAAAAGCGGGAAAGAGGCGCTTGAAAAGGGCGTAGGTTTCATCGCTTTCGATTGAGCGATGGAGCTGGCTTTGCAGGTTAGCGATGGTGAGGTGGACTTTGCCGTCGTGACTATCGCATGAGGGAGTGAGAGTAGCTGCATTTGCCGTCCACATGCTTGAAGCGGAACTAAAGGTTGCAAGCATCAAAGGGTTGATATTGTCTAAATTATTGTAGCCAAGAGTTTTGAGGATGTGAGTTGCTGGGCGTTGAAGAGGTGGGATCACGCCTTGTGGGACTCCCAAATCCATGAGCAGCTTCATTTTTTTGAGACCTTCTAGGGCTGCAGCTTTTGGATTTGCGACCTGTTCTTTTGAAGTCATTGAGGCGAGGTTGCCATAGGAGAGTCCTGCGTAGTTGTGTGTCGGTCCAACTAGGCCATCAAAGTTCACTTCTTCCATCGGATGCCTTTGGGCAGTGTTTCGGGAACTCTCAATGTTTGGCTAATTGAAGAAGTAACAGGGTAGGCACAGTAATCGGCTGCATAATAGGCGCTCGGACGATAATTCCCGCTTTTCCCGATGCCGCCAAAAGGGGCATGACTACTCGCTCCAGTTGTCGGCTGGTTCCAATTGATGAGCCCAGCTTTGATCTGTTTAAAGAAGCATTCAAACTCCTTTTCATGTCTGCTCAAAAGACCAGCACTTAGGCCATACTCAGTTTGGTTGGCAACTTTAATTGCTTCATCAAAATCTTTGACACGGATGAGTTGTAGGAGTGGTCCGAAATGTTCCTCATCGGGGATTTCGAGGCCTGTTACATCGATTAGGCCAGGGGAGAGCAGTGGAGTACCCTCTTGTCGAGAGGTCATTTCGACGAGAACTGCTGCTCCTTTTTTCCGTAAATCGCTTTGAGCTTGTAGAAGGCGATCTTTTTGCTCGATGGAGACAACAGGGCCCATAAATGGTTCAGGATCGTTTCGAAAATCCCCGACTTGAATTGCTTGAATCATGGCGATGAGTGTTTCGAGGTAGCGCAAGTTTTCTTCGACAACGATTAAGCGGCGCGCGCAACTGCAGCGCTGTCCCGAAGTTGCATAGGCAGATTGTATTGTGAGCAATGCTGCAGCCGTTTCATCGCCAACTTTGCTCACAACAAGGGGGTTATTGCCGCCCATTTCAAGAGCTAAGATTTTTTCAGGATGTTTGGAAAAATTCGATAGAAGTTCGGAACCAACATGCCAACTTCCTGTGAAAAAAAGTGCATTGATATGCGGATGAGTGGCTAGATATTGACCACACTTTGCTTTGCCTTGCACAAGATTGAGTACACCAGCTGGCAACTTAGAGTGTTCCCAACATTTGACCATTGCTTTGGCAACAGCGGGAGTATGCTCGCTACTTTTGAGCACAACTGTGTTACCAGCAAGAAGCGCTGGAATAATGTGCCCATTTGGAAGGTGAGCGGGGAAGTTAAAAGGTGCAAAAACAGCAACAACACCATGAGGTTTGTGATGGACAACAAGTTGATCTGATAGCGCTCGCGTACTCGCCCGTTCTTGGTGTGCTTCAATTGAGATGGGGATTTTGCTGAGCATACTATTGACTTCACCAATCGATTCCCAGAGCGGTTTTCCAACCTCTTGAGAAATTAAAGTCGCAAGCTCTTTTTTCTGTTTTTCCAGAGTTGTTTTGAAGCGGTTGATCTGTTTGACGCGCTCGTCGAAGGTGAGTGCTGCCCATGATTCAGTAGCATTTTGTGCGGCGCTAACAGCCTGATCAATTTCTTTAGAAGTCGCTTCTTTTCCTTCCCAAATCACTTCATGATTCATCGGGTCTGTCGAGTGGAAAAAATCTCCTTCTCCTTCTATCCAGTTATCTTGAATGAAATGACTCATAAATACCGTATTTTATCCCCGGTTGATACGTTGAGCAGATCTGCAGTCTCTTCTGAAAGAGAAACAGAGTGATCCGTTCCTAAGAGTGAAGCGAAAGTAGCACGGAAATCGTCTTGCTGGTTGCTAATCAACACTGTTTTTGGTGTTTCGATTGTTTTTTCAATCGCCTTTACTATTGCAGTCTGGCATTTTTGAACCGCCAAAATTTCATGCGTTGGCGCATACATGTGTGGCCCTCCATCAAATAGATCGATGTAGCCAGAAAATTCAAAGCCCTGTTGTTCAAGTAGTTTGCGAGCAGGTCTTGTGTTCGAGTGAACCATTCCAATCACATCTTGCGCAGCTTTTGGCAATAGCATTGGATAGATGGGATGGCGTGGAAAGAGCTCTAGGATGATTTTAGGATGGGCAGAGCGTAAGTAGTCTGCCTGTCGAAAGTCGACATCAAAAAAATGACGTCCAATCGCTTCCCAAAAGGGGCAATTTGCATCATCATCGCTCACACCGCGCAGTGCTGCCATTGTGATGGGACCAAACTTTTCTGGGAAAGTTGCCATGAATAGAAACCGGCTGAAAGAGAGGAGGTAGCCCAGATCTTTCCCGCGATAGTCACGTCTTAGGAAGAGAGAGCCAATTTCAGTGGGTTGACTTTTGATCGTCGAGAAGTTGAGTAGATCAATTTTGCGATCCATTTTCAACGACTTGCTTTTGAGCCGTTCTTGCTGAAGTTGATAGGCGTGAAACAGGGATTCATGGGCGACGATACCAGAGACACCAACGACTTGGTTATCAGATTCTAGAGAGAAGAGGTAGACGCCTGATTCGGCGCTATTCTCAGCAGCCTTGAGTCTCGCTTCTAATAGCTCTGGATTTTGCGGCAGCGATGTGATTCCAAGGCTTGCCTCTTCGGCAAAAGCGATTAACGCTTCAAGATCACTGAGCCGACTTTTCCTTAGCAACATCATGCAGTTCCTATCGTTATCAACTGTTCACTATTTCGAGCTGTTCATTATTTAGTGAACAGTGCTCATCACACCTTGAGCAATTCTTCCTCTACTATGCCGACAACTTGATCGATATCATCTGTCGTTACACTACCGGCGGGCACCAAAAAGCGTACCCGCGCTGGATCTTTCCCCGAGAGGAAAGTGATCACCCCAGCCTGAAACAACGCGTGGAGGTAGGCAACAACTTTTGCATGATCTCCTCCAAATGGAGTGAAGGCAATCATCATCCCATTTCCAAACGGACCAGAAGCCTTGTCAGGATGACGTTGACAAAGCGCCTCTAATTTCGAAACAAAATAACGACTCAGCTTCATGTTTTTTCCATTTTCACCGAGATAACCATCCTCTAAAAGACTTGAGAGAATTGCATGGCCACTGCGGATTACAGAAGTTGCTGAGGTAAACGTCTGTGAGACAAGTCCAGGACGAGGACACCACTTAGGACGGTAAAGCGTTGCGCAGACATGAAGCAATTTACCCGCCGTGACAATATCCACATACTCTTCAAGCCCATAGTGTTGAAAAGCAAAAAGATGGTCTGTGCGACCAAACGACTGCACCTCATCTGCAAAGATCGCAACCTCATGCTCTTTTAAAATTTGCATCAACTCCTTGAAGAAGGCCTGCTGTCCAGGATAGCAACCTCCCTCTCCCTGAATCAATTCAAAACACATGCAGGCATATTGGTTGGGATAGCGACGTAATAATTTGAGCAAGGTCTCTTTTGCCTGCTCCGTGCTTTTTTCAGGCTCTTTCCAATCAAAGAATGGAACGTAGTCAACAAGAGTATTGAGAGGCAATCCTTGTCTATAAGCAGGTTTGTCAGTGACTTGTGAAAGCGTTAGCGTGCGTCCCATGAAGCAGTTTTCAAAAGCAAGAACGCGCGTAGCATGCGGTTTGTGGTGGAAAAAGAGTTTGAGGGCGTTTTCATTTGCCATCGCGCCTGATGTTGTAAAAACACAGTGCTCAATTCCTGAACTTTTAACCAGCAGCTCTGCAAGCTCATAACTGTCGGTGTTTTGCATCAAGTTTCCTTGTAACACAAGGTTTTGAGTTGCAGAGTCTAAGCAAGCTTCAACAAGGCGAGGATGGAGATGACCAAAATGGACGCCAATCCCAGTTACAAAATCGTATTTGACACTCCCATCTGCAAGTTCAACAAGCGCCCCATTACCCATTCCACTTCCTAAAAGGGGATAGAAAAGATTTTGGCCACGCAATTTGCCAAACGCTTTGAGAGTCTGCTCATAACTCTGCTGCAATTCAGGGTGAGGAGGCTCAATCTTGGTGAGTTTAGCAGCATGATGCGCGATGCGCTCTAAAATTGTTTTCTTTGCCGCATTAAGCTCGGCATCCACAGCTAGTTGATTGGCAACCAGTTGCATTGGCACCTCCTAATTCCGTTAAAAATAGTGACGTTAAGCAAGCGCGCTTTGCCAAGCTTTCGACATGAAGATATTCCTCACGTGTGTGGATCAAACCACCATGCGCACCGAGTGTATCGATTGTGGGGATATCCAAGATGTTTCCATCGCAAACACCGCCACTCGGCTGCCACTCTAAATTGATCTGGAGTTTACGCGCCGATTTTTGTAGCAGCTCAAAGAGCGCTTTTGTTTCACCGTCAAAAGGTTTGGGTGGACGGTTTGTCAATTGGACAAGCGTCACACCATATATTTTTGCAAGTTGATGCAGTTTTTTGTCGAGTTTGGCAAATGTTTTGATATCAAACGTGCGCACATTTATCTGACACTCAGCATGATCAGCAACAATATTTCTTGCACTGCCACCCTCCATTGTTCCCACTTTGACTGTGTGTCCTTTATTGGGTTTATCGAGTTTGTTAAGCGCACAGATGAATCGCGTGAGGGCTCTGATTGCACATCGCCCCTCTTCAGGCTCTCGTCCAATATGCGCCGCTTTACCGTGAGCTTCAGCCTTGTAGTTTGCTGAGCCTTTGCGAGCGCTGACAAGTGAACCATCAGGGAGGCAAGGTTCAAAAATCAAGCCGAGATCACATCCTTGAGCCTTTTCTTGAATGAGGGGAGTCGAATAAGGGGAGCCAATCTCTTCATCGGGATTGAGAACCATGCGCCATCCGATATTTTGAGCTGCAGGCGAGTTTTCTAAAGAGCGTAGCGCGAAAAGAAGGATCACAAGCCCACCTTTCATATCACAAATTCCAGGACCATAAAGAGTGCCCCCTTTTTCACTCACTTGCCAATCACTTGGTGGAAAAACAGTGTCAAAGTGACCACCAAAATAAACCTGAATAGGAGCTTCTGGTCGTTTTGCAAGGAAAAGAGCAGGGCCATTTGGCAGAGTAATCTCTTCCAAGATGTCGGGTTGTAATGTTGAAAAGGCACTCTTTAATTCACCACACATCCTCTCTAAGCCAGCGCGATTTTGCGAATAGGAGTTGATGTTTCCCCAATGTGTCACGAGCGCTTTCATTTCGGCTTGTGCCGCTATAATTTCTTCCATTATTTCCTTATATAATAAATTCATTAAATTCATCCGAATCTTTTTGCACACGCCTGCGCTCTCAAACGCGATGATATTTTCAAATGAACTTGCTATAACAAAAAAAACTGTTGCTTTGACAAATATTTTTTCTTTCCCTATTACTAAGGCAGTACTGAACCACTGTGTGATTGCATATGAGCGCTGAAGGCCGAAAGGACGATGAAACAGTTGAGAAGCATGCGTGTCGCATTCTAATCACTTGCGAACATCCCGAAGGGGATGGACAAATGAATGTCGAAATGACATACGAGGGAGATCCCTCACTTGCATCCTATCTTTTAGAACGGGCGCAGAACTATATCGAACAAGACGACGAAATGAATTTCTGTTGAAATGGAAACCGCAGCTACCGAAAGTCTTGAGCAAGTTGGTCTAAGACGACTGCTCCCGACTGATCCTATTCGAAGACTCTTTTTCTGGGTGCTCCTTCCCTTTGTGTTGCTTGCACTCAATGTGAGTCTTGTCTTTTTAAGGCCCTGTCTTTTCACAGCCTACTTTCCATTTGTTACACTTGCCTCCATCTTAGTAACCGTCCGATGGCGGACAAGCGGGATTGCCATTGCCTATTGCCTATTAGCCGCTTTTCTACTCTTTTTCTACTCCAGCATTTCTGTGGCAGACAGATTGTGGCAAATGGGCGCAATTTTTTGCCTAGCAACCAACGTTTTTATCTCGCTACTCGCTTTCGAAGAGATAGAAGGGCTCTTTCATGGATTTGTTGCAAGTCGGAAACAAAATACTGCAGCGCTGCTCAAAACCCAACAAGAGCTCAAAGAGAAAGAGACAGATTGGGAGAGCGCAAAAGAGCAGATGCGTGCTGAAATTGAAAGACTTAAAACTGAAGCTGAGCAGCGTCGCATCGATAGAGAACAAGATCAACAAACCTTAGCGCTCGTCACCTCAGAGATTGAGTTGCTCACTTCGCAAAAAGAGATGATCCTCAATCAAGCGCGCGAAAATTATGTGCCGCAACAAATCGATCCAGTCCAGCTTGCTGATGAAGAGGCAGATCAAGCTCGAGAATTTTCTGAAACAACCTCTTTGGATGTTGAAGAATCAACTAGACAACTCGCGCGCGCTGAAGGACTCTACCGTCAGTTGCGTGAGCAATTTGATGAGAAAACCAAGATCCTTTCTCAAACACGCCAAGAACTCTTTAGAACAGTTGGAAAACTCGAAGCTCTTGAAGTCGAAAATCATCTCAATGCGTTTGAACCTGAAGAGATACTCTATCTAGAAAAAGCATTGGCAACACTTGAGCATGAGCAGCGTGAGATGGAGAGTGAACTCACTTCTCTAGAAGGGTTAATATCTCATATCCTGTCTCAGTGATCAGGAGCGTATGTTCCCACTGCGCACTTGCACGCCCATCACGCGTCCTAGCTTCCCACTGATTATCTGGATCAATCTCAATTTCAACTGTCCCCGCATTGATCATCGGCTCAATTGTAAACGTCATCCCAGCAGCTAGAGGAATTTTTGTTTGATTGCGGTTGTGAGAGATTTGCGGCGCCTCATGGAAGTCAAGACCGACACCATGCGCCACAAATTGATAGATGACCGAACAGTTTTGCTCATGCGCATACGATTCAATAGCCTCTCCAATCTCATTTAGCATCACTCCTGGCTTTAAAATCGCCATTGCGCGCTCTAAACATTCATGGGAGACATCGCAGACATGCTTCCGCTCTTCTGACACATTACCAATCATCACCATCCGGCTACAATCTCCATAATACCCCTTATAGATGCTTGCGACATCAATATTCATGATGTCGCCATCCTTTAACGGCTCATCATTCGGAATGCCATGGCAGACCATTTCATTGAGTGATGTACAGATGCATTTTGGAAAAGGAGGGGAGCCATAATGGAGACAGGCAGGCGTTGCTCCTAGTTCCTTGTGTAATTTTTGAACATGAGCATCGATCTCATTTGTCGTCACGCCCTCTTTTGCCATTTGGCAGGCAGCATCGAGAATTTGCGCCGTCAGCCGACTTGCGCGCCGAATCCCTTCGATTTGCTCAGGGGTTTTGAGCACAATCCTATATTGCCGATAGTACTGGTCTTTGAGTTGGTCAGGTTTTTCAGGGTAGTGGCACTTCTTCCACTTCTTTCCGCTTCCGCACCAACATGGGTCATTACGTCCAATCATAGCAGCAAGTATAGCCAACAGTTTAGAATTTTGGAAATGGAATATTTTCTATCGGATTGATTGGGAATCGGTTGGCCGAGTGACAAAAAATACTTTGCCTTTATTAACAGAAACTTTACAATTAGGGAAATTTCTTGAACCCCTCAACACAAACAACGGAGGTTATTATGGGTGGAATGTTTTCTTCAACAGCAGCAAGTGGTCAACAAGCAGTACAACAGACAGAGCAGGCAGCTAAAAAATCGTGCATCACAACATCACGTGTTGCAACAGTCGCGCTTGGCGTGATCCTAGCAGCAGCACTAGCTGTTGGAATCGCATACGGCGTAAACAACGGTGTGACACACACAGCGTTTATTTCAGGAATGAGTGTCGCAGGTGCTGCACTTATTGCTATGGTTATCAAAACGTGCGTTGAACGCCGTGCTGAGGCTCCTAAAGAGCTGGAACAGGCTCCACAGCAAACCTAAGTCTTCGATCATTAGTAGAATAAGACTCTCCCTCTTTTGAGGGAGAGTCTGCAATTCCCTCGGAAGTATGTGTATACCATCTGTTCGTTTTTCTTGCTGTCCCTTAGGACTTGAGTGTTCAATTAAACGAACACCTCTCATCATCTGCTTGCTTACGATTGCAGCTGTTGGCGTGACGCTCAGTGTGATGTATGGCATTAACAACCCTATGCACCCTGCATTCTTTTCCGGAATAGGTGTGACAACCGCTAGCGTTGTTGCGCTGGTTGGGAGTTGTCTGTTCACTTTAGATCAACACGATGCCCGTCTAACTCGTATGGAGTCGACTGGGCAAGCTCAAAGAGAGCTTTACGAAAGCTCCCTCTCACTTGATCAGGCAGTAGATAAATTTTTCTCTAGTCAGCGTACTGACCAAGAGGTCGGATTCGTAGGGTTTTGTGCGCTTTGGAGAAAAAGCACCGTAACGGCTAAGCAAATTATTGCTAGAGTCATCGCAAAAGAAACGGCAGACTCTAAAACAGCTCATCGTCCCTGTCAGTTTGCAATGCTCACGGCACTGATTCAAACTGCGAGAGAGAGGTATCTTGATTTTAAAGAAGCGCTACTTCCGGAGCTTGCAGCATGTAGCTTTTTGATCTTACAGAATGTCTGTAAATGTCTTTATCCTGGGGAACTTTTTTCAATGCTTCTTCAGCTCAAGAATCAGTTGGTCGAAGGTCAATCAGTTGCTTGTACAGCATTTATCTCTGCTCTTGTCAATCCTGCTCCTGCACTGGAAGTAGGCTGGGCCGAGAAAATGGCAAGTGCATTGATTGATTATGGTCGGAGAGATCGTGACTTTACGTTTCTGGTGCTTGGTAAAATGTCTCTCAACACTAAAAAGAAAGAGGAGATACGTCAACAGCTGATGACGTTTTCGCAAGTTGTTGGTGCACCTTCTACCCTTATTGACGCACTGGATAAAAAACTACAATGAGTACTGAGCTGCGCGCCACTCTGGAAGCGCATTTGCAACAACGCTTGGCAAATCATCCTTGGGTTGCTTCTTGTCTCGCAGGGCAAGTCAACGCTTTTCCCTTTCGCCTCCAAGAAAACGGTAAGGCAACAATCGGACAGCTAAGCACTCCTCAATTACAGACTGCTCAACAAGTCAAACCTCTTCTGAGTACACGCACTTTTTTTGTCATCAACATTCCCATGGGGGTGCGTCCTGCAGCTATGCAGAGCAGTACAAAATATTCAGCGATGCTTGCGCGCATTCGAGATCAAGCCTTTGATGCAGCGCAGTCTAAACGTATCGTGAAACAACGTGTTGTAGTTGTTGTTGGAGTCAATCAGGTCTGCTCAATTGACCGCGCTTTAAACCGAAGTTTTCGCAAATGGATTGCAGATCTTCCCGCAGTGAATGGTATTGAGCAGCACTGTGTGGGATTCACCTGGTCGCCAAAATGGGAGAAACAATCGGATGATAAGTTGATTCATTCGCTTTCAAATACTTTTTTATTGCTAAAAGTTCTCAATGCATCGCTTGCAGAAAGTGTGCGGGTAAACTTTGAAATGGGTCCTACTTTGCGAACGCAAATCCCTTTTCAATTAATTCGAGAGGCGATAAAAAACGCGGCTCCGACACGCTCAGCTGTTGAACGTCTGCAGGAGCGTGGAGCTGTCTATCTCACTGTGATGGACGCCGATTTTCTCAATCTCAATGGGGTATTTGGACAAATGCTCCCGCTGATTGCTTCGAAGGGTCCTTCTGTCATCTCTCCAGGTTATCGCGTTGCGGCTAGTGAGCTTCCTTTGATTCGACTTGGAGTAAAACTCGATATGGCTGTACGCAGAGCAGTGAGTTTAATCTTCCCTTATGGTGCCTATTTTCCAGAGCCTTGCACGGCCTTTCGTGTCAGGGCTGATCAATTGCGTCTTCTCAGTTTTAGAGGTGCTGGCCGTGTTCTTGAAAATAGAAGGTTGATCGAAAATGGGAGAAGGCATCAGATTTTAGGTGATAATGTCGCATTTATGTATGGAGGGGAAGTCGTTACCGCAACTCCTGAACGGATGTACACCGATAAAAATCGACGTATTCTCACTCTCTCCAAGCAACAAATCAAGCAAAAACAGTGTCTAGAAGCGTTGCGCTTCATCTCGCAAACACATGCCACACCAAAGCAATGGGCAGATAACCTCTATGCGGGGCTCGATTTTTCCTGCTCTTGTGTGTCTGATGCTACGCAGCATATGATGCATATTTTTGGAGTGTTTGATCCGATCTCACGGATGTACGCGGCTGGAGGACGGTACTCAGCCAAAGTATTTGATAAGGTCATGGCGGATTATGAAAAGCCACTTGCAGATCGCAATACACTCGACACGGCTAAAACGCAGCTTCGAATACTTGGGATGTCAAGGGGAATGGTCGATAAAATTGAGTTGGCAGCAAAGATGAGCGGCCTTGCAATTTATCAGACGCTAAAGGAAGCGGTGTCGTAGAATACCTTTTTTAGAGTCAGACCATGTGCAGGAGCACATACGCCAGCTTGCTTCCGCGAGCGCTCTGCCAAGATCTGGGGGATTTGCTCTACTTCAAGCTTTCCACATCCTACATCAACAAGCGTTCCCACAATATTACGCACCATTTTGTAGAGAAAATGATCGGCTGCAATGGAGATTGCATTTTGCTCAAATCGGATCCAGTAGAGAGTGCGAATGGTATCTGCAGGGCTTGAGGCATTTTGATTTGTAAAGGCTGCAAAATCGTGTTTTCCAATCAAGGGAGTAGTCGCTCTTTCCATGAGTGAAAAATCAAGTTGGGGAGTATGCCAAGCATAGAGGCGCTCTTGTGGGAGCTGTACATCGTCAGTACTCAGTTGATAAAGGTATTCTTTGCCAACAACATCAACTGTTGGATGAAAGTCAGCCGGCTTCTCTTCCGCGTGGGTAATCACAATGGTTTTAGGCAGCAGTGAGTTGAGGTTATAGGCAAGTTGTTGTGGAGATTGGGAGTAGGTGGTGAAAAAATTGATCACCTGGCCTTGAGCATGGACGCCTCTATCGGTACGCGAAGCAGCTTGAAGAGTCACAGGGTGTTGCACAATTTTCTCAAGCGGCTCTTGGAGGGTCTGCTCAATCGAGGGGCCTTCAACGGTTTTTTGCCACCCAAAATAGGATGTCCCGTCATAGGCAAGAGTAAAAACAAAATTTTTCATTTTTGGATCTTTTTCCTCCACTTGTTCCATCCAGTCTCAGCCTACTTAATAAGTATGTCCATCGAATGGATGGAACAAGTGAAGAAAAAATCCCTCAAAAATCACCTTTCCAAGTTTGAGGATACTATCTAAAATTTGAAGGTTCCAAGCAGGCCGTGGATGGTCATCTGTGTCGAGATGAGCACAAGGAGATAACCGAACAACCGCTCAATTGCAGCTGTACCATTATCACCTAAAAACCTTTTTAGCAAAGGAGAAAGTAGCAAGATTGGAAGAGAAAAAAGCCAAGCTAACACAAGCGCAATCAAGACGATACCTCGATGGGTCTCGGAGCCTCCATAGAGCACAAGGGCTGCTAAAATGGCGGGTCCTGCTGTAGCTGGGATGGCAAGAGGGACAATCATCGGCTCTTTGAAGTGAGCATCATCTACTTCTTCAGCAGATTCTGGCTTGGCAAAGATCATATTCAGGGCAATAACGAATAAGACAAGTCCGCCTGTCATTTCTAGAGCATGTTGATTCACATCAAGAATACTGAAAAAGGCTTCCCCAAAGAAGAGGAAAAAGATCATGATTCCCAAGGCAATGAGCATTTCTCTAATGATGACAAATCGTTGACGATTAGGTTTTAAGTGTTTGAGTTGGCTGGCAAAAATAGGAACATTGCCGAGTGAGTCAAGGATGATCCAAAAGAGGATGGTGAGATGAAGGATCATATGAACAGCTCCTGCACCCCTTGTAGAAACATCTGAACGGCAATCAGTGCAATAAGCAGCCCCATCAGCCGTTGACAGGCAACAAGGCCTTTATCTTTCAGTAGGTTGTGAATAGGATGTGCAAAGAAATAGACCAGTGCAGAGAAAAACCAAGCGAGGAGCAAGGCAAGTAGGACTGTCGGATTGGGAATAGGACTTTTGGAGAAAATCATCAAAAGAGCAAGCATTGAAGGGCTTGCAATCAGAGGGGTTGCAATAGGTACAATGATATGGCGTCCATCTTTCCAGATGCCGCTCTCTCTTGGTTCTTTGGAAAAGGTGAGGCGGATAGCAATCAAGAACAGCATGAGGCCACCTGAGATGGTAACGGTCGCTTTATCTAGACTAAGAACTTTAAGGACAAGATCACCAGCATAAAAAAATAAGACCATCAGTGCCAATGAGATAAACGCCTCTCGCAAGGCAATCCATTTTGCTTTTTTCTTTTCAATATGTTGAATCAAAGAAAGATAGGCTGGAATTGCACCTAATGCATCCATTACTAAAAATAAAGTCAGTGCTATTGAGAAAAACTGTTTCATGCCTTAATATTAATAATAATGGAAAAGATAATAAAACAGTACAGTGGTAAGTTTCCTTCTATATTATTATTCGGTCCACCTGGGGCTGGGAAAGAGACTTTAGGTCGATTTTTAGATCGTGCAGGAACGCAGCACTATGTTTCATCAGGCATGATTTTCAAGAGTTTAGCTCCTGATTCTCCCGCTGGAGAGCTCTATTACTCCTATGCAACACAGAAAAAATTGGTGCCAGACGATGTGACGATTGAAATTTGGAAATATTTTATCGAAGGGTTAATTGCGACAAATTCCTACTATCCGCGCGCACAGGATTTGGTTTTAGATGGCATTCCACGCACAACACATCAGGCTGAAATGCTTAAGGAACATATTCAAGTGCGTCATATTATTGTTTTAGAAAGTTTTAACAAGGAAGATCTCTATAAGCGGATGCGAAGGCGTGCACGTAATGAGGGGAAGTTCCACCAGATCAGTTTAAAAGAGTTTGAGGAGTTATTCCACGACTATGAGGCGGAAATTGGAGGGATTTTAAAATGTTTCCCACAGCATCAGATTTCGTATGTGAATGCTGAGCAACGCTCTTTAGAGGTATTGAGAGATGTACTTGTCCGTCTCTCTCACATTTTATCTTCAAGGCCAAATGAGTCATGACACTTAGTTTTTTGTTTGTAAAGGTCTTGGTCCGCATGCTCCAAAAGGTCACTCGGCGCCAAGTCCTCTGATAGGTAGTAGGTTGCGCCGACGCTGCAGCTGAGTGGCGGCTCACATTTTTGGACCTCACTGAGAAAGTGACTTTTCAAGCTGTCTAGAGTTTCTCGCTGGCTGTGAATCGCTACAACGGCAAACTCATCCCCTCCAATCCGTGCAAGCAGATCATGCCGTCGAAAGGCGCGTCGCATGCTATTTGCTAGAGAAATAAGGGCTTGGTCTCCGGCTGGATGGCCATATGTGTCATTGATCTGTTTGAAGTTATCGATATCGAGAAAAAAGAGCCAGAAGCCGAGCCCTGAGCGTTTAGCCAGGCTCATCTGCTGCTCAAGAAGAGCAAGAAAACCCCGTCTGTTATAGAGATTGGTCAAGTCATCGGTGAAGCTCTGCTCGCGAAGGGTTTCTCGCAAATATTGACGTTCCAGCGCAAAGGTGATCGTACGCATCACGTTAGCTGCATTGAGGTTTCCTTGCGGTAAAAAATCTTGGGCACCTTGAGCGATTGCTTGTGTGGCAAGCGCTTCATCTTTTCCGTAATAGAGGATCGGCTTGCCTGGGTAGCTTTTTTGGAGTGCGCTCAAGCTCTCTAAGCCATGGGGAAGATCAGTGATGATAAGATTACAGGTTCCATCAGATACAAGCATAGTGTCTGGAAGGTAGTGTTTGAGCTCTGGATCTGTTGCAAGTAGCAGGATTTTCATTGGTAGAGAGATAAAAGTGTTTGGTAATCAAATGGTTCAGACAAGATATGTTCTTGCAGTTGCCACTGATAAAAGTCTGCTATGAGTGCGCGATCGATCTGTTGGTTTTTTGCAAATAGCGTAGAGGTTTTTTCCCAGGCGTGCTTTTCCCACGCGATGGTGTGAGGAGATTTATCGCGATTATGTAGGAGGTAGCATTGGAAGGCTTGTTCGGGCTGCTGCTCGCAGTAGGCGATGCTTTTTTGCAAGGCGCGCTGAAAAGCTGAGACAAATTCAGGGGAGGTTTCACGTGTTTTGTTGTTTCCTAAGATGATCATTTCGTAGTAGGGAGGAACATTGAGCTCTTCGATTGGGAAGCAGGCTGTTTCAAGGCCAAGAGATTGTAGTTGATAGGGTTCAATATTCCAAAAGCCGCCATAAATGAAATCAACAGCGTGTGTTCCCATAGCAGAGATTAAATCGGCATTCACATTCTTGCGTTGCGAGGGGTTGATCTCACCTTGGTCGAGCAGGAAGTCTAAAAAGGTGGTATCAGGTCCTCCAATGCAATAGCCAAGGCATTTGCCGCTTAGGTCTTTGGGTTTTGTGACATGGGGATCTGAAAGGTAGATCATGCCGCGCAGAGGTGAGGGGATAAGGGTGGCAACGAGTTTGATGTCAGCACCGCGCGAGTAGGCTTTGAAGGTTCCAGGGAGGTGTGCGAGGAGTAGATCGGTTTTTTTGGAGCAGAGATAGGAGATGCCACCTCCATTATCGAACATTTTTTGGATGTTGAGATGGATCCCTTCTTCTTCGAAATACCCTTTTTCAATGCCAACATAGAGAGGAACGTGGTTCACATTTGGAAGCCAGTCAAGCAGGAGGCTGGTCTCTTTTTTCTGGCAACCGACAAGGAATGGAAGGAGCAGAGCGCAGAGAAAAGGGAGAGCAAAGCGTCTTTTTTTGGCAAAAAGCTTTGCAGTACTGAAGCGCAGTTGCATGCGACGTGAAGGGAGTGAGAGTGTTTCAAGCGAGAGGATCAGACCGTAGAGCACAAGGGTGAGAGAGGTGAGGCAGAGAAGTGCTCCAAAGGTGATTTCAAGATCCGAGTTGCGGCGACTCTCTAGCATGAGAATGCCAAGACCACTCTGAGCACCTGCCCATTCGCCTGCAACGGCGCCGACACCAGCGATGGCAGCTGAGATGCGAAAGCCTGCAAAGATGTGGGGGAGGGCTGCTGGCAGCCGCAGCTTGCAAAAGGTTTGCCAGAAGGTTGCTTGATTGAGCGTGAAAAATTCGAGCAAGGGTTTGGGAGTGGAGCGGAGACCTTGATAGATATTGAGGGTGAGTGGGAAAAAAATCATGAGGGCTGTTGGAACGACAATCGCAATGAAGCTCCAGCCAAACCAGATGACCATGATTGGTGCGAGGGTAAACATGGGAATGCATTGAATCACAACGAATAGCGGTTGCAGAATCGAGCGTGTTGTTTTGAAACGGAGCATAAACCATGCAAGAGGGAAGGCGATTGAAAGAGCGATGGTAAAGCCAAAGGCCATCTCTTTGAGAGTCACAAAGGTATGAAACCAAAAACGTTCACGCAGGAGCCAAAGGGTATGGAAAATTTTTGAAGGAGGGGGGAGGATAAAGAGTAAGCGCTCGCTTCGTGCAGAGATAAATTCCCAAACAAGAAAAAGCGTAAGAAAAAAAAGAGCGGTAAGCAGTTTTCTCAACAGTTGACTCCCATAGCTTACGCACGAAATTTGATGTTTAGATCAAAAGCCATCACTAAGATTACACATTAACTTTTCTAAAAAGTCAAACAATTTGGTATACCCAAATCATATGAGCAGAATTGAAAAAGATAGTTTAGGCGAAGTGGAAGTCCCAAGCGATGTCTACTATGGCGCACAGACAGCACGCAGCTTGCGGAACTTCAAAATTGGCAAGGAGTTAATGCCAGCCGAACTGGTGCATGCTTATGGTTTGATCAAACAGGCAGCTGCTGAAGTCAATCATGACCTTGGGCTTTTAGACGATCAGAAAAAAACTTGGATTGTGCAGGCTGCTTCTGAGGTTGCAAGCGGGAAGCTTGATGCCCATTTCCCACTTCATGTCTGGCAAACGGGAAGTGGAACGCAGACAAACATGAATGTGAATGAGGTGATTGCCAATCGAGCGATTGAGCTTGCTGGTGGCACAATGGGCAGCAAAGAGCCTGTTCACCCCAACGATCATGTCAATATGTCTCAGTCATCAAATGACTCATTTCCAACAGCGATGTCTCTTGTCGCTTCCAAGCAGGTCAAATTGCATCTTTTACCAGCTTTGCGCAAGCTGCGAGATGCCCTTGCTGAGAAGCAGCAAACGTTTGCATCAATTGTCAAAACGGGGCGTACACATCTTATGGACGCAACACCTCTCTCTCTTGGTCAGGAATTTTCTGGTTATGTTGCGCAGCTTGATGCCGACATAGAGCGTATTGAAATGAGTCTGCCAGGGCTCTATGAATTAGCGATTGGTGGAACGGCTGTTGGTACGGGAATCAACACACCAGCTGGTTTTGGACAAAAAATGGCAGAGCATCTACACAAAATGACAGATTTGCCTTTTGTTTCGGCTCCCAATAAATTTGCTGCACTTGCAGCGCATGATGCTCTTGTTTTTGCCCATGGCAGTTTGAAAACAGTTGCTTGTTCCCTGACAAAAGTTGTGACAGATCTTAGTTGGATGGTATCGGGACCTTGCTGTAGTTTGGCTGAGCTCTCTTTTCCAGAAAATGAGCCAGGCTCTTCGATTATGGCAGGTAAGGTGAACCCAACGCAGTGTGAAGCGCTTTTGATGGTCTGCGCTCAGGTAATGGGTAATGATGTAGCGCTCTCAATTGGAGGTTCCCGCGGAAATTTTGAGCTCAATGTTTTCAAACCTTTGATCATCCACAATTTCCTTCAGTCAACGCAGCTGCTTACTGATGCATGCCTCTCTTTTGCTGAGCATTTTGTAGTAGGTTTGAAAGCGAATGAAGAGAAGATTGCTCAAACACTCGAGCGTTCGTTGATGCTTGTGACTGCGCTTGTTCCAGAAATTGGGTATGATAAAGCTGCGCAGGTGGCAAAGAGGGCTTTGCACGAAAAAATCACCCTTAAACAGGCTGCTGTAGCGCTCGGTTTTCTCACTGAGGAGGCGTTTGAGCAGGTTATTGACCCTAAGAAAATGGTTTGAAAGAATAGCATTTTTTGTGAGGATGTTCGGCAATGGCATTTTCTATTTCGACCTTGCGAGAGCTCAGAGATTATCTAAATAGGTTACAGCCTTCCGAATCAACCGAACAAATCGCCCTCATTAATTCTTTGTTGAGAGCAGTGAATACAGGAGGGTCCAATCTTCCCTTAAATGGTTGGTTGAGAGACTTGTCAGGTCAACGCGCTATTCGTAATCGAATTGATCAGTTGATCGTTGAGTTTGTGCGTCGTAAACAGAGTGATTTGGAGACTCAGGAGATTCGTCCGGGCCAAATGCCAATCGTGCAATATTTTATTCTGACGCATAAAGAAGAAGTGACTGCTGCGCGCCAAAAAGGGTTCGATTGGCAGACAATTGAGAGTGCTATCAGCTATCTCTTGATTGGGAATACTGAGGAACAAGCCTTTTTGTGTAGCCAGTTTGTAGGGTTAGTTGAGTTGATGTCTCAAGGGGTAAGTTATGATTTGTTGAGTCAGCTCCCGCGCGTAGCTAAAGAGAAGCTGCTATCTTGTAGTCGTGGTGTTACTGCTCTGCTGAACATTGAATATTCTCTCTCTACAATTCTCAAAGTCCATGAGGATGTTTTAAAGGTGGTTGCTGACTATGCTATATCATTTGCGCTTTTTCCCGCTGCCGATCAGGCAACCCTACTTGAGCAAACGCCTTCTCTTTTGAGGAACATTCTACAGAACGGATTCGATGTCCAAGGACAGCTTCGCTCGGGAAAGTCCTGGAGTGCAATTATAGACCAACACACTACCGCATAGCTTGTTTGAATTTCTCGATGCGGAGCATCTCGCGCGCAAACTCAATCGCGGAGCTAATGTGTGAAAAAATGTGATCTTCACCAATCAGCTGATTGAGGTGAAAACGTCTCAAATCACGCAACGGAGCGCCCTTTACCCCAGAGAGAAGGAGGAGTGTTTTTTGTCTGTGGCACTCAATATAAAATTCTTCGAGTGCGTGCATTCCTGAGGCATCAATTGCTGGAACACGACGCATCCGTAGGATAAAAATTTTGGGAGGGCGTTCAAAATCATTAAGAAGATTTTTAAGACGGTCAGCAACCCCAAAGAAGAAGGGACCATTAATCTCGAAGACTTCGACTCCTTCGGGTACATCTTGAGAAGAGATCGCATCAGGATCTTCCAAGTCTTCACGGGTTCGCGCATTTGAAATGACATCGGAGAGATCGCTCATCTGTTTCATAAAGAGAAAAGCGGCTAAAATCATTCCGATTTGAACAGCAGCAGTGATATTAATGAGTACGGTTAGCGTAAAAACGGTGAGCAGGACAAGGACATCTTTGCGCGGCGCGGTGAGCAGGTGGAGAAAGTGGCGCACTTCGCTCATTGACCAGGCAATCATGATCAAGACTGCAGCAAGAGTTGCAAGGGGAATGCGACTCATAAAGGGGGCAAACATGTACATCAATAGAAAGATCACCCCCGCATGAATAATCCCACTAATTGGGCTTGTCGCTCCAGATTTGACATTCAAGGTGGTGCGCGTGAGAGAGCCTGAAGCTGGCATGCCTCCAAAGAGACTTGCTCCAATGTTAGCAATTCCTTGAGCCATAAGCTCACAGTTGGATTGATGACGCCATCCAGTCATCCCTTCTGCAACGACTGCAGAAAGTAAAGACTCAATCCCCGCCAAGATAGCAATTGTAAGTGCATCAGGTACAAGATCGAGAATTTCATGAAATGCAAAAGAGGGAAGAGATGGGTGTGGCAAGGTACGAGCAAGCATACCATACTTGCTTCCAATAGTTTCAACATTGAGCTTGAAGACCCATGCAAGCGTTCCGGTGAGTACAATGGCAATAATTGCCCCAGGAATTTTCGGTTTGAAGCGTCTGAAATAGGCCATGATTACAAGTGAGCCGCCACCAATCATGATCGACATCGGATTGAAACTTTTCATATGAGCCCAATAAGATTGCCATTTGCCGACAAAATCTACTGGGACTGTTCCCATTTGTAAACCAAGAAGATCTTTGAATTGGGAGGAGAAAATCACAATGGCGATTCCAGTAGTCAGGCCTGCCACTACTGGATAGGGGATATAACGAATGTAAGCTCCTAACCCAGTGATTCCAAATAGCATGAGAATAATTCCCGCCATAAATGAGGCCATCAAAATCCCTTCGAAGCCGTGGCGAACCATGACTCCATAGAGAATGACGATCAAAGTACTCGTTGGCCCACCGATTTGAACACGACTCCCACCTAGAAGTGAGATGATAAAGCCACCTACGACAGCAGTAAATAGGCCATGCTCGGGATCGATGTTCGCACCGATAGCGACTGCAATGGCAAGGGGGAATGCAATGAATCCGACATTAATCCCAGCAAAAATATCTTTGAAAAATGAGCGCAGGGAGTAACCTTCGCGGAAGCACTGTATCGACTTGGGAATGAACGCTTTCATGCGTTCTTGGAAGGAAGAAGCGGGGTTCATATTCCTAATGAAACCTTTGGCAAAATGACCACTGGAATAGTTAATCAGAGACTCCCATTATTTTCACTCATTTTTAAATGAGTTGTCAATTGCATTTTCATTCAAGAATCTGTATGATGCGCCGCAGATGCTTCACACAGAATTGATCATATTTTTTTCCATCGGCTATTTGGCCATTATTTTCGAAAATTTCCTACATGTGAATAAAGCGGCTGTTGCCCTTGTGATGTCTGTCGTCTGCTGGCTTCTCTATTTCGGAGAGACCCAGACCATGATCTCCTCAGTGGCAATGGCTGAGCAGATCTATGATGTTGCTCAGATCATTTTCTTCTTGCTGGCTGTGATGGTGATTGTGGAATTGGTTGATTCGCATCACGGCTTTAAGATGGTGACAGATTTGATCTACACCTCTTCTAAGCGCAAGATGCTCTGGTACTTGATTATTATTTCATTTTTTATGTCGGCAATGCTCGATAACTTGACTTCGATGATTGTTGTAGCCTCGTTGCTGCGCAAGATGGTGAAAGAGGCAAAAGATCGATGGCTTATTGGATCAGTTATAGTCCTCACTGTGAATGCTGGTGGAGCATGGACTCCTATTGGTGATGTGACGACTACAATGCTTTGGATTCATGATCGAATCACCACTTGGGAGACGATGAAATTTCTCTTTATCCCAAGTGTTGTCAATGCCCTAGTAGCGGGAATTTTAGCGACATTCATGATCAAAGGAAAGAATGGTGAAGAGGGACATTTCCATGTTCAGCCGATGGAGCCTGGGGCTCGTCGTGTCTTTTTTCTAGGGCTCACATCTCTACTGATGATTCCTGTATGGAAAGCTTTTTTACACGTGCCTCCCTTTATGGGTGCACTCATTGGCCTTGGACTTCTTTGGCTCATCACAGATATCATGCACTATCGCTTTGGAGAAGAGCGCTGGCATCTGCGAGTCACCCATATTTTGACAAAGATCGACATGTCGGGGATCTTTTTCTTCCTGGGGATTCTATTGGCAATTGATGCACTAGGTACGGCTGGTCTTCTTCAAAAATTGGCTGAATTTCTACAGAAAACCGTTCCGAGTCAGAATATTACGGCAGTTATCATCGGTTTGATTTCGAGTGTTGTTGACAATGTTCCCCTGGTTGCTGCAACGATGGGAATGTATGATGTGCAGACATTCCCTGTTGATTCGGTGCTTTGGCAGCTCATTGCCTATGCTGCGGGAACAGGAGGAAGTATTCTGATCATTGGTTCTGCTGCTGGCGTTGTGTTTATGGGGATTGAGAAGGTCGATTTTATCTGGTACATGCGCAAAGTCTCATGGATAGCTCTGATTGGCTACTTTGCCGGCATCGGCGCCTATCTTCTGATGTATCCTATTCTTAGCTGATTTCCGCCTCTATCTTTCATAAATGTCACGAAAAGTAGGTTTTTTAGAACCTTCAGTGGTTGTTTATTAGAAATCGCATTTCTAATTTGCGCAATATTTTGATGTGTGATATAGTGTAAATTAGAAATCAGGAATTTTAGGTGTGACATGTATCAGAGAGAGTTAAAAGAAAAACTTCTTCAATTAGCTCAAAAATTTCCAGTAGTGGGTGTTTTAGGACCTAGACAATCTGGAAAGACGACTTTAGTCAGAGAGAGTTTTTCTAGTTATGCCTATTGTAATTTGGAAGATTTGAATCAGAGAGACTTAGCTAATTCTGATCCAGTCTATTTTCTTAAGTCGTATCAAAAAAATGGAGGGCTGATCATTGATGAAGTTCAACATGCTCCAGCTCTATTCTCATATCTCCAGTTAGATGTTGATGAGGATCAACGTGAAGGGAGGTTTATTCTTACTGGCTCTCAAAATTTTTTAATGAATGAAAAGATTTCTCAAACTCTAGCTGGTAGAATTGCCATTTTAGATCTACTTCCTCTTTCATTGAAAGAACTCAATCGATCTCAAATTCTTCCTAATGAATTGGATGATTTGATTTTTAAGGGGTTTTATCCACGTGTCTATCAGAAAGACCTTGATCCTGCAGATTGGTATATGAACTATATTCGCACATACTTAGAAAGAGATGTACGACAAATGAAGAACGTCACAGACCTGTCTACGTTCAAACGGTTTTTAAAATTATGCGCGGGAAGAGTGGGTCAAATCATCAATTTTTCAGACCTAGGTAGGGACTGTGGAATTTCATATCATACGGCAAAAGCATGGATCTCTCTACTGGAAGCGAGTTTTATCATTTTTATGCTTCCTCCATACTATAAGAATTTCAATAAGCGAGTAATCAAGGCAAAGAAGCTCTATTTTCACGATACAGGGCTTGCCTGCCATCTCTTGCAAATTGAATCTCCAAGTCAATTGATCACAAGTTATTTGAGAGGAAGTTTGTTTGAATCTTTAATAATTTCTGATTTAATCAAGCAGCGATTGAATCAAGGAAAAGAGCCGAATTGTTTTTTTTGGAGAGATGATCGTGGCCATGAAGTCGATTGTATTTTAGAAGCTGCTGGTAAAATCACGCCAATAGAAATTAAATCGGGAGCAACGATTCACCGACATTTTTTTAAGGATCTTATTTATTGGTCAAAGTTATCAGGCATCTCTCTTGAAGAAGCTTATTTAATTTTTGGTGGAGAAGAAAATCAAATAAGACGAGAGGGAAATGTTTTAGGTTGGAGCTCTCTTGCACATCAAGGGTTCATCTAGTCAAATAGGTTGAAAAGTTTATAATCTCATTTGAACTTAAACTCCTCTGAATATCAGAAGCGTAAAAACAGGAGTTCAAGTTTCTATGCTCAGGCAACAATTTTCAGCATTCAAGAGTTGAAAATTTCCAATTTTTTGGGTTTGGTCCCCTCGGTAGATAAGTGCGCCTCCCTCAGCTTTCTCAGGGGATTGTTTATGAAAGTAGTGTAGTCCTTCTAAAAAGGAAGGGTTGAAGGTTTTGCTACTTTTAATCTCAATTGGAATAAGGTGGCTCCCTTGTTGGAAGAGTAAATCAACTTCCTTTCCTGAAATATCTCTGTAGAAATAAAGACGTGGATCAGCTGCTTGGTTATAGCGTGCCTTCATCAATTCTAATACAACCCAATTCTCAAATAAATTTCCGTAAAACGAGTCCTTGGTTAATTGCTCTACTGTATCGATACCAAGAAGGTAGCAAGCAAGGCCTGTATCTGTAAAATAGAGTTTTGGAGATTTAATTATGCGCTTACCAAAATTTTCAAAGTAAGGCTCTAGCCGAACAAGGATATAGGTGGCTTCCAAAACAGCGATCCATTCTTTGATTGTCACTGCCGATACTCCTACATCTGAAGCGAGATTAGCATAGTTGATCAATTGCCCAACTCGGCTTGCCACAAGTTTGATAAATCTTTCAAATTGAACAAGATCTTTTACTTGTAAAATCTGTCTGACATCGCGTTCTACATAGGTTTGAAAGTAGCTACTATAAGCATTTGAAATCGGCAAATTCTCTTTGTAAATTTTGGGATAACCTCCTTTAAGAATGACTTCTTCTAGGGGAGTAGATAACTTGGCCTCTCGTATTTCATGTAAGCTCATGGGAAGCAGTCTTAGAAGGGAGGTTCTGCCTGCTAACGATTGAGAGACGGCTGAGTGCAATTGCGCTTGATGGCTCCCAGTTAAAATAAACATTCCCTTTTGCTCTGATTCATCAACTCGCACTTGAATATAGGATAAAAGATGTGGAACTCTTTGGACTTCATCTAAAATTGCCCCTCCAGGATAAGCTTGCATGAAACTTTTGGGGTCTAAAGTTGCAAGTGACCTGTTTTCAGCATCTTCCATGTTTACATAGGGCTTGTCAGGAAAAGCAGCTTTCACAAGAGTTGTTTTGCCAGACTGGCGGGGGCCTAGCAGGGTAACAACAGGGTATTTCTTTGCTAGCTTTTGTAGGTGAGTGGTTAAGGTTCTTTTAAACATGTGCTTTGGATAATCTAAAGTATGACTTCAGATTATCAGAAGTAGGGTTTTTGAACAAGCTATTTAGGCTGGCTTCTTACGTAGGAGACGCTCGTGGACTTTGTGTAGGTAGAGGAAGATTACCGGTGTGACAAATAGAGTGATAAGCTGGGAGAAAAAGAGCCCGCCAAAGATTACAAGTCCCATAGAGCGGGTTGACTCCTGACCTCCAAATCCAATTGCTACCGGAAGTGCGCCCATCATCGCAGCAAGGGTCGTCATCACAATGGGACGAAAACGGGAGCGGCATGCCTCTTTGACAGCTTGAAGGGGTGTTTTATTGGGATCTTCAAGCTCTTCAAGTGCAAAGTCAACGAGCATAATTCCATTTTTCTGCACAAGCCCAATGAGGACAATCATTCCAATGGCGCTATAGAGGGAGAGGGGTTCGTTAAAGAGCCAAAGGGTGATGAGTCCACCAAGCGCGGCAATGGGCATTCCGGAGAGAATGGTGAGTGGATGCACAAAGCTTTCGTAGAGAATTCCAAGCAATATATAGATGACAAAGAGGGCAAGAAGAGTGAGCCAGGCCATTGCCTTGAAGGTTTCAACGAAAACTTTTCCCTGTCCTTGGATAGAGCCGATGACGTTTTCTGGAAGTGTGGTTGTCGCAAGATGATCGAGCTGTTTGATTACAGGACCAATTGCTGCCCCTTTATTCAAGCTGAAAGAGATGGTTGCCGACGGAAAGGTGTTGAAATGGTTGATGCTGGCTGGGCCAACTGTTTGCTCCCAGCTGGCAACGGAACTGAGCGGCACCATTTGCTCATGTTCACCTTTGATATAAAGGAGATCTAGATCATCTGAGAGGAGGTTATAGCGTGGATCGGCTTCTAAAATGAGGTCGTGCAGGTCTCCATTTTTGTTGAAGGTGGAAATGCGTCCACCGCTATAGGCGTGTTGGAGGGTCGCTTCAATAGCGCGTGCATCGATGTTGTAGAGGCCAGCACGTTCACGATCGATATGGACGTTGAGCTGAGGGCTTTGCATGCGCAGATCACTATTCACACCAACGAGCTCGGGCATTTGGTGCATCTGCTGTTCCATGAGCTGAGTCGAGCTATAGAGGTTGTCGCGATCAAGGCTATAGAGCGTATATTGGTAGTCGCCAAAACTTGTGGTATTTCCGGTTTGCAAATTGAGCAAGGGATAGGGGCGGACATAGGTGTTAATGCCAGGAACAACGGCAAGTTCTGCCATGAGTTGACGAGCAAGGTTAACGGCTAAAGGGCGTTCGCTAGCGTCTTTGAGTC
The DNA here is from genome assembly GCA_942490925.1 of uncultured Chlamydiaceae bacterium. GTDB lineage: Bacteria > Chlamydiota > Chlamydiia > Chlamydiales > JAAKFR01 > CALNYX01. Next base: position 770,607 of record CALNYX010000017.1, on the reverse strand, counting down.
TGATGAAAAAGCGAGATTGATCATCTGAAGGGAAGCCGCCAGAAGCCAGGAAGCCATTGTGGTAATCGAAGGCTTGAAGGCGATCGGCTACGATTGTTGTGTGCTCGTTGGTGTTGAATTTGCTCGACCCCTGCTGCATCAGCGAGAGGCCTTGCAAGATGTTGAGATTGGCTGGTGGCAAGAAGTCAATGGGCAAAAATTTGAGCATCAGAATAGAGAAGACAAAACAGCTTAGGCCCGCAGTAGCGGTGATTTTTTTCCAATTGAGACTATGTTCGAGCAGTGTCATGTAACTGTTGACAAGCTTCTGGTTGAAGCGTTGTGAAAGGTTCTGCTTCTTTATGGAAGCAACGCGCAGAAAACGGCTGCAGAGCATGGGATTGAGTGTGAGAGAAATGATCCCAGAACAGAAAATGGCTGCAACAAGTGTGACGGAGAATTCGCGAAAGAGGCGACCTAAAATTCCTGGCATCCAAATGAAAGGAATGAAGACGGCTGAAAGAGCAATTGTCATGGTGATAACAGTAATTCCAATTTGCTTGGAACCGTGCATGGCTGCTGCGTAAGGGGATTTGCCAAGTTCTCCATGCCGCACGATATTTTCAAGAACGACAATCGCATCATCAATGACAAAACCAATGGAGAGGGTGAGCGCAAGAAGAGAGAGATTATCGAGGTTAAAGCCGAGCAAGTACATGACGATGAATGTCGCAACAAGTGTCATAGGGAGGACAAGACTTGGAATGATGGTCTCGTAGAATTTGCCGAGGTAGAGGAAGATGACGGCTACAACGAGGATGAGGGCTATCAGGAGGGTCAACTGCACTTCATGGACTGATTCGACAATGCTCTCGCCTTTATTGAAGAAGCTTTGAAATTCAATCGATGCAGGAATTCCTTTTCTAAGAGTGGGGAGTTCATCTTCAATGTTGCGAATCACCTCAAGGGTATTGGAACCTGGCAGGCGTGTCACCCCGAGTACAACCATATTTTGGATGTTATCTTGTGAGTAGTAGCGGAAGAAGGGGTCACGTTCATTGACAGCGTCGATAGCTGTCGCAACATCTCCAACAAAAAGGGGAGTTTTGTCCTGTTCTTTGATAATGACGTTGTTATACTGCTCGGCACTAGAGAGTTGTCCGTAGGATTCAATGACGTAGTTATCAAATCGACCACGGATTTTCCCAGCAGGCAAGTTGGGGTTACTCATCACAAGAGAGTGGGAGAGGTCATTGAAGTCGAGATGATGCGCCATCATTTTCAAAGGATCTGCTTGCACGCGAACAGCATATTCATTGGCATAGAGAACGACTTCTGAAACACCATTGATCATACTAATTGGTTGTGAAAGAACGTTGTAGGCGTACTCGTGTAGCTCTGCAATGGTAGCGGTATTCGAGCTGAGGAGGAGAAATAAAATGGGTGCGAGCGCGGGGTTGTTGCGTGCGTAAGTCGGGTTGTAGGGCATTGGAGGGAGATCAGGCAGCGATTTACTGATTGCAGCTTGCACTTCGACTTCTTTTTCATCGAGGTTCTCATCGAGATCAAAGTTGAGCACAATCGATGAGCGGCCAAGCTTGCTAAGAGAAGTTAGGGTATTTAAGCCCGAGACGGTTGCAAGATTACGCTCGATGGGCGTTGTGACCAAATTAGCCATGTAATCGGGGCTGCCGCCTGGTTGCGAGGCGGTGACTGTCAACGTAGGAAAATCGACGTTAGGCAGATCACTCACTGGAAGAAGGCGGTAGGCATAGACGCCAAAAAAGATGAGCGCTATCATGACAAGGGAGGTCATCACCGGACGTTTGATAAAGGGACCAGATAAATTCATGGAATAAACACCGTCACATCAGGTCGCAAATTTAATTGCCCATCAGTGACGATTACGTCTCCTGGTTGAATTCCCCAATCGATGACTGTCTCTCCCTCGTAGCTCACACTCTTGCCGACCATACGCATTTCGACTCTCTGATCTTCGTTGACAACAAAGACGTAGTGCCCTTTTTCACCGAGAACAATGGCATTTGAAGGGATAGTTGTAACGCCTTCTAGAATTTTAAGATGCATCAACACGCGGACAAACTCTCCTGGCCACCCCTTTTCGCCTTCATTGGGAATTGAACCTTTGAGTTTCAACATGCCAGTGTCGGGATTCACATGATTATCGATAAAGGTGAGTTGGCCTGGTAAAACTGTCTGTTTCTCATCAGGTCTCACGCAAAGAAGTGTGATTGGCCGCTCTTGTTGCCGCTCTCTAATCTCTTCGATATGATAGGAGGGAACAGAAAAAACAACTGAGATAGGAGTGACAGAGCGAATCGTTGTCAGCGCAACATTTTGACCACAATCGATGATGTTGCCCGGATCATAAAATTTGCAGCTGACATAGCCAGAAATGGGTGCACGGATCTCTGTATAGTTGAGGTTAATAGAGGCTTTATCAATCAAGGCATTGGCGTAATCGATTGTCGCTTTATGGATGGCAACATTCTGCTTGCTCTCCTCATAGTCTAAGCGCGCCACAAACTCTTTTGCAACAAGTGAACCATAGGTCTCTGCAAAGTCCTTTGCATATTCGAGTTTAGCTTCTGCTTGAACAAGTTGGGAGCGTGCCTCTTCAAGCGCTGCTTTATACATCCGTTGATCTATCAACATGAGTAAGGTGCCTTGTTCAACGTAGGAACCCTCGTCAAAATAGTCTTCCATCAACATGCCTGAGACTTGCGCTTTCACATCAACTTCAAGATCAGCAGAGAGTTGGCCAACTCCCTTGAGTACATGGGGAACATCTTTTGATTGAGCCACAGCTACTTTCACAGGATAGGCAACAGCTTGCTTCTCCTCCGTTTTTTGGCAGGAGGTTAGGGCAATCAAACTAATCAGAGTCTTCGCAAGGAACAATCGCATCGAGTACTTCTCCTGTATCAATCAAATTTGGGGTGACAGTCTGGTTAGGGTTCACATCGCTAATTGTCAAGCCACCCGTATCATAGGCGAGATTTGCAATGGAGGTGAGAAAATTGGTTTTCGCATCGACAAGCTGTAGGCGCGCAGTATTTAAAGAGTTGTTTGCCATCATCACATCCACAATTGTGGTGATCCCTGCTTTGTAGTTTGCCAGTGCAACTTCCTGGTTTTTTTCTGCAGTCTCAATATAGGTGCAACTATGCTTCAAAATGCTCGTGCTTGCAACGAATTCATAGTAATCCGTGAGCACTTCTAAATAGGCTTGCAACTCCTCATCATCTAAAATCGCTTGAGCCTCAAGCAATTGAGCTTGGGCACGCTCTAAATCATTCACATCATAGAAAGAGTTGAAAATCGGAAAATCGAGATTGAATTGGAGGCGGAAATTATTGAGAAAGGTCAAGTTGTTGAGTGTTGTGCGCGCCGCAGAGGAATCCGTTGTGAGTTTAGGTAGGAATTGTGAGCGTGCTGCTCGGATCTTTGCCCGCTGCTCTAACACAACTGCGCGTCCCGCCTTAAGATCTCCGCGGTTCTCTTTTGCTGCCTGGAGCAATAGAGCCATATCATCACAAATTCCGCTTGTCTCAAGTTGTTCTGGCAATTGTACAGTCGAGAGAGGCGTGTCAGGAGGGAGGCCTACTGACTGTACCAAGCTGGCATAGGCGACATTCATCCGCTTGAATGAGGTCTCCAAATCAATTTGAGAGCGAATTAAATTCGTGTGGGCTTGTAATTCATCAGAGAGCCCTTTTGCCCCCTTAACACGCAAAGCACGAGCCGCTTCTAGTGTTACCTCGTAATCTTTGACAGTCTCAACATCTGCCTCTAAAATGCCAATAGCATTGACATAGCTGTAGTAGTTCTTGATCACGCCGATCATCACGGTTTGCACTTCCCAATTGTAGATCCAATTTGCTTCTGAAAGAGCAGCTAAAGCCATGGCAAGGTTGGCATTACGTCCGCCAAAATCAAAAAGCAAATAGGTAGTGCCAAGCCCAAATGAAATACGCTTTTCATGGTTCAACGATTCGATGTTTAGGTCGACAGCTGAGAATTGTTCCCGCAGCCAGAGACCATGGAAGAAAACTGGCGGAATATAGGCGCTTCGCGCTAATCCTAAATTTGCTGCGGCCTCTTTAGCGCGATACCAATAAGCGCGCGTTTTTGGACTATTTTGTAAACCCAGATCGACCAATTCACAGAGAGTGAGGATCTGCTCTTGGTCAGGGATTACCGCTGGAGTTGTCGGTTCAGTGCAGGAGTAGGTGTCTGTAATCGGTTTTTTTGCAGACGGCGGAGGAGGGCAAGGAGGGTTAGGAACAAAATAACTACAACTCGTTGTCAATGCTAGTAAAAAAAATGCGATGTAGCGCAAAGTTATTCCCCCTCAAATTGTGACTATACGAATGCAACAAATAATTTTAAACCTAGAAGTTTATCACCAATTGCGCGATAGTTTTTCCTCATGAAATTACGTTTTTTACTTCTTTTAGCCTTTCTATCGACCTTCGGTTTCGCTCAAACAAAGCGACGGATGGAGGCAGACCTCAACTTCATCAAGCATGTATTTGAAGTGCGCTATGCACCGCTTGAGTGGAAGCAATCCTACCATGGTTGGGATCTTGAAAAGGAAATAGCAACAGCTCAACAGCGTCTCGATCAAATCGGCTCTCCTACCACAAAAGAGTTCCAGTACATTCTGCGCGATTTTTTCAATTCCGCTTGTGACTATCACGTAGGAGTCTCCTTCTATTCGACAGAAACTGCAACGCTCCCATTTCAAGTCAAAAGTGCTGGTAAGCGCTATTTCATTTGTTCGGTGGATCGAACCCAAGTCACTGAAGATCAATTTCCCTATAGCATCGGTGATGAATTATTAGCCTTTAATGGTATGGCGACAGATCAAGTTGTACAAAAACTTCGTCGTGAAGAGTTAGGGGAGGGAAATACTCCTGAAACAGATCAGTCTCTTGCCGAGATGATGCTCACCACCCGTCAAGGGGAACGCGGTTGTGTTGTCCCCTCCGGTTCAGTAAAACTAACTTTGAAAAAAAGAGGGCAACACCAATCTCGGACGATCGCATTGAATTGGGATTATGTACCAGAACGTATCAAAGATGTTTCTAAACTCTCCCATAAACCATCGGCAGCAGTTTCCCGCTCTGAATTGAAAAAACAATCAGTTAAAGCATCTAAAGATAGCTCTTTTTTCAACAAGCTTATGATTTATCCTAATTGGACCCGTTCTTTTGTTGGTAAAGCGCTCTATCTTGATGACCCGCATGCGTTGGGAAGTCGCTCAAGCTACATTCCACCTTTAGGGAAGAAAGTATGGCAAGGGGAACTTGAAGACTTTTTTGATGCCTATATTTTTGAATCACCTAGCGGTAAAAGAATTGGCTATGTGCGCATCTCTCACTATCTCTGTGATGAGGAAGAAGTTGAAGAGTTTTGCGAACTTATCAGACACTTTGAGAGATATACCGATGGGCTTGTGATTGATCAGATCAATAATCCAGGTGGTTCTGTCTTTTATCTCTATTCCCTAGCTGCAGCACTGACTGATCGCATTTTAGAAACACCTAAGCATCACATCGCTTTGACCCAAGAAGAAATTTTCATGGCAGCCTCCTTGCTTCCAGTACTTGAGAATGTTGGGGATGAAGATGCCGCCAAAGAGGAGCTCGGTGATACACTCGGTGGTTACCCTGTCACCATGCACATGGTGGATCTCATCAAAAACTTCTGCCACTTTTTACTTAAAGAGTGGGATTCAGGCAAACTCTACACCGACGCCTCCTACATTTTTGGTGTCGACCAGATTCATCCCCATCCTGATGCAACATATTCAAAACCGATCTTAGTTGTGGTAAACAGCCTTGATTTTTCAGGTGGCGACTTTTTTCCAGCAATCATGCAAGATAACAAACGTGCCACTATTTTAGGAACGCGTACAGCAGGGGCTGGCGGATATGTGATTCCAACGCAACATCCCAACCATAGCGGGATTCTAGGATTCACTCTGACTGGCTCACTTGCAGAAAGACTCAATCATGACCCGATTGAAAATTTAGGCGTTCAGCCCGATATTGAGTATCAATTGAGTGTAAAAGATATGGAAGAGAATTACTGTGAATATGCCCAAACCATTGTTCAGTCAATAGAAGCCTTAATTCCATGAAAACCAGACTTATTAGATCGCCGAGGTTCCTATGAAATTACTGCTATCACAGCCACGTGGATTTTGTGCCGGAGTTGTCAGAGCTATTGAGATTGTGGAAAAAACCCTCGAAAAGTGGGGCGCACCCATCTATGTGAAGCATGAGATTGTTCATAACCGCCATGTCGTTGACCGTCTGTGTAATATGGGAGCCATATTCATTGAAGATCTTGCCGATGTTCCACCAGGTTCGCGCATCATCTACTCAGCCCATGGTGTTTCTCCAGCCGTTCGTGAAGAGGCTAAAGCACGTGGACTCATAGAGATCGATGCAACTTGTGGCCTTGTTACCAAAGTTCACTCTGCCGCTAAGCGCTATGCACAAAAAGGGTACCAAGTCATTCTAATTGGCCACAAAAACCATGTCGAGATTATAGGTACAGCTGGAGAAGCTCCCGAACAGACAACTATTGTCGAGAACGTCAAAGATGTTGAAAGCTTAACATTTGGACCTAGTGAGCCCCTTTTTTACCTCACGCAAACAACCCTGAGTTTAGATGATGTTGCTGATATTGCAGAGGCTCTTAAAGAGAAATATCCACATATCGAGACCTTGCCAAGTGATTCAATTTGCTATGCGACAACCAATCGGCAACTTGCACTGCGAGAGATTACTGAAGAGACAGAGCTTGTCCTAGTTGTTGGGGATCAGACTAGCTCTAATTCCAACCGCCTCTGCGAAGTTGCAACTCGACGGGGAATTGCAGCACATTTGATCAATAATGCAGAAGAGATCGATCCAAGTTGGTTTAAAGGAGTCAAGACAGTCGGCTTGACAGCTGGAGCCTCAACGCCCGAGGATATTGTCCAAAAATGCATCAAACAATTGATTGAATTTGGTGTTCAAGAAATTGAAGATGTGGTGTTTACTACAGAAGATGTCGTCTTCCAGTTGCCAAAGCAGTTGACGACAGTTTGAATTTCGTGCTATGAGCACATTTCATGAAGCGTCGAAATTTTTTGGGGATGTATTGCAACCCCCATCAGAAGCGCATTTATCGCGGCTTTTTTCATTTCCTGATGTGGCAGTTCGGTTTTTACAACGACCCACACCCACCACCACCTCTTCCAGAGGACTTCCGTTTCCCAAACCCTGAAAAAGCGGTCGATCCCACAAAACCTCAAGTCGTTTGGATTAATCACTCCACATATTGGATCAAATTTGCAGGAAAAAGCATTTTGACAGATCCCATCTGGGGCGAGCGTTGCTCACCCTTCAAGTTCTTTGGCCCCAAGCGACATCATATTCCCTCGCATACCTTAGAAGAGCTCAAAGAGATAGATTATGTTGTGATCAGTCATAATCACTACGACCATATGGATTATAAAACCATCCTTGAGCTCCATAGACTTTATCCCAAAATTACCTGGGTTGTTCCTAAGGGACTGAAAAAATGGATTCTACGTAAACTCAATGACCCTGATCACATCATTGAGCTCGACTGGTGGGAGAAAAAACAGTCTGGCGAGTTCACCTTTTCAGCCGTTCCAGCTCAACACTTTTCTGGACGCGGCCTTTTTGACCGAAACCGCTCCCTTTGGATGGGCTGCATTGTCTCTCATGGAGATAAAAAACTCTATTTTGCAGGGGATACAGGCTACAATCACTCCGACTTCAAAGAGATCGGAGAAAAATTTGGGCCGATAGATCTCAGTCTGTTACCCATTGGTGTTTACTTTCCGCGCAAATTTATGCGAGCTGTCCATATTCATCCAGAAGAGTCCCTGGCGATTCACCAAGATGTCAAATCAAAATTGAGTATTGGCGGCCATTGGGGAACTTTTAAACTTTCGAGTGACTCGATAACCCGTCCTCCTTATGATCTATACCTCGCACTTCAACGAAAAGAGCTCTCATGTCAACAGTTTCGCGTCTTACGCCACGGACAATCTATCAACTGGTAGCCATCAATCTGCGCGCCACCTTTTTCCGCCTCTTCGAAACCCTGCGTGTCATCTTGCGCGACTATCACAATCTTTTTTTTGCTCTCATTGATCTGCTGCTTGGCATACACTACTTCCTGATCTCAGCACGCCTCACAAATAGAAAGTCCCTCTACGGTGAGACGCCTCTCACAACACTCGATCTCATTGCGCGCCAATGTCGCATTCTATCTCATGACATTGTCTATGAACTTGGATGTGGAACAGGTAGAACCTGTTTTTGGCTCAGGGCCTTTGTGAAATGTCGTGTAATCGGCATCGATCATTGCGAAACATTTATCAGACGCGGCGAGCGGCTGCGCAAATGGTTTCGCGTAGAAGGGCTGAGCTTTGAGCAGTCAGAGTTTGAGAAAGCAGATTTGAGGGGAGCGACCGTAGTCTATCTCTATGGGACAGCTTTAGAAGATTCTGAGATTGAAATGCTAGCTGCCAAATTTGCAACACTTGATGCTAAAATTATCACCGTCAGCTATCCACTTTGTGAGTATGATGCACGCTTTGAAACCGTCAAAGAATTTAAAGGGGCATTTCCCTGGGGAAATGCCACCATCTACCTGAACAAGACCTCTGCATAACTAGATTTTCAGAATCTTTTAACGCAATTGTCTTCCAAACATCATTCTCAGCCTCACTAACCCACAAGGGGTAGCCTCGGCCTCCGAATTTAGTTTTGAGGCAACTGCATCAAAATCTCCTGGAACCTAGATATGCAGAACTCTTTTAACTATAAAGTTGACGTGTGAGTTGACGAATCGATTCCAAGATTTCATCAATAGCTCTTTGAGAACTATCGAAACGACGCTGTCCCTGTTCTTTAGAACGCGTATAATCTTCTTGATCGCTGCGGCGCATATCGCCCACGTTACGATAGCGCGTACGATCAGCTTCAGCAGTTGTATTTTGAACCTGCCCCATCCCTTTTTGCATCTCAGACATAGAGAAAAGCATTTTAGAAATCCCTTCGAAAAATTGCGTCTTCTTCGTTCCTTCTAAACTGCTGAACATACCTTTTAGAGAGCCGATAATTGTTTCACCTTTCATATGACCAACAATGGGGCAGATCCCTGAGAGAATTCCCATGACCCCAGCACCGATTTGAGCAAAGAGTTGCCACTTTCCTTGCTGCTTGAGGTTTGCAACCTCAGAATCTAGGTGCTTGAGTTGTTCTAGGCGTTCTTGACGTCTGCCGATATTATCTTGCGTATCACTCTCAATTTCAAGCTTCATCATCTCGATTACAAGCTGAATGATATCATAGCAATTGGCTTGATTCACAAGATGAGGGCCAATCTCAAGTGTTTCGTGTATAGGTTCAAATGTAGGTTGAAAGGAGGGTTGATAACCAGAAATAGCTGTCATAATTTTATCCTCTACGATAAAGGTTTTGGCTGACTCTAAAGTTGTCAGCATCATATTCTAAAGATTTTATAAGGGCTTCGAAGAGCTGTTTCATTCGCTCGATGCCATGTTGATTTTTTTCCATCAGATCTTCACGTTTGTGACGGAGCTGAGCAAGGCGCATGCTCTGCTTTCGACCTTCAGCTGTATGTTCTTTGTGCAGAAAATGGGAGATCCCTTCACCAATATGACCCACTCCATGTCCAAGCATCACAACTCCACCAAAACAGGCCATAAAGTTTTGCGTTGCCTCTCCCACTAGTGCATAGCCGCCAAAGACAACTCCAGCACCAGCCAAAATCAAACAGAGCACCGTAATGCCAATTTGCATCCACATGATGATTGCACGCTTTCTTTCAGCATCATCTCCAGGAAGTGCTTTGGCGATTTTTTGCCAACCGCCCGTTACCTCAAGCAGCTGATTCGAGAGAGTTAGAACACCAGCAGTGAGTAACATCGCACCTGCAACGGCTCCAACACCTGTGACGATCAATGCAATTCCTGTGATGATACTCATCAACGAAGTCATCCACGAGAAGACCTTTGTTGCAATGCCCCAACGCTTAGTTGCAGCCTCTTTCTCAATCGCTTGACGCATCTCATCCAAACGCTTTTTGTGAAGCGCGTCGGTCTCTTCTTGATTCAGCCGCATATCCTCTTTGCTCTCCCAATGGGAAGAGGCGTCAGAGATAATTCCAAGCTTTGTCAGAACATAGTAGAGTGCAAAGACCCCAATGCGAGGAGGCTCCAACACAGGACGATTTTCCGTGCGGTAGTGTTCATAGCGACGCGTCTTAGAGCCTGCGCGCTCTGCTTTTTGCGTCATCCACTCGTGTGCTTGGCGTCTACGCTCCTGCTCTTTCTCATCGACATGGATATGTTGCGCAGCTCCTAAATCGACAATCGTTCTTTTTGATAGGGGAGTGGGAAGCTTCACGTCAGTTTTTGTCGTTTCACTTGTATGTGTCCGCTGCTTGTGACTAATCGTACTTGGAAGCATCATTGGCTTTGGCAACACGCGCGCAGTTTGCGGGAGCTGTGGAAGAATGGCTTTAGTGAGCGGCTTGAAAGCCGGTTTCTCTGTCAGTGTGGTGAGTCTAGGAAGCGGTTTTGAAACCACTTTCTCAAGGGTTTTTCCTGCTTGTAATGGCGTTTGTAGAACCACAATTTTGGGTTGTAAAACAGCGCGTGCATGCTTAGGAAGAGGAAAAGAGGATGACTGCTGCTTGACCGTATAGCTTTTCTGACTCTCTTTTTCAGAAAATAGAGGGAGCTTTCCCTCAGCAGTGGAGAGCTTCTCTTTTGGCGTGTCGCGTAGTTGCGGTCCTTCGCTATATGTTTCATCCATGATCGGAGCCATCTCGAGTGGCACCCAACTCGGCATTTCTGTAAACATAACAGGCCAACTATACGAGAGAGAAAGATTTATGCCAAAGCTAAAAGAGGTTCAATCTGTTGACGCAATGAAACAAAAAGCGCACGCCCTTCAGTTCGTTCATAGGCAAGCTGTAGCGCTTTTTGTGCATCTTCTTGATTTCCAGACTTTTCGTAGCATTGATAGGCGTAAAAATGGGGGTAGGGATCTTCACCATCTAAAAGTGCAGCCATTGCATAAGAGTGGAGCGCTTTTTCGTAGAATTCTTGTACTTGTAGGCAAGCAGCAAGCCCAAGCCAGTACTTTTTTGTGAACGGATCGAGGATTACAAGATAGCGAAATTCGGTAGTCGCTTCTGTGAAATCTTCTTTGGTGTAGAAGGTGTAGGCTTCTTTGTAGAGCACTTCCATCTCTTCATTTGTAACACCGAAGGCAATTTGAAGTGTATCGCTTTTGAGTAGCGTATTGGGGATAAAGTCTTCCAAATAGGCATCGAGATCTTCAGGGAACGGGTGTTCCTCTCGACGGTTAACAGCAATTTTTTGGAGCAATTCTTTAAGCTTCATGAGGCCATTCCATTATTTGAAAACGATGATTTTTGAAGGATTTTTTTCTGGAAATTGCCAAGTTGTTTCAGAAGGCATACTTGACAAGTAGGCTCTGAAGCAGCTTGGTAATTGCCGAAAAAAGACTCAAAAAGCAGCTTTGATAAATAGTGGGATGGGCTCACGGTCTCATGTTGTGGATAATGGTATCCATCACCTCTTTCAGGAGTTTCAAAACATTAGAGCGTGCTTGGTGACATTGAGAGGCCTCTTGCAAGTAGCGTTGCATATCCGTTCGCTCAAGTTGCGTCATCTTCTCCATGCTATCTTTGCGCATCTGCACATTTTCCTTGAAAAGACGCTTCTCATCTTCACTCCATGTGAGTTTCCCCTCAGGGATTTCAACGCCAATTTCGCGTGCCCGCTTGAGTAGATTTTCCATCTCCTCATTTTCCTGCCAGTTGATCTCACCATTTGCCGTGTTGATCTTCTGCGTCAAAAGCGTGAGCGTATCGACATCATCAGTGCGCGCCTTAATCTTGGTATAGAGCTGGTGTGCTTCTGCTTCAGCCTGTCCTAAAATCCGTGCCATCAGATGCATGAAGCGGACAAAGACATTACCTGCCGCATCTTGCGTGGCAGCAACACCCTTAGCCTTAGACGAGGCTTTGCCAACAGAGGCTTGCCATTTCTTTTTATCTTGCTGCTGATCTTTTGGATTATCATCCTTATCTTTATCTTTTGGCAGAAACTTAAATCCACGCGCCTCTTCAGATTTTTTGCTCGTTGTTGTAGAGACAAAACTGTTGGCTTCTCGCGCTTGAGGTTTAGCTTCAGTGCGGACCTGTTTTTGCACGCGGCTTTCAGACTGGTGAACAGAGCGCGCAAGAGAAAAAAGAGACTTGTGCACCTCTTTTTGTGGAGGCATAGGTTTGGAGTCAGCTTTAGCCTTATCGACCTCTTTTTGAGTGGGGTCTGGCAACTCAAGCGTACGCAGCAGATCTTGAATCTCAACTTCAGTTTCGATCGTCTCATTTGAGAAGAAGACGACTTGATGGTCTTTTGTCAACGATTCAAAGAGCTCGGGTTTTTGAGCTTGAAGCCATTGTACGTTGATATCTTGCAAGTAGGCAGACATCTCTGCAGCATTTGCTTCAACAGGGACAAAAACATAGACGCCATTCTCAGTTTCTAAGACTGCGCTCTGTTCAGCTTGGGGTAGAAGCGCTTCAGTTTCGGCGCCTTCTAGGGGGGTAACAGTGGAGGTAGGATCAACCATGACCAGCCACCATAGACAAAGGGAGAATTTTTCTCAAGCAGACACCTTTTGATATTTTTTTTTACAGTTTAAATGATAATTTTCAATTTGTGAATGCCTGATTATTTTTTTAATAAAATTATGATGATCGTATTTGTTTAGTTGTATATAATATAACCAATACTATTTTAGAGGTATTATGTCTCATATAACTAATAGCTTTCGTTGTCAACTTGCAGCCAGTAGATTTATTTACGATCCAAAACCAGAGCAGTTGTTAAGATGGATTTTTGATAAGATTGTCACACGCTTTGAGAACAACACTCTTACTAACTGTAACGAAAGGTTGAGAAATCATGTCTGGAGTAAGGTCTCACAGAGACACTTAGGGGCTATGCAAGCAGTCTGGATCAAAGAATATTGTGATAGAGTCCTTAGGCCTCTTACTGATAGTCAAATTCAGTCTTCTTACCAGATCAATCTTGATTCAATTGAAGCGCGGGAGATGCCCAATATCAATTTCGCAATATGTCAGTATGCTCGAGAGAATCTACTTGAGTGGGGGCATGAAATTTTTGCGGAGCTACAAAGAACTGCTTCTGCAGAGACTTTTTTGTAGTTACTATCCCTCCTAGACAAATAGTATGAATTCTGTGTATAAAATTTCCTATGAATACAGGTAAAATTCATTCACACAGGCCCGATGCTCCTCCTGTCACAACTCTCACATCGGAGATAGCAGCGCGTATTCGCCAGACAGGCAACTTGCCTCATGTTACGGTACTAGAACAGCTAGAAATTTTGAAAGAGTTGGCCAACTTTCCACTAGGCCGATTTTTGATTCAAAACAGGGGGCTTGTGGCTATTGGACAGATGTCATTCTCATGCACCCTCAAAGGAAAGGGGAGCGAGTATTACGCCCAGTTGAGTCACTGCTTTTTGAAAAGGTCCCGACTGTCTTAGCAACGCAAGAGCGGTTTACTATTTTTCAACAAGAGCTTCAGAAGCATGTCAAGGAGGGCGCGATATTTGCATCAGTTCCATGCGGCTTGATGAGTGATCTTTTGACGCTTGATTTTTCTAGAATTTCGGATTTTCAACTTTTTGGTGTAGATATTGATTCTAAGGCAATTTCCAAGCTTCAACAAAGAGTATCTGGAGATGTCCTACAAGCACATTGCACTTTGTATGCAGCAGATGCCTGGACATTTGAGCTGCCGCAGTCTGTTGATGTGCTCACCAGCAATGGGTTGAATATTTACGAGCAAGATGATGAACGGGTGGTGCAGCTCTACAAGCAGTTTGCTCACAATCTCAAGCCAGGCGGTACATTGATCACAAGCTTTTTGACTCCTCCCACAGACTGGAAGATGGATGAGGTCAATAGTGAATATGCCCGAGTTCAAAGAATTATTTTTGTCGATGTGTTGCAGGTTGCTTGGCAGGCTTTTCGTTCCGTAGAGCTGACCCGTCAGCAGCTGCATGCTGCGGGATTTGTCGAGATAGAGGTTATCATGGACAGAGCCGGCATTTTTCCAACAATCATTGCCAAAAAAGAGGCGAGTGAATAAACTACCCCCACTTGCCCAGGTGGTGAAATTGGTAGACACGCCAGATTTAGGTTCTGGTGCCGCAAGGTGTGGAGGTTCGAGTCCTCTCCTGGGCAATGTCTATATCCACAGACAGATCCATACAACTTCAACAATGGCTAGATGCGCTCAGCTCTAAACATCAAACAGCCAAGAGCATTCTTTCTTACCCTGCTACATCAGCTATTCTTCTTCTTTACACTAGGGGAAAAGAGCTTGGAATTTTATTTATCGACTCTGATATTGCTCAGGTCGTTGAGCTTGCCATGCAGGCACATTCAATGATTGCAGCCAGTATCAAGCAGTGTCGTGCCATGCAACAGGCTTTCACTGATGAGGGATGGTCAGAATTAAGCAGTCTGGTTCCAGAGCTACTCAATGGAGGCTCAGATAGTCTTGATTTCTTAGACAAACTTACAAATCCAGCTCGTAAAAAAGAAATTCAAGCGGAAATCAAAGCCCATGAAAGCAAATAGACGTAAGCAAATCAACCAACGCATCCTATCTATCAAAGCGGCGATACCTGAAGTACAATGTGTTGTCGATATGCAGCGTCATGTTCCTTTACGTCTCTACTATCCAGATGCGCCACAAGAGCAGATCGTATTGATGATCCACGGGGGTTGCTGGGTTGCTGGCAATCTCGATACGCATGACAACCTCGCGCGCTATCTCTGCTCTCACTCTAAGGCTGTAGTTGTTTCAGTTGGCTACACAAATGCCCCGGAAGCAAAATTTCCCACACAACTCGAAGAGTGCTACGAAACGTTGCAATGGCTTGCAGCCAAACATCCAGACGCTCCAATTGCTGTTGTTGGAGATAGCGCTGGCGGAACACTTGCTGCAGCACTCACACTTCTTTCGCGGGATCGCAGTGGCCCTAAAATTGCCCAACAAATTTTGCTTAACCCTCTAGTCTCAGGGCAATCTTCTGATGAATTTGTCACTGAATATATTGCATCATCTGACGATATCAGTAATCCATACGCCTTTCCTCTTGAATCACAGGATCTAAGTGGGCTTCCAAAAGCTACGATTATTTTGGCAGAAAATGATCCATTGCGTGCAGAAGGGGAGCAGTATGCAAAGAGACTGGTAGATGCCAATATTCCGGTGACAACCTATTTGCAGAAGGGGATTGGACATTTAGCAGGGCAAGCAGCGCGCGCTTCAGAAAAAGCGCACGAATCACTCAATCAGATTGTTGCAAAGTTGGTAGCTAATTGATTTCCATATGCTCTGCTGAATATAGATCTTAAATTCAGCAAAATTAGAGGAGAAGAGGGTGAAAATCACCCTATTTTTTTTCTATTTCTCTTTCGCAGGTATGTAACCCGAAATTTCAACGAGATCCTTTGCGTACTGCTTGCTCCTGGAATAATCAACTACTTCACCCAATAATGAAATCGCATAAGTAAGAAAATCGGTAGGACTCTGTGTTGTGCCACTGTAACGTCCAAAATCCATATAGCCCTTTGAGGCGGTTTGTGGAATGATTTGACCATTCATCTTGCTAGAATTAGCAATTTCCAAAAATTCTAGGCCATAAAATATTTTAGCGGGTAACTTCATAAGAGATAATCTAGCCATTTCGTTTGCACTTGGTGTATACCCAAGATATAATTGGAGGAGCAACTTTTCTTCTTCTTCAGTTTTACAATTAAAAATCGCAATATTAGCTAAATCAGCGTACGGATCATCCATTGCACCCCAGGTATAATCTATGGCAAGGAAGCTATCCTCGGTGTAAATGAGATTGCCATGATGTAGATCTCGATGGCATGCTACATAACTGGCACTAGGACGTGTGGCAGAGAAGACCGTGTCTTTAATGATTCTAATAGCCTCTAGATCAACAAACTGTGTTTCTTTTAACTCTTCAATGAGTAAATCAAGATAAACAGCTCTGTCTATCCCCGTAGGAACTACAGGGCCTGCATGAATTTTTTTGAGCAAATTAACCAATGCCTGCAACCTGATTTGAATTTCTGGTAAAGCTTCCTGAAAATGATATTCCATGATTGTGATGTATTCCACTTCATTGAAGAAATATACCTTAGGACCATAACCAGCATCAGACGCAATTAGTTGGCAAGCCAAGTCTTGCTGAAAATAATCAGCCCACTGCATATTCCAAAATCGAACAACATAAGACTTATCTGACGTATTCACCTTAATTACCTCAGAACCCGAGCACCCACCTGAAAGCAGCTCCATGGTAAACGGTCCATTTACCCCTATAGAATTCTGTAAGAGTTCCAGGGCTTGGGTTTCATTACTTGCATCAGCTGGCATGGTCAATCCTATTAAAATATAAATGATTGTGAATTTAGTAAATGATTTTGATCTCCCATGCATGAATGTTATAATATTCATAACATTCATGTAATCTCTCTTCTAAATCTCGTAACAGGGGAATAACTCATTGAGGAGATTGTTGCAAAGTTGGTAGCTGGTTCATCCACTTCTTCACCTTGAGGCGCCATCTCTTCCGCTCATTACGTCTCAGGCGCTCGTCTAGAAAGATGACGGCAAGCTGCTTCATCGCCTGTCTATTAAGCCTAGGCTCAGGCCAGCTTTCAATCGGATTTTGAAGTCGCGGTTTCTGAAAATCAGCATACTGTAGATCTCCATGGATGTAGTGCTCGCGCTCACCAAGTGTAGGGTTTGCATCGAGCTTAGAATTGCCATGCGTTCCACCGCCACAGCCAGAGTTCCAAACAAGAGAGCGCGCAGGATAAAGCGCTAGGCCATTGGCTTTGAACATTGCATAGTGCCACTGCGGCGCCCACGCTTTCCACTGGCCAGTCATGGTTTTTTCAAGTCCTTTGGAAAAAGGGTGTGCTCCATAACAATCAAAGAGGTGACGCTGTTTTTTGTTTTGTCTGACAGTTTCCCACCCTTCTGCCTCCCAAGAGTAGTGCTCCCAAGCCCGTTGCCAAGTCGCCCATCCCCAAATGTAAGATTGATTGAGAAAGAAAGGCGCGCTCTGTTCCATCCCATAATACATGAAGCCAGAAATCATGAAGACGCGTGGGTCTGCTTCATATGCTTTCAAGGCGCGGCACATAAAGGGGAGAAAGTCAGGTGCAATTAAGACATCATCTTCAATGATGATCGCTTGGCCGTGCTCCTTACAAAGAGCTGAAACACCCTCTGTGATATTGCGGAAGCCGAAGTTCTTTTCTCGAGCAACCACTGTTGCTCCTACGTGTGCTCGAGCTACTTGGAGGGTTTGCTCAACCTGCTTGTGATCTTCAGGGGATTTGGGGTAGTCGCAAAAAATGTAGAGAGGAAGTTTTTTGCCTAGTAGCTTTTCTGATTGAGAAATAGCATCGAGACAAGCTTTTAGATGGGCGCTGCGTTTGTAAGCAAAAACACCAATTGGAGGTAGCATTAAACTGAATCCCTATCGATTGCCAAAGCGCCAAGTCGCTCAGTTGTATCTTCAAGATTGACCCAAGAGGGTCTATAGTAATCGATCGTTTTGCTGTGTGCAACAGCATAGTGGTAGTTATGGCGGTAAGGGAGCGTTTCAAAATGATATATATGCTCAGGCTTCAGAAAGAGCGCGCATCCATAACTGCGGATACAGGCATCACCCCAACGATATTTGTAGATCCCTTGCGCCTTTTCAATCTCTGCAATATAGGCGCGGTAAAGCTCGTTATTTCTCCAATAACTCACTTTATTGATCTCAAAGTTAGTATAGTACTGCTTTCCATTCGGCCGACCACGCCAATCAGTAAACTGTCGAAAATGCTTCCAAGGAATAGAAGAGCGTTTTGCAAACTGCTTAGTCAGCTGGAGGAGTTCTTTGATCCCATGTCCCTCTTCGATACGTGGATCTTCACGCATGAGTGAGCGGTAACCATAGATGTAACCACCTTGCTCGAGTGTTTCAAAAGGATCTTCGGTAATCGGTTGAATCAAAAAGGAATCATCATCAAAACGCCAATAATAATCGTAAGGTTCAAGTGCAGGATGCATCAAAAGGCCGTATGCGTAGAAGCGGCACATTTGGCGATAGCCTATGCCCTGAGCCCCTTTTCGACCACCATCTTCCCCGCGCATCCATCGAGAGACCTGGTCAGGTTCAACACCTTCAGGTAGCTTTGTAAAATCTGGGAGATGAACAAATGTAAATGATGACGAATAGGTCGATTGAATTTGCTCAATCGCTTCTTGTGTGAAATCCTCATGAAAAATGATGACAGGGTATGCAAAGCGTTGGTTGAAATTCTTTTCCATGAGCTGGAGACTGTAGAGAAAAACATCGTGGCGTCCTCCATGAAGAGGAGGCGCTAAATAGACAATGGCACCTTTTGACATGCTCAAAGGTTAAGATAGCTGCTTTTAAATAACAACTACAGTCTTGATATGTGGAAATTCAAGAGAGTAAGCGCCAGTCAGTGCAAATGGTGCTGCTGCCTTAGCTTTTTTCACTGCTAAGACCATTTTTTTTAGGTTTGTCATGAGGGTTACAACCACGGTTCCATCCAATCCCTCCAAGTCTTTACAGCGATTTAATTCACCTTGAATTCGCTCAACGTGCCCAGGAAGGCCGCGCTGAGTTCGAAAAAGATCAGAAATTCGCTCAACAGTCAGCGTTTTTGCCCATTTTGCGGGATGTTCTCTAGGGCTAGAAATGTTGTGTCTATCGTCAACTTGAAAGTGACGTGGTTTTCTATCGGGATTAACACTCAAAACAAACTCCTATAATTAACTAACTAATTAATTATAGCATTTGAATATTTGTATTTTATTTGATTTTAGTTAAATTATAGTTAATTTTGTCCATCAATAAATAAGAGAGTGTTAAGCCGGAGAAAAATAGCGTTCCTGAGGTACCGGCAAGCCCTTGAGCAAAAGCCTGGGGCATATGAACTGCACCCCCACTGAGGGAGGTCGCCGAGAGGACAAAAGGAACAAAGGCTACAAGCGCTATTGCCACAAGCGCAGTGATTGCCTTCTGACGGTCAGAAAGCTTAGAAAAATAGCCCTGAGAGCTCTGTTGTGTACCTGTAGCTTGTGTTTTCATAATATTCCCCCTTAGTATGTGTTTTATTATAAATATTTAATGTTAAATTTGTATAAATGGCTAAAAATTAACTATTTAATTAAAATAATCATTAGATTACAGTAGAGGAAAAGGGAGTGTTTTATGAAATACCTTTTTCTCTCAGTTTTTCTCTGTCTAGGGGTGCTAGGCTATGCTCACTGTCCAAACTGCTGCCAAGCTGAGGCAGGGCAAGGGATTGGTACAGACGGGCCCTCAGGATCAGGGTCAGAGCATCAAGAGTACGTGAGTTGTCACCACTACCATTCATGTCAAAACTGCTATCCCAAGCAGACAAACTACGACCCCTATCAACAGCCCTATCCCTACCAGATCTACTATCCCACCCAAGACTACTACCAGTATTACAACTACAACTCAGGTTGGTAAAATTTTGGGGCAGGGTTTCTCGAGAAACCCCCTCGGTCACTATCGAGCTGCAGGCTGCCCCTCTCTTTGAAGCCCTGCCCCAAAACTCTTGGGGTGGGGTAATAAAGAGCCTTTTTTATAGCATATCTCTCTGATAACCAATATTGTATATAATTTTTATTTGAGATATGTTATATATAGAGGTTGAGCAAGATGTAATAACAAGGAGGATTTGCTGGTTTGTAGAACCTTTATATTAAGGGGGAAAAATGAGCAGGTTAAAACGTGTCTGTATGCACGGTATGCTCTTTGGTGTCCTCTTCGCACTTCCAGTTACTGGTTTTGCTACTAACTCCGTAAGGGGAGTTTCAGATCGAACTTCACCCCAGACAGAAGGTCCCGGGACGTCTTTAGAGACGCAAAAAGAGCGGCATGATGAGTACGTGCAGAAGACTGGTGGGTCTGTCAGTATTTACTACGGACGCCCCTATGGGCGTGGATATTACGGTCGTGGGTATAATCGAGGCTACTATGGACGTGGTTATTATCGTCCATACTATCGCCCCTATAACTATCAATACCGTTCTTATCCCTACCGTAATTACTACTATTATCAAAATAGGGGGTGGTAGTTATGAGACGTATCAAACGTGCATTGTTGTTAGGAGCTTTGATGTTTATCCCGTTAGGGATAGTCGGTGGGGCTGCTGTAGCACAAACTTCGGGGGTTTCATACCAACAAAAACGACCATATAGTTGGTACTACCCGTACAGTTATCGCTACTATACGCCACACAAAGAGAGCGGTAGTAACCAGTGTTACTGGGTCTACACAAACGGCTCTTATGTTTATGTCTGCTCCTAGCGATCAGATCTGATTGAAAGGGTGGCGGGTCGAATAGGCCCGCCATTTTTTATGTTGAAAAAGTCAAGTGTGCAGCTCTTTTTGAATCATTTTCCTCTCAATTGGACGCTTGCGAGTGCGGCTACTATAGGCGATAGGGCAAACGAGCGTGCAAGTCAGACAAAAAGCAGCCAATACGGTCAGAAACTTGAGTTAAGGAATTATAGTTGTGTTTCGGGCTCGTAAACCGGACGCACTTCAAAGCCTGCTTCACGAATAGCAAGCAGCACTTGCAAGACAGGCTCCCAACGTGCATTTTTATCGACTTTGAGCAATACCTGCGTTTTGACTTTTTCCTCAGGAAGAAGGCCACGGTGGTATTGGCGTAAAAGCTCTTCTGTAATCTCTTGTGGAGAATCCATGCGGTGATCGCGAATCTCTGTCACCCACTTATAGTACCCCTCTTCAGAAACAGAAAGGTTGATGATTTTGTAATCGCGTGCGAGATCAACAGTTGTTGTTGCCTCAGTACGTGACTGCACAAGATCAATCTCTGTGTCACGCATGACGATGCGAGAAACGGCTAACGAGGCAAAAACAGCTAGCATTAAAAAGAGAAAGTCGATCATTGGGGCCATAGTAAGCCCATTGCGCTCTTGAAGCTCTTCAGTTGGAATGTAGCTCATGAGACCTCAATTAAGTGTCCTAAAGTGACTGTTTCTGTTTCAAGCGCATTGAGCAAGCGCACAACACGGAACTTAAGCGTCGCATAAAAAACCATTGCCATAATCGCAACGATCAAGCCTGCTACAGTTGTTCCAACAGCAATACCAAGTCCATCGAAGATAGAGGCTAGAGTGTCGGGAGAGCGGTTAACATCATAGAAGGCATAAAACAATCCTAGAACTGTTCCAAGAAGTCCAAGCATCGGCGCAATGACAGCAACATCATTAATCAGTGAAATCCGTTGCCAAAGGGCTACACCGCAACGTTTCCCTTCCGTTTGCATCGCCTCTGTCACAACTTGGTGACCATGGCCGCGAGAAGCGATTCCGCTAGCTAGAATACTTGCTGTGAAGTGACGCTCTTTTTGGCAGACACCAAAAGCAGAGTCATATTGCTTTTCGGCTAACTGTTTACGCACTCGGTTGAGAAATCCGCGAGGCATGATTTGTGTGTCGCGCAAGGTCAACATGCTATAGAGCCAGATCACAAAAGAGAAGACTGACAATATGAAAAGCAGTGTATAGATGACCGGCGCAGCACGGTAAACTTCAAAAAGATCAAGCCGAGAAGTTTCCTCAGCTGCAAGTGGAAATGTGCTTAATATGCACAAGGGGAGCAGAATTTTTTTTAGGCTCATTTGACAACCTCGTTTTTGAAACCTCAGATTAGGGGAAGCTAGATTTGCAGTCAAAACAAAAGATTGGTATCCTCTTTCGCATTATGAAACCAAAAGACCTTAAAGCTGTGTTTTCTTGGGAAGAGAGGCGTCCTGTTATTCAGAGTGGAGTCTTCTTTGTTCCGCAGCATTACAATGACCATAAAGCATTTAAGTTTCCTGGGTGGGAGGCGATTTTTGGCAATACTAACCCTGTGATGGTGGAATTTTGTTCCGGAAATGGGCATTGGATTATTGAAAAAGCTAAAGAATTTCCTGATAGAAATTGGGTTGCTGTGGAGCTGCAATTTGAGCGTGTGCGTAAGATTTGGTCGAAGAGTAAAAATGAAGGTTTAGAAAATCTTTTTGTAGTGTGTGGTGAGGCTTGGACGTTTGCCCACCACTATCTTCCACAAAATTCAGTAGCTGGTAGCTTCATCAACTTTCCTGATCCTTGGCCAAAGGCGCGGCATGAGAAGCACCGTTTGATGAAAACTCTTTTTATTTCAGAGCTTGCGCGGATTTTAGAGCCTGAAGCCGAGATCACATTTGTGACAGATGATCGCAACTATTTGGAGCAGACGCTAGCACTTTTTCTCAAGGCTCACTCTTTTCGGGCGCAGCAACCAGATCCCTACTTTGCAACTCAATCACGTGATTATGGCACATCGTATTTCGATGCGCTTTGGCGAGCGAAAGGAAAAGAAATTTTCTGTACCCAATTTGCTAAGCAGCAGAGAGTGACACAATGAAATTACTGTTCACCGGTTATGAGCAGACCTTTTGGGTCGAAAGTCAAGCATTCACACCACGCATTCATCCGTCCGATGGAAATGTCGTTCCCTTTGAGCTTGATCTCTCTTCAAGTTCCTCTTTACAATGGACTGAGCCGCAAACGGATCAAAAAATCTTGTGGGAGTTACAAACAGATTTGTGGAAAAGTCCCTTTCAAGATGAGGGGGAAATCCGCGCTTTTGAACGTGCTATCGATCATTTTGTTGATACCTTATACCGCAAGTTTGAGCAGCAGACATTTGGGGTTTTAATCTACAAAGGACGATTCGATTTTCCACGCGACCTGGTGAAATCTGTTTGTGCCAGGTTACCTGATGAGATCTTTCCTTTTCTTGCACTCGATGGTTCTGACTTGTCTTTCGAAGACTTTTTTCACCAACTGAAGCGTGAAGAGCTGACTCATTTTGGACTGATTCTGAAAGGGGGAGATCACCCTTATGCTTTGCCAGCTATTGGTTGGGATCAACCCTCACCGCTTGGATTCTATTCAAATGAAGTGCAAGAGGTGTTGCCACAGCTACGCATCCCCCTAGCTCTTTGTCAACCAATCGAAGGGAGTTTTTCACTTCCAGATGAGCCATGTCGCGTAATTCCAGAGCAACTACTCATCTATGAGTGGGATGGAGTGGATGAACTCATCACATCAACGCTCTCCGAAGAGGGCAGGCGTAAGGTGAACGGCTTTCTTGCAACGGGTGGTCTAGAGCGAGTCTAAATGCTTGAGCATCCCTTCTGCTTCAGGAAAGCGTTCCACTTTCTTTCCCTGCCTTTTTGCTTTGAAGCGGTCGATAATTTTGTTGGCGAGTACTTTCCCAAGCTGCACACCTTCCTGATCAAACGAATTGATGTTCCAACAAAATCCTTGGAACGCAATTTTGTTCTCATAGTAGGAGAGCAGTGATCCAAGCGTAAAAGGGTCGAGCCGTTTTGCAAGCAAGACATTATTAGGACGATTTCCTGGGAAAACCTTGTTAGGATTATCACTCTTTTGCCCTTTAGAAAGCGCAATCGATTGTGCAAAGAGATTCGAGAGGAGCTTTTCTTGCGACGTTGAACCTTGAATGTTTAGATCATCGTGGTACTGGCTTTCTCTAAAACCGATAAAGTCAATTGGAACAACGTTTGTCCCTTGGTGAATCAGTTGATAGAAAGAGTGTTGCCCGTTGGTTCCTGGTTCACCCCAGACAATCGGACCTGTATCAAAGTCAACTGGATTACCACGTTTGTCAATCCGCTTCCCATTTGATTCCATATTACACTGTTGCAAGTGGGCAGGGAAACGAAGAAGCGCTTGGGAATAGGGGAGTACAGCAACTGTAGGATAGTGGAGGAAATTACGATTCCAAACCCCGAGCATTGCGCCAAGCATCGGCAGGTTTTGATGGAAGTCATGGTTAAGGGCAATACGATCCATTTCATGAGCGCCCTTGAGGATATTCATGAATTGATCATAGCCAATTGCAAAAGCGAGCATGACAGCACCGACCATTGAAGTTGCAGAGTAGCGGCCACCAATAAAGTCCCAGATATAAAAAGAGGCGACATAACGTTGAGGGTTATCCATTGGGCTTTTTTCGCCTGTTACAGCGATGAAGTGTTCTTCAGGCTTACAGCCAGCCTCTTTGAAGCGATTACGCACAAGCTCTTCATTGGTCAATGTTTCGAGAGTTGAACCAGATTTGGAAACGACAATGACAAGCGTTCTTTTGGGATCAATTTCATGTAAAACTTGCGCTGCGTCATCGGGGTCGACATTAGAAATGAAATGTGCTTGTCTGCCAGGCTTTTGAAAAGCGCGCATGGCCATATATAGGGCGCGAGGTCCAAGGTCTGAGCCTCCGATTCCAATTTGAACGATGTCGGTAAACTTTTCTTCTTCATCGACTTTAGCCATGAAGTTGCGTAGTTTTTCACACTCCTGCTTAGCAGCTTTAGCAGCTTTTTTAGCCTCGGTACCCTCTTTGGGATGCATGAAAAAATCGCGCATGGCCGTATGGAGGACCATGCGATTTTCGCTCGGATAACCATCGATCTTATTGATGATCTCACCATTTTGCATCGCTTCCATCTTTTCGAGTAGGTGGGCCTCTTGAGCAAGCTCTTTAAGCGCTTGGAGGACATCATCATCGACTCTTTCGGTTCCGTAAAGAAGTTTAAATTCACCAGCTTGAGCTGAATAGCGTTCGAGTCTCTCTTCTGTAAGGTTTCCAGGTACAGTCAGATCAAATGGATGTGAAGCTAAATTTTTAAGAACATGTGTCGCCTTATACTGGCGAAAAGTTTGAGCTGCCAAAGTCATTTCTGCTCCTTTTGGTAACATGTCATCCCAAAAAAAACTTTTTGGGTCAAACGTTTTTTGTGTTACACTACGGCTGATGAAAAAGATTCCAAATCGAGCTAAACAGTGTAGCCTTAAGGGTGAAAGCTTTGAACCAGGTTCTACGTACCTCTCCTGTCTCACTTTTAAAAAAGGGGAGTGGATTCGTGAAGATTTTTGTCCAAGTTGTTGGGAAGAGAGTCAAAAGCAGGGCGCCAACTGGCAAGGGGTCATCCCATTGAAAAAAGAGAAGAAAAAAACACCAGACGAGCAGGCGCTTGCGCGCTTTCGCCAACTGGAGAGTCAACCAAAATTGCGTTATCTACTGGCTCTTTATCTCCAACGTAAAGGAATGCTTGTCAAACGGACAGGCCATCTTTTTGAAATTCCCGAAACTGGCGAAGTGTTCGAAGTACAAATGGCTCCCATTACTGAAGAAGTAACGGAGGAGTTTTCCCATCTCTTTAGTTAGATAGTGTCGTCATAAGAGGTAAATATGATTTTTGAGGGATTTTTTTCTCCGCTTTTGCCGTCATTTCGATAAGCATACTTAGAAAGTAGACCGAGAAAAGATGGCAAAAGTGGAGGAAAAAGGTCCAAAATAGCATATTCTGCATCTTATGACGATACTATCTGAGCATCTTCCTGACTTCCTTGCCTATATCCGATCCGAAAAAGGATTGAGCTCCAACACACTACTTGCCTATGAAAGAGATCTAAAAGCCTTTTTTGCATTTTCGCAAACCCTGGATCAAGCATCGCTCTATCGCTACATGAGTTTTCTGAAGCAAAAAAAATATGCCTCCTCATCAATGGCGCGTGCTCTTGTGACGTGTAAAGTTTTTGTCCGTTTCCTTGTGCGAGAACAGATCCTTGATCGTTCTTTCTCATTGGCAATTGATACGCCTAAAATTTGGCAGCTCATCCCTGAAGTTCTCTCACTTGAAGAGGTCGATCATTTGCTCGCTGCGCCCGATTCTACAACCTCTCAAGGTGCGCGCGACCACGCCATTCTAGAACTCCTTTATGCGAGCGGGTTGCGCGTTTCTGAAGTCTGTTCTCTCTCAATCTATGATCTAGATGATAATCATGTTCGCGTCGTAGGAAAAGGAGGAAAAGAGCGCCTTGTTCCAGTGGGCCAGAGCGCGATCTTGGCTGTCGATCACTATCTAGGAACATTTCGCGGCGAAGGCGACTCCCTCTTTGTCACAAACCGTGGAAAGCCGATTGATCGCGTGTTTGTTTGGCGGATGATCAAGCAGTATGGCAAGCAGGCTGGAATTCAAAAAAATATTTCTCCTCACACACTGCGTCACTCCTTTGCAACACATCTTTTGGAAAATGGAGCAGAGTTGCGCGTGATTCAAGAAATGCTTGGACATTCCTCGGTTGCCACGACAGATCGCTACACCCAGATCAGCAATCGCCATCTCCATGAAGCCTTTGAGCGCTACCACCCAAAAAAATAAGAATGTATTAAAATTCACGAGTTGGTATAACTGAAGCATTCTTCTCTTAAAAAGGAGTACGTTATGACAACATTCGTTGATTCGCTGCACCAACAGAGCCGTATGCCGGCCCTGCTGTTTGACTGTCTTGCCGTAGTGGCAGGTTCACTGTTTTTAGCACTTTGCGCACAATGCGCCGTCTATTTCTGGTTTTCTCCAGTACCGCTTACACTTCAAGTGTTTGGTGTGTTGATGCTCAGTGCTCTACTTGGCCCTAAGCGAGGAGCGCTTGCGGTTTTAGCTTACATTGGAGAGGGCGCTCTAGGATTACCATTTTTTGCCGGAGGCTTTTCTGGTTTCTCGATTTTCTTGATGCCAACCGCAGGTTTTCTAATCGGTTTTGTTGCGGCAGCCTACCTAGTAGGTCACCTCATACAAAAGAAATGTAATACACTATTGGCGATGACACTTGGTGTTGGCGTCATCTACTTTTTTGGAGCATGTTGGCTCAGCTATTTTTTTGGTTTTCATCAAGCGATTGTCATTGGGGTTCTTCCATTTTTGATCGGCGATGGCGTTAAAATTTTGGCTGCTGCTGGCGTGACGCATTTAGGATGGAATCTACTCAAAAAATCTTAATCTACCTTGACGAAGGCGTGGATCCCCACGCCTTCCGTCAGGTTGTCAAAGGAGTGCGCCACCACGCTCCTGATTATCAAGTTCAACCTGTCGACCGCAATCTTTTCTTAGAACATCCCAATTGGGAGAAAGAGACAGCTCTTCTCATTTTTCCTGGAGGGCGTGATATACCCTATCATGAAGCTCTAAAAGGTGAGGCTAATCAACGCATCCGCGATTATGTCTTGAGTGGCGGATGCTACTTGGGGATTTGCGCTGGAGCTTATTATGGTGCGAGTTTCATTGAGTTTGAGAGCGGTGGAGCCCTTGAAGTTTGCGCTCAACGAGAACTCGCCTTCTTTCCTGGAAAGGCCATTGGACCCGTCTATGAGCGTAACGTCTTTACCTACAATAGTGAGAAAGGGGCCCGTATCGCCCAGGTCAAATGGGCAGAAGGCATCTCCTCTGTCTACTTCAATGGAGGGTGCTATTTTGACGCACCCCACACCTTTGAAGGGGTCGAGGTGCTTGCACACTATCACGATGAACAAGATAGTCCCGTTGCGGCGGTTAGCTGCTCAGTGGGCAAAGGAAAGGCTTTGTTATGCGGTGTCCACCCAGAGAAGCCTCACTCAGGGGAAGAAGAGCAGATGCGCCAGCAATTTTGGTCATATCTTTTAGAGATCTTAATCCAACCCTAACCTCCATTTGGTATAATGGACAGACCAGGAGGTAGGAGATGATTCAGACAGTTTTTCAATCAACCATTTCACTTATTGATCTTCAGCATCGCTTGAAAGAGAGAAAGCGTAAAAAGCTCCTATTTGGCTTCAGCTGCCAGCTTGGCTCCAGCCCTGTTTATTTTCTATTCTAAAAATTAGGCTTTTCGTCTAGCATATTGTCTTTAATAATCAGAGCAAGTAGCAAATGCCCCCCCCTAACTGAATTATCACTTCATGAGAAAGTCGGCCAGCTATTGATGGTCCATTTTCAAGGAGAAATCCCAAACGAGAGCGCCAAAATGTTGGCTCAAGTTATAAAAGTAGGTGGGTTCATCTACTACAATTGGGCAAACGGACTGCATTCACCCGAGCAAGTTCAAACACTCAGTAGAGGTCTTCAAGAATTAGCCCAGGCAAATGACCATCCCATTCCACTACTCATAGCAGCTGATCAAGAGGGAGGACGTGTCGCTCGATTGACTAAAGGGTTTACCGAATTTCCTGGAAATCAAGCTTTGGGGCAGACCGATAATCCTGATCTTGCAGAGGCTGCAGCATTAGCTATGGGAGAGGAAATGCAAGCTGTAGGAGTCAATATGAACTTGGCTCCTGTTGTTGACGTCAATAGTAATCCAGCTAATCCTGTCATCAATACACGCTCTTTTGGAGATACAACACAGAGAGTCATTGCTTTTGGCGCAAAAGCCTTATCAGGTTACAGGCAGGCTGGTATTCTCACCACCCTCAAACATTTTCCTGGCCATGGGGACACCGGAACAGACTCTCACAGCGGCTTACCAACTGTTGATAAGTCAATGGAAGAGCTACAACGTATGGAGCTCTTTCCTTTTGCAGAGCTTGCTTCTTCTGCCGATGCGATTATGACAGCACATATGCTTGTTTCTGCTTTGGACGCAGAAAATTGTGCGACCCTCTCAGAAAAAACATTAACCTACCTAAGAGAAGTTATTCGTTTTCAGGGTGTGATTGTTGCAGATTCGCTTGTGATGGACGGGGTGTTAGCAAAATGCGAAACAGTGGATGAGGCTGCTATTCAAGCTTTGAAAGCGGGGTGCGACCTATTAATACTTGGCGGTAAACTGCTTAATGGGAAACACGCTGGATTTGAGCTTGCTCCATCTGATGTTCAACGTATTCATAGAGCAATTGTAGATGCTGTAATAAGCGAACGCATTTCGGAAGCAAGGGTCAACCAAGCCGTCCAAAGGATTCTTGATATGAAGAGGCGCTGCGTAGTTCCCAAAACAGATGATGCCCCGTTAGACCAGCTGGTCAATACTGCTGCACACCAAGCAATTGCCCGAACAATAACATCTGCTGTTAGATCTGTTACATGAGGTGACTTAACTTTTCAGCTAATGCTCTTGCAGCATCGTGAGAATAGAGAGAAGCATCCACTCCGACGAGCTCTTGCTTAGTAGATTCAACTCCAATCCGGTGTGGCTTAGAATACAATGAATTACATGATCGAACAGGTTGCGTTTTTATCTTTAAGGTAGGCTTGAAGCTCTGCGCAAGCAGGATTCTCTGCACAGTGTCTCAAAACCACTTCCTTTACTTTAGAGTCTGGATTTTTTCTAAGAGCTGCAACCAAATTTCTAAGAGCGGTCTCTTCGATGTTAAAGTTCTCAAAGGTGATTTTTTCAATATGAGTATCTGTTTCTAAAGTCGTTAGAAGAGGGGCTAAATACTCGGCATTCAGTTGGGCTCGCATAGACAACATGGCTATTTTAATGCTTGTGACTACGTCAGTTTGCGTTAGGAAGGCATTTGCTTGTTGCATAAGTGTAGTAGCCCTCTGCTTACCTGTAAGGTCAGAAAGGAAGAGACCAAGTTGTTTAGGTGGTTTTATCTGTGCAAAAAGTGGAGAAATAACATCGAGATCACACTCTAAAAAAGCATTTGCACTCAGGGAGTCAAGTGACTGCAAAAAAGCTTGTGCGTTTACAGCTTCGGGAATTGGCGCACCTTTTAGATAGTGAACAGCACGGCAAAACCATGAAAAAGCAGAGACTTGATCTTTTTGTTTGAGGTAGTAATGTGCAAGAGAGAAGGCTTTTTGAGCACTTGTGCTTTTTAATGCATCAGCTTCATACTCCTCTTGGAAGGGAGCTGTACGAACGGATTTCCTAAGACCTTCGATAGTGGTCGATAGAGTAGTAGAAGGGGTTTCTTCAGAAAAAAAATCCGTGCTCAGAGGCTCGGATTGCAGGCTGTTAATGATTTCGTTAAAAAACTTTTGGGGCACAGTAAAAGATGCATCATCTCTCTGTAAATCTTTAATGGCATCAAAAAACTCTCGAAATTTACGAGCGGGTATTACGTAAAAACCGCACTCTATTCTTTTAGAACCTAGAGAGTTTCTTGCATAACCTATAGAGGCGGAATTGGAATTAGGTGGGATTTGCAAAATATTTGAAACAGTGACACTGATTCTTTCACATAGTTTGGAAAGGATCGAACAATTGAAATCGGGAAAAGAAGAAAAGCTGATAAAATCCTGATCAGTAGCTCTTGTCGTAAAGAACCCATCATAATCAGAAGTGTAACCCTTCACTTTTACATGGCTAGCGTTATAGGGAATAGTGCTCGATCGGTGAATGTGACACTCAAAATAGCCATCTTTTGGCGCAAAGCCATTAGGGAAGGTTTCAATAAACATTAATGTTCTCCACTGTTTTGGAGATCAATGCTAGGCCTGTGTATTTTTTAACGCAAGTTTATTAAGATGTTTACAATTGAAACTCGAAAGTTGAAGCTTCTCTCAGAGAAGAAGAGGCGCTGCATAGTTCCCAAAACAGATGATGCGCCGTTAGACCAGCTGGTCAATACTGCTGCTCACCAAGCGATAGCATCATTAGCTCTTGTCTAAAGAGTGGATTTTTGGGCTTACTTCTGGGGTATTCACATTGGGAATAACCAGTTCATCACCTTCGTAGTAAAAAGGGATTTTCTTCTCAGTCAGCCTCTGAACTAGTGCCTCATTTTTTTCAGTGCGCACGTCAATGAAGTATTCACCCTTTTCAAAAGCCTTAAATGTACAATCAAATATGCGGGCTAGACGTTTTGCATAAAGTGACTCAACTTCTTTGATATACCTGCTGCTTTTCATATGCACTTGCTCAACGATGCGATCTGCAAGAGCTTCAACATCTTTGTCAGAGGTAAGAGGGCACGATTTGCCTCTAAGAGTAGGAGAGCGTTCAAGATGAGCAGCAACTATGTTTTCAATTCGCATATACTGCTCTGTTGTATGTGGAAAAGAGGCCACAATGCGCTCTTCACTTAATCCCTTTTCTGTCAGTCTTGTAATCAGAGCTTGAGCATGGATTGCGCCACAAAAAAAGATAATGCCTTCTTTCTGTGAGTGCAACTTCAACAGATTTGTAACAAAGGCATCGGCCCGTTCTGCAGCTTTTAACTCGGCATTATGCGCTCGCCCGGATATCGAAGCTGGACGCATCATTGCTTCAAGTTGTCTCGATCCAATGTCGATTCCCTTGAATTGAAAACCGAGCTCTTTAGCTTGTGTCAACATAGCAAGTTTTAATCTAGCCGCAGGAAGACTCTTGATCTTTTTGGCAACTCCTAGACAACCCTTATTTGGTACATGCCCCTGAAGAAGTTGATGGAGAGCTTCAACAGGTTTTTCATGAAGGCTTCTTGGATCTACTCCTTTTCCTGCAGCAATAGCCTCAGCTGCCGAGGAGAGCTCAGCTACTTCTTCGATTGCGCCTCTTAGCTTGCTGAAAATCTCTGTTTCAGAGCAGTCGGGTGCCTCCTCCATACAGATTGTTTTATAGCCAAGAGTTGCAAGCGTAGGAATGAGTGCTTGCTGGACTTTTCTAGGGTAGCAATCCCAGTATTGTCCAAATAGAATAATAGGTGGTAATGACATACCCACATTATGAACTAACTAAGTGGTTTATTTCAAGTTGAGTTCAGGGTTTCATCCAGCCCTGCTCTTTACTAAAGACCCATCCAAGTGTTTCTGGATGTGCATCACCAGTTTTTCTTTCCAACCGCCTAGAAGGATCTGGAAAGGGGGAGTTAGGGATACGTCTCAAGGGGCCGGTGACATCAGTTAATCCCTGAACTCGAAGAATATTTAGGTAAACTTCTTTAAAAGCTCCTCCTACAATAGTTTTAACAGCAGGGCTTGATTCAAAAGGGCCAGGGTCAAATTGAAAGTGTTTACCTTCCTGGGCTCTTCTGTAACTTGCTCCCATGTAGCAGCAAAGTTGTGCGTATGCCATCAATTTCCAGTGGTCGTTGCGTGTTGCAATCTGAGCGTCTAGTCCTTTAATTTGTTGTTGGGTAGAGGTGATAGCAGCTTCACATTTACGGATTTCATCTTCAATTTGAGCAAGTTGGCTAGTCTCCTCAATCTTCCGATCGGATAGAAGGGATTCGAATGATTGACGATCTGTTTCAAGGGCGGTAGTTTGTGCTTTGACGCGTTCCATCAACTTTATTGCTTTTTGGATTGAAGCTGATAATTGTTCCATCCCCTCAATATTTTGTTGCTGCAAAGAGAGTGTTGTGGCTGCTATCGATTGTGACATAAAAAATGCCCTTAAGGGTTAAAGATTAATAAGGCTTTTGCGCACATCATTCAACAATCTCATATAGTCTTGAACTGATGCAGTATTCAAAACCTCTTTTGCATTTCGATTTGACTGGACGTTTTGTGCGTTTAGTTTAGAAGCTAACTCTTTTTTTAAAGCAGTAAAACGGGCACTGACTATTTTGATACGCATGTCAATAGCCTTTATCTCAGCTTCTTTAGTTTTTCGACGTTCTGCAATAATCGCTGAATAGGTGTTTATTTCCTGCTCTAACTGGCTATTAGCAAGTTCTACCTCTATGGTAGTCTTGTAGATCATGTCTAAAACGCCTTGAGCTTGGTATGCGGGTTGAAGGGCTTGTGAACTCACATTAATTCTCCTTATTTGATTTAGGTCAAAGGCCCTTTGGTAGTGGGTAGGCAATTAGCGCAAATACATTCTTTCTTGTAAGCTTGCTTTCTCTCTCGATTCTTGCAATCAGCCTTGAAATTTCATTTAAATAGTTTTGCATTTGACTCTGTGAAATAGCATGGGTAGAAAGGGGGAGTGTGGGTAGTGCAGCCGTTGCGGCTTTTGCTGTTGCCAAGCGTTCATTAAGCTCTTGTTTTTCATGAGCTAGAAGTTTTTTAAGCTCTGTTGTAACAGTTTCTCTTTTTTCCATGAGTTCCTTTTGCCGCTCAATAGCCGCTTCAAGTCGGGAAATCGCTAAAGTCACCGTTTCTTGAATAATTGCAAGCAATTGTTTTTTTTTAGCTTCAACAACGTGATCCAGCTGAGCAATTTCCTTTTGAATTGATTGGGGAAGGGGTAGCATTGTGTCTCCTTTCTACATCACTGTACAAATGGTTTTTGTATTACCAATTTCAGATTCAAGCTGTTGTACGCGTCTGACAAGAGCATCGAATGTTTCTCGATTTTGTTGTAAGCAGCGTTGCTGGTCTCTAATTTGGGCATCTTGGACGTTGCATCTGCCAGCAACAGCGACTGCTCTTTGCTCTACATCACGTTGGGCCGCTTCTTGTGCAGCAGCTCTCTTTTTGTGCTGCTCCTCGAGGTGTTCAACGGTTTGTGCTGTTTCGGCATAATGTTTCTCTAAACGCTCATTTTGTCTGACTGTCTCCTCATCAGCACTAGCTTTAACAGTTGCTAGACTTGATTCATATGTCGCTGAAAGTTGTATAATCATTTCTTGAAGAGAGCGAGTAGCCGCAAGTGTCCGAGCAGTAGTGGCCATTTTTTCAAAGAGTTCTTGAGTGCCTGGAGTTGTTGCGCTGCTTAGTCTGTTTTCTACTGGCTGCTGATCCTCTATAACTAGCTGTTTAAACCAAACAATCATGGCTTTTATAAAGGGATGTTCATCAACTTGAATAGTCTCACCATTATGAGGGGATAGATTGCCGTACTCTTGTTGATATGCCTCTAATTCTGCTCGCTCCCATACCCACTGCCGATTTTCTAAGATAGGATCAGTTGGCATGTGTACATTGACATCTGTAAGCAGTAGCTGTCCTAAAGCTTCTAATTGCCTTTGAGCGACCTCTTCAATTGTTGTAATTGAAGAGAGTGAATCTTCAGAAATAGAACTTAGGGTTGTGTTGATCCAAGCATGGAGCTGCATGGATCGGGGATCTTCATGCTCTCTAAATATCTCTTGGAAAGAGGCCAACTCCTGGAGTAAGTCAGGTGTGCGCCGTAGCTGAATTGGTTGTAGCTGTAAGATTCTTGTAACTGTTGACATAATTTTAGGTGTATTATAAAGTTCTTAAACTTAACTTTCTATATTAAAAAAATATGCTAAATTTAGAGTCGGTAAGAGTTGGTTCGACCACAGAGACTGTGCCTGCTCAAACCCTACGGCTTATTGGACGGCAACAAGCAGTACGGAGTCTATTTGCTGAAATAGAGCAGCGTCTTATTGCTTTTGAATATCG
Source organism: uncultured Chlamydiaceae bacterium (assembly GCA_942490925.1). Classification (GTDB taxonomy): domain Bacteria; phylum Chlamydiota; class Chlamydiia; order Chlamydiales; family JAAKFR01; genus CALNYX01. The sequence continues at coordinate 736,238 of CALNYX010000017.1, read as the reverse complement.
CGCCGATCTATCTCAGGAGAGAAGAACTCTTGCTGCAACCCTTAAAGTATTGCTTATCCAGCTTCTGAAGCAATATGAGGATGGGCAAGAGCAGGCTCTAACATTAGCACATCTTGACTACAGAGTTATACGCTTTTTAGGGGACCAAGATCTCAGTCAACAGGTGGAGGCATTGATCATGCAATATTTGCCGCCTGATATGACACTGGAGCAGTGGAGATCTAGTTATCATCACCGTTTTGCTAGTCAAATTATTGCTACGCTTCGAGGTACCGCCCCAGCACACGAGCTTCTCGACCATTTTGAAAACAGACTTACAGATAACGCTTTACAAACAGAGGAAGAACGAGAAGATTTTTCCATGATTTTGTGCGTATTATTGATCGAGTTTGATCAGCAGAGTGAAGAGTTGCTTGATTTGATGACACTGACCTTGCCCTCAGGAGAAAATCCAACACATTTTGTAAATCAGTTTTTTGAGGCGCGTACAGATCTTGCGAATCTCGATCGGCTTGAACAGTTGCGTGCAAGGGTTGAGGTAGCTGCTCAAAAAGCCATTTCCTCGGCTTCAAAGGCTTCTGATCGCCTTGGCTTGGAGGTAGCTGATGGGGAAGCAGGCCCCTCGGATGTTACGCAAAAATTAATTGAGGATGCTAAAAGGCGAGAGGCTGCCATCTTGAATGTTGCTCGGGGGATGTTAGAATGGTAACGCCGGTTGATGCAGAACGCTTGATTGCCTTTGCAAAGGATAGACGTCGAGGTGTCTCTCTGCCACAGACAAATGTGCCTGCCTTAATCGAGGAGTACACAGCAAAAATTCGAGAGCAGCAAGCTGCATTGAATGGACATATTGATAAGACTGTGCAGTGGGCGCAGCAACCGAGCCCAGATAGTTCTGCAAGTCATGAGCTTGTTGCACGGTTAGAGAGAACGCAACAGTTACGTATGTTACTTGATTCACAGCTTGCACAATCAGGGCAGTTACTGCTGGAAGCTAGGGACAAAAGAGAAGGCCTTCAACAACAAGTTGAACAGCTGCACGAGCAGACATGGGCAGGGGGAGGTAGCGTTAACCACCTGCTCTCACCTCTTGCTACACTATCTATGACTTTTAAAGGGACTAACTGATGAGCGCATCGATACAAACCACCGCTTTAGAAGGATCCTGCAATGTACGAGAAACTGCCGGGCAACGAAAAAGTTGTTTTGAAATAACAAAACTTGCAGAAGCTGTCGGGCAATCCTCGCAGTATGATGAAATGACAACCATTCTTAAGAGTTTAACTGCTAGCATACAAGCAAAGCTTTCTCAAGGGGCTGTGGATGCTGCTTTATTACAAGAAAAAATGATTGATTGTCTCCAAGCTTTATTGATGAATCTCGATGATCCATGGTTGGGAAGTGATGGAAAGGTTTATGATGGGCGCGCTTTAACAGTTTACTACTCGCTCTGTCCCTTCAATAAACTAGATCAATCTCCCGAGGGAGAATCAGATTTTTTTGTGGTGTCTCATCAGGCTGCACAGATATGTATAGATTGGCTGAAACAGAAAGGGAAGCATCAGCAGGACGATGAGACCTTAAAATCATACGAATCGATTAATAAACAGGGATTAGCCATTCCGCTTCCTAGAGAAACAAATCGTCAGTCGCGTAAAAATTTTTGGATGCAATTAGAAACAATTCGCAGGGCTCGTGAGAGTCTGTTGCTAGCGCAGTCCCTTGTAAATACCGAGCAGGTTGTTTCTGCTTTTGAAGAAGCGTCTAGCCAGTTTGAAAGAGATGTTAAGGAAAAAGAAAAACAGATCAATGCTCTTGTGGGCGAAAAAATTGATCGAGATCAACAGGAGCAAGCGCTTTTTTTGGCAAGAAGTGGTGAAATTAAGCAATTTATTCTGCAAGAGGAAAGAGCATGTGATCAGTTGCAGAAAAAATGCTTTGAAGTGAAACATGAGCTTGAAATTGCTGAAAGTGCAAGTCAGCAATTGCATCAAATTCTCGATGCTTTTCAAGCTCAGCTAGCAGCAATCAAAAAACAGCAGAGACGCGCTGTTGCAATGAAGGCTGTTTGTTTTGCGTTCAACATAGGTTTCTCTGTTTTTATGGGAGGAGCACTAATAGAAAGTATTGCTTTGCAATTTAAAACTGGGGTTGTTGATGCTCTTGCTAGGGCAACGATAAAAGATAGCCGACTCGCTGCACTTGTTAGCGGAGCTGTAAATGGATCAACTGACGCAATGGTTGCAGCACATAAAGTCTCATCTGCTGCTTTAACGCAAGCGGGCAGTTCAATGGGAAGGGAAGCTCTCAAAGGAGTGGTTCGTGGAGTTGCAGCCCCAGTAGTTACAATGGCGATCAAAAATCCCATGCTAGGAAGTGCAGCAGCAGCCGTTGTGGGTGGCGCGCTTAGAAATGGTCCCTTAACAGGCAAGGAGGTCTTTACTGCTGCAACACTTGGAGCTGCAAGTGACAGGCTAGCCGGTGCAACGGGCGTAATGCTCCAAATTACCCCTTCGCGAGAGGGAGATCTTTCAGTAACGGCGCAGGTCAAAAATTAGATTAAGCAAGAAGCATGACACATATTATTTTTGGCAAAAAAGAAGAGGAAGATTACTTCAACCCCTCTTTACATCAGGGGACTCCAACTGAGGGGCTGGCAGTTTGCTCAGGGCTTTCAGGAGACTTAAATGGATATGATAGTGCCCTTCAAAAAGAGCGTGCACAACGCGTTAACACACTCTCTCACATTCTGCAGAGGCATCAAACAGCAGCTTTTTCATCGGGTCCTATGTGTTCATCGCCAGCATCAGATTCTTCATTGCATGTTGCCTTTCAAATATCGGGCTTTAAAAGTTCGAGTGGTCTGTCTGATCATACTGAATTATCTCAGGATAAACAGGAGCTGCTCACACGAGCTGATTTCATGGTTATGGAGGGAAGTTCTCTTTTTGCAAGACCATCACATAAGGGTGCTCATACCAGATTTAGTAGCGATCTTTCTTCTAGAATGCAATTTGCAACCACACCATCCCAAATAGACGATCGTAGACTTTCCTCAAATCCAAGAGAGTTAAAAATAGAGATTACGCATGCAGAAAATGATGAATTTAATCCCCCAGTATTGAGAGCTAAGCTGGCGGGTGTTGATAATAGATTATCCAGTTTAAGTATAACTGAATTTCTCAAGAGATATGCTCAACATGCAGACGGCTTAACTTTTTGCCGTGCCCTGTCAGCAAATCAGCCATGTGTTTCTATCTCTTTGCCTTCACAACTGAGCAGCAATCTCCTTGAGTTTTTTAAAAACCATCCGGATTTTTCAAGTTGGAATTGCGGCAATCTAGTGGTGGCAGCATATGGTGGATATAAACATAGACGTTGCGACATGGAAAAGATGGGTGGATCACAACAATTACGCTGCAAACAATTAGAGGTCACACCTACTAGACAATTGACTTCAAAGCTATTTAAAAATGCAAGACTAGAACCACTTTCAGGACACAAACTGAAGACTGGAGATATTATTCTGATGCTAGATAAAAAAGAGGGCCATGTCACCCTATATCTAGCAGATGGACTCTGCCTTGAAAAGGACGCTTACGACGGTCCTATTAGGATTAAAAATATAAAGACATATAAAAAGGTCTGGCCCGATATGTCGATTGTAACTTTTCCTGATTCAAACTAGGCGTGTTTATCAGCGGAGTGGCGAATGGGTTAACAGATACGGTGAGAGCAGATGTACCAGGCGAAATTACCTCTTCACGAGAGGGAAATCTTTCAATAACGACAGAGATTAAAAAATAAAGCAAGGCAGGAAACATGGCACATATTACATTTGGTAGAAACGAAGAGGACGATTATTTTAACCCTTCCTCATATGGGGTAAATAGCGGGACTCGAACTGAGGGGGAGGCAGTTTGCTCAAGGCTTTCAGGAGGCTTAAATGGATATGACAGTACCCTTCAAACAGAGCGCACAGAGCGCGTTAACACACTCTCTCACATTCTGCAGGGGCATCAAACAGCAGCTTTTTCATCAGGTCCTATGTGTCCATTGCCAGCGGCGGATCCTTCATTGCATGTTGACTTTCAGATGTCTGATTTTGAAAGATCCCTTAATCAGCCTGATCATCCTGAATTACCTTCGGGTAAACAGATGCTACTCGCACGAGCTGATGTTATGGTTATGGAGGGAAGTTCTCTTTTTGAAACACCTAGGCCTCGAGCTGCAACAGTGCCACCCCAAGTAGAAAATAGTGGACGGTCATCTACTCTTCCCGAATTAGAGCTGAGTTTTTCAGGTACCTTTGGAGGATTACCAACTGAATCAGTTGTCCAAACCTACAAACATGTGGCAAATCTCCATAGATTACAGCGTGTCGAAAGGGATGTAGAGGATAATCGTTGTAATGCAGAACCGGGACCAGTTGTCACCGCAGCTAGAGCTCAAGATGCCTTTCAAAGAGTCATTAATCATGCTCAGGCTGTCCAGGGTGGTGATGGAGTTTATCGTTTTCCTCGTTGGGGAGCCCCAAAAGAGGCTCAAAAACTTGCTGCAGGCAGCAAGTATCCAGTCGAGTTGCGCTCTTTTGGTGCTGAGGGATTAAGCGGACTAATGACTGTCACAAATGTAGTAGGCTACCCCTTGCGCGTTCTCGGTGATGCGATTGCTTCTGGTGCTTCAGGTGTCTGTACTGTATTTGATGTAAAAACGCAGTGTGCTGCAGCTCAGCATAGTGTTGCCTCTGCTCTACACACAGTTGGTGATTATGTTATCCCAGATCGCCTTGTTGAGCTTGGTCGTTCAACAGTTGTTTCATTTGAAGATATGGGAATTGCTCGAGGGCATACACAAGCTACGGGTGGAGATCTTTTGAATATTGGGCTTGTTCTCGTCGGAGGAGGTGTTACTAAACAGGTTACAAAGATGGGGCGCACAGGCGCAACAGGAAATGGAGTGGCTCTAGCTGCCCCTCCGCTAGTAGAGGAATCTGGTGCAGTAACTCTCTTTACAGCAACTGATAAAATAAAACTTGCAGCACGCACTCATCAACGAGCAGTTTCTGCTGAAGTTGTTAGGGCTAAAACTCAAGTTGGTCAAGCTTTAATGCCAAAAAATCTTCCTCAAACATTTGGAGAGTTTTTTTCTAAAGCTGGAAGGGTACAACTTGAAAAAGTTTATGTACAAGGGGGGTTTGTCAGTGGGCAGGTTCCCATATTACAAACTAGCCAACAAAGAGCAATAGTCTATGTTGGAGGTAGAGCGTCATTTCATAGATTTGGTGGCAACTATGAGAGCCTTGTTACAAAATCAAGTGGCGAGATTAGGCATATCCCAATGGTAGATGGGACTCTTACAGCTCTTGAGCGGTTAGCGCATCAGAAAGGATTAAAACAAATTGAAATTCTTTACCGTCCTCAATATATTAGGATGTTAGAGGCGATTGACCACTCTGGACGGAGCCATTTAGTTAAGGGTGTCAATCACTTCTCCACAGGAAGTACTACCTTTCGTAGAGGGGACGAAATTAGACGTATCACTTATCGCATTCCTCGTCAGCCTAAATAGAGAGGTGGTTGCGTGGCTTTGATCCCTTTATCTTTGCAAAGGTAAAGGGCTCATGCCTGCAATAATCAGCTAATTCAAATAGAGTTCAGGGTTCTTTTTTAGGCTGCGGATGAGATAGCGGCTTGTCTCAGGGTTTTTCATGACAAAGTTGTGATACTGCTTTTTGGAGCCATCACCGCTACTGAGGATAGAGTTGATTCCAGGCTCCTCCCAGACAAGATACATGCTGTAGAGCGTCTGAAAAAGCCTCTGCTCATCTTCTGTTTCACGCCCTGGAAGAAAGCTCTTCCCTTTGAGGTTGTAAAAGGCATGCTGCGCTTTGTCAGCCGCCTTAGCTCCGGCTGATCGCCTTGTTGCATTCTGGCAATTCTTGTTATGCTCGCATCCAAGTAGAGAGGCTAGCTGGTTGAGGTAGAGCAGCTCGTCAATGCCTTTGAGCCCCTTTTGATCACTTCGCTTCTTGGTTAGAAGGGCGATCAACGTGTCAATCAGATCAGTTTTAGGCTGATCTTGCAACTGCATCACAATCTCTCCCTTAAAGAGGCGAAAGGCGTCGATTGCAGCCAAGGTGTTTTGCTGCCGCTTTAAAAAGTCAGGCTCGTTCGAGCAGATCTCAGTGGTCAGAATTTCAAGCTCTTTTGTCGGCATGCCCAGTTGTTGCATGGCAAAATAGGTGAGCCAAACCAGCGCCTCTTCATTCACATCATCCATCACAGCGCGTGTCTCACTCGGCGTTGGAAAACGATTCCAGTTGTTGAAGGGGATATTGAAGTAGGTCAATCGCAGCAGGTAGCTCCGCTTTGAGCCATCAGCCTGGTTGATGATCAAGGTCTTGCCGTTGAGTAGGCGGATTGCTTCACGCTGGTTGGAAATCAACCCCAGCTCATTCCAAGAGTAGAGAGAGGTGAAAAGAATGCGCTTCTCCTCATCAGCTGGCGTCTGGTCGACTATGTAGACTTCACTCGGTGCTTCATCCAAGATGAGCAAGATCTGTTCAATCAAGTTGTGGGTCGTCGCAATTTCCCCAGAGTAGGCACCAATTTTGGTGGCAGATCCAACATCGTAGACGAGACGTTGATTGGTCACGCCTCGTGCATCGGGCAAGATATTTTCCCGCGTACGCACTGTTGAGGTTGCCCGGTTCTCTGCTCGAACATAGGCGACTTTTCCAGTTGGCTTAATCTCCTGCACACGATACTGCATATATTTAGTCATCAGCTCGAGCTGCTTAACACCAGTGGAATGCACCACTTCAAGAACCGACTGTACTGGCTCACGCTCGACACGGTTGAGGATCTCATAGAGGATAGAGTTTTGCTGACTCTTGGGGATCGACATGATCTGCAGCGCAAGCTCACTCGGTGTATCAAATAGGCAAATACCATTTGCCAGCGTCGTTAGCTCCCTAGAGATATCAATAGCGTTTCCACTAGAGGGAAGGGTAATCTCATCGAGCCCAAGCATCCGAGCCGCTTTTTGAATCGCTGCAAAAAAATGCTCGCGCCTCTTGAAAAAGTAGTCGCGTAGGTTCTCTTGCACTAAAAGGGTGGCTAAAACAGTTCTCAGCTGCGCGCTAGCATCGCTCCGCTTCTCAGGAATCAAGAATTTGAAGTGCTTGAACGCAAATGATTGAATCTTAAATGGTAGAGAGAGGTGTGGTGAGGTTGTCCATTGGCGGGATTTTATAGTCACTTCTTTATCAATGACTTGACTAGCAGCAAGCGGGTCAAATAGAGAGATCTCATTGAGTCTCTCTCCTTGGTCCTTCAGGTATATAGAAATTTGCGAAATCTCATCCATTATAAACTAATTTTATTACGTTTTGTTATTAATAATAAACAGTTTTTGACAATTAGTTTATCTATAGATCTGCGCTCTCTTAGGGAGGAAGTTTGTGCGCTTATCCCTCCTCCAAAAAATGGTCGGGTGCGTAATAAAGATCCCAATCGAGATAATGCATTACGCATTATCCGAGGATTAGGGGGTGATTGAGCAGCAAAATCCTTATGGGAAGAATGACCGGATATAGTCGAAGAGTGCTTATAAAATCAGTCTTCTCAAGAATAAAAAGGCTATTCGGCCCTAGGGTTTTTTCTAAAGTATCTAATAGTCAAAGAATTGTGAATTGTATTCACTGCTTATTACTCAATAAAATGAATGCTCTGAGGAATTCCTTGTTCTTAGAGGACCTATTCAACAAAGCTGTCTAGATGACTCAAGTTGGTGTGTTTATTTTTCAGAGGTTCCTAAAGGGCGATAGCTTTTTTTTCTAAGCTTTTGGTAGGATGAATGCATGGAAAAACCACTTAAAATTGTCGTCACAGGTGCTAGCGGACACCTTGCCTATCATGCGCTCTTTCATCTTGCTAATGGTGAAGCGTTTGGGGAAAATCAACCCGTTATTCTTCATCTTTGTGATCTTCCAGGAATGGAAAAAGTAATGGAAGGAGTTGCCATGGAACTTGCAGATGCCTGCTTCCCGCTCCTTCATGAGGTAAAGATCGGTACAGATCCTTTTGAGATGTTTGCTGATGTCGATTGGGCTCTATTGATTGGTGCCAAGCCACGTGGTCCTGGGATGGAGCGCGCACAGCTATTGACTGAGAATGGCAAAATCTTTGTCACGCAAGGTAAAGCTCTAAATGAGAAGGCTAAACAGAGCACAAAGGTGCTTGTAGTGGGCAATCCATGCAATACCAATGCGTTAGTTGCGATGCATCATGCTCCAAATTTGAAGAAAGAGAATTTTCATGCGATGCTCCGTCTCGATCAAAACCGTGCGACGTCACTGTTGGCGCAGCGAGCAAAGAGACCAAATAGTGAAGTGGAGGGGATGATTGTTTGGGGGAATCACTCGGCAACTCAGGTACCTGATTTCACACATGCGCAGATTGGTAGAGCGCCAGCTTCAGGGGTTGTGAGTGACGATGAGTGGCTCCGCGGTGAGTTTTTCGAAGTTGTCCAGAAGCGGGGAGCGGCGATTATTGATAAGCTTGGCAAATCATCAGCTGCTTCGGCTGCCAAAGCAGCTGTTGATGCAATCCGCTCATTACATTTTCCAACGCCTCTAGGCGAGTGGTTTTCAAGTGCTGTATGCACTGACAATAATCCCTATGGGATTGAAAAAGGGTTGATTTTTGGTTTCCCATGCCGTTCTATGGGTGAAGGAGATTATGAAATTGTTCCCGACCTCGCTTGGGATTTTTTCATCAAAGAGAAAATATTGGTCACACAAAAAGAACTCCTCTCTGAAAGAGAGTGTTGTATCAAAGAAAAACTGTTGTAGGTGAAATATGGGGGACATTCTTTTTCAAGTCACAGAGGAGCACCTCGAAACGGGATTGCGTGGTATTCCAGTTGGATACTGCACAACCTCCACTGTTGATCCGCAAAAAGGGCTTTTCTATCGCGGCATTCCTGTCTCAGAGATTACAGAGTGGTCGCCTGAGAAAGTCATTTATCTCTTGTTTCACGGCAAAGAGCCTTCGCCAGGGGAATTTGATACCTTCAATGCGCAGCTGCAGAAGCGAGCAGTTGTTTCACCAGAAGTTCTCAAACATATCGCCAAACTTCCCCGTCAAGGACATCCGATGGCGCTGTTTTCAGCGGCCATTCTCATTTTAGGGATGTATGAACTCAAAGATGACTGGAACGAGGATTGTCTTAACCTCATCGCCAAAATTCCAACGATTGGCGCAGCTGTCATCAATCATCATGCTGACTTTGGCAAGATGCCCAAATCGCGTCCCGATCTCGGCTATATGGAAAACTTCACTCAAATGCTCAAAGTCAACCAGAGCGAGGGATTTGCGCATTTCATGAAACTGTTTAATATCCTGCATTATGATCATGGAGGCGGCAACCTTTCCACGTTTGTTGGTAAAGCCGTCGCTTCAGGTCTTGAGGATCTGTATGGTTCGATCGCTTCAGCGATGAATGCCCTAGCCGGCCCACTTCATGGACGCGCTAATCAAGAGTGTTTACACTTTGTTGAGGATATGGTGGAGAAGCTCGGAGCTGATGCAACAGAGCACACAGTTGAAGAGGCAATTCGCCATAGGTTAGCAAACAAAGAGTTGATCTATGGCTTTGGGCATGCTGTGCTCCGCGTTGAAGATCCACGCGCAACCGTGCAGTATGGGCTTGGGCGTGAAAAATATCGTGATCATCCACTTGTACGTATGGCACTGATGATTCGATCAGCTGGAACTAAGGTGCTCAAAGAGAATCCAAAAATTGCCAACCCCTATCCCAATGTTGATGCGATCTCAGGATCGATGCTCACTGCAATCGGTTTCCCTCATCCCGAATACTATACAGTACTTTTTGGAGTCTCCCGTTCTGTCGGTATTGCGATTCAAATTCTCTATGAAAGATGCCAAGCGCGTGATGGGCGAGGAACACCAATTGTACGTCCTAAATATCTTTATAAGAGTCTTTGAAAGAGAATTGCAATTAATAAGCTTGTGTAATAAGCTCTTTCCCTATGACTTATGTGCATGATCTTAAACAATGGGGTGTTGAAGCATCAGCCGAAAACGCGGAAATGCTTGCGCGTATTGTCAAGAGTAGTGACTCCTCTGTTTTACCCCGCATTGAAAGCCTTTTTAGGCAATCTACGTCTGATGCCTCATATGTATTAGGTACGGTCGCCGCAATCCTTTCGCATAGAAACCCACTTCATTCGGTCATTCGCAGTGAGCGTGTCACAGTACTCGACGTGCCCGAGATGCTATTAAGCCGCTGTCAAACAGGCGCTGATATAGAACGCCTTTTAACGCCGGTTGCAAGGGTGATAATCAATGCAGTTTCACGCACAAAAGTATTTGCTCAACGTGGGGAGACATATACCCAAATGACTTTGATGTCTTCAAAGCTTTTGATTTCTAAGGTTAATGGGGATGTGAAAGTGGGAGAAGTTCCATTAAAGGGGATCCCGTCTGAAAAAGTGTTTGCACTCCCAGATCAGGTTCTTGACGGGAAAGAAGCTCAGAATGTGGCTTTGGTTGGGCTTATTTTAGAGATGATGGTTGGAATCCCAGAGTCGTGCCACCAAGAGGTTGTTGTTCAGTTAAAAAATATTTTGAGTAAATGTGAGAATGTAAAGCGTAAAGAGAAGTTATTAAGCCAGATGACTGTCTGTTTTCAGACACATGATGTTGTGACATCAGAGTTGGATGGTGAGATGGTAAGTGTCAGGTTTTCAAGCCAACGAGCCAGTTATCGCCGAACAAGCGTAATGGATCGTATGCAGTGTATGCAATTGATTCAAGGATTACTGACAAAGTGTGGGTTAAAAGATGAGTTTGATCTACAGGACGGGACATCTTCTGAGGTTCAGTTTCTTTGGGAAACACTTTTTGGAGTGCATCAAACCTTTCGAAAAGAGGTAGTTGAATTTACTCTGCGCCTTTTAGTGCATTGTCAAACTTGTATTGAAGTCATCTATCTCTTGATCATTGGGGAAAAAATCATTTATAACCCCAAAGCACAAGAAAACCTCTGTATCATTTTAGGAATGCATGCCCGTTCGGTGTACTCTGTTTTATCGGTATTGCATAGCAATGCTAACTGTGCAGCTACACTTGCTAACTTTGAAGTTGTGAATCCAAAGCACGCTTCAGGGCACTACTTACAAGAGGAGCTTGTTGCTCTTCTTGCAAAATAATTGTTGATTACCCATAGTAGTCCCTATGACGTTAAAATCTCTTTCAGAAATGTTCAATCGCGCACTCTTGTACGCGTTTGAAAAAAAGAAGTTTCTCTTTCTTTTTACTGTTCTGGCTTTTGCTGGAGTTTTTGTTCTCTTCTTTCGCTCTCTTGCTTTCTTGACGGAAGGATGGTGGGAGAACAGCCTACTCTTTTTTCCACTTTTTGTAGCTCTTGGATTTCTTCTTGCTGCAGAAGTTGTACTCGTCAGGCTCTATGCGAGGCAAATTGAGGGAGAGCGGCCACTGCTGAGACAGATGCTTTTCAGCTCCTGGGAGCTGATGTTGCGCGTTTCCTATTTCTCACTGCCGCTACTCTTGCTCTATCTACTCTTTTGGGTACTTTCTGGAGTCTTCTTGCTGCTCAGAGCGATTCCCTACTTTGGGACATTCTTGTCTGTTATTCTTTCGTTTGCTCCCTTCCTGCTTAATCTAGGAACGGTGCTGCTTGTTTTGACAGCGCTATTTCTCTGCTTCTTTGTCTGCCCTTACTTGGCATTGGAGAGCAAGTTTGAGCGTAAAGCACTCTTTTTCCGTTTGAAAAACGATCTTTTTTTCAACCTGCTCTTTTTCTTGATCGATTTGATCCCTGTCTGGATCGTCTTTAAGGTCTTGTCTTTTGCGGCAAGTTTAACCTTTGGAATTGAATCGCTCGAGGGAGGCTCTCTTGAGAAAGTGTTGCAATCGTTCTTTATCATGTTGCCATTTTTGGCAATCTTGACACCGATGATCATCTTCTTTTTCAACTTTGCTGTGGAGGTGCACCGAATTCTGGCATCGGACAAAACAGCTCTTCAAGAACATACGACGTATCATTCATAAGCATTGCCTGTGCAAGCTGCTTAGCAGCCCAGCCATGGTAGAAAAGTCCTTTTGAACCAAGTCCTGTGATGAACCAGATCTTTTCATTTAGCTTGCCAACAAGGGGCAGGCGACTCTTGGTTGTCCCACGCAGGCGCGCTTGGCAACCAAGCATAGGCATCTGCTCTAGAGCTGGGAAATAGGGGGCAACTTTCCCCAAAATTTCTGCGCGGGCATATTCAGGGTCTGTGTTGAGATCGGTGAAATCCCGTTCATAGGTCGAGCCAACAAAACAGCTTTTTCGATCAGGCGCCATCACGATTTGCCCACGCCCCGAAAGACTCATCGGAAGTGGAGCTAAGGTGTCGGGCCATTGGAGCTGAATGATCTGTCCTTTTACACGACTCATCGGGAGTTGCTGCAGAATTTCAAAATCGAGAGAGCTTGCACCCATTGCAATGACAACATGGTCATAAGGGGCAAGTTGATCTTTCTTCAAGACGGTGAGTGTTTGGTAGTTGGCTCCATGACGCATGCACGCGCGCCACAGTCCATCGAGGTATTTCTCGACATTCACAGTGAGTCCATCGGCAATGTAGATGCCGCCCCCGTGAGCGGGGAGTTGGAGACCGGGGATTTTTTTCTCACACCGTTTCTTGTCCCACCATTGGACATCTCGATTTTCTTCCGCACATTTTTGGAAATCGAGGATCTGCTGATCAGAGCTTGCGGGGCGGAGGATCCCTTTGCTGAGGACAAGCGGGCTATTGAGGGTATTGGCAGATTCAGTGATCAGACGATGGGTTTCACGTAGGCTGTTATTCGACTCCCAAGCTCGCGTTGCCTTTTTTCCCATGTAGGGATTGAGTAGGCCAAGGGAAATACGAGAAGCGCCCATCCCGATAGGATTGGGATCGAGTAGATCGATATGCGCTGCGCCAAGTGTGTAATGCGTCACATACCAGCTCACTGCTAGGCCAGCAAAACCAGCACCTAAAATCGCAACCTTCATTTATTATCACCCATCTGTTAAATTCGTTTATAACTGATAAGGATCGTCATGTCTAGAAAAGGTGAAGTGAGTGGATTGATTACTCTGATGGGTAGCGCTGTAGTTGTTGCTGCCCTTGTGGTTGTTGGGCTTATTTTCTATTTTGGTGCATCAGGCACCTTTAAAGCGAGTGAACTACTCATCTCTCCAGACAAACTTGCAGATCTTAAATATAAAATCGAATTTGTTCAGGTCGATGCCAATGGCAAAGGTTGGGGGCGCCACGCTGTCAGTCTAGAGAGCTACAAAATGTTTTATGATGAGATTGCATCCTTGAGAAGCATTCCTGAGCTCAATGATGAGGTAGTCAACCAATTTCGCTTGATTACCCCTTCAACGCTGACGATTACGGCACCACAAGATTCACTCTTTTTACAAGTGCAGTTCCAGGGCAGTCTGTTTCGTATCTCACATGGAGAGGAGCAGTGGGTCTACTTTGAGAAAAATGGAATTTATCAACAGCTGGTCAACAATGAAAAATAGCTTTCTCTTTTTAGGCTCGGGAGGATCAACAGGAATTCCAATGGTGGGATGCAACTGCCCTGTTTGCAAGTCTGATGACCCCTACAACAAACGACTCCGTCCTTCAGGACTCTTGAATATCGATGGAAAACGCCTTCTCATTGATTCTGGACCAGATTTTCGCTATCAAGCGCTTACACATCAAATAGAACATCTCGATGGTGTATTGCTCACACATACGCATTATGACCATGTTTCAGGACTCGACGAGCTGCGCGCTTTTTACATGCTCCACCGCACCGTCCTTCCCGTTCTTGTTTCGCTGCAAACATTGGAGTCCCTCAAAAAGCGGTACGATTATCTTTTTGCTGAAAAAGCTGAAGGGGTGAGTTTAGCTGCCCAACTCCATTTTCAAGTGCTTGAAAACAGCCGAGGGACAACCGAGTTTTGCGATGTGCCACTGCAATATATCAGCTATGAACAAGGTGGAACAACTGTCAATGGCTACCGCTTTGGAAAATTTGCCTATGTGTCAGATATTTGCAACTTCCCCGATAGTGTCTATCAAGATTTGTCTGGTGTAGAGCTTTTGGTGATGAGCGCACTGCGCCATGAACCCTCACCCGTTCATCTGACAATTGATGAGGCGATTGCCTTTTCCACAAAAGTGGGAGCCAAACAGACCTACTTCACGCACATTGCGCATGAAGTCGACCATCAGCAGACAAGCGCCAAGCTTCCTGCAAACTTTCATCTATCCTATGACAATTTAACCCTAGAGCTACCGTGATTGAAGAAGAGTACGTCGAAGAGAAAGGGATTGAGGCCAAAGAGGGCTCGCCAAGCAAGGCATTGCTCGTCGGTGTCTATTCCAGGACCTCATTGAAACCTGTTTGTGAAGAACACCTAGCTGAGCTCGAAGAGCTTGCTAATACATTTGGTGTCGAAACCATAGGTAAAGTGCCATGTTCCATCCGTAAAGTTGATGCTGCGACGTTTTTGCAAGAGGGAAAGCTTGCAGAGCTGCGTGAGCAACTAGAAAAAAACAGAGCAAATCTTTTGATTTTTGATGAAGAGATTTCTCCAGCTCAACAGCGCAACTTGGAAAAATTTCTCAAGGTTCCTGTGATGGATCGCGCCGAGTTGATTTTGGAAATTTTTGCACAACGAGCCCAAACAAAAGAGGCCCGTTTGCAAGTTGAGCTTGCCAAAACCAAATACGAATTTCCCCGCCTTAAACGACTCTGGAGCCACTTTTCTAGACAGAGCTCAAGTGGTGGCGGCTTTTTGAAAGGGGAGGGGGAGAAGCAGCTTGAGATTGACAAACGCCTTTTGAACAAAAAGTTGCAAAAACTTACCGAAGAGATCCAAGAGGTAAAGAAGTATCGACAGACCCAAGCAGCGCAAAGAAGACGTTCAGGGATTCCAACTTTTGCCATCATCGGCTATACAAACGCTGGAAAATCAACACTGCTCCATGCTTTAACGCAAGCAGACGTTTTGATTGAAGACAAACTTTTTGCCACGCTCGACCCCACCACACGTAAATTTATGTTGCCAAACAACCAGGAAGTCCTTCTTTCAGATACTGTTGGATTCATTCGAAAACTGCCTCACACCCTTGTGGCAGCTTTTCGTAGCACCCTTGAAGCAACCCTGCATGATGACATTTTGATTCATCTCATTGATGTTTCTCACCCCATGGCCGAAGAGCAGGCAGATACAACCTACAAACTGCTTCAAGAGCTCAATATCGACCAGGAAAATGTCCTCACTGCCTTGAATAAAATCGATCAATGCACCGATCAGAGCATGATTAGTCGTTTTCGGATTAAGTATTCCAAAACGGTGCCCATTTCAGCCAAGACAGGAGAGGGACTCGATGAGTTAGGCGACATGATGGTCAAAGAGCTTTCCAAACGGCGCAAAACCATCCGTGTGAAAATTCCCCAAAGCGAGTATGCTCTTGTTTCAATTTTACATCGCGAGGGAAATGTGATTTTCGAAGAGTACGAAGAAGATTGCGTGCTTATCCATGCAGATGTGCCCATTACCCTTCTATATCGCTTTGAGCTCTATCTAGATGATTAAGTCGCTTCCAACAGCTGAGAGGCCACGTGAACGTCTTGAATATCAGGGGAGTGATGCTGTTTCAACAGTTGAGCTACTTGCAATCATCCTGAGTAGTGGTACACAAGGCATTTCAGTGCTTCAACTCGCTCAGCAATTGCTCAAACAATTTGGCTCGCTCAGCCAGATTGCTGAAGCGACCATTAGCGACCTCTGCCTGATTAAGGGGATTGGACATGCAAAAGCAATTCAGCTCAAAGCCGCGCTAACCTTGGCAACACGACTTGCCAAGGAACAAATCCCACAAAAGAGTCAGCTTCAAACAGCCAAGGCAGCCTATGAGTGGGTCAAAGTCTACTACGAGAATGAACGGCAAGAGAAACTCGGTGTGATCTTGCAAGATGCAAAGGGGTGCGCTATTCGATTTGAAGTCATCTCATTAGGTACACTTTATCAGACGCTCGTGCATCCTCGCGAGGTGTTTGCTCCAGCTATCCGTTATGCAGCGGCGAGTCTGATCTTGGTGCATAACCATCCAAGCGGGGATCCGACTCCCTCAGAGCAAGATTTTGAGCAGACGCGCCGCATCCTGCGTGCTTCTCGCCTCATGGACATCCCACTTAATGACCACATCATTCTCACACCCTCTCGTTTCGTCTCTATGCGCACCCTGATTCCTTTTCAGAGTTAGAGTCGAGTACTAGGCTTTGTTTTATACAAAACCTACCCAGTTGACACGATTGGGCAGGTTTTGAACACGCTCTAATCTGTTTTTACAAGCAGTAGCTCTTGCCAGTTGGTGGTGAATTGTTGGCTTTGATGGCCAGACTGCACACGCCATTTTCCTTGGCCAAGCGCTCTTGCAGGCTTGAGAACATTTTTGCCATACTTCTGATTGATCGCATCCAACGTTGTTGAAAAATCTTCCATCTTTTCATAATCATAAGTCGCAAACAGATCCTGAGGTGCATTCTCAGTGAAGTCACAAAGCTGGATACCCACTTTTGTATAGCGCTGGCAAGGCTTGAAAATTTTACCAAGGCTTTCAACAGCCGCATTTAAAATATGCGTTGTGTGATTGGTGTAGTAGGGAAGCATTGCTGGCAGCTGAGCAGAGATCTCTCGTCCGTGAAGAAAAACAGTCAAATGTTTTGCATGGAGATTTTCAGAGCGCAATTTTTCACAAGCACGTGCGACATGATGTGTCAACGCCTCTTGCAACTCTGGTAGCTCACTGAGATCTTCTCCAAAAGAGCGGGAGACAACAAGACTCTGGCGATTTTGTGGCGCTGTTTCGAGGGTGAGACAGGGCGTGCCATTGAGTTCATAAACCATGCGCTCACCAATGACTGAGAGCTTTTTTTTGATCCAGAGCGGGTCAGCATTTTTGAAATCCAATGCAGTGTGAATGCCACAACCATTGAGCTTTTTGCTCCACCGTCTGCCAACACCCCAGATCGCATCGACAGGTAGCTTTTTCAAAATGGGATCGGGATCGTCGAACGCGTAAACACCCGTTTTTTTCGCGATTTTACTCGCCAGTTTGGCAAGTGTTTTGGTTGGTGCAATCCCGATACTCACAGGAATCCCAATCCACCTTCTAATGATCCTGCGTAGCTTCTCAGCCTCTTCAACAGACTCAAGTTCTAAAAAGGCCTCATCAACGGAATAAATTTCCAAGTTGGGACAAAACTCTTCTAAAACGCTCATGACACGGCTAGAGATGTCGCTATAGAGGTTGAAGTTGGATGAGAAGATCTTGATGTCGTGTTGTAAAAAGAGGTCACGGTATTTGAAGTAGGGGGCTCCCATCTGGATACCGAGCTGTTTCACTTCATTAGAGCGCGCAATGATGCATCCATCATTACTCGATAAAACAGCAACGGGCAACTTTTCAAATTTAGGCTCGAAAATCCGCTCACAGGAGACAAAAAAATTGTTGCAGTCAACAAGAGCTAGCATATTTTCGCACTACTCCAGTAACAACTCCCCAGATGAGCAACTCATCCTCTTCGCGAATGGCTATCGGAGCATACTTGGGATTTTCAGAGACTAGAAAGAGGCCATCATCCCTTTTTTCAACGCGTTTGACCGTATGCTCTGCGTTGAGAACCGCAATGACAATTGCACCGCTTTTAGGCTCGACGCTTCGATCGACCACCAAAATGTCACCAGGGAAGATCCCAGCATCCTTCATAGAATCTCCCTCTACACGGCAGTAGAAGGTGGCAGCTGGTCTTTTAACCATGTAGCTGTTGAGATCAAGGTTCTCTTCATGGGCATCACCCTGCGTCGGGAATCCAGCTGGAACAGCTGTGGTGTAGAGCGAAAGTGCTTGAGCTTCAGTCATGCTACAAGTAATAGCAAATCAGAAAAATAAAGTCTAAAGATCCTCATCACTGATGTACTTGTCGTCATCAGAAAGGTCTTTAGGTGAGTACTCACCTTCAATTTTTGAGAATGTTGTATCGTGTTTTTTTTGAGGCTCTCCGGTTATTTTTTCAGAGGCCACTTTGGCAATGGCTTTGGCTGTTGGACCAGAGATTTGAAGGTCATAGTTCTCTTGGATGGGAAGCACACGTGCTTCTCCATTCATCTGCGCAATGTCACCCTCTTCAACAGACATATGCGCTTTTATGTTTTCGTCAGAAATAGCTTTAATCTCAGCTTCGTATGCTCGGTAGTTCTCTTGTCCTCTTGCGTCAGTATAGGTAACGAATGTGATCTTGCGGTCAGAGTGCTCTGTTAAGTAGGCTTTTGCAGCTGCAACAGCCGTTTTTGCAGCTGTTTTAATATCAATCCCACCCTTGTCTGTGCTAAAGCAGGGAACAAGTAAGGTTTCATCTGATTTGGCATTCTGCTCAAAAAGAGAAAAAATCTTCTCATAAGCACTCTCAAGAGAACCTTTTTGTCCATGAGTTGGAGGGCAAAAGACGATCACTCGATTTCCTAAAAGGAGCCCACGGTTTTTGTCGTTAAGTTCAACAGAAGTTCCATCATTGATATGGAGTGATGGTTGTTGTGCTCGAGCGTCATTAATGATATTATCTGACATTTTATGACTCTTTTTTACATTTTAGTTGTGATTCTGATTTTACTATAGTTATAATATTTAGTTCTATTAAAAGGTCCGTGACTTGCTTTGGAAGTTCATCATTTGCTGCAGTGAGATCTATTGAAAATTTCATAAGCTCTTGTTTATTAGACAAAAGAACTTCTCTTAGAGCTCCAATAAATTGTGTTTTCTGCTTCAGTTTTTTTCCGACATGTTCACCAAGTGGGAGGCGTCTAAAGGCATCAACCACCAACTCAGCAGGGGTCTTTTCGTTGATTGCTTCAAGGCGTTGAGTGGCACGAACCCATGCGGTAAGTTGGTGCATATATTCTTGGTAATCAGATTGATTTGGCGTTGTGTCAAATGCATGGACTTGTGCGTCTGGATCTCGGTCGAGAGCAGAAATCAGGATACGGTATTGCGTTGCACTTCCACCGCAACATCGATGACCTGGGGCTGGCTGTGAAAGATCTTGTTCACGCTCGAGGCGCTCCCATTTTTGAGGGTTATCGCATCTCTTAGTACCTTGGTGAGAAGGGGCCACAAGGTCTTTGACGCGCGCTTTGGGAACACCAATCAGATAGAAGCGGTTTGAACGATAGGTGCTCTGAATATGCCAGAGTTCAGCTGTAAAGGCCTTTCTAAAAGCTGCATTTTGCACTAATTGAGCAATTGCTATTTCGTAACGCCCTCTTTTGAAACCTGTTACATTCATGTTGTTGGAGAAATAATAGAGATGCGAAGCAGCCTCAGCCCCACTTCTTAAATCGCCTCCTGCGCAGAGTAGACGATCATCTAGATAGATCCGTTTATTTTCAGCGTCAAAGTCAGCCATCGAGGAGTAAGGCGCTTCTTGTAAACGGAATCGACGACGGTAGCGCGCTGAGAGTGGATGAAAGGCGCGTGAGATTGAGGAGACTTCTGTTTGCGTGTAGAGGTCTGTTAAGATGCTGTATCCAAAGGTTTGGGCATGTCCAAAGACATAGTGGGTTTGCCGTAAATGATTTGCAATACGAAGAGAGCGATGAAAGACTTCGCGTTGTTTTGAGTTAATATAGATATCGTTTGGCACATTGAAATCGACGCTCTCTCCTTCTACAACTTGCTTTCGTTGTCGAGGTCGGTTGAGGTGGATTACCCCTCTATCGATCAAGGATCTCGTAATCAAACGCCAGCTTTTTTTACCAAGACCAAGTTCAGCTAACAATTGCTCTTTTTTTGTGATCCCGTCAAAAATAGTGGGATTCTTGTCGATGAATGATTGTAAGCTTGCTCTATCGACACATTTTGAAAGCTTCACAAGGATAAATCTGCGAGTACTGATATTGACATTTCCCAAATCACACTTCAATTTTGCAAGCGTTGCTTGATAAAGAGGGATTGCAGAATTGTTAAGTCGCTGACTGCTAAAAGAAAGAAAAATGTATTTCAGATGCTCTTGAGAAAGCTTTTTTTTCTCAACAATGAGAGTTCCAACTCGAAAGATTTGTTCCTGGTGTGTGTAGAAATTTGGGAATGTAGATTCAAAAAACCTGAAGGCCGCGCCTGCTGAAATTTTTTCAGGCGCAAAAGTGTAAAGAGCTTCTAAAATATCGAGCTTTTCTGGGAGTTTTGCATCTTTACTAAGCTCATACCAGTCAATTTTAGGAGTGTTGTTTAGAATAACCTCTCTCAGCTCTGGGAAACGATGGAAAGCTTTGATCATTTTAGAGCGGCTAATTTTTGTGTTTCCAATGAGCTCCTTAAGAACTTTTGTGTTCTTTGCCTCAAAGGCGAGGTCCCAAACGGTTTTTTTGTGATGTTTCACCTTGAGCAGACCCTTTGCCTTGTAATAGGGCTTAAGAGAGCCGCCCTCGGCTTGTCTCTGGATCTCGTCTGGCATGGTGGCGTAGTGCTTGATGGAGAGCAAAATCGCGCTCCCAAGAAAGAGGGTAGCGCCTCCTCCTCCAGCAGCGAGGGCATAGGTGGCAGAGAGCTGAAAATGAGGAATCAGCCCAAAATAACTCAGAGCTGCTACTGCAACGACTCCAATACCTAGGATCATGCCAAGAGAGGTCCCGCTCTTCTGAAGAACTGTTCTCTCAAGAGGCATTGCTACCTGGAGGGGCATATAACTGATGTTTAAATTAACACTATCTTTACTCATACCAATAATTTTAACATTTGGATATTAAGACAGTATTAAGTAGATTTATTTATATAAATAAAAATTTGCTAAATAAATAAGTTTGTAATTATAGTCATATAAACAGGAATTAACTGTTTATTATATGAAAATAACAAACAAAAAACTCGAAATAAGTTCAAATGAGGAAGTTGCTTGGGATGATGTCGAGTCTCTGCGCCTTTTGAACAACAAGCTTGCGCTTGTTCTCAGTGATAAACGGGTTATCGAACTTACAAATCTACGTCCAAGTACGATCGATTCTGCCTTCCGTGCTTATGAGGGATATCTGAAAGAACATCCCGAAAAACGGCGCAAGCGCAAACATTGACTTTAGCCCCTGTTTCTGTCAGTATACCATTTATCAAAAATAAAGCTTTAAACTCGAGTCGTTTAGTGCAGCATCTTTGCCAAATCCTTTTTCGCTCATATTTAAAAATATGAGCTTCGAAACGATTTCCCAAATCTACTCCACTATCCGACACGATTTTGTGGCTTTATTTCCGGTAAATGGTATCATCTCCCCCCATGAAAAAGAAATTTAAGATTGCCACGCTTGGCTGTCGAACCAATCAGTATGAGAGTCAAGCCTATAGAGATCAGTTGCTTGGGCTTGGGTATGTCGAGGCTAAAGCGGGGGAGACGGCTGATTTATGCATCGTCAATACCTGTACTGTGACAGCTTCTGCTGATAGTAGTTCACGTCATCAAATTCGACGGTTAGAGAGGGAAAATCCTGGCACTAAACTGGTTGTCACAGGCTGCATGTCAGACCGCGTGAAAAGTGAGGGGAATCTAAAGGTAATCCCAAATCAGGAGAAAGAGCAGCTAGTTCAAGCGCTCTTTCCTGAAGAGGATGTGCCTGAATTCTCGATTAAAAACTTCGAAGCGCATACACGCGCCTTTGTGAAGGTACAAGATGGGTGCAACTCTTTTTGTACCTACTGCATCATTCCCTATGTCCGGGGTCGCTCGCGATCTAAGCCAATTGCAGCTGTTGTCAAAGAGGTGAAAGGTCTTGTCAATCAGGGATATAAAGAGGTTGTGATCACGGGCATCAATGTGGGCGATTATGAAGATGGTCTTGCCGATCTGATGCAAGAGGTCGATCAGATCGAAGGTTTGCAGCGGCTTAGACTCTCTTCAATCGATCCAGATGAGGTGGATGATCGTCTTTTGAATGTCATTGTGAATGGTCGGACAACGTGTCATTCGATGCATCTGGTATTGCAGGCTGGCTCGAATGTTGTGCTCAAGCGCATGAATCGGAAGTACACACGTCAGATGTTTTTGGACAGTGTGCAGAGATTGAAGCAGGCGAGCGCAGATTTCACGTTTACAACAGATCTGATTGTCGGTTTCCCAGGGGAAACGGAGAGAGATTTTGAAGAGACACTCGAAGTGATGCGCGAGGTGAAGTTTGCCAAGGTGCATATGTTTCCCTACTCCCCACGGGAGCGGACGAAGGCTGCGCTTTTCGAGCAACTTCCGGCAGAAGTGATTGAGAGTAGGCGTCAAAGACTGCTTCGGGAGGCTGAGAAGGTCGCCTTTGAGTTGCGTGAGCAATTTGTGGGGCGTACGTGCGATGTGCTGACTGAAAGCGGGGAAGGTGGGCATACAGAGCATTTTCTGCCCGTTGAGATCAAGCATCGAGCAAATGAAATCATTCGGGTCAAGTTGACTGAAAATACCCCTAAAGGACTGATTGGAATTCATGAAGATCTCTATTGCTGCGCGTCTTAGACCTTTTTCACATGAACCAGGAGTAAAAGTTCTTGTTCCTGGAACAGAGCATGTTGCACAAGTTTTTCCAACACGTATTCATATTGCTGGTCGAGAGTTGATCTTGATTGAGAAGGGGCCACTGAAGAATTTCACAGTCACGCAAGATTTGGAGCGTGAATGCATCACAATTTTCACCGATGCTTATAGTTATCACCTACTTCCTTCGTTAGAGTTGACAAAGAAGCGACCGATCATTGTTGAACATGAGCGGCTTGCAATGGGCATTCACAAAAAGCCCGAATGGGAGCAAGTGAGGCGTCGCGCAGATTTTCGAGAGATTTTTCCTATATGGCTTAGGCTTGGTCAGTTGTTGCAACTGCCTGAGGTAAAAATCGAGCCTGTTGGAATGTTTACACTGCTTCAGGGGTGTGAGCAGGCAATTGAGGCGCATCGCCCTGAAAAGATTTTGGCTGAGTTTCAAAAGCTCTTTTTGGCAGGCTTTCACCATCAGATGGTGCCACGCACATTTGATGATCAGTATCAAGGGATTGCACCAGAAGGAGAGTCTGACCTTTCACCATTCTATTTGTTGCAAGAGGGAGCGCGTTTAATTCGCTCTCTATTTGTAAATACAACTGAAAAGGGTGTGCATTTTCTGCCGAATTTGCCGCCTGAGTTTTTCTCAGGGAGGATGACGCATATTCCTTTCTCTCTGGGTCATCTCGACTTTGAATGGAGCAAAAAACAGCTACGTCGTGTGCATCTCCATGCTGAGCGTTCGGGTCAATTGCAATTGCGCTTTCCACCAGCATTGAAACGCTTCCGTTTTCAAAAGCATTTTGTTTCTTGTGGTGAAGCTATAGAAATTAATTCCGATACCACGTATTTATTGGATCAGTTTCAAAAATAGTTTGGGCTGATGCTACTCGAAGAACTTCACGGATCAGATCCGGCATTTCTCTCAGAGATGCGCCGTTTGCTTTATGGCGAGCATTGGGACCCTCATGCCATTTTAGGTCTCCACCCTTTTTTCGATGAGAAGAGAGTCATTCGCCTCTATCGCCCTGGTGCTCAAGAGATCTATCTCGATGTTGCTGAGGAGATTGTGCCAGCGCGGAAGATTCATGAAGCAGGAATTTTTGATCTGATTGTCGATTCAAATATCGAAAAAGAGAGCTATCAAATCTACCACCAAAATGGATTAAAAGCGCACGACCCTTACGCTTTTTCATCCACTTGGGGAGAGATGGATTTTCATCTCTTTTCTAATGGTGTGCATTATGAGCTATTTGAGCGTCTGGGCGCACATGAAATTGAACACGAAGGCGTTAAAGGTCTTCTTTTTGCTGTTTGGGCTCCGAGTGCGATGCGTGTTTCACTTGTTGCTGACTTCAACTTTTGGGATGGGCGGGTCAATCCGATGCGCGCACTTGGTAAGTCGGGGGTCTGGGAGCTATTTGTCCCAGGATTGACATTGGGAGAGCGCTATAAATTTGAGATCAAAGCGCAGCAGGGAGAGATTGTTCTCAAGTCTGATCCTTACGCTTTTGCAAGTGAATATCGTCCGCTAACAGCTTCTGTTGCAGCAAGTGTTGATTCCTTTGAGTGGAGTGATGAGAAGTGGCTTTCAAAACGTGGGGAGTTGAAAGCTCCGATCAATATCTATGAGGTACATCTCGGTTCGTGGAAGTTGAAGCATGGACATCACTTGAACTACAAAGAGTTGGCAGTTGAACTGGCAGGCTACTGTAAAGAGATGGGCTATACCCATGTCGAGGTGATGCCGCTTGAGGAGCATCCGCTTGATGAGTCGTGGGGTTATCAGGTAACAGGTTTTTATGCGGTGACATGTCGCTATGGATCACCAGAAGAGTTTCAATTTTTTGTCGATCACCTGCATCAAAGCGGGATTGGTGTCATTCTAGATTGGGTGCCAGCCCACTTCCCTTCGGATGGACACTCCCTTGCCCGCTTTGATGGGACAGCGCTTTATGAGCATGCTGATCCAAGACAGGGATATCATCCCCATTGGAACACGTTGATTTTCAACTATGGCCGCAAAGAGGTTTCCAACTTTTTGATCGCTAATGCTCTCTTCTGGTTTGAGAAGATGCATGTCGATGGGTTGCGCGTTGATGCCGTTGCCTCAATGCTCTACTTAGACTATGGGCGGCAAGAGGGGAATTGGATTCCCAACGAATTTGGCGGGAAGGAGAATCTAGAAGCAATCGAATTTCTCAAACATCTCAACTCGATCGTCCATGAGAAATTCCCTAATGCATTGATGATTGCTGAAGAGTCAACTTCATTTTCTGGTGTCACCAAATCTCCCAAGTGGGGTGGACTTGGCTTTGATTTGAAGTGGAATATGGGTTGGATGCACGACTCACTCAACTACTTGCATAGAGATATGCTTTATCGCCACTATCATCAAAAAGAGTTGACCTTCGGGTTGCTTTACGCTTTTTCAGAGCAATTTGTGCTCCCGCTTTCGCATGATGAAGTGGTGCATGGCAAGGGGAGTCTGCTCTCCAAAATGCCAGGGGAGTATGAGCAGAAATTTGCCAACCTTCGCCTCTTGTTGACCTACCAAATCTGTCAGCCTGGGAAGAAATTTCTCTTCATGGGTGGCGAGATCGGACAGTGGAATGAGTGGAATGTCAAAGAGGAGCTCCATTGGCACCTGCTGCAATATCCGATTCATTCTGGAACGCAACGCCTTGCCAAAGAGATCAACCATTTCTATCTGAATCATTCAGCTCTATGGGAAAATGACTTTGATTTTACAGGCTTTGAGTGGGTCGATTTTTCTGATGCTGACAATAGTATCATCAGTTACCGCAGAAAAGGAAGCAACGGAGAACTACTTTGCCTGCACAATTTTACGCCTCAAGCGCATCAAAATTACTTTATAAAGCTCGCCTCTCTCAAGGAGGTCGAAGAAGTATTCAATTCTGATGAGCAAAAGTATGGCGGATCAGGAGTAAAAAATGGCTCTCTATCTCCTGAAAAAGAAGGGGTTACAATCCAAGTGCCTCCACTTGCCACCCTGATCTTCAAAATCTCCTTTTAGGGAATAAGCTCAACCCGTATAATCCTCAACCTATGACATTAGCAGCAGGTCTTGAGCTTTCAAATGATTGGTACGATCCCATTGGTTATGCCGTTAAGCATAGTGATCGGGTTCACAAATTTTACACGGATTATCCGTTGGCTGCTCGGATCACTATGGTCACAGCTAACTTCTTGGGGGGAGCAGCAAAACCTTTCTTGCTCCCTATTTTTGCTGTCGTTGGCTTGATTGCCAAGCCGATTATTGCCTCGGTTAAATTCTTTAGAGGCGAGCCTACTGAGGGGAAAAAATGGCTTGCAGCCTGGGCTTTTACCCTCTTGGCAACAGCTGGGATTCTGGCCTTTTTGAGCCTTACAGGTTTCTATTTTGACCTCAGAACAGGGGCTAGTCTGATTATCCTAGGGTGCGCTGCTAGCATCGCAATTCACGTCTCTCGGGTCTCTGACCCAGTGGAGCACCTCCCTAAACCTATTGAATCTTAACCTCTTACTCATTGAATCTTAATAAAAATTCCTTTATAATGGTTGTATGGGAATGATGGATAAGGTTACAGGACCGATGGGAGATTTGGCGAGTAAGCCTTTTAGGTGGATCGACGATGCCCCAGATAAGCGTACTGAGGCGCTTCGCACTGCTATTGTTGGCTGCGCTGCAAGTGCTATTGGACTTGTCGTACTAGGCGCTTCTCTCTATATGATGGGGGTAATCCCTGGTGGAATGTCGCATTTTGCATTTGACCTTGGAAATGCACCCTTCTTCTTGATAGGAGTGGGTCTTCTGGGTGGAGGTGTCGGTTTTGTGCTGATGAAGGCTCTTGAAAGAGTGCCAGAGAAGAAGCGCAAGCAGATCGTAACGGCTGTTAAAGTCGTTGGACTTCTGGCATTTGGAGCGGCTACAGCAGCGCTTCTAGCTCATACCTATAGCCCTGGATTTGTCCATGCAACATTCTCATCACAGAGTATTCTCGCTCCCTTTATGGCATTAGCCTTTCTAGGAGTCGCAGGAACTCAAATTCCAAAAATACTTTTTGAGCCAGAAGAGAAGTCTGTGACAAGCACCATGCACCGTCGCCCTTCAAGAAGCTACTAATCTAAAACTAACCGTTTATTTTCTTATTGAGAAGTCGATTGACCACAGCTGGAGAGGCTTTTCCACGTGTTGCTTTCATGACTTGACCCACTAGATAAGCCAAAGCTTTCTCTTTTCCATTTCTGTAATCTTCAATCGATTGTGCATTGGCAGCAAGCACTTGATCAACAATTGCTTCAATTTCCCCTTCATCACTCACAGGTTG
Source organism: uncultured Chlamydiaceae bacterium (assembly GCA_942490925.1). Classification (GTDB taxonomy): domain Bacteria; phylum Chlamydiota; class Chlamydiia; order Chlamydiales; family JAAKFR01; genus CALNYX01. The sequence goes on along the minus strand of CALNYX010000017.1, from coordinate 709,264 downwards.
ATATTCGGGGTTGGCTTTGACAATTGCATTTGGCTCTTTTTCAGGTTGAGTCACCATCTCATCAGCGACTCTCTTTGCGATCTTTCCAGTGATTGTGCCATCGTGAATCATGTTGACGAGCTGAGCAATATTGGAAGCTGCAATTCCGCTTTTCCAAACATTTTTACCGCTCTCTTTGTAGCGACCTGCAAATTCAACAATCATCCAGTTCGCAAGTGCCTTCGCGTGCGAACACGTTTTGAGTCCCTCTTCAAAGTAATCCGCAAGCGCCTTCTCATTCACCAAAATACCAGCGGCATCTTGAGGAAGCTTTAAATCGGAGACGTAACGTTTTTTACGTGCAAAGGGGAGTTCTGGCAGGGTTTGACGTAAGCTTTCGACATATTCCTGTTCGAGGATAAGAGGAGGGAGATCAGGCTCGAGGAAATAGCGATAGTCATCGGCACTCTCTTTAACCCGCATCAAAACGGTCTCTTTACGCTCTGGATCCCAACGGTAGGTTGCTTGTCGAATCTCTTCATGCGCAAGATAGGCTCTGACTTGTCTTTTGTACTCAGCTTCAATGGCCATGCCAAGGAAGTTAAAAGAGTTCATGTTTTTGATCTCAATCTTATTGCGTAGCTCAGTCTCATTTTTGGGACGTACAGAGATATTGGCATCCATGCGAAGCGAGCCCTCTTCCATGTTACAATCAGAGACATTGAGGTATTGCAAAATTGCTTTGATTGCCGTGGCATAGGCAACAGCCTGTTTGGCAGAGAATAAACAGGGCTCAGAAACAATTTCGATGAGAGGAACACCTGCGCGGTTATAGTCAACACCCGCAAACTGATTGAAGTGTTTGAGCATGCCTGCATCATCTTCTAAATGGGCCCGGTTGACTGCAAAGGTCATCTCTTTGCCTTCCACATCGGCTGTGACTTTTCCTCCGATGACAATCGGCATATCAAATTGAGTGATCTGGAAATTGCGCGGGCTATCGGGATAGAAATACGATTTGCGATCAAAGCGGCTGTACTGTGCAATTTGAGCATCGATTGCACAACCAAACAGAACGGCTTTGCGAACGGCCTCTTTGTTCAGAACAGGAAGTGTTCCAGGCTGACCTGTACACACGTCTGTGATGTTGGTATTAGGCTCGTCACCAAAGCGGTTGGGTGCGCTGCTAAAGAGTTTTGATTTGGTGTTGAGTTCACAGTGAATTTCAAGCCCGATGATGACATCCCAATCAGCAAGTACAGAAGGATCCATTTTATGCCTCCTTGTCAAAGTGTGAAGGGATTTCAGAAGCAAAAGGAGCCGCTTTTTCATAGGCATAGCTCATGCGACAGACAAGCGCATCAGAACGTCTCGGTCCAATCAATTGCAATCCAAATGGCTTTTTCTCAGAGTTAAAACCACATGGAACTGAGATTGCAGGAAGGCGGGCTAGGTTGATACCGATGGTATAGATGTCTTGCAAATACATCTCAAGAGGATCTTGAATAGCGCCTTTTGGGAAAGCTGCAATTGGAGAGACGGGAGTGGCAATCACATCACATGTATCAAAAGCTTTGTCAAACTCATCGACCATCTTAACGCGCACTTTTGCCGCCTGCTTGTAGTAGGCATCTTGGTAGCCAGAACAAAGGACGTAGGTTCCAAGCAGGATACGGCTTTTTACTTCCCAACCAAATCCTTCAGTGCGTGACATGTCGTAGACTTGCTCGAGCGACTTGGCATTTTTAGAGCGTGTGCCATAGCGAATGCCATCAAAACGAGCAAGATTGGTTGCCGCCTCTGCTGTTGCAATGATGTAGTAGGTTGCAACCGAATGCTTGAGCGTTGGAAGCTCAATATCAACCAGCTCACAGCCTAGATTTTCTAACTCTTTGATCGCCTCTTCGAAGCGAGCAAGTGCTTCTTTTGGCATGTCTTCTAGAAATTTCCATGGGACGCCCACTCTCTTTCCTTCAATGCCATCGAACTGCGAAAGATAATCATCAGGGTGATCGGGGAGAGTAGTGGCATCATGAGGATCGTGCTGCCCAATCACTTCCATAACCATTCCAATATCTTGTGTTGTGGCTGCCATGGGACCGATCTGATCAAGCGATGACCCAAAAGCGACAAGGCCATAGCGCGAGACGCGTCCATAAGTTGGCTTGAGTCCAACGACTCCACAAAAAGCAGCTGGCTGACGAACCGAGCCGCCTGTGTCGCTGCCAAAAGTGATTGGACAGAGGCGCGCAGCAACAGCAGCGGAAGAGCCTCCCGACGAGCCGCCAGGAACACAATCTAAATTCCAGGGGTTGCGCGTCTCTTTGAGCGCAGAGTGTTCAGTTGAAGAGCCCATGGCAAATTCATCGAGATTGAGCTTACCAAGAACAATGGCATCTTCTTTTTCGACTAAATGCGTGACTGTTGCGTCGAAAACAGCACGGTAATTTTCCAAAAAGTGTGAGGCGCATGTGGTCAGTTCACCATTGACATGGATATTATCTTTGATCCCAATTGGAACGCCAGCGAGTTTGCCACACTTCTCTCCTCGTGCTTTTTTAGCATCGAGAGCTTTAGCAGCTTTGCGTGCTCTTTCATGAAAGACACTTAAAAATGCGCCAACTTCAGGGTCAAACGTGTCGATCCGTTTTAGGAAGTAGTTAGTAATCTCTTCAGCCGTAGCTTTGCCTGAGATGAAGTCTTGGTGAAGTTCGTAGGCACTCTTTCTATACATCTTTCATCACTGGAGGAACACGGATCATGCCACCCACTTGGTCAGGAGAGTTTGCAAGAAATACATCGCGATCTAGCACACGACTTACTTCATCATCTCGCAAAGAGCCATACCCTTGCGCATCCATGTGACTGTAGGGAGCTAAATCACTCACATCTACTTCTTGGAGTTGTTCGATATGGTCGACCACCCGTTTGAGATCGTGCGAGAGTTTGTGTACTTCCTCATCAGTAATCTCGAGGCGGCAGAGCTTGCTCAATGAGCGAATATTTTTTTCATTGATATCAGACATGAGAAAAATTATAGAAACTTGATCGATAAATAGCAAGGAAGGTACAAGTGGGATATGAAAATAGTGCTTGCCGGCGGCCACGGTTTTATTGGTTCACACCTCGCTCAATTTTTTTATACCCACCAATGTGTTATTCTCTCTCGTGATGAAGGGGCGCATTACTGGAACCCTGCTACAAAGCAAATAGACCCTGCAATTTTGGAAGGGGCCGATGTGGTGATCAACCTCACTGGCGAGAGCATTCTTGGCAAGTGGACCCAGGAAAAGATTGAGCAAATTCGCCAAAGTCGTTTGGAAGCAACTGAATTTCTGGTTGATGAGATTTCTAAGCTCAAGGTTCCGCCAAAGCTCTATGTTGGTGCCTCAGCTATTGGCTACTATGGCGATCGTGGTGATGAGGTGTTAACAGAAGCGAGCGCATCGGGACATGGATACTTGGCTGAAACCTGTCGTTTATGGGAGCAGATTCCTGAAAAGCTGACGCAGACACGCGTTGCCCTAGCCCGTTTTGGTCTAGTACTTGGCAAGGGGGGAGCGCTTGAAAAGATGGTGCCGCCCTTTCGCTTAGGTCTCGGTGGAGTTTTAGGAGATGGGAAGCAGATGATGAGTTGGATCTCCATTGATGATGTCTGCGGGGCGATGCAGCATCTCATTGATCATGAAGTGAGTGGGCCAGTGAATTTCACGGCACCAGGAACACTTTCTAACCGCGAGTTCACTCAAATTCTTGGCAAGGTTTTGAAAAGGCCAACGCCACTACCGATTCCTAAATGGGCTCTTCGCTTTTTGTTTGGATCGGGCGCTGATGTCTTCTTGTCGAGTCTTAATGTCCAGCCTGAGAAGCTCCTCAAGTCGGGCTATCAGTTCAAGCACTCCGATCTAGAGTCGGCTCTTCCATCTCTGGTTTTATCGTAAATTTTAACATCTGATGTTAAAATTTACGGATTATTGTATGGGCATTGGCTGGGAGTTGGCAATCGCTAGCATCGCTGTTGGGGCAGAGTCGAGCATGGAAAGAAGAAATTCTTGAGTGAACATCCTCTCATTTTAGAAGAATAAAGAAAAAATTACAAGGTGGTTATTGTTCGCCGAGTCTATGTCCAGTGCCCCATTCGTGGTTCGTTGGAGGAGGTGGTTGTCTACCTTGGGGAGCTGTAACAGAAAAGCCAGAATGTTGAGGCTCGTGTGGATGTCCCACTATAACTTGAGTCTGACCGCGCGGGTTGCCAAAATAGTGTCTAATAAGGCCCATGATCACAAATGGTACGCTAACACCGATTAATGATTGGCCGATGAGGCCTGGAACTGGCGTGTAAGGGGCGACTGCACTAAGTGCAATACCGACTGCAAGTAGAATACCCATCACAATGCCTGTCGTTTTAATATCTCGAGCACGATTATTCGAAGAAAGAATTAACACGGCGAGCGAGACGATTAAAATAGGTGTGCCAATCCCTACAAGGGCCGAGCTAGCGGCTGATGGAATGAAGGGAAGTGCTGACAGGATACAGCCGGCAACAATCGCCGTTGCCGAGAGAGTTGCAGCGGCCTTCAAATATTTTGTGGCATTTTCGGATGTACAATTTTGGGAGATACTTGAGCAATTCATGCTACTATTATATCAGAGGAGTAAATTTAATTAAAAACTAAAGACGCCGCTGGCTCCAGCGTAGAATGAGGGGTCAAATTTAAAGTATCTACCATGTTTGTCATCGCGATTTGCAATGCGCAGTGCTCCGCCAAGGGTGCTACCGACAAAGCCGCGCACAAAAAACCATTTAGCAGGGTTGTACTGCGCGTCGAATTCTGCCCCCCAACTCTGGTATTGAAAGACAGCCTGGGGCGATGGCTCATCATCCTTCACGCGGTGGCGGTTGCGCAAGATGCGGATTGAACCGGCAAGGGTCAGTTTTGGGTAGAGATCATATTCCAGTGTCATGTCAACAGGATAAACGGCATGGAGTCGTAGACGATCAATGGGATGGTAGATAAATCCTAAGATGGGCCAGATTTTATCTTTGCTCAAGCCCGCTTCTAACAGAAAGCCAAAGTCGAGTTCTAGGCAAGGAAACCAGTTGTATTTGCCCCACAAAATTCCTTGGTACAAGGTATAGTCAACAAGTGAGAATTCGGCGGTATCCAAGAAAGCAGAGACAACAAGGGTCCAGGTCCAATTGGAAAAGGCTTTTGAAAAACCTCCAAACGAAAGGTTGACGTAGTTGAAGTCTGTTTCGTTGAAATCGGGATTTTGGGCCCAGTTGACTTCAGTGCCAACCCAACCTGCTCCAAAAAGTAGGCCGCATGTTGGATTGAAGGGATAGGTGAAGTTGAAGTTTGCATCAGCCTGTGCATATTTGAGCTGCTGTCCCTCCACTTCAGTCGAGTTAAACTTCGCCTTTGCAGCGTTGAGGTAACTACCTCCAACAGAAAAGGGGTAGAAGGGGGGCGGTGAGGGGAGCTCTTCTTGTTCGCCCCATTCAAAGGCTTCAGCAAAAAGTGAAAGGGGCAAAAGGAGAAGGAGTAAATAACGTTTCATTTTTTCACAGACTCTATTAGGAACTCTTTTAACTCTTCTGAGGATTCAATGGCAAGAAAATGCTCATCATCAATCTGTAACAGCTCATAGTCGTCGACAGGAGTCAATGTCAAAGGATTTTGCTGGTCAAAAAGATAGATTAAAATGGCCTTGCCATTTTTAACGGGCTCACTCTCTTTTCGACGAGCAGGGTTTGCTTGATTGAGGATATTGATGAGTTGATTTTGTTGGGCGAAGTTCAAGGTGTAGCTCACATCATCAACCAGAACGGCGCTTCCTTCAACATTGCCTGCAGAAATAAATGGAGGGGGAGGAGCTGTCTGAATCGAAACAGTATAGAAATAGGTGGCTGCCAAAAGGATCAGAACAAAGAATATGATTACGCCAAGAGCTGTCTTCATCCTTCCAAAATCTCCTGTGAAGTTTTGAAATGGAGTTTCCCGACTTTGCCAAGTGCTTCGCGACCGTGTCGACTCACAAGTTGTTTCCCTGTCGACAATACCATATGGTTGGCTCCTTTGGGGAGTTTGAGATCAAACATCTTGCCAAGTTGTTCAATTCCACGGACAAACGCTGCTCGCGCTACAATTGAAGCAGCTGCAACAACCAAATCCTCTTCTCCTTTGGTCCGTTGCACCAGCTTTACGTCACGCTTCTTTTTTTTCAATGCATTTTCGACAACGTGTTCGCCAGCAAATTGATCAATGATCACATACTCACACTCGACTTGTGAGAGAAGATTGTCGATCACTGTCGCATGTCCCCATCCAAGGAGTGAGTTGAGATTTCTAAATTTCTGATAGAGTTCGTTGTATTTCTCAGGATTGATTTTGACAATCGAAGTGGGGTAGTTCTTCTGGATTTTATCTGCAATTTTGAGAATGAGTGGGTCATTCAATTTTTTTGAGTCTTTGACGCCAAGCTTCTTAAGGTCTGCAACGCTCCCTCTTTTGGCAAAGACTCCAGCAACACATAGAGGGCCAAAAAAGTCACCTTTTCCTGATTCATCAACGCCAATACGCGCGCTTTCATCAATCGTTTCATAGCCGTAGGTGAAAGTTCCAAGAATTTCAGGTTCTAGGAAGTAGGTGATAAACTCTTCCATATCTCTGCCTTGAACCATGAGCTTGCCAGAGGCATAGAGCGTACAGGTGACACCTTTTTTCTTTGCTTGGAAAAGGGTGTTAACAGGTTCGTTGATCTCAAAGTCTTGCTCTTCGAGGCTGGCACGTAACTTGCTTTCAATGTTTAGGTCTACTTGGATGACATATGGAGAAGGCATAGAGTGAGTGTAACGAAAAGGCAAATTCTTGGGCAAGCTCTGCTACTTGCATTGCCTTTTTTTCTTGCAGGGTGTTGTTTTTCAGCGCGCCCCTGCTCAGAGCCAATCGTCTTGCAGAACACTGATTTGTGTGAAAATGTTGCGAGTGGATTGCAGAGTCAATCGTTCGAACATGGTGAGATTCCAAGTGAGCGGTGGTGGGAGATGTTTAGCGACTGCCAACTCTCGCATTTGATTGATCTTGGATTGTCATGTCAACCTGATATTAAATTGGCTACAGCACGCATTAAGCTTGCCTACGAAGGGGCTTTAGAAGCGCGCTCCGCATTGCTTCCTCATTTTGATCTTTTCACATCTTATAACAGAGAGCGCAACAGTTTATATGAGATCACAGGGCTTCCTGCGTTTGTACCACTTGCGGAAGGGGACAACCTGCTCTTCAATACGGCGACTATTTTGTTAAAAGCGACCTATGAGCTTGATATTTGGGGGAAAAATCGCAACCGCTACTACTCACAACTCAGTAATTTGCAAGGATCAATTGCCGATCGCGCACAGGCTGAGCTTGTCCTCGCCTCTACAATTGCGCAGACCTACTTCAACTTGCAGAGTCATTTAGAGCAGGTGCAAATATTAGAAGAGAGTGTCGCCGCTAAGACTGGAAGTTATGATTTATTGAGGCAACGTTTTTTTCATGGCATGGCTGATGAGTTTTTTGTCTATATTACAGATGCAGAAGTGACAGCGCTGCAAGATCAGCTCGAAGTGATGCGCGGAATGGTCGAGATGGATCGGCATGCACTCGCGCAACTTGTTGGCAATGTCGCAAGCTGTTGCAATGAGTCAGGGGAGATCTGTGTCGCTCTAACTGCTCACTACTGCGGCGCTTTGCCATTTCCTTGTAGTTTACCAATCGATTTACTGGCTCGACGTCCTGATGTGGTGTCTCAGATCTGGAATGTTCAGGCAAGTGGCTATGAAGTGAAGGTTGCCAAAGCGCGCTTCTTTCCAAGTTTTGATTTATTGGCCCAACTGGGAAGCGCTTCATTTTTTGTCAGTCGAGTCTTTACCAATCCAGCACTCAACATTGCTGGGGAGGCAGTGAGTACATTGCCCCTCTACACAGCTGGAGAGTTACGTGCCAGACTTGGCCAGGCTCAACAGACGCTTGAAATTGCTGTTGAGAGTTACAACCAGACCGTTTTATTGGCCGTCAAAGAGGTGAGTGATGCGATCACAGCAGTGAAAACAGCAGATCGACGCTATGGCGCTGTGTCGAAAGGTTTGCGCGATAGTGAAGCGCTCTATGGCCTGACATGTGACAAGGTGAGTCATGGCATTGAGTCTCGCGTCTTGCTCTACAATGCTCTTTCAAATGTCTATGCGCACAAACTTTTAGAATCAGATGTGACCCTTGCGCGCAATGTTGCGATCGTCGATGTGATCCGCTCAATTGGAGGAGGCTATTGTGGAAGATGAGCAGCCCCACAATCATAAGAAACGGAATTTAATTCTCTGGATAGCACTCGGTGTATTTGTTTTTGCAGGGCTTGTTTGGTTTTGCTTTTGGCTTTTCTATGCTCGCTTTTATGAGACGACTGACGATGCCTACGTACATGGCAACCAAGTGATGCTCACTCCTCAAGTTTCAAGTGGAGTCAAAGCGATCTATGCCGAAGAGACAGACCTTGTCGAGCAAGGTCAACTACTTGTAGAGCTCGATACTTCCAAGTACGTACTCGCCTTTGAACAATCGCAAGAGAAACTTGCTGAAACGGTCAGACAGGTTGCCGCGCTCTTTCTTTTCCGAGATGCCAAGCAGGCTGAATTCGACCTGAGAATTGCCGAACTGAGACAAGCAGAACTCGATCTAGAGCATCGCGAGGGGCTTGTTAACACAGGCGCAATTTCAATTGAAGAGTACGAACAGTATCAAACAAATGTTTTGGTTGCTGAAGCACGCGTTGAATCAGCAGAGCGCGAATATGAGATGACAAAGGTCATGACCGAAGGAGTTTGCGTCGAAACGCATCCTCTCGTGTTAGAGTCTGTCACATCTTTACAAGAATCCTACTTAAACCTGATTCGCTGTCAAGTGCTTGCTCCAGTGACAGGTTATGTAGCAAAACGGAGTGTTCAAGCTGGAGACTATGTTGAAGTTGGCGATACACTACTCGATGTTGTCCCTCTTGATTATGTCTGGGCTGAGGCGAACTTCAAAGAGACAAAACTCAAAAATATTCGCATCGGTCAACCAGTAACTTTTACTGCTGACATGCATGGCCGTGGCGTAAAATACCATGGAAAAGTCGTTGGATTCCAAGCGGGCTCAGGAAGCGCTTTTGCACTCCTACCTGCGCAAAATGCTTCAGGAAACTGGATCAAAATTGTACAGCGTGTTCCTGTGCGCATCAGCATTAAACCTGATGAAATCCGTGAAAATCCGCTCTTCATCGGCGTCTCGCTAGAAGTTTCAGTTGATGTGCATGAGACAAAAGGTTCGATGATCGCAGATGAGCCGACCATGAAACCGATTTACACCACGCCGATTTACACCACACAATTTGCAGAGATGGAGGAGATCGCGCCTTTGATCGAACAGATCATCATCGAGAACAACACCCTCCTCGCAGATGAAAGCTGAGGTTAAGCCCCTCACTGGCTTCAAGTGGGTTTTAGGACTCTGTGCAGTCTCTTTGGGAACCTTGATGATCGCAATTGACCAGTTCATCGTCAATGTTTCGGTTTCAACCATATCAGGTGAGCTAGGTGTGAGTGATAACAACGGTACCTGGTCGATCACCGCCTATACAGTGGCAACCGCTGTCTCCATTCCGATTACCAGCTGGTTTACAGAACGATTTGGATGGATGCGTGTCCTGACAGTTTCTGCCCTGCTCTTCTCACTCTTCTCATTTTTCTGTGGCATTTCGATCAACCTTTCCATGCTGATCACCATGCGTATTTGCCAAGGATTTGTCGGCGGACCTCTCGTTCCACTTGGTCAAGCGATTTTGCTCTTCTTACTCCCCAAAAACAAGGGCTTAGCGATGGGACTTTTTGGACTCATCGTTATGGTCGGTCCGGCTGTTGGTCCAGTTCTTGGGGGGTGGATCACAGGAAATTATGGTTGGCGCCCCATTTTCTACATCAACATTCCCATTGGAATTTTAGTTGCAACGCTTGTCTATACGATCCTTTTTCCCTATGAGAGTGAGCGTTCCAAACCCAAGTTTGACTATATCGGGATGATCTTGCTGTTCATCGGAATTGGAGCGCTTCAAGTGATGCTCGACAAAGGGTACGACCTCGACTGGTTCCGATCCCATATCATCCGCTTGCTTGCCTGCTGCTCAATTGTGGGGATCACTCTACTGATCATCTGGGAGTGTTTTCATGAACATCCCATCATGGATCTCACTGTCTTTAAAACTAGGGATTTTTCCTTGGCCACCGTGTTGATCTGCTTGCCTATGTTCATCCTCTTCAGCAACCTTGTTGTCGGTCCGCTTTGGGTACAGAGCCAACTCGGCTACACCCCAGAATGGGCAGGCTTTACCTTGGCTCCGCTTGGCATTTCAGCGATTGTCTGTTTCCCACTTGTCGGTCGTTTTCTGAAAGTAATGGATGCACGCCTCTGGGTTTTGCTGAGCTATGCAATTTTATTTATTTCCCTATTTATGCTCAGTCGCCTCAATATCCACACACCCTTTCGCGACATCGGTTGGAGTCGTTTTATCATGGGCATTGGCTTTGCGCTCTTCTATGTTCCTCTAGCAACGATTGCTTTGGGTGATGTCTCACCTCAAAAGGTGGCGCAAGCCTCCTCCATCTTCTCCTTTGCGCGCACCCTCTCGATTAGCGCAGGTGTTTCGCTTGGCACCAACTACTGGCTGCGCACAGCCAACTTTTTTCAAAGTCGCTATGCAGAGCTGATCGTTCCTAGCAATCCTCACTTTTTGCCCTACCTTGATATCCTCTATAATACCTTAGGTCTGAAGGGAAAACCGGCATTGGCCTTTGTCTATCAATTGATGATTGACCAGGCGATGACAGAGAGCTTCTTGCAGTTTTGCTACATCTCAGCGCTCAGTTTCATCCCATTTGCCTTCCTGCTCCTACTCGTTAAAAAGAGCAAGACAGCCGCAAAACACGTTCATTGATCCAAGATTTTTTTTGATAGTCGGGAGCTTGAAAAATTTGGCAGTTGATGCAAAGTATGAAAGTAGCTACAATGGTTGACATGTTAGTTATTGCATTAAACAGCAAATCTCGATTTTCTCTTAAAAACATGCGTTCTCACGCCATGTTCTTTTATTTTTGGCTTTAAGCCAAATTCTTTTTTTATTTTGAAGCCAGATTCTATTTAAACCCGCCGAAGAAGCGGTACAACTAACAAAAAGGAGTATATCATGAATCGATTATCCATCCCCCCCAATAGACAAATAAGAGCATCTTCTCTTGTTTTCATTTCTTCTTTTTTTACGCATTTCTATATGTTTTGGCAATAAGCCAATCTTTCTTTTTTTAGTTTTAAATAAATAATTTATATCCGGAGTTTAATGATGAGTATATTCACAGTACTCCCTAACTCCGTGCGTCAACAAGTTGTTGAAGGCGCTCTAAGCAACAGAGAATTGTCTACTTTAGCGACTCTTTTGCTCAGGACACTTCAAAGATCAAATGACGCACTGCAGAAGGGAGATTATAAAGTATTTGATGCCAATCCAGGAGATGGAGGGTGTCAAGCACGCGCTTTAATTTTCTTTGCGTGTGATGAGGTAAAAGGTGAGTGTGCAGAAGTTGCGCAAAGGACGCGTAAGTTGGGCGCTATCATTGAGTTAGCGCATCAAGGGACGCTAATGCAGAAACGTGCAGTAGGACAAGCGACAGAGGAAGCTTTTGGAACAGTATCCGATAAGCTTTGCTTCACTCTGCTCGCTTTCATGATGACATCTGTGAAATGTGTTGCTAAGGTAGCGCCAAACGGTATTATATGGACAAAAAGCGATATCAACAAGCTCAATACATTAAGTAAAGGTTTGGGGTCATCTGAGTGTTGCGATTTGCGTAGAAAGCTTTTAGAAGATGGGCAGGCCTACCTTTCTGAATTGAGTATAAGCCTTGTACACGAAGAGGGTATGCGATTTTTGGATCCCACTTTGAATGAGCGGCTGCTCATGAAAAAAGAGGGGCGGTGGCCGGGTTACACTCCCAAAACATTTGGCTTCCTCTTCTACCAAGTAGATGCTCTTCTAAGATGTCTACTTACAGGCAAAGGAGGCATTGTGGTGCGGGTCATTCGACCAGTCGCCTGTCTCGAGATGAAGTCAGATGGAGAGGCTTTTGTCACCAATTCACTAGACCCTGACGATAAGGTAGTGGTCTTTGAGGGGACAACAGAGCTTTCAAAAGAGGAGCTACAGGGGAAAATTACCGCTTGTGGCTTTCAAGATTTTATCTTAGCTGGGGCTGCCTCTGTTTATCAGTTTGGCCCAAAATCTTCATTGATGAGTGAGGATTTAAAAGTGGCTCGCTATCAAGAAAAAGCAACTGAAATAGGGATGGATCAGCAAGCTGAGCCCTTCTTCTTACTTGATCACATCTACTGTCAAACAAGGAGGCTTGTATGAAGCAGCCTAAGCAGCTGTTTATCCTCTCGTTTGTGCAGCTGTGGAAGTTCTTCTCCCACTACGGCAACCGCGCTCTTCTCATGCTTTTCATGGTTGAGTCGCTGGGGCTGAGTGATCAGAAGGCGTTTGGTATTTACGCCCTCTATGCAGGTCTCTTTGAGATGGGAGGCCTGTTGGGAGGCTTCATTGCCGATCGCTTTTTGGGTGTGCGCCGAGCTTTGATGCTCGGCGCCGCTTTGATTGGAGTGGGGCATCTCATCTTTGCTTTTCAAGGGGGCTTCATTATGGGGCTTTCGTGGATCGTTGTTGGCACGTCGCTTTTTTCTCCAAACATGACAGCTCTTTTAGGGAGCTTTTATGAGAAAGGAGATACAAGGCGCGAGAGCGGCTTCACACTTTTCTATATGGTGATGAATGTGGGTGCTTTGCTCTCCACGTTGATCTGTCCTCTTGTGGCAGCTTATTATGGCTGGCACTACGGCTTTGGCATTGCAGCAATCGGGATGTTGATCGGGATTGTGACGCTTTTCATCTTTTCTCATCAGTTGAGAGTGGAAGAGGTGTCTATCCGCCCGGTAAAGACAGCCATGCTCTTGATTGCTCTTTTTGTGGCGACGTTTGTGAGTTTGCAGCTGCAGCAGTTTTTGCTTCCTCTTTTGCCTTTCGTTGTGATCGCTCTTTTTGTGATCATGCTACGCTCCATGGCAAAGCAGATCATTACACCTCTGTTGGCGCTGGTTTGCTTCTTTGCCATTCAGGAGCAGATAGGCTCTTCGCTCTTAATTTTCACTGAGCGTTTTGTCCCAAGTAGTGTCCCCTCATCAATCCTATTGGCTATCAACCCCCTTGTGGTGTTGGTACTTGGATCCGTTTTGGCAAAAATGACAGGAAAAATACGCCTCATCTTGCCCTTTGCTTTGATGGGGGTTGTATTCGCTCTTTTAGGGAGCATGACGCTGGCAAAATTGAGTGTGCCGATCGGGGGGATGATGGCAGTGATAGGGGTAATTAGCATTGCCGAGTTGCTCATTGGTCCCTATGTTTTTAGCTCGATATCAGAGGTATCAACAAAAGGAACGGTGATGGGGATGATCCCTTTAGGGTTTTCACTCGCTGCCCTATTGGGAGGAGGCATCAGTAAAGGGGTTGCGTGTCACTACGGATATGGATTTTGTTTAATTTCCATCTGTTTAATCATCATTGCAATTTGTTTTGGGAGGTTGTATGCAGTGCGTCAAAACGTGGGGTGAGCTGAAAGGAGATGTTTTGCTCATTACACCACACTATATCAAGGAGCTCGATGCTCTTTTAGGAGGGATCATGTCTCTCAATGATCGAGATGAGGAATGGGTGGAGGTGACTACCAATGGCACTTTCCACATTCCCCGTATCGTCATTTGCCGCGATCCGAAAAGGATCATCCATGTGAAAGCAGAGCAGCTTGCCATTTGTGGGCTGGAGCTTCTCAAGTGGGCACCAGACAAGGTGATCACCACCCTCAATTCGTTTGAAGAGAAGACAATCGCTGAGGGAGTGCAACTTGCACGGCGGCTTACTGAAGCGCCTTCAAATTTGATGACGCCCACCCTTTTTGCAAAAGAGTGTGAAAAGTTGGATCTTCATGTTGAAGTACTTCCTCCAACCCCTGCAATGGAAGCAGTGGGAAAAGGAAGTTCTAATCCCTCCAAACTTGTCATCATGCACTACAAAGGATGTAAAGGACCTCCTCTTGCACTTGTTGGCAAAGGTGTTTGTTTTGACGCTGGAGGCCTTGCATTGAAGCACAACTTTTTGCTGCAGATGAAACAAGATAAAGCAGGTGCAGCAGCTGTTGTAGGGCTGATGTATGTTCTTTCCATCCTGAAGCCTAAACAGCATGTGGTTGCCATCTTGCCTCTTGTAGAGAATATCACAGATGGAAACGCGCTGCGTCATGGCGATGTGATCACTATGCTCAGTGGCAAAAAAGTAGAGGTAAAAGACCCCGACGCTGAGGGACGCCTGATTTTGGCAGATGGAATCACCTACGCACAAAAGCATTTTGCTCCTCAAACAGTTATCGACCTGGGAACTCTCACACTTGAGACCCTTGGTGCGCTTGCCGATCAATATGCCGGCCTCTTTTGTAATGCTCCTCCTCTTCAGGATTCCTTAATTAAGGTAGGTGAGGAGGTGGGAGAAAGAGTGTGGCCGCTGCCATTAGGCCTAGCTTTTCGCAAGCAGCTTTTTTCGAAAACAGCAGACCTCTCTAATGATGGAATTGGCAAATTCGGAGCCTCCTCTGTGGCAGCTGAATTTTTATGTGAATTTGTAGATAAGGGAGTTAAGTGGGCTCATCTTGATATTTCTGGAGTGGCTTGGAATATTTTTTTTCCAGAAGAAGGGGTGAGCGGGTTTGGCGTTCATCTTTTATATAAATTTATCCTCAAAGGAGAGTGCTAGTATAGCGTTTCAGTAAAACATGACATACATCGAGATGTAGGCGTGCTTTTATCGATTATAAGATGCGGAAAAAGACAAGTGCAGATGTGCAATGTTTTACTGAAACGGTGTACTAGTGTCTAGTGACAAAATTCCGTATCCATATTTGCGTCGTCTTTATCCTGTTGTGCTGTGTGTTCGCGCGTAACATCTTATTCAAAGATGCCGTTGCGCTCCACGCTTCGCCCACCAGGCAAATCCGAGCACAAATATGGATACGGAATTTTGTCACTAGACACTAGCTCACAGGCTTTTGGGCCAGAACTTTCTGGCTCAATAGAAGGGTTATCGAGCCAGTCAAGCAAAGTAGCGATGCTGTCCACAGTACAGTGGCAGCATTGAATCCAACAAAAATTAGACTTCCAATAAATGGCACGATGCAACCTCTAACACCAACTGCCAAAATGTTTGCCTCGCTAAATGGTAGACTCTCGTCCTCTTTGGCAAATGAAATGGCTGAAAGATGCCAACTGAGCTCACTACCCGCTTGCATAATTCCATAGTTGAGATAGGCAAAAAAGAGCAGCGGCATGGTCATTTTTGCTGCGAGCAGAAGTGGTGGGAAAAGCGCTGCTAAAAAGGCAACGAGCGCACTAAACACAAATAGATTTGTTTTGTTAAACCAGTTGCTCCAAAGTGATGAGGTCGCCGCAAAGCCAATCCCTTTACAGACTGAGAGGGCAAGCAAGATTTTGGTGTAGGAGAGGTGGAGGTGGTCAACAAAGAAGATTGGAAGCACAGGCTGCATGATCATCAACCCTGCGCCACCAATCATAAAACCGATCTGGTAGCGGAAAAAGTCAGGGTTTTTGAGCAGCAAAGTGAGCGATTGTTTCCATGGAAGGATGAGGCTCGGGGCTTTAACATTTTGTGAAAAAGCTTCTGGGATTTGCATGAAAAAGAAAGTCGATGCAATGCCAATGAGCCCTGTGATTGGGAAAATGTAGCGCCACGCATTGCCATTATGATCGAGCAAGATCCCAAGGAGTAGGGGAAGCAGCGCTGTACCGACATATTCAAGGGCGTTGCCAAGGACAAAGATTTTAGAGCGACGATCAGAAGGTAGATGTTTTTTGAACAGCTCCATCCAGGTGGGGACGCACCCTCTAGAGAGAATCATATACCAACCAAAGGCAAAGATTAAAAACCAAGCCGAGTGAATCCAATAGAACCCAAGGAAGGGGACAAAGCGCAAAATGTTTGTCAAAACAAGGTTTGTCACAAGATTTTTGCGGCGAAATGAGCTCCAGTAAGCAGCAAAAAGGGCAGACGCGGGCTTGAGGGCAACAAGAAATGTGAGTTGTAAAGGGGATGCGTGAAATTCTTTATATAGAATTAGGGAAAGAGCACTGAGCACCACCCAGAGGGGGACTCCCAATACTCGGGACCAAATAAACGCACTACTAGTTGAACAAAGAGTTTTTTGTTCCATCCAGAAAAGCATAGCGTAAAATCATGTTAATTTCAAATAATGGCCAAAAAAGGGCTGTATCATGCAAGCAGAAATGTGTCATTTAGGGGAGATGTTGCGCAAGCAACGTGAAGAGAAAGGGATTTCTTTAAAAGATGTCGAAAATGGCACATCTATTCGTATGAATCATCTTCAAGCAATTGAAGAGGGACAGGTGAGCCACTTGATCTCTCCGGTCTATGCTCAAGGGTTTATCAAAAAATATGCAGCATTTTTAGATGTCGATGGAGAGCAGCTGATTAAAGATCATCCCCAATTCCTGAATTTCTTGAGTGAAAAAACACGCGAGAATCAAGAGTGCGCTTTTCTCGAGTCTGTTGAGGTGCGTGGCGGCAATATGAAAGAGTCAAAATGGTTTCCGAATGTTCTTTGGATCGGAGGCTCAGCTTTAGCCATTCTCACGCTCTGGTTCACCATGCGCTTTTTAGGATTCTTCTGATGAGACAACTCTTTCTTGTCGGTTCACTCATGGGTTTAGCCGATCTTATTCCTGGCATTTCTGGTGGAACCGTTGCCTTCCTTTGTGGAATCTATGACAGGCTCATTACAAGTCTCAAAACTCTACAATTCTCCTCAATCAAAGATGTCGCTTGGTCTTTTATTCTTCCAGTCGGTGGGGGAATGATTCTCTCATTGCTGCTCTTTTCACATCTCATCGGTTTTTTGCTCGGTAACTACCAACTGACAATCTATGCCTTTTTCTTTGGAGTGATGGGCGCTTCTTGTCTCACCTGCATGCGTCGAACCAAAATTGCCTGGATTCCACTCCTTGCTGGATTTGCTCTCGCTTTCACCTTTTCAGGTATGCACGCAATGCAAGATGTCGCTCCAAGCTTTCCTTGGCTCTTTTTGTGTGGGACGCTAGCTTCCATTGCAATGCTCTTGCCGGGAATCTCTGGAAGCTATGTGCTGCATCTTCTCGGTGCTTACCCACTGATCATTACAGCCCTAAGTCATCCGCTTGATAAAAGTTCATTGCAAGCCCTTGGATTTTTGGCAGTTGGTATTTCTGTTGGAGTTGCACTTTTTTCCCGAATTTTCTCTCGTCTTCTCGAACGTTTTCATCGCGTCTTCTTTTCTCTGCTCATCGGTTTGATGATGGGTGGTATGCGCTCATTGTGGCCTTTTCAAGCAGAAAAAGTACTTTCCCCTCTGATTTTCATTGGGATAGGATTTATTTCTCTGTTGATCATTGAATTTAGTGCTAAAAAAACCAAAGAACCTTTGGTTTAACTAATTATCTCGATGCGTTAAACTGAAGATTATATGTCGCATCAACCCCTTTATACCAACCGGCTGATTCGTGAGAAGTCGCCTTATCTGCTGCAACATGCTCATAATCCTGTTGATTGGTATCCATGGGCCGACGAAGCCTTTCAAATAGCACGTGAAGAAGATCGCCCTATTTTTCTCTCCATTGGCTATGCCACCTGTCATTGGTGCCATGTCATGGAAAATGAATCCTTTCAAAATCTCGAAATCGCTCAGTTACTCAATGAGTCATTCGTCAATATCAAGGTTGATCGCGAAGAGATGCCAGAGGTAGACAGCCTCTATATGGAATTTGCCCAGGCAATGATGTCTGGAGGGGCAGGTTGGCCTCTAAACCTCGTGCTCACCCCCGATCTCACACCCTTTTTTGCCGCGACCTATCTTCCTGCCGATGCTGTTCATGGTATGCTTGGAGTTAAACAACTTGTATTGCGCATCAAACAGATCTGGGAAGAGCCCGAAGAGCGTGAAAATGTCATCATGCAAGCGGGCAAGATCGTCGATGTTTTTGCAGGTCAGGTCTCGGAGCCATCAGAAGATCTGCCATCAGAAGAGCAGATTATTGAAGCTGCTGAACTCTTGTTTAAGTCAGCCGATCCCATCTTTGGTGGAACAAAAGGAGCGCCCAAGTTTCCCATAGGTTTTCAAGCCTGTTTCTTGCTCCACCGAGTGCGTGAAACAACCGATAGCCGCGCTCTTTTCTATGTAGAGCGTACACTTGAGATGATGCAGCGTGGAGGGATTTACGACCATTTAGGCGGGGGATTTGCCCGTTACTGCATCGATGATCAGTGGCTCTTTCCTCACTTTGAGAAAATGCTCTATGATAATGCGATCTTAGCACGCGTCTACCTCGAAGCATGGCAATATACCAAGCAGTCCTTTTACCGAGAGATCTCTGATTCAACCCTTTCCTACCTATTACGCGTGATGCGCGATCCTCAAGGTGGCTTTTATTCTGCAGAAGATGCAGATAGTGAGGGAGATGAAGGGCAGTTCTATACGTGGACATGGGAAGAGCTTCATCAAGCTCTTGGCAATAAAGCCGAGCTCTTCTGCGAATTTTATGGTGTGAGTCCTGGTGGCAATTTCAAAGGGCGCAGTATTTTGCATATGCCCCATACCTATGAAGAGTTTGCAAAACTTCACCAGATCGATGAAGCTGAGTTGAGAAACATGCTCAGTCAGATGCGGGGGCAGTTGATGGAGCTGCGAGATAAACGTCCACGCCCCCCTAAAGATGACAAAATCATCACCTCCTGGAACGGCCTTCTCATTCACTCCTTTGCTGAGGCAGGCAGATCTTTTTCCAACAATGACTACCTTGAGATTGCAGAGCAAGCAGCCGGGTTTATAGGGCAAAATCTCTGGGATGAAGGGATTCTCAAAAGACGATGGCGTGAAGGGGAAGCCCGTTTTGACGGCACACTTGATGACTATGCCTTTATGATTCATGGTCTACTCACCCTCTTTGAAGCCGATCGCGGTACCAAATGGCTCGAGTTTGCCCTCACGCTAACTGATATTCTCGAAAATGACTTCAAGGGGGATAATGGTGCCTACTACTTCACCAACGGAAAAGATCCTCATCTACTCTTGCGTCGCTGTGAATTTTATGATGGGGCGGAACCCTCTGGCAATGCTGTCCAAGCTGAGAACCTCGTGCGCCTCTACCAGATAACAGGTGTTGAGAGCTATATGGAGAGAGCAGAGGAGATTTTCTGTGCCGCAAAAGAGCATATCGATCTCTACCCTCCAGGCGCTTGTTACCATCTCATTGCCCTTCAACGCTTTTACAACAAAAAAGCGCCTTCAATTGTCATCGCCCTTAATACTGAAGAGCAGTACAAAGATGAGATCGCCAAGATGCTCAGTGCGTACTACATTCCGCACAAAACCGTTGTTTGGCGCCGGGATTCAGATGAGGAGCTGCGTGACCTTGTCCCTAGCAGCCGCGTGAAAGCACCTCTCAATGGACAGACAGCCCTCTATATCTGCTACTCTGATCGCTGCCTTGAGCCAATCCTCGATCTCTCTAAGATGCAGGAAGCTCTCGAAAGTCTCTAATTATTAATTAATTGGATAATTTTATTTTATATGTTATACTACTCCTTTAACAGGGAGAAATAACATGCAAATATCCAATCTTGTCATAGCAGATAGACTGTGTTTCAAAAGCCCGAGAGAGCAAGTAGACATTTCCCTTCAAAAGCAGCGGCTCCGCCGCTGCTTCTTTCAGGTAGCAAGCTGAGGCTTTGCCTCAGCTTGCTGGACGTGATGTTTTGGGCAGGCGGAGCCTGACCTAAACTCGCGGAAGCTATTGATAAAAATTCCTTAAAAAAAAGAAACTCCTTGGCTAATCACAGCTACAAGGAGTCTCAGGATGCGTAAACGCAATTGGAAGCAATATAACAAACAGCTAGTTCAAAGGGGAAGCATTACTTTTCTCATCGACCCTAAGTTGTTCAAAAACAAAAAGTCTAAAACTGGTGGCAGACCTCAGATTTTCTCCGATTCTTTGATTACCATGCTTATGATGGTCAAGATTCATTACCATTTGGCTTATAGGGCTCTGCAAGGCTTTGCTGAGTCATTTACAAAATATTCCATTCCTTCTTACTCATTGATATGCAAGAGAGCTAGAAAATTGAAGCTCCCTGCTTTAAGCCAGTCAAATGCTTCTGTTGTTGCTATCGATGCTTCTGGAGTTAAAGTCTATGGGGAGGGAGAATGGAAGGTTAAAATTCATGGAAAGTCAAAACGACGGCGATGGGTAAAAATCCATATAGCAGTCGATACGGATACTGGGGAAATTGTAGCTCAAACAACAACTCAAGGGCATGTACACGATGGTCAAATGACTGAGGTTCTCCTCAGCCAAGTGAGTGATTCTGTAGATACTGTTTTGGCTGATGGTGCATATGATGGAAGAGCTTCTAGAGAGGCTATTACAAAAAGAGGTGCTCGAGGGCTCATCCCTCCACCCAAGAATGGTCGAATACGAAACAAAGATCCAGATCGGGATGATGCATTGCGCATCATCCGAGCATTAGGTGGGGATCAAGTTGCTAAATCTTTGTGGAGTAAAATGACGGGATATAGCCGAAGAGCTCTTGTTGAATCAGCCTTCTCAAGAATGAAAAGGCTCTTTGGCTCTAGGTTATTTTCAAAAAGATCTGATAGTCAGAGTGTTGAAAATCACCTTCGCTGCCTATTACTCAATAAAATGAATGCTCTAGCCATCTGAATGAACCACGGCAGAGCCGTGGTCAAAAGGCCTCTTAAGTTCAAAAGAGTTTTTCAACAAAATCTAGCAGATAGACTGTGTGATCGTATTCCAGTGCTTAGTACCATTACAAATATTGTGGATATTGTTCAAAAAATATTTTTAATCGGAACGGGTCTTGTGAACCCCTCAAAAACGCATTATTACTCCCATTTAGACGATAAGAGCTTGGGGCGCTGCATCTTGCTTCTGATCCCAGGTCTAGGGAATCTTATTGTCGGTCTATATGATCGAGCTCATAGTGACAAGGACTACATTCTGAGAGATACGGATTATGCTAAGCCCATTTCTGACAAAATTTCCGAGGCAACACATGAGCTGCGAGACGATGACGAGTTTATGGTACAAGTAGTAAGACAGTCTTCTGTCTGTGTTAGAGAAGCAAGCCACCGCTTAAGAGATGATGCTGATTTTATGCGACCTATCATTCAAGAAGACCCAAGGCTAGCTGGTTATGCAAGTGCACGCCTTCTAGACGATGCCGATTTTATGTCTACAGACACAAGTAGTAGTACTGACTATAGCTGTTCTGAGCTACGCAACTGCCCTTATGCTGCTATGTATATCGGCCCAACTTTAAGAGCGAGTATTCCATTTATGACGAGTTGGATCGCTTCGTTTGAAAAGGATTGTGCATCTGGTAAAATCCGTGCGTCACGTACCCTAAATCACAGATTAATCTCTCCAAGGCAGTATATGGATCCAAGTATAGAGCGTACCGCATTTAACACGGCTCTTCTTACTGCCCTAGATGGCGCTGAAGAGACGCAAGGTCAAACTTATATGAGAGATTAAGTACAAGAAGGTATGGCTTATATTAGATCATTAAGAAGCTAAATACAGGTATATGTATTTAGTTGTGTTATAATAAACAATTAATTTTGTTTTATGTGATATAATTGAACTATGAAGATAGTTCCTGGGGGAGAAGGGGGATCAGCTTCTGATCAGCCTGAAGGTATTGAACAAGGCGCTCTTAGGGGGCGTAGTGTTCAGGTAGAGCTTCCATCACACGTCACCGATTATGTCAGAAAAGAACTCAAGGGCGTAGAGCTTGATGAGTCACTATCTCTCGCGTCTAGGTTTTATCCTATTTGCAATGAAGATCTTATGCTGTTTAGAGATATCGTTTCAGTGGTTTGCAAATTTCCCCAAGAGCATAGGGCAGCGATTGTAGAGGGCATTCCACAAGCGATGCTTAATAAGTGCCAGGATGGTGATGATTTTAGACAGTTACTGAGTTGGATTAATACGCTACAAGGTAATGTTGCTGAACAGCTTATAAGAGCTATTCCTAAAGAAGCCATTGATGTTTGTGAAGATGGAAGTGATTTAGGAGAATTGCTCTATAAGGTTTCAGAATTTTCACCAGCTGCAGTTCAAAGGGCTTTACGTGCTCTTTCTCAGCGTGAGAATCAATGGTGTCAAAATGGAGCGGCTCTAGGTGCTTTTGTGGCATCACTTCTTGAGTTACCAGTTGAAACAATTGAGGAGCTATTTAGGATAGTTCCTCAAAAGGTATTGGATAAATGTACTGATGGCCCTGATTTTGTGGAGTTTCTTATAGGAATTTCAGAGGTTCAGATGGCACAAATTCAACCGATTATAGAGGGGATTCCACAGGCTTTTTTTGATATGAGTCAGAATGGTTTAGACCTTGGTGGTTTAGTCGTTGGGGCTAAAGAGATTCCAGTAGGGCAGATGGACCAGGTTTCACAAGCAATACCTAAAAGGCTTATAGATAAGTGTACAGATGCCTCAGATCTTGGGGAGTTATTGTGCGGGGTTGCGGAGTGTGATCTTGAGAGACTCACAGAGATTTTTGCAGCAATTCCAGAGCGTTACATAGATAAGTGCCAAACCGGATCGATGTTAGGAGATCTTTTACTTGGAGTTGCCCAATTTGCAATTGAGGATATCAGAGTTGCCTTAGAAGCTATTCCTGAGAAATTTTATGGAGATGGCTCTAATTGGAAGGGGCTTCTAGCAGGAGTTGCGAGGTTGCCTGTAGGAGAGATTCACGACTACTTAGATGCGATTCCTCAGACGTTACTCGATCGCTGCGACCGTGGAAAAGGTATAGGAAAGTTGATCATAGAGTTTTCGAAGTTAGAGCCTGGAAAAAAGCAAGAGACATTAGAAGCGCTTCCCCAGCCCCTGCTTGATCAGTGTAAGAATGGGGAGGATGTTGGAAATCTACTCATTGCTGCTGTTGATTACTCTCCAGAGAGATTAAGCGACTTTTGTGGGTTTTTTACTCCTTATACAGATTTCGCTGAGGCCAGTTTTAGCGATATGAAGATCGTTATTGATCTGGGTGAATGTTCAGTCGAAGTTTGCAAAGAGATGCTAGATATCCTTAAAGCATCTGATGAAATTTTCATATCTCCAGTAAATTATTTGGCATTCTGCTTAACACACCCTAGGCTGCAAGCTGCCACGCGAGAGGTTGTTGCAAAGATGTTAGCATCATCAGATATCGATTGTGCAGAAGTCATTAGTGAGCTTGTGACTGAAGGAAATTTTCTTCCAGAAGAAGACCCCCTGATGCAGACGGCTATTGAAGTGAGAGCTCAGTTTGAAACCCCTGCGTTGAAAAATCCCTATCTGCTTTACAAGAAGCTTACCTCACTTGCGCAGGTTCCAACTGAGTATCGACCTCCCATTGAGGATTCAATGACATTCAACCCTGGAACAATCCGTGAATTCGGAGAGCTTTTTTCAATCTCTTCAGAAGAGATTCCCAGAGCTGTTACACTGGAGAAGTGGGAAGAGCTTATAATGCAACTGGAGCGCAAAAAAGATGAATTTGATGCAGAAGAACTTACAGGAACATCGTGGGAGATGCTTTGGGATGGGATGCTCAATCACATCTACATCAAAAACCTTCTGAAAAGAAGAGAGAATCTCTCAATCACCCAAGCACAATTCGCTTCAATCTTTCATGTCATTCTATCTCAGTATGATAGAGTTCTTGAAAACAGTGTGCTCTCTCCTCAAGAGGAGATGCTCTTAAAGGTTGCTGCAGGCATTGTGACGTGCGATACAGGAAAAAAAGAGGGGATTGCCAATACGTATGCGCTTTTGCCAGCACAGTTCAAGTTGAAAAAGAACCTCGAGGCAATGACGTCAACCGATGAGGAGCGTCAAGCGCTGCTCGCAAAGGAAACCATTTCCAACCATGTACAAGATTTTCTATTAGCTCAGTTCAGTGGAACCAACGCACCTGCTCAAGAGTTGACAGGGACCTCGACCCCTGCCGAGGGGGTTCACCAAGGACTTTTCATGAAAAACATGATTGGACCACTTGTTGGACTGCACCATCGCGTGAGCTTTGATCGGCATACTGGTGTACTCTATGATATGCTTGTTAAGGCCTCTAGAGAAGAGATTCTGGAAGTTTTTTATCGTCATGTTAAGCCTCAACAACTTGTGGAGTATGTTCATCAGCAGCTCTTACTTGAGATTGACCTGAACACTGCTGAAGGGAGAAGTCTCTTTAACTCTCTTAATACTTTAGCTGCCCCAGACAATGAAATTTGGAATGAAGAGGACTATAGTCTTACTGAACAGGGTGTATTTAATATAATTAAGTCGGTTGGCTTTATAATTTAATTATAATTAGTTATAATTAACTTATGAAAGTAGGTCCTGGGGGAAGTGGGGGATCAGGTTCTGGTCAACCTGAAAATATCAGACGTGGTCAATTTGGTGGTCGCAATGTAAGGGTGGAGCTTCCATCTGAAGTTTCTGATTATGTACATGATAAGTTAAAAGATGTCGATCTCGAGGAGGCGCTTCCTCTGGCATCCCAATTTTATGCCATTTGTGGGGATGATCTTGCACAATTCGAAGAAATTGTCCGATTAATCAGTGGTTTCCCAAAGGGTGATCAAGAGAGAACTTTAACGCTGATTCCACAAGCATGGCTAGATCAATGTGAGGATGGCCAGGCGGTTAAAATGGTGCTTTGGGGAGTCTCTCAACTCCCTCCTGATAGAATAGAATCAACTTTTAGAGCTTTTCCTGAAGAGATAATTGCCAAATGTTCGAGCGGTCAGCAATTAGCAATGCTTCTGCAAGTGGTGTCAAATTTTCCAGATTGCCATAAGGCAATCAAGGCTATTCCTAAAGAGTGGATTGAGAAGTGTAGAGATGGAATGCAAGTTGTGATGCTCTTGAAAGCAACGCTAGCAATCCCTACCGAATTACTCATAAACATTCCTCAACGTTATTTCGATCAATGCCATGATGGGATTGAATTGGCTAATGTTCTATGCGGAGTTGTAAAAATACCGCCACACTTAGTTATTGCAACACTTACAGCTATTCCTGAGGCCTGTTTTACAAAATATAGATCACAGCCTCAGCGTCTGTTTGAAGTCGCACTTAGGCTTGAGCCTGAGAAATTTCAGGTTTTTGCTCAGAGATTTGTAGAGGAGTGCCAAGATATTAAAGCTTTTGAGGACCGAATTGAGGGGGTTGCTAAAGTTTTAGAGATGCTCCCGGAGCGCTACACAGTGCGCTTTCAGAGCCCATCAGATCTTGTTTATTTGTTTGACGGGCTTGCTCAATTACCACCAAATCGTCTTCAAGAGATCGTGGAATTGATTCCAGAAGCATTTATCAGCAAGTGTAGTAGTATTGCTGACCTCATTGAGCTTGTTGGGGCAATACGTAAGATACGACTTGACCGAGTTAGAGAGAGCATCAAAGCGATTTCCTCTCGCTATGTTGCTCAATGTGAAGATGGTGAAAATATTGGTCGATTTCTTACTGAGGTCACAACTCTTTTGCCGCCCCATCTTTTGGGGATTTTAGAAGAAATTCCCCAGCCCTACTTGGAGCGGTGCTATGGAAGTAGTGATTTACTTCAGCTTCTTACCAGTGTGTGTGGATTACCGGTAGCACGTTATAGAAACATTCTTAGAGATATCCCTCAGCTATTCATTAATCGATGCAATGGGGGATATGATCTTGCTACTCTTCTAGAGTGTGTGTCACGCTTACCTCCCACTCGGTATAAGAAGATTCTTCAGATCATACCACCTGATTACCTTGATTTATGTGAGGATATCGTAGCTGTTGGAGAAGTGCTAGTTGGAGTCTCATTTCTACCTGCTCAAAGAAGCAGAAATTTAATCGAGGCGATTCCCTATGAATTGTTTCAAAAGTGTAAAACCTGTTTTGACCTTAAGGCTCTCTTAGGGGGTGTTTCATTGGTGAGGGTTAGGACTCTTAGAGAAATGAGAGGAGCCTTTCCAGCAGCAATGCTTGATAAATGCCAAAATGGTGTCGAAGCTGCAAAGCTTCTAACTGTAGCTTCAGGGTTACAGCAGGGAAAAATCCATGCCTCTTTACACGCTATTCCTGAAATTTACGTAGAGCGATGTGCAAATGGTACAGATATTGCGGATCTTATTTTTGGACTTGAAGAAGTTCCTTTTGAGCAATTTCCAGAAGTTTTCGATGCAATTCCCCAATGGGTGAATAGTGCTTACATAAACATCAAAGAAATTAGTGGTTTGATAGCTGGAATTGCAAAACTTCCTGCCGGACAACGCAAAGAAATTTTCGATGTAATTCCTGTGCCAATAATCGAAAAATGTCGAAATAATGGAGGATTTGCGAACCTGCTGTCAGGGGTTGCCAAATTGCCTACTGATCGATTAGCAGCAATCTTTGCAGCTATCCCTCAAAAGTACATCGATATGTGTGAAAATGGGCTTGATTTGGAAGGCTTTTTCACAAGTGTTACAAAGCTTCCTGTGGATGAGATTCATCAAACTTTAGAGACGATACCACAGCTGTTATTTGGGGTTTGTCGCAAAGGCATTGATTTCGAGATGTTAATTGATGATGTTGTCAAATACGGATTGCCAACACTGATTGCTTTTTCGGAGTTGCTAGCCACAAAAATGAGTCTATTTGGGAATCGCTTAGAGGTGTTGCAGATAGCTATAGACCTTTCAGAAGGCTCAGTCGAAACTTTCCAAATGCTCCTCACAACTTTAGGTGACAGTCCTCAGAGGTTTACCTCCCCAGAGCAAGTGCTGGCCTACTGTCTTAGCAAGCAAGAGGATCTGCGTGCAGCTGCATTGAGAGGAATGTCGGGTTCTGATGCTGAGGTTGCTAAGCGTCTTTCTATCCTGATCTCTTCTAAAATTGCCCTTAATGAGACAGACCTACTGATGCAGATGGCTATTGAAGTGCGCGCTCAATTTGAAATTCCCACCCTTAAAAACCCTTACGCACTCCATCATAAGCTGAAAGAGCTATCTAGGTTACCATCAGCATATAGACCTCCATTTGAGAGTGGAATCGCATTTAATCCCGAGGTAATTTGTGAAGCTGCGCAGATTTTTTCAATTTCAATACAGGAGATTCCACAAGGTTTCAAGCTTGAAAAATGGATGAGTTTAGTCAATAAATTGCACCAGAAGGGCGCACAAATCAATGCAGAAGAGATGACAGGCTACTCTTTTGAAATATTGTGGACTGAAGTCTTCAATCATCACTATATCAAAGGACTCTTTCAATATGAAACCCACTTGTCAATTACCCAAGCTCAGTTCGCTTCGATCTTTCACACCATTTTAGCACAAGATGATAGTGCTCCTGCAAATGCCCTACTTTCTCCTCAAGAGGAGATGCTTCTAAAGATTGCTGCAGGAATTGCTTCATGTGAAACGGGAAAAAAAGAGGGGATAGCCAATACGTATGCACAATTGCCTTCAGAATTTAAGTTGAAAAAGAACCTCGAAGCGATGACATCAACAGACGAAGATCGACAAGTGTTACCAGCAAAAGAAGCGCTTTCTTGTCATGTACAGGCTTTTCTAATTGATCAGTTCAGTGGAACCACTCCACTTGCTCAGGAATTGACTGGAGCGTCTGAACCTGCTCAAGGTGTACACCAAGGGCTCTACATGAAGAATCTGATTGGCCCACTAGTTGGGCTTAATCACCAAGTGAGCTTTGATCGACATACAGGCGTGCTTTATGATGCTCTTGTTCTGATGTCTCGAGAAGGAATACTTGAAGCGTTCTATCGTCACATTAAACCGCAACATCTGGTGCACTATGTGCATCAGCGACTACTGAAAGAGCTTGATATGACAACCAAAGAGGGGAAAGCTCTTTTTAATTCCCTCAATGCACTTGTAGGATCAAGCAAAGAGCTGTGGGATGAAAGTGACTATACATTGACAGAACCTGGAACGCGCACACTTCTCAAAACTGTCGGCTTTTTAAGCAGTCTCTGAAAAATTATCAACCAGTATGTCTCTGTTTTGTAGACATACTGGTTGGAAATCCCGGTTTGACAACTAAAATCTTTTCTCATACTCTTTATGAAAACTTTATAATGAGGTTGTCTATGTCTCTTCTTGTACAAGCTGATCGCGCCTGTGATTACATCCCGGTACTCAGCACTGTCACCAACCTCATCGATCTTTTCCAAAAGTGTTGCTGTAGCTGCGAGCCAAAGCCCAAAGATCACTACTACAAACATATTCAGGATAAGAGTGTATTGCGGTGCATCACGCTGCTGATTCCAGTTGTAGGAAATCTCATTGTAGCACTCTATGACGCTTGCTCTGTTCCATCAGATCGACAAAAACTGCTCGCGGCTATCAATAGGGATGCCGCAGTATTTCAACGATCAACCTCGCCGCTCAAGCATGAACGTCAATTTATTTTGGATGCAGTCAGGGCTAATCCTGCAGTCGTGAGATATCTGCAGGGTATTGATGAGGAAATTGCGCTCCTTGCTGTCAGCATAGATGGCATGGTCTTAGAGTGGATTCCGGAGCAGATTCAATCCACAGATCGGGACAGGGATGGAATCGAAATTTCAAGAGCGCTGGATTATCGAAAAGTTGTTTTGAAAGCTGTCAAACAAAATGGCTTAGCATATGCCTATGCGGGTAATCTGCAAAATAATGCGGAAGTTCTTGAAGCGGCGGTACGACAAAATGCAGGAGCCTACTATTACGCCTCCGAAGATTGGAAACGTACGCGTGCAAGAGTTAAAGAGGTTGTGGGTTGGAACTGGCAAGCTTTCCAGCATGCACATGTTAACCGACGTAAGGAAGTTGCTTTTGTTAGAGAGCTTGTAAAGATAGAGCAGCGGGTTGTCAATTTCGCCGCGCAAGCTGTGAAAAGAGCCCTTGGCGCTAGTCAATAATCGAATCCTTTGATATAGTTCTCTCATATGTTTAAAAAATTCTTGCCACTTCTGCTGAGCGCAACAGCTCTTGCCACAGCCCCAAGCTTTGACTTTGGGGGACAGCCCGATCATATCGAAATTGAAAACCGCATCTTATTGAAAATCAACAGTAAACCTGTCTCTGTTATGGATGTTGTTCGTAAGATGGATCTGCTCTTCTATCAACAATATCCAGATTTGATTGCACAGCCAACGATGCGCTTTCAGTTTTACGCAGCCAATTGGCGTACTGTTCTCCGTTCAGCTCTTGATGATCAGTTGATTCTTGCAGATGCTGAAGAGAAGCATATTGAGGTGTCTGATGGTGAAGTGCGCGAAGAGCTAGAGCGGATGTTTGGTCCCGATGTGGTCTATAATATCGATCGACTTGGCCTGGGCTACGATGAGGCTTGGCAGCTTCTCCACACGGAATTGGTTGTGCAGCGAATGATGGGAATGATGGTGCATGCCAAGGCATTTACCGAGGTGCATCCTAAAGAGCTGCGAGCTCGCTATGAGAAATATCTCCAGGAAAACCCTCCAGAAGATAAGTGGGTCTATCAGGTGATTTCGCTCCGTGGAGCAGATGAAGGTCAGGTATTGGGAGCAGCGCAGCAGGCGCATAAGCTTCTTGCTAGGCAGACAGTCCCTCTTGATGCGATTCAAAATCATGTAGCCGATGCGCAAGTGAATGTCTCGGTTGAATACGCACGCTCGCTAACAGAAATTTCTGAGTCTCACCGTGCTGTTTTAGAGACGTTGCAGGCAGGAAGCTATAGTGAACCTGTTGCCAAGCGGGGCGTTGCCTATATTTTCTATTTGAAACAATTGGAGAAGGGGATTGCAATTCCCTTTGCTGAGGCGGCTATTCGTTTGAAGCAAGAGGTTGTTCAGGAGAATGTCGTGCGCTACGATGCTGAGTACCGCACAAAGCTTCGTCGTCACTATGGGTTGACAGATGCTTATCTTTCGTCCATTATCCCTGACGATATGAAGCCATTTTCAATGAAATAGATGTTGTCCTCAATTTCTACACTACAAGCTTTTCTAGCTGAGAATCAGATCAGGCCTACTAAGCGCCTTGGTCAGAACTTTATTGTTGATGGCAACATCATCAATAAGTTGCTCGATGAAGCGAAGGTGGTTAAGGGAGATCAAATCTTTGAGATCGGGCCTGGACCCGGTGTGATCACTGAAGCGTGCCTAGCTCGTGGCGCTCATGTGATTGCTGTTGAAAAAGATCGCAAGTTGGCCGAGCTGTTGCCACGCCTTGGCAATGTTGATGTCTACGCCGATGATATTTTGACCTTTCCTCTCACAGGTCTGCCCTATTGCAAACTTGTTTCGAATCTACCCTACCATTTAACTTCTCCGATTTTAGCGCGTCTTGTCTTGCGTGATGATTTGTTCTCATCGCTCACTGTAGTGGTTCAAGAAGAGATGGCTAGGCGGATGACTGCAAAACCTGGAACTCGGGATTATGGAGCGTTCACGCTCTTCCTGGAGTTCTATACAGAGCGGCGCTACGCCTTTGGAATTAGCCGTCGTTGTTTCTATCCACAACCCAAGGTTGATTCAGGGGTTGTCACTCTCATTCCTAAAAAGCCGCCACTTGTAGAGGCAAAACGCTTTTTTGAGCTGGTTCACCTTGCATTTCAAGGGAGGCGGAAGATGGTGCGTACATCGCTAGGCAAGAAGTTTGGAAGCAGCGAGGTTGCCAAATGTCTAGAGGAGATAGGAGAAAATCCCGATGCGCGCCCTGAAACTCTCACCTTTGATGCTTTCCTTAAATTAACTGAGAATCTATAGATCCACGCACCTGTCCTGACCAGTTGAGCTTGGTGCGCAGTGTGGCGTATGAATCAATGCGGTGGAGTTTGACAGCCTTAAAGGTGCGCTGTGCGCGGCTGGTGGTAAAAACTTCATTTGTGGCCATCGTTGAGCGAGAAATTCCATCATAGGTGATCTCCACAGGATCGTAGGGACTGAGGTATTGCACCTCGATTTTATCCTTGGGCATGAGGACAATTGGACGATTGGAAATGGTGTGTGGACTAATCGGTGTGATAACAAAGGCATTGAGCTCAGGTGAAAGAATCGGGCCTCCAGCTGCAAGTGAATAGGCGGTTGAGCCGCTTGGCGTAGAGAGGATGATGCCGTCGGCAGAGAAGGTGTTGAGGTAGACTCCATCGACATGAATCGAAAGATCGATCAGTGAGGGGTTTTTAGCTCTGTGGATGACCATCTCATTGACGGCAAAGCAATGTTTCCCATCGGGACATATGCCTTCCATGATAATTCTTTTTTGAATGTGGAACTCTCCATTGAGGAGATCCTCTAGGCTGGGGTAGAGATCTGGAAGGGGAATATCAGCCATGAAGCCGAGATGTCCGAGGTTAATGCCAAGGACAGGAGCTTGAAGATTAGGGTAGTTGTGAAGTAGGCGCAGGATTGTTCCATCTCCGCCAAGGGAGATCAAAAAATCGATGTTTTCTGGTGGTACTGAGTTAAGTGGATCGAGTTCGAGCTCCTTAGCTTCTTCATCGGGTCCAACAAGTTGCACGTCGTGTTGTTTGAGAAAGTTTCTGACTTTGATGCCTGTATCAAATGCTGCGCGCTTTTTCATGTTAGCAAACAGAGCAATGATCATGTGCACACAGCCTCTTTGATTGGAAAATGTGTCAGAATAGCATTTGCCATTTGCTTGGGCGTAAGGCCACACTGTTCAAGCAGCTCTTGGTAGGTGCCATGATCTAAAAAGAGATCGGGGATGCCAAAGTTGAGAACATTTTGTGGGGAAAGCTTGTTGATCTCTTCGCCAAAGCCACCGCGCAGAGCGTGCTCTTCAATCGTCACAACGTAAGGGTGAGTCTTGAGCAGCTTGGTAAACAGTTCGGTGTCGAGAGGTTTGACAAAGATTGGATCAACGAGAGTTGCGCAGATGCCTTTTTCTTGCAGCTCACTGCGTAGCTCTTCACCGAGTTTAACGGTGTGGCCAAGCGCAACAATGAGAAGCTCGCTACCCTCTTTGAGAATTTGAGCTTTGCCAAGAGGTCTCTGCTGAAGGGGAACATCTGGATCTTCTGTTGCCATATTGGGGTAGCGAATGGCTGTTGGTCTTTCCCATGCAAAAGCGCTATGAAGGAGTTCTCGCAAAATGGTGCCATTGCGTGGTTGGCAGATCACCATGTTTGGCATCGCTTTGAGAAAGCTGATGTCGTAGATGCCGTGGTGAGTGGCGCCATCTCCAGCTGCAATGCCTGCGCGATCAATAGTGAACAGGACGGGGATCTTTTGAAGGCAGACATCTTGAAAGATGTTGTCAAAAGCGCGTTGTAAAAAGGTGGAGTAAACAGAACAGACAACGTGTTGTGAACGCTCTTTTGCAAGCCCACCAGCAAATGTAACAGCATGTCCTTCCGCAATGCCAACATCAAAAAAACGTTTTGGAAAGGTGTCTCGAAATGGATCAAGACAAGCGCCAACTGAGGTGGCGGGAGTAATAGCTACTAAGCTTGTATCTTCTTTGCCCATCTCAACAAGCTCTTTGCCAAACACTTTTGGGAAAGTTGGTTTGACCGAGGGAGAGGGGAGAAACTCACATGTTTCGGGATCAAAAGGTTTGACGCCGTGGAAGGTTGTCGGGTCTTCCTCTGCAGCTGGCATTCCATACCCTTTTTTGGTCTCTATATGAACAATGACGGGCATCTCGAGATCTTTGAGCGCCTTGAAAACAGAGACGAGCTTTTTCACATCATGTCCATCAACAGGGCCGATATAGGAGAGTCCAAACTGCTCGAAAAAAGGAGCTGTGCTGACAAGACCCTTGAGTGAATCGCCGAGCCGCTGCTTCTGTTTGACCAGTGTTTCGCCATAGAGGGGAATTTTGCCAATTGCTTGCTCGAGCTCGCGTGAGAGTTTGTTTGTCATCGGATTGCTAATCAGACGGCTGAGAATAGTTGTGATACCGCCGACATTTGGGGAGATGGACATCGCATTGTCATTGAGGACGATGATGAACCGTTTGAGCTTGCGATCGATGTTGTTGAGCGCCTCAAGCGCAAGGCCACAGGTAAGCGTAGCATCTCCAATGATTGGAACGACGTGGTTGCTCTGCTGATCAAGATCACGGGATGAAGCCATGCCCATACCAAGGGAGAGAGCAGTGCCAGCGTGCCCAGCGAAGAAGTGGTCATGCTCCGACTCGTCAGGATGTGTGAAACCGCTTAAGCCACCACTTTTGCGAATCTTGTCGAAACGTTTGTCATCCCGCTCAGTGAGCAGTTTGTGTGTATAGGCTTGATGACTCACATCAAAGATGAATTTGTCATCGGGGGAGTTGAAGACATAATGTAAGGCAATGGTGAGTTCAACGCTGCCTAAGTTGGAAGCAAGATGGCCGCCATTAACGGCCATGACATCAATAATCCGCTTGCGAATTTCCTG
This sequence comes from uncultured Chlamydiaceae bacterium, assembly GCA_942490925.1. Taxonomy (GTDB): domain Bacteria; phylum Chlamydiota; class Chlamydiia; order Chlamydiales; family JAAKFR01; genus CALNYX01. The sequence goes on along the minus strand of CALNYX010000017.1, from coordinate 675,643 downwards.
AGCCAGAGTGGGAAGCTGCGTTACTTTGAGTTCTTTCATGTCATAGCCAGAGGCTCAGTTTGAGGCTCTTGGTTTTCGTTCAGTTCGATTTCGCCACTGCGTTTTTTGATCAACGTTTCGATTTTCTCTTCAGCATCATTCAAACGTGTGGCGCAATTGCCAATGAGTTTGTCAGCTTCCTCGTAGAGTTTGAGGGATTCATCAAGAGATAAGCTTCCCTTGTTCATCTGTTCTAAGATCTCTTCGAGGCGTTTAAAAGATTTTTCAAATTGTGTCATTGTCCACCGTAAGTTTTACATCTCCGTCAGCCAGTAGCGCTCGCACCGATTGCTTCGGAGCCAGCTGCCGTTTTGAGACTATAACGGAATTTTCTTTTTGAGCAAAGAGGATGGCATACCCTCTTTTTAAGACGTTTTTAGGATCAAGAGCTTTGAGCTCACTAACGATTTGTTTGAGGCGTGTCCGTCTGAAAAGGGTGCTCGTGCGCATCTGAGTTGTGAGTGTCTTTTCAAAGTGGGCAAGGCGATGGCGTAAATGTCTAATTTGGGTCGTAGGCTTGAGGGCAAAGACCTCTTTTTTCTTCCCTTCGAGCTGATAACGTCTCTGCTTGAGCTGATATCTTATCCCTTGGTCGAGCTGAAACTTGCACTCATCAAGCCGCTGCATCGGCTGGCTGAGTAGGCCTAGGGGGCTTGCAATGAGTGGATGACGGGAGAGATGCGTTAGACTGCTGCGTTTTTGGAAGAGTAAATTTTTGAGTAGCTGAGTAAGTTGCCGGGAAGTTTTTCTGAGAAACTCGGTATGTTGGAGACTTTCGGAAACAGCGAGCTCAGCAGCAGCAGAAGGTGTTGGCGCTCGCACGTCAGCAACAAGATCGGCAATAGTAAAATCTGTTTCATGGCCAACAGCTGAGATAATGGGAATTTCACTTTCAAAAATCGCTTTAGCCACAATTTCTTCATTGAAAGGCCAGAGATCTTCGAGACTCCCTCCACCACGTCCAACAATGAGCAGGTCGACGAGTTGATATCTGTTGAATTGCTGGATCGCCTGGGCAATCTCTCCAGCAGCCTCAGGTCCCTGAACATGGACAGGATTGAGAATTAGGTGGGACCCAGGGGCGCGCCGTCGAATCACATTGATGATGTCGCGGATCACAGCACCTGTTGGACTTGTGACAATTCCAATCTTTTTTGGAAAAGCAGGCAATTCTTTTTTTGTTTCATGGGCAAACCAGCCGCGCGCTTTGAGCTCCTGTTTGAGCTTTTCGAGCTGTAGGAGCAGTGCACCAGTGCCGGCGAAGGTGAGCTCACGCACGATCATCTGGTAGCGACCATGAGGAGGATAGACGGAAAGCGCTCCTCTCAGAACAACCTGATCGCCCTCCTTGGGAGGACGCGGGAGGCCTTTTTGGCTCCCTTTGAAGAGAACAGCTGGTACTTTTGCTGCCTGATCCTTCAAATCAAAGTAGTAGTGCCCACTTGAGTGAGCTTTGAAGTTGCTAATCTCCCCTTGCACTTCGACAGAGCCAAAGGAGGATTCTAATTGATTCTTGATAGCGAAGGTCAGGGAGCTAACACTATATAATGAAGTTGACTTTGAAGACATTTTTGTGGTATCACCTTCTCACTTATGGTCGACCAATTCATCACAGGAAACTGGAAGATGCACAAGACGGTTGCAGAGTCGATTGATTTTGCTACGAGTCTAGCACCGTTGATTCGGGAGAGTCAAGCAACAGTTGCTTTGGCTGTGCCGTTCACAGTGCTCTATTCCCTCAAGCAGCTTGATCTGCCGATTCGTCTCGGAGCCCAAAATATGCATGATGCACCTTCCGGCGCATTTACAGGCGAAATCTCAGCTTCAATGCTCAAAGAGGCGGGGGCTGACTTTGTCCTGCTCGGCCACTCAGAGCGGCGCCATGTTTTTGATGAGAGCAATGCCTTTATCAACCGTAAGGTGAAGCGTGCTTTAGAAGAGGGATTGGAAGTTACGCTCTGTGTTGGAGAGACCCTCGAGCAGCGTGAACGCGGCGAGATGTATGGCGTTCTCAAAGAGCAGCTGCTCGACTCGCTTGCAGATGTGAAGCATTTGAAATCTATCATGTTAGCCTACGAGCCTGTTTGGGCCATTGGAACGGGGAAAGTGGCGCATCCCGATGATGCTGAAGAGGCGCATCGCTATTTGCGAGAGCTGATTGCTGAGCATTGGGATGAAAAAACAGCTGAGCAGATCGTGATTCAATATGGTGGATCTGTGAAGCCAGACAATGCCCAAGAATTATTAAAAAAAGCTGATCTGAACGGTTTGCTTGTGGGTGGAGCTTCGCTCACTGTCGAGTCGTTTAGTCAAATTATCAATCAAGGTTGTAAATCATGACAGTTCTATACTATCTGTTCTTGTTCCTCTTTTTATTCACCTCATTGATCCTCTGTTTTGTGATCCTCATTCAGGAGAGTAAAAGTTCAGGACTTGGTGCTTCATTTGGTGGAGACAGTGGCGATTCGCTTTTTGGAACATCGACACCAGCTGTTCTCAAAAAGATCACTGCCTGGCTTGCTGTCATCTTTTTAGGTGGCTGTATTCTTCTCTCATTTTGGACAGGTGCAATGGGACGTGTAAAATCAAAGCGTAGTATTTCAACGGAGATTATTGAGAAGTGAGATTGCGTTACTTCGGTGATCCGGTCTTACGTAAAAAAGCTGAGCCGGTCACTGAAATTACCGATGAGATTCGTGAACTCGCAGAGCAGATGCTCATCCAAATGGAAGAGTGTGACAATGCCATTGGCATTGCTGCAACCCAGCTGGGGCTGATGCTTCGCATGTTTGCAACGATGGTCTACACTGATCTTGAAGATGGGGAGCCAAACTATGGCAAGCCTCGCGTTTTTATCAACCCCATTATTTCTAATCCGAGTATCGAAATGGTCGAAATGAATGAGGCATGCCTTTCCCTTCCCAAAATGTATGCCCCAGTGCTTCGCCCTTTTTCCATTGATTTTGAAGCGATGGATATTGAGGGGAATGTGATTAAGGAGCGGAATGAGGGTTTTTTGGCCCGTCACAGAATGCACGAAACCGACCACCTCAACGGCGTACTTTACATCGACCGTATCAAGGGTAAAAAGCGCACTGAACTTGAGCCCTACCTACGCCGTATCAAAAAAGAATATTCATAACGTTTCACCCCATCGCTTTTTACGAAGCTCTTTGTAATCAGGGGTTTTCCTCTTGGTAACAGTGCGCGTTTCAATGCCATCCTCTGTACAGAGCTTCAAAAGCATGTGGCCTGAACGTTTATCTGGATGCGCCAAAAGACGCGCTAGATGCTCTTGTCTAGACTCTTTACTCATGATCACATAGCTGAATTTCTCCTCTTCGTAGGGGAGCGTTCCTTGCTTGAGGCGTCGGTGGAGCTGGGTTCTTTCTACGAGGGCTCCAAAGTGACACCAATCTGGTGACTTCATTGGACAAAGTCTATTGTGAGGACAAGGAGCATAGACATGACCTCCGAGATCGAGAAGTTCTTGGCGGACACGTAGGATCGTTTGGTAGCCATCCGGTGTTCCCGGTTCAATGATGATCAAGGCTTTATTTGCTTTTTCCCAAAAAGGAGCAAGCGAGACATTTGAAAGCTCTCCATAGGAGTAGGAAAAGAGAACGATGTCATGAGGCGCTGCGTCATAGGTGGTGAGATCGCTGTGGTGCCAGCTGCCACGTGCTTCATACTTTTTGGCGAGCTTGATGAAATCAAGTTCACGCTCGACGCAAGTGAGCTCGACCTCTTCGGAAGTGGCAAAGCTGCTCGTTCCAGGACCAGCACCAAGGTCTAGAAGGGAGCTAAATTCTATTTGAGAGAGAACTAATTGCAAAACGGCTGAGGTTGCTGGCATCCGGCAAAGGACATAGGCAAGTTTTTCTTGTTCAGTGAGTTTCCACTTGCCACTGCGATAGTTTTTGGAGAGAGAGGCAGCGGCTTCTTCTAAATCATGCAGCATTTTTTTTGAGAAATCCATATATAGAAGAGTATGACACAAACACTATTAGATCGACAGCGCCGGCTGAACAAAATTGGAATAGCTCTTTCTCAAGAGCAAGATATGACGAGGCTTTTTGAACTGATCTTGGAGAGCGCAAAAGAGCTCACTGAAGCAGATGGAGCGACGCTCTATACGCTTGGTGAGGAGAAGATTCATTTCGAAATCATGCGCTCTGAAACGTTGCGTGCCTATTTAGGTGGGAAACAGGGAGCTGATATTCCCTACCCAGATGTTCCTCGTAATGACGAGCGTTATATTGTCTCCTATGTCGCCAAACACAATAAGGCTGTGAATATTGAAGATGCTTATACAGCAGAGGGGTTTGATTTCTCCGGGACTAAAGCCTTCGATGAGAAGATGGAGTATCGTACGCGCGCTGTCTTAGCCGTCCCTATTTGTAATCATGAGCAAGAGGTTGTCGCTGTTCTGCAGTTGATTAACCCGCTGAGTGGGAGTCCGTTTTCTGATGAAGATTTAGAGCTGGCTCAGTCCCTCGCTTCACAAGCTGGTGTTGCCTTTTCTAATCAGGAGCTTGTTGGAAGCCTACGCACTTTTTTTGAGTCTTTTGTCTCCGTTATTGCCGAGGCGATCGATGCCAAATCCGAGATCACTGGAAAACACGAAGAGCGTGTTCCGATATTGACGATGTTACTTGCAGAAGCAGTTAACACGCATTTAGGAGCAAAAACCTTTTCAGAAGCAGAGCTCTATGAGTTGAAGGTCGCAGCGCTTTTGCATGATTGCGGAAAAATCACAACACCTTCACACCTACTCGATAAAAAACGGAAGCTCGAGATGGTGATGGATCGCATTGAGCTTGTCAATATGCGTCTTGACCTGAGAATCAAAGAAGTTGAGATTGCACATCTGAAAAATGAGATTGATGGTAATACTTTGCGAGAGGAGATCAAGCAGGTTGAACAGATTCGCACGTTTGTTGAGCGTTGTAACAAAGCGCCCCTTTCTGAGCAGGACTTTTGTGAGCTTGCAGCCCTTAGAAAAACAGGTATTTTGAGTGATGAAGAGTGGGAACATCTGAGTATTAAGCAGGGCAACCTCACAGAAAAAGAGCGGGATATCATTCAAGATCATGTTGTTGTCACCCTTAAGATGCTTTCTAAGCTCAAATATCCAAAAGAGCTTGCTCACGTCCCTGAAATTGCAGCATCGCACCATGAACGAATCGATGGCAAAGGCTATCCACGTGGGCTTAAAGGGGAGCAGCTGAGCATGCAAGCGCGTATCTTGTCGATTGCTGATATTTTTGAAGCGCTCTCTGCGCCCGACCGCCCCTACAAAAAACGGTTTTCACTCTCCAAAGTTCTCAATATCATGAATGAAATGTGTGACTCTGGTCATCTCGATCGCGAGCTATTTGAGATTTTTCTAAAAGAGAAGGTGCATCTAAAATACGCGCACCGCTATCTTTCTGAAGATCAAATCGACATTGAATGAATACATGTAAACTCTGTGAGCTCCCGACTAAGGAAACCTTTTGTTGCCAAGGGTGCCGCCTTGTCTATCAAGTGCTTGAAGCTCAAGGGGTGAGTGATTATCGCTCACAGCCCCTTTTTGTACAGGCGCTTGCAAGTGGTGTGATCTCAAATCAAGAGGTGAAAGCCCAGCAACCCATCCATGAGACCGAGAAAGTACATCTTGAGATCACCAACATGTGGTGCCACTCATGTGCGCAGGCAATTGCCTTGATTATGGAGCGTCAAAAAGGCGTTGTCCGTTGTGTTGTCGATTATGCTACTGATTTGGCGATTGTGGAGTATGCGCCACGTCTGATCGCCAAAGATCAAGTGAGCGAACAGATTCGAAAGCTCGGCTACTCCGTCCAACCCTTTTCACTTCCCGACAAACAACGCCTCTCTGTTCAGATGTGGCTTCGTTTTAGTATCGCAGCCTTTTGTGGGCTCAATCTGATGATGCTTGCCTATCCACTCTACACCATGCAATGGACGCAAGGGTTTGGCCAGGCGATTGGCTGGCTCTCATTTTTTCTCTCTCTCCCGCTTTTAACCTACGCTGCCTGGCCGATTTGGCGCCGCTTTTTTGTGGCGTGTAAAAGTCGTCTCTTTGGCATGGAAACACTCGTTTTGATTGGAGTGTTGAGCGCCTTTGTCTACTCCTGCTACCACCTCAAACTTGGAGATGAACATGGTCTCTATTTTGACTCAATGGGGATGATCCTTGTCTTTGTTCTGCTTGGCAATCTGCTTGAGCAACGGGCAAAATTTTCGGCAAAAGAGACGCTGCTTCGCATCACACGCACACTCCCGAAAAAAGGGCGCAAAAAAATTGGAGATCACTATGAGGATCTCCTTTTAAAAGAGATTGTCATTGGTGATCTACTTCTAGTGCGTACTGGCGAGAAAGTCGTCTTAGATGGCGTCATCACTGAGGGGAGCGGCTTAATCGATGAAGCCATCATGACTGGTGAAGCGCGACCCATTCCCAAAAAGGTGGGAGAGTACGTGATAGGAGGAAGTATTGTGCAAGAGGGAAGTTTTCACTTTCGTGTGAGTGACACCAAAGGGGTACTTGGACGTGTGATTGAAGCTGTTGAGCAACAACTCGAGCGCAAGCAGCCTCAACGGCGCGTTATCGATCAGCTTTTGCGCTATTTTGTCCCCTCAGTTCTTGCATTGGCAATTGGGGTTGCTCTGCTCGATCCTCTACGTGCGATTGCAATATTGCTGATCGCATGTCCTTGCGCAATTGGCATTGCAGCTCCGTTAGCTGAGGCGCGCTTAATCCACACGCTGGCTCAGTTAGGCATTGTTGTTCGCAATCGCAACGTCCTTCCAATCTTGGCTAAAGATCCCTTCTTCGTCTTCGACAAAACAGGAACCTTGACCGAGGGAAAGTTTCAACTGCTCACTCCTTGTAATGATCCATTTGTCAAAGGACTGGCGATGCAGAGTCGTCACCCCATCTGCTTGGCCCTTCAAAAAATGTGGGGCAAAGCCGCGGTTTTTGATCAAATAGAGGAGAAGATTGGCAGGGGAATGATCGGCTTTATCAATGAAGAGCGCTACCTTCTCGGTTCAACACGCTTTTTGCAAGAGCAGGGGATTGAAGTGAATGTCTGCTCTGATCAGACTGTTGTCCACTTTGCCAAAGATAAGATGGTGCTCACCCTTGAACTCGGGGATCAACTACGCACTCATCTCCCCTCCGTGAGGGGAATGATCCTTTCTGGAGATCGCCCTGAGGTTGTGCAGAAAGTAGCTAAGGCATGCCATTTTGAAAGGTGGCAGGCTAATTGTGACCCGTTTGAAAAGAAAAATGTCATTGATGGATTAACAGGCCCCGTTGTCATGGTTGGAGATGGAGTGAATGATGCTCCAGCAATGGCAGCTGCCGCTGTTGGAATCTCACTCTCTTCTGGGACTGAGATGGCTATTGAAGTTTCCGATCTGCTCATGACTAAAGAGCGCCTCGATCATCTCGATAAACTCCTGGAGTTAGCCAAGAGAGGGCGGAGAATTCTCCATCAAAATTTCTTTTGGGCCTTTGTTTATAACCTTGTGGGAATAGGCCTCGCTCTTGGGGGCTATCTAACGCCTCTTTATGCTGCGATTGCTATGGCTTTGAGTAGTCTTTGTGTAACTCTAAACTCATTGCGTATTAAGAATTAGTTCGTTATGCTAATTAGTGGACTATTTTTTATGACAGCAATACGGGCATGTGTAACAGAATTATTTGATAAGGAATTAGAGGGGAAAGCTCCTAAAGATCTTCCCTATGTCGTCGACTATGTGGTGCGTCTTCTCTTGCAAGAGTGTCAACTGCGACTCTTTCATCTGAATCAGCACCCTTTTACAACCTGTGATATGAGCTACGTTATTGAGACTGTAGCTAGACAGGGTGTTTTTCAGCCTATTTTACTGAAATCAGTTAGTGATGATTTAATTACAAAAATTAAGGCAGTGATTGCGAGTAGTCCTATTTCCGAAGGCCAGAAACAGCAGGTTAGAGATGAGGTTTTTCCTCGTCTGGAACCGATTAAGGCAAAAGAGAGTGTAGAGCCTGTTTTGCAGCTCTATACAGTTCCCGAAATTAAAGTTATAGAAGCGCATTGTGAAGAGAAATTTGATAGCGATCTAGCATTTATTGAAGGACTTTTTGGAAAGAGTCGGGCTGCTGATATGGCGTTTGAGCACCTTAAAAGCACACCAAATCAATCGGTTAAGATGGTTGTGAAGGAGTGCTACATGCGCGCCTCTCGGTATAGTGTGGATGAGATAGTTACAGCTGCAAAAGGCCCTCTTATTACCCCGATCAATAAAGTGGTGCAGTTTTTCTGTGCTTTGAAAGAAGATCTTAAGCTCCTTTTAGAAGATTTAAAGGCGTGTCAAGACGATGACCAATCACTCCCTGAGCTTATTTCGGCTCTGTCGAAAGTTCAATGGCCAAGAGAACATTTTCCTGAGCTATGCATGGTTTGTGAAGGAGTAGCTCAAAGTCTACAGAGATGTACGACTGCTGAAGAGTTTGTCAGAGGTATTGAAGAATTAGTCGACGAAGTACTGAGTTGCCAGGAAAATTTTGATGGATTAATCAAACCTTTGGCTCCTCTTGTTGATGCCTATTCAAAGGCAGTTTCTGGTGATACAGATCGGATTGGAAAAGCAGTGAGACTCGCTCTGCTTGATATTCGTAACTCCAAAAGAGTATGTAGTCAGAATCGAGCAGTGGCAGAGCTGCGGAGAGTGTTTTCTAGTCCACTGCCACTAGATCTATCTCAGTCTTGCCAGAAAGTAGAAGTCATTGCCAGGTCTATTTTGGAATTGATACTTCCTAAGCGCGTTACATTATGCGCCGCTTTGATGAAGGAAAAGGTCGCCCTTGGATCGCTATCAGAAAAGTATATTCAGCATCTTGTTAGGCTAGAAAAAACAATAGTGAAGGGCATTGAGGAGATTTTAGAGGAATTCTTTCATGAGATGATTGTGAACAGCGCTTGCGCACCTGGCAGTATTGAATGGCTTGAATTTAACGATTTTCTTTTGCTTTTTCCGCCACAGGCAGTCTCTACGCTCATAAGCACAAAGCTTAGTCAGCCAGGTAATTCATTGAGTAGCTATATGGCCCAAGCCCTATTGACAATGGTATTCGAGCTAAACTTAACCCCTATATTGCCCTCAGGCAGAGAGGGAAGAATGGCAGCATGGGAAAAACTTAGTCTGGCTATGCTCTCAATGGAGCCTTTAAAGAGTGAATTTGCAACTCGGATCTTTTATGGCATAGGAAACATTCTTGCGAAACATCTGGATAGAGCCATTCCTCTTTGCCATATACCGTTTGCAAAGTGCGATACAAAAGAGAAAGTGTTAATTAACACGCTTTGCAATCGAGGCGAAGAATTAGCGCGGCTACTGCTCCACGCTCCTGCAGATGAAAAGAGTCGAGATATCGGCGCATGCTTAATCTCAATTTATGCAGGAACTGCTAGCGTCGCTTATCGAGCAATGGAAGAGCTACAGAAGCTTTTACCGAGCATGACACCAGAAGAGCTTCAAAAAATTTCGAAGCGTATTCCACTTTCACAGATTTCATTAGCTGATCCACTACTCGCAATAGATGCAGGATTTGGTGTTTATCGCAGCAAGAATCAGTATGTATTGGCAAGGTCTAAATCAGAGCAGCTCGATTGGGCAGTACCACTGCTAGATCAACCTCTTTATCTCAGCAGTAATGCTCTGGGCGTCTGTTTGATCACTGAGGATGATAGCGACATGTTAATCATCGATCCCGAAACAGGAGAGAAGCGCATGGAAGTTAACCTCTCTGATTTGGGGATTTCTGGTACTGATCGATTTCATATTACCCCAGAAGGTTTTCTCTTCTGGGCCGCACAGATTCCGGGGCAACGGGTTCTTAGAGGGCTCACTCTAGTTGGTGGTCAGTTAGAGCAACGCTTTGAGCTTGAGCTTGAGGATGAATCTTTCGAACCGAAAGGTAACGCAGTTATTCTCGGTTCTAAGTACGTTGATTCAAATGGTACAATCAGTAGCTTAGCCGATGATTAGCCCTACTGCTCTCCATGCACTTTCACGCCGTTCTCTTGAGCAACATATAAGCTTGGCAAGCATCAATACCAGAGACTTCTATTGGGTTGTTGAGCTTATTGTTGAGATTGGAAGAGCTAGGGGTGGGCAATCAGCTAAGAGACTACTGAGAATAAAAAATGCTGATGCCCCTCAAACTGAAGAGGCGGTTGTTGCTTTCTCAATTTCTCGAGCTGTGAAGAATGCTGCCCAACTGCTAAAAGAAGGATTTCCATTCGAGCAACTTCCAGAGCAGCCAGGAATTGAGGTGGTCGAGGAGGGAGCAGGCCTTCAATTTTCCTCGTATTCAGCTTCAGCTTTGCAACATATGCTGTTTGAGCATATTCGTCGTGGAAAGTTTGAGGAACAAGAGATCATTGCTCTTATTCATAGCCTAGATCCTGAGTATGTTGCAGCTGTTTTTAAGTTTAATTTTTTTCGATCCACAGATATGTGTCATAAGATTACCCTAACTATGCTCAAGCTGATTTTCAATCCTAAGTTTGATTTGCCAGGTGATAAGAATTTGGATTTACAAAAGTGTATCGACGCATGTAGGTTGGAAGAGAGTCCCTGTTTTTTCATTGAGCTCTTTAGTTACGCGCCTTTTTTGGATAAGCTTGAAAATATGATGGATCGGCTTATCGCATTTTGCTGTGTTACTCCCATAGAAAAGTGGCCTTGCAAAGAGAAGGTGCTCATCAAATTGCTTACAGTATGGCCTGAACAGACATTTATTCAAAAGCTTGCGTGGGAAGGGTGTGATCAACGTACAAAAACAATAGGAAGCAGACTACTTGCATTGCAAAAAGAGTCGGATCCTAGGTGGGTTGTAGATCTTGCTCAAGAGTTTATAGAGCTTTTTTCTGTGACACATGAGGAGCTTTCTGCGCTATCAGGACACTTATTATTGCCAAAGATTGAAGGTGAAAATAACGTCTATACACTTCCGTTTAACACTCAGGAGCCTGTCCAAATTACGGAGAGTGGGTTTATTGGTCTTGTCGATCGCTCAGAAAGCGCATTTCTCTGTCATGTTGAGAGTGAGGCGATGGAGTGTTTATGGACGGCTAAGCTTTCTATAGAGCCTATTTACCTTGGAAGATTTCATCAGAGGATTGCTGTAATTGGTGTAAATGACAACAAGATCTACTTTTATGACGAAAGGAGTGGAAAGCTTGTTGATACGGTTACTCTACCTTTTTGGGTTGAGGCCTCAGATACTCTTCACATGACTCCTTCAGGCTTATTTTACAGATGGAGTATGCATACGGGAGTCATTTTGAAGGGCTCTTTACTCAATGGCCAGTGGCATGAGCAACTCAAAATCAACAGCGGGGCCCCTTTTACGCCACTAGGTGAGCAAATTGCTCTGGATAATAGGGTGATCTGGCGAGATGGAACAGAGACTAGCTATGAATGCTCGCAGATCATTTCGCATGGAAGTAAACTCTTTTGTATTGACGATGAATCAGTGCATGAAGCTGGAACTGTTGATAAAATTCCCCATGCAGGACAAGTGATTGGCTTCTATTGTGATGGGAGTGTGGTTAGCGCGGGTCTATTTAGTCTCTATTTTAGTGAACAAGAGATGTCAACTGATTTATTACCTACATATGGAAGCAAATTCATTGTCGCTCAGGATGCTAAAGTCGTTTGGTCATGGAATTCGACCGACTGGACAGTTTATCGACATACATTAGAGAGTCATCAATCAAAATTGAGAATTACAGAGAGCTTTGAGTTTGTGCATAGCACAGAAGAGCGTCTTTTTATCCGATTCGTTGATTAGAATCTAGGGCAAGCTTTTGCTTTTTTGGGAGGTCCAGGGTCGAGTCGCAAGGACATCGAATAACGGTTGTCAGACTCCCGCTTTTCATAGGTGAAGTTATAGCGCCAGTGCTCAAATAGGACTGTGCCAAGCTGTGCAGAGTACTCTGTGTAGGGTGGCTGATTAACCCGGTTCCAACCTGAGCGAACATCGAGTTTGACATGCCAATCAGGATCAAAGCGGAAGAAGAGGCGAAAGAGCAGGGTGTCGCGTTGATCAGAGAGGACTGAGCCGAGGAGTTCTGTCTGTGTGCGTGTATTTTCAAGCACAAAGTTGTAGAAGTTGGCCTTGCGCCAGAAATATTTCGAGCGATGGCGGTACTCGAGATTAAACGCAGCATTTTCATTGACGGTCCATTCAACACGCGGATTTGCTGTATCGATCATGTTCTCTTGGAAATTCCACGCTCCAAAAAATCCACAGTTTACATTGAGAAAGGGTTGATACTCGACGTTAAGATAGAGGCGTTGGTCTGGAAAGGCTTTGTTGGATTTGATAAACAAATTACCCCAGAGGTCAACCCAGCCACGGCGGAGAACTGAGCACTTATCTCTGAAAAAGAGACTGTTGCGCACGCCACAGCGGAAGCGGTTGAGGCGATTGAGTCCATCTTGGATAGTGAAAATAAAGTGGTCACTGTTGGTAATAGTTGGTGAGGATAAGTATTGATAGCAGGTGTAGGGCTCAATCACGTGTTTAGAGCGGGCATAGGTTTTGTGAATAGCTGTCTCAAGCGAGGCTCCAGCAAACAGCTCACCTTGTCCAATTTGTTGATTATTCTGGTTATCACTGTAGTAGATGCCTATGCCACCAACTTCAGGGGTGAAGTTCCAATTGCGAAAGTGAAAGGGGCGGTAGAGGTAGGGGCGTATCTCTGCGCGTGCTGCTGCGTGCATCGTATCAGGAGTGACGTTGCGACTAAAAATATAGTTGAGGTAACCCGCTTGCAGATCAGAGCCAAAGATAATACCAGTTCGAGGAATCTCAAGTGGATGCCAACTGAGATGGAATGAGGGAAGTTCTTGGTTGATTGACTGGAAATTATTGACGCGTACACGCGTTGTCAGATTGGCGGTCCACCATGGATCTTGGCGTCGCAGGTCAAGCTGAGTACGTCCTGCGGTTTTCAGATCAAAGTCTTGGATGTTGTACTGGTTTGCCATCTTTGGATCGCTCACCACATCATAGACAGCTTTGACAGAAACATCATAGATGTTGTCAGAGTAAGCCCCTTGATAGCGATAGCGATTGCTCAACTGCGGCGTCGAGAGGGGAAGATCATTGGCGTAGTAACTACGTGTATAAAACTCTGTTGAGCGACACTTGGGGTTGTAGCTCGTGTCAATCCCTCCACCGACACCATATTTGAAAAAGCCGTCGATACGGGCAGTTGCTTGGAAATCGTCCCAGTCAATGAAGTGGTAAAGAACACTGGCGTAGCTAGCTAAAAAGCCACCCCATCCAAATTGGAAGGCTAGAGGTGTTCTTTCGATATTTTTCAGATCGACCTTAATTCCGGGGAGAAAGCCGATGGGCATTTTTTTGACCATCATCGTGATGTCTTTAGCCATCACCACTTTGTTTTTCTTCAGTTTCATTGCAGGGGCAGTGAGGCGTACATCGTGATTGGGTCCCTCAGAGGTCGTGAGATAGCCGTTGAGGACAACGATGTCACCATTTTCAAGCAGTTCCATCCGTTTTCCACCGATGAACCAAGGGGGCGCTGCTGTATGTCCATTGACGAGATAGCCTGTCTTGGTAACAAAATCGTAGAAGAAGCAATCTCCAGTTAAGATCCACTCTTTATAGTCGATCAAGATACTCCCTTCGCAAAAAACGGTCTGGTCAGGTGTGTAGCTGATGGTTTGCGCTTGCACACGTAGATCAGTGCCCTGAATGATGCCTCCCTGATTTGTTGTGAGGATACCCTCAGAATAGATCGGGTCAACAAGATCGATACAGACATTGTTAGAGATCGGACATGGGCAGCAGTTCACTTTCGGAATGCATTGATTGCAATCAGGTTCGCCAACTGGAGGAATTTCCATGTTAAGCAGATCTGCAAGTAGGCAGGTATAGAGAAGTACATTAAACATCAGGGAGAAGAGCGTAGCAAAGAGTGAATTTATTCGGTAGTCCGAATCAACAGACCTGCTAGGGCATAGCGATTTTTCTCATGACCATACGCGATCGCATTGATCAATGCTTCGATACCTGCCTGATTTTGTGCAGATGCAAGAGCTTCAAATGTTTCGATCAGCAGGCGCGACTCTTCTTCAGGCGTAAGAGAGTGACTTGTTTGACGGTCAACTGCGGTATCTTCACGGAAGCGGATCATCAATGTGTTTTGCCTCTCTCTTGCCCAGGCAATGAGGTAGTCTTGGTAAGGGCCCTCTTCTCCCATGCGAAAGAGCACCAAATTACAGTAGTTTTTCACAAACGGGGAAGTTGTTTCATTGAGCTGTTTTTTCAACAACGCAATCGTCTCTTCACTTCGATGGTTACTCAGCAATTCAAGTGTAATGGGTACTAGATGTTGCAGCTCTTCTTCAAAGACCAATCGAGCCAGTTTCACAAAATGCTCTTCTGGAAGCTCGACACAGAGTGTCAAGATCTGCTCGCGCAAACCGACACTCTCTTGCATAACCCCTGGATAGTTTTTCGCTTTGTGTGATGCTGAGACGACCGTTTTCCAAATTTTCATCCCTCCACCAGGTGATTGCGAGCGGATATAGCCAATATCTTTTTTCTCTGAGGTGAGCAGTTCACCGAGGTGCGGCAGACAGCGCACATCTCGCTGTTGGAGCAGAGCTAGAGTCGCATTCAAACGCATATCCTTGCTTGGATGTGTTAGGAAATGGGCCAGTTGATTGAGAGATTCTTCTGTTGGAATCTGTCCAAGTAGCGCAACAGCATAGAGATTACCGGTAATCGCCTCTTCTAGAATCGTTTCAACGCCCCGTTTCTCTCCTAACTGATAGAGCGCATAACAGGCTGCTAACTGGACAGTAGTCTGCTTACTCTGACTCATCTGATGCAACAGAGGTAAAGAGCTCATATCTTTGAGGCGCCCAAGAGCGATGGCAGCGCTCTCCTGTTGAATAATTTGTGTTTGTGATGCCAAAGTTCGGATTTGCGGCAAGAAATCATCGCGCCTCTCTCGTGCCACTGCTAAAATTGCTTCGCAGCGGGTAACAAGATCGCGATCAGCAAGTAGCTGACGCATCATTTGGTTAGCACTGTTGCTATCAAGATTGATCACAATCTGCGCAAAAAGTGGGCGGATTTGCTCAGGAACTTTGATGATCAGAGATTGAAGATGTTCCAGCACTGCAGGGTGATTTTTGCGAGAGAGTTGAAAACAGGCCTCCAACCGCGTGAGTAGAAAAGGGGAGGAGAGCGCATCGAGAAAAATCCTGTCGGCTTCATCGTCATCGAGTCTGGAGAGAAAATTGAGTGCAACGAGTTGAGCTTTGACATCTTCTCCTTGAACCCCCCTCTCTAAAATGGGAAGGAGCGGTGGACAGAGCGAAACACCAGCACCAAGCAGACACATCAGCTGTGTCTCTTGCTCACCGCTTGAAGTTCCTCGCTCAAGTAGTGTAATGCCAACTTGTTGCAAAAGTTCGTAGTCGTGTTCCCCAACTTTATGAGCGTACTCAAGATAACGAGTCAATGCTGAAGCGGTATCACCGTGGTGGATGAAATAGAGGACTTGACCACCCACTTCGATTGGAAAGTGCGCCATCAGTGAAGAGGTGCATAGTAGAAGTGTAGCTAAGAGTTTAGATGGTCCCATAAATCAATTCCTACGCGGCTTAAAACATTTGCGGTGGCAAAAAGAGGTAATCCCATCACGTTATAAAAGCACCCCTCAATTTTTTTCACAATAATACTTCCAGCCATTTGAATGCCATAGCCACCTGCTTTATCGGTTCCTTGAAAGGCGGCGTGATATTTTTTGAGCTGCGCTTCATTGGCTTGATGGAAGGTGACAACCGTTTCAGCGTGTTCACTCACCACATTATCGCCAAGGCGCCCACAAACTCCTGAGTAGACAGTGTGAGAGCTCCCATTGAGCTCTTTGAGCATCTCAAAAGCCCCAGCTTTATCAGCAGGTTTTTCATAGATTTTCTCATCTTTTATCACAATTGTATCAGCGGTCAGGATGACACGATCGTTGCAGTCAATCGAACGAGCCTTGTTTTCGGCAAGGTCCCTCACGTAGCTCATTGGGTCTCCAGAAAATGGAAACATTGCTTCATCAAATGGGGGAGAAACCTGCTCAAAGGGGAGGGTGAAAAAGGAAAGAATTTCCCGTCGTCTTGCTGAGCTTGATCCAAGAATAATCATATCTGCGAGTTTGGCATTTTTAGGAGTAAAAGAAAACCATGCGGAGAATAATTAGGCTAATCTCCGCATATTTTGCGGAGAAAGAGGTTGCGTTTGCGGAGAATAAATGCTACTATTAGAAGTATAGAACAGAGAGAAAGGAGGCCTATTCTCCGCATGTTTTGCGGAGAATAGGAGTTGAAATGTATATCTATAAGCGAAAAAAGTGGCCTAATTTTATTTGGGATAGAAAGCGGGTTGACGCATTATTGCTTCATCTACGTCACCAGCAAGGGCGATTAATCGGCGGGATGGAGTCTGTAGGCTTTCACTTGAGTGATGAATCGGCTCTGCAATCTTTGACACTAGAAGTAGTGAAATCAAGTGAGATTGAGGGGGAAGTTCTTGATCAAGCTTCTGTGCGCTCATCTATTGCACGACATCTAGGGATAGAGGATGCAGCTTTAAACCGTGTCGATAAAAGTGTTGAGGGGATTGTGAGAATGATGCTGGATGCAACCCAGAATTTCAAACGCCCCCTAAGTAAAAAGAGGTTGCTGGAGTGGCATAAGCTTCTTTTTTCTGAGCAAAGAAACGAGATAAACAAAATCAAAGTTGGAGCATGGCGCACAGGGCCGGTTGAGGTTGTCTCAGGGCAATGGGGCAAAGAAATGATTCATTTTGAAGGTCCTCAAGCTGAAGCTGTTGATCATGAGATGAAACTTTTCATCAATTGGTTTAATACTGAGAAGAAATTGGATCCTCTCTTAAAAGGAGCTATTGCCCACTTATGGTTTGTAACGATTCATCCTTTTGAAGATGGAAATGGACGTATTGCTCGGGCAATAAGTGATTTAATGTTGTCACGATCAGAAAATAGCTCACGTCGTTTTTATAGTCTTTCAGCGCAAATTCAAATGGAAAGAAAAAGTTACTACGATGTATTGGAATGCACGCAGAAAGGGGATTTGGAGATCACAGCTTGGCTCGATTGGGCATTGCAATGTCTTGGGAGAGCGATAGAAGGGGCTCAATTAACATTTCAGAAAATTTTGCAAAAGGCACATTTTTGGGAATCAATTGCACATCTCCCTTTGAATGAAAGGCAGAAAAAGATCATGAATCGGCTATTAGATGGTTTTGAAGGTAAGCTTACAACTTCAAAATGGGCTAAGATGGCAAAGTGTTCTCAGGATAGTGCTTATCGGGATATTTTGGCTCTTATTGAACTTGGTATTTTGGTAAAAAATCCAGAAGGTGGGCGAAATACGAGTTATTCTCTGGCTAAAGGTGAGTAAGGAATGTTTATCAATAGCTTCCGCGAGTTTTGGTCAGGCTTTGCCTGCCCAAAACCTCACATCCAACAAGAAGTAGCGGCCGTAGCCACTGCTTCTAAAGAGGATTTTTACTTCCTGCTCTCGGACTTTGGAACACAGTTCTATGGGCCACTTACAAGGGGCAGCTTTAGCGTATCTTTGGTATAGAAACAGAAGTGAAATAGGAGGTATTACCTTGATGGGTATCCCGGCCATTTTTTTAACTCCCAAACCAGAACAAGTGTCCTTTCATCTGAAGTTCTAGGGCTTTTTGCTGATGATTAGGGTAGCAACGCCGCCGAAAAGAGCGTGCGTTTCGATTTAGAGCTCTGCTTATTTTGGCTTGTGCTTTATTAACACTACCTTAATAATTGAGGCAGCAATATTCCAAAGGCTGCCCTATGTCTGCTCCAAAAACTACGCCTAAAAACTCTCCCATGTTTTACTACCACATTGCAGAAGCTGCGTATCAAAAACACCCGGAGCATTATTTAGAGAAAGCATTAGGTGGACGCAGAGTTCAGAAGTTGGCTGGTGATGGAGATTTTGGCTTTCTAAAACAGTGGAAAGTTCGCTTTTTTAGAGACTCAGCAAGCGGAGAGCTCATTGTTGGTTTTAGGGGGAGTGATAACTTCCTAAATTTCCTATCAGATGTTTCTCATGGCATCGCTGATGCCGATCATCTTTTCAGAACGATGAATAAACAAATTGCTGTCTGGAAGAAATTTGCGGAAAGCCAGGGTTACGGCAGTCATATCTCAGCCTTTGTCGGCCATTCTGCTGGAGGATATTTTGCATCACACGTAAGGAAAAAATGGGATGTCTGGCGCATTACTTTCAATGGACATAAGTGTGAAAGAGCCCAAGCTGGTGGAGGAAGACTGACCATTAATCTGAGAATTGGTGGAGACATTGTTAGTAATGCAGTTTGTGGCTCGGTTAAGGATCGCTATATTAAGGTCCGCCTCCCTGAGGAACCCAAATTAAAAAAGAAAATTCTTCTAAATGTTCACAAGCTAAGATGTTTTGCTATGGCTTTCGCTCAAAATGGAGGAGGTCTGTCTCATGAGTGGTTCAAACATCCGCATCCGGTTGCTGAGCGCTCCTGGCACGAAGTTTGTTCGGATTATTTTGCGGCTCCACATCCGGTACCCAGGAGTGTTCGGCCTCAAGAGCGGCCTTCTGTTGCACAAGCTCCTGAGCAAGGAGCTTCATCAGCTGACGTCACGACTCCAAACATAACCGCTCTGCCTGATGAGCCTGAGTCTGATCCAGTTCTCCCAGAGTATTCTGAACAACCCTTAGAGAGTCCTCCTGAGTCGGAAACTGTGACGCCTGCCGGTGGTTATGGCCACGAATTAAGAGATTTGCAAGAACGGTGTCAAGAGCGACTGACTCAAACAGCAAAAGTTACTGTTATTGTGGCGCTTAAAACCATTTTTAGAAATGCCAGAGAAAAAGCTGTACTTGAAGATTTAAAAAATGGCCAGTTCGGCACTGCAGTATCCAAGTTAGGAATTGAACAGGCTGCAAAAGACGCACGGAAGACTTTTTGCGAGATCTATCTTTCGATCATGAGTAATACCATAAAGCAGGGGGTATGTATTATGCTTAGTGCTGGATATGTCAATCCTTTGATCACTCGAAGCGGGTTAGAATTTGCCACGTCATTTATGAATTCAGATGCTCAAAACCGCCGCGAACAACTTTCTGATGCTGTCTCTGGTGCAACCTTGAACATGGTGACACCAGTTTTAGATGGATATTTAGGCAGTCTGGAAAGTGAGACTTATATTCGGGGATTCACAGAACTTGTTTTTGATAACACTCCCGAAGCGCTAGTTGGTCGGCTTGTGGAGGAACCCATCAAGCAGACTGTTGACAATGTGATAAACTCGGCCTCTGAGGATTTAACTACCCAAAAGCCAAATATCAAATGGGGGAAATGGCGGGGGGAGCCTTTCAGTTATCAGCCAGGGATTCTGACCCAAGATTGTGAAAATGAATCCCTTCCTACTGCATTATTTAGAAGCGTAACTGAAGGATGCGTTATTGCATTTGCAGCTATGGGAAATATTGCACTAGCTGGTGTTGCAGCCCCAGTCTATTTAGCTGGAGAAGAAAAATTAGCTCGGGACTTCTTGGAAGAGTATGTATCTTGCGTGAATCAACGCATTCTGGGTACATTTATGCCTCATCCAATGAGATTAAAAAACGTTTATGCAACTAGTCATACATCAAGTGTCGATGAACCCCAGTCTTCCACTTAATTTCGTTAGAAAAGAATCGATCAGTATGATTATTTTTCACTTATGACTAGATAGTGTCGTCATAAGATAAAAACATGCTATTTTGGGTCTTTTTTCTCCTCCCCATTAAAACCTCACTCCCTGGTCAAAAAAAAGCTAGCAATTAGAATTCAAAATTGCTACAGTCTCTTTACGAAATCTTTAAAGGAGGCTCTCATGGCTGTATCTATCTCTGCACCCAAAGTAACCGATGAACAATTTCAAAATGCTATCGATCAGCTCGGTCGTTTTGTTGCTATTCCCTGTGTGAGTAATCCTGGAAGCTCAGATTATTGTATGGAGACTCTTATCAAAGCTGCCAATTTTGCAACTGAGGGGCTACAGGAGCTTGACTTTACTGTGCGCCAAGTACGAATCAACGACTCGGCCCCTTTTGTAGTAGCTGAAAAGGTTGTTGATGCTGCAAAACCGACTATCACACTCTACAGTCACTATGATGTGCAGCCAGTTGATCGCAATGAGTGGAAAAGTGATCCTTTTGTTGTTGAGATACGTGATGGACGTCTTTACGGGCGTGGTGCAAGTGATGATAAGGGAGGTGTGATTGCAATTTTAACAGCTCTACGGGTCTATAAAGAAGCGGATCAAGAGCTTCCTGTTAATGTTAGAATCCTTTTCGAAGGAGAAGAAGAGTTCGGTTCTGTGAACATGACAGAGTTTTTAAAGCAAGAGGCAGCATCAGTTCAATCTAAAGCCTTAGTTATCTTAGATGGAATGAATCGAGATACTAAAACAGGAACACTTACAAGCTCAACGCGCGGTATTGTGAATGTCCATCTGAAGGTAAATGCCTTGGAGCAGCCAGTGCATAGTGGGGTAAATGGTTTGGTTCCTGATCCAGCCCAGGCTTTAGTCGCTCTTTTGACTAGTTTACAAGAGCCAAGCTTTCAAGCGCAATTGACAGAAGGAAGTCGCGCCCTAACTGAAGCAGAAAAGCAGCTTTTGAAAGTGAGTTCCGTGAGTCCTGAGCAATATGCAAAGGATTCTGGCATGTTACCGGGAATTCAACTACGTGGAGATTCAGAGCGCTCAATCTATGAGCGGATCGTGAATGAACCGAGTTTGAGCATTGTGAACATGACTTGTGGGCAACCTAATGGAGGAAACTCCATCCAAGCGCACGCCTCTTGTACAATAGGAATTCGTCTTTTACCTGGCCAAGATCCAAAAGTGATGGGTGATATGTTAATTGGTCATTTAAAAAGTCAAACAGTGATGTGGAATTTACCAATTGAGACAAAGATACCAGAAGCGGGAGCCTTTGCTTGGGGTGCTAATCTAGAAGGAGCTTTTACACAGGCCTACTACACAGCATTAAAGGGAAGCTTTGAGCAAGCAGCGTTCATGCCTTGTGGAGGCGCATTGCCTTTGATTCATGAATTTGAAACAGCATTTCCTGGAATGGAGATTGTAGTGTCTGCTGTTGAAGATCCTCTAACTGCCGCACATAGCCACAATGAATCCCAGCACTTGGGAGTATTTAGAAATTCCGTTGACAGCCTAGTTAAATTTTTAGAAGAGGCTGGCAAGCTCTAGCAAAGTAGCTAGGTAGTGTCGTCACGGCACTACCTAGGGTTTTTTACTGATGATAAGAGTTGCAACGCCACCAAAGAGAGAGTGCGTCTCAATTGGAATAAGACCAGCTGAGAGCAACTCTTTTTTCAAAGTGTTGACTGAAGAGAAAGTTTGGATGCTTTTAGCCAGGTAACGGTAGGCTTCAGAGTTATTTGAAAGTAATTTTCCCATAATTGGAAGAAAGAGTTGTGTATAGCTTTTGTGCAGCACTCTTAGAGGAATAAAGCGGGGACGGGTCAACTCTAAAATTCCAAACACGCCACCTTTTTGCAAGACACGCGCCACTTCTTCAAAGCAAGCCTTGGAATTTTCAACATTGCGAATGCCATAAGCAATCGTCACAGCATCAAAGCTCTGGTCTGGAAGAGGAATTTTCTGTGCATCGGCAACAAGTGTTGTAAACTGCTTCGATTTTGTCTCAGCAACGGTTAACATCTCAGCGCAAAAATCGAGCAGTGTTGCTTGCGCTTCAGGATGCTTCTTGACAAAACGTAGAGCAATCTCACCGGTGCCAGCACAGAGGTCAAGCAAGTTATTTGCGGGTCCAATGGCATCAACAAGTTTTTGGTTCCAGGCGTGATGCATGCCGAGCGAGGCGATTGCATTGGCGCGATCATAGCTCGATGCAATACTTGAAAAGCATGATTGAATAGTGTTAGGAGCAGACTGGTTGTACATGACGTAACCTTTGAAAAGTTTCTAGCCCTTGCTGTTCTTCAGAGCCAAGCGAATAGTGGCACGCGCGGTAGTAGTCTGTCAAGAGCTTTGGATTGGGTTGTGCAAGCTCCTCTAAATGCGTCTCACTCCATTTGAGAGAGGTCGAAAGTTGCTTGGCAAAAAGGGTAGGATCCACAGTTGGATGATAGGTAAAAAGAGCAAAGACAAAGGGGAGGCCTGTCATCTCATACCAAGCAGTAGCAAGATCAATTGTTTGGTAACCTGGGATTGTGGGGTTGTGGAGAGCTTGGTCCCCAATCAGGAGAAAGGCCTCTTCGCTCTTAGGGACAAATTCAGCTTTGATATCCCAATGGTGTGCACACAAGATTTTGAGCAGCTCAACTGATGTGGCGCTATCGCTGTCAAGTCCGATTTGGCTCGGCTTAGGTGTGCGCGTGTAGAGGTTGACGCTGTACACTCGCTCTTTTGCGGCGATGCAAAAATCGGGGAGATAGGGAAGATCATGCTCAAGAGCAACAACAGAACTGCTCAGTGCAATATCGAGCTGACGGTCGAGCAGCAGGGCATTGAGCTTTGTCGGTGGAGCATAGGTGATATCTTGATCGGGGAGTTTTGCTAAAAAGGGTCTTGCATTTAGATACTCAACAAATCCAATGCGCATTAGCAATGCCCTGAATGGGTCATATGCGGAATACGTTTGATGCTGCGGATCAACTCACTCATGGTTTTCTGATCCATCTTAGCCTTGGTTCCTCCGGCCATGTCGATGACGCGCTCTTCAGTGTTCGTTGAAGAGAGATCATTGCCACCACAGTTGAGAAGATGAAGGGATTCTGGAACTCCAACATAGTTCCACAACACTTTGATGTTCAGGATATTGTCTAGTATAAGGCGTGAGACAGCGTAGACAAGAGGAACAGACTTTTTCTTCAGGCGATTTTTTCGTTTACCAAGGGCATTGTCTTCCTCTCCAAATTTGAGGGGGATAAATGTCTTAAAGCCGCCTGTTTCGTCTTGAAGTTCTCTAACCTGACAGAGGTGTGAGATGATATCTTCATTTTCTTCGATCATATTGAAAAGCATAGTAATATTAGAACGGAGTCCGAGTTTGTGCACGAGTTTATGGATGGCCATAAATTCAGCTGAAGAGATTTTTCCAGGGGCAATTTTTTTGCGCACCTCTTCAACAAGGATTTCTGCTCCGCCACCAGGTAGCGAGCCTAAACCCCAACTTATCATACGCGTAAAGACCTCTTCAATTGAGATATCGTGTAGTTTGGCAAGAAAGTCATACTCAACAGGTGTCAGCGCCTTAATGTGGATATTATCGTCGACTTTTTTGATGCGGGCAAAGAGATCTTCGTAGTAGTTCAAATCGCAATCACGCCAGAGGCCACCGACAATGTGGACTTCTGTGATCCCATTTTCCGCTGAGTACTTGCGGATTTTCTCTTCAGCTTGCTCAGGAGTCAGGAACCAGGCTTTATCCCAGCCGGGCTTTGCATAGAATGAGCAGAATTGGCAGTTGAGTTCACAGAGATTGGTGGGATAGAGCATGAGTGAGGAGGCGAAAGTGACAACATCACCGATACGTTCTTTGCGCACTTGATCAGCGAGATTACAGATCGCTTCGATCTCTTTTTCATCTGTGGCCTGAAGAAGTTTGAGGCCCTCTTTTGGAGTGAGGCGCTTGCCAGCTAGAACTTTTTCACTGACTTTCTCTAGAGTTTCACTTGTCGCTGTGCTCGTCGTCATTCTCTTCTTTCTCCTCGCAGCTTTTCTTCGCTCCACAAGTTGGACATGACCCTTTATCTTTTGGAGTCAGGCCACATCCCTTTTTCAAACGGTTTTTCCCCGAGAGAAGACGGCCAATGCCGAGGGCTAAGACAACAAGAACCATGAGGATTACTGCTGCAATAATTGTCGAGACGAGGTTGTTCATTTTTTCACTAAGTCGATCCAGATTGGAGAGCTCCATGCCATATGCCCATCTTCTTGGGTGACACGGAGGTAGTAATAGGCAAATGGCTGTTGGCCATTGAGCGTTACTTTAGAGAGATCTACCATATCATCATGGTAGTAGTCGAGATGATAGCTATCAGGATTAAACGTATGGATCACTTCACCATTTCGAATTACCTCAATACTTTTGAGCTTGTCAGTTCCTGCTACGTAGCCAGAAATGTGGCGATTGACCATCAAACCTTGCTTCTGTGCTGTTGAGAGCTCAGAGCCCATTTTATGACCAGCGATATAAAAACCAACAATGATGCGTGCGCCAGTAGAGGCGTAGCAAGCCCGTTTTTGTAAGGCATCAAAAAGGGATTCGCGTGTATATTTCTCACACAAAATACCAGTCATGCCAGGTGGGTATTGGGTTTGGTCACTTTCCGTAAAATCGGTGTAGATGCCACGTTCATCAAGACCACCAGCGACAAATCCAAAGCGATGGTTTTTCTTCAGTGCTTCTTGAATGGACCCTTCAGCAGTCTCTTTTACTTTCCCTTTGATCGGATGAGAGTTTCCTTTTTTCTCAGAGCTACCCCATGCGTTGTAAATTTCAACCACCCGTTCGAACTCAGGGTTAAACTCCTTGAAGTTGTAGTGGTATCCTTTTGCCATGGTAAACGTTGGAATCGCAATGACTTCCTTAGGATTCAGTCCTTTATAAAGCTTTGCAAGAGAGCTGTTTTTGGAGTCTTTCTTGCGTAGCAAAGGTTTTTGATCCTTCAAATAGATGAACTGACGCATCCCTTCTAGACCAGGCTCACCTTCGTATTGGAAGCCAAGGAAGGTTGCAAAACGTTCTTCTTCATTGAAATCGGTGATATTTTGCGAGACGAGCTTCCAAATTTCATTGGAGGTCTCTTCTGCAGCTTCAAATGGAGAAGAGGCGAAGAAGTTGACGGCTTTTTCATCACGGAAAAAGCGTAGGCAGTTTTCGATATTCTCTTCAGAATCGACTCTCTCAGACTCGCCATGTAGCACACCCCAGAAAAGATTGCGGTCATTTTCTTGGAAGCATTTGATGGGTGCTGAGGTGAAAGTGAGTTTTGATTTCAAATCTTTCAGCTGGATTTTGTAGATACCTGCCTCGTTGAAGTAGAGGTTAGGAAGAACGACAAAGCCTGTTTCAGGCACAAAGAGTTTCCAGTTGAGATTCTCACGCAAATGCTCATAGGAGAGATCGATTAGGGTATCTTCTGGTGCAAAGTTGGTGAGATTGCCATATTCATCTTCGAAACGAATCGTGATGTCAAAGCGTTTGTTTTTTGCCACAAATGAGGGGGCTAGGGCGTTGATCCTATCAAGTGCATTACCCCTGATATCGACAGAGAAGATTTCTGGCTCTTCGTAGTTGCCTTTCCCTTTTGCATCGACATAGAGATTGAAAGGGCGTCGACGTTGAATCATGAGCTGGCAGGCTGTTCCCTTCGCTTCATCTTTTACTTTGGGAGGCGTTCCCATGACAATGATGAATGTTTCACCTGTCTTTAGGGGACCAGGTAGTGAGAACTCAAATTGGGGCGTAGCGCTCCCTGGAGTTTCAACCTCTTGTGCTTTCACAAGCTCATCTTGATACAATCCGTAGATTGTATTTGACTTCGCTTTAGGGCTTGCCGAGGGAACTTCCCAATCGATATCACGCCCAAGCGAAAGGAGGTCAAATTTGAGTTTCGCACCCTTGGGTAGAGTCACAGCTGTAGTGTAGTGAAACTTCCAAGTTTTGATTTCTCCCGCACGTGCGACTGGCGGCTCAGTAGAACAGATCGATCTTCGCATAGGGCGTGATCATATAGCGATCGGCTCTTTTTCTCAAGAGTTCAATGCATTGATTGCTTTTGCTTCAGAGTCAAATACCTGAAAATAGGGGAGAAAACCGGTGATATAGAGGACATTTTCAATTGGTTTTGGGATCGCAATTAGAAAAATATGACCATGCTCATGTTCAATTTTTTTATGGCAATGGACAAGAGCGCGGATTCCAGCGCTAGAGAGATACTCCAAGCCAGAGAAGTCTAAAAGGATCTCTTTATTTCCTGCAGAGACTGAGTCAATGATTTTTGTTTCAACTTCTGGTGAGGTTGTGCTATCGAGTCTTCCTTTCAGTGTGAAAAGGACGCAATTCTCTTTTTTATCTTCCGTAATTTCCACCTGAAACCTCTTAATTCATACTTACATTTGATCTATCACCGAGCTTTTCGCCAGAGCGTTATCCTTGCTCTTACTAACCCACAAGGAGTTAGCGTCGGTCTACGAATCTAACTCTGACAAAATCTAGATGCCACAAATGTAAGCATTAATCAGAGCCTTCATAGCTATCTTGTATCCCTTTTGCCAGATTTTGTGAACTAAATTCTAACTCAATCTCCTATAAGAGCCTTATGAACGATAAGGCGAATCGGCTGATTTTTTAGAATAAATCTTTCTGGTTTTATAAGTGATTTTTTGACATATTTTTCTTGTACAAATAAATTCTCTAGCGAATGTCTACAATATTTGAGGAAGCTTATGCATATGGCAGCTGTATCGGAAGGAGTTCGAGTTAGACTACCTATTAACAATGGTTGTTACGAGAAATGGAATTCTCATAAAGTTTGTTGGCTAAGTTCCCCTGACGATAATCCCTTTATAGCTTATGCTAAGTTACCTTTGGGGTGGCGTGTGCGAAATGACGATGCTTCAACTCAGTGTAATTTATTTACTATTTTAGATGTTGATGGAAGGCCTGTTGCGCAAGTAAATATTTTGTCAGCGCAATCGGGTTCTGCAAAGTTCTTTTTACCGGTGCCAGTGCCCCCTGAGCAGGCATTAGAAACTCAAAACGTCTACATGAGACTTTTAACTGCTGTTCGTCTCTACCTGTGTCCATTTACGTAAATCAGCTTTAGAAAAAAACACTCAACTCTTTTGTATGAACCATTTTTTGCGTTTTGCTGCAAAAACACGGTAAACGGTATCTCCAATATAACTGGGGCAAAACGAAAATAGACCTAAAATTTTCCATTTTCCTCCGATGTGCCAATAAATTCGCAAAATTGCACGGGATCTTATCTGTACTTTAGGTCGTTTAAATCGAAAGTGTTCGATTAAGACAATGGAGTCTTTTTGGATGAAAAATTCGTACTGTGTCCCCAAAATCTTTTTTGCAAAGTCACTTTGAAGAGAGGAAAAATGGAATCGATGTCCTGAATCAATGGATACAATATGTTTTATTGCAAGATTGCAAATATGGCAAGTACCATCGAATAAAATTAAATGCCTTTTCATTTCGAACAAATATGATTTCTAGATAAAAATTTATGGTCAAAAGTCATCGGAATAGGTTCCGCGTCATATAAGAAGTCTTCTTGATCGTTTATAGCAACACAATGCATGTGCAAATGTGGTTCCGTAGTATTCCCTGAATTACCGACTTTGCCTAATAACTGACCTTTTGTGATGGAGTCGCCTACTTTAACCTGGATGCTTTGATATTGTAAGTGCGCAAGGACAATACCATAATTTGTATTCTCAATACGAAAAACAATATGGTTGCCTGCTGGATTTGCTTGGTCTCTTAGAGGGGGCACTAAATCTTCATGTTGATCAACAACTTTAATAACTGTTCCTGACTCAGGACTATAGACATTGGTACCATAAACATTGTAATCACTAAGGCATGTTGGTAACAAAGAATGGGAATGGAACCCATATTTGTTCAGTTTAACAACATCTATCGCAAATTTTTGTCCAAGAACTTTCTGATGATGATTGATTATCGAATGGTTTCCCCCTTGTGCGATGTAATAGGAGCCGTTATTTAATGGAAATTCTAATTCTATCGTGTGATCAGGCATCTTATGTCCTTTTAGTGATAGCTGAACTTCAAGACACATAAACAACGAAAAAATAATTAACAAACTGTATCCAAATATAGATTGCTTGGTCACTTTTTTCGGCTGTTTGTTTTTATTTGCCTTAACTAAGGCTGCTATAAAAGCAAAAGAAAAAAAAGAAAGGAAAAAATATTTTCCGTAATACCCAATCCCTAAGATAGGAGCAAAACCCACAGTAAGTAAGTTCACTATATAGGTTATTGCGATACAACTCTTTAACAATACTCTTTTTATGGATTGGGTAGAGTTCCAAAGCCATGCAATGAGTAATATTGGGAAAACGATGTAGAACAGTAGGGGGACAAAGTAGGAAGTAAAGTCAGTAGCTTTTATTGAAAAAACTAGGATGGGATAGGTTGCTATAAATGCGAAAGTGAAATTATTGAGCCCAAGAAGAAAAGCATTCATCAAATGAAACACAATTCCAATGCTAAGAAATAACCCAATGGTGAATGAATTTCCAAACGCCACTAGAGGAAAAAGAGTTTCAAATGAGATCACACCCCATGCAAGTGATTTTCTTAAAATGGGCCGTTTCTCAATCAACCGGTACATCCAAGGATGTCCATAAGCCTCTGTTCTAAAAATAAATGTCAATGCATCTCCGCTATACCAGATAGGGGAGAGAAGTTTTTTTATGCCTGCAATGAAATATGCAAGGATTATTTGAGCAGATACAAACCACATACAGAATAAAGCAATTTTTGAATGTATGTCAAAAAAACTTGTCAGACACAGGGATCCTATAAGAATTAAATTCATGTGATGAGCCCCATCCAAACCGTAAGGGGTGCGAATAGAAAAGAGAGCTAGGCACAAGAGTTCTAAAAGTAAAAATACGGAAAGGTCATAGGAAAAATAACCTAAGAAAGGCAATACTAAGGACAATATAAGCTGGATAATAAGAATTAATCTGAATGATTTGTCATTGAAAAGCAAGTGCATGAAAAATCCAATTGGACCACATGCGAGCCATTTAGTTGTAGAACTAGAAATTTTCCAACTTAAGATACCTGAAGAATTAAATAGCTTGAAGCGACAAAGAATTTCTAAGCTTGAAATACATATTCCTACTGTGGAAATAATTAGAGAGAAAAAGAAGACTTTTTCTATTGTCATTTACTTTACCGGGTGTGTTTCGGACAAAAAGACCATTTCAGGAGAAGAATTTTGTACTCTTGTCATAATTACAAATTGGATTTTATCAACATTAACATTTGAATCTACTACCAGAGATTGAATAAAATTTAATGTGTGGAGGTAAGGTATAGACAAGCAGATTTTTTTTTTGTTATGAATTGAACTTGCTACACGGACTAAGTCAATTGCTATGTCCACAACGCTCTTTAAAAATAACTTGTCGGGATACCAGAGAATAGCTGTATAGGACCGTTTTGGAGAAATCTGATAGGCTTGTTGCCATTTACTCGCAGAATCATCTTTAAAAGACCGATAAAGAATGTAATAGTCAGTGTGATACGGATTTGGAGCGAAGAAACTCCAAGACGGAATGAAGCTGGCAGCAATAGGAAAACTATCACCTAGTCCATTAAACATTTTTAGCTCTTTAAAAATTGTGCTAATAAAAAATGCAATGAGGCCCATTGCTGCCACGTATTCAATCATATCAATCTCTGATTTCATTCATGATTGGTTAGATGTGCTGTTTTCTAACAGCTAAAAGTCCATCTAGGTCTGATGACGCAACGTCTAATTCTTCTAATGAACCCTTAAGTTGAGCATTGGGATTAATACTGGTACCCTTAACTACCATTGTCACTACTCTAGCAAGCGTTGCAACAAACAATTCATTTCCCGGAACCCCGTACAGCATGTGGATTTTTTTAGACCCAACCATCTGATCTGTTTGGGCGGCTAAGCCAGAAGTGTGAAGCTGAGAAACTTGTTGAGCTTTCAGAGCGCCCTTAGTAGGCTCAACGGCTTGAGGGCAAATACTCGCACTTTTTCTTTCAAGATAAACTACCATAATCCTCCAGGGGTTTGTGTTACGCATAAATGTTAAGAAAAAATTAATATTTTTGTAAATAAAAATTTATTTTACTTGAAGATTTGGAAGGACAGCTTTAGAAAAAAAAGGTCTGTAAACACTTGATTCAGTTGAAAATTTTACAAATGTATCCAGATCTTTTTCGAAGCTTCAGTGTGAACAAAAATTTTCTGTCTGATTTGTGAAATTTTCAACAGAATTCACCATATAACTGCTTAGTTAGCTGGCGTAGTCAGTGATTTTTTTCTCGCGGATAACTGTCACTTTGATCTTGCCTGTGAAGCTGAGCTCTTGCTCAAGCTTTTTTACAAGCGTGCGGGCAAGAGCAGCGGCTGCATCATCAGAGACGCGGTCTGGCTGGACAATAACACGCACTTCACGCCCCGCCTGCAAGGCATACGCTTTTTCAACGGATTCATGCTCTGAGCAGATGCTCTCCATCTTCTCAAGCCGTTTGACGTAGTGCTCAATCGCCTCACTACGCGCCCCTGGGCGAGCAGCAGAAAGGGTGTCGGCAACATTAAGGAGGGTTGCTTCAATAGTCAATGGTGACATCTCGTTGTGGTGAGAGCCGATCCCATTGGCAACCTCCTGGCTCTCATGGTGTTTGATGGCGAGGTTATGGCCAATGATGGAGTGAGAACCGGGGTATTCATGGGAGCTTGCCTTACCAATATCGTGAAGTAGGCCCATCCGTTTAGCAAGGTCCATATTAAGTTTGAGCTCACTGGCCATGATGCTCATGAGTAGGCTCACTTCAACGGAGTGATCAAGCAGATTTTGTCCATGGCTATAGCGCAGGCTGAGCTCTCCTAGGAGTTTCAAGAGCTCTGGATGAAGATCAAGTACTCCAGCTTTAAAGGCGGCTTTTTCACCTGCTTGACGGATGAGTTTATCAAAGTCATTTTGGCATTTGGTGACAATCTCTTCGATGCGCGCTGCATGAATTCTGCCATCTCGAATGAGGGCTTGCAGGGCATTTTTGGCGATGAGTTTGCGCTTGGGATCAAAAGAGGAGATGACAACAGCGTTGGGTGTCTCATCGAGCAGGTAGTTAACTCCAGTGAGTTGCTCAAGCAAGCGGATATTGCGCCCTTCTCGTCCAATGATCCGTCCTTTCATATCATCACTTGGTAGGGTCACAGTTGTCACGGTTGCTTCTGAGACAAAGGGGAGGGCAATACGATTGATGGTTGTGGTCAGAATTTTGGTAGCAACTTTTTCAGCCTCTTCTTCCATCTCTTCTTTTGCGTGGCGTAAAAAGGTGCCGATCTCGCCTTGCACCTTTTGCATGAGTTGCTCTTTTGCTTCGTCAGGACTTATTTTGGCCACTTTCTCGAGCTGTGCACGTAGTTGCTTTCTGGTAGTGGAGATCTTGGCGCTCTCTTTTTTTAACTTGGCAACAGCTTGCTCATGTAGCTGTTTATTTTTTTCAAGTTCTTGCCGCTCTTGCTGAAGAGTTTTGAGCTCTTTTTCACATTTGGCCTGCTTTTGTTGGAGTTCTTGGATCTGCTTTTCAAGCTTCTGCTTGTGGCTGAACGTTTTTTCCTGCAGGGCAAGTTCACACGCTTTATTTTTTGATTCGCACTCCATCTCAGCGCGGTGTAACACGTTGTTGGCAATGGATTGAAAGCCTCCAGTCTTGATCCGATGAACAAGCCAAAAGAGGGCAAAACCAATAAAAAGGGCAAGAACGATCATTGTTGACTCTCGCGGCGTGGAGAGATCTTTACTTTCTCGATGCTTCTTTCTGTTGAGCTGAGAATCTCGATGGTAAAGTCATCGTGGTGAATTTTGAGTCCTTTTTGAGGAATCGAGCCGACGCGTTGGAAAATGTAACCGCCGATGGTATCGTAGTCTCCCTCTTGCGGGATCTGAATGTGGAAGGCATCTTCAGCATCGAGAATACTCATGCGTGCATCGACAATCCATGCCTGTTCACTTCCCGGGGCTGCAGTATAAAGGGTATCTTCATCAAGGTCATACTCGTCGGCAATCTCCCCGACGATCTCTTCCAAGATATCCTCAATGGTGACAACGCCTTCTGTGCCGCCATATTCATCGACGACGATGGCCAAGTGCATCTGCTTGGTACGAAATTCCTGGAGGAGGTGTGAAACCTGTTTGGTCTCAGGGGTATAAAAGACGCTTTTGGTGACGCTTTCAATTGAGCCGTCTAAAAAAGCGTGGTCTGTGCTCTTTTCGATAGCTTCCATGCAGAGTTTGAGAAAGTCTTTGAACATCAAAACGCCAACGATGTTATCGACAGACTCTTGGTAGACAGGAATACGGCTATAGCCCTCTTCAAGGAAATGGTGAGCAGCCTCACGGATCGTCGTTTCACATGGGAGTGAGAAGAGGTCGATACGCGGAACCATGACCTCTCGGACGATGCGCTCTTTGAATTTGACGACAGCTTCGATGAGCTTTTTGTCTGTATTGTCTAGTTTGCCTCGTACATTTGCAGATTGCAAAATTTGGACAATGGTCTCTTTCATTTCCTCCATAGGGTCGATTTGAGGTGCCTTACCAAAGCGAGAGGCTGATTCGAAAATCTTGAAGAAGATGAAGGAGAAGGGAAAGGAGAGGCAGAGAAATAGGGAGCTGAGGCCAAGAGAGAAGGTAAGCGCTTTTTCAGGAGAGCGATTGGCAATGATACGAGGGAAAAAGTCACCGATAAGGAGCATAACAAAGATTGCAACGATCAAGGTGATGACAATCGGGATCCAATGTGGGGTTTCAAGTTGGAAGATAGCAAACAGGATCATGCTGGCAAAGCCAAAGCGTGCGAGGTTCTCTGAGAGAATGGATGAAAAGACAAGCGATTCAAAGCTCGATTTCTTGAAATAGAAGAAACGTTTTTTGTGTTTACTGATGATTTCTAGGGAGAGGGTCTGACCAAGGCGTGTCAAAGCATGAGTCGTTGTGGTCACAAAAAATGTCCAAATTAGAAACAAGAGACTGAGAACAATGGATAGGGCAAGCATATCTTTGTTTATGCCGAAATAAGAAGGTTCTTTTCAATGAGATCTTGCATCACAAGGTTTTCCTCTGCGCGCATCGCTTTTTGGTCTTTCTCTTCAATGTCATCGTACCCAAGTAGATGGAGTAGGCCATGGATCACATAAAGGGTTATTTCACGGTAACGATCTTCATTGATCTCTTCGCTCAGTTTGAGGACGTATTCGATGGCAATTTTGGGGCAGACAAAGACTTCTCCAAGATGTTGAAAGCCACCAACTTTTTCTTTGTCATAGGGAAATGAGATGCAATCGGTAGGGGTTGGGTCATCAAAAAATTCTTGGTGTAAACGAGAAATTTCATCGACACTAACAAAATAGACCGAGACTTCATCAGCATGACAATGCTTCAAAGAAAGAGTCCGTTTGACAGCATGTCGCACAGACTCTTCATTGATGGGTAAATCATCTTGTTGATCAAAGATGAGAACGTTCAAGTGGATATTGTAGGTGTTTTAGGGAGCCCTGTCACACGCTTATTCTTCTCTTTGTCCCAACGCCCTAGCTTTTTAAGGACTTCAACGCGCTCAAAACGCTTGAGAACATTACGCTTTTTTCCACCAGCTATCGCTTTTCCAAAACTCTTATGCCTTGACATGACGTGACCTCACTTTTCCAACAAATACATTTTCAACTGCTTCAAGAGCATTGGCGTGTGGCTTATAGCCCTCGGGAAGTTTATCTTTTAAAGGGCCTGTTTTGACGCTAGGCTTCTTATGTTTTCTAGGAGATTTTGCGCGTCTTTCTCCCTGCTTACTCATACGTGTCATTATAACTCCTTGATTTTTGAAACATCATAGAGATTTCATGAAAAAAGGTCAAATGAGATCTGACTCTTCTTCATTTTGAGAGAGCACACCGCAGGATATAATATATTTGACGGCGTCTTCGACTTTCATGTCGAGATAGATCACTTCATCTTCCTGGTACATAATGAGGTAGCCAGAGGTTGGGTTGGGCGTCGTCGGGACAAAGACAGTAATCAGTGATTTAGCCGCCGTTCTTACGCAGAGCTGAGGAGCTGGGCTACTGACCAGTCCAATGCAGTAAGCGCCCTGAGTTGGAAAGGGGACCATCACAACTTGTTTAAAGGAGCGAGAGCGGGCTCCAAAAATTGTTTTGATGACCTCTTGCGTCGTCTTGTAGATGGTTTTGATGATTGGGATGCGATGCAAGATATAGTCGTAGAGCGAGAGCATCGATTTGAAAACAACAACGCGTGCTAGAAAACCGAGCAGGACGGTGAGTAGGAAGAGGGCAAATAAAAAAACGATTTGTAGGGCGAAATGAACAACCCCTTGGTGTTTTGTGTAAAACTCCGTGCCTACTAGAAACTGCTCAAAAAAACCAACAAATGGAGCGGTTAAAAAATTGATGATGAAAATGAGGACAACCAGAGTGATTGCCAAGGGGAGCAGAATGACCAAGCCGGTGATAAAATACTTTTTAATCATATTTGACCTCTATAACAGATTATCCGAGTTTCCAGCGAGTTTCTAATGTGATAAGGTCGATCTCAACGAGTGAAACTGAGATGACATCACCGGTAAAGTAGCTTTTTTTCGGCCCTTTGATCTGCCGTTTTTTTTCATCGAAAACGTAGTATTGATTGCGACTGATCTCTCCGATCGGGATCATTCCTTCAATCAGACACTCAGAGAGTTCAAAGAAGAAACCAAACGGTTTAACCTGAGTGATTGTCGCCTGGAATTTTTTCTGTTTCTGCGCATCGAGATAGCGGAGTTTTTTCAAAGTGGTGACCGCATTTTCAGCCTTAGATGAGAGGCGCTCTTTATCTGAGCAGAGCTGCGCAATCTCTTCGAGATCTTCTTCCTCATCGACTTCATTGAAGAGCAAACGATGGATCACAAGATCGATGTAGCGACGAATTGGGCTTGTAAAATGGGTGTAATATTCAAGTCCTAAACCGTAATGACCGACATTTTGAGTGGAGTAGCTTGCAAGTCTCATGCTTCGGATAAAGGCAGTGGCTAAGAACTTCCCAAATGGTGTGCTGCGCGCTTGATCGAACAATTTTTGCAGCTCCTCATCATCGGGAGAATCAGAGATGGAAAAGCCAATTGCGATCGCAGTTTGGACAAAGTCGCGGATGCTCTCTTCTACAGGTTCATCGTGAATGCGGTAAGTGAGGGGTTTGCCTAGCTTGCTCAAATGTGTCGCGACAATCTCATTGGCTTTGAGCATGAACTCTTCAACGAGCTGATGCGTGATATCGTATTCCACAATGGCGATATTTTCACACGCACCCTTTTTGTTGACGTGCAGGGCGATATCGGGAAGGGCAAATTCGATGCTGCCTCTTTCTGCTCGCTTTTTCTTGAGCAGAAGACAGAGTTCTACCATGAGCTTGAGTGTTTTGCTATGTGGGCTTTTGACCTCGCCATCGAGCACTCGCTTGGCATCTTCATAGCTAAACCGTTTTTGGCTCTTGATGATGCTGCGAGTGATGCGGTAGTCAACTAAAGTTCCCTCTTTGTCGATCTTGATCAAAACAGAGACAGCTAGGCGATTCACATCAGGTTTGAGGCTGCAGAGATGGCTCGAGAGTTCATGTGGCAACATTGGCACCACTTCACCTGGAAAATAGACAGAGTTGCACCGTTTGAAGGCTTCATCATCGAGCTCTGTTCCAGGACGCACATAGTGCGAAACATCAGCGATATGCACTGCCAGGTGGTAGATATCCTTCTCTTTTTTAAGCGAGAGAGCATCATCAAAATCTTTAGCTGTAGCAGGGTCAATCGTAAAGGTCTCTAAAGAGCGCAAATCTTCCCGTTTTTTGATCTCTTCTTCGGGGACATCCTTGCCAAAGGCTTGCGCCTCATCAATGACAGCCTCGCTGAAGTCGGCATCGATATCATACTCCTCGATGGCGGCTTTGACATCGCACGCAGGGTTGGAGATATTGCCGATAATGTTGGTGACCTCACCGAGAGGTTCTTTCTGTTTGGAGCCCCAATGTACGACTTTGATCGTCACGCGATCGCCATATCCACCCTTGAAAGGGAGTAGGCGCATCGTGGTGTCGGCTCCGAGGAGGGGAACATAGGCATAGGCTCCCTTTTTATTGACCTCACTGACAACAGTTCCGGCAACATGGGAGCGCGACCGCTCAAGGATTTTTTGAACGCGCCCTTCAGGTCCTTTTTCGGAGAAACGGACAGGATTGACGCGTACTTCAACACGGTCTCCATCGACAGCACCCTTAGTCGCGCGCTTGGGAATAAAAATGTCTTCAGGGTAACGGTCACGTTCGTCTGGGATAAGAAATCCAAATCCACGAGGATGAACCCTCAAGGTGCCTGCGACCAAATCTATCTTTTTCTTTACCATGTATAAACACTATACCTAAAAGACCCTTTTTATAAAACGATCTGTTTGATAACCTGGTCCGCTATGAAATATGACCCCCACCTAATTGAAAAGAAATGGCAGAAGTTCTGGGAAGAGAACAAAACCTTTGCTGCCCAGGAAGATCCCCAAAAGAAAAAGTACTATGTGCTCGATATGTTTCCCTATCCCTCTGGAGCCGGGCTACATGTCGGTCATCTCGTCGGCTACACGGCAACCGATGTCATTGCGCGCTACAAAATGGCCCAAGGTTTTTCAGTGCTCCATCCGATGGGATGGGATAGCTTTGGCCTGCCAGCTGAGCAATACGCCATTCGCACGGGAACTCACCCTGCCATCACAACAACTGCCAACATCAAAAACTTCAAAAAACAGCTAAAGGCAGTCGGTTACGCCTACGATTGGGATCGCGAAATTGCCACGAGTGATCCAACATTCTACAAATGGACCCAGTTTCTTTTTACAAAGCTCTACGAGAAAGGGCTTGCCTACCAAGCCGACATGCTTGTGAACTACTGTCCAGCGCTTGGAACCGTTCTTGCCAATGAGGAAGTCGATGAGGGACGTTCAAAGGAGGGAGGACATCCCATTGAACGACGTCCTCTCAAACAGTGGGTCTTTAAGATCACCAAATATGCTGAACGTCTCCTAGATGATCTCGAAAGTCTCGATTGGCCAGAAGGGCTTAAAAAGCTGCAACGCAATTGGATTGGAAAAAGTGAAGGTGTGCTCATCGACTTTGTGATCGATCAGAGTGATGAGAAGATTACGATTTTCACAAAAGAGCATGATACGATCTTTGGCACGACCTACGTCGTGCTTTCACCCGAACATCCACTCGTTGAAAAACTGACTACCGAAGCGCAGAGCCACGATGTGCACCACTACCAGCGAGAAGTTGCGGCAAAAAGTGATTTGGAGCGCACGGAGCTCGCCAAAGAAAAAACAGGCGTCTTCACTGGAAGCTACGCTTTCAACCCTGTCAATAACGAACGTGTGCCGATCTGGATCGCGGACTACGTCTTGATGGGATATGCCACTGGCGCTGTCATGGGCGTTCCAGCGCACGATGAGCGTGATTTAGAGTTTGCAACCAAGTTTCAACTTCCTGTAATCGAAGTGCAACAAGATGGCGTAATGATCAACAGCAAGAATGTCCATCTCGATCTCAACGGAAAGCACCACAAAGAAGCGAAAACAGCTGTTGCCGACTGGCTGGAAAAAGAGAAATATGGGAAGCGGACAATCAACTACAAGTTGCGCGACTGGCTCTTCTCGCGTCAACGCTACTGGGGAGAACCCTTTCCGATTGTGCACTTTGAAGACGGCTCAGTACGAACACTTGATCTCGATGAGCTGCCACTGCTCCCTCCAGATATCACTGAGTACAAGCCGAGTGATTCAGGGGAGAGTCCACTGGCAAAGGCGCCAGATTGGGTGAATATCACAGATCCTAAAACTGGGAAGCCAGCCAAGCGCGAGACCAACACCATGCCCCAATGGGCAGGATCGTGCTGGTACTACCTCCGCTTTTGTGATCCGCACAATGACAAAGCGCCTTTTTCCCAAGCAAAAGAGCAGTACTGGATGCCGATTGATCTCTATGTCGGAGGCGCTGAACACGCAGTGCTCCACTTGCTCTACGCCCGTTTTTGGCACAAAGTCTTTTATGATTGCCAGATGGTCAGTACTTCTGAGCCCTTCCAAAAGCTTTGTAACCAAGGCCTCGTTGTTTCACGCTCTTTCCAAAAGCAGAATGGCACCTACGTACTACCTACCGAAGTCACAGAAAAAGAGGATGGTTACTACCATTGGGAGAGTGGGGAGAAACTCACCTCACATATCGAGAAAATGTCCAAGTCCAAACTCAATGGTGTGTCGCCCGATGATATCAAAGAGGAGTATGGCTCTGATGCGATGCGTCTCTACTCCATGTTTATGGGACCGATTGACAAAGAGAAAGTTTGGCTCAGTGAGAATGTTAGCGGGCCAAAGCGTTTTCTAAATCGCTTTTTTGAACTTGCAACTTCAGAAAAAATCGACAGCTCTGATCAAGGCCTCCATTTGGCTCACAGACTTGCCCACGGCGTCGCTCACGACATTGAACAGATGCTCTTCAACACGGCGATCTCCAAGATCATGGAGTTTGTCAATGAGATGTACAAGTTGCCAAACTATTCTAAAGAGGCGATTGTCATGGCCATTCAAGTGTTAGCTCCACTCGCGCCACACATGGCTGAAGAGCTCTGGGCTTTCCACGGAAACGAGGGGAGCGTTGCGCACGCACCTTGGCCAAAAGTAGATCCCGAGCACCTTGTTGACAAAACAGTGACCTATATCGTGCAAGTCAACGGGAAGTTGCGCGGCCGCTTTGAGTTGCCTCGCGATCAAGACCAAGAAACCATTTTGGCACAAGCGACCAAAGAGCCCGCTGTTGCCAAACATTTGCAAGGGGAGATTGTAAAGGTGATCTTCGTGCCCAATAAACTCCTGAATATTGTGGTGAAATAATAGACTTCTTGCGTAACTACATTTACTTGCTAAAATTGCCCTTTTTGGCATCTTTTTTGAAAAAATCTTCGACCGTATGTTCACATACGCTCTCAAAATTTTTCAAAAAATCTGCTCAAAAATCATCAATTTTTTCAAGCAAAGCTAATTACACAAGGAGTCTAGTGTTTCGTTTTTTCTACACCCTAGTCCTTCATCTCTATGCCCTTTGCATGTTGCCCAAGATGTGGAAGAAAAAGTATCGCTCAAACTTCTTACAACGCCTAGGCATCGGCTTTCCCAAAATTGAGAAAACAGGCCCACTCATCTGGATCCACGCCGTTTCGCTTGGTGAAACAAAAGCCGTTGCACCACTCGCCTGGAAGTTGAAAGGTGGGGCACAGATCCTGCTATCAACAACAACAGCAACAGGACATGCTGAAGGGAAAAAAAATATCCCAGCCGATTGGCATGTCTACCTACCCTTTGATCTACCCTATCTTATTCGTCCGATTGTCAAACGAGTCTCTCCTGACCTGGTGATTCTGACCGAGACCGATTTCTGGTACCACTTTCAAAGTGTAGCGCCAAAAGTGATCGTCGTTAATGGGAAGCTCTCAGCCCGCACCTTTGCCCGCTACAAGAAAATGCCCATCATCGCTAAGTATCTGCTCCATCCAATCGACCATTTTTGTGTCCAAGGCGAGCTCTACAAAGAGCGCTTTATGCAACTCGGTATTCCCGAAGAGAAGCTCACAGTCACAGGCAATCTCAAGCTTGATGGCCATAAAGAACAACCTATCGAGCGCACCGATAACCATTTTGTTCTCACGCTAGGCTCGACACATGATCCTGAAGAGAAGATTTGGATTCCACTGCTACAAAAATTGCCCGTTAAAACCTACCTTGTACCGCGCCACCCTGAGCGATTTGATGAAGTTGCAAAAATGCTTCAAAAAGCCGGCATCAACTACGGTCGGTATAGTGAAGATGCTAGTTTTGAAACCTGCTCCGTGATTCTTGTCGATGCGATGGGCGTTTTGAAAAAGTGTTATCAGCGCTCAGATCTCGCTTTCGTTGGTGGCAGTTTAACAGCCAAAGTTGGCGGTCATAATATTTTAGAGCCAGCCTTCTATGGCGTTCCTGTTTTGTATGGACCACACATGCAAACACAACCCGATCTTGTTGACCTCATGAAGCGTTACCAAGCAGGTCAGCAAGTAAATCCCGAAGACCTGCTTGAAACAGTTAGCGAGCTTATTGACAACTCTAAGAAACGTTTTGCAATGGGCGAGCAAGGAAAAAAACTTATTTTGGAATCAGCTGGAGCTCTTGATAAAACATATGGTTGCATCAAAAGCAGGGGCTGTAGTAGAGTCTCTACCTTATCGCGGGATGGAGCAGTGGTCAGCTCGTTGGGCTCATAACCCAAAGGTCGGAGGTTCGAATCCTTCTCCCGCTAATAACAAACGTCTATTCTAAGAATAGACGTTTGTTGTATGGCGGCATAGCTCAGTTGGTTAGAGCAACGGAATCATAATCCGTGGGTCGTTGGTTCGAGTCCGACTGCCGCTATCTCTTCGCTACTACCTGCAACAATTCTTAATCATTGTAAGAACAGCTAATCCAGCAAGTCCTGCTCCGACACCGATTAATGCATGCGTACCTGGAGCTGAGAGTGGAAAGCCTCCGAAGTGCGCCGCCAAGCCCGTTCCTAGAAGGGCAAGCCCGCTAAGCACCGCAGCCATGAATATGACTGTGAGACGGTAAGCTTGCCTTTGAGTTCGTCGGTGGGTACTTCTAGTAGCCTTAAAACGCTCAGCATTTTCTTGAAGTCTATTGAGGGCATCAGGATCAATTCCACCACCAGATCCGCCTGGTTGCATCGCGGTATCACGCTTTAGCAGCCTGTTTGTATTGTTGCTCATGATATCAACGACTTGATCTACTTGCTCCTGGACATCGGCTAAGCGTTGGTTGGAACTTGCTGAACTAGACATAATTGTTACCCTCCGTTTATTTATACATAAATTTTATCATATATATAATTAAACCCATACTATTAAAATAAAGATTATATAAAGACGTGAAGGAGAGGCAATTTTAGGACTTTAGGTTAGCTAAGCTGTCTCAGAGTGGAGAAGGCTGTAGCGATAACTGTCCCTATCAGGGTAATTAAAAAATAGACTTGGTAGAGGGGGAGATTGCCGATAGCTGACTGGGTGGTCAAAATGACGGTATTTGCCAGAATAACTCCTACAGCGGTCTCTTGAATCTCCTCATTAAGGCTACTAAGCAGCTGCCGTGTTCCCATGATGGCAAGGTTGCTCAGGGGTACCCATGTCATCGCTCTCAATATGTCAGCTGCATCTGGCCTGTCTAAAGCGATAGAGGTTAAGCTCAGGAGCGTAAAGGTAAAAGCTGTCTGGAGATGTTGTTCAATACGGGGCCTTGAGAGGGGTCGAGGGTTGAGCTGAGTTTGTGCCATAAGAGCAGAAGCAATGAGTGTGAGGGGGTTATTTTCAGTGAAATCAGGAGCCATGGCAATTGAGATTTGGGAAAAGGTGTACAAGCTCATGAATGAAACAACAGTAACTGAAGCGCTATTCATAAGGAGTGTGCGTATCACAATGTTGATCCGATCATACCGAGAGTAGATTGAGGTGCGCGAAAGGTGAACACGGCATGTAGGGCAGCTAGAATTTATGACTATCCAGGGAAGTATGCAGCTGCGATGAAAAGGGTGCTTCTCTCCACCATCTGGATGCGTATACGTTGACTCTCCCTCTATAATAGGCTCAATGCAAACGGGACAGGTCATCTTCTGGCCTCGGGAAGAATGACAAAAATAATCGACGAGACACAAGCTGTAATCATGATGAGCTCGGTTAGGGATGAGCTGAGCAGGAGGGCACACCCATAAGCAACCGGAGAGCCTTGGTCAAAGGCTTGAAGATTTCCTCCAGTGGCCTTTAGCGCGTTGCGTGCAACAAAAGTTACGAGGCTGTTGCTCATAAAAGTAGCTCCGCTAGAAAGCATAAGTTGAACTGGCGTGGGGACGTTAAAATATTTTGTAGCAAGATTGGCAACAGCTCCGACATAGGCTATTTGTTTGAATCGACTCAGCTGTACTGTAGGAAGTGTTAGAGGCATAAAGGTGAAGGGAGCTGCTAACAAAGCAAGTGAACGATCGTTGGGAAGGTGCTCGCGCAACATCCTGATTGTTGAGAGGATTATGACCCCGTTAGCTGTAGCACTGATGGCTGCTTGAGCGAGTTTCATGCTAAGTAGTGTAATGGATTAAAAACGTTTTAGGAAAGCTTAATCATATGATAGACTGCATGTTACAATAACTCTGAATTAATGCTGAATTTGAGATCTTGAAAAAAAGTGCTCTTGCAGACATTAGGGGTATATAGATGTAGTTGTGCACTGAGTGAATTCGATGCTGGCTGCAGAAGCATGTGGCATTACTCATGTTTTTAGATCGACAAATTTGGATTAAGCCTCTACAGTGTTCACCCTAATAGGAGCGTACGTATGGAAAACCGAGAGTGGGTCATTGTTGAGAGTGGTGGGCAAAAGATATTTGGCGTGTTGCATAGGCCGACAAACTGCACAGAGCCTCCACCGATTGTCATTGTGATGCACGGGTTTGCAAGTAGTAAACATGGAACCAACCGCTCACATGTCATGCTTGCTGAACAGCTCGCTAAACTTGGCATTGCAACGCTTCGCTTTGATTTTCGGGGTGCAGGAGATAGCGAAGGGACAATCTCTTCAATCTCTCTAGAGGACCTCATCGACGATGCTGTAAATGTTTGTGAGTATGTACGTCAGCTAGAAGGGGTTGATACTGAGCGTGTCGGCATCTTTGGCTCTTCACTTGGTGGAGCGATCAGTGTTCTTGCGGCAAATCGTTTTCCTGAAATTAGATCCCTTGTGCTCTGGGCGCCAGTCGCTAGTGGAGAACTTTGGGTACGCGACTTTTTGGCACAACATCCTGAATTCCTAAAAAGTGATTTAAAGCAGAGCTTAGACTCCTACAAAGGGATCCCTCTGCATGCTGAGTTTCGTCAACAATTTGCGCGGATGAGCGCAGCGCAGGCAGTTGAAAATATTCCTCATATTCCACTTCTGCATATGCATGGTGAGAGTGATCAAACCGTCTCGCTTTTGCATCAACAAGTCTATAAGATGCACTGCGAAGAGCGAGAGGCTGAGAGTCGTTTTGTCTCCTATCCAGATGCTGAACATCAATTTGGGACTTCAAAAGTTTTCCAAGAAGCTGTACAAGAGAGTTTGGCTTGGTTTAAGAAGTGTCTAGGAGGACTCGATGAAAAGTGCACTGCAAGAGGAGAGGATTCACTATCAACCCGCTCTACCTAATATTCTAAAGGGAGTGAAAACTCTCGAGGCAATTAGGAAACAAGCAGTTGAGTTGCCAAGTGAGATTCAAGCCCTTTTCCCTCACATGGCTAAACAGACGCAAAGTTTGCAGCTTCAGATGGGTATGCAAGGGCGAGCCCATAACCAGATGCGAATTGGGGTGATTCTCTCTGGAGGACAAGCTCCAGGCGGCCATAATGTCATAGCAGGTCTATTTGACGCTCTCAAGCTTCTCAATGAGCAAAATGAGTTGATTGGCTTCAAAAATGGTCCGAGTGGAATCATTGAGAATCAATCGATTCCCATCACGGCAGAGCTCCTAGAAAATTTCCGCAATACAGGTGGCTTTGACCTCATTGGATCGGGACGCACCAAGATCGAGACAGATGAGCAGTTTCGTGCCGTTGCAAACACAGCGCGCGAATTGCAGCTCAATGGCTTAGTGGTCATTGGTGGAGATGACTCCAATACAAATGCTGCGCTCCTTGCCGAGTACTTTCTGACGCATGATGTTCGTACAAAAGTGATTGGAGTGCCAAAAACCATTGACGGCGATCTTAAAAACTCTCAGATCGAAACCTCCTTCGGCTTTGATACTGCGGTTAAAATCTACTCGAATCTCATCGGAAATATTGCGCGCGATGCCCTTTCAGCGCGGAAGTACTCCCATTTTATCAAGCTTATGGGACGGAGTGCTTCGCACGTCACCTTAGAGTGCGCTTTGCAAACCCATCCGAATATGACACTGATCAGTGAAGAGCTCAAAGGGGAGCCGCTCTCTAAGATTGTCGATCAGATCGCTGACGTGATTGCCAAACGCGCTAAAGCAGGCAAGCACTACAACGTCATCTTGATTCCCGAGGGACTTTTTGAAGTGGTGCAGATTCCTGAGGGAATTGAAGGTACCTATGATTCACATGGCAACTTGGAAGTTTCTCATATCGAGACAGAAAAAGTGTTAGCGCAGCTTGTCAAAGAGAAACTGCCAGCAAAAGTTCAAGAGAAGTTCCAGCCTATCTACCATTTC
Source organism: uncultured Chlamydiaceae bacterium (assembly GCA_942490925.1). GTDB lineage: Bacteria > Chlamydiota > Chlamydiia > Chlamydiales > JAAKFR01 > CALNYX01. The sequence continues at coordinate 631,316 of CALNYX010000017.1, read as the reverse complement.
TTTGGATATGAAGGACGATCAGGTTTCCCCTCCAATTTTGATGCTAACTACACCTATGCGCTTGGATACAACGCTGCAGTACTCATAGAGCTCGGCTATACAGGCTACATGAGCCAGATCAGTCATTTGACCAAGCGCGTCGAGGATTGGGAGGCTGGCGGTGTACCGATTGTATCATTGCTTCACATGGAGCAGCGCCAAGGCAAAACCATCCCAGTCATCAAAAAGGCACTTGTAGATCTCCAGTCAGAGCCTTTCCAGCATTTTTCAAGCTACCGTGCTAAGTGGGCTCTGAACGATGACTACCGTTTCCCAGGACCAACACAATATTTTGGCCCGCCACATCTGACAAATGAATCAACGATGACCCTCCGTCTGGAGCAGAATGTTCCAATACCCATCTAAAGGCTGAATGGAATTTGCAGGACGCCTCCACCACCATAGAAGTGGAGGGGACTGTTGCGTGCATGGACATTGTATGTGCCAAATAGGGAGAAAGTCCCACAGGCTGGAAGCGAATAACTGAGGGTCATAAAGAGGTTAATTGCTTGAAAGTTGAGAGAAGCATAACCAGGGAAAGGGAGATTAGGATTGATGTTATTTGATCCTGTGCCGTAAATGAAGCGGGAGGTAAGCGAATAGACCCATCTTTCGCAAATACGTTGATCCCATTCTAAATAGGTGTCAAACCAGGGGGAGCCTTGACTTGCAACCCCATAGCCAGCATAAAGCCAGACGCGAGAGCGCCAATCACTCTGTCCACAGTAGAAAGCCTTTCCAACCCCCACATTAAAATCGACGTTTACATGGCCAACGTAGTAGAAACTGTCATTTGCTAGCAGAAGCGCCCTTGGAACCAGAAGATGCACACCCGTTGTTAAACTCATGACATCACCGACTGTATCATCGAGCCATTGGTAGCGCCCTAAAGCTTGGAAAGCTGCAAAGTTGAATGTCACGCTCGTCGTGCCGGCCAAATCAAGCTCAAATTGCGCATCCCAGTAGGGCCAAGGGCTTACCTGCAAATTTGTTGAGACATAGTTCTCGTTGCAAGCTTTTTCTGAGTTGCCAAGGGGAGATTGCAATGTTTTGGAGTATTGGTACTCATACTCTGAGGTGCTTTGAAACTCCAATAGGGGATTGAACCATGGTTGATAATTCATGGCGTGGAGTGAGCTGCAGAGTAAGAGGATCCAAATCCTTTTCATTCTTGAGACGCAAGCCAACGTTCAGCATCAATTGCTGCCATGCAACCACTACCTGCAGCAGAAATTGCTTGGCGATAGACAGGATCTTGCACGTCACCACATGCAAAAACGCCTTCGACATCTGTATAGGTTGTTCCTGGTTTAACAACCAAGTAGCCCTGCTCATTTGTAGGTAGTTGCCCTGAAAGAAAGTCAGTATTTGGTTTGTGCCCAATAGCAAAGAAGACACCAGCAGCATCTCGCTTCTCCTCTTTACCACTCTTCACATTTTTGACCGTGACAGAGCCAACAACTTTTTCGCCTTCAATTTTGGTGATCACGCTATCCCAGAGGATTTCAACTTTAGGGTGATTCATCGCGCGCTTAGCCATGATTTTAGAAGCGCGCAGCTCATCACGACGGTGTACCAGATAGACCTTAGAGCCATACTTCGTCAAAAAAGTAGCCTCTTCAACTGCGGAATCTCCTCCACCGATGACATAGAGCTCTTTATCGCGGAAGATCGGCATGGCCCCATCACAGACGGCGCATGCTGTGACCCCTTTTTGCCAGAAGCCATCTTCGCCTCCACCTTCGATGTCCAGACGTTGGGCAGTAGCGCCTGTTGCAATGATCAGCGAGTCGCAAAGCGCCTCCGTTTTTTTGCCATAGACAGTGAAGGGGCGTTTACTCAAGTCAACAGCCGTGACATCTTCACGCAGCAACTTGGTTCCAAACCGTTCACACTGTTTGCGAAAAGCGTCCATGAGTTCAGGGCCAGTGACACCTTCTGGAAAGCCTGGGTAGTTTTCGACATCCGTAGTGGTCATTAACTGCCCACCAGCAGGTCCAGAGAAAAAACCTTCATAGAGAAGAGGGGCAAGGTTTGCCCGCGCTGCATAGAGCGCTGCAGTGTAGCCCGCAGGGCCAGATCCAATGATAATTACGTCGTGTTTTTTAGTCATAATGAGGCTCACCATAGCATACACGATGATATTTTTGGTTTTTTTATTTTATAAAGAGTTGTTAAATGGAGCTGAATTTACAACGGAGGTTCTATGTTAGAGGGAGTCAAAGCGATTTATCAATCATGTGTGGAGGGAGCGCCCGAGTGCTGCACGAAAAAGAAAGTCACACTTGTTGTGAGTTTAACGCTGCTTGTTTTAAGCGCTTCATTAATGGCGGCTGGTTATGGACAGGGAGCAACGCATCTTCTTGGCGCTGGTGCTGTCATACAAGCACTGTCGCTAGCAACCTTTTTAGCGTTGATTATCCTTGGAGTGAACTCTGAGGCGAAACCAGAATAGCAGTTGCAGTTGCATAATGGTTGCAATGACTGATCGAAAGCATGATCTGATAGGGGAATTGCTTTTGTAAGCGCTTAGAAAAAGATGCTTCAGGTTTGCCTGAAGCATCATTGAGGATCTCGATATCTTGCCAGAAGACATCTTGCGTGATGCCAGTACCAAGTGCTTTGACAATTGCCTCTTTGGCTGCAAAGCGCCCAGCATAATGTGGCAAGGGATTTTGATGGCGCTGACAGTAGTCGCGCTCTTTTTGAGTGAAAATACGTTCTAAAAAGCGCTCTTGATGTTTTTCAAGAGCCTTTTCAATGCGCGCAATTTCTATGATGTCAGTTCCCAGTCCGTACAACACGTGATGCTCGGTAGTATTGGAGTGCACCATTAAACAGGGCAAAGCCTATTGCAATATCGACAGCCCCACGAACAGCAAGTGAAACGGGCAAAAAGCGTAAACTCATGCCAAGCGCCATCATCGAGCCGATGAGGATGTAGTAGCCGCGACTGTAGATCTGTTTAATATGGGTCGGTTCTGAAAGTTGTGAGATGCGTGCAACCTGCTTTTTAACAGATTTTTTAAGCATAAAATTTCCTTTGAGATAGCCAACGCCAAGAGCGGGGGCAACCCAAAAATAGAGGCTCTCAACACTTGAGAGTCGTAGGAACCGGATCCCCATGCTTAAGAGCATGAATCCGATCAACAGCCAGACGGTGCCGGCAAGACGTATGAGTGTTTCTCTTTTCATATTTTGCAATAAAGCTTATACTTTACCTCTATTTAGAACGAGGTCAAAATGAATTTTTTTGCACATCTTCAGTGGGATCCAAGTAGGTTTTGCTTCATAATTCCCTATATCAATCATCCAATTACCTGGTATGGAGTCTGTTTTGCCACAGGATTTATCATAGGCTATTTTTTAATCCGCCATGTATTTGGCGCCTATCTTGGCCTAGATAAAGAGAGTTTGATCCGATTTACTGACCGCTTCATGCTCATCATTATTATCGGGTCGCTTGTCGGTGCGCGTCTCGGCTATGTCTTTTTCTACGGCTGGCCCTACTACCAAGCGCACCCTGGAGAGATTGTCAAGATTTGGGAAGGGGGATTGGCTAGTCATGGCGGTGCGATGGGCGCTCTACTTGCGCTATTTATTTTCTCTAGGATGCAAAAGAAGCTCTCATTCATGGCGCTACTTGATGCGGTGGTTGTTCCAACAGCTTTTGCAGGAGCCTGCATTCGCATTGGAAACTTCATCAACCAAGAGATCACTGGAACGCCCACAAATTTGCCTTGGGGTGTGAACTTTCTCCATCCGCTCGACGGACCTGGTGGCGTAGTCCATCCTGTTCAGCTCTATGAATCGATTTTCTATTTTGCTCTCTTTGGAGTGATGGTGCTGCTCTGGCGCTCTCGCAAAAAAATGCTTGGAGAGGGGCTTTTAACAGGTGTCTTTTTCGTCACGCTCTTTGCCTTCCGCTTCATTGTTGAGTTTGTCAAAATTCCACAGGGTGATGTCATATCAAGCACGTCGTTGCTTAGAATGGGGCAGCTTTTGAGCCTTCCATTCATCGCTTTGGGTGTTGGACTTTTGATTCGCTACACAAGGAGAAAGCGGGATGTTGCTTCATCCTAATCAAACAATCATGGTCGCCGGAGCGCGTGGCATGGTTGGCAGCGCAATTGCTCGTGAATTGCGCGCCAGTGGCTACACCCAGCTTTTAGAACCTTCACATAGTGAGCTTGATCTGCTCGATCAGTCAGCAGTGCGCGCTTATCTGCAAACACATTGCCCCGATGTGATTGTGATTGCTGCAGCGCGTGTTGGCGGGATTTATGCAAACATGACCTATCCTGCACAATTTCTCTATGAGAATCTCATGATTGAGTGCAATTTGATTCATCAGGCGCATGAGTGTCACATCGATCGCATTCTCTTTTTGGGCAGTACGTGCATCTATCCCAAAGCAGCCACACAGCCGATGTCTGAAGCTGCGCTCCTCTCCGGTCCTCTAGAAACAACGAATGAAGCTTATGCACTGGCCAAGATTTCAGGGATCAAGCTGACGCAGTTTTATCGTCAGCAGTATGGGCATCACTATATTTCGGCAATGCCAACGAATCTCTATGGTCGGGGCGATAGCTACCATCCTGAAAATTCTCATGTGATTCCAGGGCTGATTCGCCGTTTTCATGAGGCTAAAGAGTCTAATGCTGCAGAGGTTGCCATTTGGGGAACAGGCAAACCGTTGCGTGAATTTCTCTTTGTCGATGATCTAGCAAAAGGGTGTCTCTTTTTGTTGCAGCACTACGATGAGGCAGAACATATCAATATTGGATCTGAAGATGAGATTTCGGTTGGGAATTTAGCCCAATTGGTTGCTAAGACTGTCGGTTTTGAGGGAGAGATTGTCAATGATCTGTCGAAGCCTGATGGGACGCCTCGTAAAAAAACAGATCTTTCTAAGATTAGTCAGCTCGGATGGAAAGCGCAGGTCTCTTTAAAAGAGGGGCTTAAATCAGCATATGAAGACTTTCTGCTCTCTAGTAGCACTCCAGTTTAGTCACGATATTCGCTTTTTCTAAATATCGTGACAAAAAACAAGGGTTGTTTTTCTGTCACGATATTGTGTTTTTATTGATTTCGTGACAAAATAGAGGAAAAGGACCTAAATAATGAAAGACTCATTTTTCGGCAGGCAGCGAGAATTGCAGATTCTCCAGCGTCTACAGTCTAAGAGAACGGCGAGCTTAGTTGTGATCAAAGGGCGTCGTCGTATTGGAAAAAGTCGGCTTGCTGAAGAATTTGGGAAAACGATCAAAACATATAAGTTTGATGGGTTGCCTCCAGAGAAAGATGTAACTCCTCAGCATCAGAGAAAAGAGTTTGCTCGGCAGATGCAAGAGCAACTGAATATTCCAGGTTTAAGTTCGGCTGATTGGGGGGACTTATTTTGGCACTTAGCACAGCAAACTCAAGAAGGTCGAATCCTGCTGATTCTCGATGAGATCAATTGGATGGGCGATAAGGATCCAACTTTTTTAGGAAAACTCAAAACTGCCTGGGATCGTGATTTTAAGAAAAATCCTGAATTGATCATTATTTTAAGTGGGTCGATGTCAAAATGGATTGAAGATAACATCTTAAGTAGTACAGGATTTTTAGGTCGTATTTCGGTTGACATGACACTAGAAGAGCTTCCGCTTCCTGTCTGCAATCAGTTTTGGTCACCCAATGCAGATCGAGTTTCAGCATACGAGAAGTTTAAAATTTTGTCCGTTATTGGTGGAGTTCCACGCTACTTGGAGGAGATACGTCCGCAATGGACGGCCGAAGAAAATATTCAAGCGCTCTGTTTTGAAAAAGAGGCTTTCTTGTTTAAGGAATTTAAGAAAATTTTCTCTGATTTGTTTTCTCGTAAAAGTGAATCCTACTTAAAAATTGTAAAGAGATTAGCGCAAGGAAATGCGACTCTAGATGAAGTCTGTAAGGCTTTGGATATGAAAAAAGGAGGGACCGTTAGTGAGTATCTTGATGACTTAATTGTCACAGGATATGTCTCTCGAGATTTTTCATGGAGTTTGAAAAGTGGTAAATCTCTCTCTATGAGTAGCTATCGATTGAAAGATAACTACTTGCGCTTTTATCTAAAGGTTATCGAGCCCAACACCCATAAAATTCTGCATGATGAACAAGTTTTACCTGCAGGATGGGATACAATTATGGGGCTACAATTTGAGAATCTCGTTTTGAATAATCGCAAGAGTTTAAGAAAGCATCTAAATATTTCATCAGAAAATATTGTGTTCGACAATCCATTTTTCCAAAATGCAACTCAGTCTCATCGTGGGTGTCAGATTGACTACATGATTCAAACAAAATATAATTCACTTTATCTATGTGAAATCAAGTTCTCTAAAGAGAAGATTGGGATGAATGTCATTTCTGAAATTCAGAATAAAATTGAGGCTTTGGCTCTTCCTAAAAAAACATCTGTTTGGCCCATTTTGATTCATGTCAATGGTGTTACTAAAGATGTGGAAAAAAGTGGTTTTTTCTTTAAAATCGTAGATTTTGGTGATCTATTAATCGATTAGGTTTCCAGGAGCTGGACGATGCCGCGAACGGAGCCGGTGATCTCGTGGTTTTTGCTCTCAATCCCTTTTTGGACCTGCTTGACTGATGCCATCACTGTTGAGTGATCTCGGGCAAAGAGATCGCCAATTTTCATGAAAGGAAGATGCAGTTTATCACGGCAGAGGTGCATAGCTATTTGACGAGGCAAGGCGCACTCACGTGCTTGTGATTTGCTGAGGATGTCATCCATCCGAATGCCGTAGTACTCCGCAACGGTGCGGATAATCTTGCCTGGGGTGAGGACAGCTTGTTCCTCTTCTTGAATGAGGTCGGAGAGAATCTTCTGGACGCCCTCAATGGTTAACGCTCCACTTTGGTGCAGATGGGTGCGCAGTACAAGCGCTTCAAAGGCGCGGATAAGGGCCTTGAGACTTCCAGAAAAGGTGTCGAGCAAGAAGTTGAAGATCGACTCTGAAAGCGGGAAGTCAACCTTTTGGGATTTTTGCAGCAGGACTTCTTTGAGCTTCTCTTTCTCGAGCATCTGCAAAGGAACAATAATTCCCCACTCAAAACGGCTAATCAGACGTGGTTCAATATATTTGAGTTCCTGCGGAGGGCAATTTCCACTGAGGATGATCTGTTTGCCTTCTACGTGAAGTGTGTTAAAGGTGTGAAAGAATTCTTCTTGAGTCGCATTTTTTCGTGAGAAAATTTCGATGTCATCAATGATCAGGGCATCGACATTGCGGTAGGCTTTGCGAAAGGTTTGCATCTCTCCAGTGCGAATGGCCTTGACTACGTGCTCTGTGAAGCGATCAGCGCGGACATAGATCGCTTTTTTGCCATGAGCCCGCATGCCCCTGGCAGCTGCGCTGAGAAGGTGGGTTTTTCCTGTGCCATTGCGGCCAAAGAGGTAGATGGGATTGAAAGTGAGTCCTGAATCCTCTTCTCCACTCGATTCGCGCAGAATTTTGTAGGCGAGTAGGTTGCTCTGGGAGCTGATGAATGTTTCAAATTGAAAAGCTGGATCAAGTTCTTCAAAGTCTAAAGAGAAGGGTGGGAGGGCAAGGGAGGCATTCTCTGCCTTACGCTTTTTCTTGGGTCTTTTCTCTTGGGATTCAGCAGCAGAAACAGCAACGTGTACACGGATCTGCTTGTTATTGTTGTTGAAGAGTTTGGATTGCACTTTGGGGCGCATATGCTCTTCAAACCACAACGCCTTGAATGAGTCTGCAGCTTCAAGGTAGAGGTTACAGGCATCAAAGCGGGTTATCTTGAGGGGACGTAGCCATTTTTCGACGGTCTCCCTACCGAGTTCGCGTTCTTGCTGTGTTAGAAACTCTTCCCAAGCTCTCATTATTCTTCCTATGCCCCTTCACTTCATAACTGGGGATGAGAATTTTATCTACTACTTTTTCTTAGGCGTGATGATCTCTGGTTTATCATCATGTTTGTCCAAGACTTTGTTAGTGAGCCACTGCTGGCCGATACCCAAGATCATTGAAGAGAGCCAGTAGAGGTTCAAACCTGATGGGAAATTGTAGAACATCAAGGTGAACACAACGGTCATCACACTTCCCATCGCTCGTTGCTGTCTCTGCTGATCATCCATCGGCACACCTTTTTTAGCCGGTGAAGAGAGGCGTTGCTGCACGAACATCACGCCTCCAAGCATGAAGGGTAGTAAGTGGAACTGGGTTCCAAAAAAGAAGATCGGGGTCTGCCAAGAGAAAAGGACATCTGGCGCTGTTAGGTTCTCAATCCAGCCAGGAATGAAGCTCGCGCCACGCAACTGGAATGAAGATTTGAGTAGGTCAAACATGGCAATCAAAAATGGCAACTGAATCAAGATAGGAACGCAGCCCATGAAGGGGTTGACCTTCTTCTCGCGATAAAGGGTCATGATCTCCATCTGAGAACGTTTTGGATCTTTCTTGTATTTCTTCTGAATTGCTTGCACTTGCGGCGAGAGTTTCTGCATGCGACGCATCGATTTGAACGACCAAGCATTAAGCGGGTAGAGCAAGACGCGTAGGAATACAGTTAGCAAGATGATTGAAAAGCCCCACGATCCAGTGATGGTGTGGAAAAACGACATGACAATAAAGAGAAGCTTGGAAAAGGGCTTAGAAATGAAAGAGAACCAGCCGTAGAAGTTACGAGCGGCTGCGTAGTCAGGGTTGTAGCCAGTCATTTTGTCAGCGAACATACGATCGACGGCTTTCAAGGTCTTTTCTTCAAAGGGTCCAGCATAGACTCGGAAGCTTGAGGTGCCACCTTTGCTAGGCAAAGGCAGATAGATCTCGTAGCCGGGATATTTGCTCGGCTTGTAGGGTTGATATTTGGGGTCAATGACAGAGAGGCGAGTCGGGACATTTTGTCCAGGGATCGCAGCTGCTTTGTAGCCAGTTCCAATATCTGTGAGCGGATCGATAATCACACCGAGGTAGCCATTCGAATCGACCATCCAATCGGGTTGAATGGTTGTTGACGAGAGCGCCTCTTTTGGCTTGGGAAGTCCAAGCTTTTCAACTTCGCCCTTCCCTTTACGAATGACACGATATTGAAGCTGTGGAGAGGAGGAATTAGACATGATTTCCACTTCTGGAACTCCAGAGGTGAGCCAGAGTCCACGTGCATCTCCATCAACTTTGACAGTCAGATCAAAGCAGTAGGGGGCGCCTTCATGACCAGGGTGAAGCTTGAAAGTTTTGGTGATTTTACGATGAGGCTGTGTTGCTACAAAGATGATTTCATCTTCGGTGAATTTTTGCACTTCATAGGGGAGTTCAGCCATCTCTGGATAATCCGAGACAATATTCATGGCGTAGTATTGCGGGGCAATAGCAAACTCTTTTTTTGTTCCAAAAAGATCACGTCTGATGAGTGGATAGAAACCGCCAATCGGTCCTGGAGGTTGGACCTCTGAGCTTCCCGCTTTGTGGTACGGATGTTCAGGGAAGTGGGCGTTAGCAGGGGAGTCTTTGATGATCTCACGATCAAACCCGATCTCATTGACGACGCTGTAGCTCTCTTTGTCGGTGTGCAGCGGCAAATTGATCTCTGAAAGGGCACCACCAACATTTGAAAAGACAAGTTGCACGTAGTCGTTCTCTAACACGTAGTATTGATGACTCTTGTCTGTGGTCGCTTGGAAATTGGGCTGCTTGACAAGGGGACCGAAAAGGGGAAGGTCTTGCATCGGAATGAAGAGATTGCCGCGCCACTCATAGAGGCCGGCTAAAAGCCAGCTAGAGCCTGAGCGATAGAGGGCAAGAGCATTTGACTTGAGTGGCCCTTCATAAATGGACAATTGCCCCTCTTTGTATTCACCAAGGAAGACGGCTGCTTGACCATCTTGAAATGTGACAAGTTGAAGATCGCTCGACCCGACTGACGGCAAGGAGGCAATTTCGAGCTGTTTAAAGCTGGGGGATGCGTAGAGAACTGGCCCGTCAACGACAGAGTCATCGGTGCGCAAGTGGTAGGTTTGCGAGCCGATAGAAAGTGTTTCAGGCATGGAACGTTTCCAGGCAAGAGTCACGAGGCTATCACCGAGTTGTAATCCTTGATGATCATCAATTGTGACAATCGGCAGGTTTGTAACGTTCTCTTTACGTGTCTTGAGCTCTGCTTGTAGTCTCTCTTGATTTTTGGCTTGCTGCGCCTCTTTTTGTTGGAGAAGCTCTCGATTTTTTTGATCTCGCTGATAGCTAAAAAAGATATTGAGTCCAAAAAAGACGACAGTAACGAGCAGGACGTAGGTAATGGTGCGTTTGTTCATTCATTCTCCAAAATTTAAAGAAAGCACCATAGCACAAGTAGAAATTAAAGCGAAACAGGGTTGACAGAAGCGTTCTTTTTTGTTCTGATAAGTCCTCATGCGAAAAAGTTTTTTACTTCTCTTTCTGTTCTCCTCGCTTTACGCGGCCTCATTTGAAGAGGCAAAGTATGAGATTGCCCAGTGCCAGCAGGAACTCGACAAGGATCCTAAGAATAGTGGCGCTCATTTTCGCTTAGCTCTTGCCTATCATCAAGATCAAGAACTCAATCGCGCCTTCAAGCATTTTTTATTGTCGCTTGAATACATGGAAGCTAAAGAGCCACTCTCACTCGAGCCTTATAAAGAGCTCTTAGAGCTCTATCTCACTCAAGGGGGGATTGATCCGATTCGTACAGCTCATGAGATGATCAAGAAATATGAGGGTGAAGAGCAGAGCACGGCATTGAATTTTATTTTGGCAATGGCCTACGCAAATTTAGGAGAATATGACGCCTTTTTTTCGCGCTTTTACGCCGGCTATGCCCATCTCAAAGAGACGTTTCTAGCTTACAAAACACAAGGGATTCTCTACCTCCGCTTGTCGCAACATGCTGGAGGACCTGAGGAGCGTCACACTTATCAAGAAGATGCATTTCGCTATCTCTCTCTAGCATTAGAGCGTAATGCACATGATGCCAGTCTCTATAAGATCTTGATCTTTTTAGCCAAAGATGAGAAAAACGATGCTCTTGTACAAACCTACTTACAAAAGATGGTGGCTAATGGCGTGGCACTTCCACGAAGCGATATTTATCTTTATGTGCGAGAGGCTGTAGCTTTAGACGAATTTGGAATCGCGCAATCGATCATTGACAAAGCGCGTCAATTGTATGAATATAGTCGCGCTATTACAGCGGCGCAAGAATATTTAAATCAACATCGAGGATAGGATGGAACAACAAATTCTTGGTGACTATCGGGTTCTCAAGCAGATGGGACAGGGCCCTTTAGGAGCCGTCCTTTTAGCTGAACACCGTTTTATCAAAAAACAATACCTTCTCAAGGTGCTTCCTGAAGAGCTCACTCAAGAGCGCAGCTTCATGTCGCAATTTGAAGAGGTTGTCTCTAAACTCGCCATATTGGACCATCCACACCTTGTAAAAGTTCACAACGTCTCTTTTGCTGAAGGAACCTATTTCCTTGTGACAGATTGTGTTGTCGATTCAATTGGTGAAACCACTAATTTGGCACAATATATGGCAGGGCGTAAAGAGCGACTACGCGAAGAGGAGCTTCTCTCCGTCATGCGCCAAGTTGCTGGAGCCATCGACTACCTCCATGAAAAGGGCGTTGCGCACCTCTCTTTGAAACTCAACAACATTCTCATCGGAAAAGGGAAGCCGGGCATCGATATCTTTCTCTCTGACATTGGACTGAGCAGAGTGCTTAATCCAGGTTCAATTGTCAGTCGCACCTTCAAAGTGACGTGTGATGCGCTTGAAGCTTTTCCAGTCGAAGTGACCAAACTCGGTGATGAGCGCTACCTCTCTCATCCAATAGATACGGAAAAAGTGTCGAAACTTTCTGCCTCTTTCCTGCAGAATTTTGCCTTTTTAGCTCCTGAGCAAAAACGGATGCAAAAAGCGGGATCGGCAGCTGACGTCTACGCCTTTGGAGTTTTGGCCTACTACCTGATCTCAGGACAGTTTCCTGAAGCGATTTTTCCAAAGCCCTCAGAAATTGCTCCAGAGTATGCCTATCAGTGGGATCAATTGATCACTGAGTGTTTGGCTTTTGCTGCTGAAAAGCGCCCTTTGAAATTGATGCCTCTTTTGGAGCGTGTCAATTTGAAACAAGCGCATATTCCTGTGCAACCTCGCCCTATTATTACAGAAGAAAAAGAAGTGCCTTCTGTCGCTAAAATCATGCAAGAGGCGCCACAGCCCAAGGTTGAAGAGCCCGTTCTTGTCGCAGCACAGCCCGCCTTTCGCCCTCTGATTCAAAGAGAGAGTCATGTTGACACACCGCGACCGAAAGCAGAACAACCAGCCCTTGTCGAGAAAAAAGATATTGCCGAGGCGACTGCTGAACCGATCAATCCTCAGCAAGACCCAGAGTTTTCAAATGCGCTGGGCTCATTGCTAAACAGGGATCCAGTCGTGAAAACTTATCAACCTGAAAAGAAAGAACAGTGCGCCATTGAGCCGATCCCAACAGAGATGGTGATTATTCCTGGTGGACGCTACATGCGTGGATCTGACGAGGGAAATCGAGACGAAGCACCTTGTCACCAGATCATTCTTGAGAGTTTTGCCATCGATATTCATCCTGTGACAAATGAGCAATTTACTCGCTACTTAGAGTACATGGGTGGAGAGAAGGATCCCCACTACAATGATCTTATCCGTCTCAAAGAGTCGCGCCTGAATCGCGCAGCTGGCAGACTCTCTGTTGAGTCGGGCTATGCCAAACACCCCGTCGTTGGTGTGACATGGTATGGCGCTGTCGGTTATGCAAAGTGGATTGGCAAACGCCTTCCAACAGAAGCTGAATGGGAGATTGCAGCCCGCGGCGGTTTAGAGGGTGCTCTTTATCCAACAGGCGACACAATTGAAAAGTCGCAAGCCAACTTCTTCAGCTCCGATACAACAGCGGTTATGAGCTATGCAGCTAACCCCTATGGCATCTATGATATCGTTGGTAATGTTTATGATTGGTGCCAAGATTGGTATGGCTATAACTACTATGAGACGACTGAACAAGAACCTAACAATCCCAAGGGGCCAATCCAAGGCGTCTACCGCGTTTTACGCGGGGGCTGTTGGAAGAGCCTGAAAGAGGATATGCGCTGTTCACACCGTCACCGCAATAACCCAGGAACTGTCAACGGAACATATGGATTCCGCTGTGCTGCTGATGTCCAAGCAATCTGAGTATCAGAAACTCTGTGATGAGATTTGGGAGCATAATCGACTCTACTATCTCGACGATGCTCCATGCATTTCAGATTTTGAGTTTGACAAGCTGCTAGAAGAAGTCATCCGCATTGAAAAGGAGCATCCTGACTGGATCTTTCCAGGTTCACCTACCCAACGTATTGGTGAGCGTCCCTCTGGGAGTTTTCCTGTTGTTTCTCACAAAGTCCCCATGCTCTCACTTGCCAACACCTACTCTCCAGAGGAGTTGCAAGAATTCCTCGAGCGAATGGAAAAGCAGCTACACAAACAGCAGATTGATTACCAAGTAGAGCTCAAGTTTGATGGCATTGCCATCTCAATTCTCTATGAAAATGGCATCCTAACGCGCGCAGTTACACGTGGCGATGGGACGCAAGGGGATGAGATCACAGCTAATATCCGCACCATTCGCAGCTTGCCTCTAAAACTCAAAGCACCCTTCCCACCAACTCTTGAAGTGCGTGGCGAAGTCTTCATGCCAAAACATGTCTTTGCCAAGCTCAACAAGCAAAATACCGCTGCTGGTAAACAACTCTTTGCCAATCCCCGCAATGCAGCAGGAGGATCACTCAAGCTCCTCAACCCCAAAGAGGTTGCTAAACGAGAGCTAGCCGTTGCCTGCTATGCGATTGTTGAAGGTGCAACAGTCAATAGCCAGTTCGCCATTGGCCAACAGCTGAAAAAACTTGGCCTTCCAGTTATTGGTGAGCGCGCCAAATGTAGCAGTTATAACGAAATCTGGTCCTTTGCTGGGAGAGTGGAGCAGAAACGTTCCGCCCTTCCCTATGAGATTGATGGGATCGTCATCAAAGTTGATGAGCTCGCTGCGCAGAAAAAGCTCGGCATCACAGGAAAACACTATAGATGGGCCGTGGCTTACAAATTTGCCCCAGAGCAAGTCGAGACAACCGTGCGTGAGATCACCGTTCAAGTTGGGCGCACCGGTGTGATTACCCCCGTTGCAGAGCTTGAACCTGTTTTTGTCGCAGGAAGTACCATTGCGCGCGCCACCCTCCACAATGCCGATGAAGTGAAACGGAAAGATATCCGCATCCATGACCACGTCTACATTGAAAAAGGGGGAGATGTTATCCCCAAAGTCGTCAGTGTAATCATGGCAAAGCGTCCCAAAAAAAGTGAGCCTTGGCAGATGCCAACTCACTGCCCAGCATGTGATACCAAGCTCATTCATTCTGAAAAAGAAGTTGCTATTCGTTGCCCCAATCGGATCGGATGCCCGGCACAAGGCTTGCGTCGCCTCATCTATTTTGCAGGCAAGGCAGGAATGGATATCGAAAATCTTGGAGAGAAGGTTGTAAGCCAGCTTGTAGAAAAGAAGCTGATCAGTAGCCTCTCTGATATCTACCGCCTCACCGAGAAAGAACTCTTTCAGCTCAAGAATTTCAAAGAGAAGTCTGTTGATAATCTACTCCAAGCAATCGAGAAGTCAAAAAACGTTGCGCTTGATCGCTTCCTCATGGCTCTTGCCATTCCCTATGTTGGTGCTGAAACAGCAGAGCTCCTTGCCAACCAGGCTGGAAGCTTGGAGAAAGTGGCCTTATTGACCGAAGAAGAACTACTCAATATTGAGGGGATTGGACCGAAGGTTGCAGAGTCTGTTCTCACCTTCTTTGCAGATGAGGAGCATCTTGAAGAGATTGCGCAGCTTCTAGAGCTTGGCGTGACACCCAAGGTGGTAAAAGTCAAGCTCTACACCGGACATCTTTTTGCCGGCAAGACCTTTGTGCTTACTGGAGCACTTGAAGAGTATACGCGTGATGGCGCAGCCAAACTGATCAAGGAGCGGGGAGGCAAGGTCACGAGCTCTGTGAGCAAGTCGACAGACTATCTACTTGTTGGCAGGGATCCAGGATCCAAGTATGAGAAAGCCAAAAAGCTTGGAACCACTATTTTGACAGAGCAAGATTTTCAAGAGATGCTTGGTTAAGCTCATTATAGTAAAATTCCACAATGGCTGTTGCAGCCGTATTCATATCAATCCGCACAGCAATAGTCGCTTTCACGCCACCTGATCTGCTAGACGGGTCACTCTTCCATTGTTGCGTTAAATCTTTAAAAGAGGGAAAGTCGCTTGGTTGATCAGACAAGAGTTGCTGGCACTCTTTTAACTGAACAGAAACGATCTCATTGAGAAGAAGCCCCATTACTTTGAAAAAAGTTCCGAGAAGTAGACCTGGAATCAAAGCGACAATTGCACCGATAACACCAAGGCAGGTTCTCTTTGCAAACGATGCTCTTTACGCAATTCCTCTTTGCAGGTCTGTAAATTGATATTGTTTCATGTAATATGTTGTAAATTTCGATTTAGTGACCAATCGGACACTTTTCCCATGAAAAAGGTAGCGCACTGGTGCAAAGCAGAGATCTCCTAGCCCTTGGCAACAACTTTGTGCGTTGGTCACTCTGACATTGAAAAATACATTCATAAGCTAGTTTAGCTTCCAAAGCATGAAGTTTAGTGCCACAGCATAGCTCAGCCAGATCCAATAAGGAACAAAAAGCAAGCCTGCTAAAACCGAATGGCGGAAAAATAGGATGGTTGTGATGCCAAGAGAGACCCAGAGCAATACAATATCAATGAGACCGAGCAGAGGGCTCTGTAACTTGAAAAAAAGAAACGACCAGAGAAAATTGAAAAAGAGCTGTAGTCCCCAGAAGAAGTAGGCTGCAAAAGAGCCACCCTTTTTCCATACGAAAAAAACAGCAAAAGCAATCATCAAATAGAGGAGGGTCCAAACTGGGGCAAAGATCCAATCTGGAGGTGACCAGCTTGGTTGATTGAGTGTCTGGTACCATGTTGCAATCGAACTTTGAGTAAAGTAAGCCGAAAAGAACTGAACAGTAAAAACAAGAAGTAGTGCCCCTAAAAAAACAAGAATTCCTTTTCCTTTCATGATGTGCTCTCTACATTATGGTTGAGGGTGACCTCTCTTCCGCTAAACGCATCTTGCAATACTCCCAGAGAGCTAGGTGTGAGTGGGTTGTCGCGCAAAGCGATCAGTTTGATTTGAGTGAGTTCTCGAATCGATGCAGGGAGTCTTGTCAGCCGATTGCCGTTGAGTAAAAGGTGTTGAAGCGCAGTCACAGAAGAGATCGATCTGGGGATTCGAGTCAATTGATTGCCTCTTAAATCAAAAATAGTCAGGCTGCTTAAACCTTCAAGTCCAGGGAGGCTTGGCAGTTTGTTGAAGCTCAGGTTCACTTCAACTAGGGCACTAAGCTGCCCAAATGTATCAGGAAGTTCTGTGAGTTTGCAGTGGTCCATCCTGAGGTAGGTCAAACTTTTTAGTTCGCCAATCGAGGGAGGCAATGCTTCAAGCCTTGATTCACTAAGATTGAGGGTTGTTAGCCGAGTGAGTCTTCCGAAATCTGCAGGAAGCTGAATCAACTGAGTTTGGCGCAGCGTGAGGGTTGTGAGGTGAGAGAGCTCACAAATTGAAGGGTGGAGCTCTTCGAGGGGATTTTCTGATAAGGAGAGCTCTTGGAGGTTTACCAGGCGACCCATTGGAGGTAATTTAACAAACCGGTTATTGTGTAAATGGAGCTTAACAAGGCCTTCTATTTGAACAACTGCGTCTGGCAGAGTTGAAAGCGCATTATGCACAAGAGTCAATATTTGGAGGTTTTTAAGTGCGCCTACTGTAGAGGTAACTCCCTTAAGGTTAGGTTGATGGCTGATTGACAGGACAACAAGCTTGGTTAAACAGTTAATGTACTGGCAGACGTTCGAAACAGAGTCTGGTGCTACGCGTAGGTTACGCTGTCCAATGAGTTTACTCACATCTTCTTCCCCCAACCAGGCCGCAACTTGTCTCTGCTCAAAGGTAAATTGCGGGGGACCTCCAAGAGCTTTTGGGCTTCTCTTAGAATAAGGGGTAGGTTTTGGAAGCTTTGGTGGAGGAATACGCCTGGTTGAGCTGGCTGACGAGGGAACTGTCATCGATTGTCTCCTTGAGTACCTAAAAAGGTGTTGTGAGTGTAACTATGTAGTTTGACGGGTTGCAACGTACCAATGAGAGCATCATCGCCCTCAAAGATCACCTTGCGCCAGCAACGTGTCAATCCTTTGAGATAGCGTTTATCTTTGCTGCGCTTTTCAACGAGTACTTCAACACTCTCGCCAATTTTTTCACACATCAGCTCAGAGGCAATTTCGTTGTGGAGGGAGAGTAGACGTTGATGCCGCTCTTCTTTGACCTCTAGAGGAATATCATCTTTCCAACGCTTGGCAGGTGTTCCATTGCGAGGGCTATATGTATAGAGAAAAGCATTTGAGTAGCGCACCTGACGCATCGCCTCCATGGTCTCTTCAAACTCCGCTTCAGTCTCAGTTGGAAAGCCAACAATCATATCTGTGCCAAGCGCCACATTTGGAACGAGCTCTCTGAGTAGAGCGACTTTCTCCATGTACTCTTCTTTCGTGTAGATTCGGTGCATTTTGCGTAGGATGCGACTTGAGCCGGCTTGAAGCGGAAAGTGCACATGTTCGCAAAGAGAGTCAAAATCTCGAATCGCTTCCATGAGCTCGCGTGTAATGTCTACGGGGTGTGAAGTGAGGAAGCGGACACGGCTGAGTCCCTTGATCTTATCGAGCTGATAGAGCAGGTCGTGAAAGAGGCAGTTCCACTCAGGTTGGTCTTTGCCATAACTGTTGACATTTTGCCCCAGAAGGGTGATTTCCTTGTAGCCTTGGTCGACGAGTTTTTGGCACTCTTCAACAATGAGGTGAGGTTCGCGTGAAACTTCTTTTCCACGAGTGTAGGGGACGACGCAATAGGTGCAGTACTTGTCACAGCCGCGGATAATCGAGACATGAGCCTTGTATTTGTCATCCCGCTTTGCAATTCCATAATCAAGCTCTTGGCTAAAGGCATCATCTGTACGCACAGTCTGCAGCTTGGTTGTCAATACCTCGTCAAGCACGCTATTCAAATCATGGATGTTATTTGTCCCAAGAACAAAGTCAATATGAGGCAGTTTACGAAAAAGCGTCTCTTTTTTGGCATTTGCCATACAGCCCGTTACTCCAATGATCCGTTCACGCTTTTTCTTACGCCCCAGTTGCCCAAGTTTTCCCATTACTTTGCGCTCAGCAAGATCCCGAATCGAACAGGTATTAAAGATCAAGAGATCGGCTACACCCTCGTCATCGGTCTGTACAAGGCCACGCTCAGTCAAAATGCCAGCCATCACCTCAGTGTCTAACTCATTCATTTGACAGCCGTAGGTACGCATATAAAAACTTTTCATTGACAAATCCTTGTAAATAAAATGAGCACAAGCGTATCGTATCTAGTCTTATGGTGCTACTGAAATTTTTCCATGTCTTCTTCGTGTTTCTCTGGATTGGAAGTCTTGTGACGCTCTCTGGGTTATTTGCCCATCAAAAAGAGTTGAGCAAAGAGCTTTCTAGACTACTGAGAAAGACCTATCTTTCCATTGATTTGCCTGCTATGTGCTTAGCTGTCGGCCTTGGAGTGATTTTACTTGTGACAAAAACAGATTTGAACTGGAAAGCCCCTTGGCTTCACATGAAGCTCATGTTTGCAGCTTTTCTTATTATCAGTGACCTGGTCTTTGCCAGAGCGCTATTAAAAGGAAAGCTTGCCAGCTGGCATAAAATGCTTCACTGCCTGATAGTCCTTTTCCTTATAGGAGTGTTGGTTGCTATCTATATTATGAAGCCTGGACTGCATTAAAATAATTCTTTTAGTTGGCAAAAAAAGAGTACCAAACTATGATATCCTCTCTAAACGGGAAGTTAGAATGAAAAGAAAGAAAGACACATATACAACGCTCACACGTAAAGAAGATGTTCAAAAACAATGGTTTGTTTTTGACGCAAAGGGGAAGACTTTAGGTCGCTTTGCTTCAGAGATCACCAAGGTTTTACGTGGGAAGCACAAGCCAGGGTTTACCCCTTACGTCGATATGGGTGATGGCGTGGTCATCATCAATGCTGACAAAATTGAAGTGAGTGGCGCGAAAGAGGCTCAAAAGGTCTACCGCTACTACACTGGACACATCGGCGGATTGCGTGAGATTCCTTACCGCAATATGCAAGAGCGCAAGCCAGAATATATTATTGAACGTGCCGTGAAGGGTATGATGCCAAAATCGCGTCTGGGAAAACAGCAGTTGCGTAACCTTAGAATTTTCAAAGGTGAAGAGCACTCTTTCAAAGCACAAAATCCAATCAAAGTTGAAGTATAAGATATGAAGAAATCAGAAATCGAAGAAGTTGTCGCAACAGGACGCCGTAAGCGCGCCGTTTCAAGTGTTCGCCTCCGTCCAGGTTCAGGCAAAGTAGACGTAAACGGTCGCAGTTTTGAAGAGTACTTTCCTCTTAAATTGCAGCGTAAGACAGTTCTTGATCCGCTTACCATGATAGAAGCGGAAGGCAAATATGATATGATCGTTCGTGTCAATGGTGGCGGGATTGAGGGCCAAGTGATCGCGACTCGTCTAGGAGTTGCTCGCGCGCTTCTCAAAGAGGACGAAGATCGTAAGCATGATTTTAAGGCGGAAGGGTATTTAACTCGTGACCCACGTAAGAAAGAGCGTAAGAAATACGGCCGTAAGAAAGCACGTAAAAGTTTTCAATTCTCCAAGCGTTAAGTACATGGACTTCCCCCTCCTCCTTTACCTTGGAGATTGCCCTTTTGGCTCTGCCAAAAGGGTTTTTTTATGTCCAAATTTGCTGCCATACAGCAAATTCAGAGGGACGGAGTCGATACCGTGCGATGTTACCTTCATGTAGGCTATTGAGTTCCACTTTCACAACTTCAATAAAGCGCGCCTGATCTTTACTTGGGATATCTAGATCGGCTTTTTTACGAATTTTGGGTGTGGCTTGGGTCTTATTTAATTTATGCAAAACAACCTCAGAAACGATCTCATATATTGAATTGTGATAGACCATCCGAAAGGGGTCTGGTTCACCTAGTGTCTTGCGAGCTGTAGAATAAAAAGCGCATGAACGCTCATAAGCCCAGATAAAAAGATCTCGCAATAATTCAATGCGATTGTGTTCATAAATTCCAAGTAATCCGTTGACGTATACATCTTGTGGCACATCGATAAATGATAATGGAATAAGATTATGAATAATCAATGGGATATTTGCTGATAGTCTAGACACACGTTTGTTGACATCTTCAAAGGGTTGTAAATAGGGGAGCTGAACAATGAGAAAAAAAGCTTGTTCAATCGGATCTTTAATTTGCTCAGCTTTTTGTATGATCAGATCAAAGCACTCTTGAATAAGCGGAATGATAGCTGTTGGTAAATAAGTTGAGTTACCAATCTTGACTGGGAGATTGCGTAGAGAGCCACAAGATTTAGGATTTCCAAGTAAATTATTTGATAACAAAGCATGTAAATTAAGAATAGTATAGCGGTTCAAGCGAATTTCATTAGCAGATTCAATCAGAAATTCGATTGCAACTTTATGATTCAAAATCATCTGTGCATCCTGCAGGTTTTTGCCCTCTGCAGTTTCGCTTAGATTAAGCAAACGTTCTGTTTCTAAAAGAGAATAGGTATTGCCTTCGAGTCGACTTGAATTCCATGATAAATCGATTAGAAGACGATTGTAAATTTGTCTAGCATATGTACCTGCAGGACGCTCTCCGTCTGTTCTACCTAAATCATAAAGGCGGCTGCGGACAGCTTGGGATAAATAATAGGTTTTATTGGGTTTGTAGGAATCAAGGAATTCTCTTTTATAATTAGTATATGATTTTGATTGGATGGGTTTTGTGACTTTTCCCTGAATAGAAAGAGCAGTAGGGGATAGAGGAATGAGATTAGTTGCAGCTGTTTGATCTGACGGTACTAGATGGTATTTACGTGTTGGACCACCACCAGTTGGTGTAAGGATGCCGTCTTGAACAAGCTGGGCTAGACGCCGTTGCAAGCTTCTGAAATTCAAAGGCAATTTTAAGGCTTTAAATATGTCCTTTGTATTGGCGCCTTCCGGAAATGAGGCTACACTCTTGATAATTTCCTTAAGTTCCTCTGGATCATTTTTTTTTGGCACGATTCACCCTTTTTATGTCATTATACCCCTATTATGACACAAAAAGCCGTAAAAATGACACAAAAAAGTGGTAAAGTGACATAAAAAGATGATTGGGAGGCTAGGATTCAAGGGCTTTTCTGCGGCGTAGGCGCTCGAGGGCTAGGCCACTACAGATGATAATCAAGCCTCCACCAGATGCCGTGATTGCAATCAAGGCAGTCTGCCCAACTTGGAGGGTGATGATGTGTGTGATTGGGGTTGGAACTAGAAGCGAGATTAGTCCAAAGATGAGCGCCACGCTACCAAGAGAACCAACAGCGATAAATGTGACTTTCAACGCTTTTGACTGGAGGTGAGCTCCAAGGAATTTGATTTTCTGCTGTTGCCCAGGGGTCATCAGCTTGAGTTGATCAGGTGTTGTCTTTGTTAGCAGACGATCTGGTAGAGCGTGTACTGTCGCACCATCATCGATCTGAGCAACCACATTCTCAGGCAAGAGTTGTTGTTGTGCTACTGTGAGTTTGCCAATTTGGCTCAAGTGAACATCTATGACCCGTGCATCCGGCAATCTTTGTAGCAGAGCTTGGCCTTGGATCTGCACGACCTGGTTTTGTACGAGGTGTTGAAGTTGAGGATCTGTGAGTTTATGTACTTGGTTGACATTGACATGCTGGATCAGGCCATCCGACAATCTTTGTAGGAGGGCCTGGTCTTGGATCTGTGCGACCTGGTTTTGTACGAGGTGTTGAAGTTGAGGAACTGTGAGTTTATGTACTTGGTTGACATTGACATGCTGGATCAGGCCATCCGACAATCTTTGTAGGAGGGCCTGGTCTTGGATCTGTGCGACCTGGTTTTGTACGAGGTGTTGAAGTTGAGGAACTGTGAGTTTATGTACTTGGTTGACATTGACATGCTGGATCAGGCCATCCGGCAATCTTTGTAGGAGGGCCTGGTCTTGGATCTGTGCGACCTGGTTTTGTACGAGGTGTTGAAGTTGAGGAACTGTGAGTTTATGTACTTGGTTGACATTGACATGCTGGATCAGGCCATCCGGCAATCTTTGTAGGAGGGCCTGGTCTTGGATCTGTGCGACCTGGTTTTGTACGAGGTGTTGAAGTTGAGGATCCGTGAGTTTGTGTAGCTGGTCAACGGCAACATGCTGGATCAGGCCATTTGGTAATCTTCGTAGCAGAGCTTGGTCTTGGATCTGCGCGACCTGGTTTTGTACGAGGTGTTGAAGTTGAGGATCTGCAAGCTTGTCTAGCTGGTTAACGGCAACGTGGCGGATTTGATCTGCTCCGAGTTGTCGGAGCGCATCTTGATCATCCATGTCGCCAATTTGGGCAGCTGTGAGGTGCTGGGCTTGGTTACGACGGAGCGCCGGGGATAGGTTAGGATGGACATGTCTGACTTGAGCAGGAGAAAGGACAACAAGTGCATCACGGTTTTCAATAGCTCTAATTTGTGTCTCTACCAGGTGATCGCGTTGGGATTGCGTTAGGCGGTTAACAAAGTTTGGATGCACATGTTGGACCTGCACAGGCTCTAACAGCTGAAGTGTTGCTTGCTCACGAATCTCGGAGATCTGATCAGGGGTGAGCTGGGCTCTCTGGGCTGCTTTCAGTTTGGCAACTTGGTTGACATTCACATGGCGGATTAAGGGTGCTTCGAGTGATTGGAGTGCAGCTGGCTCATCAATTTTGACTACTTGGTCGGTTGACAAACTGAGACGTTGCTCTTTTGTAAGTTTATGGGCCTGATTCACGTTAATATGACGAAGCTGATCATTATGTAGGAGTTGGAGAAGGTGTTGATCGTCGATTTGGGGAATTTTGTTGGGCTTGATGCGCTGGATTTGCGTTGGGTCTGTGATACGCTGAATGATCGCTAGGTCCAACTTGTCGAATTGTGTCTCACTGAGATATTGAATTGCTTCCATCGGAACAGCTGGGAGCTGGGAGTCTGTGAGGTGAATGGCCATCTCAGGGTTAATATGCGCTACATTTGCTGAGCTCAGGCGTTGAATTACAGCTTTTGCTGTAATCTGTTTGAGAGCCTCTGGTTTTAATTTGTTGAGCTGCGGTGTGCTGAGCTGTTCGAAGGCGTCAACATGCACATGTTCGAGCTGCTGATCACTGAGGTGAGCAAGGGGTGGGGGTGTACGCATCTTGTTAATGACTGAAGGGGGTAGGTGTTGCCATTGCTCTGCTGTAAGGTGGACTGCCATCTCAGGATTAATATGCTCAAGTTGATCGTTTGAAAAAGATCTGATGGGCGCAGCTTCTGTGGCTGAGCCAATTTGTGCGGGAGTTAATGTTTTTCTCAAGTCCTCTGTTAGGAAGTGAGCTACATTGCCACTCACATGAGGAATATGTATCGGGAGCAGTGCTTGGAACTGCTCACGCGTTGTAGCCTTTTTGACACAATCAGCATGAAGCAGTTGTTTCTGCGCAGGTGATAGATCAGGAATGAAATCAGGATTGCGTAGATATGCAACTGCATCTGGGCGAATAGCAAAGAGTTTTTGACACTCCACTAGTGTCCAACCTTCTAAGTCTTTTTCGGTAATCGTAACTCGATCAACGGGTTTGCCGTCGAAACTCAATGAGCGTTGTAGGCAAGCTTTGAGTTGGTTGCATGTGATGTGTCTAAACTTATCTCGAAGGTGGACAAGTTGGTCAACTCCCAGGTGAGGGATAAGCTCAGGGCTTAGGAGCGCTTCATACTCATTCTGGTCGATAATGGTGATCCACGCTGTATCAGGACTCTGTCTGATGTTCTCTGCTACATTGCACCCTTTTTTATAGAGTGTGTAGAGTTGAGCTGGAAGCAGCCTTTTAACTATCGCTGTTTGTTTATTGAAGAGGGCAACAAGCGTTGCGTCATTGCTGACTCGTTGAAGGCGCCCAGCTGGTATGAGATCGCTACTTGAGAGGTGTAGAAGTTGCGGATCTGTAAGTGCTGAAATTAGCTCAGGCTTTTGGAGGCGTTGGACTTGAGCTTCGATAAGATGCGGCATACATTGAGTTGATAGCAGGTTAACCTCCTGAACGTGTACTATCAATCTTGGGTCGCGTACTGCTTGATAACGTGCTGGTGTAAAATCACGGAGGCGATCAGGAACCTTTGCTACGGCTCCGTCAGGCAGCTTGTCGATGGGAAAGTTTTGTAACACATCTACTGGAAGATGCTCTTTCATCTCATCAGAGAGGAGCTTATGTTGCTCGGGGTTAACATCTGCAACCCAGTCGCCACTTTGAATCCAGCCAACCTGCTCATCTGTCAGGGATTTGATGAATGAAGGCTTGCTCTCAATGGCTTGAAGCGTTGTTTGAGGCAACTTCCGAATAGCGGTCACTTTTGTCAGGTGGAAAGCTTGCTGAGCTGTGATGAACTCAAACTGGTTGTCAGCAAGGTCATTAACATTTTCAGGTGCGACAGCTCTGATCTGATCAGCTCCTCTAAGGTACCTGATAAATCGGGTGTTGATATGAGCAACTTGCGTTGGTAGGACGTGGACAACTTGGCGCGCTGTGAGGCGGAAAATCTGAGCTCTGCCTGTAAGAGATTGAATCTCATCTGGGACAATCCTTTGAGCTAGCATGGCTTCTGTGCGTGCCACCGAAGTCATCGAGACAGATTGAGCGCTCGTTCCAGATAGAATTCCACTTTTTTCTAAGCGATTTCTTTCGTGAGGGAGAGTAAAGCGTCTTTTGATGAATGCCTCTTTTAGTGGGCGATTCGCATCTTGCAGCCACATCTCTGTTTCAGCCATCAGTCCAAGGTCTTGAAGTGGACTGATCCACCCTGCAAGAATATTTAATTCGACAAGACCCTTACGTAATGAGGGATTATCAAGCGGCAGATCGTGAGGATTTGGGGCGATGAGCTGAGCGCGTGGTGTGATCAACCAGACATTGGTAAACTTGTTATCTGCGTAGGCCTGTCGGAGCTTTTCCGCAATTGCGTCAGACTCTTGGAGAGAAAGGAGATAAAAGGCAAATTCCTCTTTGCGCTGTACAGCCATAATCTGTGTTGGTGCGCGATAAAGAGGCGAGAAGATCTGTAGATCCGCTGCGACTACCCTAATAAAGTTGTTTGTCGCATTGAGGTTGCGAGAGAAAATTTCCGCAAATTCTGGGTAGTTGTCCTCTTTAACTGCTCTAATCGTTGTTTGAAGTCTCTGAATATCCTTTGTCCTGATTCCCTCTATAACAGGTTCAAAATATCTAGGGTCATTATACCAAGGCACTTCAGCTATGAAAGCCCGTCTCAAATTGGAGTCAGCGACTGCGGTTTTCTGCTCAAGCTCAACTTGTTGCTCTTGCTGCTGCTCTTGCTCCTGGTGCATTTCGCCTTGTCTTTCGATCAACATCTCTGCCTCTAAACCGGCATGCCCATCTTGAATCTGACGAACTCGTTGCACAAATCCTTCCTGATGCTGCTCAGCTCGCTCACAAATCGCAGCTAATTCATCTTGCAGTGGATCAAGGCTGCTATATGAGAGTCCATGACTCTCTAGGGATCGAGTGAGACGTTTTTGCATCACTTGCGCATAGGTTCGAAGGCTCTTAACGGTGTCAACTTTTATCTCGTTTCCGAAGTTTTCTCCATATAAGTGGGTCTCATTGCTAGGGAAGACTAAAGAGCCAAATCCATTTACAACAAGGTCGCGGGCATCAGAGGATTCCATGAGCTTACGACAATGCTTTTTGAATACTTCATCAATCATCTGCTTGTAAGCGCGAAGTTGAGAGTCTGCTTTACTGCGCGCTTCGTTGACTAGCGCTACTTGAAGGATGAAGTCAACGGGATCCGTACCCTCTGGAATTTTACTTCGCAAAGCTTCGGAGAGGATAAAGTGGATCTGTTGACGATTGACGAAATCTCGCAGGCGCATGACGGTTTGGAGAAGGGTTCTTAAAGTCATTGTCTCATCAAAGGTCATGTAAGCTCTTGCACACAGGGAGAAAGGAATATCTGTTCCTGTAGTTTGTCTTTCAGGAAGGAAGACGACGTAGTCATCAGGTCCATTGAGCCCAATCTTACGAAGCTCGTCGGTTGTTGTACTCTCAAGCGGCTTATACTCAAGATTTCCCTCGTTGAGAATGAGCGCTGTGAATTGATTGGCCTGCGCGCCTCCGTCAGGTTTGTCAAAGAATAAGACAGCGCGTTGTTGCCCCTGTTTTTGCTTCAAGAAGTTCACAATGTGTGTGGCAATTTCACGGTTTGTCATGCCACTTTTACTAAAGAGGGCGCCAGCATCAAAGATGCCGTCTGCAAATCGCTTATCATGGTAAAACTGTTCGAGTTCTGTATCGATCTTTGTTGGGTCTAGTGTGGTGACAGTCGTCTGGGTTTTTCTCTCTAGAATACGGTGGAGAATGCGTCCTTGAGTTCCATCATCTGGAAAGACGTTATCAGCGAGATCCGGAGCATAACCACTTGCATTCCATGGCGTCCCTGTCATGCCTGAAAAACTTCCGATAAGCTCAGCAAAACTCTGCGCCGTACTCGTCAAACGAGCCGCATAGAAAGTGGCGTAAATGTTGGCAGTCTCCGCTTCAAACATGAAGCGTTTGACAAGATCCTTATTCACATGAGCTGTAGCTTGCTTGAGTTTTCTAGGATCTCGGATATAGACAAGGCTGACGCCTGTTAAGTCTTCGAAGGTCTTTGCTTCATCCGTCTCATTGAACTTCTCATTTGTGATCTGCATTTGGGTATGCGCCATCTCTTCAAATCGCTCAGCAACAAATAAGACCTGGCTCTCTTCAAGGCCGACTTGCGCAGCCATCATCATATGCTTGACAAGTGCTTCGTAATGGTAGGCAAACTGGGTTTTACCAGGAGTGTCTGCAGCAAGATAGGGAATGACCATACCAGGTGTGTTGGCCTGCCCAGCTTGTGCCCTCCACCGTCCAAAGTTCCGCCCACCCATCTGCCGAAAGGCTCCGGGAAGAACGTCCTGCAATAAGTGTTTTGTCAAACAGATCAACTCTGCAGCCATTTTCTCGGCAAGGTCTTCTGCTTGATGTAATTGCTTGACATAGCGCCAAAACTGGTTTTCCGGCTCAATATCCTCTCCCGAAACAAAACGCGCAAATGCTTCGTGCAACGCGTGCTCTTGCATTAACTTGAGGAGGGGAGTTGTCTTAGCCAAGTGCTGTGCAATAATGGGCCTGATCGCTTTCCAATCTTCCTCACTCAGGTAAGTCTGCTCTTTTTGCTCAAGTCTCACAAACTCACGCATCGACATGCCTTTGACTTGTAAATCTGATGAGCAGAGAGCTTCGAATAGGAATTTTGCAAGCGTAGCCTGAGCAGGATCGATCCGTTGGATCTGACCAACGGGCAGCGTGACCTCTTTATCACTCCGTAGTAGAATGTCGATCTCATCGCCAAGCCCGACAGCATCAGTTTTGAAAATCTTCAAAATAGCGGTTAGGAGCTTCAGCCGTTTTTCAGCATTCTCATCTGAGGGGTTAGTAAAAGTCATGAAGCGCTCGAGATCAAACAGTTGAAGCATTTCAGGTGACATGATCAACAACTTTTTCTGCGTAATTGCTTCCTTGAGCTCATCTAAAATATATGCTAGCCGCTCAGCGCTCAATTCCTGACGTGTGTATTGGATGGTAAACGCCTTTTGCCCAAAACAGGTCTGTTGAGAATGTTGCAAGGCGTGTGCCACAGTGCCATATTGCGAGCTATCAACGAAAAAGACAGGGAGTTTACCCGCATCAGCAGCTCGCTTTGCCCACAGGGGCGCAACAACAGCTGTTTTACCAGCGCCCATAATCATCGTCAAAATGCAGGCTTGCGAAGCAATCGGCGTGAGCTTTGCAACATTTTCTCGTTGATCGACGCGTGGATGTTTCCCGCTAGCGCGACTAAAAACGAGGTAGTTTGTTCTCTCATCATCACTAAATGTGCTCAAATCAACCTTCAAAATAGCCACCAGCTTATTGCAGTAGAGCTTTATCAGAGTTGGGTCTTGGCATGCTTTTACCTTCTCAGCCCACTCCAGTGCCTGTTGTGCTCGCAGCAGATCGATTTGGTCGATCTCCCACTGCCCCATCCTTGCGAAGATATCATCGACATCCATAGCAGGATTTGCATCTAAGAAAGCTTGACGACTTCTTTTGAGAAAAAGCGCTTCTAAATCAGAAAGCGTCAAAGATTGGACTCTCTTTTCTTGAAGATCAAGTTCACGGTGCAGACGACGCTCTGGATCAGTCGGGAGTCTATTTGCATCATTTAGGATCTCCTGAGCTCTCTCTCCACTATTGAATTCAAGCACGCGCTTCTTCCCTTTCAAATGCTGGATCACCTCATCAATTTGCGTTGCTGTAAAGTAGGTCGTCTTGCCAATTAACTCTGCTCCCTTCCCGTAATCAGCAACAACAGCTCTGAGTTCACGCGCAACTGAAGGGGCATACTCATCGGGATAGGAAGAAGAGGGGATTGCTTCTGGAAATGGGGCAGAAGTTGGGCGCTCAGGTGAGGCCTGGACAAAATAGTCGCTAACGAGATTAGAAAAGAAAGGATCTGAGTCGATAGCTGACATTGTCAAGTCAGCAGAGAGGGGCGCTTTCAGCTCAGCCTCTGGGGGAGTAGCGAGTTCTATGGGTCTATCATAAGATAGTGGCATATGAGGGAGAGCGGTGGCATGCATTTGGTAGAAATAAAGGTGCTGAGAGTACCAGTCCTTGATGTCCGCTATATGTAATTCAGGGTTGCGAATAGTGGGAAATGGATCTCCCGCCTGAAGATTTGGTGAGTTTGCGGCATAGAGTAAGAGGTGGGCTTGAGCCTTTGAAAAAACAGGGTCAGAAGTTGACTCTTCGAGATAGCCGAGTCTCATGTACATGCGAGCAACAACCCATGCTTTTTCCTCATCAGTTCCTCGACTAGCAAATCTCCAATAGTCCCAAAAATTTGGGTCATCAAGAGCTGCTAACTCTTCAATTGAAGCGATGGCTTTGGCCAGTTCAAGGTGTTCCTTAGTCGACTGGATATGAAAATAGATGCATCCTTTTAAATTATTACGCTTTGGAATGGAGGGTAACGTGATTTTGGCTGCAGTGACTGAAGTCTCTTGATCCGATAGTCCTAGGTGCTTAGCCCGTGCTAGATACCTTGGTGCATCTGGAGAGAGTTTCAAAAAGAGATTGAGTAGCAACCCCTCTTCTTCGTGTGTCAGACGGAAGGTTTCAGGTATTTGGCGTAACTGATCTACATATTTGTTGTAGAGTCCCAAAATGTCCGGAAGCAATTCGCTTGTTGAATGGAGGAAATCAAGCTCTCTTTGCTTTTGATCTGCAAAGTAGATAACGAGTGCTTTGAGTATTAAGGCAGTTGGAGTAGGGGCGTCATGCTTACTAGTTGATGGATAGGTGAGTAGGTGACTCATAATCTCTGCGCTGACCTCTGAGAGGGGATCGATACGTGAGACTTGATCAAGAAGTGCTAGAACAGCATCGAATTTCCGTTCCTGAAGACGCATGTAGGCGAGATAGAGCAGTCCCTCGCTATTTTGGGCAATGATCCTATCTTCTTGCAGCTCAAACTCTAAATAGTGACGGACGGGGGGAGCTTCACTAGCAACCTTGGATTCCTCTCTTGTGAGATCAAGGGCTGTTTTGACTGCAAAGGCTTTTGATCTCGTAGAGTAAAGTTTAGCCGCAGTCACGATTAGCATCCGCTTTTGATTTTGTTGGTTCGTGAGAGTCAGATACTCATCAACAGGAAGAAGGTTGGCAGTTCCCACTTTTTCGAGAACAAAACGGGTATCTCCACCCCAGCAAATGCCTTCAGGTCGGTTGTAAAATGTGAGCGGTTGTCCCGTCAATGAGTGGCATTTTGGGAGGGCAATTTTTTCAAGTTTTCCCGTCTCACTATTCGAATAGACCTCAATATGATTACGATCTTCAAGTTTTTTGAATTCAGAAACTGTAGAAGGGAGTTTTGTGACCTGTTGTGAGCCAGCTACGAGCTGCTTTTTTGCTTGATCTACAACAACGACAGGTTGATCCCATGCTTGTTGGGAGGTGATCATAAATGTGCTCTTATCTAGAGAGAGCCAGTGAAAGAAGCCTCCAATTAGCGTTTTAGGCAAGATCTTTGCGCACGTTTGATTCACCTCTTTATGTGGGATGTACTGATACCAGATATCTCCAATATAGATTTGAATAGAGGGGTTTTCGGGGTTGATTAGACGCATCTGCCCGTAGCTAGGATGATCAAACAGGTAGGTCTGCTCTCCTGCCCAGAAAAATGAGAAGCGCTCCGTTCCAAAGAGAGTGGAGTAGGGTGGAGTTTCAAAATTCACATTCGGAACGCCACGCTGGAGAGGTCGACAATCTTCGAGTAGTTGTCCTGTTAGGATATTCAGTGTCCACACTCCATACATAAGATGAAGGTGAGCTTTTTGTTTTGTCCACCTTGCGTCTGCCTGAATCCGTCTAGAGAGACCTAGACGGTGGCAGACTGTTGTGGCAATTTCACTCCAATCAAACGTCTCATCTTTTTCCCATGCTTTCAGAAGCGGATGCATTCGAATATGGACAGACTTTTCTAAAAAGTGAAGGCGCTCTGTTGCTGCAATCTGAAAGGATTGCATGCCAAACCAGCTAACAACTAACTCTGTTTTATCACCCTTTTCTGGTATTTTTCCCACTCGCATGAGCTCAAAGTGAAGGCGGTGGAGGTGAATCAGCGCAAATTCATCACTTTTGGATGCATAGGTATGAAGGTAATCGAACCCTGAGAGGATTTCCTCATGCAGGGTTTGGAAAGCTTCTTGCGCAAAAATTTCATTAGGGCAGTAGCAAGCAAATTCTGTAGCAAGGCGGATATAAAAAAGAGCTGCCCCTACTTTAGGCTTACCTGTCGGTTGCAAATCTATGTAGTGACGTAAACCGTTTTGGACAAACTCTGCCATCTGCCCAACTAGACGGGGATTCTTGGTGATAATCACTTCTAAGTCATGTCTGGCGTAGGTCTCTTCCGGGTAATTGGACGTCTTGAAAAACTCTAACCAGAAAATGGTTTGGTGGAAGCGGTCCTCAAACAGGCTAGGATTGGCGTGCAACTGTGAGAGCAATTGTAGAGGCTGTTGCTCGCGTACCACACCACTTAGTGCGCACTGCCGCATCAGCAGCTTTGTTTGGTCAACTGCACCTTTAGGGAAGTGGCGCACCAGACAATTCGCTTCCTTCACCGCTTCAGGTATATATGCGCGGTTTAAAGTACTATCTTTGCTAAGGGGAAGAAAGGGTGAGGGTTTAGTCAACCTAGGGTCAGATACTTTCTCAACTGGAGGCGAGGGCCAAAGCTGTGTGAGGTAGCCATATACGGCTCCTTTGCTGCTAGGCGTTAAGGTTAAATCAATACCGTTTCCCTTTATCTTATGGGTACGAATAATTGGATTGGTTTTATCGACATGGGGGTCACACTTGAGATCAAAAACTGCTCCCATGTAAAATCCGCCTAAGATTAAATCATAAAGCCATCTGTTTGTATTTATATAGACGCTTCTTTGCGCATAAGCCGCTAGCGTCGTTGCTATAACGTTCTCATCTAAGTTCGGATCCAAATGGAATTTTCTTTCCCGCATTTGTAGCAGATTCCGATCTAGAAGGATCATTTTCCAATCAGGCCACACGCGAAAGCATTCTCTGTAAAATAGAATTTCACCATTATCACACTGCTCATTAGCTGGTTTAATAGAAAGTGTTGCATCAGGGGCAAAGAGCTCTATTTTTTTTCCAATGTTTTTAAAATAGGTAAAAATAGCATTTAGCTGCCTCTCTTGACCAGGTTCAGTTAGCTGAAGAAGTGGGTCACTTGTGAGTCTAGTCCACGGATTGTAAGGGCTAAACTTGGCAAAAAGTGAGGGGTGATGACTTTTAGCAATTTCAAACATATGGATATAGAGAGCATGCGCAGTTAACATCTCGCCAGGCGAAGCTAAGGAGTGATAGCGCACTATATGTTTGTAGTAGGATTCAAGCAGTACTCTCATCTGCATAACAACTTTTTCTTTATCTCTAATCTGACTCCAAAAGGTCGTATCGAGTGGCATCTGGGCGACAAATTGCGCGACAATCACCGCGTAAGCGTTATGTCCAGCAGTTTTTTCACAGTACCCTTCTGCCAGTGAGATGAGCTCTGTAATTTGCGTAAGTAGGCGCTGCGCAACAGGCAAATCGTAATAGAGTGTTTGACTCGGGCTGGTTGCAGGACCTGCTTGCCCTTCGATTTCTACTGGAAACTGAAAAAAAGCAGATTGAACGTTTTCTAGCTGCTTGCAGCGAACAGACAGATCAGTCAAAAGTTGATGCCTTTTTTGCACTTCAGGAGGCAAAACAACAAACTGCTGATTAATCGCAACAAGCAAAGCATGAGCGCTTGTTGCTTCTTCTTGCGTAATCCAGCCCTCCTCCGTTTTTTTGCGTGTTTCCTGAGCAAAGCGTCTTGCAGCAGCCTGAATCATCATCGGATTTGAGTGACCCGCCTTTACGATCTCAGATAAGGCAACATGGCGAATCCAAAAGTGGAGGCGTTTATAATCAGCTTTGGGCATTTTGGAGCGCATATAAGCAAGCAGGCTTTTCCATGCACAGGTTCCACTACGCTGCGGCGTAATAAAGTAGGGGGAATCTTCAGGAACATAGTGTTTCCAAAATTTATAGAAGGGGCCTTCATAGATGGCAGAGGGTTGAAAGTCATCGGGTTGTGGATGGTCTTTTAATGAGAGGAGCGAGTCAATCCACGCACTTCCACCAGATGGAAGTAAGAGCTTTATTGGCACATTCTTGAAATGAACAAAAGGGGAAGAATAGGTTTTGGTAGGGGAGATTTTTGTGGCATGATATCTACTAATTCCAGATCCCGTATTAATCAATGTGAGGTCATAGCCAGCAGAAGTACGCTGAATATCCAGGCGCATCGCATGCGCACTGCTTTTGCGTGTCCAACCAATCGGGATCAGGAGGGAGTTTCCCTCAGGAAGGTTTTTAATCGCGTCCACATAGTGGCGCAGCTTAGCGGCTCTATCTTGTGGCACGCAAGCTTGCTGACTCATTCTCGTGATCACAGCAAGAGCTTCCTCACTTACATGACCCTCAAGATAAGGAGCAAGTTGCCCTAGTAGCGCAAGTAATTCTAGGGAGTGGTGACCTTCTAGTCCTGAATCTGTGATTTCACCATCTAAAAAGAGATGGGCAATCGTTTTATCTGAAAGGGAGAGAAGCTCTGGCGAAGGAGAGCGTCTGCGCAAAGGGGGAGGCGAAGAGGACGCGAGTAACCTATCCAGGCCTTCTCGAAAAGCATTTTTTCCGTCAATACTGTTAGACATTAACTCTACTTAGTTAGATAACAAAGCAGTATTTTAATGTAGTTTAAATTAAATTACTATTGTAAAGATTAATTTAAATTGAGATCTTCAGGAATCATTGAGAGAGTTGCATATTTCCCACCCATTTCCCGTAACAAGACTTGCCAGAGCTTTTCTGGAGGGGTTTCAAAAATATGCTTGGCACTGGCAGGACAGAGAAACCAGCCACCATCCAAAAATTCTCTTTCAAGCTGGCCTGCTTGCCAGCCAGCGTAGCCAAAGCAGAGGCGGATTAAAGGCCCCTCTTCACCTGTGAGGTTGTCCTGGAGGAATTGGAGGTCTCCACCGAGGTAGACGCCTTCACAGATCTCGATGGTTTGCTCAGGGACCTCCTGTGAGGAGTGGACAAGCATCATCTGATTGGTCTGGACAGGTCCTCCAGCGCGGATACCAACGCGAGGGTTGTTGATCTGCTCCAGGGACATGATCTCTTCTGGAAGCTCGAGATCGAGGTCTTTATTGATCACAATGCCAAATGAGCCATTTGGGCTATGCTCGCATAGGAGAATAACGCCTCGAAAAAACATGCCACTTTCAACATCGGGTGTGGCAATGAGGAAGGTTCCTTTCTCTAGATGGGAGTAGGGGATCGATTCCATAGGCTAGTAACATCCTTGGCAATATTGTTGGAAAAGCATTTCGTTGTAGCTCTTAAGGGAGCTTAGTAGATTTTCAACGCGCCCCATCAGTTCTCGAAATGAGTTGGAAAAGCAAGGGTCTTGTTGAGAGGGGCAACAATCAAGGCGGCAAAGTAGCCTTTCAACTCTATCTAAAGTTTGGACCACTTCGCACATCTCTTGATTGAAAAAGCAAGCAGCTTGTTGCGGTGTACAGAGCTGACGCATGCAATTCTCTTTCGCAATGCGCTTACGTTTCCAGCTCTTGTCATATTGGAAGAGCAGACCGTAGTTGCCAATGTCACCAAGCACAGTCTCTAGCTTACACATCACAGCTGTCATTTGCAGATAGAACGAATCGCTGTTAAGTAGACGTCCAAGCGTTCCTTCTGAAGAAGTGATCTGATCCACAGTGCGCGAAACCTTGCCAACAAGATTAGTGCGCGTGACTTCATTGAATACACTACTTGCGCTGTTCATTGCTTTTGTAACAGCTTCGGCAGCATCAGAGGCTTTGCAGGCAAGTTCACTCTCAGTCATTTGATCGGCAAAGATCGTAATCGAGTCGGCAGCTGCATTGACTGAGGTGAGCGTCTCATGAAACTCTTCCATATTCGCATCTAGAAACTCATTGATGTGCGTCATCGTTGTTTCGAAAACGCCAGCAACATCACTGAATTGACTCAACGTCTCTTCAAGCGTGTCTGTCGAGCGTGCATAGAGAATGTCAGATGTCACATCATGTGGAGGTGGTGCTCCAGCTGGAGCGGCTCGTGGGACAATGGCAATCGATTTTTCCCCGAGGAGTCCAGAAGTGGAGAAGATGATTTCATCATAGTTGTAGATTTTGACACTCGAATCGACACGCAGATCGAGTTGATAGAAGTAGAGGTTACCAGAAGCATCAGGCGGCTCAGAGCGCGCATCGAAGAGCTCATCAATCTTGACCACTTCTCCCACAGCTTTACCAGCAAATGTCACGCGTGTGCCAATGGCAACATTTTGGATATTGGAAAAACGGACGCGCAAAAGAGTGCCGCCATCACCAACAGTGGGGCGTAGGAAAAGTAGAAGCCACGCAGCAACACCTACTGTGATGATAATAAAGACCCCCAGCCAAAATGCTTTAATCCCGTCGCCCATTTACTAGTCCACTTGGTATCGAGTTTTTCAAAAAGGTTTGCACGAGCGGATCGTCAATCTGCACAAATTCTTCCTTTGTTGTGATATAGACGATTTTCCCCTCATGATTCAAGGCAATCTTGTCGGCAATATGAAACGCAGAACACAAATCATGCGTAACGACAATGCTTGTTGCATTGAGTTCTTGCTGAGTTTTCACAATTAAGTTGTTGATTTGCATAGCTGTAATGGGATCCAATCCCGTTGTTGGCTCATCGTAGAGCAATATTTTTGGTCGGTAGACAATCAAGCGCGCTAACGCAGCTCGTTTACGCATGCCACCTGAAAGATCAGAGGGGAGTAGCTCTTCTGTCCCTTCAAGCCCGACCATCTCAAGAGCTTTTGCAACACGCGTTTTAATCTCATCGTCCGAGAGTTTCTCACGTCGACGGTGTTGTCGTAAATAAAAAGCTGTGTTTTCTCCGACTGTCAATGAGTCGAAAAGTGCAGAGGCTTGAAAGAGCATTCCCATTTCACGAATGGCGTTATAAAGAGCAGCCCCTTTCAATTTGGAAATCATCTCTCCTTGCACTTCAATTTCACCAGAGTCAGGTTTTTCAAGTCCCAAAATTTGTCTGAGCAAAACACTCTTTCCCGCTCCAGAGCGACCCAGAATAACAAGCGTCTCGCCATCGGAAATCTCAAGGCTCGCTCCATTGAGGACCTTCTTTTTTCCATAGCTCTTAAAGAGATCTTTCACGCGAATCATCGAATACCCCACCTTTCAACAAGCGAGAGATGAATTGAATTCAGCCCGACTGTGAGTAAGAAATTGATGATCAAAATATAGGAGTAGGCAATCACCACACTATTTGTTGTTGAGCGACCAACACCTGCTGCGCCACCACGCGTTTTAAGCCCCTTATAGCACGCAATCGTACTGATCAAAAAGCCAAAGACAAGAGCCTTGATAATCCCAGTCCAAAAATCAAAAGCCGTAACATGAATCGGCATCGGATCAAAATAGGCATCAGGCGTCATATTAAACACATTCACAGAAATCAGATAGCCACCAAAAATTCCCATCACAGCACTAAAAATCGTCAGAGCAGGCAACATGATCACACAGCTGAAAATCCGCGGCGCAATTAAATATCTCAATGGATTGACTGCCATGGATTTAAGAGCGTCAATCTGCTCAGTGACTTTCATTGTACCGATGATCGCTGTCATCGCAGAGCCGACTCGGCCTGTCACCATAAAAGCCGTGAGTACAGGTCCGATTTCAGTGAGCATTCCTTTGCCTACAAGCAATCCTGTTGCGCTGGCAAGCCCTTTGTCACCCAACTGATAGAAAGCTTGCGCTGCAAGCACAAGGCCTGTTGAGAAGCCCGTAATGGCCACGACAGGGAGTGATAGGACACCGACTTGATAGAACTGATCTAAGAGAATGGGCCATGGGGGAGGGCGCTTAAAAGCTGCCCAGATGGTTTCTACAAACAGAATAGCCCACCTGCCAACGCCAGAGAACGAGTCGTAGAGCTTCATGAGATAGTAGCGCATCCCTTGCATCTTATCGGGAGCAAAATTCCCACTCAAGCCTT
Organism: uncultured Chlamydiaceae bacterium; assembly: GCA_942490925.1. Taxonomy (GTDB): domain Bacteria; phylum Chlamydiota; class Chlamydiia; order Chlamydiales; family JAAKFR01; genus CALNYX01. The sequence continues at coordinate 594,242 of CALNYX010000017.1, read as the reverse complement.
AAAAGAGGATGGGGGGAGGGGATGGTGCCTTTTTTCGGGAGCAGGAAGTGTTTCCAATTGCGTTTTCCATAACTCTAACTGCTTCAGAAAACTATCTATAACCTGCTTGAGTTCCGTAGTTTGAATGTGTGGATTGAGTCTTCTGTGAAGATAGACATTTTGATCTTCGGTGCGATAGGAGAGCGTTTCTTGGATAGAAAGATTTCCTTTCAAGCAGAGTTCAGCTAAGGCTTTTTGTTGTGGATAGGTGCCGATGGGCGATGAGAGTAGAATGGTTGTGGCAGCAATATGGTCATCGAGTTCAAACAATAAAGGCGTATCGCTGCTTTTGACAACAATGAGACAAGCGCCGTGTTGATCAGGCCTTAAAGCAGTAAAATCAAGTACTTGAGCGAGTTGTCCTAGAAAGGTTTCAAAGGCGTTCATTCTTTGGTCGCCTCAAAAAGTAGTTCAATCACAGGTTTGAAATAGTCTCTAAGTTCAAAGAGATCAGGATTGCGGTTTAAGAGAGTCACGCAATTTTTTAAGTGTTCTCGGGCTCTGGTTTTATCATCGGATTTTAAATTGTGGGAAATAGTTGGGTAGGCGAGAAGAAACAACGTAAGCTTATGTTGTAAAAGGGGTTTTTCTGTATATCCTGCAGCCTGTTTTTTACAGTTTTGGAAGCTCGCAGGATGCTGCGTTAGTTTTATAGGGGCGAGCATTCCTTGTGCATAGAGTTTTTTATCTAGGTGGTGATCTCTCTGAAGAGCCTCTGGAATTTTATAGTCTATAACGCTCTTACTTTTTGGAGTTTTAGCGTCGGTTTTTTGTTGAAAATGACCCGCCAGTTTTTTAAAAAAACGAATGATTGGCGAGAAGAACTTGCTTAGCCAACCTCCGCTACTCTCGACTTGAACAAACTCATCTTGTTTTGGAGGTTCACTAGGAGGTGCAGGTTTTTCAAAATGTACTTTTTTAACCATCTAAAAGCCTCGTGTAGCTAGTTCATAGATTAAAACTCCCGCTTCTCGAAAGTAGTGCTCTTGCTCAGAGAGTTTTGTATAGTGGCGATTAGAAAAGTTACGAGCATTGGGGTGCTCTGCCATAATCGCTTGGAAAAGCTGATGTTTAGCTGTTGCAACAGCCGTTGCATCTTGCTCAGCATCAATTGAAGCAAGTTCAGCTCTAAGTTTGGCAATACTTTGTGGAGCCGCTTTAATTCTGCGTTGATGCTCACGACTTGAGAGTCGATGAATTTCAGCTTTGGTAGAGTTGATTTTATCAGTCAGCAAGCGAGGGCTTTCCCACAGTGTTTGCATGAGGAGGTCGTGTGTATAGGAAGAAAAATCTGCCCTGTTCACCTGTACCCACTGAGAAATTTTTTCATTGTTAAATCCAAAACCAAAGAGGAGTTTGCGTACAAGCTCACTATGCTTTTCTGTTCCTGGATCTGTTAAGTGTCTTGCAACTTGTAGAGCTTCATAAGTCTCTTCAGGATGAGTTGAGATATAGCGTCTGTGCTTTGCTAAGATTTTTTGATCTGCAATTTCATGCAAGAATTGACTGGTTGCATCCTGCTTTGTTTCATCAGGGACTCTTTTCTGACTTTCTACAGATGGTAGCTGCTCCTGTAGAGTTGCAAGATTCTGTTGATGTATCTTAAGAAGAGCTGGAGACCTTATTGTTTGCTTACACGACTCGATAGCAGTAAAGATTTGCTTCTTGCTTGCCGCTGATCGAGATGTAAGTGATTTTTGTTGAGTTAAATGAGCTGTACTTTTCAAGATGCCAGGATAAGTGAGAAGGTAAACAGCGAGCGTTTGATGTTCATGTGATCCTACAGACGTTAAATGAGAGGCTGTTTCTAATGCCTGATAGGTTGCTTCAGGATGGTGTGAAATGTATAGCCTAAGCTTAGTTGGAATTTCTTTGATATTTGAAATATCGATCAGGAATTTACTTGTCACATCTTGCTTTGTTTCAAAGGACACCACAGCTTCTTTGATTTCCGTGGTGGGTTTGGGGAAGGTGCCAAAAAGCTTTTGAAAGAAGTGCGTAATAGGGCTGAAAAGGCGTGTAAGAAAGCCTCCTTTACTCTCCACTTGCATTGCTTGTGGACTTTCAGATGTTTGAGAAGGCGTGGGACTTTCAACTCGAGGTCGATCTCCAGGGGGAGGTACTAGGGACATGGTGTTGACTCCTGTAAATTTTCTAAGCAGAGCTTCCAACTTGTCACTCGATTGATGAATTGCTCGACAAGCACTTTTAGATCACTCGCTTCAATCTTTGGGTGGATCCTTCTATGGAGGTAGATCTGCTCTTCGTCTGGCTTTTTTGAAAATGTCTCCTCGATTTGCTGATTTCCCTTAAGGCAAGCTTGGAAGAGCGTTGTGCGGTAGTTAGGGTGGATAGGTGAAATGGGGGAAGAGAGGAGAATAGAACTCGAGACAATCCGATCATCAAATTCAAAAAGAAGGGGTACAGATTCTTGTTTAGTGATAAGTAAACAGGCTCCTTGCGCATCAGGAGAAAGCTGGTTGAATTGCAATGCAATTGCAAGTTGATCTAGAAAGTCTCTAAACTGTGACACCGAGCACCTCCGCTTGTGTCAGTAGTAGATGTTTTTCAAGCTCTGTATTTGCAAAACGCTTGATAGCAGCTTCGACAGACTCATCTTTAGCTTTCACGATACGAGTCTGGTGCGTCACTTTTCCAGCTCTAAATGCAACTCGAAGGAATTCTCCTTCAACTTTTGTCTGGATTTTGAGAGGAATCTTTTCTTTTTTGCTATTAAGAAGATGGACAGGTTTCTTATCTCCCTGAAGAGCCTTTTTGAAAGGGTCAAGCTTAGCAATAGCATAGGGAGGAAAGGAAGAGTGAGGTAGAAGTGAGAGACGTCCATCTTCACGGTGATAGATCGTACCTGGTTGAATTTCTCTAGAGGGTGTTTCATTGAGGCTATGGACTGTTTTCATCATCCCCTCGTTGATCTTTTGTACCTCTTTTTTCAAAAGGGCTTTGATTTTGTCAGGGGCCTTACTGCCATCAATTCTCTCAGGGTTGGGAATGGCATAGTGTAGCTCATCTCCATACTCATGGAGAGCTTTAGGAACGACGTATTTATAGAGACGTGTATTGCCATCGGGCTCAGCTATCAAGACGCGAGCTGTGTGATCTCCTCGATCGGGAAGTGCTTGGAAGCGTAGACCGATATCTTCAAAAGTATTGATTCTGGGAGCTGTCGAATCTCTTGAAAATCCCACTCCAGTGCGGAGAACTGGGGCAAGCACTCCCTCAGGGGAGTAATTAAATCCAGCTCGTATAGAGAGTTCTTTACGTACACCATTAAATATTCGCCACCCATCATCAAATTCAACGTCCGTTGTATTCGTGTCGTTAAACGCTTGTACAAAAGCTTTAGCTTTAGGAGAAGCCTCTCCTGATTTAGGCGAGTAAAACAATGTCTTGTTATCCCGAGCAGCAAGCAGTTGTTTTGATTCTTTTAGAAAGATGGAAAAGTGTTTGAGAAGGTTGGGCTCTTCGCTTCGAATCAGGTAGTCAAGCAACAGCTCTGCTCTTTCAGTTGAAAGAGTTCCTTTTAATTGTCTCTGAACTTCTTGGAGGCATTTTGTCGCTTTAACAACTCGCTCCTGACTTGCACTAGATGCGAGAGCAATCTTTAAAAGTTTTGGGTTAGCAATGAGATAATCGGTAGCTTTTTTATTTTTAGTCGATAGTGCAGCAAGTCTTTCAAATTGCTCTGCTTTGAGTTTAACGCCTGCTTGCAGAACCTTAGGCTGCATCACAACCTGTTTAAAAATTGAAGCAGGTAATAGTGCTACTTTCGGACGATCGACAACTGCAAGCCTAGAGAGATTGTCTAGAGCTTGTGGGACATCCGCTGGTTCGATGTGCGATAAAACCAGATGACCCACTTTTGGACTTTCTGTCAGACAGACGAAGGTCGTTTTTTGATCGTGAGGGGCGAGTTGTTTGAGGGTGAAAAGTTGGTTGCGTGAAAGCTTTTGAAGAGCAGCTTTTTCAGCAGGCGTTGCGCTTTTAGAAAGCTCGGTAAGATAGCCCCGCTTTTGCGCCTGAGCAAGTTTTTTGTCTGCCCGTGCGCGGAAATACCCTTTGATAAAGGCGCGAGGGCTTTTGAAAAAGCTCTGTATCTGTGATAGCAATCCGCCACGACTAGGCTCAACGCGTGCAAACTCGCTCTCGTCTGGCGCTGGGCTAGGCCTTGAAGGTGGTGTTTCCCCAATTCGCGGCATTTTCTTTCTCCTCTGTTTTGAACGAAACAAGTGGTGTGAACTCCTGCCAATTAGCAAGCTTGTCATGCCAAAAATGGGCAACAGAAACGACTCTGTGAAGCCACTCCCAATTCTCCTGCGGTGAGGTGCCAGGGGTTGTCGAGGCCTTGAGCTTCAATACCTCTTCATCAAGGGCAAGTGTGCAACCACCGGTATCAACACCAAGAAAGTTGCTCGTTAGCAATTCTTCAAGATGTTTAGTATCAGGAGATTGTAAAAACATGCCGAGATCAAAAGAGAAGCAGAAGCTTCCCTCTTGCTCTCCCTTGAAAAGTGTTATTTCACCCTCGTCTAGGACGAGATCAACAACACCCTCTTCCACATCTTCTGGTGGTGCTTCTGTTTTTAGGTTTCGTTCAAACAAATTAATTGTTTCTTTAAAGCTATAATTAGTCATAATCTAATTATAACATAATTAAACAAATGCTTTTAATAAAAATTCTCTACGTGCGCTAAGAAGATCGCGTTCTAGTAAGTCTGAGTTCACAACATTTTTAAGAACAGTGTGTTGAGGAATTCTTGTGGTGTCGTAATAGGTGGAGTGTGAGGCTTCGACAGCTCTCCCGTCAACGGTGCTTGTCAGTGTAGCAGTCAGTTTGCAAAAATGGCGTACTGAATCCTGTCGTGAAATCGTCACTGGTTCTAGTGTGAGGGTGATATTAGAGTTCCCAACGCCAGCAATGCGGATTTGTTGTTCGATTGGTTGTTCATTGAGAATAGCTTCTTTGAGAGGAGCGAGCTCAGCTTCATTAAAGCTTCCGACTGTGAAGAAGGTTTCAGCGACTTCTGGAGGGAGAAGTGAGAGGGCGCCACTTTCGAGACGAAAGACGTGACCAACTTTTGCAGCTTCAATTGCAGAGGTGATGTCTCTATGTCCTATGACTGCTTGCATTTCTGGGTGGTGCCGTGCAAATATCCCTTTAGGCTTTCCGTTGGCTGTGGTATTGAAGTTGGCGCATCCCCTTGCGAGTTCATATTCAGAAGTTGTGACGAATCGTATGTGTTCATTTTTTGTATTCTTCATATCTTCTGGAGGTAGTCCTCGTGCCTCATACTCTTGCTCAAAGTCAAAGCTCCCCTCAGATCTTTCTAATTGGACGTGGAGGAGGTCTAAACGTTTTCGTGCTTCGGTGATGCTCATCTTTCCAGAAAGGGGGAGAGGAACTTTGATGCAGTAGGTTTCTAACGACTCTTTTTCAAAAAGAAGAATCTCTGTGGAAAGCTTCAGCTCATCAAAATTCAAGATTTCATCTGAATCTTCGTGAAAGGTGATCGGGCCGATATGAATCTCACGCAGGAGAGAACAGGGGGAGTTGTCGACACGTTCTTTTGCCTCTTCACTAGCCCGCATTGTAGTCGGATCATAATACTCTTCAATGGCTTCGTGGAGCACTTGGGAATTGGTAGGAACTGTGCGATCAACCATGTCTTGCATCAAACGTATCAGCAATCTCGGCTCAGCTATCGCACTGTTCATGACAACCTCTAGCTGAGCAAGGGGAACTTGCGAAATATCTGGATCTGTAATACTTAGGTATATATTTGGGCGTATTTCTTGAACTGAGTCAAGCGTATCGATAAAATGGGCCATGTGTTGAAGAAAATCTCGACCATTTTCAACCTTTACGTAAACACGTGCAATCTCTGCGCAGAGAGTGTGTGCGAGCTCAGTTGTTAGCGATTCTCCAAGCAGGCGGTGCATATCTTGGGTAATAGCCTCCGCCTCTTGGTAGACTGAAACCATCTCTCGAATTTTTGAAGGCTCTGCAGCAATTTTGTTAAACTCTCCTCGGAAAGGAGAGTTAAAGATATGTTCAATGGTTTGCAGCTCTTTGAGGGAGCACTTTTGTAAAATCTCTTCAGTTCCAGGAGGCAAGAGCTTGGCCAACTCCTCTGCATAGCTCTTTTTTTCGTTTTGCCCTGTAAAAGCAGCTGATAGCCTCCTAAACATTTTAGGAGGAGGGGTTTCAGACCTCAAATGTTTCAAGATAGGCTCTGCATCCTCAAAGCTAATTTGAGATTCAGGGCGCGAACGAGGGGGAGTAAGGGGAAACCTTTTCGGATTAATTGGACCACTACTAGACATTATATTTCCTTTTTCCTTATTATAACACACTAAGTAAAATTTAGGTTTTAATTATGAAATATTGTGAAGAAGTTTATCAGACGATTAGATGGAAAACCCGCGAAGTTAAGGTCGGAAGTGTGGGAGTTGGTGGCAACAACCCCGTGCGTATTCAATCGATGACGACCTCAAATACACGAGATGTCAAAGCGACTGCTGAGCAGATTATCCGTCTGGCTGATTGTGGCTGCGAAATTGCCCGTGTCACCGTCCAAGGAATGAAAGAGGCTGATGCTTGCGAGGGGATCAAAGATGAGCTTGTCAAGCGTGGCTACACGATTCCGCTTGTTGCAGACATCCATTTTTATCCTCCAGCAGCGATGCGCGTGGCTGATTTTGCAGACAAGGTGCGCATTAATCCTGGGAATTTCGTTGATAAACGCGCAAGTTTCAAAATCATTGAGTATGATGATGCAACCTATGCTGATGAGATCGTGCGCCTTGAAGAGAAATTCACTCCACTAGTTGAGAAATGTAAGCGGCTAAAACGTGCTATGCGCATTGGGACAAACCACGGCTCACTCTCTGATCGAATCATGAATCGTTATGGTGATACAGCGCAAGGGATGGTTGAATCAGCTCTAGAGTTCACTAGGGTTTGCCGCAAGCACGATTTTCACGACATTATTTTCTCGATGAAGGCGAGTAACACTCAGGTGATGATACAAGCCTACCGGCTGCTTGTTGCTCAAATGATGGAACTTGGCTGGGATTATCCGCTGCACCTTGGCGTGACTGAGGCTGGAGAGGGAGAAGATGGACGTGTGAAGTCAGCGATGGGAATAGGATCGCTTCTGTTGGATGGTTTGGGTGATACTATTCGTGTATCGCTCACCGAAGATCCTTGGAATGAGATTGACCCGTGTGAGCGCCTTGTGAATTTTGCCCGTCACTATCAAGGGCGAGGTTGTAAGCCCTTTGAGGAGACAACACGTTCTATTGAACGTATTGAAAGACGCATTGTTGAAATCCCAGAAACCCTCCATCGTGATGGCTCGGTGATTTTGCCTGTGACGCTCGATGAAGTGAAGAGTCCGGAGTTTTTTGCTGATCTAGGTTGCCGCGTGCAGCTTGGGCGGCCAACTAAAGATCTCGGGACTGTCGATGGTGTGATCATCGATGCTGAGCATGAGAAGCTTGAAAAATTAAAGGCGGCTGGGATTCAGGTCTTTGCCAAGCCAACAGATCTCTTTTATGCTCCAAAAGAGAATTCCATTCATGAGGCTCGCGCTCACTTTGAGAGCTTACGCAAAGAGAAGTCAACAAAGCCTGTTATCCTTCACTTGAAGTATGACTGTTCTCTTGAGGATCTCCCTATTCATGCTGCTGCTGAATATGGCGCGCTTCTTTGTGATGGACTCGGTGAGGGGATTTGCCTAGAAGCCAAGGCGCCGCTTGCTGTGCGCCGCTCGCTTGCGTTTGCCATGTTACAGGGTGCGCGGATGCGCTCATCGAAGACAGAATTCATCTCTTGCCCTGGCTGTGGCCGCACCCTTTTTAACTTGCAAGAAGTTGCGCAAGAGATTCGTAATCAAACAGCTCACCTTCCTGGCGTGAAAATTGCTATCATGGGATGTATTGTCAATGGGCCTGGAGAAATGGCCGATGCCGACTTTGGATATGTTGGCTCGCGGCCAGGCAAGATCGACCTCTATGTTGGAAAAACATGTGTCGAGAAAAACATTGATATGGATGCGGCTCCCGAGCGACTTGTTGATTTGATCAAAGCTCATGGACGCTGGGTGGAGCCAGAAAGGGAACTTGTTGAAGTTTAGAGTATAAGGAGGGGGAATGGAACAGCTCAAGTCGGAAAAGGTGATCGCTTCGATCCAACGTTTTTTATTGTTTTTAGATCTGTCAGAGCAGAGTAAGACACTTGGAATCAAGGAAGTGCGTAAGCATCACAAACATGCGATCGATATTTTAGAGGAGTTGAGTGCTAAAAAGATCGATGCAGCAAAAGCGGGTGAGCAGTTCAATGACCTCGTTAAGAAGGTGAATAAGTATCTTCCATTAGCGCCTTATCCACAGGTTGATACTCGTTCTATGAATGACCTTGTTCGTTCAGATATTGTAGCTTTTGAGCATTTTGTCAATCAGGAGATGAATGCAGGGCATTTGCCATTGCAGCAGGAGACAGAGCTTTTTAACAAGGCGATGGGAATTTGGGATGATGTTGGAGTAGATGACACGCAGGATAGTGTGGCTCGCTTTTCCCGTCTTGTGAAGAAGGCGAATGCGCTTCTTCCTGAGAATGAGCACTACCCAATCCCCGACATGAAAGAGTATTAACTTTCCAATGCTTTGATATCAGCGCTGGTAATTGCAGGGATATTGGCTGTGATCTTGGCGTAATCCCAATCCCACCACTTGATTTCTAGAAGTTTGGCAATGGTCGCATCATCAAATCGTTTACGAATCACTTTAGCAGGATTGCCACCTACAATGGTGTATGGCGGCACATTTTTGGTAACCAATGCTTTGGCAGCAATAATCGCTCCATCTCCAATGGTAACTCCTGGCATGATGACTGACTCATGCCCAAACCAGACATCATTTCCGATGATGGTATCGCCTTTCTGAGGTAGATCAGGCACGTAATTAGCCCACTCATCACCAAAGATAAAGAATGGATAGGTTGAGAAGCCAGAGATCTGATGGTTGGCGTCACTCATGATGAACTGGGTGCCATCTGCTATCTGGCAAAACTTTCCGATAATGAGTTCGCAAGTGTAGAGCATGAGAACATTTTGAGTCTCAAAGTTCTCAGGGGTGCTGCGTCCATGATAGTAAGTGTAATCACCAATGTGGATGCTTGGACTGGTGATAAAGTTTTTTAGAAAGACGACTTCTTTAGTGAGCGTTTCAATGGGATAGTGGGTTTCTGGAGATAACATGAGGCGAGTCTAGGTCTTTGCAAGAATGGTTGCAAGTGCTAGAGTGGGCGTTCAAAAATTGGAGGTTGGTATGCCGGTTTTAGAATCTATAAAAGTTCCACTTAAACGACCTAGAAGCGCAGCAGCCTATGCTGAAGCGTGTGAGGTCATCCCGCTGGGAGTCAACTCTCCAGTGCGTGCTTTTCCAGGTTTAGATCAGACGCCACTGGTTGTGGAGTCGGGTTATCAAGATGAGGTTATCGATCTCGATGGTTATCGCTACATTGACTATTGCTGTTCATGGGGAGCTCTGCTTCATGGGCATGCTCACTCGATGGTGGTCGATGCAGTTCAAAAAAGAATGGCGATGGGTAGTAGTTTTGGAATCACAACAGCTATAGAACCGAAGCATGCAGCTAAAGTGATCGAGCATATGCCTCACATTGAAAAATTGCGTTTTGTCTCTTCTGGAACGGAAGCGACCATGACCGCTTTACGACTTGCCCGCGGCTTTACTAAGCGTGACGTTCTTGTCAAATTCTCAGGGAATTATCATGGGCATGCTGACTCATTTCTGGTGCAAGCTGGCTCTGGGGTTGCCAATCTCTCCACCTCTTCATCTGCCGGTGTGCCGCACGATTTTGTGAAAAATACAATCAGCGTTCCCTACAACGATTTAGACGCAGTTAGAAAGGTTTTACAGAGGCGCGATATTGCAGCTGTGATTGTGGAGCCTCTTGCAGCCAATATGGGGGTGATGCCTCCTAAAGAGGGCTTCTTAGAGCTGCTGCGCGAGATGACTGTCGCTTCTGGTTCACTTCTGATTTTCGATGAGGTGATCTCTGGATTTCGGGTTGGCCGAGGAGGGGCGCAAGAGCTTTACGGTGTAACACCTGATTTGACCTGTCTTGGAAAAATTGTTGGTGGGGGCTTCCCAGCAGCAGCTTTTGGTGGGCGCGCAGATATCATGGACTACCTCTCTCCAACAGGTCCGGTCTATCAAGCTGGCACACTTTCAGGTAATCCTGTGGCAATGGAAGCTGGCTATCAAACGCTCTGCTTGATGGAGCAACCAAACTTCTACAAAAAGCTCGAAGAAAAAACACAAATTATCACAGGTCCTGTACGTGAATTAATTGAACGCAAGGGGCTTAACATGTGTCTGCATCAGGTTGGATCGCTATTCACGCTCTTTTTTGGGCAGCGTGAGGTAAACAATCTAGAAGATGTAAAGGGTTGCGATATGGAGCAGTTTAGCCACTTCTTCAAGTATCTCTTCCAGAAGGGGATCTACTTCTCTCCTTCACAGTATGAAGCAAACTTTGTCTCTTCTGCTCACAGTGAACGAAATTTGGGTTACACGCGAGATATGATCCTTGAATTTCTCAACGCTTAAAGAGCAACTGGCCCAAGCTCAGCTAGTTGCGGTTTCAAAGAAGCGAAGCGTTGAAGAGATTCAACACTTCTATGACTTGGGAGTGCGTGATTTTGGAGAGAGTCGTGTGCAAGAGGCTCTTGCCAAGATGGAGCAGCTTCCAAGCGATATCCGTTGGCATTTCATCGGCCGATTACAGAAAAATAAGGTCGCCAAAATTGTGGGCCTGTTTGTGCTGATTCACTCTGTTGATGGCCCCGAACTTGCTTATTATTTGTCGCAGGCAAGTGAAAAAAAAGACCTGCGGCAAGATATCTTGCTGCAAGTCAATACTTCAGGTGAAAGTAGCAAGCAAGGGCTCACTCCTGAAGAGTGGAAAGCTGAGTATGACAAAGTACGCAGTTTTCCAGGAATTCGCATTCGAGGGCTGATGACAATGGCTCCTTTGGACGCGGATGAATCGACCTTAAGGCAGGTATTTTCTTCACTTCGCCAGCTAAAAGAGCAGTTGCAGCTTACGGAGCTATCGATGGGGATGTCGCAAGACTATCCAGTAGCAGTTGAGCAAGGGGCAACGCTCGTGCGAATTGGAAGTGCCTTGTTTGATGGTTGAATTAGAAGAGATTTTAGAGCAAAAACATTCGCGAGATGATTGGCTGCACTATAGTCATGAAGAGGGGTTTAAAGTTGTCTCAAAGCGGCCAACAAACAACCTTGCCAATCGTGAAACGCTTGCGCGCACCTATGTAGCCTGCGTCAACCATCTTCAAATAGAGCAGGCAAATCAGATTGTCCGCGCTGTCTGGCGGCGCGTTATTCGTCGAAAAGATCCAAAGACTTTGCCCATTATCATTCGCCAAGATGGATTTTTATGCGCCTATACCCTTGGTGAACCGTTGCAGATGCGCACAGTCTACCGCATTTGGAAGGGGATAGACCAAGACGCTTTACCTGAAGCATCGCACCTTAAGTCCATTGATATTCAATGGAATGAAATGTCACACCGCTTATTTGGAATTGTTGGGGCTCCTCAAGGCTTTCTCTCCAAGTTCTCGACAGCAATTCGTTTGGCGCGTGATCCTTCGCTATTGCGGCGCATTGGGAGTGATCTCCGTCTGCTCGCTTCTGTTGAGGATAATACCAAACGGAAGGAGCTTACGCTTGCCGTGCTCAGCCATGGCGCTGTCTACCGTGAGTTGGAGGGGAAGCAGCTTGCTGTTCCTTGTTTTGATCAACCCAACAAATTACTTCTCTACACTTGTGTGCAACACTTGATTGAAGAGGGCATCAAAACGGTGAGTTTGATTCCACCAGAGGAGGAGCCAGAGGCTCCAGGGCTCTATTTATGCCAGGGAACTGAAATCTGGCCGTCACAACGTGCTGCTCTCGGCTCTATCCTGGCCAACTTTGCCTTTCATGGGTCGGCAACCCAGGCATATGCCCATTCATGGCGCCGTTTGCACAAACATTTGCGTGATCTTGCATTAGGAAATAGACCGCTGCCGATCATTGCAGGGCATAGTATGGGTGGCTCACTTGTGATGCAAATCGCGCTCTACTCGCACAGCCTGATTCAAGAGGCACATGCATTTAATCCACCGATGCCAAATGAGCGTGATGATGCCTTTTATCAACAGCTACCTAAAGAAGTGCAACAACAGGTCTATGTTTACGCCAATCTCGATGATTTTGCTTTTTGGCGTATTGGAGCACGCGTTGTGGGCAATGTGAAGCTCTTTTTCGGTAAGAGGCGGTGGCGCTACTATCCCGTATCTTTTCTAGACACGGTAACGCTTGTTCCAGCTGCGACCAAGTTTGTTCTCAACCTGGCGCATGCTTTTCCTGCGCATCAACAGATTATTCCCTTTGATGAGAACTACCTTGCCATCAATTTGAGTGAACAAGAGAAGGCTGTTGAGAATACTGAGAGACCAACGCGCTTTGACTATCTCAGGTTCTTCCCAAAGCTCTATGATCCGATGCGTCTGCTTGTGACGGGAGTACGCAAGCTTTTTGGCTGGTCGATGACAGCTGAGTATTTACGCAATGAGATTGAGATTGTGATGTTGCATGAGTGTGACCTAATGGACTCAATCACAGAAGAGAATCGAGCTCAGATTGAGAGGGAGTTAGAGGAGCTGCGTCGCCAAAAAGAGATCCTCTTCAAGAAGCTCGACCGCTTCAAATAACGAACTTATCTTCATTTTTATGTCGTTAATGATATCAAAACCCCTCAAAAATATTCTCATGGAGAATATTTAAGTCGTTTTTATATGTTTCTAATGATATATTCATGGTTTTAGGGAGTTGATATGAAAAAAGGTAAAAAGGCAGAAAAATTGCTCTTAGAGCAAATCGTTGAGTCGGCAAAGCTTCTAAAGACAAGTCAAAAAGGGCTTTCAATTGGAGAGTTAATCAGAATGATTAGGTCTCAATTGTCTATTTCTCAGAAAGTTGTGTCTATCCGCTCTTTGGTCCCTCAGGCTACGTTATCTAAAATAGAATCTGGAAAGCAGCAACCTACCATTGGGACTCTTGAGAAGATTCTCGATGCACTGGAATGTGATTTGGTGATCACAGTAGTTCCTCGCACTAGCATAGAGGAGACTCGTCGTAAACAGGCAGCTAAAAAAGCTCAACAGCGAGTGGACTATTTGAAAGGAACGATGAGTTTAGAAAAGCAAATGCCAGATCAGAGATTACTTGGTGAAGTATTTGAAGAAGAGCTGGAAAAATATATGGGCTCTTCCAGCTTTGTGTTGTGGGACGAAGACTCGAACTTTTGATAAATGGTATTAATCGAGTTTCCAGATCTCTTTGGCATACTCTGCAATGACGCGGTCACTTGAAAAGCGGCCCATCGTTGCAACGTTGATAATCGCACTCTTGATCCACTGCTCTTGATTCTTGAAAGCTTTGCTGACTTGATTTTGACACTCTATGTAGGCCTCAAAATCAGCGAGGACGCAAAATTGGTCTCCCATATCAAGTAGAGAGTGAATCAATGGCTCAAAGAGTTTTTTATCACCATCACTGAAAAAACCATCTGAGATCTGGTCAAGAACGCGTTTGAGAGCAGGGCTTTTTTCGTAGTAGTCACGCGGGTTGTAGCACTTTTTCAACTCGGCAACCTCTTCGGTTTTCATGCCAAAGATGAAGATATTCTCGTAGCCAACCTCTTCTAAAATTTCAATGTTTGCGCCATCAAGTGTGCCAATTGTCAATGCTCCATTGAGTGCAAACTTCATATTGCCTGTGCCAGAAGCTTCGGTGCCTGCGGTTGAAATCTGCTCGGATAGATCGGCAGCCGGAATGAGCTTTTCAGCAAGGGAGACGCTGTAGTTTTCAAGGAAAATCACCTTGAGGTGTGGGCAGGAGGTGTTAACAACTTGAGCAACATTGTTGATGAGTTTGATGATCAGTTTTGCAAGCTTGTAGCCTGGCGCTGCTTTTCCAGCAAAGATGATGGTGCGTGGTGTCCAGTCGGCAGTTGGATCAGCTTGGATGCGATTGTATAGATCAATCACATGAAGGATATTGAGCAGTTGTCTTTTGTACTCATGGATACGTTTCACATGGCAATCAAAAAGGGAATCGAGATTCACTTCAACCTCATGAGTAGCCTCAATCAACTGGGCAAGGCGTTCTTTATTCTCCCGCTTTGCTCTCCAAAAGGCCTTTTGAAACGTCGGGTCGTTCGCAATGTCTAGAAGTTTTCGCAAGGTGTCGAGATCGGTCACCCAATCGGTGCCAATTGTCTTATCGATGAGACGGCTAAGAGAGGGGTTGCTCTCTTTAAGCCAGCGTCGAGGAGTGATCCCATTGGTCTTGTTGACGAATTTTTCTGGCTGGAGTTGCCAGAAGGGTTCAAATACCTGATGTTTGAGCAGCTCCGTATGAAGCGCTGAAACGCCATTCACTTTATGTGATCCTACAATGGAGAGGTGAGCCATGTTGACCCGTTTCTCGTCACCTTCACCTTCAAAAATGGAAAGGGCTCTATGCTGATTTTCAGGAACAGTTGAAAGCCAGCGTGTATTGATCTCAGTGATGATCTGAAGGTGGCGCGGCAAAACTTTTTCAAGCAGGGAAACACGCCATCTCTCAATTGCCTCTGGCAAAATCGTATGGTTGGTGTAGGAAAAGGTGGCACAGGTGAGTTGCCACGCTTTTTCCCAGCTGAGCTCTTCACGATCGATTAAAAGGCGCATCAGTTCTGCAACAGCCAGAGCTGGATGCGTATCGTTGAGCTGAATCGCAACTTTATCTGGTAGATGATCAAGGTGGATATGCCCCTTGTTGTAGCGGCGAATCACATCTTGCAGGGTAGAGGAGACGAGGAAGTATTCTTGCTTAAGTCGCAACTCACGCCCTTCAAAGAAGTTGTCATTGGGATAGAGCACGCGGGAGATATTTTCTGTGACAGCAATGTCTTCAACAGCACGCACGTAATCTCCGTGGTTGAAGTAGTTGAAGTCAAAGCCTCGTTTTGATTTTGCCTGCCACAAACGAAGGGTATTCACAGTATTGTTATTGTAGCCTGGGATCGGAGTATCGTAGGCAACTGCAACGACTTCTTCAGTATCAATCCACTCATACCGTTTAATTCCGCGAGCATCACTGTATTCTTTGACTTTGCCATTGAAATGGATGGGATAGAGGTATTCACTGCGACAGAGCTCCCATGGATTGCCATAGCGAAGCCAGTTGTCAGGTGTTTCAATTTGAAAGCCATCTTCGATTTTTTGGGTGAAAATGCCATATTCATAACGCAATCCATAGCCATAACCGGGAATTCCAAGTGTGGCCATTGAATCGAGAAAGCAGGCAGCTAAACGTCCAAGTCCACCATTGCCGAGGCCAGCATCATATTCCATTTCAAAGAGTTGATCGAGATCTGCACCAAAATCATGGACCGCTTTGCGGCAGTTATCGAGGATGCCGAGATTGATCAGGCTGTTTTCTAGTGTGCGGCCTATGAGAAATTCCATGGAGAGGTAGTAAACGCGTTTGGCATCAGCGTCGTAGTACTGTTGCTGGGTGTCGATCCATCTTCCAATCAATTGATCGCGAACAGCATGGGCAAGGGCAAAGAAGAGATCGCGCTTGGTAGCGGTGTATTTATCCTTCCCAATGGTGTAGTAAAGATGCTCTAAAATTGATTGTTTGAGATAGTTGGCATCGCTTCGTAAAAGCTGGTGCCCCTCTCGGCTAACAGAAAAATCCCCCATATACTTTTAAGGATACTCCTCTCTTCTTACTTGTGTCAATCATAATACTACTTGAGTTTTCTGCAGGTCATGGCTAAAATGACCGGCCAGATGAATGACAGAGAGCGAGCGCTCGAAGCGCTCAAACAAATGCTTTTGATCCGCCAGCTAGAAGTGCGCGGCGAGATGGCCTACCAACAAGGGTTTGTTGGAGGCTTTTACCATGCCTACTCAGGACAAGAGGCGATTCAAGTTGCCGCTGTTCAGGCAATTGGACAAGAGAACTGGTATATTGGAACGTATCGTTGCCATGCACTTGCTCTTCTTCTTGGCGCAACGCCTAATGAGATTATGGCAGAGCTTTACGGACGTTCAACAGGAAATGCCAAGGGGCGCGGCGGTTCGATGCATCTTTATGCCGATCGGCTGCTCGGTGGTTTTGGCATCGTTGGCGGTCATCTACCAATTGCTATTGGCGCAGCCTTCTCCTCTAAATACCTCAAAAAGAAAGGGGAAGTTGCCGTCTGCTTTTTAGGTGATGGCTCTGTGGCGCAAGGCGCTTTTCATGAGTCGCTTAATTTGGCAGCTCTCTGGGATTTACCTGTGATCTTTGTGATCGAAAATAATCAGTGGGGAATGGGTACGAGTGTGAATCGTGCAATTTGTGCCTCACCAATCGCAGAGAAGCAAGCTGTAGGCTATGATATGAAAAGCTACACATTCAATGGGATGGACTACTTTGAGTGTTATAAAGGATTTAGCACTGTCTATAAAGAGGTTGTAGCGACAAGCCGTCCCGTTCTTGTCGAATGTCTTTGCGAACGTTTCAAAGGGCATTCGATTTCAGATCCAGCACTTTATCGTTCGAAAGAAGAGCTTGTTGAAGCTAAAAATCGCGACCCCATTCCACATTTGGCCCATGCATTGGAACTTTCTGAAGCAGATTTCAAGGTGATGGAGAAAGAGGTAAAAGATCAGGTTATGGAAGCGATGAAATTTGCTAGTGAGAGTCCATGGCCCTCGATCGCCACCTTAGAAGAGGGGGTTTATGCAGAAAGTTGAGTTGCGTGAAGCACTGCGCCAGGCCATTGATGAAGAGATGACACGTGATGAAACCGTCTTTATTCTCGGTGAAGAGGTTGCTGAATATAATGGCGCGTACAAGGTGACCAAAGGGATGCTCGATAAATGGGGTCCAGAGCGGATACGTGACACCCCGATTAGCGAAGGGGGATTTACCGGACTTGCCATTGGCGCGGCAATGACAGGCCTGCGTCCGATTGTCGAGTTCATGAGCTGGAACTTTGCCTTTGTCGGCGCTATTGATCAGATCATTTCTAATGCAGCAAAGATGTACTACATGTCAGGTGGACGTTTTTCGGTTCCAATTGTTTTTCGTGGGCCTAATGGAGCTGCTGCCCAAGTTTCAAGCCAACACTCACACTGCGTCGAATCGCTCTACAGCAACTTGCCAGGACTTATTGTCATTGCACCGAGTAATCCTTACGATGCCAAAGGGTTGCTGAAGGCTGCCATTCGCGATAACAACCCTGTTCTCTTTTTGGAAAATGAGCTTGATTATGGCTTGCAGATGGAGATCCCTACTGATGATTATGTCGTGCCAATTGGAAAAGCGCGTGTCGATCGTGAGGGGAGTGATCTGACTCTTGTGACTTATGGGCGGATCGTCAATTGGTGCCGTCCAATTGTTGAGCAGATGGCAAAGAAAGGGATTTCGATTGAGCTGATTGACTTACGGACGATTAAGCCACTTGATATCAACACTGTGATCCGCTCTGTGAAAAAAACGCATCGCGCTCTGCTTGTAGAAGAGGGGCATCTATTTGCTGGGATCTGCGCAGAGGTCGGTTTTCAGATCATGCAGTTTTGTTTTGATGATCTCGATGCGCCAATTGTGCGTGTCTGTCAAAAAGAGACACCGATGCCCTACTCAAAAGTTTTAGAAGCCGAAACCTTGCCGAACAAACAACGCGTCATTGACGCTATTTATAATGTGCTAAAATAGGTCCGACTATGCCTTTTACAATGACAATGCCAAAACTCTCGCCGACCATGGAAGAGGGCGTAATTGCCAAGTGGTACAAAAAAGAGGGAGAATTTGTCTCCGATGGTGACGTGCTTCTTGAAGTGACAACCGATAAAGCGACCGTTGAACACTCAGTCATTGATGAGGGGTATTTGCGTAAGATTGTGATGCCAGAAGGTTCGCATGTACGTGTCAATCAACCGATTGCCATATTCACAGTCGAGAAAGAAGAGAGCATCGAAGGATATCAACCAGAGGCTGTAGCCGGGGAGGAGCAAGTGGTACAAGAAGAAGTCGTGGCAGAAGCCAATACTCCAGCAGCTGCAGTCGCAGCTGGCCCAGCATTAAAAGCCCCCGCTCATATTCCTGAGCCTCCTTTACAAAGCTACGTACATCCATCACCTTCTGAGCCGCCAGGTGAGCGCATTTTAGCTTCACCGCTGGCGAAGAAGTTAGCGAAGAAAATGGGACTTGACCTCTCGACTGTGAAGGGAACAGGTCCTGGTGGCAGAATTACAAGTCACGATCTTGAAAAAGCGCAACCAGAGGGCGTTGTCACTTTTGGTAAGCGTGAAAATCCAACTGTTGCTCCTGGTTCATTTGATGAAATTGAACTCTCACCGATGCGTAAAGCAATTGCCAAACGGTTACAGGAGTCTAAAACCTATATTCCTCACTTCTATGTGAAGCAAGTTGTGAATGTTGAGCATCTGATCAACTTGCGTGAGCAACTCAAGAATCTCGATCTCAAAGTATCATTCAATGATATGGTTGTTCGTGCCACAGCGCTGGCCCTGCGTCAACACCCCGAAGTGAATGTTGGTTTCCATAGCGTTCACCAAACGATTGTCCAATACAAAACCGTTGATATTTCCGTTGCTGTCACACTTGACGATGGTCTGATTACCCCGATTGTACGTCATGCTGATTACAAAAATCTTGGGCAGATTTCTGCTGAGATCAAGAGCTTGGCTAAAAAAGCGCGCGATGGAAAACTCAGCGAGTCTGAGTATAAGGGAGGCTCGTTTTGCATCTCCAACCTCGGGATGTATGGGATTACAGATTTTACAGCAGTGATCAATCCCCCTCAAGCAGCGATACTTGCTATTGGAGCGATTGAAGAGCAGCCAGTTGTGAAAGAAGGGAAAGTGGTGCCTGGCAAAACCATGAGCTTGACGCTTTCTGCTGATCATCGGGTGATTGATGGCGCTTTAGGTGCGCAATTTCTCAAGACACTGCAACACCTGCTTGAGAACCCTGTTGGCCTGACTCTCTAAAGAAGTTATGAATTAGAGCTCTCTTTTGTGGCTGCAATAAGAAGGTTTGGACCAGCGATCTGTCTGGCTTGTTCATAGCTATAGCGGATGGTTGTTTGATTCGTTTCATTGATCCAAGCAATTGGTTGCCAACAACCCGGGATGAAAAAACCGCCCTCGTTCCAAAGCTTGATACTTGTATCCTTTGGATTACAACATTCTACAGACCAGATGCTTTCATGGAGCTCTTTGCCATTATTCCATTCTCGCTCGATTAGGGCGCCGAGTTTACGGCCGTTTTCAGGTTGGGCAAAAGAGTAGAGCGTAGCAAAGAGAAAAGCTGTTCCATAAAAAGGTGCGCGTACAACTCTCCATATTGAGTGTACTGTTTCTGCTGGGATCCGTTTCCATTCACCTTTTGCCAAAAGATGCAAAGGCTTGAGGACGATACGAAGAGCATTGTATGCCATGGTCGTTGCAATATAGAGCGGAATAAACAGGGTGACAGTACCTGCAATCATTTCATGCTCTCCAGCACCCTTTATTCCGTAAACGGGTCGCTTTTCACCGTTAGCTGAGGTGTCTATATAGCCAACGGAAATGGGCGGTTGTTGCTCTTTGAATGTCGTTTTCAGGTCTTTTTTGAGCAACAGAGTTGGTTTCCAGTGATCATCACCTCTGAATTTTCCATTTGTTTTCACAATCCTGTGGATGATGATGGCGGCGCCAATTGTGAGTGTCGTCAAGGTACCAATTGTGACCCATCCTTGCCAATGGGTCATGAGGTGAACAACGTCCTTAGGAAAGGAGAACAGGTGATTTGAGCAAAATAGAGCAAAGGCAGCAATTGCAGCCAGAGCAGCAATTGCAGCCAGAGCAACGATTGTCACGACGGCTCTAATATAGGGATTATGGCTGGGAGACTGCGGGATAGAGCGCTGAATCAAGGCTCCATGCTGCTCTGAAATATTCGCAGGAATAGCTTGTGCATTGTGAGCTGTCATTTAATACATCCCCCCTAAGGACATCCATTAAAACATAGTTTTATTAAAGTATTATAAAGAAAAATCTTTTTGATAGGAAGATATAAGAAGCCTCTGAATAATGAGGGCTTCGGATCTTTCAGTGCCATTCCCGCCAGAGCGTCGTTTTCAACCTCACTAACTCACAAGGAGTTAGCTTTGGCCTCCAAACTTATCTCTGACGGAAATTCCACTAAAATCTCCAAAACCCTTATTATTCAGAGGCTTCATAAGAATCATTTGAGTTTGCTGTTGGTTTTTTTAATTATCTGGATACTAAAATAATAGCTGTGATATATTTATTCAAATATCTAAGAGGTTTTAATGTCTGTTAAAGAAATCTATACTCCTGACGTCCTCTCCTTTTATGAGGAGAAGCGTGTAGTGCCAAAGGGCTATTTAAAAGCCTTGGATACTTTAGAGGAGTCTAGAGGCTTACTTGCTAAGGAACCTGACGTAGTTGAGGGGGCAAAATTAGCTAAACGGTGTGGGGCACTTAGGCGTGAGTATGAAAGCGTCAAAGAGGAGTTAATTCAACGGTGCAAGGCGCTCTTTGAGCAGGTGATTTCAGGGCCGCTAAAAAGTATTGTTCTTTTTCAAAATTCATTGCCCTCTTCAGAAATACAAGCTCTTCTTCTCAAATATGGAGTGACAGCGGGGGATAAGACTCAGTGTGGAGAGCGCCTTGAAAAGCAACTTCCCTATCGCGAGGGAGGAGCTATTTTCCATGATAATCCTTGGTCCTTGCCTACAAATGATGCGTTCATTTTTGGAGCTATTCAAGCGAGAAAAATCGTCTATGTGTCAGGTAGTGTGCTATCACAAGAAGGCCTCTGGAATGAAGAGAATCAGCGCCCGACTACTCTAGGGAGGGAGATCGCTCTTCTCTCTTTGGCTGGCTATCGAAAAGGCGAGGCGGAGGAGTCTAGTCAATTTAAGTTAACTCTAGTTCCTCCAGAAGTGGGGGTAGGAGTGCAGAACTGCTTAGAACTTCTTCAGACTGTTATTAATATTAATAAATGTGAATTTAATACAATATTAACTTAAGTTTAATAACTAGTTAATAATAATTACCTATAATTAGTGTAGGTAATTATTATGACTATTTCATTTCAAACATTTTCAGATCAGATGGTAAGTGTTCTGCCTCAGGCAGAGAGGGAGCAGATAACTGGCTACCCACAGGCTTTGACGCGCCGTTTATCAAATATTCCAACGCTCATGGGCCAGGCTGCAGCTTTTGGACGTAGAAGTCCTGTAGATGAGCTGAAGGTCAAGAAGCGAATTTCACTCATTGAAAAAGAGCGTGATCAGGAGCGCAAGGCCTTAACAGAGGATTGTTATGCCTTTTATGTGAATGCCTATCGCGCAGAGCTTCCGATTCTTTTGGGTGGCGATAATTTACGTACATCAGACAGGGCAGATGAACTGAGGAATTTTGGAGTACTTTCTACAGTCACTCACTGTTGTCCTAAAGGGGTTTTGGTAGATTCCATGAATACAACAACAGGTAGCATCTTCTGTGATGGTTCGTGGTCTGTAGTAAAGAATGATGCAGGAATGCTCGGTGTAGTTCATTCACATAAATCCTGCTATGTATTTGGAAGCGACTATGAAGATCAGTTATGGGATAGAGAAAACTCTCGTCCAAAAGTAATGGGTAGAGAGGTGGCAGCGCTCTATCATGCAGGTTACAGACAAGTTGCAACTGACGAGCAAAAGCAAAGATATGGTCCGATGTTTGTTTGCCTAGATAAAGAGCGTGCTACGCGTGTTACTCTTTTTGAGCTCTTTCAAGCTAGTCAGAAGCAAGTTAGTGAGGAAAGACTTCTCGGTTTCTTTGCTTTTACGCCTGAAGAGCTGTAATGGCATTATAGTGAATCTTCAACATGTCAGTATTCCCATCGAAATGATAGGAGAATTGGAGAAAAAATCCCTCAAAAATCATATTTACATCTTGTGACGACACTATCTAGTGGAAAATTAAAGACCTCCTTCGACATGAAATCGAACAACCTCTTTATTTGTAATTAATTATATCACTGAGTGTAAAATGAGCATTAAATTTTTTAATTGCAAAAAAAGTCCTTGATAGTCCTTAATGTTCTCTTAATGGAAATATGCTATAATGGCTATGGAATAAAAGGATTTATATGAACATCTTTGGACCGCAAAATACCTACCGGATCGACCCGATCAGCGATCGACCTGATGACCAGCTTGGTGAACAGGATCGTCGTCGTCGTGCGCGCTACCAAGGGCGCTCATGGAAGGAGAAGAAGGAAGATAAGCTCTCTGTCGACACCAAAGTGATGCAAACGCCTCAGAAGGCTGGAAAGGGGGTTTATGCTGACGGGGCTTGTCTTGATAAGGCTCAGGAGATGTTCGAAAAACTCACGACTCTAGAAGAGAAGGTGGCTCAGCTCTGTTTTTATCAGACTGACGCTGTTTATGATGTTGATGTTCAAAATCATGTAGAGCTTCTCATTCAAGCATGGCAGATCGGTGGTTTACTCTTTAGACGGGGTGATTATCGTCGTCAAGGCTATCTGATCGAGCAATTTCAAAAGATGACAAAGACGTTTTTACTCGTTGGTAATGACTTTTTACATGGTCTTTCGTTTTACTATCAGGATGATGCAATTCCACAGGTCGGTGAGAAGAGTGTGCAAAAGTTTTCTGATCTAGGGAAGGCTGTGATGGGTTTTAACCGTCAGTTGAAGGTGCACTTTCAGTTCGATCAAGAGCGCTCATCGGATCATATTACAATGAAAGAGGAATATTTGAAGGCTTTTCGACGTGGGATTAGGCAAGCTTCTGGTTTGATTGCGCGTGCGCAATTGCCGCAAAGGGCGCTACAGGAGTATGTCGGTGTCAAGACGCTCACTTTTTGTGACCTGACAGAGCAGGAGATTACGCGTGATAAGCTACTCAATGCTCTTAAGGATCACTATGAGATCTTCTTGTGTGGAGAGAATATTCAAGAGGTGATCGGGACGATTACCAATGCCATTCGTTATGGAAAGCTGCGTGAAAAAGAGCTTGATCGCTTGGTGATGAAGGTCTTGATTCTAAAAGCTACTCATCTTCTTCGAGAAGGTGAGAAAAGCGTTTTTCGAGCTCTTTAAACCGTTTGGTCATGCGGCCAACACGCTTGAGAGCTAAAAAGTGTTCTTTGAATTCTTTATCAACCATTGCTGGCTGGCCGTAGTAGGTGCCTGCTTTATCTAGTGTTTTGCTCACAGCGCAGCGAGCTGTGAGTATCGTACCATCAGCAATCGAAATATGACCAGCAACCCCAACTTGTCCACCCATGACAACATTGCGTCCTGTCTTTGTGGAGCCAGCGACTCCAACTTGTGAGACGATCATATTGTCTTCGCCAAGTGAAACTTGGTGGGCAATTTGCACGAGGTTGTCGATTTTTGTTCCTTTGTGAATCCGAGTCTCTTTGAAGCGTGCGCGGTCAATGGTGGTATTTGCACCGATTTCAACATCGTCTTCAATGACAACAATGCCGCGTTGAGCAAGCGGTGTATGTTTCCCTGTTTTAGGATTGGTGAAGTAGCCAAAGCCACATGAGCCAATGACAGCGCCGGGTTGGATGATGACGCGACTGCCGATTTGGCATTCTTCACGAATGACGGCTTTAGGGTGGATTAGGCAGTTTTCGCCGATAGTGACGCCAGGGCCGATGCTGACACCGGCTCCAATTTGAGTACCCATGCCAATGGTGACATGTTGATCAATGACGGCTTGTGGAGCGACTCTAACGGATGGGTCAAGCTTGGCAGTGGAGTGGATGACGCTTGAAGGATGAAGTATTTCAAAGCCAGATTCCATTGCTGGGACAAAGATTTCCACGAGTTTTTGAAAAGCAAGGGAAGGGAAGGGGTGGATAAGGTAGTTGCGCACTGGATTTTTTGGAAGAAGCGCCTCTTGCAGAATGATGACACCTGCTTGGGATTGCTGGGCTTGTTTTTGGTAGCGGGAATTTTCTAGGAAGGCAGCATCTGTTTGTGAGGCATGCTCGAGCTCTTCAATATTGGTGATCCGGAAATCCGGATCACCAATGAGTTTCGCATCGATCAGCTCTGCAATCTCTTTGAGATTCATGAACGGGCCTCTCCGATTCTACTGAGTTGCGCGATTTCTGCATTTTCAAGGTCAAAAAGACGGTCCATCTCTTCAATCACACCATCTGTGATGTCAAGAGTTGGTGCAAATGCAAATGTAGAGTCTTCATTCAAGATGAGAGCAAACTCTTTTTTCTCACGCACTTTTTCAGCTGCTGAACTCACTTTCTCATGTAGTGATTGGAACATTTTGTAGTTCGCTTGGTTGAGCAGTTGGTAGTACTGATTCTGGTAGCGAGAAAACTCTTGGCTGAGGTGTTGAAACTTCTGCTTGAGTTCTTCTTCAGATGTTGGTGAAAGACCATCCATGTAGTCTTGGTCTTCGAGTTTTGAAGCAAGTACTTCGAGCTCTTTATCTGTTTTTTCAAGAGTGTCGTGCATCTGTGTTTTGAGAGCTTCAAATGCATTTTTCTCTTGCTGACCCTGCTTTGATTTTTCGAGGCAGACTTTGAAGTTAACAAAACCAATTTTCGTATCTTCGGCAGAAAGTGTGCTGGTCAAGGCCAATGTGCATGCCGCCATTAGAAAAGCGATTTTTTTCATGTATTTCCTCCTGGAAAGATGTTTAAAAGTTTCCGCCCATTGAGAAGAAGAAGCGTTGTGCATTATTGATTTCAACAGTATTGACAGTGACTGTTGGATGGATCGGCCAACCGACACCCATCATTAATGGCACGTTGCGCATCACTTCAAAACGGACACCAAGGCCGACGCTGGCTGCGTACTTGCCGATGGTGAACTCGCTGAGCGAGACCATACCAGCATCGACGAATACAAAGCCATCAAGACATGGCATTTTTAGCAAATTATGTTGATATTCTTCACTGACGAGCACTGAAGAGACACCCCCACGAGGCTCTAGGTTTCCAAAGAGCGGTCCAATAACGTATGGACGGTAACCTCTAACAGTAGTCTCACCACCAAGGAAGAAGCGCTCACTAAGTGGAAGCTCAGTTGGCTCAGTGCCACCGTAGGTATGAATAAATTGAAAATCACCACGGAATTTAAGTACGCCTCGTTTGGTCATGGGATAGTAGTAGCTGTTGAGGTAGGCAAACTTCATAAACTGGTAGTTACCACCAAGCCCTGCCAGCTCTGCCAGCAATCGAGAGCGGAATCCGTTGGTTGGTTTACGTGGGTGGTCTGTTGAGTCATAAAGGAGCGTGACTCCTGTTGCAGAGATAAATCCTGAACGTCGCCCCTCTGTTTCAAGCAGTACATTTTGGTTTCCTTTCACAGCAACTTGAGTATGGTTTGCTCTGTAGTAGAGATCATATTTAAGGAACTCGTTACAAATGTATGTTGCGTGAACTGATCCACCGTAAGTTTTCACTTCGTAAGCAGCAGATAGCGCGCGGTTGTCGTTTTTCTCAAGATCAACCCCAACAATCCAAGGTGTATCCATGAAGTAGGGTTTTGTCCACTGAGCGAGGTAGCTTGTCTGCTTATCCCCGACGTTCACTTTGAAGTGTGCGTATTCACCACCACCTCTCAGTGCTCCAGGACCTTGCTGCAAGATGCGAGCTAGGCCTCCAATATTAAAGTTCTGCTCAGAAACTTCGACACCACCAAAGATCCGTTCAATGGAGCTAAATCCAAAGAAGAGACCGACGTTTCCTGTATCAGTTTCTTGTACTTCGATGTAGATGTCGCGGTAGTGCTTTTCACCACATGGATCTTCAAATAACGATTTAACGGCATAAACGTTCACGCCTTTGAAAAAGCCGGTATTGCTTAAGCGGGTTTCTGTCCCTTTGAGCTTCCGGTTGTCAAAGACTTCGCCAGGGCAAAGGAGGCTTTCATGCAAGATCACGCCAGACTTGGTGCAGTGGTTTCCAAAGACTTTGATTAGTCCAACGTGGTACTGCTCACCCTCTTCGACCATCAAGCAGAGGTCGTAGACAGGCTCATCAGATCGGAGTGCAAGCTGGATGTCAACTGAGGCGTCGATGTAACCGCAAACGCCATAAAGATCGGTAACGGCCTTAATCGTGTTGCGAATTGCTTCAGGGGAGTAGAGGCTACCGCGGCCAAAGGTGAAGCAGTTCCAGATCTGGGTATTTGAAAAGATGCAATTGCCACTCATGTTCATATTGCCAATACGGTAGCACTGCCCTTTATCAACGCTAATGACAAGCACCATGCGATCTTTCTGTTTGGAATCATCCAGGCAAACGGAGACTACAGCGTCAGCATAACCTTTGTTCTGGAAGTAATTGACGATCTGGAGGCGATCATGATCGATCATTTCGGGGTTGTAACAGCCACTGCCAAGATACCAGCTTAAAAGGAAATTGTATTTCTTGGTGACCATCAGCTCGAGAATTTCGCTCTCTTCGCAAGAGGTCATGCCACAAAACTCAACTCCTTTGATTTTTCCCGCGCGCCCTTCATCGACACAGATTTTGATATCGACTTGGCGATCGCAATCAACGGGGGTGATCTCGTAGTCGAGCTCTGATTCAAAGTATCCTTTTTTGACGTAGAGCTGTTTCATCTTGTTAAAGTCTTTGATGAATGTTTCACGCTCGTAGGTGTCGCCAGGTGAGAGCGAGAGCTCTTTATTCAGTCGCTTATTTGAGACGCGCTCATTGCCGCAAAAGCAGATGTTACGAATCGTTGGCTTGAGCCAGACGCGAAGGGTGATGCAGAGCTGGCCATTAGAAACGTTGATGCTCGGTTCAACACGTTCATAATCTTCAGCGAGCATTTTAAGGTCACTGTCGAATTCATTTTGAGAGAAGAAGTTTCCTGACTTTGTGTGCATGCGCGTGCGAACGGCTTTCATGTCAAAAGAGGTATCTGTAGGGAGATTCTCCGGAATAATTTCAATCTTGCCAACACGCATCATTTCATACTGCTGTGCAAATCCAAGAAGAGGGAGAAGAAGAAAGAGGAGTAAAAGTTTCGTTTTCATGAGTCCTTATATAGTCAGTCCGTTAGTAGGCATGCCGTCCTTGGAAGGCGCGCGTCAATGTTCCTCCGTCGATGTAATCTAAAGAACTTCCCATCGGAAGTCCCAAAGCAAGACGAGAAATAGTAACAGCATAGGGTTCGAGCTCTTTTTTCACAAACAAAGCTGTTGCATCACCCTCTAAAGTTGAGTCAAGAGCAATGATGACTTCATCAATGTGATCGAGTCTCGCTTTCAATTTTTCAATAGCCTCAGGCGAGGGGCGACGATTTGCAAGAGGGGAGAGTAGCGCCCCTAATACATGATAAAGTCCTTTATATTGATGCGTCTCTTCAATCGAGAAGATATCTTTGCTCGATCCGACGATGCACATGATATGCGTTTCACGTTGAGTGCTATCACAAAGCTCGCAAGAAGAAGTTCCAATCAAAGCTCCGCATGTTTCGCAATGGTTGAGTAGATCTGGTGTCTGCCCAATGACAAGACTCATCTCAGCAAGTTTTTCTTCTGGCCAATCGATGAGCTCAAAGGCAAAACGTTCGGCAGATTTGGCTCCTATGCCAGGAAGTTTTTTGAAAACCTCAATCAGTCTTAATAGGTGGTCGGGATAATGCATGGGGTGAGCCTAGCACTCTTTTCAAAATTTTGCAAAAAAAAGATAAAGTGCTAGACTCTTTGCTTTTTAACGAGGTACGCCGTGGCAAAAGCACGAATCATTGCAACAGGTTCTTATCTTCCCGAGCGGGTATTAACGAACAAAGATTTTGAAAAAATGGTGGAAACCTCTGATGAATGGATTGTCAGTCGCACGGGAATTCGTGAAAGACGCATCGCTGGTAAAGAGGAGTTTACCTCTGACATGGCTGTAAGGGCTGCCGAAAGAGCGATTGCTGCCTCTAACATTTCGGCAGGTGAAATCGACCTGATTTTGGTCGCAACTTCAACATCTGACTACGTTTTTCCAAGTACAGCAGCCCTCGTTCAGACGAAACTGGGGTTAAAGGCGGTTGCCGCTTTTGATCTGCAAGCAGCCTGTACAGGCTATCTTTATGGTTTATCTGCAGCTAAAGGCTTCGTCGAATCTGGCCTCTATAAAAATATTCTTCTTATAGCATCTGAAAAACTCTCTTCTATTGTCAATTATGAAGATCGCAAGACATGCGTACTCTTTGGCGATGGAGCAGCTGCCGCTATTGTTACAGGAAAGGGCGCTGGGCTCGCTGTTGAAAATGTCTGTCTTGGTGCTGATGGAAAAGAGGGGGGCTTGCTTATCTTGCCAGGTGGTGGGAGTCGCCATCCAACATCTGAGCAGAGTCTTAAAGAGGGACTGCACTACATCGCTATGGAAGGACAAGAGGTTTTTAAGCATGCCGTGCGCCGCATGGAAAGCGCCGTTATTGAATGTCTTAAAGAAGGTAAGTTGGAAAAGGATCAGATCAATTGGTTTGTGCCCCATCAAGCTAATGAGCGAATTATTGATGCAATGGCTAAACGTTTTCAGCTTCCAGAAAACAAAGTGTTTAAAACAGTGCATAAATATGGCAATACATCAGCGTCTGGGATTGCCATCGCGTTAGATGAGTTGCTTCAAGAGCACGAAGTGAAGCGTAATGAGAACCTGCTTCTTGTGGCATTTGGTGCTGGGTTTACATGGGGCGCATCGATTTTAAAAAAGGTAGAAGAATGAAAAAAATAGCATTTATATTTCCAGGTCAAGGATCACAATCAGTAGGCATGGGGAAGGATTTTTATGACAACAGCACGGCTGCTAGAGAGGTTTTCCAAGAGGGAGATGAGCTCCTCAAACGGTCTGTTTCAAAAGTTGCCTTTGAAGGTCCAGTTGAAGAGTTGACCCAAACACGCAATAGCCAAACAGCGATTTATCTCAACAGCATGGCGGTATTGCGAGCCATTCAAGAACAATTTCCAGGACTTGAACCTATTGTCTGTGCTGGACATAGTTTAGGGGAGTATAGTGCCTTGAGCGCGAGCAGACGACTCGCTTTTGCTGACTGCTTACCACTTGTTCAATTTCGAGCAGAAGCCATGAATGAGGCTTGCTTGCAACATAAAGGGGCTATGGCTGCAATTATAGGCTTGAGTGGTGAGCAAGTGCAGTCAGTTGTTGATCAGGTTGATCAGCTCTGGGCAGCTAACTTCAACTGCCCAGGCCAAGTGGTGATTTCGGGGAGTGCAGGTGCCGTTGAAAAGGGAATGGCCTTGGCAAAAGAGGCTGGGGCTAAACTTGCGATGCCATTGAAAGTTCATGGCGCTTTTCATAGCGGATTGATGCAGTCGGCCGAAGAGAAACTCTCACCCAAAATTCACGAGACCACATTTGCACCAAGTGAGGTTGGCCTCATTATGAATGTCGTTGGAGATTATGTAAGTGATTCTGAGTCGATTAAAAAGAATTTAGCCAGTCAAGTGACCTCGCCGGTGCGTTGGGAGCAGGGCATTAAAAAGATGGAAGGAGTTGAGCTCTTTGTTGAGATTGGTGCAGGGAAAGTGCTTGCAGGTCTGAACAAGAAGATCGGCATTAAAGTTCCAACACTTTCAATTGGAAAAGTTTCAGATTTAGAACTACTTGCAGAAGGAATCACACAATGAACAAACTTCTTACAGATCAAAGAGCGATAGTTACGGGCGGTACGCGTGGCATTGGAAAAGCAATTGCGTTGCGCCTTTCTGAGCAAGGTGCTCAAGTTGCGCTTTTTGGAACCAACGCCGAGCGGGGCAAAGCTGCAGAAGCAGAGATCCCAAATTCAACCTTCTACCAGGTTGATGTTGGAAATCTTGAATCGGTTGAAGCAGCGATCAAGCAGATTGATGGCGTCGATATCTTGGTCAATAATGCAGGGATCACACGCGATCAGCTTTTGATGAAGCTCAAGCCTGAAGATTGGGCGCAGGTGATTGAAACGAATTTGACTTCAGTCTTTCATACATGCAGAGCCGTGATTCGTCCCATGATGAAGGCTAGACATGGCAAGATTATCAATATCACATCAGTTGTTGGCTTGATGGGAAATGCTGGGCAGACCAACTACGCCGCTTCGAAGGCTGGAATGATCGGGTTTACCAAGTCCTTGGCTAAAGAGGTGGGAGCTCGTGGGATTTCGGTAAACTGCATTGCCCCTGGCTTTATCAAGACAGATATGACCGATGTGTTGCCTGATGCTCAAAAAGAGGCTCTTTTGAAGATGATCCCGATGGGTCGCTTGGGTGAGGCAAGTGAGATTGCCGATGCAACTCTTTTTTTAGCTAGCCCTATGGCCAGCTATGTGACAGGTCAAGTTCTGACTGTAGATGGAGGCATGGTGATGTAAGCTATACCATCTAGCTCTTGTCAAAAAGAGTTTCGATCGCTATACTTATCCAACTATAGTTAATTTTTTTTGGAGAAATAAATATGAAGGAAGCTACCATGTCAGTAGAAAAAGAAGTGATTGATATTGTTGTTGAGCAACTTGGTGTTGATGAGGGTGATGTTACAGCTGAAAAATCTTTTGTTGAAGATTTGAACGCTGATAGCCTTGATTTGACAGAGCTCATCATGACTTTCGAAGAGCGTTATGGATTTGAGATCTCAGAAGAAGAAGCTGAAAAGCTTAAGACTGTAGGCAATGTTATTGACTACATCAACCAAAAGAAAGCTGAGAAGAAGTAAAGCTGGTTATTAAACGTTCAACTCTTTGGAGTTGGACGTTTCCTAAATTCGACATTGGCTGAGTAAGACTCGAGCAGTGCAACTGCAACGGATGGGCACTCAGCAATAATTCCAAGTAAGTGATTCCTTGAAAGAGAGAGCAGGCGCGCGGCGCTCAAGCTTTTTGCATTGTAAGTTCTAGGCTTCTCATTGAAGACCGACTCATCCCCGAAAAATTCCCCACTTGTCAACTTAGCCAGCGGCTCACCGTGTGGGTTTTCAATCAACACCTCTCCCTCAACAATCAGATACATTCGATTTCCATCTTGAGTCGAAGCAAAGATTGTCTCGCCAGCCTGGCAGGTCATGATCTCAAGCTTATCAGAAATTGTCAGTAGCAGGTCGAGGTCAAGCGAGCCAAAAAGCGTCGTCTTTTTCAAAAGGAAGGCTTTATCGATCAAATTGAGAGTTTTCATGCTGTTGTCTCTAATAGTTCATGAGCAAAGTGCTCAAAGATTTCTTCGTTGCTTTGGAGTTTTTTCTTTACAACTTCTCGCCATCCAGGAGCATCTAGTTTAGCCTTCAGGCCAATCGCAACAATTTGATCTGTCAGGGATGGAGAGTAGACCATTGTGTCGAGAAGTTGGGTCAAGTTTAGCGGAATATGCCCTTTTTTCAAATAGTAGCGCAATTTTTGTTCGAGAGGCCTCTCATCAATCAGAGGCTCGAGCAGGGTGAAAAGACGCGTTGAACAGGCCTTTTGCAAGGTTTCAATCGCTTGCGCTCTAAGCTTACGATTCTTACTCCGCAGCGTATGAGAGAGGATCTCACTCTCATCAATAGAGTTTGCCGCACCAAGAAGCTGAATGACAAAATCAATCACCGAGTGATAGCCTGTTTCTAAGGCATTTTCCAAGATCAAAAGGTCGTACTCAGGAATCTGCTTTTGAATTGTCTTGGCATGATAGAAGTAGAAGTAGGCCCGTTCGATCTCTTTTTGAGCCAAAGAAAAGAGGTGATTTTTCAGTAGGTTGAGATCGCGCTTTGCAAGCAATTTCCCTGCAAGCAAGCGGCAGCGTTCATGAATAAAACGATCCTGTACTAGCTCAAGAAGAGTCGGTGCATTTTGTTGATTACTAATTTCCAGAATAAAACGCTCGACTAATGCACGCTCGTTTGGACGGAAATGGATTGTTGCTAAGATCAATTCCCGAATCGAGTCTTGATCTTGCATCTTTTCAAGCGCTTGCAAGTAGTAGTGACGCACTTGAGGATCTCTTGTTGAAAAGAGGCGCTCGATAATTTGAGGGGCAAACTCTTTACAATCAGGACTTGCTACGTGTGCCAGCGCTTTCGCTGCAGCGAGAGTCACATTGAGCGCAGGATGCTTGAGATAGGAGAAGATCACTTCAAGGTTCTCACTGTTTTTCTCGTAGCCTAGAATTTCTAAACCAGTACAGATCTCTCGCTCAATTTTTGAGTCTAAAAGTAGACGGAGTTTTTCTGAGGCAAGTGTCAAGAAAGAGGGGAGTTGGGACTGGTAGGGTGTTGTTTTCAGACTTAATATCGCAGCTGCTTGCAAACCGAGGTGTTCATTGTGGAGATCGTTCATGATCTTTTCAGGTCTAAGAAGTGCATGGCGTGCAAAATAGAGATGAATCGCACTCTTCAAGGTCGGATGCGGCAGGATACGACGCCACTTTTCAAGCCGCTCCACAACAACAGGCTCCTTTGCCCACTCACTCTCGCTAAGCAGATCAATCGCTTTGAGTTTGGCTGGTAGACTAAAACGATTGATCTGATTGAGAAGGTGGGGGAGCAGATCATCATTATTCATCTTGAGAAGATATTCAAAGGCTAGGAGTCGGCTTTTTTCATCAGAACGCTTCAAAGTTAAAAGCAGATAACGTTCAAACTGCTTTTTCTCTCTTTTGGGAATCCAGTCGATTGCTTTTTTACCAAATCGAATCGAACTTGCAATCAGGTTACTGAAGATAGCCTTGGCATATTGAGAACGTAAAAAGAGCACTAAAACGCATGCAACAAGTGCAAAGATCAAGCCGAGCAGGTGACACTTTTTATAAAAGACAAAGAGGAGCGAGGCGCTTAAAAGCATGCCAAACGGTTCAAAAAATGACTCTACAGTAATTCTGACTTGGTTTTTAATTTTTGTCGGCACACCTGAAATCAACAGATTCAAGTTATTATCATCGAGTGAATAGGCCATTCCTTCGCGCGCAATGATTCCAAAGATTGCAATCGGTAGTCCCTCTTTCCAAAACCAGAAGCAAAAAAGCAGTAATATGCAGCTTGGAGCAATCAAAATAAGATTTTGAACACCCATTCGCTTAACTAGACGGCTATAGGCAAAAAAGCCAAAAAGAACATTACCAAGCGAGATCCACATACTGCACGTTCCGAGAAACTCAGTGAGGTGATGATCTCCCTTTCCTGCAAAAACCGTCTGAAATGAGGACATGTAGCTATATTCCGTCGTGATGATCAACAGTTGCATCACAAAATAGAAGCCAAGTAGGTAGAGCGTAAATTTTGACGTAATAACTTGTTTGATGCTCTCTTTGAGATTCAAAGAGGGGCGCACATCTCCGTGATCGACATGCTCTTCAAGCAGTGGTGAGACCCGCTTAGTGACGAGATAGAGAAAGGGGAGTGATGAGAGAATCAGAGCAACAAACGTTAAAAGAAGGCCTTGCATACCTAATTTTTGAATACCAAACGAGATGAGACCTCCTCCTGCGGCATCGCCGAGGAAAATAACAGCATTGAGGAGACCAAAGAGACGCTTGCCATCCTGCAGATCGATATACTGATCGATAAAAGCCCAGTAACAGATGTAGGTGGAGATCGGTACAACCCAACCATAGATCTTAAAATAGAACCAATACGAGCTGCTGTGAGAGGCAATTGGATAAAGGGCATAGAACACAAGAGCAAGTACTGACCATGTAAGGATCAAAAGAGGGAGAATTTTACGAATCGAAAGACGGTTTAAAGAAAAAAGTAGAATTGAGGAGAGGGCAAAAAGCGTAAGTGAGATATAGACATAAGTGAGAGGGAGTTGGCTAGCGCCGATATGCTCGAGAAACATCCCTTCAGAGAGCGTCAACATTCCATAGGAGCCGATGCTCCATAGTAGCCCTAGAAGAATAAAAAGAAGACTCTTCGCTCCTTCACCGGGATGTAGGTTAAATAGTAGGCGGACGACTCTCTCCATAGAAGAGATATTATAATTGAAGATCAAAAAAAAGGACATGGATTTCTCCATGCCCTTTTTCAAGAAAAGAATATCTTTTCTTATTAGGTTTGTTGTAGTTGCTGTTCGTTAACAACAGGAGCCTCGCGCCCAGCACGGTAAGCTTGGATAGCAGCAATTGTACTAAGAATTCCTGTTACACCAAGTGCAGCTCCACCAGCAACTGTCATCCAGAATGCTACGTTTTGCGGCATCATGCCGAAGTTGTTAGCTGTGAACTGAACAGCTCCTGAAAGCTGCAAAGCACCCATTACAAGTGTAAGAGCAGCTAATACAGCTACTACTACAGCAGTAACTTTTAGTGCTGTTTTAAGTTTATCGCAATTTTTTGATTCAGCGGCCGCTTGTTGAATTGGAGCGGAAGCGCCTTGTGGTTGAATTGATGGACCAGCCATGAAACCCTCCTAGGTAGGTTGTTTGTTAAGAGATATTAAATAGAGATGCATTTTTTGCCAATGTTTTCTTTTTCAAAGAACCATCCAAAAAAGTTATAATGAACCTTAAGGTGGCAGTTAATTCTATCTGCTCCAGAAGAGGGAAGAGGCAAAAGATGGATACCAAAGCATATAACCAGCTGGAATTACTGAGACAAGTGATCGATTTTAGTCCTTACCTCTCAAGTGAGAGTAGGAATTTTTTTGAAAAGCAGATCCATGAGCTTGCCCACTCTCTTGAAGAGGGGGAGATCCAGGCTCATCAAGGAGAGCAGCTTGTGATCGAACTCGATCAGCGAGCTGCTTCTGATGAGGTCAACTTTCTTCTCGCTAAACTCAGTCATCTTAATCCTTCAAGTCCACGCTTAGGCCTCCTAAAAGATGTGGCAATTCAGTTGGATCAAGGCCAAATGTCTCCTGATCAGACACGTAGGGAAATCCAAAAGATCATGCGCTACTAAAATTCCATAGAACGACACTATCTAATAAAATGGTATTTTTAAATTGTGATTCACCAAGAAGTTTCTTTTTTTAGGAATATTTAGAGTTGTTTTCCGTTTCAGAAAGAGGGATAACTAAGATCTCGTGAAAATAATGCCGGTACTCATCAAGGTGCTGTATTCCAATTGGGCCATCTCCGTTTTTTTCAAGGCAGTAGCCGTGGCCCAAGTAGATAGCAGCATGACCATTTTCTTCTGGAGTATTGAACATCAGTAAAGCATCGCCTGGTCGAAGAACGTTCTCAGTAAAATACTGATAACGTAACAGAGATTGGGGCTGTACCTTACTAAAAACATTAGAATGGATTTTTCCTGATTTGGCATTTCGGCTAAGTTTTTTGCAACGGGTTTTACCGTCAATTTCTTCCCTCGGACAGACTTTAAAGGCATCAAATTCACCGTGAGCTGCTTGAATTAGGTTGCCGCAAGTCCACTGACTCAAGTCTGGATGTTTTTTTAGAAAGTTTATGAGACGTTGCTCAACTTTTTTTGGTAGCTCAATTGAAGCGGGGAGAGAGTGATGTGGTGATAAGATGCGAAAACTAAGCTTGGTCACGCCTTGTGTCGGGAGGCTATCAGTAGCTAAAGTACCCAGTTGTAGCGATTCAGGGGTTGTTTCAATCAATTTTTTTACCAAATAAGGAGCGCTACTCTCTGAGATGCTCTCTGTGAGTTTATGGACTAGATCAACGCTCCTCACATGCTCTGTGAGTTTATGGACTAGATCAACGCTCCTCACATGCTGGACCTCACTGTACCAATCTTTGCTAGAAGAAAACGTCGCTCGAGTTTGTGTATTTGGGTCTCTTGAATCAATGGTTATAGTGAGTGTGCCTGTACCATTGCACTGAGGGAGTAGTGATTGGGGATTTAGCTCTGTAGTCTGGCGGGTTACCAATGTTTTAGGAAGCTCAGGTTTCAAAGAAGAGTCGGGAGAAAACAGGCGACTGAAATGCTTTTTTTGCATCGGAACTCTCGCTGAACCAGTCAAAGATTTTAGAGATTGAGTTGAGCAGATGCCTAATCTCAAATCGGGATTGCTAAAAAGGTTTTGAATTTTTGCAATAAGATTTACTCCCTCAGAGGACATGTCAGAAAGAAGATCTTTATCCTCAGGGGAATTAAGTTTTGGTGTTCTAAGGTTAATATGCATATGAAAGATTAGATTTCAAATAAGCGATCGACTTGAGCCAATAAGTGATCTGAAGATCCATAAATATCAGTTACAGGGTCAGCTTTCTGCGCAGCTTGTTGGAGTTCAGACTTTGTAGTACTTAACACATAGCCCGTAATTTTTTGCGTTCCTTTGGGCAAGATAGATGTTGCTTGACTCACTGTTGATGAAATTCCGTGGTCTACTAATTCGTGCATAGCATCCCTTGTAAGATGTGTAGACATTCCATA
Organism: uncultured Chlamydiaceae bacterium; assembly: GCA_942490925.1. Taxonomy (GTDB): domain Bacteria; phylum Chlamydiota; class Chlamydiia; order Chlamydiales; family JAAKFR01; genus CALNYX01. The sequence continues at coordinate 557,725 of CALNYX010000017.1, read as the reverse complement.
CTTAGTAGCTCCCATTATCCCATACATAACGACTCTCTCTTCAAAAGATGTAATCGATTCTACTGCTGCCATTAATGACTGAGGGCAATGTAAGCGTATCGCATCAGTAACCCCCTTTTTTAGATGGCTACAGACAGTCAGGCTTCTTTCAGTACACCCTGATGGATTCATTGGATCAGCCATAACGCAGCCATAAAATAGCATACCGGAGAATGCCCCTTCTGCAACAATATCAGTCACACGCTTGAGTAGCGCGACTGGAGCTGCTAGACTCTCCAATGTGACACCTATATAAGAGTTTATTCTGAAATTCTTAAGCTCCACAAGTTCAGCTTTATTGAATCGGCTCATTGCTCTCCCATCTAAGGGATGCAAGCTAACAGGGTTTACACCCCATGCTCCACTTACTAATGCAGCCATTTTTGTTTTATGATGCATTTCTTCTTTTAAAGAAGCCACGTCAGTCAATTCTAAATCACGGGAAAGCTTGTTATTGCCAGGTGACTCACATTGTTCATGCATTGCTTGCTTGTCGCTCTCTCGCCAACAATTCTCGCGTACAAAGGCATCAGGATTTGCGCGAAATGCTTTAGGCAATGCGTAACTAACCTCTGTATAATTCTCATCTAACGCATCTCGAATAGAGTGAGGGGCATTAGATGCTTCTAGCATTTTTCTAGTATCGTAATAAGCATTTGCTACCCTTTCGGTATGTCTGAGCAAACAACGGAGCTGTTGGCACCCTTCGCTGGCTGCCCGTCCAGCTTGAGAGGTTGCATCTGTCCAATAAACTTTTTGAAAAGCTCTTCTTCTAGCTAACACGTCCTGATCTGGTACGGATGATAAAATAGGGGTGTCTACCAGAGGTATTGAACCCGGTTCAAGTAGCCGATCAACAAGCGAAAGACCATCGTTAACCATGTCGTCATTTGTTGTGTCGTCAAATGGAGTGGTATGAGGAGAATTGGTTTGAACTATAAGTGACATGCTTCGACACTCCAATGTTTTTTTTGTTAACCAGCAGAGTGAGCATAGGTTTAGCACAATTATTTTTGCAAGAAAATAGAGGCGATTAAAACGGTCATATTTTGACATAAATTCAATTCTATGAGTAATATATTCGCATGACGTCTTCGGTTGGGTGTAGCAATCTTGAAAGATTTGGCCGGCAAAATTTGGAAGAAACTAAAAAATTCCAGGGTCATGTTAAGGGGATACAACTAGACCGAGTTTTGACAGCTTTAGAAGCTCTATCTCTAACCAATAGTCAGCGTGCAGAAAATGCTCTTGCTCGAGCAGGAGAATGTAAGGCGCTTTGCCAGAGACTAACAATTGAGCAAAAAAGAGCTCAGCTCCAGATTGTAGATGCCGTAGTTCAGCTTGAAGCTTCAGGTAAAAAAAATGGCGAGGCTGCGAAGGGACACCGAGAGTTTCTATCTGAAGAGAACAAAGCCATACTTGAACAAACACGGCACGCGCATGAAACTAGTTGCATGCGAGAAGATAAAATAAGGGCGCTGGAGGAAAACATCGCACACTTGGAAAAAGAGGTTCTCTAAATGTCTTCTATCCAATATACTCTCTGTGAGCGTCGAGATCAGCTTACCTTGCGGCTGCCACCTAACCAACAATACCGTAGTCTAGCAGCACAGCTAGTAGAAATCTTGGAGAGAGCCCAGGCAAACACAGATGCTGTGTCTTTAGAGCTGTTCAGCTGGAGCTTTAGTTGCTTAGACGAGTTGAGTGACATTGGGGACAATGAGAGATGTCTTCAAATACTTTCTGCAAAAGTTGATGCGCTTTTTAACATTCTTAGAGACCCTATTACAGGTGGTCTGTTTCAAAGCCCTGTCCTATGCGCTGGCCGTGTTTGGAGTCAGCAAGTGCTCGATGCCTACGACAATGCTTTGAAAAGCCAAAATAAGCCGCTAACCTCACCCTATGACACTCAGCCATTATTAGACCGCGCTTCGCATCGCTTTGTAGAGGAGATGTCACAATTTGCAATGAGTTTAATTTCAGTAGATGCTCACGCAAAAGTAAAGAATGAGTCAAGCTTTGATCTACAACAGCAAAACCCTCAATTAGTTGAATTATATATTAAAACACGCGCTCAGGCCGCACGAAATATTGAACTGGCTAAAGCGAGCCTAGAAAGAAAAGAAGAGCTTGCGAAGATTGGAGAAGGGAAGCAGTCAGTGGAAATCGAGTTTTTCCGCAAAAAACTCGATGAATTTGTTTCAGATTTCAATGCAAAAATTGAAGCCCAAAAAATGGAAGACGAAGCTCAGCTCACATTGCTAAGAGCAGAAATGTCTCATCTTAAAAATAAACTCGAAGAAGCTCAAAATGGTAATGAAAGTCATTCAAAGCAAATTTATGAATTAGAGGTCCGTGAAAAACAGCTGCTTGATAGGATTAACTCAATTAAACCTAGTGGCTCTTCATGTACAATTTTATAATTTATCAAGGAGATGATATATGTCACCAACATTGTCGGTTACAGAAGCCCCAACAGAACAATCAAACCCTCTTCTGGCTGCTCTTTTACAACAGTTAAGCACGTCACAAAGTGCTAGTGAAGCCTCAGAGCAAGAGGCCCAGCAGACACGTAAAACAATCGATCTTGTGTGTAATCAGCTTGCTTTGATGCAGACGCAAGTTGAAATGTTAAGCGGTCAAGTTAAAAGTCTTGAAGAGGCGAGGCAAGCCGACAATGCTCGATCTACTGAGCAAATGACTCTTCTTCAAGAAAGATGTAGGCAACTTGAAGATGCAAATAGGAAACAATCTGCTGAATTAAAGAGTGTATTGCAGAAAGTTGAGCGTCATCAAGGAGCGATTATTCATTGTCAATGGAAGGTTGGTTCAACCTACGGTATGCCGCTACCGCATTACAGAACCCCAATCCCATCAAGCGAATATCAATCACAATAAACTTTCAATGTGATGTCAATATGGAACAGAAACGCGATTTAACTATACATGGAATATTGAAATAAATTTCTAGGAATAAAAACTTATGGCATCCTCATCAACCATGTGCATTCAAACAGGTGTTGAAACAAGAGCAACTCTTGTACTTCGCATTTCGACTTCAGAAGGACGGGTAAGGGCTATCGTAGAAAAGATTTTAGCCTCCGCCGCTTTCACAGAGTCTGCTAAACAAATAGCTAAACAGATTTTGGAGTCACTATCAGCTAAAGAAGCAATCACAGCGCTTTTTTTTCGTGTTATTGGCCCAGTTTTGGAGAGAGGGGATGAGCCAAGCGAAAGTATCCTTGCACTATTTGACGAAGCTGAGAAATGCTATGAAGAATTTGGAGTAAACAATGATCTGGTTACAGATCAAGTGAATCATGTGGTAGAATCTGAAATGGCTGGTTATGTTGGAACTCAACTTGAGTTATTTCAAGACGAAGCCGCGACTCTAGTTGAGGGGAATCATGATGCCCATCAAGAGCACATAACATCATTTATTCATCGGTCAGAGCAAGCAAATTCTGCGCATGAAGCTATTGAAGGTGGAGTTGCAAATCTGAATACAGATTTGCAAGATTACCAGCAATCTCGATCCAATCAGCTAGGAAAAGCCCATCAAGCCTTATTGAAGGCAAAGAAGAAATAATGGCGTCATCAATTCCATCACCCAAAAACGATGCGGCAATTGCGGCTGGTTTAGATGCATTAGCCGAGATTACTACTGAAGCAAAACGAGTGCTGGCCCAAGATACCGAGCAAAGAGAGCGAGTACTCAATTTGTTGAAACAAAGATTAGTAAACCAGACAACCTATAATTCGCAATTAGAGAAAGAACTTCATAAGCTTCAAAGTAAGCTAGATACAGAAAAGGGAGATCTTGAGAGATTAAGAGAGATTGTTGGCAAGGTAGAGCCTCAACAATCTCATCTTGCGAAACAAGTCAACAAAATTGGAAGACATGCTGTAGGGCGCATCGCTTATAGTGAAATGAGGAGTAGTGAACAATGACAGCACCATCGATTACGACGACACAGCTAAATCCGCCTCACAGAAAAGAAGTGATTTTGACAGCTCGCTTACGCAGAGAGCTTCTGCAAAAGCTCGATCAATTAGACCAAACATTGCTACATTTCAACCAACAAGATCGATTAACGCAAATTATTCGAGCGTGGAAAGATGCTTTTAGAGCTGTTGTCAATACAGATGCCTTTACAACTGAGATTAAGGATCGATTTTTTAATCAACTCAAAGAGAGTTTAGTGGATGCCCTTCCTTGTCAAGTGTCTGAAGGAAGCATTATCTATCCACCTCTGGATGATGAGGCTCTTTTAGGTTCAGACGGTTTTGTCTATGGGAAAAAATGGCTTTCCATTTTATGGAAGCAACTTCCTGAGCAACTGCGTACACGCTCACCTTTGAATCCCGAGCAGCCTACGCCTTTTTCTGTCCAACCTCACGAGCCAGCTCGCTTTTTAGTGCGTTGGTTGCATGACAGTGGTGTCTATGAGCCTTTGGCTCAATTGGAACAGATGTATGCGCAACAAAGAGATCAAATGCCTCCTCTTCCTGGTCTTGCTCAGCCAAGTCAAGGATTGCAAGAGAGATTAAATCGGTTAAAGCAGAAAACAGCGGCTGTAAACCACCAGGTAGATCAAGAGAGTCGTCAAAAGCTTAGTGAACAAAAGAGCCTTTTTCAAAAAGAATTAGATGCTAAGCGACAAATACTTAATGGAAAAATTACTGAAGACAATGAAGAATTTAAAGCTGAGGTAGCAGCTCTTTTGCTGCAGTATACAGAAGCTGAGACAGCGACCCAGCAATTGCTTGTAGCAATTGAAAAGGTTAAGGGAAGCTTAGCAAGCTGCAGTCAAGAACTAGCGGAGCTTGAAGATGCGACTTTAAGATTAGAGCAAGAGGTTGCATCCAGTAAGCAGGATGGGATGAAAGCGGTTTGGGCTGTTGCAGCCTCAATTGTTATTACAATTGTGTTGAATCAGCTTCTTCCTGGAGCTCAAGTGCTACTACAATCTAGCTCCGCTAGCATAGGCTTAGTAATCCCGGTATAGGATTTTTTAGAGGAGTAAATCCCGTTTCTAATTATTTCACGTGACAGATAACTAGTATCTATGTTTAACTAGACACTAGTTTAATTTTAATTCTTTTTATGGAGAAGACTATGCTAAACCCAGTAGCTCGCTATTATTCTCAAATAATACCAACTGGAAAGTCTGTTTCAAGGGTGCTAGCCCTCTCCAATAATCGCGTTCTGGCTGTCCTAGCCAGTGAAAAATCCTATATCTTTGATAGCACTACAGGGCAAAACCATCATGTTTCTCAGCTTCCAGCAGACATCACCCCTTGGTCTGAAACAACTGAAGGCGAGCTCTTATTTTCAACTCCAGGAGGAGCAAGTCTTGAGAGCTGGGATTTTTCCGACAAAATACGCTCTTTACACACAATCCCAGGGCATTTTCTCTCGATAGTCATTTCTCTAAAAACTCACTCAATCGCTTGTGGAACTTCGTCCGGTTCTATCGAAACATGGAACCCCAACTCAAATGAAACTGTCGATTTAACTGGGCACACACAGGAAATTGTCTCCCTCTATGAATGCCCTGACAATACGCTTGTTTCCTCTGCAAAGGACTGCACCGTCATCTTTTGGAGTCAAACAGGAGAACAGCTACGCAAATTAAGTCATGACTCAGTGATGCATTGCTGTGTTGAGATGTGTGGGCGTCTTGTCATGGCATTTCATGACTCCTTATATGTCAACGACGTTGAAATCGCAAAGGATCCGGCTAGAGCTTTGATGCGTTTTACAGATACACTCTTTGTTATCGGATGGGCTAGTAGTGTGGTCACAGTATGGAATATAGACACAGGAAAACCAGTGTGTGACTTAAAAAATCATGCACACTCTGTCACAACCGTCCGACCTATTGGAGATAACAAATCCTTCATGTCTATTAGTAAAGGAGAAAACAAAATAGTCATATGGTCTCCATGCCCTGCAGATAACGACTATATTTCATTTCACAATCAACTTGTCCATACTCTACTTGTTGGATCTGACAACAAGGTTTTTTGTCACCTGGGAAATAATGCCATTTATTATGTGGATCTCCATAACCGACAGGCTGTTACTCTTTGCCAACAGCGCGGCATAGCGCTGCTACCAAATGGAGGCCTATTATTAACTGGAGATGAAACAATCTCTATTTATTCATCAGGCAAAATACCAGATCGTTTGTCAGTCAATTCGTCAGATCTAAAATACCTGACAGCCTTCCCACTAACCAATAAAAAAGTCATCGTTCAGTATAATAGTGGCGATATTGATGTCTGGAATTTAGATCAGGCTGTATCCCTTGCGATCCCAAATTTTTCGATCAAAGAACCTTTAATATTTTTAGGTTATGATCATAAAAACCGAGCCCTTACAAAAACACAATCAGGGGAAGTCTTTGTTTGGAACCCAGAGGATGGTGACATCAGCAGGAGAACCCAACTAAAAGTTTCTACTCTTCTCCCTTTAAATAGAGGCTATATCATAGCAACTGCGTCTGGTGAACTGATTCTAAAGATGGAATTATACATTGATTTTATCGATCGAACCTTTGAAAAACCTCAGCATAAAATCATCAAACTCATTGCCCTTAGTGAAAAACCAACGCTCTTTGCATCACTGAGAGAAGATGGGCAGATTCATATCTGGGACTGTCGACAAAAACGCCCTCTTTTGGTTGTAAATGCAGAAAAAGAGGCTCTACTAGACATCAAACAAATGAAGCCTGGCCAGCTAGTTGCTGGAGGCCTGAGAGGACTCACAACTTTTAATTATGAGCTGGTCAACGCTTAGAATTGGATTTGTCCGGTAAAGGTAAAGGCCTTTTCGTTTGCGAACCTCCCTTCGATTCCGAGTCCAAAATAGCGGCAACCTACAAAAGATAAGCCCAGAGCGTAACCTAAATCTTGCTGATTTTCTAAATTAGGGAGGGTAAAATCTGTACTGTCTTGACCATGAGTAGTTAGGATATCTGCAGCCCATATCGACACGTGTACAATTGATTAACAATCCAGTATATGGCACAACAGAAAACATCTCACAACATGCAATACGATATGAAGCTCCTGCCCCAAACTGGCCTTGGTGATATTTCAAAGACATATTGTTTGTAGGGTATGTAATGAGTTGAGTACCACTTCTACTATAAATTGAGGAAATATGTGGTCGCGTGCAAAAATAACTGGTTTCTGCTCCAATAGCAAATGGGCCACAACACCAAATGACTCCTCTTCCTCCGATGCTCCAAGAAAATGCTGTTGCTGCGTTCAATGTTAATAGAACGTCATTTCGAACCTCTACTGTCCTAAGAAATCCCGATTGTGGAGCTTCAAAAAAGAAGGAAGAGACTCCAAGCGTTGTAAAAAGATCTAAACGATTGCAAAAATTGCAGACAAGATAAGCTGCACTGGTTTCAAGTTGAGTTGTTGACACGCTTGCCGATGGAAAGGGGCTGGTTTCCAACAATTGACAACTGTAGATCTGATCTTGCAAATACCCAACACGAATCGGAAGATTGATTGCTTTAATATCCAACCCCTCACAAAGGGCATGATTTCTGTATAAACTCGGGTCACTTGGATTTCCAAAAGGAAAGCCATTCAAAGAAGTTGCCATTAGAAGTAAAAAGAGCAGAATTCTCAAAAGGCTACCTCAACATTAAAATTAAATGTTTTTTGACTGGCAAAACGGCTCTCAAGGGAAAAGCTCAATCGTTTACATCCACTAATTGTAACTCCTACGGCATACCCTAAATCTTTCTGACTTTCAAGACTTTGAAGATTGGCAGTGTAACGATTTTGATCTGAATCTACTATTGTTTGCCTTGCATCTCCCATATCCACGATTACATGACCAAAAGTCAGTCCCAAATAGGGTGTTGCACAAACAGAGGAGTAAAAAGGAAAGGTCCAAGCAAAGGCACAGCCTAGTTGCCACTCTTGGTATTTCATATGCAAATAGACCTAGGAGTTTCTTTTTTTTAAGGAATATTTATCAATAGTTCCGTAAGATTTTATTTTAAGTTGATTTTTTTATTAATGACAGTATCAAGCTAGCTGCTTATACTAGAGGGCGAATTTCACACTAAAGACGTGATATCACAACGGTAAACCCACACCAATTTCAAGGCAAATAAAAATTTCATTGGTGCTGATTTAATAGGGCTAATTTTATCAGAACTAAGAAGTTAATAAAAAACACTTAGGTAACTGGATTTAAATTTATTAAAACAAAATTCAAACCTTGTTATGATTCAAAGATTTTTTAAAACTTAGACGTGGTTCTGAGTATCTCAATAAGGTCTGATAATTTATGTTATGTTACATTACTAGAGGTTTCTACTGTCACAACCTTGTGATGGTCAAAAAAGTAAACGCGGGCAGCATCTCTAGTCATACCTCTTCTCTGGTTAAGAGATGAGCTAGGTATGACAAGACGTTCGAGTTTCGGTACATACTCAAATCTTAGCAGATCAGATTTTGTTGATTCTAGAACTGAAGGCATACTTATTGAACGTAGTTCAGGCATTAATGGAAAACAAAATGTCAGCTCGTGCGCTTTGAGCTGAGTACAACCATCCAAGATCAAATGACGGAGCTCAAAGTTATAGAAGAAAAGGAAACTTTCGGGGCTAATTTGACAACAATTACTAATGTCTAATGTCTCAAGATCTGGTGTAAATCCCAGATTAGAAAGCGCGTATGGAGCAAGTTGTGTGAGGCCACTCACATTCAATGTCCGTAATTTACTTGTCTGCTTTAAGTTCTGTAAGAAATTCGGAGCGAGTTGTGTACAACCGCGTACAGTAATATTTTCTATTTCAGGTGTGTAGAGTAAACTGCCCATTGCATACTCTTCTAGTTGAGTGCAATCAGAAACGTCAAGTGAGATTAATTGTGGAGTGTGTCTTAAAGCGAGTAGTGATTTAGCGTCAAGGGCGCTGCAGGAGGCAACACTAAGCTTTTTTAGTTGACTTACAACTGAGAGTCTATCAAGGTTTCGCAAATTAGGCGAATTGGCTATATCAAGCTCCTCTAAATACGGCGTATTACCTAGGTGATTAAATGCCTCACTTGTCATCCATGAGCTGCCCTCTGCTACCAGGTGTCGAAGTTCTGATGTATACTTCAAATAGCTAAGAGGATGAATATCCCCTTGTTGTTCACATTTCGGTAGATATAACCGTCTCAATTTTGGAGTATGTCTTAAATTAGCCAGTGAATCAGTGGAAAAATCTGAACAAGCTCTTAAATCAAGACTCTCTAATTCTGGAAGATGCTCCAGATATGCTAAGTCTGTGTATGCTATGGTTAGGTGTTTAAGTTTAGCTACAGACTGTAAAACGCTGAGAATTTCATTATTTAGTCCATGGACCTTTGCGATGTCTAATGACACGAGTTGAGGAAAATGCGCAATGTATTTTAAGTTATCTGCTGAGGTCTGTTCAAAGAGTTGTAGGTGTTTGAGATTTGGAACTCTTTTTTGGGCTTCTAAATTTTCTGGGGAAACAGGAAATTCAAGCCGCTCTAAGGAGTTGAGCTGGGCATCGATAAAAGTAAAAAACTCATCACAACTTTCAGGTTTATGACCAAAAAAGTCAGAGGGTTTAAAGCCTTTTTCATTGATGCATCTTACCATGAGCGAGTCTATGCGGATACTCAACTCCCCTTCTTTTGCTTTTAGGCCAACCGTGATTCCCCTTTCATTTACAATAGGTTCATAGTCGGACTCCGCAGTTAATTTCAGGGTAAAGCGTCTCAATTGTGTTAGAAGACAGATGGTGTGATTATGAGTTAGCGATTTTAAAACTTTGTCAACCCAGTCACTTCGATCAAAATAAGAGAGAGAGATAAAATCTTCTGCCGAGATGATATTTTGCCCAATTTCTGCAAGAATCTCTTCCGCCATTTGATCTGCTTTGAGGTGGTGTGCTGTAGCAAGAAGAGGGAGAAATTCACTAGGTTTGGAATAATCCGGTAGTCCTTCACCGTTGAAGTAAGCAATTGCTTCTTTTATATTTTGTGCATGAGATTCAGTAGTGAATTCAAAAGCTATTAAGCCTTCTGAGCTTGGAAGTTGTTCTCGTAACATTAGAGAGTTTGCTCTCAGTAGCTGGGCATCTGCAGTGCACTCAACAGTTTCGCCACCTTTGCAGTGAACTGTTAGAGTAGCTTTATTATGAGTTGAAACCCATGAATTAAGTTGAAGTTGTTGAACTTCTGGAGGAAGAGACTCTCGGATTAGATTTAAGATATGTCCTGCAGAGCAAACTTGAATAGACGTGTCATCTTCACTTAATTTTACCCAAAAATTAGGTCCTGCTCTCTTTGCGGCGACAAAAGTTCGGTGGATAATTTCAGGCAAAAAATGAGGTGAAATACCAAGGGTTGTTGTGAGGCTAAAGTCGCATTCGTCGTCAACACAGATTTGATTAAGAGGTGTAGTTGCAAGCAGTTTTAGATTATCTCTAATGAAATGAGGACTCATAAGAACTCCCGTAAAAAACATGAGATACGAAAGTCTATCAAGTCACCGTTAGGAAATCAAGAATACTATATGAGAGCTATAGCAGCCGCAATCATGGCATATAATTAATGACATGTCTTGCTTTTTGAGTGAGATGCTATCCGCTTTGGACCAGATTCAATGCAAGAAATGCGGCTATTCGAGATGTCAAGCGTGCCCTCTTAGGAATTATTTCTTGGGGTCATAAAATAAAAATGTTACAACAGGCCGTATGTTTAATTTTTTCTTTTACACTGGGAACTGGCCACCTAGATGGCACTGCGGGAAATGGTCAGAGCCGCTTGGCTATACGAGTATTATCTCAGAGCTCTTGATCTGGGGAGCTTATATGGCTATTCCAATTGTATTACTCTATTTCCTTAAAAAGCGAAAAGACCTCCCTTTCCCGAAGATTTTTCTCCTTTTTGCTGCATTTATTATCGCATGTGGATTTACTCACTTAACTGAAGCTATTATCTTTTACTATCCTGTCTATCGCTTTCTTGCGCTGCTTTTAGTTATTACTGCAATCATTTCATGGATCACAGTCTTTGCGCTGGTGCCTATTGTGCCCAGATTATTAGCCTTACCAAGTATGGCTAATTTGGGTGAACTTGTAAAAAAGGATCTCGCAGCAACAAGAGAACGCTTGAGTGTTGCTGTTGAAACATTGCATGCAGGTGTAATTGACTGGAATACAAAAACTGATGATATGGTATTTTCTGAACTGGTCATTGATGCGCTCAAGCTACCAAGTAAAAAGAGTATGCAATTAGCTTCAGAGTTCTTTGATCGCGTCCATTTTGAAGATCGTTTATTTCTGATAGACTTTATTAATAAACATATTGAAAGCAAAGAAGTCTTGTGTCAAAGATTCAGATTGGTGCCAGAGACAAATCAGATACTCAATGTCACAATGAACTGGAAAATGATTTTTAATGAGTTGCAGCAGCCTGTTCGACTTGTTGCTACTGTCGTTATCCATTAATTGAAAATAACAAATAGTTACTTGTGCCTTTTCTAAAAAAATGTTTTAAAGGTTCCTATGGTCTCTATTGAAAAAAAAACCCGCATTTATAGCGACATCCTCGCTTACGTGGCGCTGTTTTTGGGCATTGTCGTCCTGATTGGTTGGTTGGCTAATATCCCCCTTTTGATTCAACTACTTCCAACTCTTACGCCCATGCAATTTAATACAGCGCTTATGTTTGTCGTGCTGTCAATAGCTCTCCTACTATCGCTTCGCTTTCGTAATGGATTGGTTAGCACATCGTTCGCTCTATTTGGCTTACTCTTTGCGGGTGCAACGTTTTTACAATACGTTTTTGATTGGAACTTGGGGTTAGATGAGTTTTTTCAGGATGCCTACATTGCAACACGTTCAACCTATCCTGGAAGAATGGCCCCTAATACAGCAATCTGTTTTGTTTTTATTGGGATAGGAGTTGCCGTACTTAACTTCAGTAATCATAAGAAGAGAAATTGGATTAGCGCCTGTTTTGCTGTATTGGCGTTTAGTTTTGGCGCTGTTTCACTTATTGGCTATTTTGGTTCTCTAGAAGAGGCGTATGGTTGGGGTGAACTAACGGATATGGCACCACATACTGCAGTTGGATTTACTCTTCTTGGTACCGCTCTTTTTGTACGTGCATTGACATTTGATCTGCAGGGCAAAGTCGCCTCTTGGAGTTTGATTCCGCTTGTGATTACGGCATTTACAATGGCTATACTGTTGCTGCGTTCAATTGAAGTGGCTAGAGTTCAGGCACTTGCAGAAGGCTACAAATATGAGAATAATTATGTTATTATTTTGGCTTTGCTCACTGTACTGTTAGTTACTTATCAGCTTATACGTATCGCAATTCGACTGACATCGGCTCTTGAAGTGGCTAAGTTAAAGGCAGATGTTAGTAATCAGTCCAAAGAAATGATTTTACGGTATGTGGGGCACGAAATTCGTAATCCGTTAACCGCTGTGATTGGATTTAGTGAACATGTATTGGATTCTCCTGGCGTAGCGCGAGAAGTGAATGAGGCTGTGGACTGTATTTATACAGCAGCAATTCATATGAAAAGTGTTGTTGATGATCTGTTAGCATTTTCTCGTTTTGATCTTGGTAAGATGCAAATAGACTCTCATGAATATAACGTTAATACATGGATTAGTGGAATTGTAAGGGCGCTAACAAAACGTGCTGAGAAGCAGAGCATCGACTTTGTCTTGGAGATGAGTGAAACAGTGCCAGAGACTTTGCGTGGCGACTCATCAAAATTAGCCCAAATTGTTATTAATCTTGTTGAAAATGCGTTCAAGTATACACCTCAAGGGGGAACTGTTCGGTTGAATTTATGCGTTGAGGAAAGGGGGGGGGCTTTACCAGCTTTGTTAAAAATAGAAGTGTCTGATACCGGTAGAGGAATTCCACTTGAATTGCAAGAGCAGGTATTTGAACCATTTTTTCAAACACAGAAATCTGATCAACTTCTAGGTATCGGAATGGGCTTATCAATCTGCAAACGTTTTATTGAAATGATGGGAGGATCAATTGCGTTCACAAGCGAGCTAGGTAAAGGAACGACTTTTACATGTCAAGTTGAGGCCTATTTAAAATGATCCTTGAGCAGGAATCAAAACCCACTTCAAAAATCAAAAAACGCCTGCTAGCACTGGTCATAACTTCAGTCATAATTATCTTATTTATCCTTTGGAATATCTCATACAGAAACTTCAGACGGGAATTAGTTCGGATTGGAACAGAAGAGGCAAATTTAATTGGCGACTTGTTTACTTACATATCACAAGAAAATAATCATAAGGAGGTAGAGCAGCTTTTACAGTCACTTGTGACAAAAAGAAGTAGCCTACAGGCGGTCTTATATTATGACCTGCTATCAAAACAGGTTAGCATCTCAACAGATCCTAAGCTTGATGGAGAATCTATAGAGAATCTTCCATCCCCTATGCAGAAAATTTTAGAAAAAACAGTAAGCACAGGGAGTGATCAAAAAGGATTACCAGCAGAGGCGGGGCTGTTGGGATTCAGCTTGCAAGAGGGATCAGGTGTTTTGGTCATCCAAATTTCTACTACACAGCTCTACCAAAGCTTTTTCTATTCAGTCTTTTATCGTGAGTTAATTACACTCTTTTTAATCTTACTTCTTTTCTTTACCCCGCTTCTTATAGCTCTACGAAATCTCTTTGCTCCCCTTCATCGTCGACTCATTGAAATTTACCTCTCCTCTCCCCTCTACATGGGCAGACTTAGAAAAGAATATGAGCTCGAACCAAGAGTTCAGCTGAGTATATTTGCGTTGACTAGGCAGTTGACACGCGATTTAGAAAGCTCTACTACACACATCCAATGGTTGAGTTCTCTTGTTGAACAGCTTCCGGTAGGACTATTTTTTGCAAGATTGGATGGGGAAGTGATTTATGCTAATCACAACATGGGAGGATTGCTTGGGGTCATTCCTGAAACTATCCGTAAAGATTACTGGTTTGATCGAGTCTACCCAGACGATCTGAAGGTTATCCAAGAGGCATGGCACCGGCTCAGTAGCGAATTTGTGCCGATTAATTGCGAATTTAGGTTTCGAACTTCTGATGGTTTAATCAACTGGGTACACTGCTCTGTTATTGTCACGCGCGATTTGCTAGAAGAGCCTGTCGGCTTTCTGGGTACATTTATGCCAATTAATAAACTTAAAGAGGCTGAAAAAGATATAGACGCTGGGCAGAAGCGCTTAACTGCTATCTTACAGAATTCCAATATTGGGATTTGGGAGTGGGATATCTATGCCAATATGATTCAATTTTCAGAGACATGGAGTAGTGAGCTTGGTTATGCATCAGGTGGGGGTTCAATAAACTATGAAAAGTGGTTAGAGTATTTGCATTCAGATGACAAACAAAGCGCTAGCATTGCAATGCATGAGAAACTGCTTAAAGGCGACCAGTACCAAGATCGATTTCGTATTAAGAAAAATGATGGGTGGGCATGGATCTTTGCACATGGAAGTGTTGTTGAATATGACTCAGAAGGAAAGCCTGTTCGAGCACTCGGAATCATGGTCGACATTACTGAACAGATTCACAACACACTATTTTTAAAACACCTATCAAATATTTATTCGTTAGTTCCTAATATCATTTTTAGTCTCAATTTTGAAGGAGAAATCTTAACTTGGAGTGAAGGGGCTCAACGCTCATATGGCTACACAGCTGAAGAAGTGATTAATAAAAATTTCTATCAGTTGCTTAAGCCTGAAGAAGTCGATAAATTGAAGCAGGCAGTGCAACAGATTATTTCTGGAGTTGAGCAGGTAGAAGTTAAAACAGAACATACTGACGCAGACGATAATCCTTTTCCTGTTCTATTACAACTCTCCCCTATTAAGGATCTGCATGGCAATGTATTGGAAATCTCTGTTATCGGTGAAAATAAAGAAATGGAAACCGAAATACGGCTGCGAGAGAATGTTGTGCGGCAACAAAAATCAAATTTAATTTCTATTATCTCACATCAGCTACGTACTCCACTTTCCATTATCCAGCAATCCATTGAAATCGTAGATAATGGAATTTCAAAATTATCTACAGATAAGCTGAGAGAATTTGTATGCATCTGCAAGGATAACACAGAAAAAGTTATTAAGCTTATTCATGACACACTTGATTTTGAGGAAATTGAGTTCAACTTAAAACAATGGAGTTTTAAAGAGGTTGATATGAATGAGGTGCTTAATAACATTGCTGAACAGTGGCAGCCTGTTATTAAGAAAAAGTCTCTTGATTTTAGGTGTGAAATTGCTCCAGGTCTTCCGGTACTACATCTCGATGCAAAAGGTGTTGTAAAGGCTATTGAGCATTTATTATCAAATGCTTTGAGCTTTACAACCCACGGAGCCGTAACATTACGCGGGTATGTAAAAAATAGAGACCTATTTATTGAGGTTGAGGATACTGGCATAGGAATTAAGAAAGAAGATCAGCAGATGCTATTTACGCTTTTTACACAAATTCACAGCAGCAACTTGCGATACGGTTCAGGTATGGGGCTTGTAATTGCGAAAAAAATCATCGAATACCATCGAGGTGAGATTTTTTATCGCTCTCAGTTTAAAAAAGGCTCAATCTTTATAATAAAGCTTCCTATAAACCCTCATAATTAGGATAGTAAGCATATGCCTAAGAAAATTTATGTTGTAGATGACGACCCTGATATGTCTCGCGTTATAACCTTTCGTTTAGAGAGTGCTGGATTTGATGTTATGGAGTTTGCTTCAGGGCCAGAATTGTTAAAGAACGCTCTTAAGACCCCTCCTGATTTATTTTTAGTTGATATTCAGATGCCAGAAATGACGGGGTATGAAATTGTCGAAGAGCTCAATAAACATGAAAGTACAAAAGGGATCCCGATTATTTATTTAACCGGAAAAATCGATCTAGATCCGAAAGCTTCACCCGGTGCCGAACGCGCATTATTTTTTATTAAGCCATGTGATTTCAACGAGCTTGTCGAAAAAATGCATGAGCACATCACTGCTTTTTCTTCTTAAAAAATATAACTCTGAAAACGCCCTTTCAAGATCTAACATTGATCTTTCTGACAGAACACCATTTCCACAGAGCTACCTCACAAGGAAGTAGGATTAAGCTTTTCAAGCTTGTTTTGACTTTAGATGACAAATTTGTGGTTTCAAGGCACATAGTCATCTTGAGATTTGGGATATTACTGGAAAGCACATCAAAATCTTAGACGAGAGCGCAAGCAGACTAATTGTTGATGAAAAAATAACATTGTTCCCATTTTATATGGTGGATCGATGCGCTTTTAAACCAGCTATGGTCGACTACTACCTCAACTAAACTAACACCCTCTCATTTGCAAGAGTTATATATATGGAGGATCGGTCCAGGACAGTATGCTGTGAGGATGAAAGACAATAGAGGCAACAATATCGTTAGGAGTGTTGAGGTTGATTATATGAAATTACAGTTTCGCTTCCCTCTTAATAGACAATCCTTCCATAATGGTGCTGGACCTTCTGACCAAGCTTAGCTTGCAAGGATAAAATAATTTAAATTTATTTTTTACACAAAACGTTGTGAGGTAATTATGGCAGTATCATTTTTCTCACCCACCAATAGCAGCTATCTTTGTAACTTGATTCCGAGTTGCAACACGACTCTTAACTTGGTGGATTATGTTTTCAAGACATTTTTAGAGTCACAACAGGTTGATGAAACAAGTCAATCCACTCCTCTAGCTTCAGAACGCTCGAGCTTTGTACACAACTGTTCATTAGCGATTTATGTTATATTCGGTGCTGTCGTCGCCTACTATTATTATAAGCCTGTTACCCTAGAAGATGTTAGAAGTAATGTACATTGTCTTAAAAGCGCTCGACATGCGCAGCGAGATGATGCTGATTTTATGAGTGCAGCCGTGAAAATTAATCCAAATGCAGCGCTTTATGCAAGTAGTCGTCTTCGTGGTGACTATGCATTCATGACGCAGCTGGTCCCATATCAGAATGGAGATGATTCTATTTTTATGGAGTTGAGATGTGTCAGAGGAGATTATAATTTGATAGGGTTTTATGCTGTTCCCGCGCTAATGTGTAAAATAAGTTATTTTAACATATTGCAATTAGTAGTTGAGGCAAATAAGGGAGCGGTTGATGCACAGAATAAACTCGGCATGCTTTATAAGGATGGGGTGACCGTAAAGCAATCAGATGAAATTGCAATCATGTATTTCAAGATGGCCGCTGATCAAGGGTTTGCTGAGGCATTGAATAATCTTGGCGTTTATTGTGAGAGTAAGCAGGATTATATAGGGGCTTTCGATTATTACAAGCGTGGAACTGAAAATGGATCTGGTAATGCATGGTCTAACCTAGGAACTCTTTATTACGATGGTAACGGTGTTGAGCAATCGACTGCCGAGGCTATCACACACTTTAAACGTGCTGCTGAAATGGGAATAGCCACTGCTTTCCATAACATTGGAATTTGTTACTACGAAGGTCGAAGCATTTCCCAAGATCTAGACAAAGCTTATGCCCACTTTAGTTGTGCTGCTGAGAAAGGGCATGTTGATGCACAGAACTGTCTTGGCATTTGTTATAAGGATGGTCTTGGTGTGAATCAATCTGATGAAGAAGCAGCGAAGTGGTTTCTTTGTGCCGCTAAAAAAGGGCATGTTGATGCACAGAACAGTCTTGGCATTTGTTATAATGGTGGTCTTGGTGTGAATCAATCTGATGAAGAGGCAGCGAAGTGGTTTCTTCGTGCAGCTAAGAAAGGGCATGTTGATGCACAGAACAGTCTTGGCATTTGTTATAAGGATGGTCTTGGTGTGAATCAATCTGATGAAGAGGCAGCGAAGTGGTTTCTTTGTGCCGCTAAGAAAGGGCATGTTGATGCACAGAACAGTCTTGGCATTTGTTATAATGGTGGTCTTGGTGTGAATCAATCTGATGAAGAGGCAGCGAAGTGGTTTCTTTGTGCAGCTAAGAAAGGGCATGTTGATGCGCAGAACAGTCTTGGCATTTGTTATAAGGATGGTCTTGGTGTGAATCAATCTGATGAAGAGGCAGCGAAGTGGTTTCTTCGTGCGAATCTGTTTCAACCAGGTCAAGGCGCCTAAGAGTAAGGCTTAATCAACAAACTCGAGTCATCTGATACGGCACTTTTTGCGAAATCCTTTCTCGCTTATATTTAAAAATATGAGCTGTGAAACGCTTTCCCAAATCTACAGCCTCTGTCTAGTTTGATTTTTTTCTAAGTTTTTACACCGCCATTTTTCTCAATCTATTATTAGGCCACTTTCAACCCCTCCCCTGTTTTCTCTGAACTCCTTTCACAGAGCATTTTGATGATGAACATGCCTAGTGAAGAGAGGCGAATCAGCTGTGTAAAATTTCAACTAAATCTGATATAGCTCTGGCTGAATACCAAATATAAGATAATTTTTTCAAAAAAGTCTTCACAAAAAAAACATTTATGGTAAAAGGAGGTAGTACATCTTTTTTTACAAGGCAGGTTATACGATGAAAATTTTAGATACCATAGCATGGATTTTTGTGATTATTGGAGGCGTAAACTGGGGTTGTGTTGGATTCTTTGACTTCAACCTAGTTGACTTCTTCTTTGGTAATACAGTTGTAGAGACAGTCATCTATGACATCGTCGGAGTCAGTGCTGTGTTTCTTGTTGTCCGTTCTAAATGCTTTTTCTCGAAGTGCAAAAGTAAATAAGAAAATCTTTGTTCACGCAAAAAAGGCCTCTTTTATAGAGGTCTTTTTTGTATCCTGAGGTGCTATGCTTTTAATTATCTGCTGCTTTTTTCAATCTCTTTTCCAACAACCAGTGCGCGCAACAGCAGACACTGATGTTGGTTTTGAAGAGCGAGTTAAACCAAAAGTTGAACGACTTGTCTCAACGATGGAAGAGCTCTGTAAGCAGAGTGAAGAGAGTGATCTTGGCTTTTTAAAGCAGATCGCACGCTTCTTTAATCCTGCAACGACTGAGCAAGCATCCTATGATTTTCTTGTAGATTTGTTGGGAGAAGAGGGAGCTGCTTCCTTAAAACAACTTGATACAGAAGACTTCGCCTCTTATCACGATCAGCTAGTACAAAAGGCCTATACACATCTACGCGAAAAATTCCCTGATGAAAAAATCGATGAAGCCATTTCTAAAGTTCAGCAGGCTGCAAAAAAACTAGAAAGCGGGTTCTAATTCTTTCTGTCGTAAAAAAGCGCGTACTTTCTCTGACTGTAGATGCCTCTTTAGAATGGCAAATGCCTCATTCTCATCCCCTTCACGGATCACCACAATATTTGCATAGGGAGAATCCTCGCACTCTAATACAAGAGCATCCTCGCAGGGACTAAGCTTCCCCTGCAACGCAAAGTTGGCAGGAATGACCGCTATTGAGACATCAGGTAGAACACGCGGTAAGAGTGCAGCATCCATTTCTTTAATCTTGAGGCATCTGGGGTTCTGATCAATGGAAAGAACGGTTGGATACTCTCCTGGGCAGAGAGGTTTAAGTGTGATTAACCCAACTTCTACGAGAAGATCAAGAGCGCGTCCCTCATTTGTTGGATCAGAGGGAATGGCAACAGAGGCTCCATTTTGAAGATCTCCAATACAGGAGATTTTGTGGGAATAGATGCCAAGCGGTTCAAGGTGCACAGCTACTAGAACCTCAAGCTGATAACCAAACTGTTTTTTCTGTTCATTGAGAAATTGGGGGTGTTGAAAGAAGTTAGCATCAACTTGTTTCTCTGCAAGGAGACGATTAGCTACGGCGTAATCATCGACTTCGATAATTTTCAGATGAATGCCCTCTTTTTCTAGATCTGGCTGAATCAGCTGTAGAATTTCAGCATGGGGAGTGGGCGTTGCTGCAATTTTTAGTTTGGGCTGCGAGCTGCAACCTGCAAGTAGGCACATAAGCAAGAATGCAATTTTTTTCACAAGAGGCCTCGTTTGCGGTTGATCGCATACTCAAAGCCATTGCCTAGCCACTGCACGATTTCGACAAGTAGGAGCAGCACAATTAGGGTGATGAGCATCAAGGTCCCATTGAATCTTTGGTAGCCATATTGAATGGCAATCTTGCCAAGTCCACCGCCGCCAACAAGCCCTGCCATCGCGCTGTAGTTGATCAGGTTATTCAACATCAGTGTAACTCCCCTTACAAGTGATTGAAGTGATTCTGGGATCAGAACTTTGCTAATGATCTGCCAATTTGTGGAGCCCATAAGTGCTGTCGTACGTACAATATTAGGATCAACCTCTTTGAAGGCTGATTCAACGAGGCGAGCAAAAAATGGCGCGGCAGCAATGGTAAGTGGAACAATGGTCGCTGTCGTGCCGATACTTGTTCCGACAATCAGTCGCGTAAATGGAATGATTGCGACTATCAAAATTGCAAAAGGAATGGAGCGACCAATATTGACAACGGTGCTGATACAGGCGTAGAACCCGCTATTGGGTTTGAGACCATCTTTGGCTGTGATCAGCAGAAGGGTGCCAAGAGGCAGGCCAATCAACACAGCAAAGAGACCTGAGACAAGCACCATATAGATTGTGTTGACCAATTCTTTGGGAATCAACTGGAGGGCTAGATCAAAGTTGTTCAAAGCAGACTCCTTGAATTTCTAGGAATTGATGCACCTGCTTACGCACATCTGGTTGACCCGAGAGAGCAACAATCAGATTACCAACGCTTCCACTTTGCAGTGTATCGATTCCACCGAGCAGAATATTGATCTCAACATCAAACTTTCTAAGGAGCTGCGAAATAATCGGTTTTTCTGCTAATCCTTCTGTAAAGCAGAGGCGGAGCAATTCTTTGTTTTCCTCAGCAGGGAAGTCAGGCATTTCGTGCACAATATTTTGCAAAAAGCGCTTGGTCGTCGTATGTTGTGGCTTGGAAAAGAGATCTGTAACACTCCCCTGTTCAACAATTTGACCTTGATCAAGGACTGCAACACGCGTGCAAATCTGCTTGATCACGTCCATCTCATGAGTGATGATCACGATTGTGAGTTTGAGCTTCTTGTTGAGCTCTGCTAGTAGTTGGAGAATTTCATGGGTTGTCTCGGGGTCTAGGGCTGAAGTTGGCTCATCGCAAAAGAGAACTTTTGGATGATTAGCAAGAGCGCGTGCAATGGCAACGCGTTGCTTTTGCCCACCGCTGAGTTGCGCTGGATAGAGATTTTCTTTCCCCTCTAACCCAACGAGGCGGAGCAATTCTTTTGCGCGAGCGGGATCTGGTTGATCGAGCTCTAGCGGATAGAGAACATTTTCAAGAGCAGTGCGGCTGCTTAGCAGATTAAAATGTTGGAAAACCATGCCGATGTTCTTGCGAAAAGCGCGAAGCTGCGCACCATGAAGCGTCGCTAAATTAACTCCGGCGACCTCAATTTCTCCACTTGTCGGTTTTTCAAGGGTTGTCAGGCAGTTGACAAGCGTAGACTTTCCTGAGCCACTCTTGCCAATAATCCCATAGACTTCCCCTTCTTCGATTTCTAAAGAAATTTCTTGAAGAACGGGGTGTTGAAAGGTTTTTTTTAGCTTTTTAACTGCTATGATTTTCATGTGTGAAATTATTCCTTCTAATTGAGTTTTAAGCAATCAAAAGTTAAATTCTCACCATGACTAATCCAACTCAACCTCATTGTAATAAGTATTATGTCCATAAACTTAGGCCAAGGCCCTATTCATCAATTGAAACTGTAGCTGCCGAGGCTCTATACAGAGTTTGCATCGATACTATTGCTAGTACACCAGATGATCAGCGAGCAGAGCTGACAAGCGTCATTGATAGCATTAGCAAAAAAAATAAGCACGCAGTTGATCGAGTCCAGGTGATTCTGCTCAAAGAAACGACCTTTGAAGATCGTATGAGTGCACTTGGCGCATACAACTACTTCCTTGCAGAAGAATTAACAGAAGACTCAATAGAGAGACTATTTAAAGCGTATGTTGAGCGTTTTTTTCATTGCAATGGACCTACAAATCCTAGATTTGGGTTGAACAAATTGGTTGCAGACCTAGTCAGCGGGTTAGTCATTTTTTCAAAATCAGGGGAGATAAATCGTGCAGGGATTTATACAGCGCTTCGCCTACTGTCGAATGAGGAGTTTGCCTCATATTTAGAGCCGAACACTGCAACACATATGAGACTTGTCCTGACTGCTCTTAAAGATAAGCCTGATTTTTTTGCCATGTTTAGGCAGGCCTTTATTCCGAAAAACTTCAATCCCTATAATGAATTGCATCGCCTTGAAAGGGGGATAGAAATGCCAGAGATTATCTGTACGGCGAGCATTCGTGCTGCAATTTTAGACGTCTATTTGTTTCCCCTTGAGAAAGGCACAAGTGCTGCCCATGAACGTTATCGGGAGCAGATGACGCGATCTCCGGAAACACTATTCCCAATTTTTGCAGGAATTTTGACAAGAGGAATATTGGGTTCGAGAGCACTAGATAACAATTTGATAAGCGAAATTTGTGCACGAACAGTTGTCGGTTTACACGATAAAGTAATTTTAGAAGAGAGTATGGAATCTCTGCCAATTCAAAATGCCTCCATTATTTCAGATCAGCAGGTGCAAGAGGAGCAATTTCCAGAAACTCTGGAAAAACTCTCACGAGGAAATTCAGGGTTTATGATTGCCTATTGCTGCTACCAACGCTCTGCTTTACAGCAAGCGGCGCTTCTTGCTCTAGAATGAGCTTGTCAAAAAAATGATTCATATGGAACATCGGGCGTAACCATATGAGGAGATCATGACAGCTACTACCCTTTCTGAAATTGAAAAACTTCTTGGAAATGAAACTGAGTCGTTGCTCAACCACAAATGCAAAGTTTCTAAAGAGCGCCTCCATCTACCTGATGGTAATTGGGTTGATCGAATTTTCACCGAGACCGATCGTAATCCACGTGTCTTAAGAAGTCTTCAAGCTCTCTACTCTCACGGTCGCCTTGCTGATACAGGTTATCTCTCTATTCTCCCTGTCGATCAAGGAGTTGAACATGCTGCCGGCGCCTCTTTTGCTCCGAATCCTGACTACTTTGATCCTGAAAATATTGTGCAGCTTGCCATCGAAGGTGGCTGCAATGCCGTCGCTTCAACCTATGGTGTGTTGAGCATGGTGGCGCGTCGCTACGCTCATAAAATCCCCTTCATCTTGAAGTTCAACCACAACGAGATGCTCTCCTATCCCAACACTTTTGACCAGGTGATGTTCTCTTCAATTAATCAGGCCTATGACATGGGAGCTGTCGCTGTTGGAGCAACAATCTATTTTGGCTCTCCAGAATGCCGTAAAGAACTTGTTGAGGTGAGCAAAGCGTTTGCCCATGCGCACGATCTAGGAATGGCTACCATCTTATGGTGCTACATGCGCAACCCTGCCTTTAAGACCAGCGAGGCCGACTATCACACGGCTGCCGATCTAACAGGTCAGGCTGACCACCTGGGAGCAACAATTGGCGCCGATATTTTGAAGCAGAAGCTGCCAACAAATAACGGAGGCTATAAAGCTCTAAACTTTGGTAAGACGCATGAGAAGGTTTATACAGAGCTCTCTTCTGATCATCCCATCGATCTTTGTCGCTACCAAGTGCTCAATGGATATGCTGGGCGTGCTGGCACGATTAACTCTGGCGGCCCTTCAGGCAAAGATGACTATTCTGAAGCTGTTCGCACAGCTGTGATCAACAAACGTGCTGGCGGGATGGGGTTAATTCTAGGACGTAAAGCCTTCCAACGCCCCTTCAAAGAAGGGATTCAAATGGTAAATCTCGTTCAAGATGTTTACCTTAGCGAGCAGATTACCATTGCATAGAGAGCCTGGTCACCTTCCCGAGCATCAACGTTCCTTAGGTGTATTCATGCTGGCGATGCTTTCGCTGGCCGTGGTCATTAGCCTGCGCAATCTTCCCCTGACAGCTGAATATGGTTTCTCTTCTGTCTTTTACTATCTGGCAGCTGCCGTTTGCTTCATGATTCCCTATGCGCTTGTCTCTGCAGAGCTCGCCTCAGGCTGGCCCAAAGCTGGTGGTGTCTATGTCTGGGTGCGTACAGCTCTTGGTGAGCGCTGGGGGTTTCTAGCGATCTGGATGCAGTGGTTTCACAATATGACCTGGTACCCAGCAATGCTTGCCTTCATTGCAACTGGAATTGCTTATGTTTTTCATCCTGAACTGGCTCAAAACAAAGTCTATCTCATCAGTGTGATTCTTATCGGCTTTTGGGGTGTTACTTTTCTTAACTTCTTTGGAATCAAGACATCAGCTTTGATCAGTACAATCTGTGTGATCCTCGGGGCGATTTTGCCAGGTCTTATCTTGATTGTGCTTGGCTTCTGGTGGGTAGTAACTGGAATGCCTCTTTCCACGCGCCTCTCAGTTTCTGAATTACTCCCCGATTTTTCACACTTCTCAAACTTTGTCTTCTTAGGAGGAATATTCTTGGCATTAAGTGGGTTAGAGGCTAATGCTAACCTCGCGCGCGAAGTGAAAAATCCACAGAAAAACTACCCTCGCGCTATTCTCATTGCTGCTTTGATGACTTTGGGAATCTTGATTTTAGGTTCGCTTGCTATCGCTGTTGTGATTCCGCGCAAGGACATCAATCTCGTATCGGGCTTGCTCGATGCTTTCCGCTCATTTTTTGCGATCTACAATCTCTACTGGATGGTTCCAGTGATTGCTCTATTCACGGTATTTGGCGCACTCGGTGAGCTCAATGCTTGGGCAATTGCGGGAGTGAAAGGGCTCTTTGTGACAACGGAGCATGGCTGTTTGCCGCCGATCTTCCACAAGGTCAACAAGAACCATGCACCGGTAAATCTGATGATTTTTCAGGCAATTGTTGTGACAATTGCTGCCTTTCTTTTTCTCTATCTGCCTGATTTGAATATCTCCTACTGGATCCTCAATGCCTTAGCTGCGCAGATGTATCTGATCATGTACATCTTACTTCTGGTGTCAGGCATTGTATTGCGCTACACCAAACCTCACGTGAAACGGGCCTACAAAGTTCCTTTTCAAAACAAAGGGATATGGGTGATTGCTGTCCTAGGATTGATCTCTTCGCTTTTTGCGATCATTGTGAGTTTTATTCCTCCAGTCTTCCGGTTTAAGGTCGAAAGCACGCTCAAATATGAGCTGATTGTTGTGCTTGGCCTGGCAGTTAGTGTTGCAATCCCTCTTGTCATTTATTCCTTTCGTAAGCCACACTGGCGTATCGATGTCTTGGCTCAGATCCGTGAAGATATTCATCGAAGTACACACTAGGAGAATTCAATGACTTCGTGGGAAGAAGTAGGTAAGTGGTACGATTCACTTGTCGGAGTAGAGGGGCATTACTATCACAAGCAAGTGATCTTTCCAAAATTGCTCCCCCTATTGGGACTCACTAAGAGCTCTTCGCTGCTCGATTTAGGTTGCGGCCAAGGCGTGCTCTCACGGATCCTCCCCGAGGAGATCGCCTACCATGGCATCGACATTTCTCCAACCCTTATCAAGGCCGCAAAGCGGACAAAGAATAGGCAATTTTCAGTTGGAGACATGTGTAAGCCCATCAAATCCAAAGGGTTCTCCCATGTAACAATGCTCCTCTGCTTGCAAAACGTAGCCGAGCCAGCCAGAGCCATTCTCAATGCTGCTCAAGCGCTTGAAAGTGGAGGCACTTTTGTCATGGTGCTCAATCATCCCTGCTTTCGCATCCCCCGGCAGACGCACTGGGGAGTTGATACTCAAAAAAAACTGCAATACCGTCGCATCGACAGTTATTTTTCTGAGCAAAAAATTCCCATTCAGATGCACCCAGGTAAGAAAAATAGTGCAACAACCTGGAGCTTTCATCATCCTCTATCTCACTATAGTCGTTGGCTTAATGAAGCTGGGTTTTGCATTGAATTGATCGACGAGTGGTGCTCTGATAAGAAGAGCACTGGAAAAGCAGCCAAAATGGAGAACCGCTCTCGTAGCGAATTTCCTCTTTTTTTAACAATTAAATCTCGAAAAAAGTAATAATTAACTATAGGGTTAATTATGAAATTCTTTAAGTTTTTAAAGAAAGATGTTTGGCGTGTTAGTGTAGATGATCTCTCAAAGAAGAAAGCCTTCGGTCTGCGCACACTTAGAATAGTTCTCATTGTTGTACAAGGGTTTACAAAAAAACAGATCCAACAAGGCGCCTCTTCCCTCACCTATTACTCCTTACTAACAATTGTCCCAATTGTTGCTTTTTTCTTTGGGATTGCCAGAGGTTTTCTCCTACAGGGGAATTTCAAAAAATGGCTTCTTGATCAGTTCGGCGGTCAACAGGTAGTGGTTAAAAAACTGATCTTTTTCTCAGAACTCTCTTTAAAGCAGACGCATAAAGGTGTGATTGCCGGAATAAGTATCGTGATACTGCTCTGGGCTGGAATCAAGATGTTGATGTATATCGAACTCTCTATGAATCAAATCTGGGAAGTGCGAGTAGCTCGAACCCTAACGCGTCGTTTCAGTGATTACATGGCAATGCTCTTTTTCTGCCCCCTGTTTGTTTTACTCTCAACAACTCTAACTGTCTTCTTGTCAGCGACATTAACAGATCTTCGCAGTGAAGTTAGCCTCGTAAAGGACTTAGGACCCATTCTCTTCCCAATTCTCAGTCTATTCCCCTACGTTCTTACTTGGCTGCTTTTTACCTTCATCTACATCTTCATCCCGAACACGCGCGTGCGCTTCCTCCCAGCCTTTTACGCGAGCATCTTTGCCGGAACAGTCTATCAAGTCATCCAGTGGGCCTATGTCTACTTGCAGGTTGGTGTCTCCAAATACAACGCCATCTATGGAACCTTTGCTGCGCTTCCTCTCTTCCTTGTTTGGGTGCATCTTAGCTGGGTGATACTCCTTCTGGGGGCTAAGCTCGCCTTTGCTTTTCAGAATGTGAACGCCTATGGGTTTATGGCTGAAAACATCGAGCTGAGCGAGAATATGAAACAACTCTTTTCACTCCGTATCATGCATAGCTGTATCAAAAGATTTGTTCAGCAAAAGCCCCTGTTAAGCGCTGTCGAACTCTCCAATCAACTCTCTATTCCCCTTCCGCTGATGATGAGTCTCATTCATCAGATGAAAAATGCAGGGCTGCTCTCAGAAGTAAAAGCTGGAGTGCAAAGGGAATCAGTCTTTCAACCTGCTTACCCCGTCGATAAACTGACAATAAAACAGGTTCTTGATATGATGAATGGCCAAGGAGAAAAAGTGTTTGTTGATAAAGATGCTGTATATGAGAAACTTACAAAAAATCTTGAAGGTTTTTCTAAGCGTATCGAAAGCTCCGAGCATAACGAATTGTTGAAGGATTTTTGATGAAGTGGCTTAAAATTACCCTTTATACCTTTTTAGCGCTGTTTGTTGCTTCTCTGATTTTTGTGGGATTTGCTCCCTTTCTTCTCTCATCAAAAATGGGAAATGAGTGGCTGACTAAGCAGGTTAATCAACGAATCACAGGTGAAGTTGTCGCAGAGCAGATTCATCTGAGTTGGTTTGGCCCTCAGACGGTCAATGGTTTTGCACTCAAAGATGAAAAGAGCAAGGAGATTGCTCGTTTTCAAGCTTTTGAAACAGACACCAATCTATTTAGCCTCATCTTTCATCCCAGACGGCTGGGTCAGACCCTTCTTAAAGCACCCTATCTCTACCTAGTAAAAGAAGAAGAGGGAGAGCTTAATATCGAAAAGACCCTCAAAAAGAAATCGAGCAAGCCTAAGAGTGACCATACAAAAAAACCAACTCAGTGGCCCCTTTTTACAGCAGCGGTCAACATCAGTGATGGAGAGATCCTTTTTGCCTCACCTCGTGTAAAACAAGTGAGCATCAATAATATGCAGCTAGACTATCAGCCAGATAAGGCTCTTTTTCACTTGCGTGCTGAGACAAAACAAGGAGAAATTACAGGCGAGATTCTAGCCAGTGGAACAATCTGTCCTCAAACCCATATCCTCGCACAAATCAATAACTTCCCTGTCGCTATTTTTGATCAACTGAGAGATGAGAGCTTTTACACCACAGCCATTGGTGAGACCATTGACTGTAAGATTGAAACGACTAAGCATGAAGAGAACTACTACTTAAGTGCCAATCTTTCGAGCACTAATGTCAATGGAGTGATCGAAGGCGAGATCGTTGACCAAGAATTTATTCTCAGCCCTCAAAGTGCACTTACTTATACTTTTACGCCAACTACCTTCTACGAAATGATTGGGGTTGAGCAACGTAAAACATGGCAACTGGCTAATAAGACAGATTTAAAGATCACTGTGCAAGAGGGTATTTTCCCTATCGACTGCAAAAAACTCTGTTTCACCTATTCACGCCTTCATGCCCAAGCCCATTTAGAACGCGCCGAGGTGAATCATAAAGAAGCAGGCCCCTATTCACTTAATGATTTTGAGGCGATGATTATCGCCAAAGACAAAGTCATTGATATTTGCGCAACAGGCCATGTGCAAGGAAAAGAAGATTCTAAGATTACACTTTCTGCCCAGTTGGGAGATAATGAAGGAATCTGTTTTGGTTTAACAACAGAAGGATTCCCTTTCACACTGCTCGAACTTGTCTTTGACGAGGCAGATGCAGTACACACCTTTTTTGGTGAGACAGTCAACATGCAAGTGACTGGAACATGCAACAAAGGTAAAACGGATGCCCATTTCGAAATCAATTCATCCATTACCAAAATGGCCGGTGATATTGAAGGTTCAACACTCAAAGATCTCTCTTTTCATGTGACAGGTGAGCGCATGTTGCAAGAAAACTGGCGCACCGTTTTTGGCCCTTCACTCTCCTTTGCAATGAATGGAAAAGCAGCAGTTATTGAGCGCAATTTTTCCCTTTCCACAATCAAAGGTAAGCTTCAAAACCCCTATCTCGATGTCGATGTGCGTGGTAGACTTGGCAAGAAAGGGCAACCTTTTTCCTATGACCAGGTAGAATTGACAGCTAATGGCACCCTGCTTCAGCTCCCCTATAAGGAGACATTTCCCGATACGACTCTAAAGAAAGGGAATTTTGTAATCAGTGTTGATGGCTCAAAAAATACAATTGTTGGTACAGGAAAAATCATTGTTTCAGTCATCACAGCAGAGGGTGATAAAGTTGAGTCAAAAGCTTCTGAGATTAAAGTAATAGCTAATAATTTTGTTCGAGATAATCGCCTTGATCTAAAAAATGCTGATGTCGATTTCAAGGCAAACCTGCAACACTTTCCTGTTGCCATCGTCGAGCCCTTTTTGCCAGAAGGAATGACCCTTTCTGTTTTAACAGGTCCAATCATCAACGCCAAAACACAAGGAAGTTATACACCTGGCGAGCCTGACGGTTACCTTGCCCAGATCGAACTCAAAGCAGATGCTGAAGGATTTGCCACACACTTCTCTGTTGGAATCGATGGCACATTAACCATCAATCAGCCAGAGCCTGCCTATTTACGTTGGGAGATGACTCCCGAGCGTTATCGCGAGCTGATTGCCTTTTTCTGGCCAGATAAACAGGGTGATTTCTCACTGAGCTCAGCAAGCTCCATTGAGTTGACAATGACAGAGCTTAAATGCCCTAAACTCTTGCCAGAAGACATTAGCAGCTTCTTTTGCCAATCTGGCATCGTTGGTTCTCTGAAAATTGGGCCGATGATTTTCATGAGTAAAACCACCCCAGAAATCTTGACCGTTAAAAATGTCGAAGGTTCAATCAAAGGGGAAAACTTTTCAGAAGCGATCGCACTCGATATCCATGGTGATTTATTCGCCTCTAATGTTCCATCTTCAGAAAAGTCAGCATTTACTTTCAAAGGTGATCTGCTTCACCTCTGGACACCTGGAGGGAAAGTCGACCGTGATCAACTCATGGTTTCAGGAGAACTCAACCTAGAGCTTCTCCCTGTTCGTCAACTCACTGGGATTATCCCTATGAAAGACGAGACGCGCACCGTGACTCGTGCCCTTTTAGGAGAACTTCTCAATGCCCGCGTCTCAGGCGAAGTTTCCCAGATGCAAGGTCCGGTTACCGTCGATATCAAAGCCT
This sequence comes from uncultured Chlamydiaceae bacterium, assembly GCA_942490925.1. Lineage (GTDB taxonomy): Bacteria > Chlamydiota > Chlamydiia > Chlamydiales > JAAKFR01 > CALNYX01. The sequence continues at coordinate 527,557 of CALNYX010000017.1, read as the reverse complement.
CAAACCTCAAGGCATTGCTTCCCATTCAACTCACGCCTAAAGCCATACTCCTCCGAGATTACGTCGATGCAGAAATTACCCTAACAGATGAGATCTCCGAGACACTACTAGTTGATGTTAACCCCCTACTCATCACAGGAGCAACTTCCGATCATCCCCTCAAGCTCTACATCGATCCACAAGGGTTCTCAGTTCCCATCGACCCCTTTGTCTTCAAAGAGATGAACGTTGAAAAGGCCATTCTTGACATTGGGAAAATCCGCGTGCGCAACGGTGGTGAAATTCAAGCCCTGATGGACTTTTTGAAAGCTCAAGACATTTCAGAAGACAAATGGATGGATGCTTGGTTCACACCCATTTTCATCTCACTAAATGATGGAAATGCCAGCTATAAACGGTTTGATCTTCTACTTGCAAGCAGCGTTCATCTCGCCTTCTGGGGTAAAATCGATCTTGTGAAAGACAAAGTGCGTATGACTATGGGAATCGCTCCCACAACCCTGCAACAACGCTTCAATATTAGAGGACTTTCACGCAAAGAGATGTTCCAAGTCAAAATGCGTGGAAAAACATCTGATGTCGAGCTCGACTGGAGTTCAGCCTCCACACGCATTGGCATCATTGCCGCTAAATCAGCTGGTGGTTCCATTGGCTTCATTGTTGGGGGTGTTCTCGAACAAATTCTAGACGCCTTTGGTGAAGAGCCAACTCCCCCACCCACGACCTCACCCCTACCTTGGGAATCTCAATACTCCTCCGAGCCTGGCGATTACATTCCACAAGAAGCACCGCCCCCTTCCAAAAGAAAAGGAAAGCGGTAGTGATGTTGTTGAATAACTCGAGTTTCTGACCGTTTTGGCTGCTTTTTTGTCTCACTTGTACGCTCGCTCGCCCTATTACAGGCGCTTCTTTATGGAGGAAAAAGATTCAAAAAAGGCTGAACGCTTGACTTTTTCAACCGCCTCAAGCGGTAGTTTATAAGGCTCAGTGAGTTTGTTAATGTCTTAATAATTTCTTTAAGTTTACTCAAAAACATGCTACGATTTTTTTAGAAAAGGGAGTTTGACTAACAGTTAGGGAGGGCAGTTAAAAAAAGGATTCATATGTCAATTGCGTATCGAGAAGATGGGGCTCGTTACTCTAAAGCAGAGCATCAAGAAATGCTAGCAGTGGGCTTTAGAGCAGTCGTGGGTAACATAAAATGTCCAACAGACTCTGCATACCGCCAAGTTACCTACTATAGAAATGCTTCCTGTTTCCAGCAAGGCTTAGGCTGTATAGTCGTAGCTCTTTCAACGATTTGTTGTTGCTGTTGCTGTGATGATGGGACTAGAGAAGCCGCACTCAAGGCAATGAAAGGTCAAGAGCTTCAAAAAACTGGTTATGTAGTGAATGTACGGCCAGGCTCTTATGAACACAAAGTCGAACAAAGCCCGCTTCTCTTTTAGTAGGTGTCAACAAAACATTTTAGTCATCTTTAATAGCAAAATGACTTATAATCCTGGTTATGAATAAAAAACCTATTGATTGGGTCGCTGCGACCTTCCTAGTTTCTTATCAAGTTCTTCTTTTAGTAGGACTTCCATTTTATTTTTTGGCCTCTCGTCCGAGCGGAGCGCTGCTTGGAATCACAGGTGTTCTCCTCTTAATCTCAGGATTGAGCATCACAGCAGGCTATCACCGCTATTTCTCCCATCGCTCCTATAAAACTTCTCCTATCATCGAGACGATCCTTCTTTTCTGTGGCTGTATCACTTTTCAAAGCAGTGCGCTGCGCTGGTCTAACGATCACCGTATCCACCATGCCTATGTCGATACAGATAAAGACCCCTACTCGATTAATAAAGGCTTTTGGTTTGCTCACTTCGGTTGGATGATGCACAAGCAAGATCCTATCGATATGAAACTCGTTAGTGATCTAGCAAAAAATCCTCGTGTGATGTTCCAACACCGTTTCATTGCCCCGCTTATGTTTGGTTCAAATATTTTAGTTTGGGCATTAGTTGGTTGGGCATTAAACGACTACCTTGGTGCTTTTGTCATTGCTGTTGTTCTGCGTATGTTTATCTCGCATCACCTCACATGGTTCATCAACTCCCTAGCACACACTTGGGGAGACCGTCCCTTCTGCCAAGAGCAGACAGCAGTTAACAACTTCATCCTTTCGGTATTGACATGGGGTGAGGGTTACCACAACTACCACCACGTTTTTGCCAACGACTACCGTAATGGTGTGCGCTGGTACCATTTCGATCCGACAAAGTGGTTGATCTGGACATTGAGCAAACTTGGTTGGGCGAGTGAATTACGCTCAATTGATGCTTTAACAGTGAAAAAGCGCGTTGTCCTAAAGCGTAAATCACTGCTTCTTAAGAAGCTTTCAGATGCTTGCAGCATCAAGAAAGATGAGCTTGAAAAGATCATCCAAGAGACTTCGGCGCGTATGATCGCGACGATCACTAACTATAAAGAGTTACGTGAGAAGTTACGCAAGGAGAAGGGAGCTGAAAAAGAGGTTAAAGCTGAGATTAAGGCTGAGATCAAAGAGCTCCGTTTCAGCTTCAAGCAAGACTGGAAACAGTGGCGCCTCCTCTCCAAGCAGATCTTGGCGTAACGTTTCACCTCCTCCCAAATGCCTTTCTTGCCAAAGATTATGTTAGACCTGTTTTAGAAGCTGCTAAGAACGTTTATTCCGGCTTAGATACGGCTTTAACTGACCCTCACCAACTATGCGAGAAGTTTCAGGGTAAGCCCTGCACTACCGAGGCGCTTTTAGCTGCTCTTCAAATAAAGGATGGTGATGAAACCTTTCAGGTCAAAGTTGGTTGGCTACAAGAAAAGATACGTGGTTCAGACTTAGACTGGAGGGAGAAATTTGTCTTATCAATTACCGGAAATAGGCGTTTAGCGACGGGAGTAAAAATCGGGATCAGGCAAGGTTAGCGTGAAAATGGTGCATTTGAGATCCACACCTGTTTTAACTCTTTAGATCTTCCTAAAAATGAAATCGATCACGAGACGTTCCTAACTGGCTTAGACTATGCAATTGAATCGACTGGATATAACACTGCGTGACTATTCAGAGGGCTTGTTTTTATCGTCTTTGTCCATGAGCTCGTTGATCTTTTTCTTTTCCCAAGCGTCGCCAAGGACAGAGTCACGGATCGTGAAGATATTGAAAGCTTGGACGATTAGAACAATCCCCCAGATGAGCGTCACCCAATAGAACCAAAGCTCACCAGGGTCAACGAGCAGATTAACGATAATCAAGATGATGTTGACCAAGAAATAGGTCACTACATTGGTATAGAAATGACGCATCTTGCGGACGCGTGTCTTTGCTTTCTGATATTTTGGATCATCCTCTTCCATAGCACTAGAATAGTATTTTAAGGATATTTAGGTCTAGATAAAGAAGAGGTTGTGGAGGACGCCAGCAATGACAAAGAAGATAATCATTGAGGCGATGTCATTAAAGGCTGTGACAATTGGACCCGAAGCAATCGCTGGATCAACTCCAATGCGGGCAAAGAAAAAGGGTGACATCACCCCAAGGAAAGTGGCTGTTAGCGAGGCGCTAAACACCCCTGCTGAAACCATCACACCAAGCTGTAAGGCGCCACCATGGAAATCTCCGATTCCAGCTGAGTTGAGCAGGTAGATCAAGCCACCACAAAGCAATCCAAACACTAGGCCGGTTATTAGGCCAATAGAGAGCTCTTTGAGCATGACATCGCCACGTTTTCCAACAGTTAAGGTTCCAATTGCCATGCTTCGTACGAGCACGGTGCTACACTGGATCCCAACATTCCCAGACATCCCGTTGATGAGAGGGACAAAGAAGAAGATGAGGGCAAGTAGCTCCCCTTCGATTGATTGGTAAAAGGACATGATTGAAGCGCTGATCAAGCCTCCACAGAGGGTAACAAGAAGCCAGGGAGAGCGGGCTAAAAAGCGTTTGAAAATATGGTCTTGCTCGCTTAAATCCTCGGCAGTACCTGCCATCCACGCGATAGTCTCATCAGCAATATCTTCAATCGCTTCAACGACATCTTCATAGGTAATCACTCCAACGAGGAAGTTATTCTCATCGACGATCGGTAGTGCAGGAATCTTGTAGCGCTCGACAATATCGACAACCTCTTCACGTGTCGCATCAGGAGCAATTTTATGATCGATCTGCTGCATCACCTGGCGCAATGGAAGCGAGGGTATATTCACAATCAGATTGCGAGCTGGGACAACTCCTTGCAACTCCCCTTTTTGATCGAGGACAAAGATGCGGCGGGTCATGTCAATGCCAGGATTATCTCGAATAAAGCTCGCAGCTTCAGCAATGGTGGTATCCATGGGAAAGGCAAAGAACTCATTTGTCATGAGTCCACCAGCACTATTTCGGCTATGTTTTTGAAGTTCACGGATTTGAGCCGCTTTCTTAGAGTCTGCAAGATCAAGGACGCGTCTGTAGCGTCTATCAGGGATATCATCGAGAACCCAGACAGCTTCGTCGGCGGGCATCATGCTAATTAGTTCATTGATCTCACTATCATTGAGATGGCGGAAAATAGCCCAGCGTGTGGCGCTATCGGTGTTGATGATGAACGACACTTTTGCCTCGAGCTCAGGGAGGTTTTCAAAGAGCACGTAGCGCGCATTTTGCGGCAAGCGTGAGGCTGCATAGGCCAAGTCAATTGGATTGTACTCACTCGCAATCTTAGCCACGTCATGGAGGTGCACATTGAAGGTCGTTTTGTGAAACGCCTCTTCAAGTCTCTCACTCAGCTCATCATCGAGATGACTCGTGCGTGAATCCATCAAGTTTCCAGCAGTGACATGATACTCTTCTTTTTCAGGCTCTTGAGACTCAACCATCTCTTTATCCCCTCTCTCTACTGGTTAAAAAATCGCGAAAGGCTTCTGTCGAAGCCAATAATTGCAAGCGCTCATCATGAGCAACATCTTCTAAGTGGGGCAAGCTTTGTGCATGCTCAGCGCGCTTTAAATGGTGCATAGCTAAATCGAGATGGGCAGTCATCGAATAGAGGCATGCCAAGTGATAGTGAGCCTCAGAGCTTCCAAGCTGAATGGCAAAAACAAGCTCTTTTTCTGCCTTTTCAAAAAGCTCATTGCATTTCTCTGGATGATTAGGATCACGTGTCTCTGTCGCTAGAGCGAGCAGTGCATCCCCAAGCTGACAGTAAAGCATCTCGTTTTGTGGATCTCTCTTCGTCGCTGATGAAAAGAGCTCAACTGACTGGTGGAGACTTTCGACATCTTCGTTTAACTCACCATAGTGCAACAGTGTATCCGCAAGCTGTAGTTGGATCCGTAGGTCAGTAGGCATGCTGAAGTGTAACTTACGGAGGATCTCAATCGCCTTCTCTTGATTAACTTTGTCTTCAGTCAAAGTCAAAGCATGTGCGTAGTGGAAAAGCGTATCGAGGTCGTCTCGAATCGCGAGAGCACTTTTGAGTTTTTCAAGCGCTTCATCTAAATCTTGCTCCTCTCCAGTCAAATGGTGGAGTTCTAAAAGAGCTATCCCCCAGTTGGTCAGATAGAATGGAGAGCTGGGATAGGCCTCTGCCAAAGTAGCAACGGGTTTGAGGCTTTTTTCAATCAGATTGGGTTCTTGCGCATGCTGCCCCCAACTGTAGTAGGCTTGAAAAAGACCATGCTGAAAAGATGCGTGAAGAGTAGCAGTCTCTTTTTGAAAAAAATCAATAGATCTTGCAAACGATAGAGGCTCAGAAAAATAGAGTCCTTCGATGAGATGTACCGCACCGGAAGCATAAATTAATCTTGGATAATCAGGTGTGATGGCTAACTGTTCAAGCACGCGCTTCTTCCCCTCTCGGATCAATTGATAGTCTTCGAGAAGCAGGCCTAGCGTCGCAAGCGTTTGTCCTAGCAGCGCGGTCACTTCAATCGGATTACACTCGCTTGTCTTAATCGAGGTGAATCTCTCGGCTGCCACCTCGAGCTCTTTCAAACTTGCCTTATTCCACCCATAGCTCAAAAAGAGCGCGCCCCACTCTATCCAGAGTTTTGATTGGTGAGGCACGGCTAATACAGCCTCTTCAAAAATACGATCAGCCTTCTCAAAGTCCTTCTGGGAATGTGTTAGATCATAAAGTTTGGAATGAGCTAGGGCACAAAGCGTCCATGCTTCACTCTGCGGATCTTTTGTGATTGCCAGCTGATAGAGGATAATCGCCTCTTCTAAATGGTGTGGTAGACCGCTGTAGCTCGCAAGTCTCTCCAAGCAGAGTCCATAATCACAGTAGAACAATGAAGAGCCAACTTTAACTTGGGCAAATAGAGAGAGGGCTTGTTTGAGATCAGAGATTTCACCTGAGCGCGTACTCAATTCCATCCAGGTCACTCCCCATTCCCAAAGAAGTTGGTCACTCTGCTCTTTTACTTGAGCAAATTGCTGCATCGCTTCATGGAAAAAATGCTCTTCATCGAGATAACTGCCTAGAGCAACTAAAATTTTCCCCCAAAGAGAGGGATTATCGACTCCATCGGCGCGTGTCATGCAGTCGCGTGCGTGAAGAAAATAGTATCCTTTACGTGAGAGTTTTCCAAAATTGTAGTAGCACTGCGCGACATGAGCAAACATTTCAGGAGCGTCATTGGAGAGCTTGATAAGGAAAGGGGCTAAAATTTGAAGTTGGCTCTCCTTGGGATTTTCTGCGAGCCAGACCAAAAGAAAATTTGAGAGAGCTTCACTCTGCTCACCGGGAGAGACTTCTTTAGTGAGGTTAATAAGCGCTTGAGACTCATCACTCTCTAACAGGGTCCGAAACTGTGTGATGAGATCTGCATGTGACATCTCTCGCTCCCATTCATTTTGGCGAGAGTATAAGCTTTTTTTTCTTTTATCTCAAGCGTTTAGCATCGAGTTGAAGAGCGCCTTGACCAACCATGATGCGGCTGATCAAGCGATTGCCGCTACTCTGCTCTAAGTCAAATTTAGAGGTGACACGCTGCACTTCCAAGGCATCAGGTTTTGAAGCGGGAGCCTCTCTCTTGAGTGATCCAGAAATACGATCAATATCTCGATCTCCCATAGAGTGAAGCTCTAGGCGAAGTGCTACTTGTGATGTTTCAATGGCTGAGATACGTCGTCTGATCAAGTAGCTCACTCCTTGAAGCGCAAAGACACCAACTATTACGCCCAGTTGAACCCAAGGATTGGGAATCAAAGCAGCGGCTATTAAGAGCGCAGTGACTGAGATGAGGTGGATGCCAATACGTTCAATAAAGAAGTTGATCCTCAAGATTGTTGTCTTGTTATGGGCAATTTTTTGCTTCACAAGTGCTTTGGTGTCGATCACAGAAACAGTGTGGTTCCATTTAATTTTCCGCGCTCCTAAAGAGTCGTTGATTTCCTCGAGTCTAGCACTATTTTGATTGAGTGCACTTCTTTGCGCTTCAATTGCAGTAAGAGCCTGTATAGCGATGGCTTTTTTCTCTTCATTTGCAGCAACGCTTTGAGCTAATTCTTGTCCTCTCTGCGCTTGATCAAGGGCACTAAGCAGGCGCTCTTTTCTAACGTCTGGATTATTTTCAATCGTGCGAAGATGAGTCTCAAGAGTCTGGTAGGCATCGTGTGTAATCTCCTCAGCTTTTTCTGGAAGCTCAGCATCAGTAAATTTGTGCAAGTAGACGGTATGATCGTAGAGTCTGCGGTAGCGCTCCTCTAAGGAGATTTTCAGTGGTTGATAGCGGAGTCTGCTTGGCAGTCCACCAAAGATCTCTCTAAGAAGCTGGAAGAAGTGACCAATTGCATGAAAAGCAGCCTGAATCCGCTCATAGCATGATTTTTCAAGGACTTTTTTATTGACAAGCGTTGCTAGCTTGCCGAGTTTTACAAGCAGTTGAGGAAGTTCACCTAGGGCCGGTTTTTCTAGAGCTTCGAGCTGAGCTTTTAGGTTAGGAGCATCCTTTGATGCTAAAAGCCCAAGAAGACGCTCTTTTTCAGCGATCCAATTTGTTTCTAAGGCTTGCTCGAGCTGTTTGATATAGAGATGCTGTTTGAGGATTTCAACTTCTAATCTTTCAGCAGATTCCCCAGCATAAAAAGGGTAGGGTGTTGCTGAGACAAGTTCACCAACTTGAGAGGTTAAATTGACTGCTTTTTTATGGAGCTGCATGTAGTAAGTGTAGTGCCTTTCTGCTTTAGAATCTTTTGTTCGTACATCTACTTTAGCTAGAGTATCTAGCATTGCTTGTAGACGAAAAGTTTGAGCTGCGTTATACGCCTGAGTAATGTTGGTTAAATCACCTTCATAGTTCATTACAAATATGGATAGACAAATGCAGTTCAATAAATCTTCGGCCGTTTGAATCTCTGGAGTATTATGGATGATCCAAGTTCTTTGATTATCTGAAAGAAGAGCTAAGCACTCACTTGCATAAATACCTAATTGGATATTGAATTTCTCTTCTGTTAAGCGAGATTCTATATTTTCTCGGTATGCTGCAGCAACATTTGCTAAAGTACCCTCATAACTCATCAAGAACTTACAAAGAGAGATATGTAGAAGTTGCTCTGTTTCAGAATTTGGCTCAAATGTATTTGCGGCAATCCAATCTTGTTTCTGCTCCGAGAGACGCATGAGCCACTCCCATGCTTGAGTACGAATGTAACTCTCATGTACAGTGGATCGCGCTTGAAGAGCTTCACGGTTGATCGGTCTTTGCGAGATAGCACGCGCTCTTATTTTTAAAGAAATTGTACCAAGTTGTAGAAGATCGTTCTCTTCTAGCTCTTCTTTATCAAGATTAAGTTGATCAGCCCACTGACTCCATAAAGCAGGGGTGTCAGGCGTTTCAATAGCTAGTAAACGTTCTAAGAGTTGATCAAAATTCCCCTCTTGAAGATCAGATGTAGTAATACTAAACTCGCGTGCCCACGCTCTCCAGATTGTTAGGCGTGTCGCCTGATTTTTCGAAAGAACATGCCGTACAAGTTGGTATAAGTCCCCTTCTCTTAGCTTGGAACGACTAATATTTGGGCAGTTCCAAAGTCTTGAAAAAACTTTGCAACAGAGAAAATTATAGGTCTCAAGTGTAGCTTGCATCTCTAGGATTTGCTCTTCAAGTTGAATCGATGAGCATCCGGTATTACGTTGTGGAAGTGACAAAATATCAGAGAAGCATTGGTGAAACCACAGAGCTTTGTCATATAAGTTGTTATAAAGATTAAGTCTTGGAGGAAGAAAGAGTGCATGCTCGATCTGAGGGATAACTATTTCGAGAGGAGTAAGTCCTTCGCCTGTCATAAGAGCTAGTTTTGCAACATTGATCTCTTTAGCCCATTTTCTGAAAGGTAAAGAGGGATGTCCTGCTGCAATGCGTTTTGCGGGAGGTGTGAAATCGATGCCGAGGGCGTCAAATCTCCGTTTGATAGTCGCAGGAGAATCTTCAGCTATGGATGCTGGATCATTGACATGCATCGGCAGGGTTTTACTTTTTGCAAAATCGTTAAAGGTAAGATTAACCTGATGGGGCTCTCGGTGATAGATCGCTCGAGGTATCAGCTGCCTGGAGTAGACATACCAGGTTACAAGGCCTGTACCAAGTAGGGCTACAGCTGGGGCCCATTGGGGTATCGAGGTCACAAAGTGGGGCAAAGCTGTCAGACCAATAACGAGTGCGCAAGAAACAAGTATCACGATCTTGGCCGCAGTCTCATAGCGCGCAGCTATCTTGGGATTGTGAGCGCTGATCTGCTGCTCATTCGCGAGGATTATGGGTTTCCAATTCACTTCCATAGGCAATCATTATACCATATGTAAAGAATTTATAAGGGTTCAAAGAATGTTTAATGCGGGGGCTAGAGATTGGACAGCCCGACCGATTAAATCGTATCCTTTACAATCGGTGATTTCAACTCTGTAGCGCTCTCCAAAGGCTTTCACCTTCTCCCAGTCATTGAGGATCACCTGGCCATCGATCTCTGGGCACTGCCCTCTGTGGCGACCAACGAGCAGAAGGTCTGTCTCAGGGTGGTACCCTTCAACGATGACGTCAAGCGTCTGTCCAATTAAAATTTCATTTTGCTTTTCAGACATCTCTTGCTGGATTTCTGCAAGCTCACTCTGGCGACGCTCTTTGATCTCCTGGGGGATCTGGTTAGGCATTTTGGCCGCTAAACTCCCCTCTTCTTGTGAATAGGTGAAAATGCCGACGTGGTTTAAAGGAAATTCTTGAATAAAGGCTGTGAGTTCATTGAATTGCTCTTCTGTCTCTCCAGGGAAGCCGACAATGAGGCTGGTACGGATGTGGATATGGGGGATTTCCTCTCGAAGGCGGGTCAAGACATATTTGATCTGCGCGCCATCTGTATGGCGACGCATCGCTTTGAGGATGGTGTCATTAATGTGTTGGATTGGCATGTCGAGATAGGGGCAGATGCGAAAATCGCTCTTGATAAGCGCAATGATCTCATCATCGATCTCATCAGGGTAGAGGTAGAGCAGTCGGAGCCAGTAATTTCCTTCAATTTTCAAAATTTTTTTGAGTAGGCTCGCTAGTGTAATACCGTGGTCTTTTCCATAATCACCGAGATCTTGGGCGATGAGGATCACCTCTTTAACGCCTTGATTAATGAGTGAGCGAAACTCTTTGAGTACTTGCTCAGGAGCTTTACTGCGCAAGGGACCTTTGATTTTGGGGATAATGCAGTAGGCGCACCCTTTGCGGCACCCTTCTGCGATTTTGAGGTAGGCGTAGTGTCCAGGGGTTGCCAAGGTTCTTGGCACTTCGCCAGATTCAAGGTAGCTGCGCGCTTTGCCGATCTCATGTCCTTCGGTGTCGGAACGGACGGCTTTGAGGATTCCCTCAACGTCGCCAGATCCGAGGAGGTAGTGAACGCCTGGGAAGAGGGTTTCAATCTCATCGCGATGTTTGGAGACCATACAGCCTGTTACAATGAGTTTTGCTTCAGGCTTTTTCGTGTCGAGGAGCTCTTGGATCACATCGCGCGACTCTTGGCGTGAAGCTTCGAGAAAGGCGCAAGTGTTGACGACGAGATAGTCTGCTTGAGGAACTTCAGGAGTCACCTCGTAGCCAGCTTTCAAAAGAATTCCTAACATCACTTCGCTGTCGACCAAGTTGCGTGGACAGCCTAGACTGACAAAATGAATTTTATTGTTGTTGATGAGCGGAAGTACCATAGGAGCCTCTGTATGATTTGGGTGGGCAGTAAATCTAGCAGACACGCTATTTTTAATCTCTTGAAAATTAACTCGCGTTTGCGTAAGATCGGTCCTATTTTCAAAACAGGAGTTAACTAAATGGCTAGCAAGAGCAGAGAGACAATTAAACTCAAAAGTACAGAAAGCACTGAAGTCTACTGGACAACAAAAAATAAGAAAACGACCACTGGCCGTCTTGAACTAAAAAAATATGATCGCAAGCTTCGCCGTCATGTGATTTTCAAAGAAGCAAAATAAGAGCTTACCATGCGGTTTGTTCTTTCTGTCGCGTGCAAATATCTGGTTCCACGCTGGCGTCAATTATCGGTCTCCATTATATCGCTCATGTCGATATTAGTGATTTCCCTAGTTGTTTGGCTTGCGATCGTCTTCCTATCTGTGACTGAGGGAATTCAGAATAAATGGCTTACTGAGCTTGTATCTCTCAATGCTCCGGTACGCATGACACCGACAGATGCTTACTACCAATCCTACTACTATCAGATCGACTCATTGAGTAGCGAGTCAGGCTATGCAACCAAGTCGATTGGTGAAAAGTTGATCGCAGATAGGAGTGATCCTTACGATCCACAATTCGACATGCAACTCCCCTTCGACTTTCCTCTTGCAGATCTCGATGGAAGTGGAGGACTAAAAGATCCTGTGAAAATGGGATGGGAGATTGCCGATTCGATTTCTGGAACACGCACACAAGAGTATGAAGTTGCCCTTGGTAATTTGCGTCTCAATTTATTGCGTGAACTGCCAGAAGGTTATGAAGAGAGTTGGCTCTCTCAAGTCTCTTACTTCACAAATGTCGATCCACAAAACGATCAATTCCAAGGGATGGTTCTTCCTCCTTCAGCCGCTGACTTGAATAATCTGCTTGTTTTATTGCCAGCTAAAGATCTTCCCCGTTTTTTTGAAGATGTCTGCGTTGAAGAGATTGCAACCAGTGATCAGCTCTTGCCACTCTCGTCGGCTCTCTACCCTTATAATGGGCTTGTCAAAGGGTGCGGAATTTTGCATCAGGGTGAAGTGGTCAAGGTCATCGTTCCTCAAAAAGAATCAAGGCTTGCTAGCTTAGAGAAGCAGTATCGTGAGATGGGCTACCATGTCACAGATGTTGATCTCAACTTTCAAGCGGGCCAACTAGATAGTGAAGTCCCATTTATCGTCTTTGATGAAGGTGTGAGTTTTCAAGCGACTGTTGATCAAGCTTCTGTCGAGCAAGCCCTGAGCTTTCATGATGTAAAGTTTCGCCTCGAAGGTGAAGTCCAAGGCGTTTATTTCTCTGGATTGATTCCAATGAATCATTATGAAATAGCCAAAGCTAAGGTCAATAACGACTCTGCCTTTTGGGCCTATCAAAGCCATATTCCAACCGATAGCGCCTTTGGTGATGGTGTTATTATTTCTAAAAACTATCTGCAAAATGGTGTCCGTATCGGAGATCGAGGTTACTTGAGTTACTTCGCCTCAACACCGACAGCTCAACAAGAACAACGCATGCCCATTTATGTCGCTGGATTTTATGATCCAGGTCTTGTCACCATTGGAAATAAATTCATCTTTGTCGATCCTAAAGTGACAGCTGCCCTGCGTGGTTCTCTTTCTGTTTCAGACAAAACGCTTGGCAATGGAATCAATGTCTGGGTCAATGACGTGTACCAAGCTGGTGATGTAAAGAGCGCGATTCAAGCTAAACTAGATAACCTCGGTGTAGCCAAATATTGGAAAGTTGAATCGTATCACGACTACGAATTTGTGCAGCCGATCTTGCAACAGCTGCAGAGCGACAAAACCTTATTTACCCTTGTCTCAATCATCATCTTGCTCGTTGCCTGCTCGAATATCATCTCAATGCTCATCTTACTTGTGAATGATAAACGGAAAGAGATTGGGATTATGAGCGCAATGGGCGCCTCTTCAAAACGAATTGCCGCGATTTTTGGTCTCTGTGGGTTTATCACCGGCTTAATCAGCAGTTGTATTGGCGCTGTGATTGCCATCTTTACTGTCCACCATATTGAATTGCTGGTGCGCATGCTCAACTTCTTTCAAGGGCATGAGATGTTTCAAACAGCCTTCTACGGCTCAAGCCTACCAAATACGGTGAGCTGGTCAGCAATGACCTTCGTTCTCATGGCAACGCTGCTGCTCTCCTTGATCGCTGGACTCATCCCTGCGATTAAAGCAGCGCGCGTACGTCCAACTGAAACCCTGAGGGCTGAATGAAACCAATTCTCAAAGCATCAGCTCTAAGCAAGAAATTTTTAAGACCCCAAAATGTGGATATTCTAAGAGATATTACACTTGAGCTCTATCCAAGAGAGAGCATTGCGATTATGGGAGCCTCTGGTGAAGGAAAGAGCACCCTGCTACATATCTTGGGAACCTTAGAGAGTGCAACAGGCGGAGAGCTAGAGATTGCAGGGAAATCAGTTGCAGCAAGCTCTTCAGCAGATATTCGCAATCATCACATCGGCTTTGTCTTTCAATCTTATAACCTACTGGCTGACTACTCTGCTCTGCACAATGTGTTGATGCCTGCGTTAATCGCAGGGCATGATATTGGAAAGGGCTCAAAGAGTTATTGCCGCGCAGTTGAACTCCTCAAACGCGTTGGCCTTGTTGACCGGATGCATTTTCCAACAAAGCTACTATCCGGTGGTGAAAAACAACGCGTGGCAATTGCGCGCGCGCTATGCAACAATCCTGAGATCATCTTGGCTGATGAACCTTCAGGAAACTTAGATCATGCAACTTCTGTTGTGATTCACAATCTACTTTTGGAATGTGCTGAACATGACCATAAAGGTTTGATTATTGTGACTCACGATGAGGAACTTGCAAAACTCTGTACCCATAAACTGATCTTAAAAGAGGGGCAACTTTCAAATGGAAGGACTTGAAACAATGGATCAAACCTATATCGACTATCTGCAAAATGAGATTGAGCAGCTCAAAGAGAATGGTCTTTACAAACAAGAGAGAGTCATCCTCTCTCCGCAAAAATCAGAAGTCGACTTAGCTGAGCAACCTCATGTGTTGAACTTCTGTTCTAACAACTATCTGGGACTGGCTAACCACCCTGCAGTCATCGAAGCAGCGCAAAAGAGCTACTCGCAATACGGTTTTGGTTTGGCATCTGTGCGCTTTATTTGTGGGACTCAGGATATTCACGTTCAGCTGGAAAAGAAGATCAGCAACTTTCTTGGTACAGACGATACCATTCTCTATACCTCTTGCTTTGATGCAAATGGAGGCCTGTTTGAAACCCTTCTTGGACCGGAAGACGCAGTGATTAGCGATTCGCTTAACCATGCGAGTATTATCGACGGAATTCGTCTTTGCAAAGCGAAGCGCCTTCGTTATCAAAACAATAACATGCAAGATCTTGAGGAGAAGCTCAAAGAGTCTCAAGATTGCCGATTCCGCCTGATTGCAACTGATGGGGTTTTCTCCATGGATGGCATTATTGCCAATCTCAAGGAGATTTGCGATCTAGCCGATAAGTATAACGCGCTTGTAATGATCGACGATTGCCACGCTGCAGGCTTTATGGGCGAGAATGGACGTGGAACGCATGAGTATTGCGATGTTCTAAACAGAGTAGATATTATCACAGGAACGCTAGGAAAGGCTCTTGGTGGCGCATCTGGCGGGTATACATCTGGTCGCAAGGAGATCATCACCTGGCTGCGTCAACGCTCTCGCCCCTACCTCTTTTCTAATTCACTGGCTCCTAGTATTGCAGCCGCCTCCTTGAAAGTTTTTGAACTTCTGGAGACAGAAGGAAAGGCTCTGCGCGATAAAATTTTCCGCAATGCTAACTACTTCAGAGAGAAGATGCAAGCGCTAGGTTTTACGCTCTCAGGTAAAGACCACCCGATTGCCCCTGTGATGATTGGAGATGCCAAACTCACGCAGATCTTTGCTAAGAAGATGCTCGAAGAGGGCGTCTATGTGATTGGATTCTTTTATCCAGTCGTTCCTCAAGGAGCGGCGCGTATTCGCACACAGATATCGGCTGTGCATAGTCAGGAGGACGTGGAGCGCGCAATTAATGCCTTTGAAAAAGTCGGCAAAGAGTTGAAGATTATATAAGGGATTATGATGAAAGCCATTGTTAAGACAAAGCCCGAGCAAGGGGTTTGGTTAGAAGATGTTGAAATTCCCACTTGTGGTGAGAAGGAACTTCTCATTAAGATTGAGAAGACATCTATTTGCGGGACAGATATTCATCTCTATTTGTGGGATGAGTGGGCTGCAAAAACACTCCCCGTTCCTTCAACAATAGGGCATGAATTTGTTGGCCGCATCGTTGAAGTTGGTAAAAATGTCAAAGGTTTTGCCAAGGGAGATCGTGTCTCTGGTGAGGGGCATATCACCTGCGGAAATTGCTACTCCTGCCGCACAGGGCGTCGCGTCTTGTGTCCCAATACAATCGGTGTTGGGGTCAATCGCAATGGCTGTTTTGCCGAGTATCTCAGCATCCCAGCAGAAAATGCGTTCTTGCTTCCTCAAGCGATTCCAGATGAAATCGCCTGTATCCTAGATCCGTTTGGAAATGCTGTCCATACGGCCCTCTCCTACGATAATGTAGGCAATGATGTCTTGATCACTGGCGCCGGTCCTATTGGCTTGATGGCAATTCCCATTGTCAAACAAGCTGGAGCGCGCCACGTTGTAATCTCAGATCTCAACCCTTACCGCCTTGAGTTAGCCAAAAAATTTAACCCCTCTTACGTCGCCGATGTCTCTAAAGAGTCGCTCAAAGATGTGATTCCTAAGTTGGGAATGGCAGAAGGTTTCAATATCTGTTTAGAGATGTCTGGCAGCGCTCGAGCTTTTGCAGAGTTGCCTGACCTTTCAGCAACAGGAGCAAAGCTTGTGTTGCTCGGAATTTTGCCGGCACACGCCTCACTTGATTGGCATCAAGTGATCTTCAAGATGCTCACCATCAAAGGTATTTATGGTCGAGAGATCTTCCGCACGTGGTATCAAGCCTGTTATCTACTGCAAAGTGGCCTTGACATTTCTCCAGTGATCACGCATCGTTTCAAAGCAGATGATTTCCAAAAAGGGTTTGATGCGATGCTTTCTGGCAATGCTGGAAAAGTCATCCTTGACTGGACATGAAAACACGAATTGATGCCGAGCTAGACCGATTACTTCCTGATAAAACTCCCCTTGAAAGGGCAGCGCGCTACTCGCTGTTAGCTCCGGGTAAGCGTCTGCGACCAAAGCTCGTTTTAATGACAGCTGAGATGCTTGGAACATCTATTGAAAAGGCATTGCAACCCGCTTGCGCACTTGAAATGATTCATGCCTATTCCCTCATCCACGACGATCTTCCTTGCATGGATGATGACGATTTTCGTCGAGGTCAACCAACGCTTCATAAAGCCTATGATGAAGCGACTGCTGTCTTAGTTGGTGACTTTCTATTGACCTATGCATTTGAAGTGTTGGCAGACTCCCCTAACCTCTCTGCTGAACAGAAGATTGAGCTGATCCGCGTGCTGAGCCAGGCTGCTGGTGGCAATGGAATGATCGGGGGACAACTGCTCGATATCCAACATAAAGGGAGCGTCGAAGAGATGCATGAGAAAAAGACAGCCGCTCTTTTCCATGCGGCCTTGCGCTTTGGAGAGATCATTGCGGGTGTTGAGGATGAGAATTTAGGCGCCTTTGGCACCCAGTTTGGATTGCTTTTTCAAGCGGTGGATGATCTTCTCGATGAAGACCACCCACTTGGGCAGGATGAAGCTAAAACGAGTGCAACCCGCTTACTTGCGCAGTGCCACACACATTTGGCAAGCTTCTCGGGTCAAACAGCGCCGTTTAACGCACTGCTTTCTCAAATATCTGCTCAATTGCAACAGTTGCAGCATCCTTGCCCAAGCCAGTAAGATTCTCGTGATCACGGTTTAAATCCCAAACCATGATGCCTCCTAGTCCATTTTTTACAACGTACTCAGCAGCATCTTTGACAGCATCAAGAGAAGTCATCTCTCTTGTATCATCTTCTCCAGGCATCAACCCAACATAGATCAAAGCTTTTGGAATCCCCATTGCTTCTAATGAAGCGACATCTGCTTCATAGCTGTAGCCAGGATAGGCATCATAAGCCATGATATTGATGTTTGTTAGCCACTGATAGGCCCCTTTAATCGTTGAGTTATACGGCTCAGTTGTAGAAGCAGGAGCTTTTGGTGTGTAACTGATCAGAGCATGTTTTCCAAGAGCCTTGCGTGTCTGCTCAATCAGAGCGATTTGTAAATCTGCTGCAGGATAATCTTCGATATCGAAGTCGACTCCATCAAGTTCATTGGCTGTCACATACTCCTCTAAAGCCGCAGCCATTCCTTCAGCATCAGCCTCTGATTGAAGCAATCCTGAAAGGCCATAGGTTGCGCCGCCGACAGAGATTTTCACCTTCTTGCCCGCTTCATGCGCCTTTTGCACAAAAGCTAGCTCATCACCAATTTGTGAAACAGTGAATGTATGCTTACCTACCTTGGCAAATGTTCCAAATGCAATATCAATGATATCGCACGGCATGGCAATGATCGTTTCAACACTATCTTTTGTGTTCCAAGTCTCCCAATAACTCTCTAAGAGTGGGCCTGCAGCAAAGGCAGGAAAGGTTAAAAAAATCAAAAAAAGTTTTTTCATAAGCCGGTCTCCTATTTAGGTTTAGAAAAAAAATATTTTGAAGGATCGACTCTTTTTTTTACCATCAGAAATATCAGAAATGGCATGCTACTTCTCTTCTGAACAATGAGGTGGTAATGACCTACGCAAGTGCTCTATCCGATATTTCAGCCATTTTACGCGATGGTCCTGAAGGGTTTCGTGTCTCGCTGAATAAACTTGTCCCTGTTCCCTTCATGACTCCTCCGCAGCCTGACGAAGTACATTCCCTTGCAGCAAGACGTATCGAGGGGATCAATGCAGTGCATGCTAAAATAAGTTCCACTTCAGATTATGACGACCTATGCATCTATTTTGGTGCGCGTAAAACAATTGAACAGTGGAATGCAACCTATCCAGCCGTTCCAATTGAATATGAGCCCTCCTTGCCCGTAACCTCAGAGTTTTTTCCAGAGTTCAGCTGTAGTTGTAATAACGCAGAACTTAAACCCTTGATCATCTCTCCTAAGGCACACATGACTTTCGATGACTTTACGCAGTGGGCTAGTACACAAACGATTAACGGCGCCCTTTCAGAATATGGGGCTTTATTATTTCGAGGTTTTGGTATTCCCAGCGATCAATTTATGCCTACTTTTGAATCACTGGTTGGATACGACTCCTTGAATGCTACAAAAGATACCCCATGGTCAGGTCTTCCCTACGTTCCCCTTCATCAGGAAAAAGCGGATAAACCAAGGGATCAGATGCCTGAGACACTCGGTTTTTTCTGCGCCACAGCTCCTCGGCCAGGTAGTGGGCAGACAATTTTAGGAGATGCCCGTCGCATCACCCAAACTTTTCGATTAAAAGCTCCCGAGCTATGGGGGAGATTGTCAACAAAGAGCCTGACTTACACAACCCGTTACCTTCCACCGAATTCCCCTTATACAGCTTGGGCAACTTTGTGGAATCCCAGCCATCCAGTTGCATCGCATGCAGATGACTGGGTGACTCGTCAAACAAAGGAGCTACCTGCAACGATTCAGGTTGGCAGTGAGACACTTTTTTGTAATCACGCACATCTCTACAAATTCACTCCTACCATTTGGGGAGGTCAGATCAATTACGCCCTGACGCGCGCTTTTGTCTATCCTACGCAAGGGCACACACAATATGATGTGCAGCTAGGGCAACCATCCCTGCTTGTGGATGAGGCGACGACGATTTTAGGACTCTTAAAAGAGCATGAGCTCAAAGTTGATTGGCAACAAGGAGATTTGATGATACTTGACAACCGCCGGGTATTACATGGTAAGCTGCCTCATGAAGGCGAACGCTCAATTTTAACTGCAATGGTATGAAAAAAAGACAGCTCGATATCATCTTTAGTCTGCTAGTGTTGCTTTTACTTGCACCACTCTTCTTATTGATCGCTCTGATTATTGCTCTCTCTTCTAGAGGAAAAGTGATCTATACTCAACCTAGGCTAGGGAAAAAGGGCAAAATCTTCCGCTGCTATAAGTTTCGCACGATGTACATGGACGCCGATGATCGGTTAGAGCACCTGCTCCGTTTACATCCTAGTTTAAAGCTGGAGTGGGAAGAGAAACAGAAACTGCGCAATGATCCCCGTATTTTTCCCATGGGTCATCTGCTGCGCAAGACATCGCTTGATGAGCTCCCCCAGTTTTTCAATGTACTCAAAGGAGATCTCAGTGTTGTTGGCCCGCGGCCCTACATGGTCTTTCAAGAGAAGTTGCTTGGAAAAAAACGGGACACCATCCTTTCTATTCGTCCAGGCATCACAGGTCTTTGGCAAACCTCTGGGAGAAGTGGCACGACATTCCAAAAAAGAATCAAGCTCGATGCAGCCTATGTCAAAAAGCGAGGGTTTTGGCTCGATCTAAGGCTGATATTCAAAACAATCCCTGTGGTACTCTTTCCAAAAGATGCGTTTTAGCCTTGCCCTCTTAGCTGTGTTGCTTTTTCCCAGGTTTCTCCCTGGCTTGCACCTGCTCTTTTTTGCTCCCTACATTGTGAGCATTTTCTATACGGAGCCGCGCTACAAGGTTTTGTGGAAAAGCTTGGGTTGTGGTGTGATCATTGATCTACTCTGCTCGACCCCTTGCTTTGGGATTATGGCGCTTAACTACACCCTCTGCTCTTTTGTGCTCTATAAGCAGAAGCAAAACTTTTTTGAGGATAAGCTCTCCACCCTCCCACTCATGACCTGCTTTTTCAGTATTTTAAGCTCCGTTGTTGCTCTAGGGCTTGCTCCACTTTTTGGCCAAGAGTTTGTTTGTTCACCCCGTTTTATTGTGACTGATTTACTTGAAATGCCAATTTGTGATGGGGTCTATGCTTTTGTTTTATTTGTTCTCCCCTTTCATTTAACAAAGAGAATCTCTAAACTTAAACTCTATGCTCTTATCTGGAAAAGAAATCGCTCTCGCCCTTCATGAGGAGTACAAAGCTCAGATCGCAACCTTTGAGCGTGCTCCAAAGTTAGCAGTCGTCTTAGTTGGGAATGATCCCGCCTCTATTGCCTATATCGGCATGAAAGAGAAAGCGTGCGCCAAAGTTGGCATTGAATCCCCTCTTTATACCTACCCAGATTCGATGTCTGAGAGTGAACTACTCGAGTTGATCTCAACGCTCAATCACGACAGTGGAGTCGACGCCATCTTGGTACAACTCCCTCTTCCCTCACAAATCAATGAGCAGAGAGTGATGGAAGCAATCGATCCGAAAAAAGATGTCGATGGCTTTCACCCCGTGAACATGGGTAAGCTTCTTTTAGGTCAAAAAGATGGGTTGATCCCTTGTACACCCCTTGGCGTACAAGTCTTGCTTGAGCGGGCCAATATCGACGTGGCCGGTAAACATGTCGTCATCGTCGGAAGAAGCAATATTGTTGGCAAGCCTCTAGCTGCCCTTCTTATGCAGAAGCAAACAGGAGCCAATGCAACTGTGACTGTTGCGCATAGTCGCACCTCGGACCTAGCTGAACTCACTCGCTCCGCAGACATTCTTGTCGCTGCGATGGGAGTGGCTCATTTTATCAAGGGTGATATGGTCAATGAGGGAGCTGTTGTAATCGATGTAGGTATTTCGCGAGAGAATGGAAAGCTTGTTGGGGATGTCGACTTTGGCGCAGTAGAGAGCAAATGTAGAGCCATCACTCCTGTTCCAGGTGGTGTGGGCCCGATGACCGTTGCCATGCTCCTTCACAATACAATCAAATGCTTCCGATGCGTCTAGCTCGTATTTCTCACAGAACCTTGAGAAAAGAATGCGGGCTTATTCTACTCCTTACACTTCTCACAGCATGTCACAAACCCTCGCCCTTGCAGCGGATTGAAAAGAGCGTGATGCAGATGCCGCTCTGTGTTCAGGTTGATACTGGCTGTGAAGTTGAGGGTATCATTGAAAGGACCTTTGAAGAGATCGATCAGATCTACAACAACTGGAATCCAAACTCTGAAATTTCGCGTGTGAATCGGCAGCCTGGGCATGCTCCAATCGAACTCTCTGCAGAGCTTGCCTCTTTTTTACATTGGATCGATTCGCTAGTGACGCTCACAGAAGGTAGGTTTGATCCAACAGTTGAGCCTCTTTGCCACTTTTGGAAGCAAGGTATGGCTCCCCCGCCTGAGCTTCTCAAAACAATCGGTTGGCAGACACTCTCGCTTGCTGGCACTATCCTCACTAAGAGCTATAGTGAAACAGCTATTGACCTTGGTGGTATTGCTAAGGGTTATGCAGTTGATTTATTGGCTTCCCGCCTGAAAGCTGCAGGCTGTAAACATGTCTATGTTGCTTGGGGCGGAGAGATTCGTACGTTGGGATCTCATCCCAATCATCGCCCTTGGCGCATTGGCATTCGTGGAGCTGATGTGATTGAGATGGAGGATGAAGCGATCGCAACAAGTGGGGACTATCTACAACAGTGGTCACTTGGGGAGATCACCTATTGTCACATTATTGATCCAAGGACAAAGCTTCCTTTAGAGGTGCTGCCAAGCTCGATTCGGAGCGCTTCAGTTGTGAT
Source organism: uncultured Chlamydiaceae bacterium (assembly GCA_942490925.1). Taxonomy (GTDB): domain Bacteria; phylum Chlamydiota; class Chlamydiia; order Chlamydiales; family JAAKFR01; genus CALNYX01. The sequence continues at coordinate 505,654 of CALNYX010000017.1, read as the reverse complement.
GGAGTCGTGCGCCTTGGCTGATGCTTTGGCAACGGCGCTCATGCTCTTCCCCTCGGCTGATTTGGCCGAGCAGTGGCTCAGTGAACACTTTCCACTGGCTCAAGGCTATTTCATCGAGAATGCTTCATCGCTCTAGCAACTTCGCGCTTCTTCTCTTTTTCCATGATCGCTTGCCGTTTATCGTGACTCTTCTTCCCTTTTCCAATGCCGATCTTCACTTTGACACGCCCCTTACTCAGGTACATGCCAAGTGGAATCAGAGCCATCCCCTTTTCACGTGTCGAAGCGATGAGCTTTGAAATTTCCCGTTTATGCATGAGTAATTTGCGATCCCGCCGCTCCTCATGATTTTGGATATTTCCATGGCTATAAGGGGCAATATGCGCGCCGATCAGCCAGATCTCTCCTTTGAGAACTTTGACGTATGCCTCTTGAAGATGTCCCCCGTGGTTGCGCAGAGATTTAACCTCTGTTCCCTCAAGGACGATGCCAGCTTCAAAGGTTTCTGAAATCTGATAGTCATGCTTAGCACGACGATTGGAGACTAATTCTTTCATCTTATGCAAGATTCTAACATTTTCTGATTGACTTGACAATGTAGATCTGTTGTTCTATTTTATGTTTTTTATTGAGAGGGAATCACTATGAAGTTTGTCATTTCACGCAGCGAGCTTGCTAACTTAATTCGAAAAATTCAAAACGTCGTCCCCCAAAATGCCCCAATCCCAGTACTTTCCAATTTTTTGATTGAGGCAGAGGGTGATGAATTGATCTTCACAGCAACAGATCTGACTGTCGGCACACGCTGCCAAGCACAGGCGAAAGTCTATGAGAAGGGCGCACTTTCGATCCCATCAAAACGTTTTTTTAGCCTCGTTCGCGAATTGACTGATGCCAATATCGAAGTGAATGCTGTCGATGGCGAGATGGCAGAGATCAAAGCAGGCTCCTCCCGCTTTCGCCTTCACGGCATGGATAAAAGTGAGTATCCAGCGCTTCCTGACCTCAAAGGTGCCGTCCAGTTCGGCATCAGCAGCGATAGCCTAAAAGATATGCTCTACCGCACCTCCTTTGCCGTCTCAAAAGAAGATAGCCGCTACGTGCTAACCGGTGTTTTAATGCGAATTATTGATGGCAAAGCTATCTTTGTCGGAACCGACGGAAAACGACTAGCCAAGACAGAGACGCCAGTTGAGCTCTCAGCTGATGTCAATGGTGAGTACATCTTACCGATCAAAGCTGTCGATGAAGTGATCAAAATGCTTGGCGAGAACGAAGAGACAGTCATCTACCTCACCGAAGATAAAGTAGCCATCGAGTCAGGCAACACCCTTCTTGTGACTAAGCTTCTCTCTGGTGAATATCCAGACTTTGAACAGGTCATCGCCTCTCAAAGTGAGAAGAAGATGAATCTACATCGCGAAGAGTTGATCGTGCTACTCCGACAAATTTCGCTCTTTACCAACGACTCGTCACACTCGGTCCGCTTCACCTTTGTTCCAGGTGAGCTGATCTTGACAGCCAATTGCGCAGATGTGGGTGAAGGAAAAGTGAGCATGCCAGTGAACTATGAAGGGAATAAACTCGAGATTGCATTCAACCCCTACTACTTCCTAGATATCTTGCGCCACAGCAAAGATGAAACGGTCACTCTTGGAGTCTCTGATTCATACAACCCAGGAATCATCACCGACTCGAGCAATAGCCTCTTTATCATCATGCCGATGCGCCTAAGCGATGAAGCTTAATCGCCTTTATCTCAGGAATTTCCGCAACTACTCTGAGTGCAGCGTTGACTTTGCTCCCGGCATCAATTTCATCCATGGCGCCAATGCCATGGGAAAAACAACGCTGCTCGAAGCGATCTATCTACTGATCACAGGCCGCTCATTTAGAACGCATCACCTTGCTGATCTCATCAAGTTTGGTGAGCAGGAGTTTTATCTCGAGATGCTTTTTGAAAAAAGTGGCATTGAGCAGACGCTCAAAATGCACTATGATGGAAAAACACGCAAAATCATCCACAATGCCACTCAGCTTGCCTCTCTAAGCGGCCTGCTTGGAATCTTGCACGGTGTCATACTCACTCCTGAGGATCATGAGCTCGTCAAAGGATTGCCAAAAACGCGGCGCCATTTTTTAGATCTACACATTGCGCGCACAAATCCCCTCTACTTGCAACATCTCTCGCGTTACTACAAGGCGATGAAACAGCGCAACATCTTGCTCAGGCAAAATGAGCGCCAGACTATTGAACCGTTTGAGCAAGTGATGAGTGAGTCAGCCTCCTTTCTCTCTCAAACACGTCAGCAAACATTAGATGAGCTCAGCAGGCTTGCTAGACATCAACCTGAACCGCTCACCTTGCACTACAAACCTTCACCTTTTGTCACTACTCAGCGAGAACGTGAATATGAACTCGGACTCACTACAAGTGGGCCGCATAAGGAAGATTTTGCCATCTATCTAGGTGAGAAGCCTGCACGCGTTTTTGGAAGTGAAGGGCAACAACGCTCCTGTGTTGCAGCGCTTAAACTCGCAGAGTGGCGTCGCATGGCAGAAATCACAGAAGAGACTCCCCTTCTTTGTGTCGATGATGTTGGGATCAGCTTTGATCAAAAACGTGAAGCGGCGCTCATGGAGCATCTAGCAGAACTCGGGCAAGTCTTCCTCACCTCATGCAAGGCTATTGAACTTCCGCAGCAGAGTCATCAGCTTGAGGTCGTTGATGGAACAGTCCAAACATCAGACCGCCCACTGCCATCAAGCCTCCCCCAAGGATCACCACAAGAGCTGGATACATCCCTACAAGTGACCCACTGAATAACGGGCTGAGCGCCAGGCCTAAAGCACTGATCGATTGATAGATTCCCATCGCCTCCCCTTGCCTGTCATCGCCAACTGTATCAGAGATGACTGTCGAAGTAGTGGGAAAAACAAATGCCATAAACAACTGCGTAACTGGGATATAAAGCCATAGAACTAGCGGGCTTGAAATGAATAGCATTCCTAGAATAGCCAGGCCTGAGCCGATCTGTGCGCAGTAGAGTGTACGCGCAGCTCCAAGTCTTTTGACAACAGGAAAAACGACAAAGCCTGCACAGAGCGCATAGAAAAGTCCGGCGTATCCATAGTAGATACCGGTGCTTCCTGGAGCAAAGTGGAAGCGTTGGTTCAAAAAAAGTGGTGTAAACTCAGTGAAAAAGGACCAACCAAAGGTGAAGACGAGCAGGCTAATAAACAAGGTGCGCAGAGTTGGGAAATGCGAGGCTTGCTTCACGAGAGCAAAAGACTTGAAGATCGAGACTTTTCCCTCCCGTACTGCAGCTAGCGTTTCAGGTAATTTCCACGCGACAAAAGCGATGTTGAGCATTACAAGAGCAAAGGGCACCAAAAAGGGATAGAGATAGCCATACTGCTTCACCAGAAAACCACCGACAAAGGGCGCAATGATAAAGCCCGACCCATAGCACATGCTCAGCAGGCCAAAATTGCGAGATTTTTTCTCTTTTGGACTGATGTCAGCAACGATCGCTCCAAGAATAGAGCCGCTACCAGCAGTAATCCCGACAAGAATACGATAGATGGCAAGAGCAATTAGACTATGAAAGATGACACCGATGATTGCAAAGAGATAACCGATAAGTCCTATGACCAGAGCACGTAACAACAGTTTTTTGCGTCCCCTAAGGTCTGAGAGCGCTCCAAGTACAGGCGCCCCAAAAAATTGCATGATTGGATAAAGAGCTATTAGGATACCAAGCCAAAGTCCACGTATGGCATCCGATGTCCCTTCAGCAAAAAAGAGCATATCCGTGTCAAAAAGCAGGAAAGCAAAAATTGGATATACAATTGCAATACCCGCATAGTTAATAAAACCTGAAAGTAGAAGAACTAGAAAAGAAGAACGTTTAGTCATAGATGCGATATTATCACATCGAATGCTTCCAAATGAAGTAGTTTTTCAAGATAAGAGGAACAATCCCTAGAGAAGCTGAACCAATCACTAAACCTGAAGCTGGTAGGCAATACTGGGAACCCATCATAAAGAGAGTCGCAGCAACAACCCCCATAACTGAGGTCAGAAATAAATTCGTGTGCTCATATATTGTGAAGCGGATACCTCGTAATAGAGCAGAATGAAGCTCTTTACCAAACCTATTGTCAAGGTTTTGCTCAAATGGCTTATAACACTCGTTGAAAAAGGCCTGGTCAATCCCAGAAAGCTTCTCTGCGTAGAAGTCATTAACTGGCCTTGTATCAGCATTGAAACGCTTATACTCTTGAATTGTACGTCCCAACCTCCATGCAGAAGCAATCATTCCAATTGTATCCGTCACAAGTAGGATAATGGGTAAGACCTTGTTAAATGTAAATTGAACCTGCTTGATCTGATTTAATCCAGCAAGAGCAGCTCCCCCAACAAATGGTTTAACGATTCCACCGATAGTATCTCCAACAGCTCCTATAATCCTCATTGACCAAAAAAGGCGCTCTTTAGCGACATTCGCAACCTTTAATGTCCGAACATGACCCGAGATCTGCTTGAGTAGGCGATAGATTGAGATCGGAGCATTGGCAATACTGAGATAGGGAACATATTGAGCCGCAGCAGAACCTGTTACCTGAAGCGTTTTTGAGGCAATAGTGAAGGCTTTAGTCGCAAAAGAGAAAACCCCTCTGCTTTCAAACACTCTTACAATCGGATCTCTTTGAATTGCATTAACTGTCATAAACTTCCCCTTATCTCAATAATATCAAATAATTATTAAGATACGATGAAGCTAAGAGACTTCTCCCCGGAGATCGCAAGGAATTGAGTGAAATAAGGTAGCTTGGACGATTTGGGGGTCTCGACGAAAGGCTTCATCGAGTTGTTATGCCTTAAAATAATCTTAATATGCTAGAATAAAGTGTTAGTCCACAGACTCCATGTAGCTTGAGCTATTGGGCGGTTCTTCGACCCTGGGCACTTCATCAATAAGCTGGGAAATGGGATGTATTTGCGGTTCTATGTACATAGAAAGTAGCTGCTCTTGAGGGCTCAGCAGGCCCTGCCTCTGGATCTATCTCTTGGATACGATAACCAGCGCGGGCATACACGTTATCAACCTAGCCTGCTGGGCGTTGTCCACCCCTATCTTCAGCACGGGTAGGATCAAGCATGGGATTCTCCTCGTCTACGAGCGGCCGTGCTGCAGCTATTAGTCGACGGAGTCTATTGATACGGTCAACTAGATTGGGTGCTCCGTCATTAGACTGGCTACTACTTGTAATTGGTGGATTTTGGGTTCTAATAGGCAACATGCTGACAATTATATTATTAGTTAACATTAATAGTCAATATTTATAGCCTTGGCGCGTCTAAATCTGGGTTCTACCCTAAATTAGACTTAATATGCTATACTGCCTGCCTATGATACCTAATGATCTGCGTTGTTGCCATTCGCATCTGTTTGAAGAGCCCCTCTGTCCAAAGCTTGAAACCTGGCAGAAAGTCGGGATTCTTGCATTTCACGTATTGACCCTCTGTATCCCCCTATTTATCCATTATCTAGCTGGTGGAACGCCGTCCTATTCATTTCCTCGAATCCTTATCGGAGGCAAGCTGAATACCATACCGGATAAGAAGTTATGGGAAGTGATGTCGGTAGGAGGAAAGCCTATGCTTGTGGCTAAGGAAAAGTTCAAGCAGCCAATCAATCCTGAGATTGCTAGAGCAGCGGCTCTATACAACACTCAAATAGTTAATAAGGCTCCTATCGAGCATCGACTCAAAACAGCACGCGCTCTAGGCCATTTGACATTAGCTGAAATTGATGCTGTTGCTCAAAGAGATAAGCAAACATTTGCAAAAGCTGCTAAAGAGCAAGATACTTACTCTTTAAAGACCTTCTTTTATTTTCCGATGTGCTATGTTGTCTACAGAAAGAGCCTTGTTGAAGGGTCTCGCGAAAATGAACTTTACACACCGGGTACAGAAGCTTTTAAATACAGAGAGCAGTACAATACCTACTGTGATGCAGCTAGACCTCTGATTAAAGGGGTCGAGGATCCACGTTTTTTGAATGCCATATACAAAGATGAAAGTGCTGAGCAGTTTACCAACAGATCTGGATTTTCAGTGCCGACCTAGATGAATGCTACTACTTGACGACATACACTTCACATACGATCGCCCGATTTTAAAGGGCATTACTTTCGAAGCAAAGCGAGGCGAAATCGTTGCGCTCATCGGTGGATCTGGTTCGGGAAAAACAACGCTTTTTCGTCTCATCACCGGATTACTTGAACCTGACTCAGGAACTGTCACATGCCAAACTCTTCCAACTTACATGCAACAAGAAGATCTGCTTCTCCCCTGGCGCACAGCGCTGGGAAATCTCATGCTCTGTGGCGAGCTTGGTAAAGAACTTGAAGAGGCATGCACGGATGAAGCAAAGAAACTTCTGCGCCTTGTTGGTCTAGAAGGCTATGAAGAGGCTTATCCAAGCGAACTCTCTGGTGGAATGCGTCAGCGAGTAGCTCTGGCTCGCGCCCTATTGCAAAATCGACCGTTGATGTTGCTCGATGAACCGTTTGGCTCGCTGGATGTCTTGATTCGTGAACAGCTCTACATGCTACTCAAGCAAATTAGAGATCGCTACCAAAAAACAATTCTGCTTGTTACGCACGATTTTCGCGATGCCATATCTATGGCTGATCGTATTCTAGTGCTTGTTAATGGAAGGCTTCATGAACCGTTGGAAGTTGCAGGCCAAGATCCAATGGCGCTTATGCAGGAGATCCGCCAGAGGCTTCAAGCCACTGATGGACTTTTTGCTTGCAGTTAGGATGCGCATAGAGAAGTGGTCCTTTCACACCGAGTGGAATCGTTGTCAAAAAAGGTGATGCCTGTTTCGATGTGAGATGCGATTTGTTTTCTGTGAGAACTGGAAAATCGCGATGTCCCTGCTTCTGCTCGACAAAATCGATCATGATGTTTGAGCTGAAAGTTTTTTGCAGCGCTTGCGTATCGACATTCCCCTTCCACACGACTTCTTGATAGGGCTTTTTGCGAAAGAGCAGCGCTTCTGCATCATAGTTCCCCTGATCAGCATAGTCTTGAATGACATTGAGAATGGTGTGGTCACACTCGCGGATATAGGCATCTGTTGTCTCTGGAAAGCCAACTGTTTGGTAGTGGCGTTGCATCAAGCGACCCATATGTTGACAGAAGAGACGTACTTTAGAGTGATGAGAGACACGCGCATACATCATATAGCGTGCAATCCATAGGGATTCAACGGACTGCATGCCACTAGAGGCAATGCCAATGGTTGGATTCGGTGTTTGCAAAATGCGTAGGGTATCAATCAGCTGGTGGTAGTCGAAGTGGCCATAGCTTGCGCCGGTTGAGTAGGCGTCACGCAGCAAATAGTCGATACGATCGGCTCCAAAATTATCTTCGGTGATGATTTGAGCGAGCATCTGCTCCCACTTAGTCATCTCAAGACCGTGATCTTCAACAGAGAGTTTCATGACATCTTGCTCAGCTGTAGGGCCAAGCTGTTGCCAGATGGCGCGCAGCTCCTCACTTTGAATGATCGCCGCTGTCATCTTTTCATGTCCCCCATCAGGAAGGAGATATTTCTCTGCAACATGGGAAAAAGGTAAATGCCCCATATCGTGACAGAGGGCTGCAAGCCTGACAATTTGGCGCCAGTAGATTGGATCAAGTGGCACGGTTTCATCGACAATCGAGGTGAAGATCTCATCAGCCAGATGCATGACACCTAGGGAGTGTTCAAAACGGGAGTGGGTTGCTCCGGGATAGACCAGGTAGGCCATTCCCATCTGACGGATGTAGCGCAGGCGTTGAAAAGGGCGCGAGTCCACCAATTGCTTTTCAATGGTATTGAAGCGAATGAAGCCGTGTATTGGATCGCAGATCTTAAAAGGTGTTTCCATATTGATCTTCATGCTATAACAATTCCCCTATGGCCGCAATAGCTGATTTACACCGAAATGTCACAGTTGAGGGGCGCATTGGTGGCGCTGTTGGATCGGTTGCGATGTTAACGACGACGGTCGCTCTCATTGCAATTGTCAGCGCTAGCTTTTGTCTCACTCTTCCAGGGGTCAATGCTCTTACTCAAGTCATCTATCCTGCGATTATCCCAGCAAGTGTTGTCCTTGCATTGAGCATTCCGCTCATTGTACTTGCGGTGAAGTCAGCCCGATTACAGACCAAGAACTACAAAGCGCTCATTGATCGAGCCAAAGAGCTACTTGATGAGAAGGTTCAAACGGGTGAGAAAAAAGAACATATCGCTTTTATTAGGGAGAGCCTGACACGAGGAAAAGAGCTTGTCTACAACATGAAATTTCTGACCGATCTAAAAAAAGCCTATCCTGAAGCTGAGCAGAAAGAAGAGGCAAAAAATCCATCAGTCATGGCAATTGATGGTGCGATGAAAAAAATGACAAAGGGGTAAGGGATGTTTTGTTGTTGCTGCCATAGGAAAACAGAAGAGAATGATCCGTTAGTTCCGCCGACTCCCCTAACCTCCGTGGCCTCTGCTGCAGGAAATCGATTTAGAGAGCTGAAGCCATTTTTTTCTCCAATTGGCCCTGATAAATTGCAATTAACTGTCACAGGAGATGGAAAGGAGCGCTCATTTACCCTGATCAACTCTTCAGCCACGATGTATGTCTTGAGGAATTATCTGGCAACACCTCAAGAGGGACTCTCATTTCATTTAGAAGAGAACGGGGATGTTAAGGTCTCTGGTACACTAACGGGAAGCTCTTCTCTGCTTGTGACACTCGAGCATGTTGACGAGGTTGTCACCTCTCTCTCATTTATTGCGAAAGGTGTGGAGTATGCGGTTACCAAGACTTGAACTTGGGACCTCGACATTATCAGTGTCGCGCTCTAACCAACTGAGCTATAACCGCGGGAATGGAGGCTAGGAGATTCGAACTCCTGACCTTCTGAATGCAAATCAGATGCTCTACCAACTGAGCTAAGCCCCCGTGCGAAAAGATTGATATAAATCTTTTTTCCTCTTAACGTAAAAGAGAAATAGAAAAATACCTCAAGCCCACTGTTTTTCGCAATATGAAATCTTTGATGCTCACATATTTTCTTGTTCCAGCTCTCGCATGGATGACTGAACAACAGGTCTATGAAGAGGAAAATCCTGGTAAACCACCCCTTGTGGAACAAGAAACGCCGCCAGCAGCCTACCCTACCGGTGGGTTATCGACTCCTTCAGAAGAGCCAGCTCAGGCGAATCAAACAGGCGCCGATCAACAATCGATCTACTGGCTTTCGCTTGTCGATCAGGGACAGTATCCGTTGTCATGGCTCGCCGGAGGCTCATTGTTAAAGGATGTCATCGCTCAAGATATGTGGGCCTCTGGGATTAAATCTGTAAGAGGACCGCTTGGAAGTGTACGCATACGAAAAGTGACTTCACATCAAAAGAGCAAGCGTCTACGCTATGGGACCACAGGAAATTTCATGGTTATTCAATATGACACGACGTTCTCAGGAGGTCAGGGATCGCACAAAGAAACCGTCACACTCATGACAGAGGGAAGACTCAAAGAGTGGAAAGTGATCGGCTACGCCATCGGACGATAAAACGGGCTCTTATCGCTCTCCTACTTTTTCTCGGTAGTTTTGGACTCACTTACTCTGGACTTCACGTTTTTTCACTTGGACTTGCTGACCATTTTACACTCTCCCAAATCAAAGGAGAACTCCCTACAAGCTCTCATACGCTTTCTGTTAATCGCATGATTTTTCAGCAAGACTACTTCTATTTAGGCAAAGGGTCTCAATCCTATGTTTTTGAAAGTGACGATCACCAATGGGTTATCAAGTTTTTCCGTCTCAACCGTTATCGCACTCCCCTACTTAACGGACTTCCTCCCTTTTTGGAAGAGATTCAAAAAAACAAGGCAATGGCCAAACAGGAAAAACAAGAAGAGCTCTTTTTAAGCTGCCGTATCGCCTACAAAAAATTGCGACAAGAGAGCGGCCTCGTCTATCTTCACCTTGAAAAGACCAATCATCTGAAGCAGAAGCTCTTGATTCATGATAGACTTGCCCGCCCCTATGTCATCAATTTGGATGAGTATGCCTTTTTAGTGCAGAAAAAAGCTGAGCCACTCTACAGCTATCTGACAAGGCTTATGAAGCAGGGCGATCAAGAAGGTGTACAAGAGGCTTTGGGACGTATGTCAAATCTTCTTTTAAAACGCTTTCATAAGGGCGTTGCTGATCATGATCCAGTGATTGAAAAAAATGCAGGCTTTATTGACGGCGAAGCGATCTTCATGGATACAGGCCAATTTTACCTGAGCGAATCGCTCAAAGAACCGCAAGTCTATAAAAAAGAAGGTGAGCGCGTCGTGCGAAAACTACGTCGCTGGCTCTCTCAAAAAGATCCTTGTCACGCTGAGATTTATCTCGAATCATTAAATTTTTAAAGCTTTTCGAAACCTCTGAACAGCGCCCACAGTGGGTCTAACACCGATCTTTTCATCAGAACGTCATTCTCGCCGACACTAACCCACAAGAGGTTAGTGTCGGCTCCGAATTAAGTTCTAACGGAGATCTTGCTGCTATTCCTACTATGGGTGTTGTCCAGAGGTTTCTTTCTTGCTTTTTTTTTAATGGGTCTTTACACTTGCCATACAAAACTAGGAGAACCCTTTAAATGTCAAAACAAGCTGAATATACGTGGAGCACTAAAAACCTTCTTGATGATGTTCATTTCGAAGAGGACGATGCAAAAGCGTTCAAAGAACTATTATGTCTGTCAGAGAAATCAGAAGACGAGAATCAACTTCTCTCACCTGGAACCATCTTACGTGGAACTATCGTTGAAATTGGGAAAGATTATGTCGTTGTCGATGTAGGACTCAAATCAGAAGGATTAGTACCTGTAGTTGAATTTTCTGATGCCGAAGAGCTTGTTCTTGGCAATGAAGTCGAAGTCTATCTTGACCGTGCGGAAGATGAGCAAGGACAGATCGTCCTCTCTCGTGAAAAAGCAGCGCGTCAACGTCAATGGGAATTCATCTTGCAACATTGCGAGGAAGGCTCAATTGTCAAAGGGAAAATCACCCGTAAAGTTAAAGGTGGCTTGATGGTCGATATCGGCATGGAAGCATTTCTTCCAGGCTCACAGATCGACAACAAGCGCATCAAAAACCTCGATGAGTTCATCGGTACCACATGCGAGTTCAAGATCCTCAAGATTAACATTGAGAGAAAGAACATCGTTGTTTCACGTCGTGAACTTCTCGAAGCTGAGCGTATCTCTAAGAAAGCTGAGCTCCTTGAAACAATCAAAGTGAGTGACATTTGCAATGGTGTTGTGAAAAACATCACTGACTTCGGTGTCTTCCTTGACCTCGACGGAATCGATGGTCTTCTTCACATTACAGATATGACTTGGAAACGTATCAAGCATCCATCAGAAATGGTAGAGCTTGGTCAAGAGCTAGATGTAATGATCCTTAGCATCGACAAAGAGAAAGGACGCGTTGCCCTTGGTCTGAAGCAAAAAGAACACAATCCATGGGATGAAATCGAGCAGAAGTACGTTCCAGGTACACGCATTAAGGGTAAGATCGTTAAACTACTCCCCTATGGCGCATTCATTGAAATTGAACCAGGTATTGAAGGGCTCATTCACGTCTCTGAAATGTCTTGGGTGAAGAATATCACAGACCCAAGCGAGATCGTAAATAAAGGTGATGAAGTAGAAGCTGTTGTTCTCTCTATCCAGAAAGAAGAAGGCAAAATCTCACTTGGAATCAAGCAGACAGAACACAATCCATGGGATGAAGTTGAAGAGAAATTCCCTTCAGGCAGCAATGTTTCTGCTGAAGTAAAAAGTCTGACCAACTACGGAGCTTTTGTTGAGCTTGAGCCTGGGATTGAAGGATTGATCCACATTTCAGACATGAGCTGGATCAAGAAAGTTTCGCACCCTTCTGAAGTGTTGAAGAAAGGTGATAAAATTGATGCTGTGATCCTCTCAGTTGATAAAGAGAGTAAGAAAATCACTCTTGGTATGAAGCAGTTGAGCACAAACCCTTGGGAAACAATAGAGAAGACAATTCCAGTTGGCGCTGTTGTCTCTGGAAAAGTGACAAAAGTCACAGCCTTTGGAGCGTTTGTTGAGCTTGAGAACGGAATCGAAGGTTTGATTCACGTCACTGAGCTCTCTGATCAGCCATTTGCAAAGATCGAAAATGTGATCTCTGAAGGTGATGCTGTTAAAGCAAAAGTGATCAAGCTAGATCCTGAGCATAAAAAGGTCTCACTGTCTGTTAAAGAGCAGATGATCGATGAGAACCAGGAAAACCGTGATGATATTGTTGTCGACTCATCTGAAGATGTTAAAGATAGCAATCATGCTGAGGTCGAGCAGTAGCCCTCTGTTAGAGGATAGCTTTATGTGTCCTCAAAAACCGAAGGGAAGCCTTCGGTTTTTTTATTAAGTTTAGTAAGAAACCCCTCATTAATCAGAGGTTTCTCAAGGAGAGTTGAAGTCATATGAATAAAGATCTCGTCGCAATTTTTGAGTACATGGAGCGTGAGAAAGGGATCAAACGTGAAGTTGTGATGCATGCCATCGAAACAGCCCTTTGCGCCGCAGCCAAAAAGAGTTTGAAAGAAGAAGCTAACGTCTCAGTGCAGATCAATGCTAAATCGGGTAATATCGAAGTTTTCTGTGAAAAAGAGATCGTTGAGAAAGTTGAGCACCCAGCAAAAGAGATTGCTCTAATGATCGCACAAGAGCTCGATCCTGAGTGTGAAGTTGGTCAATTTATCGATGTTCCTGTAACTCCCTCTAATTTTGGTCGTATTGCCGCTTCAACTGCGCGTCAAATCATCTCTCAGAAATTGCGTGGTGCTGAGCGCGATGTGATTTATGAAGAGTACCGACACAGAGTCAACGAAGTTGTTTCAGGGATGGTCAAACGTTTTTTCAAAGGACCAAACCTTGTCGTTGATCTTGGAAAAGTCGAAGCGATTCTCCCTGCACGTAACTATCCGAAAACTGAAAAGTACCAGATTGGAAGCAAAATCTATGCATTGCTGCACGAAGTAAGAGACTTAGAGAATGGCGGAGCTGAAGTTGTTCTCTCTCGTAGTCATCCTGAGTTTGTAAAGCAGCTCTTCTTGCAAGAAGTTCCTGAGCTGGAAGATGGAGTAATTGAAGTTGTCAACATCGTACGTGATGCTGGCTACCGCACAAAACTCGCTGTCCGCTCACACGATTCTAAAGTTGACCCTGTTGGGGCATGTGTTGGAATGCGTGGAAATCGAGTGAAAAACATCATTCGGGAGCTGAATAATGAAAAGATTGACATAATCCCATGGTCAGCAGATCCTGTTGATCTGTTGCAGAGCATCCTCTCCCCTATTGAGATCCGAAAGGTCGGTGTGAATGAGGATGAAAATGTCGTAGCGATCGTTGTAGACGATGCAGATTATGCAGCTGTGATTGGAAAGCGTGGCATGAATGCCCGTTTAACTGGTCAACTAATTGGATATGAGCTGGAAGTTCAACGTATGAGCGAATTCAACAAAGCACTAGAAATTCAAAGGTTCCAACTTGCTGATCAAGAAGATCCAAGACTCGATGAGCCCCTTGAAATTGATGGTGTCAATAAGTTGATCGTTCAAAACCTAGTTCACGCTGGATTTGATTCTACGCGCAAGCTATTGAAGGCAAACATTGAGGAAGTGGCCCAAGTGCCAGGAGTCAGTGTTGATTTAGCCTACACAATATTAGAAGAAGTGAGTAAACCCCGGAGTGAGTAACCTTGGCTAAGAACCTAAAGCTAAAGATTAAAAATACCCAACTAGCAAAAGCAGCTGGGCTCGATAAGGTCAAAGAGAAGCTCATTAAGGAGAAGAAATTAACTCCAAAGAAAGAGCCAAAGAAAAAAGAAGCTGTTTCTAAAGAGCCAGAATCTACTGAACCGCCGGAAGAACCTCGCCGTATTCGGGCTAAGTCAAAATCTTCGTTTGCTCCAAAACCTGAAGAGGTTGCTAGCGATACCCCTGCTCCAGTTAAAGAGGAGCCTGTAGCTGAAAAGCCCGAAAAACCTATCGAAAAGCAACCTCCTGCAGCACCAGCTGAAGAGAAGCTCGGGCCGACTGGTAAGCACGTTAAAGACCTCTTGAGAACTCCAGCTCCTAAAAAAGAGAAGCCTAAGCCAGCCTCTACGGGGAAGCCAGCTACTTCTAAAGAGACCAAACCTGCCACAACCAGTGATGCAAAAGCTAAGCTGCTCAAAAAGGGAAAAAAGGTAAAGGATTTCAAAGATTTGAAACCGGCCAAACGAGGTGGGCAATCACGAGGCTTTGATGCACGTGATCGCGCAGGACTTTCTGCTGGTGAAGATGAAAGATGGCGGAAGAAGCGCGGCATGAAACATTCTCGCGCAGAATATGAAGAAGTCATCCGCCCTTCCGAACTAAGCATTCGTCTTCCGATCACAATTAAAGATCTCGCTTCTGAAATGAAGCTAAAATCTTCGCAATTGATCCAAAAGCTCTTTTTGCAAAATATGATCTACACACTCAATGACTATCTAGAAGATGAGACAACTGTCGATTATCTAGGGTCTGAGTTTGGATGCCAAATTACAATTGACACCTCTGAAGAAGAGCGGATTCAGATTACTGCACAGTCTATTCAAGAGGAGATCAAACAGAGTCCGACTGAAGAGTTGAAAAATAGACCTCCTGTCGTTGCTTTTATGGGCCACGTTGACCACGGAAAAACAAGCCTTATCGACGCCATTCGCAAAACGAATGTCATCTCTTCTGAAGCGGGCGCTATCACACAACATATCGGAGCCTTTACCTGTAGCACAGCAGTTGGTGATCTCACAATTTTGGATACTCCAGGCCACGAAGCCTTTTCAGCTATGCGCGCTCGTGGAGCTGAAGTTACAGATATCGTTGTACTAGTCGTCGCTGGTGATGAAGGAATGCGTGAGCAGACAGTCGAAGCCATCCAACACGCTAAAGCTGGTGGTGTAACAATTGTTGTAGCAATCAACAAGTCCGATAAACCAGGTTTTAATGAAGAAAATGTGTACCGTGAACTCTCAGAAAATGAACTACTTCCTGAAAAATGGGGAGGCCAGACAATCACGGTAAATACCTCAGCAGTGACAGGAGATGGGATTAAAACCCTCCTTGAAATGCTTGCTCTTCAGTCAGAAGTACTAGAACTCAAGGCAAACCCTAGCTACCGCGGACGCGGAACGGTTCTAGAGTCAGAAATGCACAAAGGTCTCGGTTCTGTAGCGACTGTCTTAGTTCAAAATGGAACACTCAATTTAGGCGACGCTCTTGTCTTCGAAAGACATTATGGACGCATCAAGACGATGCATGACGAAAACAGTAAGAATTTGCAACATGCAGGCCCTTCTGCTCCTGTAGAAATCACTGGACTCTCCGGGCTCCCCTCTGCTGGAGATCCATTTATCGTTGTTAAAAGTGAGAAAGAAGCTAAGAATATCGTTGAGACGCGAGAAGTTGGTCGTGCTGAACGCGCATTGATGCAACGGAAAGTTCCAACTCTTGAAAACCTCCTCCAAGAGGGTGTTGGTGAGAAAAAAGTGCTTAATCTCATTATTCGTGCAGATGTACAAGGCTCTGCTGAAGCATTAAAAACTTCAATTTTAAAAATCGAATCTGAAAAAGCTGAATCAAATGTCATCTTTATGGGCATCGGTGAGATTTCAGAGTCTGATATTCAACTTGCTGCCGCCTCTAATGCCGTTGTCATTGGTTTCCATACTGCTGTCGAGAGTCATGCAGATAGCTTGATCAAAGAGCACGATGTTAAAGTACGTCTTTATGATGTGATTTACCATGCGATTGATGATGTGAAGATGATGATGCAAGGACTTCTAGATAAACTTGAAGAAGAGAAGGATGTTGGTGAAGCTCAAGTCCAAACGACCTTTAAATCTTCGCATCTCGGCGTTATTGCTGGCTGTCTTGTTTCAGATGGTGTAATTTCTCGTAACCACCGTATTCGGGTCTTACGTGATGGTGAAATCATCTGGCGTGGTGGTATCTCTTCGATCAAGCGTATCAAAGAAGATGTCAAGGAAGTGAAAAAAGGTCTCGAGTGCGGTATCGTTCTTGAAGGATTTGCTGGATGCCAAGAGGGAGATATCCTTCAGGCTTACGAAATTATTTACCTGAGCCAAGAGTTGTAATATGGCATCGCAACGCATTGACCGTATTAACTCATTGCTAAGA
The DNA here is from genome assembly GCA_942490925.1 of uncultured Chlamydiaceae bacterium. Classification (GTDB taxonomy): domain Bacteria; phylum Chlamydiota; class Chlamydiia; order Chlamydiales; family JAAKFR01; genus CALNYX01. The sequence continues at coordinate 489,351 of CALNYX010000017.1, read as the reverse complement.
GAAGTCATCGCAGATGTGATGGTCAAGGATGTTAAGAATCCACATTTACCCGAGTTGATTACAGTAACAAGTGTTGCGGTGACCAAAGATCTCAAGCATGGTAAAGTGATGATTAGCATTATTGGGGATGATGAGAAAAAAAAGCTTGAGGCTATTGCTATTTTGAACCAGGCTGCAGGCTACATTGCTGTCCGCGCTTCAAAGCAGGTTGTCTTGCGCTATTTTCCAGAGCTTACCTTTCATCTCGACACCTCCCTAGATAAACAGATGCACATCGAAGGATTGATCCAAAAAATTCACAAAGAAAATGAAACCCGTTCAGATCATGAGTGAACAGTCGTTATGCACCGAACTGCTTCAGGGCATCCTCCTCGTCGACAAACCCGAGGGCAAGACCTCCTTTAGCCTGATTCGAGTGCTTCGCAAGCTCACTGGCATCAAAAAAATTGGGCATGCTGGCACACTAGATCCCTTTGCAACTGGTGTAATGGTCATTCTCATTGGGAAGCAATACACAAAGCTCTCTGATAAACTCCTGCTTGCTGATAAGGAATACCTTGCTGAAGTCTGCTTTGGTGTTTCAACCGATACCTATGACTGTGATGGTAAAGTCATGGCCCGTTCAAAGAAAAAGCCCAAAGAGGCTGATCTACTTAAAGTAATTGAGACCTTTCAAGGTGAGATCTCTCAAACACCTCCTATGTATTCAGCAAAAAAAATTAATGGTAAAAAGCTCTATGAGTTCGCACGCGCTGGAAAAGTTATTGAGCGTAAGCCTGCTAAAGTACATGTTCAGATTGAAGTGCTCGACTATAGCTACCCAAAACTCTCCTTGAAGATTGCCTGCAGTAAAGGAACATATATTCGGAGTATTGCACATGAGATTGGTGAGCTTCTAGGCTGCGGCGCTTACCTTGCCAAACTCCAACGCACACGCAGTGGACAATTCCACTTGAAAGACTGTATCGATGGCAGTGAGCTGTTTTCTGACTGCCCTTGCTCTGTGACACCTCACCTCATTCAACTCGATGCATGATCTCACACTTACAATTGGCAGCTTTGATGGAGTCCATCTAGGACATCAGGCACTACTTAAAAAGTGCTCTTTTGCCCTGACATTCACAAACCATCCTCTAGAAGTGCTTGGAAAAGCTCCTCCGCTTCTTACAACTTTAGAACATCGACTTGAGCTCATCGAACAAAGTGGTATTGCGCAGATCGAACTGCTCCCCTTTACACTAGAGCTTTCTAAGCTCAGTGCCGAAGCCTTCATCAGCCAGCTCATGAAGAAGATCCCCTTTACTCATCTTGTACTCGGGCATGATGCAGTCATTGGTCATGATCGCGATGGCAAACCCGAAAAGATGCAGACACTTGCTAAACAATTTGGTTTTACCCTTGAATATGTCCAACCAGTTTTGGTTGATAACCAGGTCGTATCGAGCAGTCTAATCCGCAAAGAGTTGGCCTGTGGAAACTTTGACAAAGTCGCCCAATTACTTGGCCGCCCCTACTCCATCAAAGCAGCTGTACAGCATGGCGCGGGTAAAGGAAAGGCTCTTGGCTACCCGACTGCAAATTTGGCTGTCAGCGCGCTCGAATTGCCTCCCTATGGCGTCTACTCCGTAGAAAGTCTATTCGAAAACAAACGATACAAGGGAATTGCAAATTTAGGCGCGGCCCCAACCCTACATTGTGGGCGTGAAGCGCAGCTAGAAGTGCACTTTTTTGATCTAAAAAAAGCGTTGTATGGAAAAGAGATCGAAGTCTTCTTTCACTCTTACATTAGAGAAGAGCGACAATTTTCATCACCATCAGCTCTTAAAGAACAAATTCATCAAGACATTCTCACATCTAGCACAAAATCAATAAAAACGTGATTTTGTGCTAAATTTTACAGAGTCAAAAAGTAGCACAAAAATCAAGAAATAGCATTTTTGTGATAGATAATTATGAATGAAGGAAGAGGATGACGTCGCCATCCTTGACGATGTAGTCGCGACCCTCAGCGCGCAGTTTGCCCGCCTCGCGTGCACCGTTACGTCCATTATGAGCCACCATATCATCGTATGCAATGACCTCTGCGCGAATGAACCCCTTTTGAATGTCGGTATGGATCCGGCCAGCCGCTTCAGCAGCATTTTGCCCGCGATGAATCGTCCAGGCACGCGTCTCTATCTCTCCAGTTGTCAGATAAGTGATCAGGCCGAGCATATTAAATGAGGCGTGCACAAGGCGATTAAGCCCCGTCTCTTTCAAGCCAAGGCTCTCGAGAAATTCGACTTGCTCACTCTCATCAAGCTCCGCGATTTCAGCTTCGATCTTAGCGCAGATTGGAACAACACTATTCCCCTCTTTCTGGGCAAATTCGCGCACCTGTTGCACAAATTGATTCTCCATCTCTGGTAGATCATCTTCAGAGACATTTGCCGCATAGAGCACTTTTTTCTGAGTGAGAAAAGGATAAGGTTTGAGAAGCTCATGCTCTTCTTGTGAGAGCTCAAGCGTGCGAATCGGTTTTTCTGCATCGAGATGTGAGCGTGCCTTTTCCAAAGCAACAATTGTAGGCTGCAGCTCTTTGTTCCCCTTCACTTGCTTTTCAAGTCGCGTGATCATATTTTGCGTCGATTGCAGATCAGCTAAAACCAACTCGAGATTAATCGTTTCAATGTCCCGAATTGGATCAATACCGCCGCTAACGTGGACAATATCATCACTCTCAAAGCAGCGTACGACATGGACAATTGCATCAGTCTCACGAATATGAGAGAGAAATTGGTTGCCAAGCCCCTCCCCTTTTGCCGCGCCCTCTACAAGCCCTGCAATGTCGACAAAGCGCATCGCAGCGTAAATAATTTGTTGACTCCCTGAGAGCTTGGAAAGAACCCCTAGCCTTGGATCAAAAACATCGACAACCCCTACGTTCGGATCGATCGTGCAAAAAGGATAATTTGAAGAGGCCGCTCCCGCTTTGGTCAAGGCATTAAATAGCGTTGATTTTCCCACATTGGGCAGGCCGACAATTCCACATTCTAATTGAGATGACATAGGCAAGTATCATAGGCTCAGAGTCTATTCTGAACAAGAAGTAATTTTTTAAGTGTGGCTTTTACAAAAAAATCGTCTATACTTTCTTGCATGATTGACGCGACTAAAATAAATCCTGTCAATACTACAGTAGCCGTAAGCGCTGTAGTTGCCTCAGCAGTTGCCCTATGGGCGCTTGCTACAACTTTTCCCATGCTACCACCAGGGATTGGCATCACCGGCCTGACACTTAGTAGTCTTGGAGCTGTCGGTTTCATTGGAGTTGCGATCTACTCCTGTATCTCTAAAAAAGAGGCTAAAGAAACGGCTGAACAGGAGCCTGTCAAGGTTTATGCAGGCTCTGATCGGAAGAATGCTATTTATGTCGTTTCTCCCGAAGGCGAGACCGTTTCTCTGCAAAAAAATGAGCCTTATAATCAATACGACAATACGCATTATGTAAGTTGCTTATATAGATGGTCACCGACGCAACTACTCGCTGCTTATAAAGATTCGTCAGTTGCTCTTTGGGATCTAGAAACAAATCAGATACTGCGTGAATTTATTGATTCAAACTATCAAATAGAGGCTTTTACTGCCCTTTCAGAAACGCATGTCATAGGGATCTCTTCCGTCACGATTCATATTTGGAATATTGAAACCGCAGAACATGAATCAATTCAAGATAATAACTTGAAGGAGATGAGGGCTCTTTTTGTGATCAATGAGCAGTTGTTTCTTATTAGCAACGGACACTCTGCAAGTCCAATTATTGATTCCTGGATTCCCGCAGTGGAAGCAAAGGGAGAGTTGATTGTGTATAGCAGATCTAACTCCAGTACTAGCTACAACGTCAGTTCTGAGTATTGCGACCAGGTAGCATTGAGTGAGGATCGTCGTATGGCAGTGGTCGCTAGAGATAAAGAGGTGCTTTGTCTTCAGGTTATTTCGAATGCCACTCCATTACCTTTTGGAGAGCATTCTGCTAAGATCACGGCCATTGCGATGGGAACCAATCACCGTTGTGTGACGGGTGATGAGAGTGGTGGAATTAAGCTCTGGGACTGTCAGACAAGGCATGCTCTTCAAGCCTTTGCATGGGATGGGATGGCAATCTCTAGACTTGCCCTACGCAGTGACGGCACCACGGCAGCTACCTCAAACACGCAAGTGGCGATTTGGAACCCCAGCTCAGAGGTTATTTCCTACATCTCAGAAGAGCTTGAAACGATTGTTGAAACAATTTCTATATAATTCACATAAACATTATTGATTTATTTATAATTCGACTTAGTTTATAATATTAATATGTCAATACGAGCACGCGAAGCCAGATGCGAGGCACTTCAGGAGTATTACAGGGCATGTGCCGATAACCGGTCGTTTCCGGCCCTTCCTGAACATATCCCCCAGGAATGGGGCTACTGCTTCAATCTATCTGATGGCCACACCTATCTTGCTTTTTGTTTCGGAGGTGATTGGCTCTATCGCCATGCTGATCCTTGTGATTACAGTGACCCCAATCGCCCTTTGAGTCCAATTCCTTCTTTGCCTCCAGAGAAGAGAAAAACCTCTTTCCCCTATATGGTTACAATTTTAGCTCTCGTTGCCTTGGCTGCTCTTGCAGTTGGAGTCGCAGCCTGTTGCGGCCACATTCCGATTCCTGGGGAGATTGCCCCTTTTCTTGCAGTGGCTGGAGGCGTCTCGCTAATTGCCCTTCTCGTCTCAAAGCTGGCTGAATCCCGTTTTTGTAGAGATTAACCCAACTATTTTTTTCTATCTTTTTTATCTTTAAGGTGTAGAATGTTCCCCCTATGATAAGTGATTTGATGCGAACTGCGACTACTCAAGATCCAAACCTAACAAAGCCTGTTGCGGCTATTGCGATTGTAGCGTCGCTAGTAGCGCTCTGTGCAATCGGCAGCTGCTTCCGCTTTATTCCTCCTAGCATTGGCATTACTAGTTTGACGATGACAGGTGTCGGCACATTTGCAATTGCTGCGATTGCGATTCAGTCTTGCCGCGCACAGAGACAAAAAGAAGAGCCTGCCGAAGAGGAAGTAGAAGAACCTGTTGCAGACAGGGCGACTCTAAAAGCTTATGCAGGAACGCGTGATGGAGCACTCCATGAGCTCGACACAGAAAATGGTAGAGTTAGAGTGCTGCGACCTTCCTCTGAAGAGACTATTCGATGCCTTGTGAGGGTTAATGAGCACCAGGTCGTGATTGGAGACAATAACGGTAAAATTTCACTTTGGGATACAGCTGATAACACAGAAATTCGGGTGTTTGAAGGACATACTCAGCGAATCAAGTGGTTGAGTCCTTGCTCTGATCAGCGACTTCTTTCAGTTTCAATCGATGGGACTGCATGTTTATGGGAACTGGAGAATGGTGAATGCCAAAAAACCTTCAGTCCAAAGTTAACAGATGAAATAGCTTTGACACATGGTTTTGAAATGGGTAATGGTTCGATTGTATTGGGCGTTAATCATGCATCAATGCAAAGAGTCGTAAGCGCAGAAACTCCAAGCCAACCAAAAGGATCTCTTATTGTCTGGAATTCAGATACAAGTGAGACAATTAGCATTAGACCATTTAAGGATCTTGCTCCAATTGACGCGTATTCTGTGATGTATTGCAAAGGGGCTTCTCTGTACCGCCGAAACATTGTTGAAGGAGGTCTTGAGATCTCTATTGGCCGTGCTCAAAAAGATGTGATACAGCTCAAACAAGGTATGCCCGGTTGTTGTCTATCAGTTGATGCAGTGGCTGTTATTCTTTGGGATACATCGAATCCAACTAAGAAGACAGGCAACATGCTTAGGACATTAATGCCCTTCGGTCACTCCATTTTGGATTTAGCTCAAGCCCCTTCTGGAATAGTTGTGATGGCTACAAGTTCAAAGCTTTTAGTTTGGGAGCCAACAGAAAACACGAGATTGCAGAGCATCAAATCAGAGACTAATATAGATAAAGTTTCGACGGTTATTTTTTAGATGATTAGTGCAGTTTCATCTCAATGTTCAACTCAAAAGCTCGTTGTAGCAACTTTTGCAGCTGTTTCTGCTGTGGCGTTGACTATCTTCTCTGTCTATTTTCATGCCTTGCCACCAGCTGGTGGAATCTCCGTCTTAACGCTAACAGCTAGTTTAACAGTCGGTTTTGTTGCCTATGCTATTTATTCGTGCCGCAATTGCGAAACAATTGGGCAAAAGCAGCAGTTGATCATTGCAGGTTGCTCAGACGGAAGTCTGCGCGTTGTTGAAAAAGAGAGCCGCAAGGTGACCGTATTAGCTGGTGAAAGTGCTGTAACTAGCGTATTGACATGGTCTGAAACGGAGGTTTTAGCTGGCTATGAATCAGGAGCTATCATCCTTTGGGATATTGAAAATGGTGAGCAAACCAAAATCTTTAGTGGGCATGAGGGTCGAGTGAACTGCTTAGCGCAATATTCAGAGACTCAGTTTGTTTCGGGTTCTAGTGAGTTGCGACTGTGGAATCTCGAAAATGAGAACGTTAAGAACCTTGAGATTAAGGATAATAAGAGTGTCACCTCTGTAATGAAATATCAAACTCACGAGGTTTTGTTTGCTACAAGTGGAGGTGGCCTTAACGTTTGGAATTTCGAAAAGGGAAGCTCAAAAGACAAAATTAACAGTGAATTTAAGCATCTGATTCGAGATAACTCCGGACACCTGATTTACGAAAAAGATTGTGGTGTAAAAGTCTCGACTCTCAACGCGATTTATTCCGTCACAGAAATCGGACGTCATAGTTTTCCAGTTACAGCTCTTTACTTGTTAGACAACGGAAATGTGCTCTCATCTGATGAGAAGGGGTGGCTAAAAATCTGGAATATCGAAAGTGGTTTTGTTGCGATGACATGGTGGCAAAGAGCTCATATTTCAGCTCTCATGCAGGACGCTGATGGCGCCGTGATTGCAGCTAGCGGCACGCAGCTTGGAGTTTGGTCTGGCAATGAGGTCACAGAGCTTGTCGACTTAGGAGCTATTGTGAGCTGTTTGACCTCTTGATGATATTTACTCTCCTTCCTATAGTAGAAGGATATGGCTGAAAAGACCGAAAAGGCGACCAGTAAGAAGCTCAAGGATGCGCGTAAAAAAGGACAGGTCGCTAAGTCCCAGGATTTCCCCTCTGCAATGACGTTTATCACAGCGCTCGCTGTGACGCTCTATCTCTCCTCCTATCTCTACGACAAACTCGCGGGCTTCATGCTCCAAATGTTAACCATTGCACCGAAAACTGATGTTGTCATGACTGCGCCCTTCTTTTTAAAGGAGATGATTCAGGTTGTTTTATGGTCTTCATTGCCGATTGCCATCCTCGTCTCAATCGTTGGCACAATTATCGGCTTTTTAGTCGTCGGTCCAACGTTTGCCACTGAGGTCTTTAAGCCTGATATGAAACGGTTTAATATGGTTGAAAACTTGAAGCAAAAATTCAAGATGAAAACCGTAGTTGAGCTGATCAAGTCATGCTTTAAGATTTTCGGCGCAGCCCTGATCATCTACCTGATTGCAATAAAGTATGTTAATGATCTTGCGGTGACAGTTGCGCTTCCTCCAGTTGCTGGAGCTATGGTTTTCCAAAAAATTCTCTACAAAGTGATTGTCGCTGTCGGCATTTACTTTATCCTGATTGCAATCTTCGATCTAATCTATCAACGGATGAATTTTGCCAAAGAGATGAAGATGGAAAAATTTGAGGTGAAGCAGGAGTACAAAGATACTGAAGGGAATCCTGAGATCAAGGGTAAACGGCGACAGTTGGCACAAGAGATTGCTTACGACCAAGGGACATCCCAAGTTAAACGTGCTAAGACAATTGTGACTAATCCTCATGATGTTGCTGTTGCAATTGGCTATGAGCCTGAAAAATACAAGGCGCCTTGGGTGATTGCAATGGGCGTGGGGCATAATGCCCAGTCAATTATTACTCTTGCTGAGAAATATAATATCCCTATTATGCGTAACGTCCCTCTGGCACATGAATTGCTTGATGAGGGTGAGGTGAACAAATTTATTCCTGAATCGACATATGAAGCAATCGGGGAGATTCTCCTCTATGTAGCGTCCCTTGGTCCTGGAGAAGAGAGTGAATGAACTTTAAGAATCTATTTGGAAGATTTTTCGGAGGTGAAGCAGGTCTCACGGCGCTTAATCGTTCGAGTGACTTGATCTTAGCTGCTTGGATCATTGCGGTTGTCGTAATGATCGTTCTGCCAGTCCCTCCTCCTGTGATCGACTTATTGATCACGTTCAACTTAACAGCAGCTGTTGTAATTCTGATGGTTGCGCTCTATATTCCAAGTGCGATTCACCTCTCGATGTTTCCTGCGATGCTTCTGGTGACGACCCTCTTTAGACTTGGGGTGAACATTGCCACAACGCGTCAGATCTTGCTCCACGCCTATGCTGGTGAAATTATTCAGGCTTTTGGAAACTTTGTGGTCGGCGGAAACTATGTCGTTGGTTTTGTAATCTTTTTGATCATTACCATCGTTCAATTTATCGTGGTGACTAAAGGTGCTGAGCGTGTTGCTGAAGTCGCTGCCCGTTTCCGTTTGGATGCGATGCCTGGTAAGCAGATGGCGATTGATGCTGATATGCGCGCTGGTGTCATCGATTCAAATATGGCACGTGATAAACGCGCCTTGATCCAAAAAGAGAGTGAACTCTATGGAGCGATGGATGGTGCGATGAAGTTTGTGAAAGGTGATGTCATCGCTGGAATGGTCATCGCTTTCATCAACATCGTTGGAGGCTTGATCATCGGTGTAGGGATGCACAAGATGACGCTTGCCCAATCGGCTCATGTTTATACGTTGCTCTCCATCGGTGATGGTCTTGTCTCACAAATCCCCTCTCTATTGGTCTGTTTGACAGCTGGTCTTGTGACAACACGTGTTTCAAGTGACAAGAAAGATGCAAATTTAGGACGTGAGATTTCAAGTCAGTTACTCCGAGAACCACGCGCCATTTTAATTGCGTCAGGCGCGGTTTTTGGTTTAGGCTTTTTTAAAGGATTTCCTCTCTGGACATTTGCAATTATTGCGATTGGCATGGCAAGTACTGGCCTTGCGATGATGCGTCGTCAGAAGAGAGAGATGGCAAAAGCTGCAGCAGGCGTTCCCGGAGCCATTGAGACAGACGTCGAAGGGCATGCGATGGTCACTGGAGGCGCTGAAGATTATGCGCTCACTCTGCCTGTCATTCTGGAGCTTGGAGATGAAATGTCGAAGATGCTTCTTCAAAAAGGGAAAGGAGCGCCCCGACTTGTCGATGAGTTGATCCCTAAAATGCGACAAGCGCTCTATCAAGATTTAGGCATCCGTTATCCAGGCGTGCATGTACGCACAGATTCTCCCTCTGTGGAGAAAGATGAATATGCCATTTTGCTCAATGAAGTGCCTGTTGTCCGAGGTAAAATTCCTGAGCACCATTTATTGACCAATGAAATCGAAGAAAACCTGCGACGCTATAATCTTCCCTATGTGACCTATAAAAATGCTTCTGGACTGCCAAGTTTGTGGGTCGATGCAAAATATGAAGAGGTTATGGTACGCGCCGGCATTAAATTTTGGAGACCGCTTGAAGTGGTGATCCTGCACCTCTCCTACTTCTTCCGCCAAAATGGTCAGGAGTTTGTGGGTATTCAAGAGATGCGTTCAATGCTTGAGTTTATGGAGCGCTCATTCCCCGACCTTGTCAAGGAAGTGACCCGTCTAGTGCCACTACAAAAACTCACAGAGATTTTCAAACGTTTGATTCAAGAGCAGGTTTCGATCAAAGATCTACGTACTATCATGGAATCGTTGAGTGAGTGGGCCCAAACTGAAAAAGACACAGTCTTGTTGACTGAGTATGTCAGAGCCTCGCTGAAGCGCTACATCACAAATAAATATTCTCAAGGGCAATCCTCTCTATCTGTCTACTTGTTAGATCCTGAGATTGAGGAGATGATTCGCGGAGCAATTAAGCAGACATCTGCTGGCTCCTACTTGGCTCTTGATCCTGATTCAGTCAATATGATCCTACGTTCAATGCGTAATGTGATCACGCCAACACCTCCAGGAGGACAACCTCCTGTGATGTTAACCGCCATTGACGTGCGTCGATTTGCTAGAAAATTGATTGAAACGGAGTTCCCAGATCTTGCTGTGATCTCCTATCAAGAAGTGTTGCCTGAAGTGCGCATCCAACCCCTTGGAAGGGTGCAGCTGTAAGAGTAGAGGTATGGGGGAATGACAGAGCCGATTCCGGTAAACTTAGCTGCAATTGCTGCCAGACATGGGCGTGCAGATGCCAAACGTGCACTTGCTAATCAGGTGAACGCGGAAGAGCGCTTTGAAGCTGATGTTGAGCGTGGATTCAATTCGATGGCTGCTTCTCGAGAGCAAGCACGATTCAATCGCTTCAGATCGCTAGAGTCACGTCATAAACCACCTGTACAAGCCAATGAGAGAGTCGAAGCTGTTGAAGGGAAGAATGAGCAGGATCTCGCCGATGACTTCACACGCCGTAATCCCGAACTTCCAGCCAATCGCCTCCGCGATCTACGTAGCAATTTATCAGAAGATCAGACCGCTGAAGAGATTCTCCAGCAGGTTGCCGATGCCTTTGATGACCCAACCCTAGCCGATGAAGCCTTTGACTACTTAGAGCGTGCAACAGAAGGAGGACTCAAGCAGAAAATTACTCAGGCTCGCGATTTACATACCCAACTCAGAGAGCGCGAAATCATTGCAGGGCGCAACATCGATTCCGTTGCCAAAAACTATGCTGCTAGAGGCTATGGCTCCTCACCAACAGAACTGCGCAATCTCTACCGTGATGTGACAGGAAACCCGCGCGATCATAACGTCCTGTTTACCGAGCTCTCAAACGAGTACCCATTTGAGCAGCTTAAAGAGATCGTGAACTTCCTTCTGAAAGGCATGGCATATGACATGAAGTCAAAAGGGCCTTCGATTCAGGAGCCTGAGTTGATGCGCTTAATGACCGAAACACGGAATTTACAGTCGATCTTGTGGGTCTATCTCTTTTTCAAAGAGCGCCTAAAAATGATCCGTGCACAGTATAAGAAGTATCAACTCCCCTATCCACGCACACTCTCTTTTGAAAAGCTTGCAAGAGCCTTCATCAAGATTGTGGAAGATAAATACCCCTCGGTGATGAAAATCTTGCGTGATGCGGAGCAGATGGGCCTACTCGATGATGATGAAAAAGTCATCATCCTCTCACAATTTCGCGATGCTATTCGAGGGCTATCTCCTCGTGTCTACCGTTCGATGCGCCACCGTCAAGATCTCTTACTGGCACTAATAGAGGCCCTTGAAGAGCTCGAATCAGAAGAAGAGGAGGAAGAGTAGATGCAAGTGTATGAAGATTTGATCCGCTCGCTAGGTCTAGAGATGCAAATTAACCTCGTCTCTGACTCTCACCAGTCTTGCCGCATTGAATATTCCGAGGAGCAAGTTACCATTCAAATTGACCTAGACACTACTGGAGATCGTCTTCTCATCGGCACACAACTTGGCGAGATACCTCCTGGAGCCTATCGCCATCAAGTCTTTGTTCAAGCCCTGCGCGTCAATGGAATTTCCAAAACACCCCGAGGAACCCTAGCCTTCAGCGAGAAAAATAATACTCTTGTCTTGTTTCACTACATACCTATTGCAACTGCAGAAGCAAAGTCCATTTCAGATTTCATCGAACTTTTTACCACTCACGCAAAAGTTTGGGTTGATGCGATAAAAGATGCTACTATTCCTCAAATTGAAGAAGATCCAGGCCCTTCTTCACAAGGAAGCGGAATGTTTGGGATGAAACCATGACAAATCCTCTATTTCAAACACCAGCTGGTAAACAGTGGGAAACGATCGGAACAGGCCAACATCACGGCATTTGCCTCCCCCTCTCTTCTCTCCATTCACGTCAGAGCTGCGGCATTGGAGAGTATCTCGATCTTCTACCCCTCATCCAATGGTGTCATGAACTTGGCCTTGATGTCATCCAGCTCCTTCCTATCAATGATACAGGCCTAGGTTCTAGCCCCTACGACTCACTCTCCGCTTTTGCCCTCAATCCCATCTTCCTCTCCATGACACATCTACCAGAGCTCGGTCGCGTTATTGACTACAAAGATAAACTTCAAAAGATCGCCTATTGGTCACGTACACCGCGCGTTAAACACCATATTGTACGAGAACTAAAAAACGTCTTTTTCAAAGAGTACATCCCTCTTGTTGCACCAACACTTCTTGCATCAACTGAATATCAACAGTTCGTTTCAATCAATAAAGAGTGGCTTGAGCCCTACGCCCTTTTCAAAGCAGTCAAAGAGAAGCAATATTGGAAACATTGGGAAGAGTGGCCTTCAAATCTCAAGAGCCCCTCACAGAGTATGTATGTAGAGCTTCTTTGCACACATAAAGATGCCATCGATTACCATCAACTTCTCCAATTCATCTGCTTCCAGCAAGTTAGGCAAGTAAAACAATTTGCCGAAGAGCATAACGTCCTACTAAAGGGTGATATTCCCATTTTAATTAGTCGTGACAGTGCTGATGTTTGGCATAACCGCCCCCTTTTCTTTCTTCATCTTGCAGCAGGTGCACCTCCCGACATGTATACACGTGATGGCCAACATTGGGGTTTTCCCATTTATGACTGGCAAGCGCTTGAAAAAACAGACTACCACTGGTGGAGAGAGCGTCTAAAGTTTGCATCCAACCTCTACCACCTCTACCGCATTGACCATGTCGTCGGCTTTTTTAGGATGTGGACGATTGAGATGGGAAAAACACCTAGTGAAGGGACTTTCCTTCCTTCTCAAGAGTCAGAGTGGCTTCCTCATGGTGAAAAGATCATGCGCATGATGCTCGATAGTGCTCCTATCCTACCTATCGGTGAAGATTTAGGACTTGTTCGCGAAGATGTTAAACAGACACTCTATAGATTAGGAATTTGCGGTACTAAACTCATGCGATGGGAAAGACGTTGGGAAACTGATGAGGGCTTTATCTCCCCTGCCGACTATCCTCCACTAACCATGACAACCGTCTCTACCCACGATGCAGATACCCTTCAACTCTGGTGGAAACACTTTCCCAAAGAGGCCAAACTCTTTTCAGAGTTCAAAAACTGGGATTACCGCCCCTTTCTCACCCTTGAGAGACAAAAAGAGATTCTCTATGACAGCCATCACTCAAACAGCCTCTTTCATATCAACCTGCTGCAAGAGTACCTAGCACTCTTTCCTGAACTCGTTTCCAAAAACCCCGCTGACGAACGGATTAATATTCCTGGCAAAGTCTTGGATACCAACTGGACCTACCGTTTCGTGCCTAACCTCGAGGCATTAATCTCACATCTGCCCCTAAAAGAAGCAATCAAGGAGATTCTGGCATGAGCAAAGAACAAGTTGCAATAGAAGTCTGTATTCATTTGCTCCGTCCCTTTTTTCCTATTCCCGAAGAAGAGAAGGCAGATCTTCAAAAGAAAGCAAAGCAGCTCACGACCCTCCTGACCCAACTAGAGAAACTTTCAGAAGAGGAGGGAGCCAAGGAACTCAACAAACTCTTTCCCTTTAGCTTTCTGAGTGATGAAAATGCCAAGGAGTACATCATGAACAACCCGGTTGTCCATCAAGTCGCAAGTACTGGCGCTGAATTTCTTGCCTATGCTGGAACCATTCCAAACTTTGATGACAAAGGAATGCACCAGCAGCTCGAAGCAATCTTCAAGACCGTCAATTCAGAGAACGTTACTGCTGAGCAAGGGCTGGATGTTCTGCGCAAATCCCTAGTTATTGCTCGATTCATGGTCAGCACCTTCAAGAAGTAGAAACGGCTCACATAATCCCTAACAAATGCTAATGAGCACCTGGAGGTCTTGCTCCAAGAGGGACTCCCTCATTGATCATGATACCCCAATCAAATATGGCACATTTTCCACCACAGACGGTATTAGTCCACCATGTATTTGTCCCTCCAAATAGAGTCTCTTTACAAACATGTATGCATTCGCCCATGCTGCCATATTTTCCCATATCCCCGAAAGCGTCCGCACCTTGAACTTGATTCAGGAGCACGCATCCTATCACCACTAGAGCAATGGTATTTGTGTTTCGTGCTACTGATTGTAGACTACTTTTTAATCCTGGCAGAGTTGGAAGCCAAGAACTTTCAGGTGTTGCTTTAATAGAAGATGTCATACCTAACCTCGTTTTTAAAAGTGTTTAACTGCAAATCTAGGACTGTTTAGAAAACAACCATTTTGTTGTCTAACTTAAGCTTCACATCTGTATTGCTTTTGACCTTTCCTTCAAGCATCGCCTTAGAGAGTGGATTGACCACCTCATGCTGTATCAAGCGTTTAAGGGGGCGCGCGCCAAATGCTGGATCATACCCCTCTTTAGCCAAGTGATGAGCAACCTGTTCACTCCAAGTCAATGGAATATGTTTCTCAGCCAATCGTTTGGTTACACGCTCCATCTGAATCTCGACAATCTTGACCATATCTTTCTCCTGTAGAGGCAAGAAGGGCAAAATCTCATCGAGCCTATTGAGAAATTCAGGACGGAAATGTTGTTTCAGAATCGGCTCAACAGTTGCAAGAACCTCTTCTTTGGAATGCGCCGTCTTTGTAAGCAAAAGATCTGAACCTAAATTCGAGGTCATAATGAACAGAGCGTTCTTGCAGTTCACTTTTCTCCCTTTGCTGTCTGTGAGACGCCCATCATCAAAGATCTGCAAGAGAATATTGAAGACATCGGGGTGTGCTTTTTCAACTTCATCGAGCAAGACGACAGCATAGGGGCGACGACGAATCGCTTCAGAGAGTTGTCCTCCTTCATCATAACCAACATAGCCAGGAGGCGAACCGATCAGTTTGGAAACAGCATGTTTCTCCATATATTCTGACATGTCGAGGCGAATCATCGCATCCTCGTTATCAAACAGTTGACTTGCAAGTGCTTTTGCAAGCTCTGTTTTTCCAACACCTGTTGGGCCTAAGAAGAGAAAGACGCCAGTTGGGCGGTTTGGATCACTGAGCCCTGCACGTGAAGCGCGAATAGCATCACACACTGCTGTGACTGCAAAGTCTTGTCCAACAACACGTTTTTCCAAGACCTTCTCTAGATGCAAGAGTTTTTCGGCTTCCCCTTCAAGCATTTTGTGGACAGGGATACCTGTCCACTTGCCTACAATTTGGGCGATGAGAAACTCATCGACCTCTTCTTGAAGCAGACGATCTTTCTTTTTGCCAAGTGTGGCTTGCAACTCTTCAATCTCTTTTTCGAGCTGTGGAAGCTCTTTATAACGGATCTCAGCTACTTTATTGTAGTCTGAAACACGCTCAGCCTCTTCTTCCTGGAACCTGAGCTTCTCAAGTTGGTTTTTCTTCTCTTTAAGCAAGAGAATCTCTTTTTTCTCACCTTCCCACCGAGTTTTTAAAAGAGCCAACTCTTCTTTACTAGCGGCAATTTTCTTCTCAAGCTCTTCTTTTTCAGTACTTTCTTTTTCACGCTTAAGCCCTTCAAGCTTGACGATCATCGAGGAGAGTTCACGCTCCTTGATATCAATAGGGAGTGGACGTGAACCAATTTGCATTCTGATCAAGCTTGCTGCCTCATCGATAAGGTCGATTGCTTTGTCGGGTAAGAAACGATCTTGGATATAGCGAGTGGAGAGCATCACAGCTGCATAAAGAGCAGCTTCGGTGATGCGCACCCCGTGAAAGATCTCATAGCGCTCACGCAGGCCTCGCAAAATTGCAATGGCATCTTCTGGTGAAGGCTCTGTCACAAAAACAGGCTGGAAGCGCCTTTCTAGAGCAGCATCCTTCTCAATGTACTTCTGGTATTCGTTGAGAGTTGTAGCGCCGACACAGTGCAGTGTCCCACGAGCTAAGGCTGGCTTAAGTAGGTTAGCAGCATCCATAGCTCCTTCTGCCCCTCCAGCTCCAACCAGAGTGTGTACTTCATCAATAAATAGGATGATCTGCCCATCACTCTTCTCAATCTCTTCTAAAATCCCTTTGAGACGCTCTTCAAATTCTCCGCGAAATTTGGTGCCAGCAATCAGACTTCCCATATCAAGGGCAACGAGTTGTTTATTGAAAAGTGAGTCTGGAACATCTTCTTGGATGATGCGCTGCGCCAAGCCCTCTGCAATTGCCGTCTTTCCAACTCCGGGCTCACCGATTAACATCGGGTTATTCTTGGTCCGTCTACTGAGCACTTGAATGGTACGTCTAATCTCTTCATCACGTCCAATCACTGGATCAAGTTTACCTTCTTTGGCAAGCGCAGTGAGATTCTTGCAGAATTTTTCTAAACTTTTCATGCTAGCTTCTGCAGTTGGCGAATCCATATGTCTATCCCCTCGTATCTGTTGAATCATCTCTTTGAGTTTTTTTAGATCTATGCCGCTCCGTTCCCGCCACTGACTGAGCGGCTCTCCTCCCCCCTTCCAAAATGAGAGAAGAAAGTGGTCACTCGAAACGTAGGTGTCATTAAGCTCTTTGGCAAAGGCCTGTGCATCCATGACACGGCTTTGAAAATTACGTGAAGGTTGAGGCTCTCCATTTTCGGAGAAAGTCGGCAGATGATCGATCTTCAAACCTACCTCGCGCATCAACGAATCAGAGTCGATTTTGAGCTCGTCTAAAATGGTTTTAAAATACCCCTGCTTATCTTCAAGAAAAGACAAAAGTAAGTGATATTCAGTCACTTCTGTGTTATGTTTTGTCTGGGCTTTTTGAAAAGCCTCTTGAATGGCACTTTGTGCGGCGTCAGAAAAATCCATGCCAATGATTATAGAAAAATCGACTATGGAGGGCAATGAAAAAGAAGCTCTTGGCGCAGTTCGCGAAGAGCTTTGGGAGAAAAGTCGCGTGCAGCTGTGAGTTTTTCAGCATTGAGCAGATGTTCCCAACAGCTTTTGTAATCATGACGCTCGCCATGGAGCACGGCGAGATAGTACTGAATGGTAGGATCTTCAGGACTGATTTCATTGAGTTGTTTGAGCAAAACAAGTGCCTCTTTGGCGCGCTTAAGTTGCACCCAGCAGACAGCTAGCTGGTGCAAGCCATCGCGAAACTCTGGATGTTTTTCCAACGTTGCTTCAAGGCGTTTTTGTTTTTTTACAATAGACGCACGCGTTTCATCGACTTGCATGAAGATCGCTTGCAAACCATCAGTGTCCACTTTTCCATCTAGGTAATCTTCAGCAAGGACATGACGGCAAACAGCATGGTCGGGTAATACGTCTCGAACTTCTTGAAGAAGCGCTTCTCCCTCCTCAGGATTACCTGTAAAGAGATAAGTGTAGCCAAGAAGCTCTTTAACAAGCGGGTCGTCATACATGTAAGGGCGTGCCTTTTCATAGGAGTTGCGCGCCTTGTCGTACTGTTCAGTATGTAGGTAGACAGAGGCTTGGTTAACATGTGTCATCCCGATAACTTCTTTGAGAGTACGCAATTGCAATTTACGTGTGTTCACCCCTAAGTAGGCTCCAGAAGGCATGTTTACACCGCGCGCTGTTGTCTCAATATTCACAATCTTATCACCAGCGCGGTGACGCACGTAGATGTGACCAGGAGGTGTGATAATTTCAAGAGGGAGCTCCAGGCGTTGTGCAACGGCCAAGTAGAGCGCTGTTACACCCAAACAGACCCCCAAGTGATTATCCATGACAGAGGGCAAGAAGGTGAAGAGATCAATCTCTTTAGCGTAGATCGATTGCGGTGGAAAGCGAAAATGCATCTCTTCAAAGATGAAGCGATTTGTTGCGGCAATTTTCTCTTCAATCGTTGCATTCAGTGGGAGCTGTGCTGTGATTTGGAGCGCCATCAAATCGAGAAATGCTGAATAGCTCCGCGCTTGATCAGGATCATTATTTTGTGAAAGAATCAGAGCCTTGCCAAGATCGATCTCCTCAGAAGGGAGTGCGATCACTTCTTCTTCACTTGTGGCATCATATCCTTTCAGACGTCTATTGGGAAAATGAGAAGCGATCTGTTCAATGAGAAGGAGCTCATCTTTTTTCAACTCTCCTGTTGCCCCTTTAAGTCGGTTGATCAATGGTGCTAACACAGCAACATCTGCGCGTGTTTGTAAAAGATGCTTGGCACGCGCCATCGCATCCTCGCCTTCTGGTGAATAGGGATAGAGCTCATAAAAAGCGAGAGCTTGCGCAATCGAGCGGGGTTCAAGCGTGTTGTAGAGCGTGCGTAGTGAGCTCGTACTCAAAAACAGAAGCGGAAGCAAGCATAGAATCAGTTTTTTCATTTCAGTTTATTCAACCCGTTAAATGCAGCGATGCGATACCCCTCTGCAAATGTTGGATAGTTAAAGACCTGATCGACGAAATAATCAAGCGTCGCTCCAAGACTCATTCCTAGCTGCCCAATATGTATCAGCTCTGTAGCGCTTCTTCCAACAATGTGTACACCAAGCAGTTTGCGCGATTTTTTATCGAATAGAATTTTAAACAATCCGAGGTTACTACTCCCAGTAATATGACTTTTGGCAATTTCGTAATAATAGGCACGACCCACTTCGTAATCCACCCCTTTTTCGATTAATTGCTCTTCAGTCTCACCACAACACGAAATTTCAGGAATCGTGTAGATTCCTAGAGGGAAAAACGACGGAAAAGCATGTGTTTCCACTTCAAAAGCGTGACGCGCAGCGAGTCGTCCCTGCTCCATACTCGTTGAAGCTAGAGCTGGAAAGCCTACGACATCGCCAGCAGCATAGATGTGAGGATAAGAGGTTTGAAAAAACTCATTCACTACAATGTAACCCCGTTTAGTCATCTCAACTTCAAGCTTTAGACAATGAACATTTGCCTCACGCCCAAGAGCATAGAGTACAATGTCCGCTTCGTAAACCGATCCATCTTCACACGTAACACGCGCAGAGTCATCAATCCGCTCAATCTTCTCTGGAACTTTTCGAGGTGCCAAGACAAGTCCATTTTCTTTGAGGCCGACTTGCAAGTGTGTTCCAATTTCAGCATCGAGTTCAGGAAGTAAGCGCTCTTTCCAATCAAGCACTGTCACTTGACAACCTAGAGCTGTGAAAAAACTCGCATATTCAGCGCCGATCACCCCACCACCCAAGACCAACATCGTTCTTGGTACACGATCAATTGAGAGCAAGCGCGTCGAATCTAAAATCACCTCATTGTCAAAGGGGACATGCAAAGGATTGCGCGGCTCTGACCCTGTAGCCAAAAGAAATTTATGCGCCTTTATCTCGTGGGTAATAGTTCCATTGTCATCGCGAATCAAAAGCGTTTGTGGATCAGCAAACTCCCCGCTACCCTGCAAGTAGCGAATTTTGTTCTTTCTCAGTTGCCGCAATAGAATGGCTCTTTCACCCTCCAAAACAGCTTTTAATCGATAGTTCAAATCATTAGTTGTCACTTCAGTAAGACAGCTTGAACCATAAAATCCGCGTTCATTGTAACGTCTTAGGTCGATGATAGCCTCGCGCAGTGATTTTGAAGGAATTGTTCCTGAGTTTAGGCAGTTACCTCCTGGAACAGAGTCTCTTTCAATAAGCACTACCGATTTTCCCAGCTTAGCTGCTTGAATGGCCCCTTTTTGTCCTGCAGGACCCGAACCAATGACTGCAAAATCGACCTGACACTTTTCCATATCCCTTACCTAACAACTTTCATACCAAGTCAATTAAAAGTCTTGATATTAACAAGTTAAGTATTTATACTTACTAAAAAAACAAGGGGAAGTTCATGAGTATACCAGTAGATAGAGAATCGTCGTTTTATATTCCTTCAGATAGCTCTTCAGTAGTTCCAAGTCGTACAGAGTCGCCTCAGGTTCCAGCTGAGGTAGTAAAAAAAACTTTGACTAACACAGAGCGCTTTAATCTTGAAATGGCTCAGCGGGACGCAAGGAGACTTCGCCAACCCTCGGCTCGTGAAATGGCTGAGATTGATCTACTCTGCGCACGGCTTGCAAAATCGCCAACTCCCCAAGAGCAGGCAAATATCGATCGTATGGTTGCAATTATCAGAAAAAACCCACAACGATTTCTGTAAAAAAATTCAATCTGCTGGGGTCTTGATTTGTCGATAGTAACTCTAAGCTCAGTAGACCATCTCACTCTTAGATAAAAGAATAATTTCACCTTCCCCTTTTTTCGAAAAAATGTTATCGTCTTCCTCTCGTAAAGCTATAGGAGAAGAATCATGTCTAAAGTCTGTCAAGTGACTGGAAAAAAACCTTGTAAAGGGCGTTCATACACCCTTCGTGGAATCGCAAAAAAGAAAAAGGGAATTGGACTGAACATCACTGGTAAAGTGAAGCGTCGTTTCCAGCCAAACATCATGACAAAACGTCTTTGGTTTGCTGAAGAAAATCGCTTCATCAGCCTTAAACTTTCAGCTAATGCACTGCGCATAATCGACAAGAAAGGATTAAGCACAGTTGTACGTGAGATGCGTGCAAAAGGGCAAAAGATCTAATGCAAGGTTTTCACAATCTTCGGCAGTTTATCCGAGAACTTCGGAAAAACGGCGAGATTGTGGATGTCGAGCATACAGTTGATCCTTACCTTGAAATTGCTGAAATACATCGTCGCGTAGCTGCTGCTAATGGTCCGGTGCTCTTTTTTCACTCAGTCAAAGGCTCTCCCTTTCCTGTGGTGACAAATCTTTTTGGCTCTAAAAGACGGATTGACCTCGCCTTTCGCAATCGCCCCGATCAGACAATTGCAACGCTCGTGAAATTTTTCACTGAAGAATTTCCTCCAAAACCGAAGACAGTCTGGCAAAACTTTTCTGAGCTGAAAAAGCTCAATCTGCTCAAGCCCAAAAAACGTCTTTTTGCTCCTGTCAAAGAGCGGTCAATGAAAGACCTTGAAAAGCTTCCTCTTCTCAAGCTCTGGCCACGTGATGGTGGCCATTTCGTCACCCTACCGCTTGTCTACACCGAACCCCCTGGAGGTGGCGCTCCCAACTTGGGAATGTACCGCATCCAGCGGTATGACAAGACAACAACTGGCTTGCACTTTCAGATTCAAAAGGGTGGAGGCTTCCACTTTCATCAAGCCGAGGAGAAAAATCAATCTCTGCCAGTCAATATCTTTATCGGCGGCTCTCCTGCGATGATTCTAAGTGCTATCACTCCCCTTCCAGAAAATGTCCCTGAGATCTTGCTTGCTGGGCTGCTGCAAGGCAAACGTGTCGATATGGCGCGCTCACCTCACAACTCTTACCCCCTAATCGCAGAGTCCGAGTTTGCTCTTGTCGGCAAGGCAGTTCCAAATGTACGTCGACCTGAAGGCCCCTTTGGTGACCACTACGGCTATTACAGCTTAGAGCATGATTTCCCCGTCTTTGAGCTCGATACCATCTACCACCGTAAAGATGCGATCTACCCTGCTACGGTTGTTGGGAAACCAAGGCAAGAAGACTTCTATATTGGAGATTATCTCCAAGATCTACTCTCGCCTATTTTCCCAATTGTCATGCCAGGAGTATCACAGCTCTGGAGTTATGGCGAGACAGGGTTTCATTCGCTTTCAGCAGCGGTTGTCAAAGAGCGTTTCTATCGTGAGTGTATGACCTCAGCCTTCCGTATCCTGGGTGAGGGTCAACTCTCGCTTACCAAATTTCTACTGGTTACCGATCAGCCCATTGACGTACGTAATTTCCGTCAGCTTCTGATGACCGTGCTTGAGCGCTTCCGCCCTGAGACAGACCTATTTATCTTCTCAAATCTCTGTATGGATACGCTCGATTATTCAGGACCAGAGCTCAATAAAGGTTCACGCGGCATCATGCTAGGAATCGGTGAGAAGATTCGTGATTTACCCACGCAATTCAACGGACCTGGCAAACCCTTTTGCCCTGGGTGCCTTGTGATTGAAGGTGAGATGCCTCCTTCACTTGAACCTTTTAAAGAGTGGCCACTTGTCGTGCTTGTTGATGATCTTAAAAAGGCGCTGAAAAACGACGCTAGCTTTTTGTGGACAACCTTCACCCGTTTTGAGCCTGCTGCTGATATTCATGCAGAGCAGCAAGAGGTTGTCCGCCACCATGTAAGCTATACTGGATCGATTTTGATCGATGCCCGCATGAAACCCTCCTACCCAGAAGAAGTTCTTTGTGATGAGAAGACAGCTGGGCAGGTCTCTGAAAATTGGAAGCACTACTTTCCCCAAGGATTGGAAATGGGAGAAAGCGAAGTCGGGCATGTTTAGTCCTCTTGGTCTTAAAGCAATGCAAAAAGGAATCTATCCAGACAATGTTCCTGCAGACCTCTGTGATTATTATCTAGAACTTAAAACCCGTCTACAGGACTTAGTTCAGCAAACTCTTGCCTTTTCCCAAAAGGAGGGGGGAACTCGGTCCCGCAGTAGAGCCTCCGTATACGTAAAACCCTTATCGATAAGAGTTAAAAAAGTTAATGAACAGCAGCAAAAATTAATTAATGAATGCAAGAAACGTATTGAAGAAGTAGAGCATCGGATAGAGCAATGTCAAAACTATTACTTACAACGTAACAAGGATGGCATAAGTAGTTTGCCTGCTTTTCAAAAGGGTGATTTTTGTTCTATTAAAGATAAAGCCACACGTCGATCTATGAGTCTTGCTTTCAAAGCCCTCACTCAATATGGCCTTTGGGAGGCTTTTGATCAATTAGATGAGAGCTTTTTACAAAATTTCACGAGCCAGGACTTGACCTTGTTAAAATCTTATGTAAAGCCAAAGAGTAAAGCAGATTTCATTAAAGTCATGCGAATGATGTACTCTATCTACAAGGAAGATGCGGAGCTCTTTTTCCCTAGAAGCACAACTTTAAATTTGTGAGTCCATAAAATAGCATGATGATACCCCAGGAGCAACAGTGTCTTTTTCTATGACTACCGAAGAAACCAAACTCGATACAGTTGATCAAGCTCATGCTTGCTTAGAAGCTTGGGCAGCTCAAATTACGGATACCGAAAGCGGATCAATGAGTGTAACGCGTAATGGTGAGATCGTGGAAATAAAAGTAAGCAAAAAATTCCCACCTAAAGAGTGGGATCTAAAGTTTGCTGAGATTCATATTCATCACACTTATAAATATATTTACGAACTGGCAATGGGCCTACCAGAAGAATCTAAGCATTTTAGTGCTGATATTACAGGTTTAGATCCAGATGCCAAGTCCATTTCTCTCCACTTCTATATCAACCATACAAGTGAAGATAGAACGCCCTGGTTTAAGTCCTTTTCCTGCTATACAAGAGGCTAAAAGATGTCCTTTGACTTAAGTACTACAAAATCTCATCCTACAAGCATCGAGCAAGTATGTTGCTGTTTGGAAGCTTGGGCTACTCAGATTGAAGAGACTGAGGATGGATCAATGAAAGTGATGCGAAATGGTGAGATTGTCGAGATAGAAGTGAGCTCAAAATCGGCAACGCTATACTTGAAATTTATTGGAATTCAGATTGAACATGCTCATCATACGAGCGATGAGTATCACGCAGGCTGGCTAATCCATACTAAATATTTTAATGCTCAAGTCAGAGGCCTTGACCCTGATGGAAATGCCTGTTCTCTCTCCTTACTCATTAAGCAGGTAAATGAAGCTGGGGCCCCCTGGTTTTCGACTTTTTCTTTTACGCAGAGTATTGTATAGTGAATTCAATTGAAAATTTTACAAATTAGAGAGAAGATTTTTGTTCACACTGAAGCTCGGAAAATGAAGATGACATCTAGTATGTCATCGAATTTGAAAGCAGAAGTGCGGGCAAAAAGATCTGGATAAATTTGTAAAATTTTCAACTAAATTTACTATAAAAGATGAAGACCAGCCTTAAGACTTCCACTCGAAGTGGCTAGGGTCAAGGTAGCTGAGGTAATAGACCTCTTTAAACGCCTGCTGAAACTCTGGATCTTCTAGGTAGATGCACGCTTTTCCCTGGTAAACACCGCGCAGGCCATGGGGAATGTTAATCCCAATGAGCTCCATCTCTTTTTTCAGTAGATTACTGAAAAAAACGGTCTCATCTTTTTGAAATTCAACAACGGGCTGGTTTGTTCTTGTGTGTATTAAACGCATTGGCTCAACTGCTTGTAAAACTTTTTGATCTCACTTCTGCAACACTCCCCTTGCTCTATCCCTCTGACCATTTGCTCAAATGAGGGCTTATCTGGTGTCAGATAGAGCATGGCATTGCCAATCTCTCCAACTTTCAAACCACATTCCATGCCAACTTGTAAAAAGAGTGTCGCAATCACATGGCGATAAGCTGCTTTTTCAGAGAGTTGCAGCTCGTTAATGAGTAGTTTATAATCTTCAATCGGCTTAAGATTAGCAATATACGTTTTTTCTTCTTTGGTAAAAGGTGTGAAAGCTTGGGGCCATTTGACCCAATCAAAAAGCATTGTAATGCGCCCTTCAGGCAAACTGCTTGAGTGATCAATGGGATAGACCGTCTCTTGATTCACAAGAATATTGCAATTGTGGCGATCGGCATTCAAAAGACGGATGTCGAGGGTAGCTAGGCGACGAACTGCCTCAGCTGGCAATGCCAGAATATCATGACATGTCTGGGCCTGAACATAGCGTTGACACGATCCAATTTTATCCTGAAAGGTCGTTGTGACAGTTAGCGGGACGTTTGCAAAATTTTGGTGGTCAATTAAATAGGCTGCCAGCTCCCGCTTTCCATCTGCCTGTGTAAGCGAGTGAAAGGGTTTGAAGAGCGCAAGTGGTTTACCCTGCAGATCTTTGAGTAAGTAGAGCTCTGAGGTGGCATAAGGCATCACTTCAAAAGAGTGCACCGAGGCTAGTACCGTCTGCATATTCTGCTTTGATCTTTTCTCCCCCATAAACTATATTTTGAATGATTCACTGCTTATGATCAAATTCTTTCGCTGGGTTGTTGTTCCCATAGCCATTATACTTCTGATTATTTGGACTATCTTTCATGGTCTGAATTGTTGTCCGCGTGTGCAATCGGGACAGACAGCTGTTCTCTATGCGAGTCAAACTCAAGACAACTTGCATGCCGCTTTTTCGCATGCAATTGAAAAAGCTGAGCATTCTATTTTTCTTGTGATCTACTCCTTCTCTGATGAGGAGCTTTTAAGCAGTTTACAACGCAAAGCTGACGAGGGTGTGGCTGTGACTGTCGTGCATGACATCACCTCTTCCCAACGCGGCTTTCGCAAATTACATGAACCGATTGAAATGCGGCCGGTTAAATGCTCGGGGTTGATGCATCAAAAAATCTTGGTGATTGACGAGATGGAGGTTTGGATTGGTTCGGCAAATTTTACGACGGAATCGTTGCGTGTTCATGAAAACCTGGTAATTGGTGTCTACTCCCCTGAATTAGCTGAAACAATTATTGCCAAACATCAGAAGCATGAGTTCTCTGTTTCAGATCAATCGATTGAGTTTTGGGAGGCAACCCCTGAAAGCCTGGAAAGGTTGATTGCCTTGATCGATGGAGCGCATACAATGATTCGTGTTGGGATGTTTGCTTGGACGCACCCAAAGATCACAGACGCTATTGTGCGGGCTAAACAGCGGGGGCTTGATGTCGAGGTGGTGCTCGATCCGCAGATGGCTCAACATGTGAGTCGCAAGTCTGCTGAGCAGCTTGTCAAAGAAGATGTGCCTGTTCGTCTACATCAAGGGATTGGTGTTTTTCATCATAAATTTGCTTGGATCGATGAGAGCTTGATCAATGGTTCGACAAACTGGACACGCTCGGCTTTTACTCGTAATCATGACTGCTTTTTGATTTTGCATGAGTTGACAGAAGAGCAGACAAAAAAGATGCAAGAGCTATGGCATGTGATTAAGAGCACAAGCAAATCACTTGATAAACAACATTTCGTGGTATTTTGGCAGAGGCCAGAGTGCATCGTCAACGAGCTGTTCGAGGCTATCCCCATGGCGGCGTAATTTTTCAAGCGCCACCAAGACCTTATCCCGTGCATAAAGCGCACGTTGCATACTATCATCTTCCCAGTAGTTGTGTAAAAGACCATCGAGATGTTTGAGATCTTTGCGAAATGCTGAAATCTCTTTGCCTACCTGTTTGACAAGGTCGTGGCCCAGCATGTAGGTTGCGCTCTCTCCTACTAGACGGAGATAGCGGATAGCAGCAGGTAAAATCATGGTGTGCGCAATACTAGAGGCGCTGCGGGCTTCGATAAAAATGCGTTTGATGTACTTAGCTAAAACAATTTCATACCGACTCTCTAGCTCACGTCTTGTATAAACTCTGTAGCGTGTCAACAGGGCAATGGCTTCAGTAGAGAGATAGTGCTTTGCTGCGTCAACTGTATTAGAAATATTGGGCAGTTTCCGTTTTGCAGCTTCTTTTTTCCACGCTTCACTGTAGTTGTCGCCTTCATACAAAATAGGCTTAAATTCTTTTGCGGCTTTAGCAATCACTTGATTCAACGCAGTGTTGAAAGGGAGCTTTGATTCTTCTAATTGCGAAGCAAACTCATCGAGCGATTCAGTTACCATTGTATTGAGAATGATATTGGGCCTAGCTAAATTTTCGCTCGATCCAACAGCACGAAACTCAAATTTATTCCCGGTAAAAGCAAATGGGCTCGTACGATTCCGATCACTTGAGTGGCGTGGGATTTTAGGAAGCATGGAAACGCCTAGCTCGAGTCGAGCTTTGTTCCCACCAATAGATTTTTTTCCTTGCATCAAGGTCTCGAAAATCTCATAGAGTTGTTCCCCTAAAAAAACGCTGATGATTCCAGGAGGCGCCTCATGAACACCCAGACGGTGATCATTGCCTGCATTGGCAACACTCATAAGCAGAAGCGCGCTATAGCGATGGACTGCGCGAATAACAGCTGCGCAGAAGAGTAAAAACTGTGCATTATCTTGCGGCGTTTCGCCAGGCTCTAGAAGGTTTTGACCTAGGTCAGTGGCAAGTGACCAATTGCTATGCTTTCCAGAGCCATTGATGCCTGCAAAAGGCTTTTCATGAACCAAAAAGGTTAGTTGATGACGATCGGCAACGCTTTTTAAAATTTCCATGACCAGCATCTGATGATCGGCTGCTAAGTTTGCCTTTTCAAAAGTTAGCGCAATCTCATACTGTGAAGGAGCGACTTCATTGTGGCGCGTTTTGATCGGGACGCCTACCTTCATTAACTCATACTCTGCCTCCTCCATCACTTGTAAGATTCGATCGGGAATTGAGCCTAGATATTGATCTTCAAGCTCCTGTCCTTTAGCCGGATGAGAACCAAATAACGTACGACCGCAGCAGAGAAGGTCAGGGCGCTGCAAATAAAAGAGCTTGTCGATTAAGAAGTACTCTTGCTCACCGCCAACTGTTGGTATGACACGCTCTGTTTTCTCATCCCCAAAAAGCCGCAAAATTCTCAAAGCTTGTGTATTGAGCGCTTCCATGGAGCGTAATAGTGGCGTTTTTTTGTCGAGAGCTTCGCCAGTCCAACTGAGAAAGACTGTCGGAATCACAAGCGTTTTTTTGATTAGAAAGGGAGGGCTGCTTGGATCCCAAGCGGTGTAACCCCGCGCTTCAAATGTCGTGCGCACACCTCCAGATGGGAAACTGCTTGCATCGGGCTCTCCTTGAATGAGCTCTTTACCACCAAATTGAATAATCGCTTTCCCTTCAGCATTTGGCTCAAAGAAAGCATCATGCTTCTCAGCAGTTAGATCAGTCAGCGGCTGAAACCAGTGGCAGTAGTGGGTCACTCCCCTTTCAAGAGCCCACTTCTTGATTGCTTCCGCAACCTGGTCGGCAAGCTCGGGTGTGAGTTCTGCCCCTTTTTGCGCGCTGTCTTGCAACGCCTTAAAGGCTTTTGAAGAGAGTAGTTTTTGTTGCACTCCTTGGTGAAAGAGATTTTCTCCAAAGACCTTCGCAAGAGGAAAACATTCGTTGGTGCACGCTTTGCGTTGCGCAATTGATTGAATAGCTTCTTTTCGCATCGGCTTGACAATAGGCAAAAAAACCTATTTCGTCTAGTATGCTTGTATGAAAATTGGATTGATTGGTTATGGCAAGATGGGCAAGTGTGTTGAAAAACATGCACTTAGCCGTGGACACTCCATTTATATTGGGAATGACCCACAAAAGGCTGATCTTTTCATCGACTTCTCAATAGCAGAGGCTGTGCTACCAAATTTAGAAATGCTTGCTACAGCCCGAAAGCCCGTAGTCATTGGAACAACAGGATGGAATATTGCACAAGGAGAAGCCATTGTTGTTGACAACCAAGGTACTGCGCTCTATGCCCCCAATTTTTCTTTAGGCATCGCCTATTTCATGCAACTGCTTGAAAAAGCGTGTGGGATTCTTGTGGACTACACAAACAGTGGCGTGGAAGTGCATCACACAGAAAAACGGGATGCTCCATCTGGGACAGCAAAAAAAATCACGCAGCAGTTTGGAATCCCCTTTACCAGTCAACGCGAAGGAAAGGTTGCAGGAAAACATACGGTCGTGTTTGACTCTCCTGAAGATCGTATCTGCTTGACACACGAGGCAAAGAGTCGCGATGGTTTTGCTCTTGGTGCTGTTAAGGTTGCCGAATGGATTGTTGATCAAACAGGATGGTTAACGCTAGATGACTATTTACACAGCTCTCATCACACCCTTTCACAATGATCAGCTCGATCTTGAAGGATTAGGGGAAAATATCCGCATTCAACAAGCCGCTGGAGTCGATGGCCTGCTCCTGCTGGGCTCGACAGGTGAAAGCCCAACACTTTCTGCCAAGGAACGCATTCAACTTCTAGCAGAAGCCAAAACTGATCTCAGACTCATGGTTGGTTGTGGTGCAAGCTCGACTTGGCAAACGATTGAGAATTGTAAGCAAGCAGCAGACTTTGGTGCTCACGAAGTATTAGTTGTAAGCCCACCCTATAACCTGCCAACTCCTGAAGGCTTGCTCAAACATTTTGAAACAGTGGCAGATCACTCACCGCTCCCTCTCGTCCTCTACAATCATCCCGGGCGCACACAGGTCACGCTTTGTCCTCAGACCATTGCAATACTTTCAAAACACCCTAATATTACGGGTCTCAAACAGACCGTTTCCGACCCTGTCCAATTTGAAGAGATTAAATTGCTCACACACGATTTTAAGATCTTTGCTGGCGATGATCTCACCGCCCTTGCATTCATGGCCCTTGGCGCGGATGGATTGATCTCTACGGCAAGCAACCTCATTCCAGAGCAGATGAAAAAACTCATCTCTTCAGATTTACAAGAAGCAAGAGAACTCTTAGGCCAACTGTGGCCCCTTCTTAAGCTCCTCACATGCAGCACCAATCCAATCCCTATCAAAGCAGCCATGCAACTTGCCGGTTATGCTTCAGGTGAACCACGTCTTCCATTGCTCCCTCTTGATCACGAAAAACGGGCCCTATTACAAGCTCAAATTGAGGAGCTCAACGCGCTATGCTAGTTGCAATCTTGGGACAAAGTGGCATGATCGGCCAAACCTATCTCAGCCTCTTGAAAGAGCATCCTTGGTTTACTCTCTGCGACGATCCGCGTGAGGCTGCCCTAATTTTTTCAGCTCTTCCTGATCACGTCGCACAAGAAGTTGAAACACAGCTTGTACAAAGTGGCAAAGTGGTTATTTCAAGTGCTGCGTGTCACCGCCTCAATCCCGATGTTCCTTTGATTATTCCAGAAGTGAATCCCCATCACCTCAAGCAACTCGCTGGTAAAAAAGGTTTTCTTGTTGCTAAGCCCAACTGCTCAATCCAATCCTTTCTTCTTCCCCTCACCCCACTTCACCAGAAATTTGGCGTCACAAAGATCCATGTTACCACCCTCCAATCTCTTAGTGGTGCTGGTAAAATAGGACTCAGTGATCCAGACTACCAAGACAACGTCATTCCCTATATTCCTCTTGAGGAGGAGAAATCGGAGCAAGAACCTGCCAAAATCTGGGATTGCCCAGAACTTGTGATATCTGCTCACTGTAACCGCGTACCTGTCACCTATGGTCACCATGCCTGCATCTCGGTAGCTTTTGAAAGAAAACCGACAGAAGAAGAGATCTTGGAGAGCTGGAAGAACTTCAAGCAACCCCACGATCTCCCCTCTGCCCCTAACCTGCCTGTTGTGTATGAAAGCGACCTCTCACGTCCACAAACACGACTCGACCGCGACTATGAAAAAGGAATGGGTGTGACCTGTGGACGGCTCCGCCCATGTCCTCTTTTTGATTACCGCTTTGTTGCGCTCTCACACAACACCATCCGTGGCGGTGCAGGAGGAGGCCTACTCATTGCTGAACTTCTTTATAAGGAGGGATATCTTGATCAAACGGAATCCTAATCTCGCTTTTCTTCAACCTACCTACCTCTTTGAATCAATTGCCAAACGCCTCAAAGAGAAACAAAATCTCGTTAACCTGAGTATTGGAGATACTTCAGAGCCAATCAGTACCTCAATCGTTGACGCTCTCAAAAACTACGCAACCGATTTAGGAACTCCGCTTGGCTACCAAGGGTATGGTCCTGCTTTTGGTATGCAAGCTCTGCGCGAGAAGATCGCTACCTTGTTCTATTCTAATCTAGCTACTGCTGACGAAATATTTATTTCTGACGGTGCAAAATGTGACCTTGGCAGACTTCACCTTCTCTTTGATTCGGAAACAAGCATTGCCATTCAAGATCCCACTTTCCCTGTCTACCGCGACACAAGCCTTATGATGGGCCGCTCTAAAATTTTCACCATGCCCTGTAATCCTCAAAATGGCTTTTTTCCAACAAAAGAGCAGCTACCCAATGCTGATCTCATCTACATCTGCTCTCCCAACAATCCAACAGGAAGCGTTGCAACACATGCCCAACTCAAACAGATCGTAGAGTTTGCCAAAGAAAATCACTCCATCATCATCTTTGACGCTGCTTACTCAGGGTTTATCCAAGACCCCAATCTTCCCCGCTCCATCTACGAAATTCCTGGAGCTCACGAAGTTGCCATTGAAGTACACTCTCTTTCAAAACTCGCAGGTTTTACAGGGATACGTCTTGGTTGGACAGTTGTTCCCAAAGCCCTTGGGCAACTGCATGCTGATTGGCAGCGGATCGTTTCGACCTTCTTCAACGGAGCCTCTTGTTTAGCACAACAGGCTGGACTTGCAGTTGAGCCCGAAGAGATACAACGAACCATTCAAATCTACCTCACAAATGCAAAGCGTCTTAAAGAGGCATTTGCTCCTTTTGCCAAAAATATCTATGGCGGTGAACATGCCCCCTACTTATGGATGGAATTTGAGGAGCCAATGTGGAAGTTTTTCTTCGATAAGCTCGGCATTGTTCTTGTGCCAGGAGAAGGGTTTGGTGATTATGGGAAAAATTATTTGCGAGCCAGCAGTTTTGCAAACCAAGAAACCATTCAAGAGACTATCAATCGATGTACACAATTTCTATCCCCGTCGCTGACCTAAGAAAGCGCCCTGTTCATCTTCTGCCTAAAGATTTTGCTCATCACGATCTGCGCGAATCCCAGCTGCTCTATGGCGAAAAAGTTTCTATTCAAAAACAGGAGGGCGACTGGCTCTATGTCCATGCCCTTGAACAAAATGCCTACCCTGGTTGGATTCACAAAAGCGAAATTAATGACAACCAATACAAACCTAACCTTGTGGTCAACACCCTCTTTTGTGAGCACAACGGGAAAACCCTCTCCTATGGCACCTATCTAAGTGGCCAGCCCTCCCCAAATTTTCGCGCCATCCCTGAAAAACCTAACCTAGAGCAACTCTGCCAAGAAGCGAGGCTCTTTCTTGGTGCTCCCTACCTCTGGGGTGGCTGCTCGGCTCCTCTGCCCAACACCGTTGCCAGTGTTGACTGTTCAGGCCTCATTCATCTACTCTATCGCGCACAAGGTATCCAGTTGCCGCGCAATGCTCATGAGCAATATCTCTTTGGAACAGAGGCTGATCTTGCCCCAGGAAATCCTATCTACCTCTCAAAGGATGGTAAACGCTACAACCACGTCATCCTACCTATTGACGAGAAGAGTTGTATCGAATCGCCTGAAACTGGCAAACGAGTACGTCTCTTAAACTGGGGCAAGGAGGCGTATATTGAAAATAACAAGATCTATGTTCAAGGACGCGAGCCTGCTAGCTACGGTATCGTGAAATTTGAACACCCGAATCACTTAAGACAATAGAGCTTCCTTCCTCTTTTAGGAAGTGACTTACTTGTGCAAATGCCTGTTCGTGTATGCCTGTAACAACATAGTCACATGTAGACGCATCTAGAGATGTCACTTCCGTTACAGCAGATACTCCTAACCTCTTGAGCGATTCTCTTAAGGAGGCGACTTGGTTGAGAATCTTCACCTCTTGCTTGAGCAAGTGGATATATAGCGTTGTTTCGCTACGCTTCAGCTTAACAACAAGAGGAAAAAGTAGTGACCATGTGCCTATAAACTGAGAGGCCAAAATCGTTATATCACCCTCTACTGGTCGAATATCGGCTAAGATCGTAGATTGCATACCTGGAGGGCTTAAAAAAGTGAATTGTAAATCATGCGAAATAACCATATCCTCTAGATCGTGACCAAGATAGGCCTTACCACCAGCATTAAGTGTGGTCAGCGCGGCTGTAAATGCATCATAACCATAATAACGAGTAGACCCGGGAGGTTTAGGAGCAAGACTCTCACACTTCTTATTATATTTTTGAAATTCAGCTCGTGATCTAGGGGGTCGAAGAGAGTGCTTTGAAAAGTGAACCCTTGCAGCCTCGAATGATTTCCCCTCTGCCAGGTCACGCAATGTGGCCCTACTTGCAGTAACGAACCTCCGGGCTTCCTCTTCATTAGGTGGCCTAGGTAGACAAAACTGACTTATTTTATCGAAATCAATGGCTAATACAATATCAAATGTTTGATCTGTAACATATTCCATCCACATGTGACGGGTTATTGTAATTCCATCAATGTTTGCATCTTTGAAAAATTGTGCAAACTCACAAATATCTCCTGCCTCGGGGTTTGGTTCAACACAGACTAAATTGATTGCGCTCACACCGCGTTGAAGTAGTTGGCCAATAACAATCCAATCTTGCAAAAGTCCACCGCTGCCAAGTGAGAGAATATCCAACTCCTCTTTTTTGCCAAAATCTGCAACAATGGCTCTTTCAAATTGTGCGCGTCTAGTCGTTAATGAGCGATTAAACAGCCCAGATGCTTCGCATGGACACTCATAAAAATCTGCAAATCCAAGACGACCATCTAACACATAGCGTTTAGGATGGTTACAGACTTCAAAATAGAGCTCCTTTAATAAATTTTTTGTTTTACATGTCTCATAGAGCTCTTTGGTCAATGAGCTACACTCGCTCTTCCATTTGGCATAAACTTGCCAGGTCCGCTCCGAAAGGAGGCTGATTCCCTTTAGCAAAGCCCCTAAAGGAGCAAGGATTAAACCTGGAAAAGCGATTATTTTACGCAACGTATTGAGACAACTGCTGAGTTCAACTGGAGGCTGTTTATAGCATAATGATTCACCTTCACCTTCTAGTAAGACAAATTTCTTGCCATTACAGAGGTAGCGCAGGGGTGTTAAAAGGTAATCCCCTGCCCTTTCTAGAGGGGAGGTTGCATTAACATGTGCATAATTTAAAAAATGACCTAGTATCACGCATTAATATTAACATACTCCAATTAAATAGTCTAAGTCATCTATTAATGTTTTGAAGCCGACCTCTCAGCTTCAAAAGAGCCTTAGTATGGATCTGAGAAATTCTAGACTCACTCACCCCCAAAACTTCCCCTATCTCTTTGAGCATCAGATCTTCATAATAGTAGAGCATGAGCACTTTCTGCTCTTGCTTGGTAAGAGTTGCGATCTCTTTTTCCAGAAGAGTAGCGAACTCACTGCGATGAGCGACATCCAAGCTCGACTCAGCCCGATGATCAGCAATCCGCTCTGCTAGTGGAATCCCCGCCTCATCATTCTGTGTATAAGTCTCGCCATCTAAAGGCACAAGAATTGCTGGACGAATCCGCTCTAAAGTCTCATTAAACTCATTCGTGGAAATACCTAGATGAGTCGCAAGCTCTTCATCAGTTGGTTCTCTGCCCAACTTCTGT
Source organism: uncultured Chlamydiaceae bacterium (assembly GCA_942490925.1). Lineage (GTDB taxonomy): Bacteria > Chlamydiota > Chlamydiia > Chlamydiales > JAAKFR01 > CALNYX01. Next base: position 455,184 of record CALNYX010000017.1, on the reverse strand, counting down.
TGCAAAGTTCCTTGAGCTGTAGCAACTTGATTTGCTTTTTGATGCACACTACGAGGTACCCAGTCAAGCTGACGCAGCTCATCAATCACAGCTCCTTTAATCAAGAGCATTGCATAGCTCTCAAACTTAGCCTTTCGGGTGGGATCAAACTTTTCAACTGCTTTAATTAATCCTGTGACACCAGAGGAATAGAGGTCATCTAGCTTGATATGACTTGGGAATGTGGAGCCAATGCGTCCGACCACATATTTAACTAGATGAAGGTAGTGAACAATGAGCTCGTCGCGGTATTCAGTTTTCTGTGTAGCACAATACTTTTTCCACAGATCTTTCATTGCTTCTTTATTCCTCAAACTATAGTGACTTTAATTTCAACAGACACAAAATCGACTCAGATTTCAAAATCAGAGGAGATGCGTAGTTCGATATTGACCATGGGTGGTCAATGAGAAGGAGCACGATCTCTGATGAAGAAAGATGGGGTGAGTTTGTGTCTGTTGAAGTTGAATTCACTATAACTATCTAATTCCTATTTTAACTTAATCCATAATTAATTGTCTCAGAAACTGAAATTCCTGATGGTTAAAGTCTGCGAGGATCTTTTTTGTAATCTCTTTAGCACTAGCTAATTCTATATTGCCAGGGAGTGGGTATCCATGCGCAATGTAGTGAATGGGTAGTGAAGTCTTTTGCGTGACATTGAGTAGTGCGCCACTGGCAAGCGTTTCATCGAGCTTGGTAAACACAAGTCCTGTCGGTTCTAAGGGGGAAAATTGGTGAATGGCACCATAAATATCGACATCTTTGGTTGCCGCGCTCAAGGTTAGGAGCTTTTTCACCTCGCCACACTCAGCCAGTAGCTCCCCAAGCCCATCGATCCGATTCGGCTGATAGTAGTTGCACCCTTCTGTATCGATCAAGACCAGATCAAATCCCTGAAGGTTTGAATATGCCTCAATTCCCAAAAAGAATGGAACTTTTGCCTCTTTTTGAATCTGTTCAAGAGCGCCCCCTTTCTGCTGGTCAAGCGTCAAGATTCCAACCTCTCTTCCCTCCTGTTGATAGAGGGAAGCTAGCTTGAGAATGGTCGTTGTTTTTCCAACTCCCGTTGGCCCGACAAAAGCAAGCGCTGAAGGAAAATCGAGCGGCTCAGCTGTTTGAATACGTTGTATCAAGCTCTGAGTCAATCCATCAACCGTTCGGCCATTTTGGACAAATTCTAAAGTAATCTCCTCTGCAAGAGGGCGTGTGACCCCCTTTGACATCAAAAAACGCGTGACCCCAGCAAAGCTCGCTGCTGCCTCTTTGCGCTGTGCAATCAACCTTCGAATCTCTTGTACTTTTTCTTTTTCCATTAGATTAATATCTCTTTGCTCACCATTCCAATTGTCTCTACCTTCACATCGCGTGCAACTTCGTCGTACGATAATACAGGCAGATCTGGAAGCTGTTTTTTGATCAAGTGACGTAAGCGCCCTCTCGACCCACTTTCGGTCAACACAATGGCTGAACCACCTTGCTGCAAGACTTTTTCACTCAGTTCATTGAGTTCATGCGCAATCTTCTCAACAGTTTGAGGCCTCAAACGCCCTTTTGAGTCTGTTTGATGCGATGCAACCTGAATCATCTGCTCCACTTTCGGATCAAGCGTAATCACGTAGGCTTTACGCTCCTGTCCAAAAAAGTGCTCTGAAATCTCCCCTTTCATCGCTTCACGCACATGCTGCGTTAACTTACCTAAATCTTTCTCGCCATCATGATCACTCAATATCTCCAAAATTGTCATGAAATCAGCGATCGAAACTTGTTCCTGTACAAGACTTTGAGCAATCGTAAGCATTTGGCCATAATTCAACTTCGGCACAATAACATGCTCTTTACGCTTTGCCTGTTCCATCCAGCGCGCGATCTCTTGTCTCGTGACAAATAGATCGGCGTTACGCATCAAACCTTTTTCAATCTCAAAAGCAAGGTTTTCACTTTCAACACGCTCTTTTGCAACACAGACACCTTTAATCCGCAATTCAAATTGACTTGGAGAAAGTGCAAGATGATCCTTAATCGTGACTGAAGGAAGCGTCACACCCAGCTCCCTGAGCATTTTTTCGCGGATCTCCACAAGATGATCCTTCAACTCTTCAGCCTCATGAACTAGGCGTGATCCAAGGCGCACCTCAACGGGATGATAGACACTTTCCTTCGTTACTGTCTGTTTCTTGAGTTTTCTCTTAAACAGGACATATGCATAGAAAAGCAAGCCTGCCGAAATCGGAACCATAATAAGCGTCGGCATGCCTGGGATCATGCTCATCACAAGCAACGTAATCCCAGTAATGAGTGTTACCTTGGGGTGATTGAAAACCTGAGAGCTAAGAGCGCTACTCACACTTTCATTCGATGCGCGTGTCACCATAATGCCTGCGCCAATCGAAACTAAAAGAGCAGGAATCTGACTCACAAGGCCATCACCTACTGTGAGACGCGTAAAGATCTGAATGCACTCTTGCCACGCCATTCCCTTCACCATCAAGCCAATACAAAATCCCCCAATGATATTGACGACAGTGATAATGATCCCAGCAATTGCATCTCCACGCACAAATTTCGAAGCGCCATCCATAGAACCATAAAATTCAGCCTCTTGCGTTACTTTTAGCCGCTGCTCTTTCGCCTCTTTTTGTGAGATCAGCCCTGCAGAGAGATCTCCGTCAATCGCCATCTGCTTGCCAGGGAGAGCCTCAAGCGTAAAACGGGCAGCCACTTCTGCAACGCGCCCAGCACCTTTAGTCACCACTACAAAATTGATAATTGTCAGCAGTGAGAAGATGATAATCCCTACGACCACATGACCTTGCGTTACAAAGTCTCCAAAGGTTTGAATGATGTCCCCCCCCTCAGAACGCGTCAAAATCATCCGTGTTGAGGCGATATTCAAGCCCAAGCGGTAGAGCGTTAAGAAGAGCAGGAATGAAGGGAAAGCGCTAAACTCGAGAGCATCTTCTACATAGAGAGTAAGTAGTAGAGCCATGACAGAGAGAACGATATTGAAGCAGAGAAATGTGTCGAGCAGTAGAGGTGGCAGCGGGATGATAAGCAGAAGTACAAGCCCAATGACTCCTACAGCTAACAAAGCATCAGAGTGCTGAAATACAGCACGCAATCGCTCTCGCATGATTCCCCCTCCTATGCTCTGGCATACTCCTTATCCCTTATTCACGCAACTGCTTATTCCTTATTCACGCAACCGTTTATTCACCCTCTCCTCCTTGAGTTCTTCCTCTTTTTCCTGTGCACTCATTCGCATTTCCCTGATAAAGCGCCACTTCTGATAAAACCAATCGATCAGACCCAAAACAAGAAGCCCAAGAGCGAGAGTGAGCGCAAAGTAGAAGTAGATGCGCGGCTCGATTTTCAAAGAGGGCTTAATCGCTGCAAAGCCTCCCCATGAAATCAAGGCGATCACAACAATTTTCAAAAATGGCATCAAAACAGTCGGTTTTGAGCGCGCCTTCGCTCTTTTCCAGCTAAAGAGCCAGCCCGTTTGAACAACATTTGCGCCAATCGAAAAGAGCATACAGGCCAAACCAAAGCCGACAAGTGGCCAGATCAGTGGTTGAAAGATGGCATATGAGATCTCTGAGGTCGATAATCCCTGCCGCATCATTTCACATAGCCGCTCAAATAGCATCGGCATCATCCATCGTAACAATAGAAGAGCTGCCAGAAAAAAAAGTGCTGTCGTGAGCAGATCCGATTTTGGAACACGCCCCTCTTTCCGCGCCTTTTTCAGTTTTTTTTTGGATGGATCAAACGGTTTTTCTTCCATAATCCCCTCTATAATCAAAATCTCTATTGGAAGAAAAGTCCCAATCGTCGTATTATCCTGAACTTATTCGGAGTATAGCGCAGCTTGGCTAGCGCAACTGCTTTGGGAGCAGTGGGTCGGGGGTTCAAATCCCTCTACTCCGATATTTTATATTATGGGAAAGTTAGTTTTTATAGATACCGATGAAGAAGTCGAAGTCCCCGATGGGGAGTCGATAGCCGAAGCCTGTGAAGAGGCTGGAGTCCCCTTTGCATGTACTGAGGGTGTTTGTGGCACGTGCGTCATTGAAGTTGAAGAAGGGATGGATAATCTCTCTGAATTCACTCAAGAAGAGGAAGATTTCCTTGGCGACATGGATAACGAACGTTTAGCCTGCCAGTGTAAGCTTAAAGGGAAATGCGTAAAAATCAAATTTTAGGATGTTATGAGCGATACCATTACTTTAGACATGACCATTTCAGAAATTTTCACAAAGTTTCCAACAAAGAGCCAAAGGCTTGCGCAAGCGATGACCAATGCTGGACTACACTGCTCGAATTGCAGCGCGGCCACTTGGGAAACACTTGAAGCAGGAATGCTTGGTCATGGCATGGGACAAGATGCGATCACTAAACTGGTGTCCGAGCTCAATGAGATCCTCAAAGAAGAAGTAGACCTCTCAACCATTTCTCTCACTCCTAAAGCTGCTGAGAAGTTCAAAGCCTTCGCTGCTGAAGAAGGGATGCCTAATGCAGCTCTTCGTTTTGGTGATTCAGCTGGTGGTTGTGGTGGTTTTCAGTACATCCTTGATTTCACTGAAAAATCTGAAGAGGACGACGAGATTTTTGAATCCCAAGGAATCCAAATTTTCATCAAGAAGGGCATGCTTGACCGCCTAATGGGTTGTGTTATTGATTATGTTGATGGCCTTCAGGGTGCAGGTTTCAAAATCTCCAATCCCAATGTCAAATCATCTTGTGGTTGCGGTACCTCTCAAGGCTACTAGTGCAAAAAGTCAATATTGAAGAGAAGTTTCAATTATTTGACCAATACTGGACTCCCAAAATTCTAGCCGAGCTTAACGGTAATCACGTTAAAATTTTCAAAGCCAAAGGCAAATTCGTCTGGCATTGTCATGACGATGCCGACGAATTTTTCCTCGTTATCAAAGGGCAGCTTAAGATCAAACTGGAAGATCAAGAGATCATCCTGAATCCTGGGGAGCTCTTTGTTGTCCCTAAGGGAGTTAACCATCTCCCCTATGCTGATCAAGAAGCGCATGTCTTACTCGTTGAACCGAAAGAAGTCATCAATACCGGAGAGACTACTTCAACCAAAACCGTTGACCAGCCTGACTGGCTATAAGTATACTACGTATTAGTTGGATAAGAGACTTCCAGTTACAACATATATAGTAAATTCAATTGAATATTATTTGTAACATCCACTAATATTAACCACCTATGAGCCAAATTTGTTCACTTTATCAGTACGCATTTGCATCGATCCTTACTCAATATCTTCAAGACCCCGCAGAGCCTGAAGCTTCAATACACGCAAGTGTTTGTAAAGTTTTTTTTGCCTCCCGTCAAGCTGAACGATCTACCAGAATTAAAGCAATCAAAGATCGAGTAATCGTTGATCTAAAAGCATTAATGCGTTTGGCCTATACAACCAGCGATTCACTAGAAGTTCTTGAGACTTCTCTAATGCCAACGGGCTCCTTTGGAACAGAATGGCTCACGCAGATGTACCAAGAAGGAGCAAGCGCATTTAACTGGTATATCTATCATCAGAGTTCCCACGATTCTGAAGGATGCACTCAACTATCCCAACAGTGGCTTACAATGGTGCAAGACGACTTTGCTAAGGGAAAGCCACATGCTGTTTATCAACTTACTACATGGGTAAGAGAAAGAAAAATATCTGAGAGACTTTCTCTTTCAGATAGAGCTCCTTTCAATAACACAACAAGCTCTCTTCAGCTATTAAAAAAACTAGCCTATTTAGGTGTATCGGAAGCTACGTCTGCCCTACCTTTTGCCTATAAATATAATACACTTGGAGATGATGAACAAAAAATTTCATTAGAATTACCAGCAGCCACCAGAATCTTAGAACTCAAACGCATCGTTGGTTGGAGGGTAGATTCATTGACTCCTTATGTGCTAGGTACAATCTATTACCATAATAATCAGAGTTGGATCAGCTTAGACGAAGACACGAGAAGAACAGGGATGCAGGAGCTCATCGAATGTGAAGGCGATAAGCCCAATTTCTATGTTTCTTCTGTTTTTGCTGATAACTGCATCGGTAACCTCTCTTGTGATTATTCCCTTGAAGAGCGCATCGCCCACCTTACCAAAAAGGCTCAAAACGGCGATAAGGATGCATTTAAACGCTTATTTTTCTTATATTCAAAAAATAAACTAGGCAACAAACCACTTCCTCTTGACCTTGAAACTGATGAACGGTGGAAAAGAATCAACGCACTGCGTACTGCAGCGAGTGAAAAATTATATTGGTTTTATTATGCAGTTTGGCTTAGACAGCCCACATATTTATTGCCTACCACCATGACTCCTCAAGAAAGATTTACCGAATTTGAACAGATTTACTTTACGCAAGATATTTGCCCCCAGCCCTCTATTATGGTAGAAGGCTACGTTAGCAATCAGATGAACTATGATGCATTAGAAATGCCATTTGTTGAGCGTTTTGAAAAACTCAAACGACTTGCTGCTCAATATAAAATCAGTGATGCAATGTTTGCTATAGCGGGTTATTACCTGCCTAACATCAGAAAAACTTGTGGGTTATCTGAGATTGAAGGAGAGCAAAATTTGGATGTCAACCTATCTGAAGAGGACAAATTAAAAATTGTCTTTGATTTAGCCCTACAAGGAGAGCATTGGGATTTTTGCCAGCGGGCTCTTATCTCGAATCTCCCTCAAAATCTACAATTAGTGATGAAGCTTGCGACTACTCATTTAGAAGCAGTTAGCTGGTTTTAAGACCTTCTCTTGTTAAAGGTTTTTTCAATATGAGCACCTCAAATATTCGTTAATAAGTCTCTGGATCTAGTAAATTTTGATTAGAAGTGGATAGCTTGTAGGGCTAGAGCGGCCTCTTTGATGCTCTCAGCGACTGTTGGGTGAGCATGAGGTAAATGGGCAAGTTCAGTGATCGTGATCTTCTGATCAAGTGCCACAACACCCTCTCCAATCATCTCTGAAGCATTTGGAGCAACGATATGCATTCCTAATAAGCGATCTCTGTTTTTTTATCCTCAATAAGCATGCCTGGCTATAATTGCGTCCCCTCTGCGAGGCACTCAACATACTCCCAATAACAAAAACGCCTTGCGCGCTTCTTTCCAGTCATCTCTTTTAAAATGTTCGCTTTTTCAAATTGCAGAACCAGCGATTGTGCTGTTGGATATGAAACCTGTAATTCTTCTGCAGTTTCTTGAATTGAAAGATAAGGTTTAGCAAACAAACAATCGAGAAGATTCATAGCCAAAGGAGTTGAGATCTTTGCCTGAACCAACTGCTGCTTATGTTTGGCTACCATCGCTAAAATCCTCTTTACAGAATCAAGAGCTGAATGAGATGTCCATATAACCCCTTTCAAAAAGAAAGCTACCCACTGCTCATAATCTCCTTTCTCCCTAACTAGATTCAAACGGTCATAGTACTCTTGGCGATGCATTTTGAAGTAATAGCTGAGGTAGAGAAGAGGTCTTTGCAAGATCTGTTTCCAATACAAGTAGAATGTGATTAAAAGACGGCCTAAGCGACCATTTCCATCCAAAAAAGGATGAATCGTTTCAAATTGATAGTGAATAAGGGCGCAACTAACCAAAGCAGGGTAAACTTGCTCTTTGTGTAAAAATAATTCGAGCTGTCCCATTGCTTCAATCATTTCATGAGGTGGAGGAGGGACAAAAGTTGCATCCTTTAACGAAACCCCAGCTGGAGCGATCCAATTTTGTGATCTCCTAAATTCCCCTGGTGTTTTATCTTGCCCTCTAACATTGGAGAGCAAAATTTCGTGAATTTCTTTAATTAAACGAACACTCATGGGGAATGTGTCCAGCTTCTTAATTCCAAAATTCAAAGCTCTGATATAATTGACAACCTCTTCAATATCATCCACATTTTTTACAGCGAGATGACTTTCATAATCAAAAATATCCTCCAAAGAAGCCTGGGTTCCCTCAATTTGAGAACTCAAAAGAGCCTCTTTACGGACATACATCGCCAGAATATAGTCGATATTTGGCAGCAGAAAGCTTACTGTATCTAACTTACCAAGAGCAATATCAGCCTGCCCTAAAAGTTGACTATCATAATCAACTGTCGGGGTTGGGGGTAATGGAGTAGGGATAAATGCACGATATCCCTTCTGCTGTATAATATGACGGCCACTTCGAGACAAACCTCACCCCTTATTAAAGCATTCTTTAATAAGACTACCTCAAACGCCCATTTTATTCAAAGACTCTTTAATTAGGAAAGCTCTAAAAACCGCCTTATTGAAGATATTGGTGAGATTAATGTCAGAACAAAATTTTAGATGGAAGCTCAACAAATTGATAATTAGAAATATAGGTAATGGTATGCTAATAAATCTGATAGAACAAAGTTTTGATCAGAAATGGATGGCTTGTTTGTGAAGGGCTAGAGCAGCCTCTTTGATGCTTTCAGCAACGGTTGGATGCGCATGTGGCAAATGGGCAAGCTCAGTGATCGTGATCTTCTGATCAAGTGCCACTATGCCCTCACCAATCATCTCTGAAGCATTTGGAGCAACAATATGCATGCCAAGAAGTCGATCTGTTTTTTTATCCCCAACGAGCTTGACTAGCCCTTCTGAATCTCCACTACATTTGGCACGTGCATTCGCTTTGAGAGGCGCCTTACCAATGCGTACATCGTGGCCAACAGACTTTGCTTCGCTCTCGCTTAGACCCACTGAAGCAACCTCCGGCCAGGTATACATCACATTGGGAATGATCGGGTAGATGACGTGAGAGCTTTCACCAGAGAGGTAATCAACAAGAGCAACACCCTCTTCTGAAGCTTTATGCGCGAGCATAGGCCCATCAATCAGATCGCCAATCGCATAGATATTGGGAATGGTGGTTTGGAAATTGGCATCGACTTGTACTTGGCCATTTTTAGTGGCGATGCCGAGCGTTTCAAGTCCTAGATCTTTGTAGTAGGGCTTTCGTCCTATTGCAACAAGGGTGAGATCTCCAGTGAGGACTTTCCCGTTGTCAAGGGTCAACTCTTTCCCTTTTTTGGCATCAACCACTTTGGTAGAGAGATGGAAGTTAAAGCCCTGCTTTGTGAGAATTTTCTCCACTTGCTTTGATAGATCATGATCAAAAGGTGGAATGACACGATCAAGCATCTCAACAACTTCAACTTCTGTTCCGAGACGCTGGTAGACTGACCCAAGCTCTAAGCCTATCACACCAGCTCCTACAAGAAGCATCTTTTTGGGGATCTTTTTTAGAGAGAGTGCTCCTGTGGAGCTGAGGATTGTTTTTTCATCGAAAGGGAGAAATGGAAGTTCGATCGGCTCGGAACCTGTTGCAAGAATCAGATGTTTGAAAGTGAGAATTTCATCGCCTGCTTGTACTTGGTTTGCTGAAATAAGTTTGGCATTTGCTTCGATTCGCGTGATTTTATTCTTTTCAAATAGAAGCTCGATCCCTTTGGTGAGCGAGCTTACGATGCGCTCTTTTCGTTGCATCATTTTGGTGAGGTTAACGCTGAGCTCGGAGGTGAGAATTCCATGCTCATCCCCCTCTTGTTTAACGCGGTCGTAATACTCAGAGGAGTGCAGAAGCGCTTTGGAAGGGATGCAACCAACGTTGAGGCAAGTGCCACCAAGCGTTGGGCTCTTTTCGATGCAGGCAACGCGCATCCCTTTTTGTGCCCCACGAATAGCTGCGACATAACCGCCAGGACCAGCTCCAATGACAACTAGATCAAATTCTTTCATAGCAGTAGGCTCGATGGTTCTTCCAAGACTTCTTTCATGCGGACTAAAAAGCTTACCGCCTCTTTTCCATCGACGATGCGATGATCATAGCTAAGGGCGAGATACATCATGGGGCGACTCACAATCGCACCCTCTTCAACAACAGCTCTTTCCATAATTTTATGCATTCCCAAAATGCCGACCTGAGGAGGATTGAGAATTGGTGTTGAAAGTAAAGAGCCATAGACTCCACCGTTGGTGATGGTAAAGCTTCCTCCTTCAAGATCTGAGATGGCGAGTTTTCCACTCCGAGCTTTTGTTGCATATTCAGCAATCTGCTGTTCGATTTCTGCAAAGGTGAGTTGATCAGCGTTGCGAAGAACAGGGACAAAAAGTCCACGATCAGTACCGACTGCCACGCCAATATCGATATTTGCTCTCTCGATAATATCATCACCATCGATATAGGAGTTAAAGGCAGGATAGGCTTTGAGAGCTTCAACAACAGCTTTGACAAAAAAGGACATGAAACCGAGTTTGACGCCATATTTTTCAACGAAGCTCTCTTTATGTTTTTTGCGCAGATAGATGACGGTACTCATATCAGCTTCGTTGAAAGTTGTGAGCATTGCTGATTCATGAAGGGCAGAAACGAGGCGGTTAGCAATCGTCTTTCTAATGCGTGACATTGGCTCGCGCTTTTCAGATTTAGAAGGAACTGTTTTTTCTTTGACTGGCACTTTCTCATCTTGAGAAAACTGACGAATCCCTTCTTTAGATGCTTTTGGTAGAACTGTTTCAATTGGCTTTGCTTCTTTAGGGGTTTCGACTTCAACCGGTTTGGTTTCTTCAACAGGAGCCTTAGCATCTGTATCGATATGACCGATCACAGCGCCAATGGGAAGCGCATCCCCTTCCTTAACGCTCCAATGAACCGTTCCAGAAGCCGGAGCATAAAGAGGTTGATTTACTTTTTCAGTTTCAATCTCAATGATCTCTTCATTCTCTGAAACATAAACTCCCTCTTCTTTTAAAAAAGTGCCGATAACACCTTCAGAGATCGATTCACCCATTGCTGGAATTTCAATGTTCTTTTTCATCACCAAATGCCGTGTTTATGATTCGCTTTTGTTCCTTGTCGTGAGCATTGTGGGAAGAGCCTGCTACTGCAGCACTTCGTTTCCGCCCAACATATTTCACCTGACCAAAGAGCGCATGGAGAACGGGGTATAAAAAGTTCCAGGCCCCCATGTTCTGTGGCTCTTCTTGCACCCAAAAAACCTCTTTGACGTGTGCATATTTCTTGGCGAGCTCTTCTAAATGAGCGAGAGGATAGAGCTGCTCGATACGTACAATCGCCACATCTTTGGATTTTTTCTCAATCAGATCGTAGTAAATGCGCCCCGAACAGAGCAAGAGACGTTTCGCACTTTTTGTCCCTTCATCGATGATCTCTTGGAAGCTTCCAGAACTCAATTCTGCCAGGGTACTTGTGCAAGCTGGATGGCGAAGCAATCCCTTGGGTGTCATGACAACAAGTGGAAGGCGAATTTCCCGTAGGACTTGTCTTCGCAAGAGATGGAAATACTGCGCAGGGGTTGAGGGATAGGCAACTTGAATGTTCTGTTCAGCTGCGAGCTGTAAAAAGCGCTCAAGGCGTGCTGATGAGTGTTCTGATCCTTGACCTTCATAGCCGTGTGGCAATAGGAGCACCAAACCTGAGTAGCGACTCCATTTTTGCGCTGAACCAGCAAGATATTGGTCCATAATCACCTGCGCACCATTGGCAAAATCTCCAAATTGCGCTTCCCACATCACAAGACTTGCTGGCGCTGCCAAGCTATAGCCAAACTCAAAGCCCAGAACTCCAAATTCACTGAGAGAGGAGTTATAAACCTCAAAACGGCCCTGATCTTTTTTCAGATTTGAGAGTGGATAGTAACGATCAGCTGTTTTTTGATCAGTCCAAACGGCATGGCGCTGCGTAAATGTTCCTCTTTGACTATCTTGGCCTGAAAGGCGCACGCAGACCCCCTCATTGAGAAGTGAACCAAATGCAAGATGCTCAGCTAATGCCCAATCAATTTTCCCATCAAGTCGTTTAAGGCGATCTTCCACAAGTCGCTTCAATTTAGGATGCAGATTAAACCCATCTGGGATTTGCGAAAAGGATGTGGCAATCTCTCGCAATGTCTTTTCACTAACTCCTGTTTTAGAGGAGGCTAAAATCTCTTCCTTGGAAGTTTTGTGGTAAGCCTCCCATACTCCTGAAAAGGCTTCATCGGGCTGACGTTTTTTATCGAGTTGAATCTGTTCAAGGGCATAATGCAACTCCTCCTGAAATTCTTTTTCGAGTTTTTCAGCCATTATTTTTTCCAAAGCTCCATGCTCGATAAGCACATCGTGATAGTGTTCTCGCACACTTTTTTTGCTTCGAATGATCTGGTACTGCTTAGGCTGTGTGAATGAGGGTTCATCTCCCTCGTTATGTCCATATTTGCGGAAGCAAAGCATGTTGATGAAGACATCGCTGTGAAACTTTTGCCGAATTTCTAAGGCAAGCATTGCAGCACGTACACACGCCTCTGGATCTTCTCCATTCACATGAAACACGGGACAACCAAATGTGCGTGCAATGTCAGTTGAATAGCGTGTTGAACGATATTCCCGTGCGACAGTTGTAAAACCAATCTGGTTGTCGATGACAAGATGAATCGTTCCACCTGTGCCATACCCTTGAAGCCGGTTCATCTGCAAGATTTCATAGACAATTCCCTGCCCTGCAAGCGCCGCTTCACCATGCACCAGTACCGCCATGGTCTGTTTTTTCTCTTCATCAGCTTTGGCAATCTGCTTGGCAAAAACTTTCCCCTGAACAACAGAATCAACCGACTCTAGATGACTTGGATTGGCAGCCAAGCTGATGTGCATCTCACCATGCTGCGTCTTCACTGTTGACGAATACCCCTTGTGGTACTTCACATCTCCATCACCACCTGTCCAATCAGGATCGTCAAAATCTTCAAACTCGCTAAAGAGCATCGCATAAGACTTTTTCAAAATATTGGCCAGCACATTGAGACGACCTCTGTGGGCCATACCCATGACAATCTCATTTACTCCAAGAACGCTTCCCGCTTCGATCAACTCAGCTAAAACTGCAATCAAGCTCTCTGCACCTTCCAACGAAAATCGTTTCTGTCCAACATACTTGGTGTGTAAAAAAAGCTCTAAAACCTCAGCACGATTGAGATGATGAAAAATCCGCTGCTTGAGCTCAAGTTCTAAAGGCGTAGGCTCTTTCTCAACTCGCTCCTGAATCCATTTTTGCAGCTCGTAGTGACAATCCATATACTCCACAGCAAAAGAGCCGCAATAATAGGTTTCGAGCTGCTTGATGATCGATTCCAAGGTCGCTGTTTTTCCAAAAGCAGGAAAACTCTTTTGCAAATCACTCTGTTTAAATCCAAAACGCTCAAGAGAGAGCTCTGGAGGTTCTAAGTGCTGCGAGATGGCAATGGGATTATTTGTCGCTTTAAGATGTCCAAAGCGACGATAACCATCGATCAGATGAAAAATCCGCAGATCTTGACCAGTACCCTCTTGAACAAGATTCATCCCTTCGAAAAAATAGCGCCAGGAGGCATCAATGCTCTTAGGATCTTTCACATATTGTCGATGCATTGATTCCAACATCTTCGGATCGTGTGAAAAAGGGTGTGACGACAATGCAACCTCATCTATAATGACTCACCTAATCAAAGCAGGATACATACCAATGCGCTATCTTTTGCTCCTTTTATGTCTGCTTGGAGCATGCAAAAAATGCCCCGACAAAGTCCCACCTTTCACATGGGTCACGATTCAAGGACGTGAAGAGACTGGCCCACAGACAGTTAGAAGACCTGTTTACCGCGCAAAAGTGCCCGTTGATTGGATTCAGATCCATCCAACAGCAACCGAGTCTCTTGTCGACACTACAAAACCCAATGCAACCTTTCTGATCGGTGATGAAGTGAAAGTCACAGTTCACTCCTTTCCAAATCAGAGAGTTGCTCCTCAATTGCAAGTGGAGAGATGGCAGAGACAAATTGGGCAGGCACTTGTTACACCGCTTTCTCGCCATGGATTTGCGGGGCTCTTTTTAGAAGGAGACAAGACAATGGCCTGGGCAATGCAACTCGACTCTGAGCTATTTCAACGCCTAACCTTTCTCTCTCAAGAACCTGAAGAGAAAGCCTACTATGAACAGATGGGCGCCGATTTCACCATCAAAGCGACTGGATCTGTTGAAGAGCATCAAGATGCCCTACAACGATTTGCTGCTAGCTTTGAACTCATTGAAGATATTCCATGCTTTTGATCCATTTTCTAGGCAGCGTTTATTTTGCCATCTCATTGATCATTGCAACTCTTCTGTTTGTGATTGCCGGCACTTTTTTAGAATCGTGGAGTGATTCACACCTGTTTGCTGCCCATTGGACCTACAATAATCCCGTCTTTATCTCGCTTTTATGGCTCTACTTCATCAATATCCTTTTTGCAACACTGCGCCGCTATCCCTTCAAGAAAAAGCATATTCCCTTCATCATCACTCATATAGGACTCTTAATGCTGCTTGGTGGCGCTCTTGTTAAGAGCCATTTTGGTTTGCAAGGAACGCTCGTCCTGACAGAAGGAACAGCAAGTAACCGTGTCCAGCTGCCGCACACCTATGCCCTACTTGTCGAAAGTCGTGAAAAAAGCGCACTTCTCACTCTCGACCCAAAAAAAATGGGTCAACAGTCCTCTCCCTTTGAAGACCTTGAGATCTCTCTAATTGATTGGACTCCACATGCCGAGCAAAAAGTCGAAGGGTGGATCAAAGACGATTACGCGCATCTCCTCGGCTTTCCACCTCTTCCCGTTTATGAGTGGAATCAAGGAGCCCTTCCCATCTCTTTGAAAACCCCCGACTACACCATTGCAGCACTGAAAACAGACCGCATCAGAGAAGTTGCAGAGCAACTGAGCGACCATGCCATCGCTTTGGTTCAGACTGCTAAGCAGAAGCACTACCTAATTACAAAAGAGAGTACAACTCCCCTTTCTGAAGATTTGCTTCTGATCTTTGATAAAGGATTTGGAGGCTATGGTTGGATTGCAGAGCTTCCTCCCTCCCTATCTGATATCGACCTCATTGCCCCTTTATCACACAGCTTTCATATTGTAACAGCTCCTCGCAAAAAAGAAGAAATAGCCCCCTGCATATGCCTACTTGTCAAGCAAGGTCAGCGCAGTGAAATTGTGACGCTCGGTTACGATAGGCATGAGACCCAACTCAAATGGCCAGCACTTGAAGGAGAATATCTCTTTCGCTTTCAACCCCAAAGTAAGCAGATTCCTTCCACAATTCGTCTTAGAGAAGCGCGCCAAATCAACTATCCCCAATCTGAGCAACCGCTGAGTTTTGAAGGTGATCTATGGGTTGATGGAAAAGAGCAGAGCATCAGCATGAATCACGTCCATGAAACCCGCGAGGGCTACCGACTCTACTTGGCCACACTTGCTTCACGTCCGTTCGGTGCAAAGCGCGCACAGATCGTCGTTAATCGCGATCCTGGAAAATATTGGTTAACCTATCCCGGAGGTGTCATTCTAGCCATTGGAATGCTCCTTCTCTACTTGAGGAAAGTTTATGTCTAACCTTCTACTTCTGTTTTTACTTGTCTCGACTCACCTCACACCCGTCCTATCCGATGGCCGTATTCGACCAGCTGGAACAGTCAATGGAGAGCTCGAAACCCTCAACACCGTTCCAACAAGAGAGGGAGAGTGGATTCCCCTTGCAGAGCTTCCCTCCCAGAATCAAACCCTCTATTCAGATGAGATCTACTCAAGGCTTCGGACTGGAGATCAGAGCGCACTGATCGAAGGCTATCGCTCACTTGAGGGGGCTGCCTATCAAAAAACAATGCATCGCACCCTACGCTATCCCACACTCAACCAGCTAAAATGGGAATATTATTGCTACCACATCCCTTTTTCATGGATTCTTTTCACTCTCTATCTCACCGCGACCCTCTTTTTTCTCTTCTCTCGCAATCGCACACTTTTTTTTATTGCCTTTGCTCTGCACACCTTCTTGCTCTTCATGCGTATCTACATTTTAAAGCGCCCACCAGTGAGCAATATGAGTGAAACAATCCTCTATGTTCCCTGGATTACCGTTTTAGCCAGCCTCGCCTTTGTTAAAAAACGGACACTTCTTTTCAGCGCTTCACTCTCAGCAACAGCGCTCCTTCTCTTTTTACCTCCCCATCACGCCTTTGAAAATGTCGCTGCTGTCCTCGACTCCTCCTACTGGCTGCTTATTCACGTCCTACTTGTTGTCGGAAGTTACGGCATCTTTTTTTTAGCCGGCATCTTGGCGCACATCTATCTCGTCAAGCCAGAGCCTAAACTCACAAAGCCACTGCTTCAAACCCTCTATATCGGCACAGCCCTTTTAATCACCGGCACTATTTTAGGTGGTGTATGGGCTCAACAGAGCTGGGGACGTTTTTGGGATTGGGATCCAAAAGAGGCATGGGCTTTTATCTCTAGCGGCGTCTATCTCATTTGGATCCATGCCTATCGATTCAAAAAAATCGGGCCTCGCACACTTGCTGTCGGCGCCATTATTGGCCTTATGGCCATCACCTTCACTTGGTATGGAGTGAACTACATTTTGGGGACAGGCCTTCACAGTTACGGCTTTGGAAATGGAGGGGAAAAACTCTACTACGGCTACCTAATTGGAGAGATCGCCTTCCTCTTCTCAACTTTTTTGTTTACAAAAAAAACAGAGCCTGTACTTTCTGGGTTGAAAAAAATGCTGAAAAGGGATAAATCTTCAGCCTAATTTATCAGGATGACCTACATGAAAAGTGAACGCTTAAAAAAACTCGAAACAGAACTCAACGATCTTCAACAGTGGATGAAGCTCGGGCTAGTGCCCAAAAAAGAGCTTGAACGTCACCAAGATGAGATCTCCCATCTCCAAAATCGCATTGGCGAAGAGAGAGAGCGCCTCCAATTTCTCAAAGAGAGCGGCGAGCTCGAAGAGTATACCATGCCAAAGCGTAGTCCTTCAAAAACTGTCTATCCCGATACACCCAGCATGTCCGAAGTCGATTCCAATGAATCTTCAACCGAAAGCTCCACCACCAGTTTCGAGATGGATACAGAGACCATGGATACCGATGCTACCGAAGGTGCGACGCGTGATGAAGAGACCTCAAATGATGAGACTGAACGTGATGAAGATGATCCTTTCAGTGACCGCAACCGATGGAAACGTGGCGGTATCATCGATCCTGATGCTACTGAGTGGTAGCCGATTATTCCCTCTACATCCATGTCCCCTTTTGTACTCGCAAGTGTGACTACTGCCACTTCTACGTCATCCCTGACCAAGAGCGCCACAAGAAACAATATCTAGCCGCCCTTAAAAAAGAGTGGCAACTGCGCAACCCTGGCTATAAACCCCGCACTATCTACTTTGGAGGAGGTACACCAACACTACTTGGCTACGAGACCATTGCTGAAATTCTCAGCTGGATCGACTATGACCCCACAATTGAAATCACCCTTGAGGCCAACCCCGAATCGCTCCACCACTTCAAACCTTGTGGCATCAATCGCATCAGCCTTGGCGTCCAAAGTTTTGATGACCAGCTTCTAACCATTCTTACACGCACACACCAAAAGTCTGAGGCGATCCAAGCGATTGAAAACGTGCATGCTCAAGGGATCGAGAATATCTCAATCGACCTCATGTATGACCTTCCCCACCAAACCCTCGACCAGTGGACCAAAAGCCTACAACAAGCCATCAAGCTTCCCATTACTCACCTCTCCTTTTACAATCTCACTTTTGAGCCTCATACCGCCTTTTATAAAAAACAAAAAACACTCACTCCTCACCTTCCAACTGATGACATCAGCTTACAAATGTTGCAGCACGGCATACATATACTTGAAGAGAATGGATTTGCGCGCTATGAGATCGCCTCTTTTGCCAAACCAGGCTTTGAGTCTCAGCATAATAGTGGCTACTGGACTGGCCGTCCATTTCTAGGTCTTGGCCCCTCAGCTTTCAGTTTCTGGAATAAGAGTCGTTTTCGCAACATCGCCAATCTCAATCGCTACTCCAAATTACTTGCTGACGGCAAGACCCCAACCGATTTTTCAGAGAAATTGAGTCCACAACAAGCAGAAAATGAGCATATTGCCATTGCCCTGCGTCTTTTAAAAGGGGTCAAAACATCTCCAGAAAACTTTTCAGAACTTATTGCAGAAGGATTTTTGGATTACTCTCAGGAGCACTTGAAACTGACAGAAAAAGGGCGTCTTTTTTACGACACCGTAGCTGAGCGCATCATCTAACTGATATCGAGTTTGGCAGCCCTATAGACTTCTTTTTCTCGCTCTCCGTAAATTGGAGTTTCACTTTTTTGTATTGCTTCTAATTGATTATGTACAACTTCTCGAAATTGCTCTGCATCAAATTGAGGGTTATTATGCCATGGACTTTCAGAGACACACATTTTCCACGCCTTCATAAATCCTTTTTCTCGCATCACATCGCGTGCTGCCCATCGCCATCCCATGTAGCCACCGTTTGGATCAACATTGCTTTTGATTTGTTGATATTCTCCCTTAGAAAGGGGCGGAAGATCTAATGCTAAAAGCTCACGTTGTGTGCAGCCCAATTTCATGGCCTCTTGAACCATAATCAGACGTGCTTTAAGCAAGTTCAACTCTTGTCCAATAATCGGACCAATTTGCGGATGATTAGCCAGCTCAACATGCTGTGCTTTCAATGTTTCGCTTAATCCACTGATCACCTTTTCAACATCCAAAGAAGTAAAAAATGCTTGATCTTCAGCATTCACTGGTTGATCTAAGCAAGAAAATTTAAAATAGGCACCGCGCAATTGCGCATGCACGTTGTTTGGATCGGGAAAAAGTGCGCGTCCAAAATCAATTCCAATCGGCTCATTGCTTTTGGACAACAAAATATTGCCCCTATGACAATCTGTATTCCTTGTAAGAATTTGAAGAAAAACAAACCGTTGAGACGCAACCTGAGGCATTCTATCTAAAATCCCAGTGTCAAGTATCTGTGCCGTTTTTAGACTACGTGTTTCTTCTGCAAACGCATGCACCGTCTCTTGCCCTTCTTTGACAGCAAGAGGAACTGGTAATTTACTTCCCAAAGCCAAAGAGAGCTCAGAAGCAAGCGATTCATTAAAACCAGCAAG
Organism: uncultured Chlamydiaceae bacterium; assembly: GCA_942490925.1. GTDB lineage: Bacteria > Chlamydiota > Chlamydiia > Chlamydiales > JAAKFR01 > CALNYX01. The sequence goes on along the minus strand of CALNYX010000017.1, from coordinate 436,098 downwards.
TTTAGCAATGTCTTCCTTTTTAAGGCCAAAAGCAGATACTGCAACAAAAGATCCATAGCTCAGATCTTTTTCACTCTTGTCAACCGCTACTTTTTCACCTCCAACGAAAGCAAATTTTGTAGGATTCACACCAGATTCTGCTTCAGATAATGGGACAAGCTTCAAGTTTTTTTGCCGCACTTCCCTGACTTTGAGATCGATCTCAACACGCCTTGCACGCTGCTGCTTTTGTAACTCTGGAGTCGGATTTTTACCTGCAGGCTTCAACGTAACGTGAGTGAGTAGCTCTGGGAAATGTTGACCAATGTGGGCGCGTAGTTTGTCAAGTTTGTACAGGGCATTCTCTTTGATTCCATACCCATGATCTGCATCGATCAGCTTGCCCCATGCTTGGCGATAGGTCTGCGTAATGAGCGCCTTGCCCTCCTCGCTTCCTACCCCGTCAACCAATCTACCATCTTGAACATCCACATGATCTAGATCTGTGTGATTCAAGATGAACTCGTAGTTACTTTTGAACCTAGCTTCTTGATTAGGTTCAAGAGCCGCTGCTTGCTCTGCTTTAAGCACGGATTGCGCAAGGGTGTCAGTCTTAACAACCTCCGGACTTTTCCGAGTTGGCTGTGGTGATTCACTCCAAAATCCATCCCCTTGCCTAGTAGGATTAACCATCTTGCTCCCTCAGTTCAAGACTGATGAAGCAAGAGATGTGCCACTATTTTATTAGGCTAAACCGTATGTTTACTCACTTTTTGTGTTAACATTTACTCACTTTTCGTGTTCGAAATATTGGATATTGCTGATTATTAGTATTATACCTGTGAGCAACTAATGAGGAAAATAGCGGGCTTTTTCTTTAGAAAAGGCTCAATTTTGCGCCAGAGTTGGATTGTGGTTGTCTCAATTCTCTCGTCTGGAAGAGTCAACTCACTAGCAACACAGAGCAGTGTTTGAGGTTTGAGGGTGGCTAGACAGCTTTTTAAGGTATGCTGATTGCGATAGGGTGCTTCGATGAAAATCTGTGTACTCTTCTCCTCGATCGCTCTAGTTTCGAGCATACGCAGCTCCAACTCGCGTTGCTTTGGTTCTTTGGAGATGTATCCCCAAAAACAGAAACGTTGCCCTGGCAAGCCCGAAAGCATCAGCGCCATTGTGATTGATGAAGGACCAGAAAATGTCTTAATCGGCAAATTTAAACGCCTTGCATTGTGCACGAGCTTTGCCCCTGGATCTGCTAAACAGGGCAGTCCCGCATCCGAAACCACTCCCCAAGTCTCTCCCCCTGCTTTGACCGGACGGAGAAGAAACTCTGCCTTTTCTTGCATCAGGGCAATTGGCATCTCGTGAGCTCTTTTTTTGGTCTTAAACCGTTTGAGAAAACGGCGCCCTCCCCCTTCGCTTTCGGCAATCAGCCCATCGATTTCTGCCATTGCCTGATCCATGCCAGCTGGCAGATAAAGGGCTGGGTCGGCTTCAGCACCGAGTAAATTAGGGAAGAGATAGAGAGTCATGTCAGTTTAACCAAGAGTTTTTCTAAAATCCATTCTGGTGGTAACGCGCTATTGCGTGCTTCAAGCTCAGCTAAGAAAATCTGATGCAACGTTTTTTGCAGTTTCGCCTGACCAAAACGGTTATAGAGGTTCATTTTTTTATCCAATAGCCTCCCTTTCAGATAGGGAAACTCTTTTTGTACAGCGCCATTGCCTCCTCTTTGATGAGCCTGCAAAGTTCGCAACGCCGTCTCACTTTGCGAACGTAGACTACTGAGGATAGGGAAAATAACAATCCCCTCCTGAAGCAACCCTAGTAACGTGCTATGAGCAAGTGGAAAATTTGAGGAGAAAAGAGCTTCACCAAGTTGCCAAAGCGTCTCCTGAGGCATCGGCACCGAAATTGCGCGAATATCCTCCGCAGTGACTGCCTTCCGTTCACCTACATAGCAGATAAGCTTTGACAGCTCTTGTTTGAGCAGACTCTTGTCTGTTCCAAAAGCCTTAACAAACTCAGTTGCTATAGGAAGAGGCAAGACAACCCCTTGAGCTGCTGCTTCATGTGATAGTGTGTCAGCAAGCCGCCTCTCACGCTCCCACGGCTTCTCTGTTGGCAGATGATAGATCGTGCCACACTCATCTACCACTTTGAGCAATTTACCAGTGAGCGCCCTAGCTGAAAGCGTCAGGATTACATGGGGATTTGGATTTTTGACGTATGTAAGGACTTTCTCGATCTCATCTTTTTTAAGATCTTCAAGATACTTGAGTAACACATGCCGTTTTTTTGATAAAAAAGGGAGAGTTTCAACTTCTTGAGAAAATTCATTGAAATTCATTGCTGTTAGAACAACTGGGGGACCTGTAAGAGCAGCTTGAATTCCCTCTTCACGTTCAGCATCATCGGCAGCAATAATGAGGCGAATTGAGTAGTTCTCAATATTTTTACGGAATTGCCCCAGAGAGTCTGTTTTCATGGGGATAGAATAGTCGTTTAGATGATATTGGGCAAAAAAAAGTGGCAGAAAGAGAACCTTTCTGCCACTGACACGCTTAATGAATGTCAGAAAGTCGAGTTAGCAAACAGCTTGTTTACCGTAAACTCTCATGACATTACGACGCCAGTTTTGCACTGTGTGCGAAGCATTTTGCTTCTGTTGACGTCTTGAAGCTCTTTTTTTTGGAGCAGCATGCATCGAGCACTTTCTAGCTGAACAGCTAGATTTGCGACGACGGCGAGCAGGAGAAGAAGCTTTTACTGCTTTTCTCTTACCGCGCTTAGGAGCTGCTTTGCGTTTAGGAGCTGCTTTACGCTTTGTAACTTTACGCTTAGTAGCTGCTTTGCGTTTAGGAGCTGCTTTACGCTTTGTAGCTGTCTTACGTTTAGGAGCTGCTTTACGCTTTGTAGCTGTCTTACGTTTAGGAGCTGCTTTACGCTTTGTAACTTTACGCTTAGTAGCTGCTTTACGTTTAGGAGCCGCTACGCTTGGTAACTTTACGCTTAGTAGCTGTCTTACGTTTAGGAGCTGCTTTACGCTTTGTAACTTTACGCTTAGTAGCTGCTTTACGTTTAGGAGCTGCTTTACGCTTTGTAACTTTACGCTTAGTAGCTGTCTTACGTTTAGGAGCTGCTTTACGCTTTGTAACTTTACGCTTAGTAGCTGTCTTACGTTTAGGAGCTGCTTTACGCTTTGTAGCTGTCTTACGTTTAGGAGCCGCTTTACGCTTAGGAGCAGCTTTTCTGCGAGCAGTTGTTTTTCTAGCAGTTGTCTTACGAGCCGGTTTACGCTTAGCAGCTGTTTTCTTAGCTGGTTTACGCTTAGCCGCAGGACGTTTACTAGAAGACGCAGATGCTCTTCTTCGTTGGCGTCTTAACATGGGCTTGCCTCCTATCATTTAATTATAGCAATAGCCTAATCGTTCTATCGGCAATTTAACCGAGAGACTTTAGCAAAAAAAAATATTTCTTTGTCTCGGGCAGGAGGAGATCTTGTTAAGTGGCTGAGGGTAAAGATCTTAGAAAATCAATCATTAAACGGACTCCAAACCCAACGCCATTCTTGGGCCAGTAGCCTGAGGCTTTGTTTTGGAAGGCTGTAGAAAGATCGATGTGCGCCCATGGCACTGATTTTGTGAGGAAATGCTCTAAAAATAGGGCTGCTACGATTGATCCTCCAGCACGTCCACCGATATTACAGAGGTCTGCAATATCTGATTCGAGCTGTTTTTTGTAGGGGGCATGGAGTGGAAAGCGCCAAAGTGGCTCAGCACATTTTTCGGAGGCTACTAACAGTTCTTTTGCCAATTTGTCATTGTTAGAGAAAAGGCCCGCAAGGTCATAGCCGAGTGCGACAACCATTGCGCCGGTTAAGGTAGCAAAGTCAATGATGCGAGTTGGGGCCAATTTTTTAACGGAGTAGGTTAATGCATCGGCTAAGATCAAACGCCCTTCAGCATCGGTATTGCCAATCTCAACAGTTGTCCCACTAAGTGATGTGTAGACGTCGCCTGGCTTAAAGCTATGCGCGTCAATGGCATTTTCAGTTGTTGGAACAACTGCTGTGACATTAATTTTGAGCTTTAGAGAGGCTGCCGTTGCGACCGTGCCTAAAGCTGTTGCTGCGCCTGACATGTCGTCGCGCATGGTCAACATTCCAGCAGCTGTCTTCAAATCGAGGCCGCCTGTATCGTATGTTACACCTTTTCCAACAACAACGGTGTGATCTTTGGATTGTGGTTGACCCTCATATTTGAGAATAATAAAGGCTGGATCGTGTGGACCTCCCGCAGCAACTGCTTGGAGCAATCCCATTTGCTCTTTTGCAATACGCTTTTTGTCAAAGATTGTCGCTTTGACTGCTGGAAATTGCTTAGCGATATTTTCTGCTGTTTTAACAAGGTAGGCTGGTGTAACTGTGTGCGCATCGCCATTGATTAAATCGCGTGTAAAATAGACGCCTTCTGCAATGAGTTCAGTCTCTTTTACAACGCTCATCTCTTTAGGAGAAACTCCTATCAATTGGACATGTTGCAGCAACTTTTTCTTTGGTTTTGCACTCTGCTTCCACTGGTAGTTGGTGAGCAAAATCCCTTCACAAATACCAGTCAAACACTCGCTCACTGTCAATTTTGGCAGGTCTGCAATGTCGGGAACGACAAGGCTGACTTTTGTTAACTGCATTTTTTGACAAAGTTTAACAACTTCAGCATGAGCAAGACGTAGATTCTCAACTGCGACTTTTTCTTTTTTACCGAGCCCAAGTAATAGGACGCGCTGCTCTTTACTACTCTTAGAATAGAGCAACGTCGTCTCACCATGCTTACCATGAAAATCTCCTGAATCAAGCGCACTTTTGAGTTGTAATGACTCTAGTGGAGCTGCCGGTTCAGGCTTCTTGCTTCCCTCCCAGAAAGGAACAACAAGTAGATCTGATTGCTTACGTAGTTTTAATTGGGGCGTCGATGAAAACATTAGAAGGGTAAATCATCTCCAGTTGAGCCTTGATCAAGTGAACCGTAAGAAGCCATTTCTTCACTTGCAGCTCCGGCCATTGCAGGTTGCTGGTTCGAAGGTGAAGCTGGTTTCTGATCACGATCTGGTTTGCCAAAGGGGCTAAACTTGATGATTTCAGCGTTGATTGTCATCGAAACTTGTGTGCTGCCATCTTTAGCAGTGTAGACATCGGGTTTAGCCATATCTCCGATTACGATGACTGAACTCCCCTTTTTCAAGTAAGGCAACATTTTGTCATAACGGTCGCCCCAGATATTCACGCGCCACCAAACTGTGTCATCCTGTCCACCTTGTCTCACACGTGTTGCGACACGAAGAGAGACAACGCGCTTTCCATTTGCAGTGAAGCGCTCTTCCGCATCTGCACCTAAAAATCCGGCAATTTCAACAATGATCATAAATAAAACCTCAGATTTGCTATCTTTGTTCCAAGAATAGGTAATGGGATGAAAAAATGAAAGAGAAACGGGAAAATTGTTACCAAAAATTAGAGGCTCTAAAAAAAGAGATCGCAGCTAACCAAGAAAACATGCACCGCTATATGAGTTATCGTCAGAAAGAGGCTGAAAAACTCAAAAAGCTTTTGGCGGTGCAAATTGAGAAAAAAGCGGAATTTGAAGAGCAACTACAACAGCTTGATCAGTTTGATGAGGAAGAAACGCTCTCTGAGGCTCAGGTTCACGCAATAGATCCCCTAAATCAGCTGCGAGAACTCTTTAATAAGGGAGAGGAATTGATCCATGCAAAGCCGCATTTTCTCAACTTTATCTTTGGAAGGCATCCTAAAGTCGTTCTAGCTCACGTGATTCACGAAGCAATGTATGAGGCAAAACAGCTACAAAAAAAACTGCCTCAGCATAAAAAGCTGCAGCAGTTTTGTCATGCTTTTATCAAAGAGGCTGATCGCCCTTGGAATCAAGCATTGTACCGAGATAAATTTCTCGAATTTAAGCGCGAATTCCAGAGCCTGGAGTTGGAGGCGGCTGATTAGGAGTCGGCGCTGTTGGCATGGTGTCAACTGTCGGCTCGCGTCCTTCGCAGATATCGCGGCAAACGGTACGCCATTTTTCAACAGTTTCTACATAAAGTGGTGCAAAGGCGCGGAGCAGAGAAGGAACTGCATAAGCCATGTCAATCACGCAATGGAGCAAGATGAGCTCCTCTTTTACAGCAACACCAACGCCACCACCAGCCATTTGGCCACCTAGCATTGAACCTTCAAGTAGTTTTTCATAAAGCTTGAGGCGAACTGGATCATTTTTTGGTAAGCCATCAATGAGTGGCGAATAGACATATAAACGGTCTGAATTTGGCTCGTAGGTCAAATGCATTGAGAATTCATCGTCAATTCCCAAGATACAAGTATTATTCTCATCATACTGAAGCCCTTCTAGACCAAGCTCCTTTCCAAACTCTTTTAAATTTTCTTTAGCATTTTCCAGTGACATAACAAACCTTCCTCTCAATCAAGATTAATGCAAGCAGGTATAGCATAGAGCTTCTTTTTTCGACTATTAATATATCTTTCCATCTACTCTCCCCTCGGACAACTCTTTGAAAGTTACCGGTTCTAGTCAATTGTTTTTACAATTTGTATTTTTCGTGATAAGAAAAAAATATGAATTTACAGATAAAGCCTGGTCTACCGACTCCATTCGGAGTGACTCAACAGCTGGAAGGAATAAATTTTGCGGTATTTTCTGAACACCCTGTAACGCTCTGTCTTCATACACCTAATAAGCCAGTTTATAAACTCAAAATGGAACAAACAGGGAAAAGTTGGCACCTTTGCCTTCCAGAGCTACCAGATCAAACTCTTTATTGCTATCAAGTGAAAAAGCGACTTTATCTGGATCCGTACTGTAAACAGATCGCAAGCTCAAAGCAGTGGCGAGAGAAGAGTGAATTCCACTTTGGAATTCCCCTACCCGATCAAAACTTTGATTGGCAAGGTGACAAACCACTGAAGCTCCCCCTCCACGATTTAGTGATTTATGAAATGCACGTGCGTGGATTTACTCAGGATCCTTCAAGCGGCGTGAAAGAGCCAGGCACCTACTTAGGGGTAATCGAAAAAATCCCCTACCTTAAGACATTAGGGATCAATGCAGTGGAATTGCTTCCCATCTATGAATTTGATGAGCTCGCTCTTGATAATTACTGGGGTTACTCCCCTATCAATTTTTTTTCACCTATGCGGCGTTACGGAGAGATTAAGGCATTTAAACAACTGGTCAAAGCTCTTCATGAAAATGGCATTGAGATCATTTTAGATGTCGTTTACAACCACACTGGAGAGGGGGATCAAAATGGCCCTCATCTCTCCTTTAAGGGCTTTGGCAACTCAACCTACTATATAATGACTCCTGAAGGAGACTATCAAAATTTCTCTGGTTGCGGCAATACATTCAACACAAATCATCCTGTCACTCAAGAGTTTATTTGTAAAAGTTTGCGTTATTGGGTTCAAGAGATGCACATCGATGGTTTTCGCTTTGATTTAGCTTCAGTTTTCTATCGTGGAATGAATGGAGAACCACTTGAAAAAGCCTCGATGATTGAAGCGATAAGCAGAGATCCAGTGTTAGCTGACACCAAATTAATTGCTGAGCCATGGGACTGTGGTGGGCTCTATCATGTTGGCCAATTTCCCTCACGTTGGCAAGAGTGGAATGGAAAATTTAGAGACCATATTCGTCGCTTCATAAAAGGCACTGATGGTGAGGCTGGGGCTTTTGCTACGCGTATCTGTGGCTCACAAGACCTTTATGACTCGCCGTGTAATAGCATCAATTTTATCACTTGCCATGATGGCTATAGTTTAGCTGATCTTGTCTCCTATGATAACAATAGCCAGGATAGCTGGAATTGTGGCATTGAAGGGCCGACTGACAACCCCCAAATTAATGCTCTGAGAGAACGGCAAATGCGTAATTTTCTTCTTGTACTTTTTCTCTCGCCAGGAATTCCAATGCTGAATATGGGTGATGAGTATGGGCACGCTAAAAATGGGAACAATAATACTTGGCAAGAGGATAATCGACTCAATTGGTTTCAATGGGATACTTTAGACAAAAAACAGATGTTTTTTAAATTTTGCAGTGAGCTTATTCATTTCAGACAGAGTAATCCTGAATTCAGACGCTCTACTTTTTTCAAGGAAAACGAAGTGCAATGGGATCAAGTAGATTGGGGGGAAAAAAGTCGTTTTGTCGCTTATAAGTATGGCAAGTTCTACATCGCTTATAACGCCCATTTTGAAAGCCGCAAAATCCAGCTCTCGCAAAAACGATTGATTGTAGATACAGCCGATGGTACTTTCCATAAAAAAGGAGTAGCAATCAAAAAAGATCACTACTCCCTAAAACCCTACTCAGCACTACTAGCTATCGAACACTAGGATCTGTTGTCACACCGAGATGGCTATGCGGAAAATAACTTTGCAAAATGCGTTTTGCATCCTGCCCAGCATTTGCCAATTCTTCCACTTTAGAGCGCAGCAAACGCACTTGCTGTAATGGTTGACCTGGAGCTGACTCAACAACCATAAAGCGTGTGTTCTCAACACTTTGCTCGACACCATTTGTCTGAAAGGCTACACCATTGCCATAGTAACCCACCTCTTTAGCTTTCAGATCCCACGCCGCACCAGCTGACCGGCCTGCCAGCGCTTGTGCATACGCTTCTGTACGAGCACCTATTGTGATAGCTGCCATCGCTTCATCACTCATCTGATGATCAAATTTCAAAGCAAGTGTAGAGCGCAAGTAATCTTCAATTGTTAGCTCATTAACAAGTGTGATATGTCGATTTTGATCTTGGTAGACAGCAATTGCCCCTTTATACTGAAAGCCATCAACGTAAAAGACGGTCTGCTTATTTGTTGGTACGACAATAAAGTGTGAAATGCCTGGATACTCTTCACCCCAACGCAATCCCTCTTCAATGGCGTGAACAACATACCGTTTTCCAACTGACCCATTGCTAATCATTGCGCCTGTCTCTTTGCGAATAACGCAGTAGCTCCCCTTCGCCTCAAGAAGTGCTGAAGGAACTCCCTTAGCAAGGAGTAGTCTGATTTTTGGACCTTCAGGCATAAGTGCCTCACCTCTTTGCGAGGGACCATGCATCCGTGCAGCTGGGAGCGATGAGCAGACCATTAGAAGTCCCATTGCAATGACTGTTTTTACTTTCATAATTCTTTCCTTAAAATAGAGTTTCTTTCTTCTTTTTCAAATGTTGGTAAGCCAAGGGCGTTGCGACTCGCCCACGTGGCGTCCGTTTGATAAATCCTTGTAAAATCAGAAAAGGTTCATACACCTCCTCGATTGTCTGTCCCATCTCTCCTACAGCAACAGCTAGGGTATTGAGTCCTACTGGGCCACCACTGTAGTGATCGATGATCACATCTAAAATCTTTTTATCCACCTCATCAAGACCCTTATGGTCAATAGCTAGCATCTCTAACGCTTGATGTGCAACTTTCTGATTTACCTCACTTCCGCTACGCATCTGGGCAAAATCTCGCACCCATCGCAGTAGATTGTTGGCTATGCGTGGTGTGCCGCGTGAACGTTTGGCAATCTCAGCTACTCCAGAGTCATCAATTGAAAGCTTTAGAATTGTGCTTGAGCGATTTAGAATTTTTTCTAAAACTTTTGGCTCGTAATAGTTAAGACGACAGGTAAATGCAAATCTCGAGCGCATTGGCGCTGTAATTAATCCTGATCGTGTTGTTGCTCCAACTAGTGTAAAGTGATTGAGTTTGACCTGAACTGAGCGAGCATTAGGTCCACTATCAATCATGAGATCGAGCATGAAATCTTCCATTGCAGGGTAGAGATACTCTTCGAGCACGCGATTCATTCGATGAATTTCATCGATGAAGAGGATATCGCCCTCTTGCAGGTTGGTTAAAATTCCTGCAAGGTCAGCAGGCTTTTCAAGCATTGGCCCTGAGGTAATGACAATCGAACAGTTCATTGCTTTAGCCAAAATATTGGCTAGTGTTGTCTTTCCAAGACCAGGAGGTCCTGAAAAAAGACAGTGTCCGAGTGGCTCGCCTCGATGTTGAGCAGCGCCAATAAGCACCTCTAGCCGTTCACGCACCTCTTCTTGCCCTTCAAAATCATCCAAAGATTGAGGGCGCAGAGGAACCTCGAAGGTTGGATCCTCCTTGGCTAGCGTAGACTCGACATAATTTTCATCCATAAGTTGCAAGAATAATGATTCATGTGGAAAATTAGCAACCTGAAAAAGGAAGCCTCAGAAAAACGTGGGAAGGAGTGAAAAATGAAAGAAGATCGTTGGATTAAGCAGATGGCCGAAGAACATGGAATGATTGAGCCGTTTATTGCTGATCAAGTCAAGCAAGATGCCGATGGTAATAAGCTTGTTAGTTACGGGCTTTCTAGTTACGGCTATGACCTGCGCCTCAGTGATGAATTCAAAGTTTTCACTAATGTATACAGCTCAATAGTCGACCCTAAGTGTTTTACGGAAGATTCATTTGTCGACATTACGGGAAAAGAGTGCATTATCCCTCCCAATTCCTTTGCTTTAGCTCGCAGTATTGAATATTTCCGTATCCCTCGCAATATTTTGACTATCTGCCTAGGCAAGTCAACATACGCACGTTGTGGAATTATCGTAAATGTCACACCTTTTGAACCGGAGTGGGAGGGACATGTTACAATTGAAATTTCAAACACAACGCCTCTTCCAGCAAAAGTCTATGCAAATGAAGGAATTGCGCAGGTAATCTTTTTTGAAGCAGCCAATGAGTGTGCTGTTTCCTATGCAGATCGTGGTGGAAAGTACAACAAACAACGCGGTATTACCGTTCCACGGGTATGAAGGTTCGCTCTAGGCTGTTTGACCAATTGATTGTTCGTTCCTGGTGGACGATTCTATTTATCCTAATTGCACTTTTTGTCTATGATCAGGCAATACTGCAGAGAAACCGTGAACAGCAAAGTTTGATTGCCAAGCAAGAAGAATTGAGTAGAACACTTTTAGAAGCCCAACTTTCTCGCGAAAATTTGAAACAGCAAATTACAAGCCAGGAAGACCCTGAGTGGATCGCTCTAGTATTGATGCGCGAATTAGGTCTTGTCCCAGAAGGGCAAAGGAAGGTCTATTTTAGATGAGCATCACATTGCTATTTCTATTCACGTTTGCCTCGGGATTCCTCTCTTTTTCTCAAATCGCTCTCTTCTCACTCTCCTCGCCACAGCTCAAACTCTATAAACAAGGAGAGAACAAACGCCAACAGCTGATCTCAAGTATGCTTGCACGCCCAAGAGATCTACTTGTCACACTCCTTTTTTGTGAAGTTTGTGTCAATATTATGATTCAAAATACGGCCGCTAATTATTTTGGCGCCTTTTCAGGCTGGGGTTTAAAAGTTGGTATTCCTTTTGGGATCACACTCCTATTTGGTGATATTTTGCCTAAGACACTTGCACTTCCTTATAACAGCAAGATAGCCTACCGCGTGGTGCCCTTTATTGCGCTTCTCGAAAAACTCTTAGGTCCACTGCGTCACTTCATTACAACAGTGACGACTTACATCTCTCGCACCTTATTTTTCTTCCTGAAGCAAAATCCCCAGACAACAAAAGAAGAGATGCGCTATTTACTCGAGAGTTCAAAAAAAAGCGGTATCCTTCACCAAGACGAAGCCGAATGGATTCAAGGCTACCTTTCCTTGGGTAATCGCACCGTCAAAGAACATATGCGTCCGCGCGAAGAAATTTTAGCCTACAATATTAGCGACCCTCTTTCAAAACTCACCTACTACTTCAAGGAAAAAGGACGAACACTTATCCCAGTTTACAAAAATGATCTTCAAAACATGCTTGGGCTACTGAGTGCCGAAGACTATTTTAAAGAGCGTACAACTATTGAAAAAGGGAGCGATCTGACAAAGCTCTTGAAAAAACCCTACTATGTTCCTGAAACCTTGCTCGCCCGTTCACTGCTTCACCGCTTTTTACAAAAGCATGAAGCGATGGGAATTGTTGTGGATGAATATGGCTCGATTAAAGGTGTGATTCGCAAAGAAGACTTATATGAAGAGATCATTGGAAAAATAGCTGATCACCACGAAGAGCAGATCCATTATTCGCAGGCAGGAAAAAATGCCTATATCGCAAATGGAAAGCTTGAACTCACCGAATTTGAAAAGCTCTTTCAAGCCAAATTACCCACTGCTACAAATCGCGTTACAATTGGAGGATGGCTCACAGAAAAACTCGGTGATATTCCTAAAAGTGGCACAACCTATACATGGAAAGGTTTTCTTTTTCAGATCTTAGCTGCAGAACCCAATCGCATTCAACGCGTCTATATCAGAAAGGTCAAAGATGAATAACATTGCCATTTGGGCACTTATCACATTTTTCTGCATTGCCTGCCAAGGCTGCTATTCAATGATTGAGATGGCAGCGCTCTCCTTTAATCGCATCCGTCTACAGTATTACGTCAGTAAAGGTGTTAAACGCGCCATTTGGCTTCAATACCTCCTGCAAAAACCCTACCGCCTTTTCGGCACTATCATGCTGGGTGTTAATGTTGCCCTGCAAGTCGGCTCTCAAAGTGCACGAGAATTCTATCGCACCATGCACCTCGATCCAGACATTGCTCCGCTAACCCAAGTTTTTCTTGTTGTGATCTTTGCAGAGCTCTCTCCCCTCTTTGCTGCGCGCCGATGCTCAGAGCACGTCATCATGCTCGGCACTCCTATTGTCTATTTTACCTACCGCCTCTTCTCCCCTGTGATCTGGCTCATCAGCCTAATCATCCGCATGCTCTACCGCATCCTCGGCGTTCAAAAGCAACCCTTTGAACTTGACCTTTCACGCGAAGAGCTCCAAAAAACACTCGAAACACATGAAGAAGAGGGAGACGAATTTAACTTTGTAGTCTCCAATATCTTTTCCTTAAGGAATCAAACAGCCATTTCCGCGATGACCCGCCTAACAAAAGTTGAAATGCTCCCGGCCGGTTCCTCCATTGCAGAATTCCGCAGAAAAACAAAAGATTCAAAGCAGACAGACTTCCCTCTCTACCACAAGAGCCCTGCCAACATCGTTGCCATTGCAAATGCCCGCGACCTTGTGCAAGCTCCTGACAACAAACAGGCGCGTGATTTCGCCCCAGCGCCCTGGTTCACTTCATCAAAAACCCCACTCACTCAAGTGCTTCAACAATTCCGTAAACACAAACAACGTGTCTGTATCGTACTGAGCCCACGTGGATTTGCAATTGGTATTCTCCACCTTGACACCATTCTTTCGATGATTTTTGGGGAAATAAAATCTCTGCCTAAAAAGTCACTTCCAACACCGCTGCCCGTGATCCAAAGAACTTTCGCGGGCAATAAACCGATCCTAGAATTCAATCGAGAATATGGCACTCATCTCCCAATTGGAGGCGTTGAAACACTTGCACAACTTATGTTGACGCATCTCGACGGCCCACCTGAAACAGGTGACACCATTACCCTAAACCAATTTGAATTTGTCGCTGAAGAAACAAGTCTACTAGGAATCAAGTCGATTCGCGTTCAGTCACTTGTGTGATTATTTTAATTGCTTGATCAATCTCTGCTTCAGTTGTCATCCGACTGAGAGAAAAACGGAGCGTGGAACGTGCTACATTGCGCGCCAATCCCATGTTGATCAAGACGTGAGAAGGCTCTAAAGCTCCTGAAGAGCACGCTGCTCCATGACTCGCTGCTACACCGTTTAAATCAAGCTGCATCAAAAGCGTTTCTCCTTCACAACCTGCAAAAGCAACACTTATTGTATTACAGACACGCTTCTCATCAACTCCATGAATTTGAGTTCCTGGAATATTTTTTAAAAGCCCCTCTTCAAACCTTTGCCGCAACATCTCCATCCTTTGGATGTCTCTATCAGAAATCAACTCTAAAGCCTTTACAAATCCCATGATCGCAGCCAAATTTTCTGTTCCTCCGCGCAGACTCGCTTGCTGCGGCCCACCATAAATTAGAGGACGCAACTTAAAGGGCTTTTTGAAAACAACACACCCAACACCCTCAGATGCATGGAACTTGTGCCCACTAAAACAGGCTGCTGAAACTCCTTCTGGCAGCTTCCACCCAGAACTTTTTCCTAAAATTGCAACAGCATCAATAATCAGAAAAATCCCTGCAGATGCAGCTAACAATGCGATTTTTTCCATCTCATGCGTGATGATTCCAGTTTCATTATTGGCCGCCATCAAAACGATCATTTTTGTATCAGGTTGCACTGCTTGCTCCACCTGTTTAAAAGAAATGGCACCTTTTCCAGCTTCTGGGCTTAACCGCGTAATAGGTAGCTTCAGTTGGTTAACAGACTCGCGCACAGCCGCATGCTCAACTGAAGAGGTGATGACATGCCCCTTCTCTAAAGAGCGAATAGCCATATTCAGCCCCTCAGTTGCTCCAGATGTAAAAAGCACCTCCTGTGAAGAGACACCAAAGTATTGAGCAACACGCGTTTTGGCATCAACAAGCAGCTGACGCGCTCTTTGGCCAAATTTATGCATGCTCGAAGGGTTCCCCAACGATTCCTTGTAAATAGCATCCATAACCTCAACAACTTGAGGATCAATAAACGTTGTGGCATTGTTGTCTAAATATACTGAATCCATCTATTGAGCCTGCACCAAAACTAGCGTGATATTATCCTTGCCACCACATTGCAATGCAGTATTTAGAAGTTGCTCTCCTACATTCTGAAGAGGTTTTTTGCTCTGCATAATCTTTTGAATCACTTCGTCACTAATTGAGTTTGTCAAACCATCACTACAGAGTAAGAACAAATCCCCTTTATTCAGAGAGAATAGATCTAGCGTTGCAGAAACATACGGAGCAGCACCAATTGCCCGTGAAAGAATGTGCTTATTTTTTTCACTCCCTCTTTCATTTGCAACCGTATGATCTTCTGTTAACTGCAGTAAATGATTCTCTCTTAAGCAGTAAATACGGCTATCTCCAACATGTCCAATGATAGCATCTTGAGGCAAGAGCAGTAAGGCATTTAACGTCGTCCCCATACCGAAGAGTTCAGTCGTTGTTTGCCCTATTTCAAAGACATCTTGATTCGCCCGATTAAATGCCTCTTGCATAATTGAAAAGGCTTCTTCAGTTGTAGAATTTCGCTTCAAGTTCTCTTTTAGGAACGCATGAAATCGCTTTACAGCTAGCTCAGCAGCCTGTTTTCCTCCAGGTCTGCCACCCATACCATCAGCGAGTAAATAGAGGTTAAAATCTTCGGCTGCAAACCAAACATCTTCATTAGCTTTTCTCACATGGCCAATGTCACTTACGCCAAAATATTCGAACTGAAACGTTGTCTCCATAATAAAGCGCAGTATAACACCGTTTTGTTAAGAAGGCGAATACAAAAAACCATCTTCTTACACAGCTCACTGCAAGAAACTTACGAACATATCCGCATGATTTAAATAAAAAATAAATCTGAACGTTTGCTGTAAAGAGAAGTATTTGCTATGGTTGGCGGTAATAAGCTTAGTGTTTCATACGCACGCATTGAGATACCGTGATTGACTTCTGGTAACAATCACAATCCCTCAGGGAAAGCAACTCAAAGAGAGAACTTCACTTTGGTAAGTTGTTAAAAGTGTGTGGGCACTGGGAAAAGAAAAGACTACGAAAACCAGAAACTTTGAGGTGAGTATGAAAAAACTCTTCGTGACTATGCTAACGATTCTGACGAGCGGTGCAGCTTTTGCACTTCCTCTCGGAAACCCTAGCGACGCGAGTTTATTGTGCGACGGCATCTGTTGGGAAGGGCATTGCGGCGATATGTGCGATCCCTGCCTTACATGGTGTGACGCATTTAGCGTTCGTATAGGATTCTATGGAGACTACGTCTTCAATAGAAACTTAGAAATTGACAATGCAGATAAAAAGGATATTGATCATTCTGCATTCTTCACAAATGCAGCGTTTATCGCAGGTAACTTTTGGGATCGTTTTGATGTCTTCGCGACATTTGGAACAACTAAGATTTACCTAAACGGTAACCAACGTATTTTTGCTAACGGCGGTGGAACTATCGGCGCTGTTGTATTTGATATCGAAGGTGAAACTGACTTCTCATGGAGTGCCGGTCTACGCGGTACACTTTGGGAGTGTGGATGCACAACTGTTGGGGCTGAGTTCCAATACTTGCAAACACGTCCTCACCTACGTCGTGTTAACAACAACGGAACTTTAATCTATCCAGGTTCTACAATCGGCTTGAAATGGTATGAGTGGCAGTTCGGTTTGGGAATTTCCCACCGTATCAACTTCCTAGTGCCTTATGCTGGTATTAAGTGGTCATCAGGTAAGTTAGACATGGGCGATGCGCTTGTGATTACTAACGAAACACTTTTTGATGCGAAAACTGGTAAGACTTGGGGCTACGCTCTAGGTGTATCACTAGTTGACTGCGAGAAAATGTCGTTGACTGTAGAAGCACGTTTTGCTGATGAAGCAGCTGTTTATACAAACGCACAGATCCGCTTCTAGTCTAGCTAAAAGCAATGTGATCAAAATAGATCGGGGCATCGTAAGATGCCCCGTTTTTTTATCCCCAAAAATATTGAATAGCTCAGGTTACTTTTGCCTGACTTGCTCTATCACCTATAATAGCTGCACTCCCTAGCATCCAATAGAGATCAAAATCCCAAATGCTTCGACTTTGACAAATCATGCAGAATCGCTTAACCTACTTAACTGACTACAATATCAGATCTAGCTCAATTAGGTTATAATGACTAACACACCATTGACAGATGGCGTGCAGAGCAAACGAGAGCCCAAAGAGTACGCATTAACTTGTAAGAGCAAGTGCAATAACCGTCACGCCATTAAAGATGGCGTGCAGAGCAAACGAGAGCCCAAAGAGTACGCATTAACTTGTAAGAGCAAGTGCGATAACCGTCACGCCATTAAAGATGGCGTGCAGAGCAAACGAGAGCCCAAAGAGTACGCATTAACTTGCAAGAGCAAGTGCAATGACCGTCACGCCATTAAAGATGGCGTGCAGAGCAAACGAGAGCCCAAAGAGTACGCATTAACTTGCAAGAGCAAGTGCAATGACCGTCACGCCATTAAAGATGGCGTGCAGAGCAAACGAGAGCCCAAAGAGTACGCATTAACTTGCAAGAGCAAGTGCAATGACCGTCACGCCATTAAAGATGGCGTGCAAAGCAAACGGAGCCCAAAGAGTACGCTCTCTCTCATAGATAAACCCGAGGAAGAGTGAAAGAACAAATAGGGAAAGCAGAAGCTCAAAATTCCCAGTACCGAGGCCCATCGAAAAATGGACTACCGCAAAAATGAAAGCTGTCAAAAGTAGCGCTCCCATACGGCCAAGGAAACGACGCAGCCAGGTCTGTAGGAAACCTCTAAATAGAAGCTCTTCCATAAATGGGACGATCAATACAACAGCAAAAATCGTAAAAGTATAGAGCCAATGGTGATCCATAATCTTCTTGAGATGCTGCACTGCCGTTTGCTCAACACCATTTTTATCCCACACCTCAAGAGCAAACCGACTCGCAATCAAATTTGTTACAAGCACAAAAGGATAACTGACGCACCATGCCAAAGCCCCCATCCCAAGACCGCGGAAAAAGGTCTTGAAGCGATTGGTATTTTTTCCAAATAGGATAGTCGGAACCACATCTCCTTTGAGCATGCAAAGATAGCCAATTAGGAGACCACAGAGGACAACTAAGTAGACAAGTTGGAGCCAACCCGCAATTTCAAGCCTAACTTCTCCACCACGTCTTGCCAAAAGGAGCACAATTGGAAAAAACAGCATCGAGATGACGAAGTAAGTTCCAAAAGCTCCCACAACATGTGAAAATTTCAGCGGATAAGGGGGCTCTTTGGGAGGCAGTCGAAAAAAATGCTTTCGGTAAGCCAAATAGGCAACGACAACAAGTAGCGCGACTGAAAAGAGAAGCGTTGCCCAAAAGTGCGTCTGTTGCCAATTTTCCATTAGTGAGCTGCAATCACATAGTTTTCAACATGAGCAACAACCTCTCGCACAACCTTGCTATGTGCTGCACCAAGAGGCGTACGCTCAAAAGCTTCTGTTCCCCAACTCGCTTTGACATAATCGGTCTTCATGTAGGGCTTTGCAATAATATGATCGTAGTCAATCACATCTTGTAAGATGACTTTTGGCTGCTCCTTGCGTACATCAACAACGCGAACGCGCATCGCCAATGACAGGACAGATCCCATCTCTTCAAGATAGGGACGTGCACTGGTCAATCCATAAGGGACTTCTTCTTGGTTGAGAAACTCGGTGATCACAACAAACTCAGTTGCACCAAGTTGATCCTTTGCATCAATAGGTAGTTGCTCTGGATTTGGAATGTTAAGCTCTTTAGCAAACTCCATACTCCCACCCTCTCGTAAAAGGTAGAGTTTTGAGGAATCAAACATACGCTTTCGGATCTCATCTGTAAACTCACGTGAGTAATCCCAAGGTACAGAACGGTCTGCTGCACTATTAATTACAGGCATCACAGTTACAATCGGTTTGATCTGTCCAGTCCGTTGATAGAGAGAGGTATCACGACAACTGCGTGAACAACCCGTCAGTAATGAGAGTAGTGCGATCGTAAGTAAAATGGATCTCATAGGTATTCCCCTATTGCATATTTAACCAAATGGCGATTATATGTGGTGAAGACATTCAAGACAAGCAAATGCCAAATCTAGCTGGAATCATCTACCCAAACGCCTTTCAAGTGACGCATCTCATTGAGGCAATGTCATCTGTCTACCTCTCGTCGCCAGAGTTTCGCTTCTTCCGTTTTAAAAATCTAGAACTTGGCAGCTGGGATCGAAAAATTGAATCTAATCCACAAAAAACAATCTGGGCGCTCTTTGATGGTAAGATACTCAATGCAAATATAATAAGAGATGAGCTCAAGAAGCTTGGCTTTCAATTTACAACCAACACTGAAGAAGAATTGCTCATTCATGCCTACGATGCATGGCATGAGAAGTGCCTCTCCCGTTTCAACGGTCCCTTTGCTCTTGCGATCTTTGATGCAACAAAAGAGACGCTATTGCTTGCACGTGACCGAATGGGCCAAAAATCGCTCTATTGGACAGATCAGGGAGATTATTGGCTTTTTTCAACGCGACTCAAGGGGCTTTTGGCGACAGGCCTGGTTCCACAAAATCCTTCCACAACAGCCATGGCTAGTTACCTCAATTTTGGCTTTGTACCTCAAGACATGTCACCCATTCAAGGTGTGAACAAATTATTGCCTGGCCACTACCTCAAAGTCGATCTCAAGCGCCGTTCACAAATTGGGCAACTCTGGTCATTGAGTTCCTCCTTAGAATCCCCCCAAGAAATGACTATCAAGCAGGCAAAAGAAGAGTTTGGGCACTTACTTGAAGAGTCTGTCAAACAAGTGAGTGAAACAACTGACCACTTAGGCGCCCTTCTTTCAGAAAATCTCGGTTCTACAACACTTAACTGGCTTCTTTCTCGCCTTGTCCCTCGCGACAAGATCTCTCCTTATGGTGTCTCGTTTGGTGAAGTCTCTCTTTCACGCTCGCAAACCATTGCGAATCAGTTTGGACTCAGCTACCAATCAAAAGAACTCACCCTTGAAGATGCGCTCACTTACCTTGTTCCTACGGTTTGGCATCTTGATGAACCAATCGCTGATCCCTATGCGATTCGCACCTGGCATCTGGCAATAACCGCAGCTGATATCTCCCCTTTTGCTATCAGCCCTCTTGGTTGGGAAGAGATGTTAGCTGGCCACCCACGCTATTTCACTTACGGCAAAGAATTTTCCAGAAACCCACCCTTTGCCCATACACTTGCCAACCTCCCAACTGGCCTGCGCGACAACATGCTCATGCCACTGTTACGTCTCTTACGCCAATCCTACCGCTACCGTATTCTGCGTAATATTGATATCGATAGACGCCATGTCACCTATCTACTCAACTCCGCGCTCTTCAGGGGGAGCAATCGCAAAAATGCTTCCCCTTTTCTCTATCCCTTCTTTGACCCAGAAGTATTTACCCAACGCTTCCATAGACTCAGCTCCCTTCCTGGCAAGCTTAATCCCTCTCTCTATTTCGATATGAAGACAAGTCTGCCTGACAACCTGCTTAGCCAATACGATCATCTTTTTGGAGCACACAAAGTTACCCTTCTATCACCTTTCCTAGACAATAAACTTCTAGAGTTTACTACACGTATTCCTGAGTCTATCAAATTTAATGAACAGACGCCCGGCTATCTACTCGAAAATCTCATGGAGACTCTCTCGCCGAATTTCCCTCGCTTTCCCACTCCGCCCCCTACCTTCTTTGCAAAATGGGCTCAATCCGATACAATGCGCCTGATTTTCGCCACCCTCGAAAAAGGGCGCCTTGTTGAAGAGGGCATTCTTTCCAAGAAATGGGTCCATGCCCAAGTCAGCTACCCAAATTTAACAGGTGGTGGATTTGAACAACTTTGGGCCATATTAGTTTTAGAAATCTGGTTCCGCCTCTTCATCAACAGACCGATTGGAATGCAATCTCATGAAGTGAGCGTTGAAGAGCTGCTGGGAGTTACTTTAAAGCTAAACAGGTAAAAAAAAACCGGAGATTATCTTGTGGCATAAAACACGACCCTTAAGGCTGCTATCTTCCGATCCTGACCTGGTTCGAGCGTCCCTATTCCACAAGGTCCCCGGCGACAACTATTGTACCTCAGCTAGGAATTGACTGGCAACCAACAATCTTATCTTGATTATCGATTAACCACTCCACATCAGCCCTGTTGCCACATGCACGCGGCTCTTCACCCTTTTTCAAGATCGTCAGACAGTTTGAAGCGTTACTATCTGCAAAGAGATAACACTCGCCCTCTTGCAAAGTTGCAGAATCAAGTGATTCTCTTGCCTTAACTGGAACTAATATCTCTAGAGCAAGAGTTCTATTTTGATAGAGTGTTAAACAATATATAGGTTGTCTATCCTGCTCTCCAGTTTTTGCAAAGTAGTGTGTACCACTCATCGAGGCAGTATATTCCTGAGGAGATCCAGCGCCTTTAATGACAATGCGCTCTTCACGACTCACCGCTCTTTTCTTGCATAACTGTAAACTCAAATAAGCAAGAGTTCCCACACCAAGCCCTGTTGTTACAGCAAAACAACCCGCCGCTCCAAGTGAACCAATCCCACCTAAAGCTCCAACCTGAAAATGCGCTAAAAGCCCCACAACCAAAGCTGTAATTGCAGTCATTGCGCAGAGTGTAACAACCGTGCGCGGCGCCGTACAACAGGAAGGAACTAGACAACATCTACTCATAAAATTGCTCCATATCAGTTAGCTGAGTATAAGATGGATTTAAAACAACTGAGGGATCTATTTCTTTCGAAATACCCAAAAATTCCCCCTCACTTGCTCCCCCTTTATAGCAAAAAGAGAGGCTTCCATCTAAATCAAGGTAGACAATATACTGCATCTGGCTGAAATTCGCTCTAAGTTTATTCTCGACCACCTGCTGCGTGGCAACTGGAACAATAAGCTCTCCTGTTGTTCCACCCACGACTAACTTACAAACACCCTCTTCCATAAAACTGTAAATTTGCTTTGGAGCTAATGAACGGATAATACGCTCGTCTCTTGCTGCACGAGTAATGATCGGAGTAAAGACTTTACGCATGTCGCCATCCTTTGATTTTACCATAACAGCAAGGTCCTGATCGCTCACATCTCCAGCTTCGCGTTTTGCAAATTTAAGCTTATAGCCATCCAATACATCTGCATAGATCATCAATTCACCCTCGGCAAGTTGACTTAAATCTATTGCACATACCGAGGTGATATAGACCATTTTTTCATAGACAGCCACGTTTGCAGCAATTCTAAGCCGATACCTATTAGCTTCAGTAAGGTTGCAAATCCCTGAAGCTTGCATTCCTGGAGGAATTCTAAAATAGTAAGCTTCGCCTACTCTCAATCTAACTTCAATATCAGGATCATAATCCTGTGGGGAATCCGCCCCAAAGATGACTAAACCAGGTGACTCCTGAGTAGCTGCCTCTCCTGCACTAGAGGCTGAAGAAGCTTCCTCAGTGTCAGGCAAAGCACGCGTCTCTTCATCTGAAGAAGGCCCCTCACTGTCACTTGGAGCATATGATGACCTTTGACTTGAGCTAGTGTCATCGTCTCTGACAACTTTAGTACGGCTACAAATAAGGCACAACAGACCAAGAATAGTACTAGAGCCTAGGATTCCGCCCAGGGCAAAACAGCCAATTGTCACCTCGGCATTTAGCCCAAGATAGGAAAAATGACCTGCTAAACCCACACTTAATGCTGCAATTGCACCTAAAGCACAAAGAGTGATCAAAGAAGTTTGTAAACAAGAATTTTGAACTTCTAACTGACAAGAAACTGGTTTAACACAATTCATCACAACAACCTTTTAATTTTAAGGTTATTATAACATAAAATCACATATTAATAAACAATCAGAAATTAATTCTAAATAGATCTTTTATGGCTTATTATAATGATATGAGAGCAGGCTTCATCTCCAAAAAAGAGTTTTGATAGTCTTTCAAAGTAGGGGTAGCTTTTATGGCTAGCCATGATTTCAAATTCGGTGTTGATAAGTTGGCAAAACTGGGCAACTGCTCCTTCCGATTTCCGATCTAGGGGTGTTGAGCAAATAAGGTAGCCTTTTGGCTCTAAGAGGCGTGCTGCTTCAGAGAGTGCTAGACGGTGTAACGCTTGAGGAAGCTCTGCGATTAGATCGGCTAAAATCAGACATTGAAAACTCCCATCTGGATAGTCGAGATAGGGAAAGAGGCCGTATTGACAATTCTTTAGAGGGGCAATATCTACGGCTGTCACATTGGGAAATCGATCTGTCAAGAGTCGATCCCCTGCTCCAATATCAAGCGTTTTAAGATCTGTTGGAATATTTTTTTCGACGAGTTGCCAAGTGCGTTCGATCCTCTTGAGATCTGGCTCTGGTGGATTTTGCCAGTAGCTCTTCCACTGCTCTTTTTGAGTGAGCTCAAACTGCTGCTTTTTGGAAAGTTCCTTATGAAGCTGAAGTCTGCTCATTTGCGCGAAAGGCTGCCTCTTTTTCCATCAAAAATTTGCGCAATGCGACCTCTGGATTATGTGAGGCGCGTCTAACCACTTCCCAAAGTTGCTCGCCAAGCTCTTGCTCAGATAGCTCTTCTTTTGATTTTTCTTTGAGCTTTTTAGCAATTTTTTCAGCTCGTGCTAATGCAGGTAATTCCTTTGGAATCCCATCGAGTAGGCTGCTACGTTCAGGTTTTTCGCGCTTCTTGATCGCTTCCCACTGCGCCATAATTTCTTTGGCATCGGAGAGTTTGTTCTCTCCAAAGACATGAGGATGCCTCGCAATGAGTTTTTCGCGGATCATAAAAAGAGCATCTTTTGCAGTGAAACGCCCCTCTTTTTCTGCAAGCTTACAGTAGAATATCACATTGTAAAAAAGATCGCCGAGTTCTTCGATGAGGTTGGAGTCATCATTGCTGTCAATAGCATCAAGAACTTCATAGACCTCTTCCAGGATGCACTCCCGCACCGAGGAAAAGGTCTGTGCACGATCCCACAGGCAACCATCAGGCCCCATCAGCTCGTCAGTCAACTCCAGAAGCTGAGTAAATTCTTCAACTGCCTCTTTATTCATCTACAGCCATTTCGTCATTGTTTAACTGCTGGGTCGGTGTAGCAGAGCCTGCTTCAGAGATATCAACAAAAAACTCATCTTTCGGCTCAACACGCCTCATTTCATTAACAAGTGCTAGTTGCTCAGCCGTTTCAAAGCGCACATCTTGTATTTCATTGCCGCTTCTATAGACAAGGTGAAGGTCCAAATCCGTATCGTCATCGTGAACGTACAAGAAATAATTGTTAGCCTCTAGTTGCTCACGCACAGCCTCTACATTGAGTTGACAATCGATTTTTTCTTCTACCACAACGAGTTCACGACTGCCATTCATACGTAGCTCCCACTGTTCGTTATTCCAAGCAAAGTAGGCCATGTTTTTAGGAACTTGTGCTAAAAATGCCTCTGAATAACCGTCTCCAAATGCAACGCAACCCGTGTAGTAAGGAGTGAGATCTATGACTTGTTTGTCAGAATTTTCAGCAATCACACTGAGGCCATAGTTAGTAAATTCACTGTGATGCTCTAATACTATTTGGTCGCTATCCTCCTCTTGGTAAGTGTAGACCTGTGTAGGTAGACCTGTTGTAGTATCCGTATAGAGAATAAATTGACCATCTTCCAATCCGTAACATTTAGTCTCATCGATGAATCGAGGATCAACAGCAGGAAGGGTTAGAACGATTGCATCGTCTTCACCTTGGTCAATTCTCAATTTACAGACTCCGACAGAAAGATAGAAATAGCCTTGGCCTTGTTGCAAACTATCGACAATAGACTGATCATAGGCTTCCGGTCCCTCTTCACCAATAATAGGTAGTACAGCTCCAGGAGTAGACGCTCTGCTTCTATCGCTAATTTCGTCTGTAGCTGCGTCTCTAACTTGGCCTGCGCGAACTTCGAGTTCATCAGTTGGAGTGCTAATCTCTCTACCGGGCTCTTGGCTTGGTGATCGCTGGGCACTTTGTTGCTGAAACGGTGTATTCGGAGATCTAGGTAAGCCTGGCGGTGGGCTTAGCTCTCGCTGCACTGGAGCCACCATTGTGGCTGCATTAAATGGAACAAATCTCTCACGGTTCATCAAGAAGCTTCCATTATTTTCATCAAGTGCTTCATATTTTAAAACTGGGTTTGAAACCATGCGACTACCGTGAAAACTACCCTCTTCTACGTAGGCAATGAAAACCTGATAGTTTGATTGGAGTAGGGTGTATTGATTCTCTTCTAATGCACTCTGCTCGAGGTTAGGTAGAGCCGCGAATTCAGCGACGCCATATTCACCTGCGGTTGTTACAATTTTTGGTTCGGTAGTCAAGATGTATAGCGTATCCTCAGCGAGCTCTTGTGGCAGACTATGGACGTTCTGGAGCGATACTTGATTCCAGGCAGGAAGGCTATCCTCTGAAGCAGTAAGTGAAGAGCGACGAGAGCCTAAATCTAGTGGTCGTTTCGGCTCTTGATGGTTTGCGATGCGGAAAAGGGCATGGAGCGCTAAACCTGTTAAAACACTGCCGGAGATGACAAAGCAGGTCACCATCTTGCCATGGCCTAAGCCTGTAAGTGCGTTTCCACCAATATGCGTTGTTAGAGCAAGGGCTAAAAGTGTTAGTGCACCAACAGCAAGTACAGTAACTACCGACACTTCAAGCGGTGACACTCTGTTTGGGGATTTATGTTCGAGCTGTGAATTGTTATGGACTGACATATGCATCTCCAGGTTAGTAAGCAAGAGAATATACCACAAAAGATTAATTTTACGTAAATATGAATCTTTTTTTGAAGCTTAAGGAGATAGGGAAACGTACTTAGCTGCTAGGATGAAGTTCACTTCTCCAAGATCGGTGATCGATTTAGGACCATAAAGCTGCCCAGACTGTTTGTAGACAAGCTTTAATTCGCCTGCCGGCGTATCCACAAAGAGTGTGAATTCATTCTCTTGCAAGTGGTCAAAACTTGTGGGAGATAGCTTTGGAATGGGATCGATTCGCTCTTTTGAAGTCATCAAAACATGATTGCCTTCGAACGTACAAAAATAGACTTGATTATCGGAAAGTTGGCGGTAGATTTCTGGATCGTACTCACTTCCATCTCCCCAGCAGGCTGACAGGTAAGGGGTGAGGTCTGTTTCGACTTCTCCTGAAAAATCTGACAGAACAGCATCTTCAAAAACTTCGTCACCTATAAAATGAATGCGCATGAGTATCTCACCATCAACAAAAAATAATGACTTGTTGCGATCAAGGTGAGCAGCAACCTTATCTACATCGATAAGTTCTGATGCTATTTTAGAAACTGTTATTGGTTGAGTATAAGGTTCAAGTTGAACTGCATAACCGTCGGGGGTTCGATAAAATTTAACGCCTTCCGTAATCGGTTGATAAATGGCAGGATCGCTGTGGCATCTTTGAAGTGGAAACATACGGAGTATACTAACGATAAGTTGTTTAAGAATCCACTACTAAAAAAGTTTCTCGAGCTTTATGCTACTTAGATGCGTGAATTCACAGCCTCTATCTACATCATCGAAAACGCACATGTCCTATTGATTGAGCACCGCAAGCTCGGCATGTGGCTTCCGCCAGGTGGTCATCTTGAGCCGAATGAATTGCCCTATGAGTGCGCTTTGCGAGAAGCTAAAGAGGAGACGGGGCTTGAGGTTGCTCTTTTGACTCAGGAGAATATCTGGGTGGAGCAGAAGATCAATGGTCGGAGCATTCCGCGTCCCTATCTCAGCCTACTAGAGGAAATCCCCGCTTATAGGGATGTTCCGGCGCATCAACATATCGACCAGATTTATGTCGGCTATCCAGTTGGTGGAGAACTTCGTCTCAATAGTGAAGAGACAAAGAATTTGAGGTGGTTCTCTCTAGAAGAGCTGCAGCAGATTGAAAATCTCTTTGAAGAGACGCTTGAGGTCTCTAGTCACATCCTTAGAGAGTATAGATCGCTTCCATCTGATCCAGTGTGTGTTTGAGCAAAAATTTCTGCTCAACAAGCTCGTGAGCATTTTTGCCCATTGTCTCTCTCTGCTCGGGCTCATCTAGCAAGCGAGAGACTGCCTTAGCAACTGCATCGGGTTTCCGTTTGGGAACTTGAAGACCTGTCTTCTCATGCAGGCAGACTTCTTTTAGACCTCCAGTCTCAGTGGCAACAAGTGGTTTGCCAAGCCAGGCAGCCTGTAAGCTTGCTTGACTCACTCCCTCATTGGCATGACTGAGGAGTACAAAAATGTCCATGGCAGCAAGCGCAACATGTGGTGGTGAGAGATGGCCTGTAAAGATCACTTTCTCTTCGAGTCCAAGCTTCTTCCACTCCCCTTTGAAATGGTCTTCGCTAGGACCTGAGCCGACGATCAACCATTTGAGGTTGGGAAGATGCTCGAGTTGTTTGGCGGCAGCAAGCAAGTCACTCACTCCTTTCCAGCCACGCAAGATGCAGAGTGTGCCGGCGAGTTGATCGGTGGGCAAAATGCCTAGAGAAGCGCGAAATGCGGCGACTTCTTTGGGGTCGACAGAGAAGGGTTGAACGCCTGTCGGGATGGAGAGGCACTGTTTTTGATTGGCCTGTCTTTGGATCACATCGACAACCTCGGCGCATGTGGTGACAACGTGATCGGCAAAGGTGTGGTAGAGTAGACGACTATTGAGCCCTGGGCGAATCGCTGTTGAGAGGTGGCGCGTGCGGATCACTTTGCGACGCAGCACTTTCCCTACAATTCCACCGAGCCATGCATCGAGCGAGGAGTGTGTGTTGATGATGTCTATCTTCTCTTTAAGAACAAGGCGAAGAAGACCAAAGAATGTGGGAAGAATCTTTTTTTTACTGAAGGTGTATTCATGGACAGTGAAGCCTGCCTCTCTAGCAGGAGTGACAAGTCCTCCCCCTTTTTGGATTGCCATGATCACTTCATGTCCCCGCTTGCGCATCCCTTCGGCTTCACGCAAAATTCTGAGCTCTTGTCCTCCCCAGCCGGGCGAGGCTTCGGTATGTAGTATTTTCATAGACGTCCTAATATTCTGCGATGACCAGAAGAGAAAGGGAGTGTAGCAAGTTTGCTTTTCTCTTGCCAGTGATAACGTCTATCCATTTCACTTGCCTCCAAAATATGAGGCAGGAGCTGAACGCGATAGCGCGTAAATGTATGTTTCTCCACAGCAAGGGGTTTGATGTATTTCAAGGTGAGGTCAAGGTGTTTTTCAAAAGCCTGCTGAACGTGCTCTGTTTCTTCTATATAGGGAAATTCAAAGAGATCGGCCATCACTTTACCTGACTCACCTCGGACGAGCAGATAGTGATCTTGGCAGGAGATGATGCCAACGGTGCGTTTGAGTTCTGTGACTGCAACGCGTTTGGATTTCTTAGGAAGCTGATCTACGCGTCCATGTCGGTAGGCTTGGCAACTTTTTCGTAGAGGACACTCCTGACACTTTGCTTTTTTTGTGCAGAGTGTCGCGCCAAGTTCGATGAGTCCTTCTGCCACAACCCAGGGTTCTTGATCAGGAAGAAGTTGCTCGGCAAGCTGGGTGATCTCCTTGCGCGTTTTGGGTAGATCAATTGGATTATCCAGCGCGTAGTAGCGCGCGAGAACGCGCAGGACATTGCCATCAACAGCTGCTGTTTTTTGATGAAAGGCAAAACTGAGGATTGCTCCTTTTGTATAGGGACCAATCCCTTTGACTGAGTCTAATGCATCGGGAGGCAATTTTCCTTGATGATGCGCGAGGAGGTATTGCGCCGCTTCATGTAGATTCCGTGCCCGTGAGTAGTAGCCAAGCCCTTCCCAGAGTTTGATCACCTGATCGCGCTTAGCGTTGGCAAGTGCCTCGATTGTAGGGAAAGCATTGAGCCACCGCTCATAATAGGGCATCACAACGGCAACTTGGGTCTGTTGGAGCATCACCTCTGAGATCCAGACATGGTAGGGATCACGCGGCTCTTGGCGCCAGGGTAAATCTCGCTGCTGCTCTTTGAACCACTCTTTGAATTGCTGGGCGGGAAAGTCTTTCATTGTTTCAGCTGAAAGTCTATAGTTTTTGGCATGAAGAGAAAAGCTATTTTTATTGCTGCCACTGGACAAAACGTGGGTAAGACGACAATTTGCTTGGGCGCTTTTGCTGCTCTCAAACGGCACTTCCCTAGCTTGGGCTTCATTAAACCTGTTGGACAGCAACATGTGAAAGTCTCAAGTGGCCGTCTTGTCGACAAAGATGTCGTCCTCTTCAAGGAGTATTTCGATCTGAAAGATCCCTATGAGCAGATGAGCCCTGTGATTTTCCCGCGTGGCTTTACACGAGACTATCTCGATGGCAAAGTTTCTACTGAAAAGCTTGTCGCTGATGTACGGAAAGGGTTTGAAATGGTCGCGTCTACAAGTGATTTCACGCTCGTCGAAGGGACTGGACATGTTGGCGTCGGCTCAATTGTTGATTTGAACAATGCCCAAGTTGCGCGTCAACTCGGCCTTGACATCGTTCTGATTGCCAAAGCAGGACTTGGTAGCGCCTTTGATGAGCTCGCCTTGAACTATGCAATGTGTCAAAAGATGGGACTGAACGTTGCGGGAGTCATTTTAAATCGCGTTCAAGAAGAGAAGCGGGAGATGATTCTCAACTATGTCACCAAAGCTCTCAAACGATGGAATGTACCGCTTATCGGCGCTATCCCCTATAACCAATTGCTTGGCACGCCTTCCATGGAGGATTTTGAGACATTGCTCAAAGCGCCGCTGCTTTCTGGTGAAGAGTTCCATTACCGTCACTTTGAGATCATGCGACTGGTTGCCACTTCGGTTACCATGTTTCGGGAACTCACTGATCCCAACCAATTGATTGTCACTCCAGCATCACGAGAAGATATCGTCGAAGCGCTTCTTGAACTCTACAAAGGGAAAACAACCAGAGAGCCTGACCACGGTTTCATTTTTACAGGGCGCTTTCCTCCATCCAAGCGAATAATTGAAAAACTCAAGCGTGTTAAAATCCCCGCGCTTTATTCTGCGCTTCCCACATTTGAAACAATGTTGATGATCAACACATTCACAGCGAAAATCCGGAAAGAAGATACCGAAAAAGTCGAAAAGGCGATTGAACTTGTCGAGTGCTACTTAAACTCAAGTTTGTTGATGCAGTCCCCTGATTGACAGGTGCGCAATTTTGGACAGCGCTTTTCAAACGTCTGCCCAAAGGGGCAATCCCCTTCTACAACCTGATGCAACTTCCCTTGCGGCGCATATTTTTTTGCAGATGACGGTCCAAAAAAACTGAGCGTTGGCGTCTTTGTTGTGCCACACAGATGCAACGGAAGTGAATCCATCGCCACCACTTTTGCGCAGCGATCCATGATCCGTTGCAACAAGGGAAGCGAACACTTGGGCAGAAGCGTTCCACCAACTGCCGCGGCAAGTTGTTCAGCCCGCTCTTTTTCAGATGGGGAGCCCCAAGAAAAATAGAATGGACCAGGAAGTTTTTCTAATGCAGCGATCAGATTCTTGATCGGCAACTGTTTGTTACGCCAATGCGCCCCAGCACAAACAAGCGTTGCTTTTGGATCGATTTTCTCAAGTAGCTCACATGAAGAGAGTCGCAGTTGAACTGGTGCTGGTGTATGTGCTCCTTGATCATGAAAATAGCGCTGCACCACAGTCAAATAGTCATCGCGAATATTTTGTCCTTTTGGAGGATTGACCCGTAGATGCGTGAAAAGTAAATTGGGCCACTCAGCAACAGCCTGCTTGCCAAACCCAATTTTCAATTTGGCATAGGTCTGTCTCAAAACCCAGCTCGACTTAAGATTCCCCTGCAGGTCAAAGGCGGCATCATATTCAAGTAGACTACGGCGAAACTGGCGCACCTCTTGCCAAGTTTTTCTTGAAAACGGCTTCTTTCGCCACATTTTCGAGTCGATGGTGAGAACACGGTCAACAGCTGGATGCGCTTCAACGAGTTCACGAAAGGGCGCTTCAACAACCCATTCGATCTGTGCAAAGGGACATTTCTCCCTGAGATAGCTCAATGCAGTGAAGGCATGAATGATATCTCCGAGAGCTGAAGTTTTGATAATCAAGAATTTCATTCATCTAATATTACGAATACGCTATAATATTTTCCTAATGCAAAATTTTACTTTAACAAACACAGACCCTGGCAAACGCCTCCTTGCCGTCCTAAAGTTAAAGCTCGCTGACCAATGGAAAACCAAAGAGATCCGTTGGTTAATTGAGCACAACTATTGCCGCGTCAATGGATTTGTTGAGCGTTTCTGCTCTACACGCCTGAGGGCAGGAGATCGCATCGAGCTCCAACTTCAAAAGCCCCCCAGCTTTAAGATTGAGAAGGAGCGCATCCTTTTTGAAGATGACCACCTATTGATTTACGACAAGCCCGCAGCGATCTCCTCTGAGCAACTCGCTGATCTGCTCGAGCTAACGCTTGTTCATCGCCTCGATCGCGATACCACAGGGGTCATGGTTTTTGCCAAGACCTACAAAGCTGAGATGAGCATGGAACAACTCTTCCGTGATGGCGAAGTGACCAAGACCTATCTAGCAGTTGTTAGCCCTCCACCTAAAGGACTCAAGGGAAAGATTACATTGCCACTGGGCAAGCTCAAGCAGCGTGAAGGCGCTGTCACTTGGGGCGTGGTAGAAAATGGAAAAAAGGCGCATACCGAGTGGGTCTGCTTAGAGAAAAACAAACATGAAGCACTATTGCGCGTTTTTCCTAAAACGGGACGTACACATCAGATCCGCATCCATCTCAAAGAGATTGGCAGTCCAATCATTGGAGATGTTGACTACGGAGGAAGACTACAAGACAAAACCAATCTACAGCTCCATGCAGAGAAAATCTCCTTTTTCTTTGATGGAGAAGAGAAAACATTCGTGAGTAGGAGCGAGCTATGCTGAATATCGATCTCAAAGGAAAAAAAGCCTTCATTGCCGGAATTGGAGATGACCAAGGATTTGGCTGGGCCATTGCAAAATCACTAGCGGAGGCAGGGTGCGAAATCCTTATTGGCACTTGGACTCCCATTCTCAGAATCTTCACTACAGCGCTTGAAGCTGGTAAGTTCGATGAGTCGCGCAAATTGAGTGACGGCTCGCTGATGCAGATCAAGCAAGTTTACGCTCTCGATGCCGCATTTGACACACCAGACGATGTACCAGAAGAAGTGCGTGAGAACAAACGTTATAAAAGCGCCTCTGCCTACACGGTTTCTGAAGTGGCTGCCGCCGTTGAAAAAGATCATGGCAAAATCGATTATCTGATCCATTCACTAGCGAACTCCCCAGAGATTAAAAACTCCCTGCTTGAAACCTCGCGTAAAGGCTACCTCGCTGCTTTAAGCGCCTCTTCCTACTCATTTGTCAGCCTCCTTAAATACTTTGGACCGGCAATGAATCCTGGTGGAGCAACCCTTTCACTTACCTACATGGCTTCAGAACGTGCTGTTCCAGGCTACGGTGGTGGAATGAGCTCAGCTAAGGCTGCTCTTGAGAGTGACACACGCATGCTCGCTTTTGAAGCAGGCCGCAAGTGGGGCATTCGCGTGAATACAATCTCTGCTGGCGCACTTGCTAGTCGCGCAGCTCGTGCAATTGGTTTTATCGATCGTATGATTGATTACGCCAAGAAAACAGCTCCACTGCAATATGATCTAAACGCTGAGCAAGTCGGCAATAGCGCCGCCTTTTTACTCTCAGATCTTGCGTCTGCTATCACAGGAACAATCGTCTATGTTGATAATGGTATGCATGCGATGGGCGTAGGCGGCGAGATGTTGCACGCATAAGAACAAGGACGTGTCATGAATACCATCTCCATAGCCATTTGCCCCCAATCTTCGAGCCACGAAATCACTTGCTACTGCTCTGAAAAAGTTCAAGAAGTCGCAACACGTTTCTTTGCCCAAACAACTGAGTGTTGCGCTGTTTTCAGACTTCTCCAAAGTCTTGTTAGCAATGCACAAACTGAGCGACAGACTGAAGAAGTTCTAGAGAGCTTAACTGAGAAGTTTTCATTCCAACTTCTAGCTTCAGTAGAAGAGGGAATCAGAAAATGCCGAGGCTCTTTCATACTCAACGAGTTTCTTAAAGAACTCTCCAGTTTAACTGCTGAGAATAATGACGTCAGAGCTCGCTTAGTCGAGATTCTTCCCGCTTTTCTTGCCAAATCCAGTGAACCTAATCACGTTCTATTCTTTTTTAATGAGCTGGCAAAGTGCGCCTCCTTGCAAGAGTTGCAAAGCGCACTTGATGTGATCGGTCCACTTGCTGAAATCAAGACATTAGAAGAAAGATTTTTAGCTCTTGAAGCTGGGCTCCCCGAAGAAAAAGAAACTTTTCTTGAGCCAGTAGCACCCTTCTCAACACCAGTGAAAGGATCTGCAATTTCTCGTATTGAAGCTCCTCTCTCTCCTGTTAAAGCTGCGACTTTAGCCCGCTACTTGCAATGAGAGTCAGTATCCACCTGACATCTCAATGTTCTGTCCAGTGATGTAGTGACTTTCTGGAGAGAAAAGAGAGGCGACAAATTGCGCTACCTCGCTGCAACTGCCAGGTCGTTTCATCGGCAAATTCTCCGGTAAATCTTCTGAAATCTCAAGTTGCCCAGGAGAGACCATATTCACATTCACCTCATACGGAGCGAGCTGTTTAGCTAGCGATTTCATATAAAAGAGCAGCGCCGATTTGGTGATCCCATAGGGAACAGCGCGTGTCCAAGCATTATTGAGGCCTGAAGTTCCCAAGAAGACGATGGTTCCCTTTGCAGCTTGAATAGAGGGTTGCAAAGCCTCTGTCAGTTTTATGGGAGCTAGGAGATTGCTTTGCAGCAGGGGCTCTAGATTTTCAGACCCCTTGCCCAATTGGTAATTGCCAACGTTGTGGACAATACCAGTAATCTCTTTAGGGCAACGCGCAATGAAATCATCTAATTGGTTAAAGTCGCCTTGAATGGTTGGAAAACCAAGCTCCTTGGCCTCTTTCTCATGTCGATTGTAGTGCACCAAAACAGTATGCCCTTGATTTGCAAGAGCTAGAGAAATCGCACGACCTAAACGAATCGCTCCTCCTGTCACGAGTATCATCTCTCCACCTCAACGGCTGTATAGGCTGCTTTTGCAAGAGCATGGGGCTTTTTCACACGCACTTTTATTGCGTAGGGCAAAAGGGTTGTTAATGTTTGAAGTAGAGTGCTGGCTGCTGTTTCTAGCAGCTCAAATTTTCCCTCGACCAAGACCTTTTGGCAAAGGTCAGTCACTTTGACGTAGTCGATCGTTTTCTCAAGATCGACTTGATAGGAGATATCAATGTGCACATCTTGTTTCTTCTCTCTTTCATGAGCAAGCAGACCTATGATGCAATTCACTTCGAAGTCGGAGATTTCAACCCAGCCTTTCATCAATCGCCTCTTTTAGTGCAGCAATGATGCCGAGTTTTTTTGCAGGAGGCGCCAAGATGTCACCATGATGATGCAGTTCTTCTGGGGCATTTTGCATGACGATTGAAATATCACTCTTTTCAAACATATGCACATCGTTGTAATCATCTCCAGCTGCGATCACTGGAAGTTTTGTCTCATGCATCTGCTTAAACTCTTCTAGAATATGGCCCTTGGAGGCCTCTTTGCTATTGATGTGCGCCAAGTTAGAGCCCGGACGGAAAGGATCGTGAATAACGATCACATTGAAATGATCACCTGGCAAATCATGAATTCTATCGGCAACAGTGCGCGCTTGATTAAGGGGCGCAAAATATTTGCCTACGGGAAACTCTGGAAGCTCGAGTTCTTTGAAAGAGGATACTGGCACCCAACTTTCGGGAGAGAGCTCAATGCGCTCTTCGATATAGCTGAGTTCTTGAGGAGAAAAATCTGCTGGCTTGTAGTAGCAGATATCATCGCGCTCTTGGCCCGATTCAACGAGTAGACCACCATTCTCCTTTTCAAAGATTGGTTCTAAAAGGGCGATTTTATCAGCAGAGAGATAGTGCTTGGTCAGCTGTTTGACAGTTGGCATCTCGTAGAGAGCTGCCCCGTTTTGCACGGCAAAATAGTAGTGCCCTTGGACATGAGAGAGAATGGGCTTGGCAAATGAAAAGGTCCTGCCACTGATAAAAATCAGACACCACTGCTCTTCAATGAGCTGGTTGAGGAAGCTTGAGACCTCTGGACTAATTGTATGTCGCTCAGTTGTAATCGTTCCATCGATATCGAGCGCGATAATTCCTTTAAATTTTCTCATAGACTATGATGACCAAAAAGGAGCTACTGATGTTATTTCTTGCTGATTCACTACTTGATGCTGCTACCGAAGGGACAACTTACAACTACTGGGCCGAGTTTGTCAATATGTTGATCACCCTGTTTGTGATCGTTGCGTTGATCATTGTCTCTGTCTGGGTACTCAAACGCGTGATGCGTTCACGCTTCAAACAGCTCAATGACTCCACTGCAATCAAGGTGCTTGAAAGGCGTGCATTAAACCCTAAAGCCTCCATCTATCTTGTTGATATTCTAGGAAAAGGTGTTGTGATTGCTGAGTCTCAGTCGGGCATTTCCCTGATAAAAGAGTTTTCTGAAGATGACAATGTAGGACTTTTAATGGATCAGTTGCATGAGAAAATTCCTTCAAAACCACCTGTTTATGAAAAAATTGCAGCAAAACTCAAAACGGCAGTAGCTAGACGTGCTTGAACACATCCATATTGTTGGACTAACGATTTTACTCGCACTGATTCCTTTTGTGTTGGTGTTGATGACCTCGTTTACCCGCATTTCGATTGTGCTCACCTTCTTGCGCCAGGCATTGAGTACATCTGTTCCCTCATCACAGATCATTGTCGGCCTTTCACTGATTCTCACTGCCTACATCATGCATCCTGTGATCTCTGAGATTCAAAAAGATGCGGTGGTGCCCTATCTAGAGGGCAAATTCAAGAGTGAACAGGAATTTGGAGAGGCTAGGACCTTCCTCGATAAGGCGTGGCCGCCACTGCGCCACTTTATGCTCTTTCATACGCGTGAGAAGGATATGCAGCTCTTTTTGGATATGGGGAAAGTTGAAATCCCCCAAAATGAAGAGCTCGATGTGATGAAGCTGCCGTGGTATTGCGTGATTCCAGCTTTTGTTCTCTCAGAGCTCCGAACAGCCTTTATGCTCGGCTTTCTGCTCTTTCTCCCCTTTTTGGTGATCGACATGGTTGTCACCTCCTTGCTCATGTCGATGGGGATGATTCTATTGCCACCAGTCATGATCTCTTTCCCCTTCAAAATATTGCTCTTTGTCGTTGTCGACGGTTGGCGCCTTGTCATGCAGCAGGTGGTTCATGGATATTATTAATATGGAGAAAAAATGACTCCCGAACAGATTACACAAATTGTTAGGCAAACACTCTACATCGCTCTAGAGGTTGCAGCCCCCTTCTTGATCCTTGCGCTTGTTGTTGGCCTACTCGTCTCTATTTTTCAATCGGTGACACATATCCAAGAGATGACTCTCGCCTTTGTTCCCAAAATGTTGATCGTTGGTCTCTCCATTGCAATTTTCTTCCCCTGGATGCTCAAGATGATGACAAAATTCACCAATAATTTGCTGATCCATCAATGGGATAAAGTGACGCATTATGTCAATTATGTCATCCAGTAGCCTTCTGCTCTATCTTGCCCTTTTTGCCAGGCTCAGCGGCTTTTTCATCATCTCTCCTCTTTTTTCCGAGCGCTCAATTCCCCTAGCTGTTCGCTTTGGACTCGCTTTTGTCTGCTCGCTTTTACTTGCGCCACCGATGCATACCCTCAGCTTTGACCCTTCACCACTGTGGACACTCCTTTTGATCAAAGAAGTGCTTGTCGGCTATCTCATTGGATTTCTTTTCTCACTCATCTTTGAAGCTGCAGCGCTTGCTGGTCAAGTTGTTGGCACCCTTGGTGGCTTTTCAGCAACAGAACTCGTCGACCCGCTTGCCAATTCTAGCCAACCCTTGATCAGCCGTCTTTTTGTGCTCACCGTATTCGTCCTTTTTTTAGGACTCGACCTCCACCATTCGCTACTCCGTTTCCTCTTTGAAAGTTTCTCTTACATGCCCATTGGCTATCAAGTCACCTGGAGCATCGTCGAAGCAAGCGCCCATCTGTTTCATCAAGCAATTCTTTACGCCGCAGTTCCCATTACATTCCTCGGAGCATTGATTTTTCTTTTTGGTATCGTAGCACGCTTTTTCCCCGATCTACCCATCTTTTTTGTTGGCTTCCCCATTCAGCTGCTTGTTGGCTTTATCGCGATTGCGCTTGCTCTGCTCTTTTTCACAGAAATTGTCCAAAACAGCTTTTTCGAATGGCTTACGCTTGCAAAAAAAGTATTCGCTCCATATATTCCTTAATTATCAGATGCCCTAAAAGGATCGATAAACGTGAGATACATTTTCCTACTGACACTGCTAACTGGTTGCCTTTATAAGATGCCTAACAACGACACAATCTCTACTCTACCTCACACAAACAACCCGCATTTAACAAGAGAAAAACCCGTACAGTTCACCCCCAGTTAATCAATTATGTTAGTACTCACACGCAAGCCAGAACAAAAGATCCGCATCGGAGATGATGTGGTCATCACTGTATTGAAAGTCCAAGGAGAACAGGTCTCTATTGGAATTGAAGCACCAAAAGATCTCCAGATCATCCGTCAGGAACTTTTGGACAATAAAACAAAAGCACCAGAAAAAGCAAAAGCATGACTTTTCCGCTCAATAATGAGCAGCTTCTGACTTACCTTGAAAAGCTCGAACTCAAGCCAACAGTGCAAAAAGAGTCTGAGCAGGTCAATGTGACGTTAAAAATTGAGGGTCATGAGGTTCCGCTCTTTTTTGGCATTCGCGGCGATAACGATCTCATGCAAACCATTGCTTACTTACCCTTCTCTATTGAAGAGGGAAAGTTTGCAGAGATGGCTCGTATGCTTCATCTGATTAATCGCGATTTAGATCTGCCTGGCTTTGGGATGGATGAAAAAGCAAACCTCATCTTCTACCGCTGTTTAATCCCCTGCTTTGATAAGCAAGTTAATGAGCAGATGTTAACCATGTATATTGGAGCCACCCACCTTGCATGTAAAACGTTTATTGGTATGATTGCCATGCTCCTATCTGGAAGCTTAAACGTGGATGATTTGAAAAAAAATGAGTAAATTCCCCGTCTACTACGATACAGAAACGACAGGAGTAAGACCCGCAGAGGATCGCATTATTGAGATCGCTGCGTTTGATCCCGTTAATGACCGCACCTTTACCATGCTTGTCAATCCCCAAGTGTCGATTCCGGCTGAAGCGACAAAGATCCATGGAATAAACGATGAGATGGTAGCTGAAGCGCAGACATTTGCCGAAGTTGGCAAAGCCTTTGCAGAGTTTTGCACAGAAGAGGCCGTCCTTATCGCGCATAACAATGACAACTTTGATCGCCATTTTCTCGACAATGAAGCAAAGCGCCATGAACTCACTTTTCCCGAGTGGGAGATGGTGGACTCTCTTAAGTGGGCACGTAAATATCGCCCTGACTTGCCGCGCCACTCCTTGCAATTTTTGAGACAGATTTACGGTATCGAAGAGAATAATGCTCATAGAGCCTTAGATGACGTCGTTGTTCTCCATCAAATTTTCAGCCTGATGATCGATGATTTGAGCATTGAAACCGTGCTTGAGCTACTCTCTGAAGAGGGATCTGGCGACACCATGCCTTTTGGCAAGCATCAAGGCAAACCCCTTAGTGAAGTTCCCAAAGATTACATCAAGTGGCTTGCTAAACAGGGCGCGTTTGATAAGCCTGAAAGCGCTCGTCTCAAAGCCGCCTTTGAAAAAATCGGTCACCTGTGAAAATTGCTTTTTCCCCCTGCCCAAATGACACATTTATGTTTCATGCCTGGGTTAAGGAGTTGATTGACTCCCCTCT
Source organism: uncultured Chlamydiaceae bacterium (assembly GCA_942490925.1). Lineage (GTDB taxonomy): Bacteria > Chlamydiota > Chlamydiia > Chlamydiales > JAAKFR01 > CALNYX01. Next base: position 397,433 of record CALNYX010000017.1, on the reverse strand, counting down.
CACCGCAGAGCCAACCTACGCCGATGTCCAACAACTCAATGCTTGGGCCTTAGAAAAGCGCTTTCCCCTTACAAAACTCTCAATGGCAGCTCTTCGCCACATCACCGATGATTATACCCTACTTCCCATTGGTGCAGCGCTTGGCTTTAACTGTGGACCAAAAATCATTGGCCACTCACAGAAAATTGGCACAATCGCTATTCCAGGTAAGTTGACAACAGCACACCTTCTCTTCGATCACCTCATCGGTTCAGCCACTAAAAAAGTGTTCTGCAGCTACGATGAAATCTATGGATTGCTGCATACCCACCAAGTTGATAGTGGCCTGATCATCCATGAATCTCGCTTCACCTTTGAGCAAGAAGGCTTCGAAGAGATTGTAGATTTAGGCACCTTGTGGCAGGAGAAATACCAACTTCCTCTTCCACTTGGAGGGCTAGCACTACGCCGCGACCAAGAACTTCCTGAATTACTTCCTACCCTTTCAGCTTCGATTGACTATGCATTTAAGCATCCAAGAGCGAGCGAAGCTTATGTTTTGGAACATAGCCAGGAAAAAGATCCACGCGTGATTGCCAAACATATCCAAACCTACGTCACACAAGAGAGCAGAGCCCTTTCAAATGATGGCGTCAAAGCCTTAGAAATCCTCCTTCAAAAGCCAAAAGAGGCCTTTTTATATGCCCCTGATCTTGTTTGCACAGACCTGTGAAGCAGATCCAACCATCCAAAAGTTGAATGCCAAAGCCCAAAGCTACGGTGAAGTCTACTCTGAAGGACATGTTGCGACTTACTACACCTTTGATGGAGGCGCCATTGCGATTACCAGTATTGGCCTACATGCTGCAAGCGCAACACTTGCTAAACATGCACATGAATATGATGAAATCTGGAACTTTGGCTTTGCAGGCGCGCTCAATGATCAACATGAGCTTGGAACACTGATCCCCATTAGAACAATCCGTAAATACGTCCCTGTAGAACTCCACAAGCTAGATTCAGGCTCTCGCAAATGCCTAGAAAATACCCTTCCCGAAATTACCATTGCTGCAGAGGGTGCCTCGCTCATCTCATCTGATTTTCCACTACACAACAATGAACGTAAACAACAGATCCCCTTTGACCTCATTGACATGGAAGGATATGCCATTGCTTACACCGCAAATCACCTTGGCAAAAAGTGCAGCATGTGGAAAATTGTTTCTGATTTTGCCTCTGAAGGTGGACGTGAACTCATTCGACAGAATAAACAATGCCTAGCCGAAAAAATTGCAACGAGGGTCTATGAAAGCTGCACTCATCCATGAATTCAAAGGAATCGAACAAATCCGTTTCGAAGAAACCACAACGCCCACTCCGAACCCAGATGAAGTGCAGATTGCTGTCCAATTTGGTGGTATTAATCCCGTTGATTGGAAGATAGCCGAGGGAGCCTTCAAAGGACGCATGGAGTACAAGTTTCCCATTATCTTAGGTTGGGACGTCTCTGGAACGATTTCAGCTGTTGGCCAAAATGTCACCGGCTTTAAAATCGGTGATCCAGTTTATGCCTATTGTCGCAAAGAGATGCTGCATGATGGTTCTTATGCCGATTTCATTTGCCTTGAGGCCAAAAATGTCGCACATAAACCCCAATGCCTCACATTTGCTCAAGCAGCAGCAATTCCCCTGAGCAGTCTTACTGCATGGCAAACCCTTGATCTTGCTCAAATCAAAGCTGGCGAGACTATTCTCATCCACGCTGGAGCTGGCGGTGTTGGAGGCTATGCCATCCAATTTGCCAAGCTACGTGGCGCACATGTGATTACAACAGCTTCTAAAGAGAACTTCGACTACGTTAAAGAGCGCGGCGCCGATACCATCATCGACTACCGCTCAGAAGACTTTGTAGAGCGTATTCATAAATGCCATCCTGAGGGTGTCGATATTGTCTTTGATACAGTCGGCAAGCATACCCTGATCAAAAGTTACCAGGCTGTTAAAGAGGCAGGAAAACTCATTACCATTGCTGGCGTAATTGACCAAGAGCTTGCTGAGCGTAAAAATCTCTTTGCTGAATTTCTGTTTGTGACACCCAATGGACCGCAGCTTGATCAAATTTCAGATCTGATTGATCAGAAAAAGGTGATCCCTCCAAGCGTACGTACCATCCCCTTTTATGATCTAGAGCCGGCTCTTCACGAGAGCCGCGAAGGACACGTCCAAGGCAAGCTCGTCCTACAGGTCAATTAGTTGATTGCTTTCGAAAAAAAATGCTCTTGATTAGTGTAAAAATGTCTGTAGATATCTGACAGGCATATATTTTTCATGCATGATGATTATTCTACTAAGAAATCAAGCAAACTGAACTGCAATGCATTGGAAATGGGCGTTTCCTCATATAAATGGTAATAGTTGTAAGTTTTTTAAGACTTATGAGGAGCGATAAGAATGTGTTATCTCTTAAATCTAGTTTATCGAGTTGAGTAAACTCTTATATTATACAAGCTTTTAATTTACAATCAAATGCATCTGGTTTACCTAACTTCATCATCCTCAAAAACTGTCCAGTTTAAGGGGTTCACATCTAAGGTATCGAAAACAGCGGAATAGAGTTGGTTACCCCGATCTTGTATCCACGTCCATAATCGTCTAGCGATATCTGGATTAGGTTCAATGATCTTGGGTCTAGGTTCAGGATTTGGATTAGGTTCAATGATATCTGGATTAGACTCAACGAGATTTAGAGTAGGTTCAGGTAAGGAGGGCCAGGTAACAAATCTTCTCTCCATAATCACGTTGGCTTTAGCCAAGGTGATACGGCACAAGAGTATTCTAAAAGTTTTTTTATCTGTTTCAGGATCTATTAATTTGACGATTGCAAGTGCCTTTTTCATTTCTTGAGCTGTGATGTAGGCTTCTACAATGGGGGTTAGAACCTTATTGATAAAATTGTATCGTTCGTGGACATATTTAATTGTGATTTTTGCATTCTCTAAATCGAAAGCTTCAATTTGAGCTTTTGCAATGGTTTTTAGGGTATTTTGTTTATCTCTGTTATCTAAGTCTTCAGATATGATTTTAAGAAAAGATATGCTTGTGACAATAGCAGGTATTTTTTTTAAATCCCCTGCTTTGACATAGGCATCTGCAAGGAGGCATAAGACTCTATTTCTAATTTTAAGCGAATTAATTTGCTCAGTTGCCTTCATGGCATCTTCTAACTGACTAGTCTCGACTAGAGCTTCTGCAATGCGACAAAAAGCTTGATCTCTTTCACGGGATTCCACTGTTCCATAGTAATCCACTTTAGCTTTAATTCTTTCAGCTGTTTCCATGGCATCTTCTATTTTACCAGCCCTAGCTTGAGCTTCTCCAATGCAGCTAAAAACTTGATCTCTATGGTATGTATTATCAATTCTTTCAGCTGTTTCCATGGCATCTTCTATTTTACCAGCCCTAGCTTGAGCTTCTCCAATGCAGCAAAAAACTTCATTTTTGTGGTAGGCATTATCAATTCTTTCAGCTGTTTCCATGGCATCTTCTAATTTGCCAGCCCTAACTTGAGCTTCTGAAATGCAGCGAAAAACTTGACTTTTGTGGTAGGCATTATCAATTCTTTCAACTCTTTCAGCTGTTTCCATGGCATCTTCTAATTTGCCAACCCTAGCTTGAGCTTTTCCAATGCAGCAAAAAACTTCATTTTTGTGGTAGGCATTATCAATTCTTTCAGCTGTTTCCATGGCATCTTCTAATTTGCCAACCCTAGCTTGAGCTTTTCCAATGCTACAAAAAGCTGCATCTTCAGAACCTCCATAAACAAATCTAACCAGATCTTTTGCTTCTGCAAATGCTCCTACTTCAATTTGAGCATTTATAAGCTCAGGAAATACCGCTGTTCTGTCGCGAATAAATCCAGCAATAACTTGAGCGCTTTTTAGGTTTTTTTCTTTGATTTTGTCATTAAAGATAGCATAGAGTACCTGCTCTCGCTCTTTAAAAGAGACTATCGAGAAAAACGCTGACCTAATCGAGTGGTCCATTTCCTCCAAATCTCCGCTTTTGATATAGGTATTTATAAAGTGTTCGAAGACTTTGTGTTTTAGGTCGTCTTTACATGAGTTTATAGTAGCTATCGCATCTGTCATATATCCTGCATTAGCTTGAAGTTTTACGACCGAGCAAAAGATGTCTGGATAGAACCAAGTTCTGTCAACATTTTGAGCTATAGCAGCTGCACGCTGAAGAGTGCTTCTTGCCTCGATCATTTCAGCTTTAAGTTGCGCCCTTGCAATGTTGACCAAAACTTCAACCTTAGTAGCATCAATCTCGATTAGATCAACTAATTGCAATGCTTTTGCTATATCTCCTGTACGAGCTTGGAGACTTACGATGAGTTCTAACTCTTGCCAGAAGGTCTTTTTATCGGAAATAACTAAATCTGTTGCAACTTGCAGATTCTCTCTTGCACCGTTTATATCCTCAGCGTCGATTTGAAGTTCTATAGTTTTAATTAGGGTATAAAATCCATCTACTCCATCAGCTATAGCGCCAGCTGCTAAGCACCTCAAAGTTTCTCTTGCACCAAGCAGATTTTTATCTTTGATTTGGAGTTTTGCTATTTCATATAACAATAGAATTCTATCTTCTTCATCTTCAATCAACTCTAATAAGGCTGTAGCTTCCATCACTAATTGAGCATCCTTTATCCCGTGAGGTGAAAGTAACTTTCTATGATAGGATCCTTTAACTAGCCCGGCTATATTTTGTGTGCCTACGCTATTTTCAGCTTTAATTTGGGCTTCTGCGATTTGGGTTAAGGCTTTATCTTTTTGATCTGATCCGTCTTTGATTAGCAAAGTCACTGCTAATGCACGAGAAAGATTTCCAGCATTTACTTGAGCTTCTACAATCTCTCTTAAGGTTTCCCGTCTCACATAAATCTGGGAATCGCTTTTCATTGACATAGCTGTGACAACGGCATCTTCTAGGTTACCTGCTTCAATTTGGATTTGTACAATTTTCCATAAAGTATGAGTGTTTAAATCGATATATTTGATATGTCTGAGGATTGCTCTGAAATAGCAGTTTGTCTTAGCTTGAGCTTTCACAATTTCATGTAACGCACACAACTTTTTGTCTGTTGATTTCATTAAGTCAAATGTTTCCATTACTTCTGTAAGTTTACCAAGTATAGCGTATTCCTTTGCAACACATCCTAGGGCCTTATCTTTATGGTCAGTATCTACAATTTGATCGATTACGGCTGCTGCTTGGGCGAAATTTTGATTTCTGGCATATTCATCTGATATATCGTTTAAGGCTCTATCTTTGTAGTACTGATCTTTAATCAGTTTAGCTGTGTCAATCGCATCCTTTGTTTTTGCTGTATCGACCAGAATTTTTACAATGTGGGTTAGGGCAAAATCTCGGACAGCCTCATCCTTAAGTAAGCTTACCGTAACCATTGCACCTTTGATATCTCCAGCTTGAGCTTGGCTCTTTACGAGCTCCGCACCGTTATTATACGATAATGAGTTATTAGTATTTGTGTGCTGGATGGAATTTGAAATTAGCGTCCTTACCTCTATACGCATCGGTAAACAGCATTGATTTTTTTGTAAGAATTTTTGAACAAGTTCTTTTGGCAAGTCAGAGATATGCGTGCCAGATTGGTTGATGATCCTCAAAGCAATTGCCTTTCTTAACTGCGCGCTGATTAAAATTGTAGCATTCCAGCTACGGCAGACTTGACGGCATGTTGCGATGTCTGTGGTGTCACAAAACATTAATATGTTTTGTAATACGTCAGAATTAAGGGGAACAGGTTGTATAGCCAAAACGGATTACCTGGAGTTTATTGAGGTTAATGTCTTTTAATCTGTATATTTTACCATATTTATATTTATTTTTTGTTAATTTACCATCCAATTAAATTGAATAAAACCTATCTTTAGTCAACAAATTCAACTATAAAAAGATACTTCTAATATAGATTATAATTCATTAAGAAACTATAAAGATTTAATGTAACTAATTAGAGAAATCCAGAGGGAAGCTTCTCTAGTCAGAAATTGGGGCTGGGGCTTTTTCGTTGCTCTCGGAGAGATGCATGAGCTCCCACATCTTCTTGAAGCTTGGACAGCTCTTGAGTAGCTCATCCTTGGTTCCCTCGGCAACCTTACGGCCATGGTCAAGGTAGAGGATCTTATCGGCATGCTCAACCGTTGAAAAGCGGTGGGCAATGATCACCTGGGTCAGCTTTCCACGCAGCTCTAGAATCGCATCGCGAATCTTCTCCTCACTGATTGCATCGAGAGATGAGGTCGCCTCATCCATCACAAGGATTGGAGCCTGAGTGACAAGGGCTCTTGCAATTGCTAGGCGTTGCTGCTGGCCACCAGAGAGGTTCTTGCCAAGCTCTTCAAGGACGCAATCATAGCTTCCAGGCATCTTGACAATGAACTCCTCAGCATGAGCATTACGCGCTGCCGCCTGGATCTGCTCTTCACTATACTCACGACCAATGGCAATGTTCTGACGTACAGAGTCCAAGAAAAGGAAGGGCTTTTGTGGCACAAAGGCAATAGCTTCGCGCAGGGACTTTTGCGTGTAGGCTTGCAGAGGCTTGCCATCGATCAAGATCTCCCCTTGCTGCACATCGTATAGACGTGGAAGAAGGGTCACAATCGTAGACTTCCCAGCTCCAGTCGGTCCAACAATCGCCAAAATCTCTCCCCGCTTCACCGAAAAGCTCAAGTCATTGAGGACCCAATCCTCGTTGTAACGGAAAGAGACGTTGCGGAACTCGATCTGGTCATTGAACTCTTTGAACTCAACAGCATCTGGAGCATCGGTTATCGTTGCTTGTTGATCCAAAAGATCAAACATTCTCTCAGCAGCAACCACTCCTCGTTGAATCTGAATGTTCTCCTCAGCAAACTTCTTCACTGGCTCATAGAAAATATAGAGCAGCCCACAATAGACAAGCAGCTCAGCTGGAGCCATTTGAAAGATGTAGAGGCCAGTGAGAATGACTCCTGCGAAAAACATAGAGGAAATGCTGTGCAAAATCGGACGAGAAGCAAGGCTATAACGGGCACTTCTCTCATCGAGTTTGGCCGTGCGCTTATTATGTTCGCTATATTTTTTCAGGGAGAATCCTTCCATGGCAAAGACTTTGATGGTCATGATCCCTGATAAAAACTCGAGAAGAACTCGACTAAAGTTCTCCTGGTTGCGCTGCATCTGGCGAGAGATCATTTTGATCTTTTTGGCTAAGTAGACAACGGGGAATACAATGGCTGGAAATCCAAAAAAGATCACAAGCGAAAGCTTCCATGAGATGTAAACACAGGCAAGCAGGGTTGAAATAATGGCAAAGGGTGTTTGGATGTAATTGATAAGCAGTGCATTAATCGCTCCAGCTACAGCGCCTGCATCTCCCGCAACGCGCGTTGAGATCTGCGAAATATTGTATTTGTGGTAGAAGCTCAACGGAAGGGTTTGAACATGCTCGAAGCAGTGCTGCCGCAGATCACGACTCACGCGGATCGCAACGACTTGTGTGAAATAGCGGTAGTTGAAAAGTGAAATCGCTTTGAAAATAGCTACAAAGAAGATGATGAAGGCAAGGCGTGTCAAGTTCTTAGAAATTTTAAAGTGTTTATCCAAAAAGGTGTTCACACGGTGAACAAGACCGACATTGCCATGTGCAGAGATAAACTGATTTGCTTCATCTTGGGTGATCACGTCGTTATTGGAAATTTGTGACCAGCGATGCTCGATATCTTCTTTGGAAACGGTTTCAACGGTCTCGAGCTTCCCCTCTTGCTCATGACCAAAGATGGTGAAAAAATCAGGGCCTGTACGGGCAATGACTCCCAAAGAGAGCATCTCCATTTGCGATGCAAGCGTCAAAAAGAGCATTGCAACCATGGTAAAGATGAGAAGAAAATAGTGTCTACGGTTCTGAAGTGCTGCTTTGATCAGGAGTTTCATTGATTGTATAGCGTCCCATATTGCGGAATTTCTGGTAGCGTCTTTCAAGGAGAAGTTCTGGTGAGTAGTCCTTTAATACGGCCAATTGTTCGAGTATAAATGTCTGTACGTTTTTGTAGGCTGTTTCAGGATTGTAGTGCGCTCCACCAAGAGGCTCTTCAATCACTGCATCAATCACTTCAAAGCTCTGGAGATTTTCAGCTTGCATCTTCAATATTGAAGCGACCTCTGCTTTTTTGGTCGGATCTTTCATCAAAATCGAAGCACACGATTCTGGAGAAATTACGGAATAGTAGGCATGCTCAAGCATTCCAATCGCGTCACCGATTGCCATGCCAAGTGCACCGCCAGAGCCTCCCTCTCCAATCACAATAACTGTGATCGGTGTTGGAATACGAAAGAGCTCACGTAGATTATAGGCAATGGCACGTCCCTGGCCACGCTCCTCAGCAGTCAAGCCTGCCCAAGCACCTGGTGTATCAACAAAAAAGACGACTGGAATGCCAAATTTACCAGCTAAATCAGCGAGTCTAAGCGCCTTACGAAAACCTTCTGGATGGAGCATCCCAAAATTGCGATGGAGCCGGCTCTCAGTGTCACACCCCTTCTCCTGGCCAATGACCATGAACTTCTCCCCACCGATCTTTGCAAGGCCACCAATAACCGCATGGTCGTCGCTAAAGGTGCGATCACCGTAGAGCTCGACAAAGTCTTCACAAAGGTTTTCTATATAGTCGATAGTACGTGGCCGCTGCGGATGGCGGCAGATCTGGACCCGCTCCCAAGCTGTGAGAGAGTTGTATACTTTCTTTTTGAGCTGATCGAGTTTTTTCTCGAGTTTCTGCAGTTCACTCACTGAAAATAAAGAATTTTCTTTGTTCTGCTCTCGAAACTGCTGAACAGTCTTCTCGTACTCGACGATCTGTTTTTCATGGGGTAGACTTTCCATAGCCGCCTAGTATATCGAATTTCGTCTTAAAAATCAAACTCTAGCCCCGAAAGTGATACTGTTCACCTCAGCTGCCGCTACCTTAGATTCAACAAATACGATCATCTGTGCAACTGTATTGACATCGGAAGTTCCGTTTTTACTCTGGGGACAGAAGAGTCATCCGTGTGACAAGGGGCAATAAATTCTTTGAATGTCGCGTCCTCGTGAACCTGTTTCCCGAATTCCAATACTGCGGCTTGAATTTTACATGCTATCTCTTTGAGAACAGAGGGATAAATCGAATCGGTGCAGCCTGCTTGAAGCACACGATTGTGATCTCCCTCGTCTACTATTGGGATGAAACGGTTGCAAATTACGAGCGAGGGTTAAAGCCACTTATACATATGACATAAAACACTACTTTTAAGTAGGGTATATCATATCAGATCGCGATAACTTCACAATCTAATTAATGTAACCTATGGCTCGCAGAAGGTGAAGAGCTCCTATTTCTGTTAACCGTGTTGGAATTTCATCCTCGTTATACTCCCACTCTGTAGATCTTCTCTCTAATGCAGCTTCATCTGTGTCTACGCGACCCAACTCCCCTAGAGCCATCAGCGAGTTGAAAAGGCGCCAGTTTGGCTCATCGCTTTGCAAAGCGAGTTGTTCACTCAACTGCTTGTGCACCTCATTTACGAGATGCTCAGGAGTGAAGTAGCGGTAAAAAACGTTCAACACCTCATCACGTGATTTGGCGAGCAGTCTATTGTAAATTGTCTCAGCGTGAAGGTCGATGATCACCTCATGCAAAAGACCCACCTGGGAGCCTAAAAGGTTTTTCAAGTAGAGACTCTGGTGCACTCCTTGCTTAATATGTTTATCTTCAGTCACCTCCTGAGCAAAACTATCAATCCCAGAAAATTGAGCGATTAGCACTCCCTGTGCCATGCTACAAATCTGCTCTTTTGCCAACTCAGCAACAGCTTCCGGTCCGGAGCGCGTTACTTCGACTTTTTTCTTCAGCTTAAACTTTGGATTGAGTTGCGCGTAGGTTAGTGCAATCCCCTCTCTTTTGCCTGATGAACAGTGTTGAATCCCAGAGGCTACTTTAAGGAGCATCTGCTCTTGCGCCGAAAAGACTTCACCTTGCGCAACTACCGAACCTTCTGCAAGAATTGCTTGGAAAATGGAGGCAAATTGCGCCTGAGGGATTAAAACCCTCTCTTTAAATCGTAACATTGATTTGATGTAGGCGTGATTTAACATGCCTGTATAGAGAGTTTCCCAGGATCTACCTGTTAACACTGTAACATCGAGGTGATCTGACTCCACTTTTGTTGTCAGTTGCTGAACTAGAGATTCCCAGGCTTCCAAGTTGACTCCTGTTGGGATATCTTTTCTTGAAAGGGTAAACAGTTCTGCTGTTGCTTGAAGTTGAATGGGATTAATCCGAGCTTGCTCTCCATAGACCATTTGGCAAGGAGGTTTAATATCGGACGGCTGCTTAGCGAGTTCTGTCAGTTTTTGGTAGACTCGATAGGGATTTTTTTCGCCTGGATTCTCAATAAGTATGTGAATCCGAATAGCTTCTTGCATCAACGGATCTTCTTCGGCAAGTTGTCTGAGTTCGTTAGTAATGAGCGCGGCCATGTAGCGAGCTTGGTGCTGATCAGCGACATGCAGCCTATCTATTAAATAGGCTCGCATTAAGTCATCTACTTCCTCCTGCCTCAGATAATAGCTGAAAAGCTCTGAGGTTGAATTCAATCGCACGCTACATTTGCCTGTAATGTTTAGAATCTGACCAATTGCTTCCTCTTCCTCTGAGTAAAACTTCACAAATTCAAACACCTTTTGTATAACAAATGAACCTTGCCGTCGGGAAAATGGAAGCATTGCATCTAACACTTTTCTCAAGGCATCTGCGGGTAAAACTGGAAGCGCTTGTAAAAACGCTCCGCGTTCATGCGCAGAAACATTCAACCAAATGTTGGAAAACTTCTCGCTAAAGAGAACTCTCCAAGCATCAACTGAAAAAGAGGCTAGCTGACTTAGATTGGCAAGGTTGCTAATAGCTTTCCCTCCAATAATGGTCCACTCTGCATCTGGAGAATCTAAAACCTCAACTTGTTCAGGAGAGACACCAATGAGTCCTGTAAGAAGCGATAGTATATGACGAGGCTGCTGCAACCATTTAACGCGCTTACTTAGGAGGTGTTCGCGCATCTGAGAAGAGAGTTTTGAAAATGCACTCAGTATCTTATAGATATGCTCACGACTTGGTGAATTGAATTCCCGCATGATGCCCCCCAAGTGCTCTGGGGAAATATCATGAGTGAGCTCCCAAAATTTGCATGCCTGTTCTAGGGTATCAAGTTGTACATGCTCGGCAGCAACAATTAGGTGGGCTTTAATTTTAACAGAAGAGGTCTGTTTCATCATGGCTTCTAGTACTGGCGCCCACTTTTCTCCCCACTGGAGATTTTCGAGGGAGTCAAACAACTCACCGAGTTGCCCCAGAGGTAACTCTTTTGCCCCGCGGATCAGACAACAGGCCTCTTGGGCATTGCGAGACTTTTCCCAAACCCTAGACGGAATTGCTTCGACTATAGCGGTGAGTCTTGCACGAGTGATTGGCATGGCGGTATCGACTAATTCTAAAACCTGCCCGGGATTCCGACACTTTTCCACTAACAGCTCAGGCAGAGTGTGTGCATCAAAACCGTTTGTTAAGCGCATTTGCACCCCATCGAAAAGAGTAGCGAGATTATCCTTCGAACGACAAACCTTCCAAAGAGGACCGGGAAGATAGCGTACTGTAGCAATAAACTGTTGCGCAGGTGTTTCACTGATCATCTCATATAGATAGGGCACCATCGGCCAATCTTGACAGCTCTCCCATAGCTGCTCTGGAATCGCTTCGAGGGTTGCTTGCAAATCTTCTATTGGAATCGATTGAAGCTTTGTAGAAAACTTGCTTAGTGAAGAAGTGTTGGGAGACAATTGCCACTGCCTGGCAGGCATCAATTGAGAGACAATGCGGAGCTTTTCCAATGGAAACGTTGCTATTACTTCAAGCAGAGGTTTCACATCTTCTGAATTTTGACAAACTCGCCAAACTTCATGAGGAATCAGGGATAATAGCGCCTCTCCATTCTCTCCTAGTGTTGGTAAGGCTCTAAGTAAGGTGCTACTATGCTTATCGACAATCCTTCTTGGAATAAGCGGAAAGAGATAGGAGGCACGTACTTCCATAGCTCGAGCAATCTCATAGCCATCACGACAAATCGCCACCAGTTCAGCTGAGAGAGAATCTCCCTCTAATTGACATGCCATCGAGAGCACTTTATGTGCTTGCGATGGGTCTGAGCATTTTTGCCAAGTCTGTTTAGGCAGCAGATCAACGGCTCGTTGAAGCTTCTGAGGGTCGAGCTTTGCAACTTCCGTTGAGAAGTAACTGAGCTGATAACTATTCTCCGCATTACTCCATACAATATCTGGAATGATTTTCACCAAAAATTGAAAAGTCTTAATAGGAATTGCGGCTACCGTTTTTGCCACTTTTTGAACTTCAGAAGTGTTCTTTGCCTTTTTCCAGAATTGGGCCGGAATGACCCTTAAGTGTTCTTCGGAAAGCTCAGAGAGCCCCTGAAAAAACCATCCCAATTCCATCCCTTTTTGATACAGCTGCAAGACAGTAGGAGGCACTCGCTCCATGGCAATGTTAAATCTAGATATACCAAGCTTTTGTAAACCGGAGACCAAGTGTGCTAAATCAGAGCCATTGCGGCAACGCTCCCAAAACTCTTGTGGCACCACCTCAAACCAAGAAAATGTCTGATCGCGATCTTTTTCAGCAAGTGCACTCAGAAATAAGCCACATTCCACACCACTTGCACACTTCTCCCAAAGAGCGTTTGGCACCATTTTGTAAACAATTTCAGCGCCATCTCCTAATTTTGCAGCGCCCCTCACAAGATGGCTGACATCGCTCCCATTTGTGCATTTAGCAACAACTGTTTTTGGGATCCCCTGGCAGACTGCTGCAAGGTCTTGTTTCGAGATCCAGTCATTTCCCTCTAAAAGAAGTTGACACATTTCGGCTTGATCTCTGCATTTAGCCCAAAATTCGAGAGGAATGGCGCGTAGAATAGGACCTAGATTTTCAGCAGGAACAACAATAGCAGCCTTGATCATGACAAAAATTGAGCCCTTTAAGTGATCACATAGTTCGTCAGGAAGCTGATCGATCACTGGAAGCAGTTTTTCGGCGGGAGTTCTTGAAAAATAGTGGATCATCGCAACAAAGCAGCGAACGCTTAAAGGCCAATTCCAAACCTTAGCAGGAATGATGTTGAAGAGCTCCCCGAGCTCTTCTCTTGAAATCATATCATTAAGTCCCAACAGATCATGAAAATCAGAGTAGGTACAACATCTATCTAGAAGAGGTTGAGGAACAACGTCAAATATGAAGGTTGCCACATTGGGATTCGACTGAATCAGTCTAACAACCTGGCAAAACACCGCAAGTCTATCAGGGCCATTTAGCTGAGAGAAGAACTGAGCCGCTAGAGAGAGGCTCTGATCAAGATCTTCTCCAGATGAGAGCTGCTCTCTAACAAATGTCGATACTTCAGTGGGCAAGCTGTGCTCAACCTTGCGCCCACGTAACTCCCCTTTCCCACTAGCTGCAGGACCAGCTACCGGTAACTCGCCTTCCCCTTCGACTTTCATTTCTTCAGTATAACTGACTCCAAAGAAATTAGCAACCTCGCCGAAAAATACCTATCTAACAGGCTCACTACCAGGAAGTTGAGCTTCACTAAAATCTTTTACAATATGGATGTATGAGGGTCTAGAAACAACGACAGCAAAGAGCTCTTCGATATCCTCTGAGAGCAAGCGAATACATCCTCCACTCTCATAGTGGCCTATGCAATTACGATCCTCTACAAGCTCTCCTGTTTCATGATGGCGCTTAAGAGGAGTGCCGTGAATACCAAGCCCTTTGCAGGCAGCTGTGCAGTTGGCAATCTCCCTGCCAAGCGGAATCCAACGTTTTCCAAAAGTCTCGACCATCTCAATTTGTTCACCATGATAGAGCCCCTTGGCTCCCTCTTTATAAACTGCAATCTCACTACCTAGGGAGTAGACTCCCAAAGGAGTAAGCGAGCCAGAGCGAGCCCTCTCTGTCAACTGGCCAGCGCAAACTGGATAGCATTTGAGTAGCTCACGCTCACCATCTGTTACATTGTAGTAATAAGTCCAGAGCTTGAGACGGGAGAGATCGAGAACAAGGTGGAATTCCACCTCTTTATCATCACGCAAGACATTGAAACGATTACCTTTAGAAACAACGTCTGATAAATAGTTACCCATTCCATGGAGGCTACGTGAGATGAAGTGTTTTGAGGTTTTGTAGTGCGAGGCATAATCCCCGAGGTAAGCAGCGCGCCCGGTCACCCAATCTGCGCGCGTTGAATACGTTACAGTCTCAACAATTGAGGGAAGGGGTGGACAGGGTTGAAAGAGGGAGGTCATGCGATCGACTTCACGTGGCAGTTGGCTATCGTCAGAAGTTGGCTGAATGGATGAAGCTACAACTGGAACCGATTCAGCTACAGGTACAATTTCTACCGCAGCCTGCTCAGCAACTGTGATCTCAGCTTGTGGAACGACGACGACCGTTTTTCTTGGCCAGTTCATAAAAGCTACCATTGCAATCAATGCAATAGCAAAACCGAAAATGACTTTAGACGTGGACATTTTTCTTCCCCATTTGGTTACGGCAGTAGTGCGCAGCGCCGCGCAAACTCGCTTTATCATCTAGAATAACATAGATTGGAACTTGCTCGAGAAGTAAGCGAAAACGCCCTTTATCGAGGAAGCCATCCAAAAACACTTGCTCTTGGAGTTTAGGTAGGATTTTGGGTGGAATGCCTCCACCTAAATAGACGCCACCAAGCGCCATGTATTTCAACACGCAGTTACTCGCTTCTGATCCTAAAATTGAGACAAATAGATCGAGAGCATCTTGGCAGAGCGGGCATGTTTTTTTCAATGCATAATCCGTGATCACGCGAGCTGGATCTGTCTGTTTAAATGCTTCGGTAACCTCGGGCAATTCACTCCGTTTCAATTCATCGCGATAGAATTGGTAGATGTTGACAAGACCTGGACCTGAAAGAACACGTTCGTAGGAGGCATGCCCAAACCGTTTGTAGATGTAGCGACAAAGATCGATCTGCACTTCATCGCGCGGACCAAATTCACAATGTCCCCCTTCACAAGCAAAAGGGTGGTGTTTAGAACCATCCCAATAGAGCCCTGCTTCACCAAGACCTGTTCCGGGTGAGACAACAGCTCGATTTCCCTCTAGACCATTGCCTGGGCAGAGTTGAAGCATTCCCTTCTCTCCCAAAATATCAAGAGCCCAGGCATTCCCTTCAAGGTCATTGATCAGAAATACGTTGGGTATATTGAGGGCTTTAGAAAGCTCTTTTGTATCGACAACCCAGGGCAAATTGGTTGCATGGCAAACACCATTTTCAACCGGCCCGGCAATTGCAAATGCTGCTGCTTGTACAGAGATATTGCCACAATTCTTGATAAACTCTTCGACGATCTGACGGAGGTTAGGATAGGACTGACTAGGAAAGGTTTGTAGATCGTGAAACTCCTCCCCTTCAAATAGAGCAAGGTTTGTTTTTGTTCCTCCAATATCACCGGCTATGAGCATTGACTCCCCCAATTTGTCGCGCAAAAAACGCTTCTAGATTACCGTAGCAAAGTTGCTCTTGCTGCTTTTTCTCTAAATTGAGGTGGTTTAGCAGCTCTGGATAACAACTCGCATCTTGATACTCTTTATAGAAGAAAGGGAGTAAAGATGACAAGGATGGAACTGAACTTTCAGAAAAAAAATCTGCACCAAAACAGTGGTGATCAAAAAAGCCTTTTTCCATGGCATAACGCACTTGCTCTTCAATCTTCCCAACAAAGCGGCGCACCAAATTCAATCCGATGATCCCGCCCCGCTTTACAATTTCCTCTGCAGCCTCATCTGTCAAATTGCGTGGCTCATCAACAACCGCTCTGAAATTTGAGTGGCTAGCAATCGGCCTGATCGCAAGACTCTTCTTGTCGATGTAGCTCAAAATATCAGCTGCTAAGGCATCAGATGTATGACTCAAATCAATAGCAATGCCACTTTTATCCATGTACTGTAAGAGGAGTTCTCCATCTCGTTTGAGACCCACTTTTGAGAGGTTTCCACCACCAAAACGATTTTCGTCATTCCAGGTCAAACTGATATACAGAACAGGACCAGCAAGCTCACGAAATTCATCTAAGTTGCGAAAACAGCTCTCCAGAGGATCTTTTTCGCCACAGAGCCCTGAAGCATTTTCAATGGCTGGCAACAGATGAATACGCTCTGACGAAGTGGGCATCTTCAGCTCTTTTAGCTGAACAAAATCATCGGAATAGAGCGTTTCAAGGTTAGAGTAGCAGCGCGCTTGCTTTTGAAAACTGAGTGTTGCTTCATCATTGGTCTGGGTGTAGATCGCCAATACTTGAAGAAAGACATTTCCGGCCCTTAGTTGCGCACGCGAACATCTTGAGTCAGGATTATCAATCTCAGCAGAGTGGTTGGCCAAAAATTCGAGAAGATCACAGTGTAGATCAGCTATCTTGTTTGCTGCGGAAGCTGCCAATCATTCCTCCTTCAAGCACACTATGCAATTCACGCTTGGTCATCTGGTGGCGCAACTTGTATTCCTTGCCTTTAACAAGTGCTGTCACTTCAAAGCCCTCTTGCAGCTCCTTGCGAATCTTTGGAAAACTGAGTACGGCTTCAGCAGGGATTTTCTCCCAGTCACCTGGGTTTTCGAAAACAAGCGGCACAATGCCAAAGTTTGTGAGATTAGATCTATGAATACGCGCAAAGCTTTTTACAATCACAGCTCGCACACCAAGATAGCGTGGCGCAATCGCTGCGTGCTCACGACTTGATCCCTGCCCGTAGTTCTCACCACCAATGATGAAGTGCCCCGACTTTTGATGACGCCGCGCTTTTGATGGATAGTCTTCATCAACCTGGTCGAAAACAAAATCACTGATTGCAGGGATATTACTTCTAAAAGGAAGCACCTTAGAGCCAGCAGGCATAATCTCGTCGGTCGAGACATTATCACCCAGTTTGATTAATACAGGCCCTTCTAAACTCTCTGGAAGTGGCTCAAAATGTGGCAACGGCTTGATATTGCCTCCCTTATCAAGCTTCACCGAGCGTCCATCAGCTAAAGGTGGTGTCACTGCGTTTTGAGAAATCACCAATTTCGAAGGCTCTTTCACCTTTGGGTACTTCATCTTCAACTTGCGAGGATCGGTCACCTTTCCATGAATTGCAGCTGCTGCACCCACTTCAGGACTACAGAGGTAGACAGCATCTTCTTTTGTTCCTGAACGTCCTGGGAAATTGCGCGGCACTGTTCTCAATGAAGGGCGCTTCGTTGCAGGTGCTTGGCCCATTCCAATGCAACCGTTACACCCTGCTTGGTGAATACGTGCTCCGGAGCGGATCAGCTTTTCCAAATGCCCATTGCGCGCTAAATTCTCCAAAATCTGACGTGACGTTGGATTAATATCCAAAGAGACCTGATCGCTTGTTTGAATGCCGTCTAGGATTTCTGCTACAATCGCAAAGTCGCGATAGCCCGGGTTTGCCGACGAACCGATCATCACTTGATAGACATCAAGCCCCTCTACTTCACTAATTGGCACGACATTTCCGGGGCTACTCGGTAAGGCTATCAGAGGTTCTAACTTCGAAAGATCAATTTCATCATGCAAATCATAGTCGCATCCCTTATCACCAATGAGCTCAATCCAATCCTTCTCCCGCCGCTGACTCTTCAAGAACGACTTGATCTCCTTGTCTGAAGGAAAAACCGTTGCCGTAGCACCAAGCTCAGCTCCCATATTGGCAATCACATGCCGATCCATTGCCGATAAATGTTCCAGACCTGGACCATAATACTCCAAAATCTTGCCGACGCCGCCAGAGACTGTATGCCTTCTGAGCACCTCTAGAACCACATCCTTTGCGCTCACCCAATCAGGCAATTCCCCTTTCAAATAGATGCCCATCACCTCAGGCATCTTCACATGAAATGGTTCACCCGCAATCGCAAATGCAACTTCTAATCCTCCAGCTCCCATCGCAAGCATGCCCATCGATCCTGCAGCACACGTATGACTATCAGAGCCAAGCAACGTCTTTCCTGGAATTCCAAAGCGCTCCATATGAATGGGATGGCTTACTCCATTTCCAGCGCGGCTATACCAGATACCGAAACGCTGGCAGGCACTGCGTAAGAAGAGATGATCTTCAGGGTTTTTAAAATCATTTTGGACCAGATTGTGGTCGACGTACTGCACAGAGACTTCAGTTTTGGCGCAATCGATATTCATTGCCTCGAGTTCAAGCATCACCATTGTGCCTGTCGCATCTTGCGTGAGTGTTTGATCGATTTTAAGCCCGATTTCGTGGCCTGCTTTCATTTCACCTTCTAAAAGGTGAGAAGCGAGCAATTTCTGTGCAACATTGTACTTTGACATGAGACCTCCTGAAAAGACAGAAGATAACAAATAATGAGTTTATTGAGAAGAATAGAGAAATTCAGTTGTCTTGCCGTTTGCCAAAGTGAAAAAACTAAGCGGTGCATGAGTCGGTGGACTTAAGACAAACTCTGCATCTCCAGTGCGTAGATTAACTGTCACTCTCCCTTGGAAATAGTGCGTGCAAAAATTTCTGATCGGTTCTGGCGAGCAGATTTTAAAGAATTGGTAGGCATCAATAAAACGCACTTCACCTTTTCTAGTGCGAAAATCCCATCCTGAACAGGAGCAACGTTGATCAGTGTTAACTATTCCCTGTTGCATAACACAAAATCCAAGATCTAGCCGATGATAGCGGGCCACAGCATGTTCTTTCATTAACGGTTCAAGTGCCCCTTGCTGCGCTAACTCTTTCAACAATCCTGCATTAGGAAATTGATCCACGAATGCAGTGTATCCGCCAAGCTTTGCCTTAGAAAACAACTTTTGTCTTTCCTGATCGTCGCCTACCAGGCGATCAAAGTCTGTTTGATCATAATGCCTTGCGGCTATCTCTTGAATGCTAGCATCATATTTGCAAGGAATCGGTCGTCCCTTATGCAAGAGAACTGTCCCCCTTGCATGATCCACTGCAAACTGGTAATCCGTTCCCTTCTTGCTACCCCCTGAAGCTGGGCGATACGCAAAAGCATGATTCGTAATGTAGTTGCTCTCTGTTGCACGATAACCATCGCGGTCTTCTGCAAGAAGCCTAATGTATTCAGGAACATCGCGCGCATGAGCCGGAACCCGGACACGCCTTTGATCGGCAAGAGGGTTAAGAATGCGAATAAGCTCTTTAGTGATGCTACTTCGCATCACTAAAAGTGTAAAGAGGGTGAAGCTCGTTGTTGCAACGCCAACTGACGCGTAAAACTGGAGCGATCCGACTGGAAATTGCGTAGCCACAATAGCAGTTGCAATGATCCCCAAAGCAAGTGTTGTAACCAAACTTGTCAGATAGAAGGGGTGTTTGATAAAACCTAGATTAGGTCCACACCCCACATGAACTACTGCTACTTCATTCATACACTGCCTCTTAAAGCGTTAGAAGATAGCAAATAAAAGATTTATTGAGAAGCTTTGTTCAAGCGATTCATCAAGGCAGAATCTTGACGGATTTTTTCATCACAAAGCGCCACAATTTCCTCGCACCCTTTGCGATCAGCTTCGCGCAAATCGTGGTAGAGCCTGCTTGCACAGACATCCAAAACCTCTCGCGTTACATCAGGAAACATGCGTAGATGTGCTTGCAACTCCTCTTGCGTTTCAAACAACAAGAGACGTGCATTTGGAGCATAATGACGGTACTTCATTCCTGGTGAGCGAGGCTCGCTTGTCTCTCCTGCTAACGCAATCGACTTGCCTAAAACAGCCTCGAGCTCCTCTTTTGTCACCCGTCCAGGACGTAGCAAAACAGGCTCCGGTTCCAAAAGCAGCACTGTCGACTCCAAACCAAATGAACACTGCCCTTCGATGACACCACCAATTTCACCATCAAAATCGGCAAGCACATGCTCTACACGCGTCGCGCTAGGTTTGCCAGAGAGATTGGCTGATGGAGCGACAATCGGCTGACCGACAAGTCGGATCAATTCCTGAACCACAGGATGTGCTGGCATCCGCACACCAATTGTATCCAGCCCAGAGGAGGCCACATCCGGTACACACTCTCGCTTCTTCATCACAAGCGTCAAAGGACCTGGAAAAAAGGCCTTGGCTAGAACATAAAAGTCATCAGACAAAAAGGCGATTGATTCAGCCTGTTTCAAATCTGCAACATGCGCGATAAGCGGATTATCTGAAGCACGTCTTTTGACCTGAAAGATTTTCGCAATGGCTTTAGGGGAAAAAATTGGAGCGCCCAAACCATAGACTGTTTCCGTTGGGAAAGCAACGAGCTGCTCTTCTCTAAGAAGCTGAGCAGCTTGCTCGATTTGTTCTAATGAAAAAACCTGTGTCACAATATAACCGCGTAGGAGGAGTCTCCAATACCACTTTGCCCAGATCTTTGTAGATATAGAGCAGCGGTATCGAGTGTATCAGACTTGAAATATTCATGCTCCTCAAAACCAGGAGGACTACATATAACCTCTGCATCGCCAGATTCGACATCAATACGCACCATTCCCTGCATATAGTGAGTACGAATATCCGCTGGAGAGAGTTCAAAGTTAATCTTGTAGACATGATAGACTTCGATAAAACGCACTTTTCCACCTTCAGTACGGACATTCACACAGGCATTTGCCCGACCTGTATTTTCTTCTCGCTGTCCTACATGGATCTCAAAATCCTGATGGGTATAGCGAGCTTTTATATGCTTCGTTAAAACAGCAAGCGAACCTTGATGCATCATCTCCATCAGCAGCCCTGAATTCTCTTGCCCATCCAAGAAAGTCTCCCAAGCATCAAAGTACATCTGCCCATATTCAGCCATAATCCCGGCAACTTGATCTTGCACGCTTCCACGGAGCTTTTCCTCTTCCCTTCTAAATTGGATAGGATCCGCATACAGCACATTGTCGCCTTGCAAAGTTGGATGCGTAAAACCTGGATCAAGCTTTTCTCCATCACGTAAGTAGAGCCAACCACGATCTAGATCCTTTCGAAATTGAATTTTTGTCGCTTCTCCTCTATCAACCACGTTTTCATTTACAATGTAGTTCTCTTCAACACAACGATAAACATCATGCTCAGCAGCTAAAAGCGCCGCGTACTCTTCCAAGTCGACAGCCTGTGCAGGAACTCTTGTCCCTTCAATTGCGCGCGCTTCTATAGAAAAGGGATTTGCTGCTTGGCCAGCTGCCTTAACAATCGCCATTTCAGCAGGGAAAACATCTACTCCGCCAACTTGCGTTTTGACGTCTCTAAGTTTGTCAAAGTCGACCCGCTGCTCCAAGTGCTCTAATGCCTCAATGAGCATTGCAAAGCGCTCTCCATGCATTCCCATTCCTTTGATAAAAAGAGGCGCATGATGGACAAGCACGCGCATATTCTCCCGCTCTTCAGCCACACCCTCTCGATTTTGACGAACGAGGTTCACATAGTAGGCGAGGGACATCAGAGACATTGCACGGTCCATTGCGTCTTTACACTGCGCATGCGCATAATCAGCCTTGAAGTAGACGGTGCAGTATTCAATCATCGCAGTATAGGCAAGCATTTGGAAAACACGCTTTTGTCTGTTTTCAGTCAGGACCGCTGCTTTAACTGCGTGCGCTCCAAAACAGCTCTCAGCAATCTGCTGAAACAGAGCTCGGATTTCCACTTCATGGTTCTTGATGAAATTAGCCTCAGGAAAATGAAAGAGCTCACTGTTCGACATCCGTTTAAGCAATGATTCTATGAAATCTGTCGTTTCTATAGGCCTCTGAGGCGTACCAGCGCCCTTACCCAAGCCCAACTTGAAAAACTCATCATTCATCGGGAAGGTGACCACCTTTAAAACATCTGGATATTCGCGCGTTGCCAAATCAATCATTGCCTGGATACGGGGCTGCTCATTGTCAGACTTACCTGTTTTCACTTTTCGGTTTTGCAACTGGAATGAAACGAGCCGCTTTCCATCTCGACGACAAGCATCTAAAAAACAGGTAAAGGCGCTCTCTAACGCTGCTGGGTTATCAAGGTTCTCTTGCCCTGTCGGTGACCCAAAACGTAAAAACTCAACAGTACGTCTTTCACTTCCAACCGTATAAACCCCTGTCCAAAGATGCGAAGCGAAGTTGTTTCTTCTAAGAGGGAAAAAGTCTCCAAAATATCCGCCCGCTGCTTGATTGACCGTCTTAAACGCAAAACTCCCTTTCAAAGCCCCGGGAGCTTTTTCTATGGCTTCTCTGTCAAAATCTAATAGTTTGTGAAGAGGCATATCGCCATCCAAGTTTGCAAGTACTTGTTCAGAAACTCTTTCCAAAAGCTCATTGGTAAGGCGAGCCTTATGCCCATTGCTAGCTGAGATGATCGCCACAACCTCTTTACAAATGGTCCCAATAACTTCAGCATTTCCTGGCGAAAGTTGAGTAACTCCCTCACGTACTATGAGTTCTCTACGAGTTTTGCCTGCACGTATGTCTTGAACAGCGACTGCTTGATCAACGACAACTCTCAGCTTTTCTGCTATTCCGGCTTGAATCGCTCGATGAACGGCTGCATCTGCGTAAGCATGAAGATGCACTCCAGTGAACATTTTCATGCAAAGCTGTTGCAGATAGCGCGCTCTAAAAAAGAGTTCTTTGTCTTGCACACTCCTTTCAAAGAATGCATCTCCTACAAACAGCTTTTCATGATTGAGATAAGCTTGATATTCCTGCGTCCACCAAGCCTCATCGATCAGCTTAAAGAGATTTTCGCGTTGCTTCACATAATCAGCAGAGTGCTCTCTTAAGCAGACTCCAATCTTACGAATCGCATCGCCTAGTGGATTCTGACTATTACCGATAATGAGCGGGACTTGCTGAGCTAACTCTGTTGTGAGGTGGAAAGAGAGACATTTTTGAATTTCGCCTCCACCTCTCACAGCGGCTTGTAACCATCCAGATAGCCAGCTCAAGACGGTGTGGTTGGGCAGAGTCGTTCTAGGCAATCTCTCAATAGACCCCTCTGGCGCGGCGGGTTCCTTCTGAGCTGGAGGAGAAGGTGTTCCAACGGAAGAGTCTGCAGCCGCTGTAGACGTGCTAGCAGCGCTCGCACTTTCATCACCTGGTAAGCTTGGCAATATTGATGCAGCACTCGCAGGCAATGAAATCTCAGGAGGTGGAGACTCCTCATCTCGAACAGGCGTTACTACCCTTGGAGGTGGCGTTGGTTCTCTTGGAGGTGGCGTTGGTTCTCTTGGAGGTGGCGTTGGTTCTCTTGGAGGTGGCGTTGGTTCTCTTGGAGGTTGCTCTTCTTGTGGAGGCGGTGTTGGTCCTCTTAGAGGTTGCTCTTCTTGTGGAGGCAGCTCATGATCTGTGCCATTTCCCTTTGGCTCTTCTGAAACAATTTCTCTGGAAATACAACCACGAATCACTAGAAGCGCAAAGAGCGTAAACCCTGTTCCAGAAACGGCTACCGATGCATAAAATTGCATCGAACCAGGATAAAACTGAGTCACCGCTAATGCTGTAGCAATGATGCCTAAAGCCACTGTCGCAACTAATGCTGCTTGATAATAAGGTTGGCTCAAATACTTGGTATTTGGACCGCAAGAAATATGTACCGCTACTCCATTCATAGACTGGCATTGTAGCAGAGCTAACTGAAAAAATTAACTGATTTTTTATATTTTCAAATATTTCAACTCTCTGTTATACAGTTTGGCATGAGTTCAAAAAATACTTACCGTAATTTAGTTAAAGGTGAAAATTTCTTTCGCCACTTCCTCCTTCTTGCCATCCGTCTCTACTGGGGCGGTCTGCTGATCGTTGCTGGCTTTGGAAAATGGCTTAACCTATCGGAGGTGACTCATTTTTTTGCGACGCTTAACATCCCCTGGCCAGGTTTCAGCGCATGGCTAGCAGGACTCATTGAGCTCGTCGGAGGCATTTCACTTGTTCTTGGTCTCTGGAGCCGAATCTCCACTCTTTTTTTAATCGCTCTATTCATTGTGGCTTATGCTACAGCCCATTCAGTTGCTCTCATCAACTTCTTTATTGCCCCGACAGTCTTCTTTGAACAACCCCCTTTCCTCTATCTCTATGCCTCGTTGATCGTCTGTTGTTTCGGGTCTGGCTTCTTCTCAATTGACTACTGGATTGAACGTTCCGTCTACGGCCGTAGCCTATAAAAAAGGCAGATCCGAAGATCTGCCCATTTTTGAATAACAACCCCTAGGAGGAACTTTTTACGAGTAGTATTAGACGCTCATACGCTTGGCTTTTTTGACAGGCACTTTGTCTGCCTTAAGCAACTTGAATGAGCCGATGAAATGGTCGTAATCAACGTTCTTCTGCTCGTCACTCTTATAAACTGTAAACACTTGGTAAAGGGTGTTGTTCACCAGGATCAACTTCCCCTGAAAGTAAATATCTTCATTCTTCACTAAAAATTCGAGTGATTTAAACCCGTTAGTTTCACCCATATTCATTGAAAGCACTTCAGAGCCTGGAAGAGCTGAAAGCATACCACCAAAACCATCTTGAAGATTGAGTTCTGGCTTTGACATGTCGATTTCACTTGGATAATCCCAAACTGAAACGACATAAACCATATTCTCGTTAGGCTCACTGATAAATGTATGGTAAGCAATTGAAAGATCTGTCTTTGGAATCTCAATTGTTTGCTCGATATGCTCCGGCTCACCCGGAAAATCAATCGTAAAATTGCTCTTTGTAGACGTAAATGGCTTCCAATTAGTTTGTTGTTTTGTTGTATTGTTGCTGTAGGAAAATGCCAGCAAAGGAGAAGAGAGTACTAATCCGCAAGCCAGGATATTCAAGATAATATTGTTTTTCATAATAACCTTAATTTACCGTCTTTTACTCAATTGTAACTAATCACATGATTTAAATAAGTAATTTTTTAATTATTTGTTACTAAATTATTTATAAGATGTTCTTGCGGTTTTTCTTCTGTTCAACTACCCTCTTTCTATGCCAAACGTTGTGACTGCTGTTATTCCTGCCCGTTTTCAGAGCTCTCGCCTTCCAGGCAAAGTTCTCAAAAATCTCCTGGGTAAATCTCTGCTCCAAAGAACTTATGATCAAGTCACTAAATCTAAGTTGATTGAAAAAATCCTGATCGCAACCGATGATGAGCGTATCTTTGAGCATGCCAAAGCATTTGGGGCAGATGTGGTGATGACAAGTAAAGAGCATATGACGGGAACTGACCGAATTGCAGAGGCAGTACAAAAGGGAGCTCTAGATGCGGATATTGTCGTCAATATCCAAGCTGATGAGCCTTGTATTTCCCCAGAGACTATCGACGCTCTTATCACTCAAATGATTGAAAATGAAGAGGCTGTAGTTACAACTCCGATTGCAAAAATTACAGATCATCAGCAGATTTTCGATCCTTCAGCCGTTAAATGTGTCTACGATGCAAGTGGTCGTGCCCTCTATTTTAGTAGAGCTCCAATCCCCTTTCCAAGTAATCCTAAGAAGGTGCACGCTTTTTATCGACATATTGGTGTCTACTGCTATCGCAAGGAATTCTTGCTTAAGTATGTAGAGATGAATAAGACGCGCTTACAACAGATTGAAGATCTTGAACAGTTGAAAATTTTAGAGAGTGGCTATCCGATTCATGTCAGTATTGTCGAAGAGGACGGAATCGGTATTGACACACCAGAAGACTTAAAAAAAGTTGAGAAAATGTTATGCAAAGAAAATATATCTTCATTACCGGGGGAGTTGTCTCCTCGTTAGGGAAGGGACTCACTCTAGCCTCTCTTGCGATGCTTTTAGAGAAGAAGGGTGTCAAGCTTGCGATGTTGAAGCTCGATCCCTATCTCAATGTTGATCCTGGCACGATGAATCCTTTTGAACATGGAGAGGTCTATGTCACGGATGATGGCGCTGAGACTGATCTCGATCTTGGACACTACTACCGCTACACAAACTCTCCTCTCTCAAAAGCTTCTATTGCGACATCTGGACAGACGTATGAAACAGTCATCCGCCGTGAGAGACGTGGCGACTATCTTGGAAAAACGGTGCAAGTGATTCCACACATCACTGATGAGATCAAGCGGCGTATCACTCAGTGTGGAGAGATGGCGGATGCTGAGCTTGTTTTGGTCGAAATCGGCGGAACAATTGGAGATATTGAATCACTTCCGTTCTTAGAGGCTATCCGTCAATTTCGTTATGAAAATTCTAACTGTTTGAACATCCATATGACCTATGTCCCCTACCTTAAGGCTGCTGGGGAAGTGAAATCAAAACCTTCTCAACACTCGGTGCAAACCTTACGTAGCATTGGTATTGTGCCTGATATGATTTTGTGCCGTAGTGAAAAGATGTTGGCTGATGAGATTAAGAGCAAAATTAGTCTTTTTTGCAATGTGCCAAAAGCTGCTGTCTTTGATGCTCCAGATGCGCAGGAATCGATCTATGAAGTTCCTCTAGATTTGCACAAGGCTGGAGTTGATGCGCATATTTGCAAAGCTCTTGATCTTCCAAATGGCGAGATCGACTTGAGTGAGTGGCAAGCACTTGTTGAAACCGTTCGCTCGCCTAAGGGAAAGGTCACTGTTGGGATTGTAGGGAAATATCTGCAGCATCAAGATGCTTACAAGTCTGTCTTTGAAGCATTGAATCATGGAGCGCTTGCTGCGGGCTATGAATTGATCATCAAAACGATTGAATCAGATAAGCCTGAAGAGATTGCAGTTTTGAAAGAGTGTGATGGCTGTTTGGTGCCTGGTGGATTTGGTGAGCGTGGCTGGGAAGGAAAAATTGAAGCGGCGCGTTTGTGTCGTGAACATAAAATCCCCTACTTTGGCATCTGTCTAGGCATGCAAGTGCTTGTTGTCGAGTTTGCTCGAAATGTCCTAAAACGGGCAGGTGCAAACTCAACTGAAATGGATCCCAAAACGGCCGAACCTGTGATTTCTCTATTGAGTGAGCAGCAGAATATCGAAGATATGGGTGGCACCATGCGACTTGGAGCTTATCCCTGTACTCTATCCGAAGGATCCAAAGCTTATCGAGCTTACCAATCTGTTTCAATCTCTGAGCGGCACCGCCATCGCTACGAATTTAACAATCGTTATAAAGATGAAGCGGAAAAATTAGGCCTTATATTATCGGGTATCTTTGAAAAAGACTCGCTTTGTGAAATTGCTGAAATTAAGGATCATCCTTGGATGGTTGGTGTGCAGTTTCATCCAGAATTCAAATCACGTCCTACTCAGCCGCATCCACTTTTCCGTGATTTTGTCGGCGCTATGATTCGGGAGAAAGCATGAGCCGTTTGATGGGGGTTGATTTTGGTCTCAAGCGGATTGGAATTGCTTTTTCTGATGAGCGAAAAATCATTGCTTCTTCTTTTGGAAAGATCTTAGTTGGAAAAAACTCTGAGGAAACTTGCAAGAAGATTCTACAACTGATTGAAGAACATGATGTTGAAAAAATTGTCCTCGGCAATCCTCTCCATATGGATGGCAAAATGAGTTTCTTGTCTGATGAGGTGAAGCATTTCAAAGAGCTGCTGCAGACGAAAACGGAGATTCCAATTGTCCTGTGGGATGAGCGACTAACCTCTGTTCAAGCACAGCGTACATTGCAATCGAGTGGGATGAGTCGAAAAAAACGCGCCAAAGTCGTTGATACTGTTGCTGCAGTTATTTTGTTACAAAGTTATCTGGACTCTCAAAGCTTAATTTGATTCAATGGGAAGAGATGAAGCAACAATTAGGTTAGCATGGAAGATCATCCCATTCCCAATGTCACAACAATCAACTTTGAAAATCCCCTCGCTGAAGATGGCGATTCCACAAAGGCAATCGATCCGTGCATCGTCGTTATCTTCGGTGCCACAGGAGACTTAACAGCTAGAAAGCTCATCCCTGCGCTATATAATCTTGCGCGCGATGGCCAGCTGCCAAATCACTTTGCCTGTGTTGGGTTTGCAAGGCGCCCTAAAAGTCATGACGACTTTCGCAATGAAATGCACGAGGCTATTAGCAAATTTTCACGAGTCAAACCTGTTGATGAAGATCTCTGGAATACCTTCCATAATCAGATCTTCTACCATCAGTCTAACTTCGATGATGCTGATGGATATGCAAAACTTAAAACTGTTTTAGAAGATTTAGATAAGCAATTGGGGACTAAAGGAAATCGTGTTTTCTATCTCTCAACGCAACCGAGCTTTTTTCCGCATATCATTGAGAATCTCAATAAAGGTGGACTAATCTACGATACTCAAAAAGTTCAAGACAAATGGTCCCGTGTCATCATTGAAAAACCTTTTGGGCACAACTATCAGTCTGGTGTTGAGCTACAACAATTTACAATGAATCATCTCGCTGAGAGTCAAATCTATCGGATTGACCACTATCTGGGAAAAGAGACGGTTCAAAATATCATGGTCTTTCGTTTTGCCAATGCGCTTTTCGAAGCCTTTTGGAACAATCACTATGTTGAGCATGTTCAAATCACTGTTGGTGAGGAGATTGGAATTGGAACGCGTGGAGCCTTCTTTGAGGAGGCGGGAATCTTACGCGATATTGTCCAAAACCACATGATGCAACTCCTTTCACTCATTGCAATGGAACCTCCTGTGAGTCTGGATGCAAATGCTATTCGTGATGAGAAGGTGAAAGTTCTACATGCTTTGCGTCCTATTGACATGGAGAATTTCAGCAAATACGTGGTGCGTGGCCAATATGGTCCTGGGTTTGTTGATGGTGAGAGTGCAATTGGTTACAGAGAAGAGAATAATGTAGATCCACAGTCGTGCATGGAAACATTTGCAGCACTTAAGCTCTATATTGACAACTGGCGTTGGGCAGGTGTTCCTTTCTATCTACGTGCAGGCAAACGTCTTCCAAAACGGGCAACAGAAGTTGCTATTGTCTTTAAGGAAGTTC
Source organism: uncultured Chlamydiaceae bacterium (assembly GCA_942490925.1). Classification (GTDB taxonomy): domain Bacteria; phylum Chlamydiota; class Chlamydiia; order Chlamydiales; family JAAKFR01; genus CALNYX01. The sequence goes on along the minus strand of CALNYX010000017.1, from coordinate 368,343 downwards.
CAGGGATCCTCTTTACGCGTGGTGGCAAGAAAAATGCGCATAACGTACTTGTCTTACGTATTCAACCGGATGAAGGAATCTCTCTTAGAATCAATACGAAAGTTCCTGGACCTTCTAGTCCGATTCAACCAGTCAAGATGGATTTCCGCTACGGCTCTTACTTTGGTTTGACACCTCCAGAAGCGTACGAACGTTTGATCTGCGACTGTATCCTTGGAGATGGAACCCTCTTTGCTCGTGGTGATGAAGTGCTTGCCTCTTGGAAATGGATTACTCCAGTATTGGAACGCTGGGCTGAAACGCCTCCAAGTGACTTCCCGAATTACCAATCAGGAACATGGGGGCCAAAAGCTGCGGATGAGATGATTGAGGCTGACGGAGATCGATGGAGATTAATCTAATATGGGAAGTAGTGTGAGTGATATCCAGGTTTCAAATATCAATGAGGAACTCACGCGTCTGTGGGACCAGGAACAAGGTCAGGATAAAACCCGTGCTTCGCTCTTCAATTTGATTGTCTATATCCAAGGAAAAGAGCGACTTGACTATTTCCAAAAGTTGATCAAAACGGTTGTCAGTAAATTCCCCTCACGCGTGATTTTCATTGTCATGGACAATGATCCAAAAGAGGAATATCTACGCACTTCAGTCTCCTCTGAAAATGTTGGTGAAGGTGACCTGCAACTTTTTTGCGAGATGATTCAAATTGAAGCTGCTGGGAAGCTGCGTGAACGGATCCCCTTTTTAATCATCCCTCAAATTCTTGCAGAGCTTCCCGTCCATCTTCTTTGGACTGAAGATCCTTCGACTGAAAATGCTATTCTTCCCCTTTTAGAACCCTATGCGCAACGTGTGATTTTTGATTCCCAATCAACACACAACTTGCAAGAATTTGCCCATAATGCCCATGCATTGATGCATCGCTTCAACTGTGATGTCGGTGATCTCAATTGGAGTGGAATTTCTGGATGGCGCTCGCTCTTTGCCCAAACATTTGATTCTAAAGAGACATTTTATGGGCTTAGCCAATGTCATCATATCACGATCAATTACAATGCAAGTACTCCTGGATCACACGCAGAAATCAAAGCGATCTATTTTCAAGCATGGCTTGCCTCTCGCCTGAATTGGGAGTTTCAAGCTCTTGAGATGATCGAGGGAAATATCCGTCTGGTCTATCGTAGCTCGATGCAAGAGGTTGTTGTCATTTTGCATCCCAAGCAAGATCCTGCGCTTGACGTTGGTGAAATTCTATCTGTCGAAATGAAAAGCGCTCTTCATCAAGGTGAATATCACTTTGCGCGCAACGCGCAGACAAAGCTTGTAACGATTCAATTTTCGGACGACAACAAGTGTGATCTTCCGATTTCTGGATTTCTGCAAGGTGCAGAAGCTGGGCAAGAGATCATCGACGAAATTTTTTATCCCGCAAGCAAGCAACACTATCAATCAATGCTCGAAGTATTAGCAAAAACCCCCTGGAAAATATGAAGCATATTCGACTCGACATCAGACGTAATCTCTTCTTGCCTGGTGATGCAGAAGCAACCTTGAAGTACGCCGTTGATCATTGGGTTGAAACGGCAAACAATGCAATTAAGGACCACGGTTTTTTTGCCGTTGCCCTCTCGGGAGGCTCAACACCCAAAAAGATTTTTCAAGTGCTCTCTAAAGATTACAAAGAGGCGTTAGATTGGACAAAGGTCTACCTCTTTTGGAGTGATGAGCGCGCTGTGCCCCCAAGCAATCCCGATAGTAACTTCCATATGGCTATGATTGAAGGAGGATTGACAGCTCTGCCAATTCCTGAAACTCAAGTCTTTCGCATGCAGGCAGAAAAAGAAATTGAAGCGAATGCCCACGTCTATGAGCAAGTGATTGAAAAAACGTTGAAGGGACGTCCATTTGATTTGATCATGCTCGGCATGGGTGATGATGGCCATACAGCTTCTCTATTTCCAAAAACCAAAGGGCTCCAAGATGAGAAAAATCTGGTGGTAGCCAACTATGTTCCTCAAAAAAACACTTGGCGCATGAGCTTTACTTACAAGCTGATCAATCAAGCTGATCAGATCTGCCTCTATGTTATTGGAGAAAATAAGGCCGAAATTTTGCAAAAAGTTCTTTTTACTCCCCTCGATTTCACGACTTATCCCTCTCAAAATATCGGAACTGAGACGCACCATGCCTCCTGGATCATCGATGATGCAGCGAGCCAAAATATCCTCGTGGAATTAAAGGATTAGTCTAGTAAAATACCTGGGATGCTTGTCTTAGGGATTGAATCTACATGTGATGAAACAGCGATTGCTGTGGTGCGTGATGGTAAAGAAATTTTATCAAATGTGATCGCATCACAAGCCGATCTCCATGCTCAATATGGAGGCGTCTTTCCCGAAATGGCATGCCGCCGCCACATTGAAATGTGCCAGCCAGTGCTCAAAGAGGCATTGGAAAAAGCTGATGTCACACTCGATCAAATCGATCTGATTGCTGTTGCCCATGGACCTGGATTAATCGGCGCACTGCTCATCGGACTGAACTTTGCCAAAGGGCTTGCCTTGGGGGCCGATAAACCTCTAGTGGGAGTCAATCATATTGAAGCGCATCTCTATGCCGCAATGATGCAAGAGCCTGTGCCACTTCCTTCTCTCGGTGTTGTGATTTCAGGCGGACATACCTCGCTTGTTCAAATCAATGACATTGGCAACTATGAACTGATCGGGCAGACGCAAGATGATGCAATTGGAGAGGCGTTTGATAAAGTTGCCAGGCTGCTTGAGCTTCCCTACCCTGGAGGTCCACAAATTGAGCAGCTTGCTAAACAGGGTGATCCCAACCGCTATCCTTTTAAAGTCGGACGAATCAAGGGACGCCCTTTTGACTTCTCGTTTAGTGGGCTAAAAACGGCTGTACTCTATACAGTAAAGGGACAAAATCGCGATAAAAACAGCCCTCTAATGATTTCTGAGCAAGATAAATGTGATGTTGCAGCGAGTTTTCAGCAGGCAGCTTTTGCAAGTTTAACGGAGAAAATTCTTCTTGCTTCTCAAAAATATCAGCCACACGCTATTGTTCTGGGAGGGGGTGTCAGCAACAACCAAACGTTGCGCGCGCATTTGAAGCAACAGACCAACTGTCCACTTTTTTGGCCAGCAAATGGACTCTCTCTTGATAACGGAGCGATGATTGCTGGGTTGGGGTATCATTTGTTTCGTGCAAAAGGGGCTGACACACTCGATATAAACGCCGTAACCCGTATCCCATTTGCGAGGTCTGATGAGAAAATATCTTCTGCTACTGCTCCTGTGCACAGCTTGCACGAAAACAGAAACGAATCATACTCCTGACAATATCCTGCATCTCAACATGAAAAGTGATCCGGTCTCATTGGATCCACGAGTTGTGCAATCTGTGCGTGATCTCACTTTGATGAGGCAACTCTATGATGGACTGATGCGCCCAACGGCAGAGGATGTTGCAAATGCCCTAGCAGAATCTGTTTCAATTTCAAATGATCAGCTCACTTACACCTTCCGTTTACGTGAAGCCTACTGGACAGATGGCGAGCGTGTGACAGCATCAGATTTTGCAAACAGCTGGCTGCAAGTGCTTGATCCAAGCTTTGCCACAAACTATGCCTACATGCTCTACCCGATCAAGAATGCAAAGGCTGCGCGAGAGGGGCGCTGCTCACTCAGTGCAGTTGCCATTGCAACACCAGATGATCAAACATTGGTCGTTAAACTTGAAAAACCGACTCCCTACTTCCTAGAGCTCACTGCCTTTCCAACATTTTTTCCTGTACATGGAGAGTTCACAAATGGACCTTTTCAAATTGATTCATGGGAGTTTTGCTCTGAAATGCAACTGGTCAAAAACCCCACCTATTGGGATGCAGAGCATGTCTATCTCGATGGAATCTCGCTCACTTTTATCGACGACAACACAACGGAAAGTTACCTCTTTAGCAAGGGAGAGCTCGACTGGCTAGGACAACCGATCTCAAATAATATTGCCACTGAGTTGATTCCGCAATTCAAAAGTGAGGGAACTCTCGCCTCTTATTCGATCGATGGAACGTTTTGGTTCAAAGTCAATGTTGCCAAAGAACCTTTCAACGATCCAAAAATCCGCAAAGCGTTTGCCTATGCAATTGATCGCTCAGCAATCATTGAGCATATCCTTGGCGGCAACCAGAGCGTTGCAACAGGCCCTGTTCCCCTTTCGATGCACCTCCACGATGCGCCCTATTTCACTGATGGCGATCAGGCTTATGCGGCTAAACTCTTTGAAGAGGCATTGAGTGACAATATGTGGACGCGCGACATGTTTCCTCCTGTCACGCTCACCTATGTAGCAACAGAACGGACAGCTAAAATTGCCCAACTCGTGCAACAGCAGTGGCATGAAACCCTTGGCATTCCAGTGGAGCTCGAAGCGCTGGAAAATCACGTCTATCGCAGCCAAGCCAAACTAGGTAACTACCAAATTGGAACGGGTGAATGGATTGCTGACTTCCATGATCCTCTCGCCTTTTTAGAGCTGTTCAAATCGACCGATAATGGAATGAATGACACGAACTGGCAAAGTCGGGAGTTTGCTAGGCTGATCGAACGCTCTTCGATGGAAGCCGATCCTCTCATGCGACAAAAGCTCTTGTTGCAAGCTGAGACTCTGCTTATGGAGGCGATGCCAATCATTCCTCTCTATCATTACGCTTTTGATTATGTGAAGCGGGAGAATGTCAAGGATGTTGTACTCTCACCTTTGGGAACAACAGACTTTAAGTCGGCAAAAGTGAGATAAAACCCTCGTTTACAAGAAACTCTAAAGCTCCTCTTGACCCCAGAGAAGGATTGATCTGATCATCAAACTCCCAACTATCATCTGGTAGGTTAAGCAATGGACTAATAGTGGCTATATCATTATTCACAATTTGGCATAGCGCCTCGACAAGCATTGAGGGTTTGACAAAACTGTAGAATTTTTTAACCAATGCGGGAAAATCAAGACCAAACAGCTCATCACGAAGAAGTTGAGTGTGTAGGTCAAAGCGTATTGAATGTGGAAGTCCAATCGCAGGTCCGATAATATTGGCTAAATACCGTTTTTGCGTCGGTTCTTCAGCTACCTCATTCCCTAGAATTGAGCGGAGAACGGGGTTATCGAGCATAAGCTTGTGATAGAAAAAATCGGATACAAAACGTCCGATAAATTCTGCTTTTCGATTTTGCTGTCTCTCTTCTGTAGCACGCAAATGTGGCGCATGTTTTGGCAACATCAAATAAGCTTTTGCAATCACTTGGTCCTTTGATATTTCACACTCCTGGACATTGTAGGCCAAACGAATGAGTTGCTCTTCTCGCGGAGAAAAATAGCTCTCTTCTGCATCTGGTGTCTCTAAAAGATTCATCAAAATGTATGCAAACTGTAACTGTGTCAGCGAAATTTCTCCATCGAAACGGAGAAGGCTTTTCAGGTAGTGCGATTCGAGTGTTGAAACGACTGCGTCTCTTCCTCCATCAGCAATAGCATTAAGCGCTTTGGGTTGAGCTCTGATTTTTTCCAACACTTTTTGAGTCATCTCCCGCCACATTCCTTGAGTGATTGCAGCAGGAATATCTTCTCGAGAAACAGAGATCTCTCGAATCTTGGTATGAATGCGCTCTGGACAAAAACGGGCCTGTTTCCCTTGATACTCTTCGATTGGTGGCTCAATTTCTCGAGAATTGCTAGCAAACTCGCGCAGTTTACTGAAGAGGCTATAGGGGTCCTTAGCAGTATCTCTGTCATGCACAACTGTCATAACTTCGTACAGTTTTTCTACAACCGGGTGACCTGTAGCAATTCCCCAATCTTCATGTGAAACAGTTATCTTATTAGTTAAAGCGACTACTACAGCATGCTCCGAACTATCTAAGGCGCGTAAAACAAGTTGGGTCAACTGCTCTGTATAGCGAGAGATCTTCCAAAAATCAGCGAGTGATAATTGTATACTTTCTTGGTCAAAATGAAGTTGAGTAAACTCAGCATGTCCTAAAAGATCGATAAGCTCTACAACTCCTAAACCAATTGGAACATCGCAATGAACAAGCTGGCGAACCTTGCGTAGAATTTCAGGTCGATCCTTACAAAAGCGATCGATTTCTCTAATAACATCCAAGGGTGTGCGTCCGACCAAAATCTCTAGATAGGTAGACCTCTCTTTGATTAAGCAAAAGAGCGCTAATACATCATTAGAGTTATGACAATTTTCCAAGTACTCACGGGCCGTTCTTTGATCATCAGCAGAAAGCTTTTCCAAGCACATCATCACGCGAGCAAAGTTTTTCTCGCATTTTGCGAAAAATGGAGCTGCCCGGTCTAGACCATCAACTGTAGCATTACGGAGCAACGCCACACAATTTGTGGCATTCTTGAGCAGCGGAATCAGCGGATGAATTTTCTCTAAAACCATTTCGTTAGCTTCAGCTAATGCCTGAAACAAAACTTTGACCTCATACCCCCTTATTTCGAGAGCTAAAAATGGATCCAACCTTGACAAAACGGTTGCTTGCTTTTCTCCTAACTCAGCAAAGCGCCGAATTACGATGCCTAGCTCTTGTGCTGAGCGGCATTTCTCTTTTAATTTTTGAGCTCCTTTCATCACTTCCACTCGATCGTTAGACTCAACTTCCATCAAAGCTGTCACTAGAACTGGAACATCGGTTTCAGCAGAACATAAATCCATAAATGGACGGAGCAGCTCGAAATCGACAGCACGATCTAGCTTGTCCTCGCCTGTGATAATGTGACCTAAGTCGATAGTCGTTTTAAAGAGTTCAAGCACTTCGGGAGAAACCTGATCAGGACAGAAAACGACACGACGTCCTTCCCATATCACAGCGTTCAGTTGCGGCGGAAGGGGAGCTAAGATGCTAACTTTTTCAGTAAACACGTTCATTTGGCCCGAAATAATACCCATTTAATCATTTAGGGTCAAAATGTTATCCGCTAATGTATCTATTGAAGTTGTTATAAAAGAGGGTTGTTTCCATATTCTCAATCCCCTATTATCGCCATCTTTATGCGTCACTTTTGTTTGCTTTTTTTACTCGTGCTCTCCGCCTGTGGATCTGAAAAACCGCATAAGCAGATCATGCGGATCAATATGTTCACCGAGCCTCCTTGCCTCGATAGCCGAATGGCTACCGATATTTCCTCCTTCAATGTCTTAGTTGCTCTTTTTGAAGGGCTCACTCGCTTTGGCCCTGACCACAAACCCTATCCAGCGGGGGCTGAATCTATTGATATCTCAGATGACCAGCAGGTTTATACCTTTCACTTGAGAGAAAGCTACTGGTCTAATGGGATGCCAGTAACTGCTCATGACTATGCTGAAACATGGCGACAGGTTCTTGATCCTAAGTTTCCAGCTCCATTCGCCTATGAGATGTTTATCGTAAAAAATGGTAAGCATGTGAAAATGGGTGAGCTACCACCAGAAGCCCTCGGCCTTGAAGTTGTCGATGAAAAAACTTTAGTCGTCACACTTGAGCATCCCTGTCCCTACTTTCTCGATCTATGCGCAGCTTCAGTCTTTTTTCCACTCAATCAAACAATTGTTGGAGCCGAGAGTCAATGGGCGACTGAGTCAGGTCCTCTCTATACTTGTAACGGTCCTTTTCAACTCGATAAGTGGAAACACGAAAGTGAGCTGCTTCTCACGCCAAATCCCCACTATTGGGATCGCGAACATGTCCACCTCGATGGCCTGCAGCTTGTGATGGTCGATGATGCGACAACTGAGTTCTACATGTTCGAGATGAACGAGCTCGATTGGGCTGGCTCTCCTCTCTCTAACATCCCTCCAGAATTTATTCCTGGGATTCAAAAACAACTCAATACGTACGACACCACCGCCGTCTACTTTTTGACACTGAACACCAATCACTTCCCTTTGCACAATCAAAACATACGACAAGCGCTTGGACTGGCGATTAATCGTTCTGAAATCATCACGCACTTGATGGAGATGGAGCAGGGTGTGGCGTTGAGCCTCGTCCCTGATCTACCTGGTTGGGAAAGGCCGCTTACAGCCTTTCAAGATGCCGATGTACAAAAAGCAAAGCTCTTATTTGAAAAGGGATTGCGAGAAGAGGGATTGACTGTTGAGACTTTTCCAAACTTGACACTCGCCTATAACACGAGTAATCAACATCAAAAAGTGATGCAAGCAATCCAGCAGCAATGGAAAGCACTGCTCGGCATACAAGTTGAGCTCGAAGTGTGTGATTGGAAAGTCTACCTCTCAAAAGTCAATAGTCAAAACTATGATATTGCCCGCTTTGGCTGGGTTGGACAGGTTTATGATCCGATCAGCTATCTCGAAATCTTCAAAAAAGATAATGAGAATAACAGCACTGGCTGGCACCATCCAACTTTCACAGCGCTGATTGAGGCTGCTGATTTAGAGACAAACGGTCAGAAGCGAGCAGATCTATTGCACGCTGCTGAGCTCTTCTTGATGGAGCAGATGCCGATTATCCCCATCTGCCATGTCGATTTTCGCTATCTCAAAAAGCCGTGGGTCCATGATGTTTACGCGTCGCCTCTAGGTTTTGTAGACTTTAAAACGGCTAGGATTGTGCGATGAAATGGTATCTTTGTAAACGTCTTATCGCCAATCTCATTGCCCTATGGGCAATTATCACCATCACGTTTTTTTTGATGAAAGCGATTCCCGGAGATCCCTTCACACAAGATAGAGCCTTGCCAAAAGAAGTGCTTGATTCGCTCTATGAACACTACCACCTCAATGATCCCCTATTTGTTCAATATGGTAACTACCTCAAATCGATTCTTAAATGGGATTTAGGCCCTTCATTCAAGTATAAGACGCGCACCGTCAATGACATCATTAAAACAGGTTTTCCCATTTCTGCAATGCTTGGGCTTGAAGCCGCCTTCTTGGCTATTGCCAGCGGCCTCTTTTTAGGCACTATTTCCGCTCTGAAGCAAAATCGGTGGCAAGATTACGCTTCAATGCTTGTTGCTGTAATTGGCATTTCAGTTCCAAGCTTTATCCTTGCAGCTTTTTTGCAATACTTCTTATCACTCAAGCTCGATCTATTTCCCGTAGCACGCTGGGGAACTTTTCAACAATCCATTCTCCCTGCCGTCTCTCTTGCAGCCTTGCCGACAGCCTTTATTGCGCGACTGACACGCTCAAGTATGATCGAAGTTCTGCGTAAGGACTATATCAAACTCGCCTACTCAAAGGGAGTAAGTCACTTCAACGTTGTCACCAAACATGCTTTGCGCAATGCTCTTTTACCTGTCATCACATACCTAGGAATGCTCACAGCAAATATTTTGACAGGCAGCTTTATCATTGAAAAGATTTTCGGCATCCCAGGGCTTGGTCAATGGTTCATCAACAGCATTACCAATCGGGATTATACAGTTATCATGGGGATCACAGTTTTCTATAGCGTGATTCTGCTTTCAGCAATCTTCCTTGTCGATATCATCTACAGCTGGACAGATCCACGCATCAAGGTGGGTAGTCATGAGTGAATTGATCCAAGAAGAGATTACGCTGCCCAGCCTCTCATTTTGGCGAGATGTCTGGTGTCGCTTTCGGACCAACTGGGCAGCCACTATTGGCCTTCTGATTTTGATCTTCCTGGGCATCTTTGCGATCTTTGGTCCTGAAATCAGCTCGCACACTTACTATGAGACCAATCTCACTCTCAAAAACCACGCGCCTTGTCGTCAATTTTGGTTTGGGTCTGATGATTTAGGGCGCGACATATTTACACGTACCTGCCTTGGAGCACGCATCTCACTGTTTGTTGGGATCGCTGCTGCTTTCATTGATCTTCTCATCGGAGTATTCTGGGGAGGGATCGCAGCACTAACAGGCGGAAAGCTAGACACGCTGCTCATGCGTCTAGCCGATATCCTCTATGCCATCCCCTACTTGCTCATTGTCATCATGTTGATGGTTGTCATGGGATCTGGACTCATCCCTATTCTTATTGCCCTGACGATCACGGGTTGGATTGGAATGGCCAGAATTGTGCGTGGTCAGCTGCTCCAGCTTAAGCAGCAAGAGTTTGTCCAAGCAGCGCACGCTCTTGGCGCTAGCCAATCACGCATTCTTTTCAGGCATCTCTTGCCAAACGCTATGGGCCCTATTCTTGTCACGATGACACTCACCATTCCAACAGCAATTTTTGTCGAAGCCTTCTTGAGTTTCCTCGGTCTTGGTGTGCAAGCTCCTATGGCAAGTTGGGGAACGATGGCGTGCGATGGCCTTCCTGCGATGCGCTACTACCCTTGGCGTCTATTTTTTCCAGCCATTTTCATCAGTATCACGATGCTCGCCTTCAACCTTGTCGGTGATGGTTTGCGCGATGCTCTCGACCCCAAATTGAGGAAATAATGAACCCATCCGTAAATTCTAGTTACCGCTTTTCCTCATCTTTTTGGCAACTTTTGCTAGCCCAATTTCAACCATCTTACCTAAGGAACCTCTGAATAATGCCCATATTGGAGATAGCGCCTAGATTTTTGTCAGAACTAAATTCGGAGCCTGATTCTAACCCCTTGGGGGTTAGTGAAGGCGAGAATGAGGTTCTGGCAAAAAGATCGGTGCTAGATCTGGTGTGGGCATTATTCAGAGGTTCCATAAGATGGTTTTCAATTTGGCTAGCAAAACTTACTCAAAAATCTGAAAAAAATCGCTTAAAAACAATTTACGGATAGGTTCATGCTACTGAGTGTTGAAGATCTAGAAGTCTCCTTTAAAACCTATCTAGGCAAAGTGCATGCCGTTCGCGGCATCTCATTCGATGTAAAACCTGGTGAGACGATTGCCATTGTTGGAGAATCAGGATGTGGCAAAAGCGTCACAGCTCACACCATCATGGGCCTTACTCCCACCAACAATATTGATAAAGGCTCAATCACTTTTGAAGACAATCCTATTCTAGGTCAACCTCGCAAAGTGATGCAGCAGATTCGAGGGAAACAAATCGCAATGATTTTCCAAGATCCCATGACCTCTCTTAACCCCTCGATGCGCATTGGTAAACAGATCATGGAAGTCTTGCCAAAGAATATTGCTGAAAAGCGGGCTTTAGAGCTGCTGAATCTTGTCGAAATTTCACATCCAGAAAAACGTATGAGACAATATCCGCATGAATTAAGTGGTGGAATGCGCCAACGAGTCATGATTGCTATTGCACTTGCACATAACCCCAAGCTCCTCATAGCCGACGAACCAACGACAGCTCTTGATGTCACCATTCAAGCGCAAATTCTCAACTTGATGAAAAAAGTGCAAAAACAACTCGGCATGAGCATCATTTTGATTACACATGATCTGGGAATTGTTGCAGGGATGTGTGACCGCGTCCTTGTTATGTATGCCGGAAAAATTGTGGAAGCCTCCTCAGTCAATGAACTCTACGCATCACCCGCTCACCCCTACACACGTGGACTGTTAAACTCAATTCCCCGTCTCGATATGGAATCGCACTCAATCCTAGAACCGATTAGTGGTTCACCACCTAACCTCCTTATTCCTCCGCCAGGCTGCGCCTTTTCAAGCCGCTGCCCCCTGGCAACCTCTGCCTGCCAACAAAAAATGCCCCTCCTTCAACAAATCAATGAAAAGCAGAAAGTTGCCTGCTGGGAGAGCCCATCGTGAATCTCGTAGAAGCCAAAAATCTCTCGAAAAAATACAACCGCTTCACAGCAATCAACAATCTCTCCCTTGCCATCAGACGAGGCGAAACCCTTGGTCTTGTCGGAGAATCGGGATGTGGAAAATCGACGATTGGTCGCACCCTATTACGCCTGTTAGAACCTACAGAAGGCTCTGTTTTTTTTGATGGAGAGGACTTAAATCAACTCTCTGCTACAGCGCTTAAGCAGACACGCAAGCGGATGCAGATGATCTTTCAAGATCCGTATGCCTCGCTCAATCCCCGCATGTCCGTGCAGCAGATCATTGGTGAGCCAATTGATATCCATAGACTTGCTAAAGGAGAGAAGCGTAAAGAGCGGATCGAAGAGCTCCTCAATCTCGTTGGCCTCAATCGCTCACACATGAGTCGCTTTCCCCACGAGTTTAGCGGAGGCCAGAGGCAACGCATTGGCATTGCGCGCGCCCTTGCTGTGAAACCTGAATTCATCGTTTGTGATGAGCCTCTCTCGGCCCTTGATGTTTCAATTCAGGCGCAAATCATCAACCTGCTCAAACACCTTCAGCAACAGATGGATCTCACCTATCTCTTCATCTCTCATGATCTCTCTGTTGTGAAATACATTTCAGACCGCGTTGCAGTCATGTACCTTGGGGAGTTGATGGAGTTGGCGCCGAGCAATGCGCTCTATAGCAATCCAAGACATCCCTACACACAAGCGCTTTTATCTTCGATTCCGATTCCAGATCCACAGATTGAAAAGAGACGCAACCGCATCGTGTTGCAGGGGGATGTCCCCTCTTCGCTTGAACTGCCTAGTGGCTGTCCTTTTGCGAGTCGCTGCCCACTTGCTACTGACCAGTGCCGCAAAGAGCGTCCTGTCTGGAAAGAGCTAGAGCCCGACCATTTTGCTGCTTGTCATCAGTTATAGATTTTCGATGCGCCCAGCACGCCAACTTTGAATGCGTTCTCCAAAAACGCTGCGACTTAAGCTCACCACTACTGTCAAGAGTAGGAATGGATAGAGTATAGACATCGCATAGGATGTGAGCACAGCAAGCCTATCAAAACCAATCATCGATATCAAAAAGGAAATTGAGATAGCGATGAAGAGCGTCACTTTGTGACTCACCTTGTTCTTGAAAATCGACTTCCGCAAATAGTCTGAAAAAACCAGGGCAAGAGCCATTGATGTGGAGAGCACACTCAAGATAATGATAGCTACGACAACGAAGAAAAAGCTTTCGTGGAACATCACCTTGCCAATGGCTGCTAACAGCTGCTCTGTCGATACATTTGAGAGCACCTCAGAGTTGACATATCCAACACTGATCATTCCAATGTAGATGATCGAAAGCAGTCCAATCCCAATACAAAACGCGTTACGTACAAAAGAACGCTGCTCTTTTGGCGCAACGTTTTTTTGTTCTCTAATCAAATTAATAATAGTCGATGAGAAGAAAATTGCCGCAATGAAATCCATTGTGTAGTAACCAGCATGCATTCCAGAGCGCATCTCCTTCCAAAACAAGTCATGAGCATTGAAAGAGACCTGTTTACTATGATTGAAAATTGAAAAAATCACGAAGAACAACGCAACCATCAAAATAGGAGTGATAATATTTCCTAGAATTTCTAAAAAATGTTTCCGATGCATTGTCAAAAAGTAAATCAAAGCGCTGTAGAAGAAGCTGCAAATCCACAAGGGATAATTCAATCCTAGTTGACAAAGCGCTCCATGAGCCAATAGATTACAACGGGGACCAGAGCCCAAAGGGATCCAAAAAACAAGAAGAAGAAAAATAAAAATTTGAGCAACACGCTTCCCCATTCCCCCTAGACTTTGCTCGTAATTCCCTTTAAAGTGGAGCCCGATCATTAGGCCAAAGAAAGGGATTAAGACGCCAGAGAACAAGAAACCGAGTGTTGAAGGGAGAACTGAAGATGAGTTAATTCCAACAAGCAACGGGAAAGTTAGGTTTCCTCCACCAAAAAACATGGAAAAAAGGGCAATCCCAACAACAAAGGTAGCTAAAAATTTTTTCATTTATCTCCTAATTCGTCAAAACGACGGCAGCAGAACATTCTGCATAGAGACAAAATACCTAAAAATTACATAAAAATCAAGGTTGGGCTACTTACCCTCCTTGAATTTTAAGAATCTTTAGTAATTTCAAGAATTTTTATGGTTTCAACAGGAACATCCTGGTGTCCCTTAGCATTGCCAGTCTTTGTCTTTTTGATCTTATCCACAACATCCATTCCTTCAATCACTTGACCAAAGACACAGTAACCATAGCCAGAAGGTGTCGAGTTTTTGTAATCAAGAAATTCGTTGTCAGAAACGTTGATAAAGAATTGATTTGTCGCCGAATGCACATCAGAAGTGCGCGCCATTGCTAACGTGCCACGTTGATTAGAGAGCTTATTATGCGCTTCGTTGCGAATTGGCTGATGTGTTGATTTCTGTTTCATATCATCAGTGAATCCCCCACCCTGAATCATAAATCCGTCAATCACACGATGAAAGATTGTTTGGTCATAATGTTTTTCATTCACATAGGTCATGAAATTCTCCACAGTATCGGGAGCTTTATTTTGAAAAAGTTCGACTTTCAGATCTCCAACATTCGTCCGGATCGTTACAGTAGGGTTAGTCATGGAATTCCTCTTCGGTTGGTGTTGACAGGCGAGAGAGCCTACCAGAAGAGTCAGTAAAAGTATAGTGCGCATTTTTTCTCCTTTTAAAAGGGCTGAAAACTCAGATTGTGGAGATTTTCAGACCTCACTTTTCATCAGATGTTAGCGTGAAAATGAATTTCTTGCTACAGTGAGTTCTTTTGGAAATTTCGTAAATTGGGCAAAAGATTTTTGTGCACGCCAGTGCTCGGAAAATACATTTACTATATAAGCAGCTTAGATATGGAAACAGCACACATTCTAGAAGAACTGGCCTATGACATGGGAGAGCTGCCACGAGAAGCAATCGAGGCGGCGATTGCAAAGCATGAGGTGATGACGCCTTATCTACTTGACCTCTTACATGACGCGATTGCACGTATCGATGAAATCATTGAGCACGACAATTATCAAGGCCATCTCTATGCGATGTATCTACTTGCCCAATTTCGAGAACCGCGCGCCTACCCTCTTATTTTACGCCTCTTCTCCTTTCCTGGAGACATTTCGACGACCATTGCAGGCGACGTGCTAACTGAAGATCTCTGTCGCATCTTGGCAAGCGTTTGTGGCAAAGACATTGGACCCATTCAAGAGCTCATTGAAAACTCAGATGCGAATGAGTATGTGCGCGCTGCTTGTCAAACAGCTCTTGTTACCTTAGTTGGTTGTGGCCTGACTTCGCGAACTGAGGTGATCACCTACTTCAAAACCCTCTTTAATACCCTTGAACGTTGGCCTTCATTTGTTTGGGATAATTTAATTTCGAGTTGTTGCGATCTCTATCCTGAAGAGCTTTATGATGAGATTAAACAAGCTTTCCAAGATGGCTTGATCGACCCTTGCTTTATCAGCTTAGAAGATGTTGGCGCTGTGTTGACTGAGCGTAAAGAGAAACATCTCTTCCGACTGTTTTCCTCTGCAGAATTGATTGAAGATACTGTTTCTGAAATGGAAAAGTGGCTCTCCCAAGACGCCTTTTTACTCCCCTAAATCGAGAAGTATCTTAACGACTCATTGGATAGGCTGCTTAACCGCTTACGTGAAAGAAAAAAAACTCTATTTTGCGTTAAGACACGATCAAGCCATGCCAAATGTATTGCCCGTAGTGAGCTAAGTCTTAAATCAGCTGCTGGCGGCCATGCTAAACTAAGGTTTGTCCGCTTATCCAACATAGTACTCACCCTAGGGAAATTGCCTCACTCCAATCCTTCAAATAAGTATAATACACTCCCTTTACACAATCTTCAATTAGTCTGCCGATATGAGATGGATTGATAGGCTCTTCAAATTGAGTAAAGAGTTCATCAATTTCTAGATAGTGTCGTCACGAGATGAAAACATGCTATTTTGGGTCTTTTTGTTAAGCCCCTATTAACAACAGCTGCGATAATTGTGTTTATTAAGTCCTCTATTACAAAACTAGTCATTATTATATATAAGACAGATAAACCATCTATTAACTCTCTCTGTGTTAATATTGTCTTTATAATAAAAATTTGAATTTAATTACGTAAAGTGTTATAATAATTAACGTTAATTAATATATTTAATAGATACACAATAAAAGGGGTAACAAATATGAGTAGTCTAGGAACACAAGGATCAGATAGTCAGTCACAGTTCCTTAATAGCCTGATTAACCAGCAGAGCTATCAACAGCAGCGTGCTCAAAAGCACGAAGCTCAAGATGTACGTGGGAATCAACAATCAAATAGAGCCCATGCAAAGCAGCGTCTAGCTAATCAACGTTTCGGAAGATCTCCTAGAGAGACGCTTTCTCAGGCAGTTCGAGGAGAACACCCTGTGTTAAAGGGTGATAAAGAGCTATTGAAGCCGCGTCTTCCCCATGCGAATCTACCTAAAAACCCGACACTTGGATCAGGAAAAGGGGTGAGTTTGATTGCGATTGTTGCGGAGGTGATGATTCTTCAGGCGAAGTGTAACTCGAACTTCTGGCAGACACTGTGGCATGAGGCTTCCCAGAACATGATGATGAACATCAAGATGGCTCCTGTGATTGCGAAAGCGACCGAGAATGCTGCTGATGCACAGGCTAGCGCTACTGAGAACGAAGGTAAGATGTCAAGGATTATGGGTATTGTGGATATCGTTGGATTTACCGCAGCAATTGGTCTTGGAACATGGTCGGCAGCTGCTGAGCCAGAGAACGTCGCATCTGATGCCACAGGTGGAGAAGCCGCTGATGCTGAAGGTTCAGCCCTCCTTAAAAATGATGACATTGGTGAGGAGCAGACTCTAAAACGAATGGAAACTCAGGGACCTCGAACAGAAGCACAAACAGCTGTTGAGGAAGCTTCTTCACGAATTGGACCTAAGACAGAAGAGGAAGCTGCTCTTGAAAAAGCAACAAAAGGGTACCAAGATTCAGAAATTGAGAGAATCTATGGTGGTAAGACGAAAAGAAGTGCAAAAAGGATGTTGCAGAAGCTTAAAAAAGCGTTTTCTCACTCCTCACCTGCACTGAAAGCTTTGACCTCAGCTGCGCAGCATGCGATGTTAGTCCAGATGTTAACCGGTGGTTCAAACGCCCTAACCCAGTACACCTACAAGAGTAAGATTGCCGCCTTCCAAAAATTAGCGGGTAAATGGCAAGCTGTTGAGAAAATGGGTGACATTCAGGTGCAGTTTTATCAGCAGGCCTTTGGTCGAACTGATAGTGTGATGCAAGGATCTCAGAGTAACGTTGACCAAGCGATGCAGATCTTGCAACAGACTTCGGATCGAATCACAAGTACCGTCTCGAGTGGTTTCCAAGGCGCCGTCTAAGCCTAAAACAGAGGCTCTCCCCAAAAGGGAGGGCCTTTTTTCTTGCCTTTTCGCCCTAATAGAGATATGTTTCTCCACCTATTGTGACCAAGAAACAACTCATTCATCTCTTTGTTATCTTTCTGTTTGGCCTAGCCATTTGGTTTTGCCCAGCTCCCCAAGATGTCCCCGAAAAAGCATGGCACCTACTTGCCATCTTTTTGGCAACCATCCTTGGGATCATCCTCAAGCCTTTTCCGATTGGTGCAATCTCAATCCTTGCTATGAGCGCAGCAACACTCACTCATACGCTTACACTTGAGGAGACGCTTGCTGGTTTTCATAGTGAAATTGCATGGCTTGTCGTCTTTGCATTTTTCATCTCGCGAGGGTTTATCAAAACAGGCTTAGGAAAACGCATTGCCTATTACTTTGTTGGACTCTTTGGTAAGAAAACACTTGGACTTAGCTATGGACTGCTGACAAGTGAATTTATTCTCTCCCCTGCTATTCCAAGTGTCACTGCGCGGACAGGTGGTGTCGTCTTTCCAGTCGCGCGTGGGATTGCCCAATCGTTTGATAGCGATCCTGCTCAAGGGACACAAAGACGCATCGGTTCGTTTTTAATGAAAGTCGCCTACCAAGGCTCTGTTATTACAAGTGCTATGTTCTTAACCGCCATGGCCGCCAACCCTTTTCTTGCTGGACTCACACAAGATGCTGGGTACCACCTGGGCTGGGGCGAGTGGGCTTTAGCTGCTATTGTTCCAGGCCTGATCAGTCTTGCTATCATGCCTTTGATTGTCTACAAACTCTACCCCCCTGAAATTCACTATACACCTGATGCTGCTAAGCAGGCACAAAAGCAACTGCGTGATATGGGCGCTTTGAGCAAACAAGAGTGGCTCATGCTCGGCATCTTTGTTCTCTTACTCACCTTGTGGATTCTTGGCGGATTAATTCATATGAAAGCGACAACTGCAGCGCTCATGGGCCTTGCTCTGATCCTGCTCTTTCAAGTACTGGGCTGGGATGAAGTCCTTCAAGAGAAGAGCGCTTGGGATACATTCATCTGGTTTGCCTCGCTCATCATGCTTGCCACCTCACTCAATCGACTCGGCTTCACACCCTGGTTTAGCGAGCAAGTTGTCGGTGTCGTTCATGGTATGGGCTGGGTTCCAGCCTTCTTTATCCTCGGTCTCATCTACTTCTATTCGCACTACTTTTTTGCGAGCAATACCGCTCATGTTGGCGCGATGTATCCTGCCTTCTTGATGGTTGCCATTGGACTTGGCGCTCCTCCGACACTTGCGATTCTTGTCTTTGCATTTTCCAGTAACCTCTTTGGTGGCTTGACCCATTATGGCAGTGGTCCTGCGCCGATCTACTTTGGTTCAGGCTATATCGATGTAAAAGATTGGTGGCGTATCGGCTTCATACTCAGTATTGTCAACCTCATTATCTGGATGGGTCTTGGTTCCCTCTGGTGGAAATTCCTTGGACTCTGGTAATCTTCACTTTTAACACGGAGTGATTATGAAAAAAGCCCTTCTACTTTTCTGTCTTTTGCCACTGCTACTCTCGCTGCAACCTTACAAAGCCAAAGATTATAGTGATCTCTATGGCATGCCTGGATTCACCAACAAAGCCCTCGAGATGCACTTCAAGCTCTATCAAGGCTATGTCAAAACAACGAATATGCTCCTTCAAACTCTTCATGACATGCGTGAAAAAGGAGAGCAAAACAGCGCCGCATTTACAGACATTAAACGACGCTTGATGTGGGAATTTGACGGTATGCGTTTGCACGAAGACTACTTTGATAATTTAGGCGGAAAAGGTTCTAAGCTCGACCCTAATAGTCAACTCTACCGTGATCTGGTTGCTGAATACGGCAGCTATAAAGCATGGGAAGCTGACTTCAAAGATACAGGAGCCATGCGTGGTATCGGCTGGGCAATTCTCTACCGAGATCCTGTTTCTGGTCGTCTAATCAATGCTTGGATCAATGAACATGACCGTGGCCATTTAGCTGGAGGTGATCCTATCCTCATTATGGACGTCTTTGAACATGCCTACCTTCTTGACTACGGCCTAGATCGTCGCGCCTATATCAATGCCTTTTTCAACAACGTCAACTGGAATGTTGTGGAGGCGCGCTATCCAAATAATTGAAGGGATCAAAACCCACCGCTTTGATGGTGGGCCAAAAACAGTCATTCTTTTCCACGGCTACGGAGCATCCGCTGATGATCTAGCGCCTCTTAGACAACTCAGCCCAGAGCACACCTGGCTCTTTCCTCAAGGCCCGCTCGAGGCATTTCCAGGGCGCGCTTGGTTTCCAATCGACATCGAAGCGATCTGCGAAGCAACGGCTAGGGGCGAGGCTCCTTTTGGCAAACATTTCCCTCCAGAACTGACAGAAATGAAAGCGCAGCTCAAGCGTTTTCTCAAGGCACTTGCCATCCCTCCAGAAGATTGTATTTTAGGAGGGTTTAGCCAAGGGGCTATTGTTGCAACGGATCTAGTTCTCAGCTCTGAGCAAAAGATGGGAGGCCTGATGGTCTTTTCTGGAACGCTGGCAAACGAAGAGAATTGGGGACGTACGCCACATGCTGGCATCCCCTTCTTTCAGAGCCATGGCAAGCAGGATCCGATCCTTCTATTTCATCAAGCCGAGGCGCTTGAAAAGCTTTTGCAAAAAGTGGGGCTGCAAGGGCAGCTCAATGCCTTTGAAGGAGGGCATGAAATCCCCCAAGAGATCTTACTCAAAGCGCGGGACTTTTTATGCGCAGCGTCCTAATTACAGGAGCTGCGAGTGGAATTGGCTTAGCAACAGCTCGCCAACTACAAGAGAGCTACAACGTACACGCTCTTGTGCGAAAAACCTCAGATACCACAGAGCTCGACAAGCTCAACATCACCAAGATCATCGCTGATCTCACAAGTACGCAGCAGGTTCAAGAGGCGCTCACACACCCTTTTGACGTCGTGATTAACAATGCTTGCCAAGTCCTGATCGGCACATGTGAGACCTGTACCATTGACGAGCAGCAGGCAGATATGGACATCAACTACTTTGGTCATGTGCGCGTTTTGCAAGCAACGCTTCCCCACATGCGTGCTCAAAAATCTGGCCAGATCATCAACATCAGTAGTGTCGCTGGTTATGAACCCTTCCCCCACCTTGAATCTTACGTTGCAAGCAAGTGGGCACTCGAAAGTCTAAGTGAGTCGCTTGCCACTCACCTTTCTCAGTGGAACATCAAAGTGAGTCTCATTGAACCTGGTGGCGTCAAAACAAAGGCGCCAGGTGATGGCGCGCTTGGAACACGACCTATCAAGGAGTACCAAGAGTTTTGTCTCAAGGCTAAGCAGCAGATGAAAGATTCCTATTCCGGCTCTATGGAACCGAGCGTGATTGCTGAGCTCATCGAAGAGATTTTGGAAACCGATAAGCCCCATCTGCGTTACCCTGTTGGTGACTTTGCCAAAGCAAGAGCCAAGGCTCGCTTTCAAGATCCCACCGGTGATCAATACGTCACTTTCAAAAAAGAGTGGCTCGCCTCAACTCTAAATCGTTGACCAATGTTGAGCAGAAATGTTAGCTGTTAGTGGAAGACTCTCTTTTTTAAGATTCAAAAGAGCCACATTTTTGACTGGGAATTCAGAACAAAATGTCGTCAGAGATTTTACCATCTGCTTAGATGGAGAGGCTGAATACTTAATTTCATAAGCATCAAAAGTATCTCCATGATCAATCAAAAGATCTACCTCTACCCCTCCACTCGTGCGATAAAAATAAAAAGGGGCTCTCTGACCTCGGTTGGCAAACTTCTTTACCTGCTCCAGGATGACCATATTTTCAAAAATATGACCAACAAAAGGTGAATGCATCAACTGCTCAGCGCTCTCTAGCCTTAAAAGATAGCAGAGCAATCCCGTATCGACGAAATAGAGCTTTGGAGTTTTTACCACCCGCTTGGTCATATTTCGAGCATAAGGCTCAAGTAGATAGACAATCGAAGTTGCCTGCAAAAGAGTCAGCCAATCTTTGGCCGTAGATTGAGTAATCCCACACTCTTTACTCACCTCACTTAGATTGAGCAGTTGGCCCGCTCTTGCCGCTAACAAGACTAAATAACGTTGAAACAGTCCAAGATCATGAATGTTTCTCAAAGCTCGTAGATCACGTTCAATATAGGTTGAAAGGTAGGAGCTATGCCAAAATTTTGCCTTCAAATCCTGCTGCACTTGAAATTCTGGATAAAATCCTTGAAGCATTTGCGCAGTCGTCTCCCCGATTTCAAGAGGATTAGTCTGTTTGATTTCCTGCCAACTCATGGGAAAAAGCTGAAAGATCATCACGCGGCCCGCCAAAGACTCTGACACACCCTGCATCAATGAAAAAACCTGTGATCCAGTAATTACATATTGCCCATACTTCCTTCTATCCTTGTCCACAAGCAGCTTAATATTAGACAAAAGAGATGGAACATACTGAATCTCATCAAGAATCAAGGGTGGCTTATACGTTTCGAGAAAAAGAGCCGGGTCAGTTTGAGCCAAATTCCGAATAAGAACATCATCAAATGAGACGTATTGATAGCCCTGTAAAAGGTGCTCAACAAGCGTAGACTTCCCTGCTTGCCGCGGGCCAGTGACCAAAACAACCGGAAATTGCCCAAGTGCCTCTTGAACTGCCCCTTCAATCTCTCGGTGGATATAATCTTTCATAGCCCCATATTAACTCAAAAATCATGTAATTTCAAGATAAAAAATGGAAATTGCATGATTTCATGGTGCTCAAGCTTAAGATAAGCATCAAAGAGAGAGTAGCCTCCTCTGAGGAGGTTGAACAAGTCCTATTGCTTGTCTACAAATCAGATTGCAAAAAAACGCTCTTATTAACTGACAGATATTTTGAATGCAAAGAAAAAACTTCATATATCCAACAGTTGGAACTTCACGAACTTCATTAACTAATTCATTAAAGAATGATTGAAAGGCTGAACGGACACTAGCGCGTAGTGGATTACCATGAAGCATACTAACGTCAGTAAGTTCTGTAAATTCCTGATCTTCGTTTTCGCAAATTCTTTTTACAATTAAGGTTTTTGATTCATTAGAAAGATTATTGAAAATACTGACTACTTGTTGTTGAAGGTCCTCTCTGTTTTCATCTACATATTGATCAAGCCACGAGTTTTGTAATACAGGACAGCTTGCCAAAGAACGAATGTCCGCTTCTAGAAATTCATCTTTTACATATGGAAATTGACTTGTCCTTTTTTCCGGATAAGAAAAAGATTTACATGTGTAGGCGTTAAAAATTGCAAACCCATGAACAACAGAGACAATACGAGGAATGCCATCACAAGTTTGAATCACGGGTTTTGAAAAATACATTGATGGACCTGGGGCCAGTACTGTCCGTCCAGGAGTTTTTCTGGCAATTTCATCAGCTATATTTCTATCTCCCAATCCCGTAAGACATGCATCAAGTAAAATAGTAGCATCTGAAGCACTGTCAGAAAAAAGATCTTCACGTAGTTCTTCTGCAGTGATTCCTTGCTCTCCTTGAGCAGAACAAATTTTCAAAGATGATTTACCCCCATGAGAAACAATATCAATGAATTTAATCTCTTTTTGTGGATATAGCTGTTTAATATCCTTCATAAAAGTCTTCATGTCATCCTGAGAAGAGACAACCTGCGCCGCAACGGAAAAATGTTTTTGAAGATTTTTAATCTTATAATGATGATAAAAACGTAGTGCTTTTCCAAGAATAGCACCAGTATTGTCATAGTTACTTACAAAATAAATGCAAATTGGCTTTTGATTTCCCGCTATCCCTTGATTTAGCTCATTAAATTCTTGGGTAAGACTGAATCGATTTAATGACAGAGATAACTGAGTTTCTCTACAAAAAATAAGCATCTTAATAATAGAAAAAATTCTTTGTACAGCACAGCAAATACGCACAACTGAATTCTGGGACTCTGGTTCATTTGTATAGTACAATGAACACGCAACATTCAAATAGTTAGGAAGTTCCCTTGGGATCATTAAAAAAGTATCAGAGAAAGAGGCCATTTTACCTTAATTTGTTACTAGATTATATCGTCACGAGATAAAAACATGCTATTTTGTGTCTTTTTCCTCCACTTTCCCTATCTTTTCTCGGGCTACTTGATAAGTATGTCCATCGAAATGACAGGAAAATTGGAGAAAAAATCCCTCAAAAATCATATTTCCATCTCATGACGACACAATTTAATGTTTCTGATATTCAACCGACCAGCCTTTTGTATTTGATGAGTCTGTATAAATTCCACTCGTGTTTGCATAAATTCGACTTTCCCCTTCAAAATTATGAGTCTTTACAATATGAGCGATCCCCTTAGCAATTAGCTCCGAACCTTTTTCATTTGGCTCAATTCCTGATGTGTACAAGTCGCTATAAGGATTAAATGTATTGGGTAAATCTAGCACTGGAATAGAAGCCTCTTGTGCTCTTTTTAACATAGGCTGATTAAATCTTTTTAAAAGAGCACCAAAAAGACTTATAGATGGTTTTTTTAATAGAATAATATCCCTTGAAACAGATAAAGGAACTGCTTTATGACTCAAATAAAGTCCTAATAAGCCAATAACTGGACAAACAACCATAGATGCGTTGAATGTCAAAACACCTGCAGAAACTTGAATCACTGGAACTAAAATTAAAACTATACAAATTATATTCACAATGAAAGCTATAGATCCTATTTTCCCAAGTAGTTGATAGATTCCATAGACATCCTGATTAGCATCTGTACGATATTGAAACAACATTATGGGGTAGACTTTTCTATTATTTGTTGACAATTCTTGAATCTTCTTAATTATTTGAAGGTAGCGATCTTGTACTTTTGAAATATCCCGAATTAGACGAAATGGATTATTTAGATTTTCTCTAAAATCATTTCCTCCTACGCTAATTATAACATAGTGGTTTCCCTCAGGTGGTAATGTGCCTTTTAGTGCTTCAAGTGGCTTAACAGTGGTATCACCACGTGAACATTTTTGTCCTTTATAGACTTCTAACTTCCTTCCCGACCCAAAGAATACGCTGCCAATCTCACGTCCTCTTAGGCCTAATACATCTTCTGTTGTAAATCCATCATAAGCATGGCTAACAACTTTGTAATCTTTTCCAAGCTCTATCCTTATTTTACCTTCAGTGCATTTGGCTTCTGCATCTACTAAATTAGAGCCTTGTGCGTCAAGCATCCAGTAGAGATTATCTAATATTGAATCACCTAAAGTATGAACTGTTGAGATACTCATATATTTAATTGTAGGTTAGATAAAAAATAGAACATTAACACATTTTTACTTTTTTTGGAATAAATTAAACTTTTTTAACGCAGTTGTTGCTTGTAGAATAAATAAAATATTTGACTAGCTTTAGACTGAGTTTCAAAAGTCAGAGAGACTTGACGCGAATTTTATGTTGGCAAAGCCAGCATAAAAATTCGCGGAACTATTGATAAAAATTCCTTAAAAAATCCTCAACTGACAAAAGCAAGAAGGAGTTTCAGATAGCTCGTAAACGTAACTGGCACCAGTATAACAAACAGCTGGTGATCAATATGTCGCTTTCAAAAAAGAGTGGCCGCCTCAACACTATAATCAGGTCAAGAGCTTGAGATAGGCATCGAAGATGTAGTAGATCTCTCTTCCTTTTTTAACAGATGAAAGAATTCCAATTTTTTCCAGTTCTTGTAGGTACTGAGAAACTGTTTGACGGTGTCCAAGATGGCCGAGAAACTTTATTTTGCAATAAGGACGCTCGAATAGAATATCAACTAATTCATCCGAATAAATCCTGGGCAATTTTTCTTGTATTTCTTGGCGCGTTTTCTGCATCAAACCAAGCATGGCAAGAATCTTCTGCTCTGTAAATCTTGAAGTTTCACTAATCGCTTCCAACATATAAAGAACCCACTGCTCCCACTCTTGCTTTTGAGTGACTTGATTCAGAGCATTGTAATAGCCGGCTTTGTGATCAATCACGTATTTTGAAAGATAGAGAATCGGTAACTCCAATATTTCCTCAGCAATCAGCATCAGAATATTCAAAATCCGTCCTGTACGACCATTGCCATCATAAAATGGGTGAATCGCTTCAAATTGGTAGTGCACAAGTGCCATACGAATAAGAGGGTCTAAATCCTTCTCTTGATAGATGAAATAGATTAGACGCTCGAGATGTGCGCGGATCACTTCCTCTCCTTCTGGAGGAGTATAGACGATGTGCTTAGTCTCAGGGTTCTTTAAATGTGTTCCGGGAAGTTTTCGAATACCTCCCTGATTCCCTGTAATCAGTGCAGCAAGTTCTTCGAATAATAGAGGAGAAAGAAGCCTCTTATTTTGTGTAATCGCTTGGTATCCAAACCAAAGAGCTGCATGATAGCGATAAACTTCTTTCGTATGAGGATCACCGCTTTTTCCATCATCAGCTAAACTTTGATACAATGCATCATTGGTTGTTACAATGTTTTCAACCTCAGAAGAAGCTTTAGCCTCCTGAAGACCGATAGATTGAATCAAAATGCCTTGGTTGGGTAATTGTGCACTGACTCTCTTAAGCTCAGCTAGCTGGCGATGCGCTTTAATCACCTTTTTCAAAATAGCAGGGGTTTCCAGATTACACCGGGGCGGTAAAGGAGGTAAATCATTGAATGGTTTCGACATATTTTGGGTCATATTACCGATATTATCTCAAAACATGTCGAAAAATCAACTGATTTTCGACATTTCTTCTCATGCTGAATTAAGGAACCTCTGATAGAGGGCTAGATATGCATCATGCAGTGGGAAAACTTCATGGAACGCTCTAGGCCAAGGCGGGCCTGTCGTACGCGCTTTTCAACTTCCTTTAAAGAACGCTCGGGACATTGCTTGAGTTGCTCTATTCTAGAAGGATAAAACAGAGTGGCTCCAGTTGGTAATGCTAGGATATCACGGTGCCACTTCATCACAACCTCAAAGAGCTGACTTGCCTGCTCAAAGTAGAGCGCTCCTTTATTCTCGGTATCGAGCTTTTTCTCAAGCTCGGTAAGCTTGGTGACATCCCCTGCCAAGTAATCAAGCAGGAGGTCTGTCAGTTCTGTATCAGCTTGCTTTTTTGCAAAGCTGTAGGTTTGACAACGAGAGAGAATCGTTGGCAACATCTTTTCGCGATGTTCTGTCAGCAAGAGGATGACTGTCCCATCTGTTGGCTCTTCAAAGGTTTTGAGCAGAGCATTCGCACTTGTTGGCAACATGCGCTCTGCATCGTGGATGAGAAAGAGTTTATAGTCGGCTTCAAAAGGAGCTAGAGCAACGTCATCTGTGAGCAGACGGATGTTTTGAATCGGATGCATCCCTGTTTTACCTTCAGGATAGAAGTGATGGATATCAGGATGGAACTTCTTGGTAGATCCAACAAGTTTTTGGGCAAAATCGAGGGCTTGTTCTTTTCCATTGACCAGAAGCAGCGCGTGGGGCACGTTTTTGGTCTCTAAGATGCGTTCAAGTGGATTATCCATGTGGCTTGAGCATTAAGTGGGGTTCTAAAGCTTGGAGGGCCTGTGCAAAAACGGTCTGCGCATCTGGCTCGGCATCAATAACTAAAATGCGTTCGGGATGTTTATCTGCCAAATGGAGATAGCCTTGGCGCACCTCTTTATGAAACTGAAGTTTCTCTTGCTCGAGGCGATCTTTTGCTCCCTTTAGCCGCTGAAGGCCAATTTCTGGATCTAAGTCGAGATAGAGGGTGCAGTCTGGCTCAATCCCACCACATACGAGGTGGCAGATCTGCTCAACCTCGCTCATGCCAAGATTGCGTCCACACGCCTGGTAGGCAACGGTTGAATCATTGAACCGTTCGCAAAGCACAATCTTGCCCGCTTGCAGATCTGGCAAAATGCGCTCCTCTAAGTGTTGGACACGCGCTGTGAGATAGAGCATCATCTCAGCGCGCTTACTCACAGCATAGGAATCGGGACTCAGAACAAGTTCACGTAAATGTTCAGACAGCGGGGTTCCACCCGGTTCACGTGTATGGACGACCTCGTGTCCCCTACTCTTCAACTCCTCAACAAGCCTAGTTGACAATGTCCCTTTACCAGAACCATCGCCTCCTTCAACTGTGATGAAAAAGCCTTCATAAGGGCGTTTTGTCTGACTCACTCACTTCCTCCCCAGATACAGGATTCTCAGAGCCTTCCTCTACCAATGCAGGTTGCTCAGAGCCTTCCTCTCCCAACTCAGGATCTTCTGACCCTTCGAGTTTCTCTATTGCAAGTAAACGATCGCTTGCTTTGAGATTCACGAGTTTAACTCCTTGTGTCGAACGTCCCATCACTCGCATGTCTGCCATGCTAATGCGAACTGTCTGTCCCTGCTCAGAGATCATCACAAGTCCATCGTTGTCGCAAACACTCACTGCGCCAATGACATTTCCATTGCGGTCGCTGGTGATAATTGAGCGCACTCCAACACCACCGCGGTTGGTTTGACGGAATTCTTCAACGAAGGAGCGTTTTCCAAACCCATTTTCGCAGACAACAAGCACTGTCTCTTGCTCACTGGCAACAACTTCGCAACCAACAACGTAATCCCCTTCTTTGCGAAGTGAAACGCCTTTGACTCCGCGAGCTGTGCGACCCATGGAACGTACTTTACCATGATCAAAGCGTACTGCCATGCCGTAGTGTGTAAAGAGCATTACTTGCTCTTCTCCACCAACTAAGCGCGCAGCAATAAGCTCATCTTCTTCATCGATGTCAATCGCTCGAATTCCTTTGCGTCTTGGATTGCTAAAGGCGCTGAGGGTTGTCTTCTTCACAATTCCATGCTTAGTTGACATCAAGACGAAGCGCTCTTCTTCAAACTCTTTGGTCCGCAAAATCGTGGCAATCCGTTCACCTGGCTGAATATCTTCAAGTAGATTAATCAGAGGCTTCCCTTTAGAGCGACGTTCTCCTTCAGGAAGTTGCCACACTTTGAGCCAGTAGCAACGGCCAAAGTTGGTATAGATCAGCAGATAATCATGCGTGGAGGCTACAAAAATACCCTTGAGCAGATCAGTTTCACGCTTCATATCGACGCCAACAACTCCTTGGCCTCCTCGCTTCTGCTCACGGAAGAGATCAACAGGCATACGTTTGACGTAGTCGTCGTTAGAGAAGGTGATAATCACTGGTTCGTCAGCGATGAGATCTTCCATGTTGAAGTCTCCTTCAGCATGAGTGATCTGTGTTGCTCGAAGTGCTTTGTGCGTTTTTTGGATGTGTTGCAGCTCATCTTTGATGATGCCACGTACAAGCTCTTCACTTGCCAAAACAGAACGGAGATAGGCAATTTTCTTCTGCAACTCGTCATACTCTGCTTGAATTTTCTCATGCTCAAGGCCAGTGAGTTGGTAGAGGCGTAGATCTAAAACAGCATTCGCTTGTCTCTCAGTGAATTCAAACTTCTCAATCAACTCAGAACGGGCCTGATCACGGTTGTTACTCGCACGAATCACGCGGACAACTTCATCAAGGTTATCAATCGCTTTGAGATACCCTTCTAAGATGTGAGCACGTGCTTCAGCTTTATTCAATTCATAGCGTGTGCGTCTGCGAATCACATCAATGCGGTGCGCAACCCAAGCTGCGATCATCTGCTTGATGTTCATGGTGCGTGGCAAACTCTTGTCAAGAGCTAGCATGTTGCATCCAAATGTGACTTGCATGTCTGTGAATTTGAAAAGTTGGTTGATCAAAACATCAGGAATTTCTCCTCGCTTCAATTCTAGAACAATGCGCATTCCATCTTTGTCAGACTCATCACGCACATCACTCAGACCTGTCATCACCTTGTCGTTAACGAGATTTGCAATATGCTCAACAAGACGCGATTTATTCACGCTGTAAGGAAGTTCATCAATGACAATACGCTCACGTCCTGACTGACTTGGATTGTCTTCTGTGTGGCAAACACCACGCAGCGTGAGTTTTCCTCGGCCAGTATGATAGGCCTCTTTAATCCCCTTGTAACCACAGATGGTTCCACCAGTAGGAAAGTCTGGACCAGGCATCACTTCCATGATCTCATCAATCGTCACATTGCGATTGTCGATGACAAGCAGCGTTGCATTGATCAACTCATTGAGGTTATGAGGTGGAATGTTCGTTGCCATTCCAACAGCGATCCCTGAGGATCCATTACAGAGTAGGTTCGGGAATTTCGCTGGGAAAACAGTCGGCTCAACTTTGGTCTCATCATAGTTGGCGACCATGTCAACTGTCTCTTTATCGAGATCTTCCATCAATTGCAATGCACTTGCCTTGAGGCGAGCTTCTGTATAACGCATTGCAGCCGGCGGATCACCATCGACAGAGCCAAAGTTTCCCTGTCCATCAACCAGCGGATAGCGCATTGCCCAGTTTTGAGCCATACGCACGAGCGTTGGATAGATCACAGATTCACCGTGAGGGTGGTAATCCCCTGAGGTATCACCACAAATCTTGGCGCATTTACGATGTTTAGAGCCTGGTGAAAGGTTCAATTGCCGCATCGCAAATAGAATACGTCTTTGAGATGGCTTGAGCCCATCACGCACATCTGGCAGTGCACGTGAAATGATCACTGACATCGAATAGCGTAAATAGCTCTCTTTCATCTCGTCTTCGAGATTGCGCCCTAAAATGATTTCGTTTTCTCTGGATGTCATTGTACTCTCAAATATCTAGGTTTTTGACGGATAAAGCATGGCTCTCAATGAACGCACGCCGTGGGGGAACTTCTTCTCCCATCAACATAGTAAACATGTGGTCTGCT
Organism: uncultured Chlamydiaceae bacterium; assembly: GCA_942490925.1. GTDB lineage: Bacteria > Chlamydiota > Chlamydiia > Chlamydiales > JAAKFR01 > CALNYX01. The sequence goes on along the minus strand of CALNYX010000017.1, from coordinate 338,338 downwards.
GCAATCGCATCTGGAAGCATCACGCGAATCAATGTGCGGTTGTTTGGATCCATTGTGGTTTCCCATAGCTGATCGGCATTCATTTCACCAAGACCTTTATAGCGTTGAATTTCAACGCCTTTACGGCCATTAGTTCTAAAGAAATCGACAAGTTCGCGAAGCATAAAGCTCTCAAAAATCAACTCTTGTTCTTCGTACACATCAAAGAGTTTTCCATCTGCAACAAAGTAGGAATCAAGCGTCAAATCAAAGGCACTCAATTTTTTCACAAGTTCGTTGAAAGCTTCTTCTTTGTAGAGCTCAACATAGGGAAGCGGTTTAGCTCTAAAGCTACGCATTGCATCGGTGATCTCTTCATCAGGAATTGAAGCGAGTGTCTCTTCATGCAGCTGTTGCTGCTCCTTTTCAAAGCGGCGTGCAATCTCGAGAAATTCATCTTCTGAATAGACAAGTTCGCGCTCCTTGAGTGTGACCTCATAGCGTGGATACTCCCCTTTCTCATTGCGTGCATCTAAAAACTCACGGAATGGAATGGCTTTGCGTTCAATCGAGGAGATAAACGACTCAATTTCTAGAATCATATCAAGAAGGGCGCGTATATCCACTTCTGTTCCTTGACGATCTTTAACAAGCAAATCTTTAATCCCCAAATCGAGCAAGTAGTCATCCATCTCGCGCTCTGAGGTGAGATAGCGTCCCTCTTTTTTGCGCGTCACTTTAAAGAGTGGCGGCTGGGCAATATAGATGTAGTTGTTCTCGACGAGTGCTGGCATATGACGATAGAAGAACGTTAGCAACAGCGTGCGAATGTGCGAGCCATCGACGTCGGCATCTGTCATGATGATGATGCGATGATAACGGAGTTTTTCAAGATTGAAATTGTCTGTTCCAATTCCACATCCAAGTGCTGCAATAATAGTTCCAACTTCTTGGTTTTGAAACACTTTTTGCAAGCGCGCTTTTTCAACATTCAAGATTTTTCCGCGAATAGGCAAAATGGCTTGAAAGGCGCGATCACGACCCATTTTGGCAGAACCACCCGCAGAGTCTCCTTCAACGATGTAGATCTCACATTTTTCTGGATCTCTCTCTAGACAGTCGATCAATTTTCCAGGCAGGCGGGCGCTATCAAGAGCGGTCTTACGCAAGGTAAGTTCACGCGCTTTCTTAGCTGCTTCACGTGCTTGCGCTGCAATGACAACTTTATCGACGACTGATCGGGCAATTTGTGGATTCTCTTCTAGGAAAATTGAGAGTTCTTCACCAACAATTTGCTGAACAATGGAACCAACATCGCTATTTCCAAGACGTTGCTTTGTTTGCCCTTCAAATTGCGGATTAGGTACTTTAACCGATATAACAGCGGTCAAACCTTCTCGCATATCCTCACCAGTAATGGCAATTTTATCGTTTCTTACTAGATTTTTATTCTTGATGTAGGAGTTCAAGACGCGAGTGAGCGCCGTTGAAAAGCCTGTGAGGTGCGTTCCACCCTGGCGCGTTGGAATATTGTTGGTATAAGAGTAGATGGTTTCGATATACCCACCGTTCCACTGCATGGCAACTTCAAAATCAATCGGTCCATCATCTCCTTCACGTGCTCCGCGGAAGTAGACAGGAGCAGGGAAAAGCGGTTCTTTGTTCTCATTGAGATAGGAAACAAATGAAACAATTCCTCCCTCGTAGCAAAACTGTACTTCGCCTTTCTCTTCATCACGTTCATCTGAAAAACGGATATCGATTCCACGATTCAAAAATGCAAGTTCTCGTAGTCGTGTTGATAGAATATCTGCATCATAAGTTGTGTTAGCAAAAAGAGTTGAATCAGGCCAAAAGGTGACTTTTGTCCCACGCTTATCTGTTGTTCCGACAACAGCGAGTTTACCCATTGGTTTACCACGCTCAAAGGTCATCTCATAATGTTGTCCATCCTTGTGAACTTCAACATGGAATTTGCTTGAGAGCGCATTCACACATGAGACCCCAACACCGTGCAATCCCCCAGAAACTTTGTAGCTATCTTTGTCGAATTTTCCACCGGCGTGCAAGACTGTCAAGACAACTTCTAAAGCCGTGACTTCTCGTCCTTGCTTTTTTGATTCTTGTTCATGGATACCAATAGGAATCCCTCGCCCATTATCCTCAACAACGATGCTGTTGTCTTTCTGGATGGTAACCATTATGAGAGAGCAGTATCCCGCCATGGCTTCGTCAATACTGTTATCGACAACTTCATAGACAAGATGGTGTAGACCACTGAGTCCTGTATCACCAATGTACATTCCAGGACGTTCACGCACGGCTTGCAGTCCCTCTAGAACTGTAATGGCACTTGCGTCGTAATCTTTTTTCATATTCTTTGTTTCTTCTTTTTCCATTGCTGTATTCATCACTTACTCAAGCCGAAACACGACAGTTTTAATGGTCGTATGCGGAAATTTCTCCCTTAGATTTTGAATGATTCGCGGTTTATCATGCTGACTGAGTAGACTATACAATGTTGAGTTTTTAACATGTACAACTAACACACCCTCTTGAAAAGAGACAGCACGCGTATACGCGGCGAGCTTGGGCCCAATAACTGCTGGCCAAGAATTTAGGACTAAATCAGGACGATCTTGGTAGCGCTTACCAATCCTATTGAGAAGACGGGGAAGGATCTGACTGATCTGCTTTGATGTAACCCCTGTTCTACCCAAAATGCCTGCTTTTTTTTATCTCGATAAGAGCAAAAATATACCGCAATAGAGACGAAACAGCAAGCTAATTTTTCCGACAAAAAATAGAAGATGCGATCACAAATGGAATGACCGACAATAGCGCCATACCACCAGCACTATAGGCTGCGATGTGATACTTGATTGCTGGTGTAAAAGCCCCTGAAACAAAGCAACTTGCAAAAACAATGAGGGCAATTCCAACCACAAGGGAGACACTGCCAACGATCCTTTTCTGCATTTCGGGAGTTAGCGAATATCCACAAATTTCCATGGCCATATTTTAATAAACCTTCGATTAAAGTGAAAGTAGAGATTCCTTGCTCCAATTACCCATTGACTCTTCGACGTTATGCCATAGTGCGCGTGCCTGCTCGGGTTCTGGATGCTGTAAAATGATGCCCATACAGGGAAATTCAGCGCTTTTAATCGCACATGTAATTGCCTCACCCTCGATTTGAAGCGCTTCAAAAAAAGAGGCGTCAACTGCAGATACTAGCAAATAAAAATTCTCCTGGTCTTCTTCAAAGCGGATCTGGTATTGCTGATCGACCCCTTCAATTTCAGCTTTGAGAACCATCGTAAACATTTTTTTCAATGGCTCTGGGGCCAAAAGACTACGCATCACAGCTGGCTGAAGAGAGAAAAAGAAGTTCTCAAGCAAGAAGTGATTTTCGTCTGCCAGATCCCCAAGCTGCATGCGAAGAGCATGAAAGAGCTCTATTTCTTTTGAAATCATGCCGCCATTATAGTCGCGAAACTCCCCCATCAGTCGCATCAGCTCAATGACAACCTCTTGCCGTGCCTTATAGAGATCAATTGCATGATCTTGCCGCAAAAAACGACTTTTTGAAATCCGTAAGTGAAAGACTGCCGCCTCTTTTTGATGCCTTTTACGAATGGTTCCTACGATCTTGCATCGATCAGGAAGGTACTCTAAAAAAGTCGCTTGCCTTCTAAAATAGTGTGCAATAGACCTGCCAGTTTTTACTCTCAGCATGATCACCAAAAATTCTAAACTTTCATCTGTTTGCTGTGTGAAGTGGATCATCACTTGCGGCAAGTCACGTGCATATTGTAGCTGCTGACTCAAAGTCACGATATCGCGCATGATCTGCTCTTCATTCAACGGCATAAACAGAGGGTTGAGGCGCTGCTCAATTCTTCCCTTCAGCTCCAATGGAAGCTCCTCTTTCAAAAGTCTTTCCTCTTCAAAGGTGAGCTTTTCAATCTCCAGATAAATGGCAACTGGACCATTTTGCTGCATGAAATAGGAGCCTTCGATTTTTTGAGCTCTTGGAACTAGGTGTTGGATTGCACTGAACACATGACGCTCTTCAAACAGCTCATTTTCGCGCAGAAAGCTCATACCAATGATAATTCCCAAAATAGACTTGGACTGGTGGAGTTTAGCCCTCAACAATTTGACGCTGATATAGCGCCGCTCAGCAAATGCATCTAAGGAGAGTTGTAGTGCATGGTGGAAGAGATAGTTTGCGCAGATAATCCGGCTCATATGTCCATGGGACCTTGCAATTTTAAACTCCTTCTTACAGAGCACTAAAAATTGCTGCATCTGTCCAAGGATGTCATAATCAAAATCTTGCGGACGCCTTTTGATCAGCTCAGTAATCCCCTCTTGAATCAACGCTGTTTTTTCATCATATGAAAGTCCTTTGATCTCCAAAATACGCGTTGCTTGATAAGGAGAGACAACACCCAGACGTAAATCCCTCTCCAAAAAAGGGAGATTTTTTTCTACAATTGCAAGCTCGCGTGAGGTTTCAATCCGCACTGTTACCTCAGCAACAATATAGAGATCCGAGCTAACATCTGGCATTCTAAAGTCGAGTGCAAACTGCAGAAAGTTATTCAGCTGCTTGCCAGGGATAAGCCAACGTCGAATCATCTCTTGAAAGAAGCGAAAAGCATTTTCACGAAAAGGGCACAACAAAAAAAATGAGAGATTAAAGGGTGGCTTTTGAAGTGGGCTCCATGAGATCAGAGGGAGCTTGTACTCCCCTTCAAAAAAATAGGGTGGTAAAATCTGCCCAAGAATTTGCTTGACTGCCGGCTCGTAAGCCGGCTCAGAGACTACAAGGCGTGGATAGGGAGAGTTCATAGGTCATCTCTTGAAATATCTTTGACTCACTAATCACTGTTCCCTCCTTTTGATCTTCCCAAAATGGCCGTACTTGCAATGGGAGTCCGTTTCTCTGCGCAAGCATTAGAGCTCTTGCATGCAAAATCCGTCCTCCAGTCTTCTCAACAAGCTCAAGAGCCTCAGCATAGTTCAATTGACTGCAGACCTGAGCGCTATTCTCATGCTTTGGATCTGCTGTACAAACCCCAGGCACATCCTTGTAAAACTCGACTTTTTCAGCAGCTAGAGCAATTCCTAGGGCAACAGCAGTTGTATCCGAACCGCCTCGTCCAAGCGTTGTAATCTCTTTTTCAAGAGAAACACCTTGAAACCCTGCAACAATTGCCACTTTGTGCCTATCGAGCGCTTCGAGCAGCCTGCCTGGGCGAACATCTACAATCTGCGCCTGACCATGCTCATCAGAGGTGATCACTCCCGACTGACTTCCTGTGAAACTAACAGCCTCCTGCCCCTTACGCTCTAATGCCATTGCAAGAAGCGAGATGCTCACGCGCTCGCCAACACTCACAAGCATATCATATTCACGCCTTGGGGGATTGGGATTCACACTCTGAGCCAGAGCAATCAGTCGATTGGTTACCCCTCGCATGGCACTGACGACGACTACAATTCGCTCAAAAAAAGCTTGTCTACTGATGATCAGATCGGCGATGCGATGAAAACTTTCAGACCCTTCCAACACACCCCCACCGAATTTCATGATGAGAGTTTTTCTCTTTTCTGGCATACTAGTTGCCCATGTTAAACAATTTTTCAATTCTATTCATTCATGCCACAGCCATCATGCTGGTCACACTCTTTGCGCTACGAATGGGTCGGGAGTTTCTCTTTGCGTGGCTCGCGCTTTTAGCTGTGGCGATGAACCTGTTTGTTTCCAAGCAGATCAATCTTCTAGGGCTCAGCATTACGTGCGCCGATGCTCCTGCAGTAGGGTATCTCTTAGGGTTGAATTTAATTCAAGAATTTTATGGCAGAGAGGCGGCGCGTAAAATGATCTGGCTCGCCTTTTTCATTTCATTTGGCTTCCTTCTGCTTTCACAACTTCATCTCATCTATATCCCAAGCGATCACGACACAACCCAGCTTCACTTCAAATCTCTTCTAACACCCCTTCTGCGCATCACCTCCGCCTCCCTACTCACCTTCTTTGCTGTGCAATTTTTTGACCTCCGCTTCTTCTCCTACCTCCGCGATAAAACTAGAGGAAAACACCTTGCTACTCGCATCCTTACCTCCTTAATGCTTGCCGAAATCCTCGATACCTTGCTCTTCTCCTTTCTTGGACTTTACGGCACAGTCCCCGCCATTTGGGAAATCATCATTTTCAGCCTCCTTGCAAAATGGTTGATCATTCTTTTTTCTACTCCCTTTATCTCCTTTGCAAGAAAGGCCATCCATGTTTGAGCTCATTCATCAATCCAAAAAATCGAAAGCCCGAGTTGGCAAAATCACAACACCCCACGGTGTGATCAATACACCCAGCTTCGTTGCGGTTGGCACCAATGGAACCCTCAAGGCCTTGAGTAATCACCATGTCGATGCGATCGGCCTTGAGCTCATGTTTTGCAACACCTACCACCTGCTGCTTCAACCCGGCCCAGACGTTGTCAAAGCAGCTGGCGGACTACACAGCTTCATCAACCGCAAACTTCCACTCATCACCGACTCTGGAGGTTTTCAAGTTTTTAGCCTAGCTTACGGCTCAGTGCATAACGAGCTCAAATCACGCGGCAAAAAACAAGGGAGCGGCAATGTTTTAAAAATCTCAGAAGAGGGCGTTCTTTTCCGCTCCTACCGCGATGGGCAAAAAGTTCTCCTCACTCCTGAAACATCCGTCCAAGCCCAAAAAGATCTTGGTGCCGACATCATTATTCCCCTCGACGAGCTGCCGCCCTACCATATTGAACAAAATGACCTGAAAAAATCACTGGCACGTACACATAGATGGGAAATGCGCTCATTGCAGACACATCTCAAAGAGCGCAAAGACCAAGCGATGTATGGTGTGATCCATGGAGGGATTGATCCCGAGCTTAGACGTCTCAGCTGTGAAACACTGACCAAAGCTGACTTCGATGGCTTTGCTATTGGTGGAAGCGTTGGCAAAAACAAACAAGAACTCCGAGACCTTATTGCCTACACACGACCACTGCTGCCCGATGATAAACCCAATCATCTTTTAGGCATTGGCGATATTGCATCCCTTGAAGAGCTTGTTCCCCTTGGAATTGACACCTTTGATAGCTCTTACCCCACCAAGGCAGCACGCCACGGCCTACTGCTCACAAAAGAGGGTGGCGTCAAGATCAACCAGAGCAAATATAAGAAAAACTTCTTCCCCATTGAAAAAGGGTGCACATGTCCAACGTGCCAGCAGTATAGCCTTGCCTACCTTCACCACCTTTTCAAAGCGCGCGAAGTAACGGCTCTTATTCTAGCTACCATCCACAACTTACACTTCATGGTTAAGCTCATGGAATCCTATCGTGAAGCTATCCTAGAGGATCGTATCTAGCTCTAGTCGCATCAACAAGCAAGGTGACCCTCGCTCCCAAGGAGGATCAAACTCACCCATTGAGACAAACCCAGCTTTCTCGTAGACATGAATAGCCTTTGCATTGCTCACTCCCGGATCAATAAAAACATAATCGACATGCGTATAGTGCTGCACAAGCAACTGCTGAATCATGACATGGCTGAAGCCTTTTCCCAAGTAATCACGATTTCCGATCAATAAATCCAGGGTAATGGCTTTTGCCCCTTCTGGTAGATATTGCAGATAGAAAGCATCTTCTCTCTCAGCTTGTGAAGTCATCAAATAGCCAAAAGGTGTTTCACCATCGTAAGCGAGCCAGAGCGTAAAAATACACGGCTCCCCTTTTGTGAATTTCTCTATAGACTTATAGGTATTTTGTAATCCCTGGCCATACCAGAATTCAGCGATATAGTCCTGCTTAAACCACTGTTTTAGTAGAGGAATATCTTTTATTTGTACATGTTCAAAGTGCATCTAGAAACCAAGCAAGCCAGCAGAAGCTGGCTTGCCATAAAAAATTAAGCACCAGTTCTGCGGAGACACTCAGAAACACCACGATTTCCAAGAGCATCAGCGATTTTTAATGCTGTTGCACCAAAATCATCTGTCGCATTGACATTCGCACCTTTACTGACCATTAATTTCACTAAGTCTGGCTGATCTTTTTGAACAGCAAACATCAGTGGCGTCTGACCATCACAATCAGTTGCATTGACATCCGCTTTTGCATGAAGCAGGTGTTTGCAAGAAGCAAAGGCTCCAACTTTACACGCGTACATCAAAGGCGTACGTTCCTGAGAATCTCTAATATTGAGATCAGCCTCGTGCCCAACTAAAAAGCTCACAGCATCAAGATTGTCTTCCATTGTTGCAAAATGCAATGCAGAGCGCCCCTGACCATCTTGCTGATCAATATTTGCTCCACTTGTAAGCAATGTTGAGGCTAAGAATCCATGAAGCTTCGAATCATTTTTGACATAGATGATCTTGCCATCGTCAAGTTCTTTAGGCACAGACTTATCACCATTCAAAATAATCTGCATAAGAGGAAAAACCTTTTCTCTATTTACGCAGCAAGGGTTTGCCTGTGCTTGCAAAAGAGCTTTAACGATTTTTACATGATTTTCTTTCACAGCTAGTAAAAGAGCGGGCTCGCCATGCGCATCTTTAATGTTTACATTTGCACCACGCTCAATCAGATTCATGCAAGAAGTGAGATTTCCCTCTACAACAGCTTGCAAAAGTTGGCTGTTTAGCTGCTGCAACAAAGCATTTTTCTCTTGTTGTGCTGCAAGGATTGCTTGCGCCTGCCTTTTTTCAACACGGTTATTTTTTGCTTCTGCTTGCGATGGCATGAGAGTTAATCCAAGCATGAGAGTAGCAGCCAATGAGATACGTTTGTTCATAATTTTCCTTCTTGTTAAGGGCGTTGTGCGCTTGAATGGATTTGCATTCAAACGACAGCATTTTCCAGCTATCATCTAATTTCTGTACAGCCTTTTCAATAAAAAAATCTACACGACTGTTTGGCAACTTTTTGCTACTTTGCAGAATAGTCAGCTTTTTACCCTTCAGATGTTTCTCTTCTAGCTGGATGCTTCGATCGCCGATTGACACCAAACCTATCATTTTGATAGGTTTGGTGTATGGGCACTACACCAGAAGCTTCCCTCTATAAATCAGCTTCCTTGCAACAGGGATATTTTACTTCAAGACAAGCGAAAAAAGCTGGATACCATGACAGCAATTTTGCAAGATACGTGAAAAACAAAATTTGGATTCATGAAGGGCGTGGTATCTATCGCTTAGCACACTACCCACCAAGTGATCGTCCTGATTTAGTCTACTGGTCATTATGGTCATGTAATAAAAACTGGGACGTACAAGGAGTCTTTTCACACGAAACTGCTCTTGCAATTCATAATCTAAGCGACTTGATGCCGGCTAATTATCATATTTCTGTCCCTCATGGTTTTAGAAGGCGTCATCTTCCAAAAAACCTAATTCTCCACTACACCACGCTCGAAGAACAAGATATTTGGCAACTAGAAGGTTATCAAGTGACCTCTCCTAGACGAACCATTCAAGATGTAATTTTGGATGAGACGATTTCAGAAGAACACGTACTTCAAACCGTATCGGATGGTTTAGAAAATGGTATGATCTCTCTTTCACTAGTCAAATCAATAAAATCAGCTCGCGCAAAACGAATTTTAACAGCCTTGAAAAATAATGCGTAAGACATTCTTAAACTCTGCTAGCTTTCGCCAAAGCCTCGAAAATCGCCTTCAAAAAACCATCTTCTCACAAGTACCCTAAGTATTTTTTTGTGCTTCTTGTTCCAGTTGATCGATCACGAACAAAGCATTTTTTGGTAGTTTCGTCCAAGTTGGTATAGTCAAATAGGTTGAAAATTTTACAATCTCATTTGGTTGATATGACAGATTTCTTCTATCATTTTGCAGCTCATATTCTTGGATATGAGCTAAAAAGGATGGGAGAAAGATGGCGTATTAAACAAAGAGAGATTGTAAAATTTTCAACCTATTTGACTATAAATCACGAGCGCAAACAGTATAGGCATACGGCAAGCGAGTGATCTGCCGAATTGGGCAAAACTACCAAAAAACAACTAAGGATTTCCCCCTAGAAGATCATCTTTTGCCAGGAGCCGTAGCGCTCGCGTATGCCCCACCCCTTGAAGACGGAGAGCACAATCACAATACCACCAATAATGCTCGCATGCCAAATCGTGGTACTACTCGCTCCAGGCAGTACAATCGACCCAATAATCAACCAAATCATCAGTGGAATATTGAGATAGCGCAATGCTCTTGAAACCTCAGCCCAGGCAATGATCGAGAAGACGATTGTCAATGCTCCCATCACATCTGTGTTGTTGGCGACAACGCCTGAAAAACCCATGATGTCATTGGCAAAGAGCAGCCAAGCCCCGAGGATTGCAGTGATGAGTAGGTTCCAAGGAATTGTGACTCCCCAAACCATCGCTTTGATAAACTGCCAAGGTGAACAATGCATCTGCGGTGTGCGGGTATCAGCTTCATCTTTCTCGTAGCTAGAGCCTTTGAAAAGAACATCCCAAAAACCGCGACCAGCAATCATTTCATGCCTTATATACTGGCAAACGAGCACAACCTCATCAATGCTGAGCGCTAACATAATCAACATACAACAGGCAATAATCAGACAAAGGGCACACCAAGCACCCACAACAATTGGTTGCAACATAACGAGCACGATACTTGTAAAACCGAGGGGTACGACAAGAAATCCAAAACTAACAACTAACCAAGGCATTGTATGCCAACGGCGCACTCCCCCTTTAGCTCCCATAATCGCTTCAAGTGAATAGGCAAGGGCTCCTAAACCAGCATCTGGTACAGGAAAGTCTTTGGCGACAAGTGAGGTGATCACCTTCTCTGTTCCATCACCGATAGGCGACCAGACGTGATCGATGTAACCAAGCTGGTAGGCGCAGAGGTAACGCGCAACAAACCAGCCAACCATTCCAAAAAAGATGATTGGCACGCGCTGTTGCCATGATGAGGGATTATAAGTCCAGTCGGGTGGAATTTGCGGGCCGATTTCAAGCTCTTTAGGACGCAGAGGTACGAGCACACAAAACGCGATGGCAAGAACACCAATAATGGTATCGTTTAGGTAGGCAACTGGTTGATGTGCCCAAAATAGTAGAGGGGCGAACTGAAGCCAAATTCCGACGAAGCAGCCTCCCCAAATCCAAGCACGACATTTGAAGGACATCGAGAGGAATCCAAAGAAGATCAGGAGGAATCCAGAAATCCAATCACTCCACATAAGGGTGTCTTGCTTATAGCCAAATGTCTCAGGACTCACTAACATCCAAATCCCTAAGACGACCGTTGCAAAACGGGTCCAAATCATTCTGTCGTGAAATCGATGTTCTATTTCATGTTTTTGCTCTGCGCTCCAACCCATTATTTACTCCCGTGTTTGCGAACATAGTGAGAAAGTGGAATCCCGTGCCTTTTGTACCAAGCGATCGGATCTTTCTTCATGTCCTCAACAATTGTAGGCAATGTCTTTCTAAGTGAACGTTTTGGTGACCATCCAAGCACTTTGCGTGCATGTTCCATGGTAAATTCGTAGTTATCATCAGCCAGATCGACCATCCAAGGTTTGATAAATGGCGGAGGGCCAAATGGAATGGAATCGAGTACTCCTGCGCCAACTTTGGCTATAAATTTCGGTATATAGAGCATCGGCCACTTCTTTCTCCCATGAACAAGCTGTCCAATGATCGTTTGAAGCTCGCGATAGGTGATCGAATCCTCTTCACAGCAGAGGAATGTGTTATCTTTACCCAAGGTGTCGCGTTTCTCAATAATATGGAGAATCATATCGACGAGATCATCAAAGTGAGTATAAGGAACACCATTGCCTGAGTTACCAGGGAAGACTAGACTTGCAAGCTGTTTCTCATATATTCGTGAGATATGTTGTGAAATCGGTACGCAGTTACAGGTCTCATCATAACAACCACCAATACGCAAGATGACTGAAGGGATATCTCCATGCATCTCGTGGATCAATTTCTCAGTGCGTACTTTTGATGCGGGATAATGCCACTTCCCTTTGATTGGAGAATCTTCATTTTGAATCACTCCCCGCTCCGAAGGTTCGTGGACAAGCATCGTGCTTGTAAACATAAATTGCTCAACAGTGCACGTTTTCGACTCATCAAGAAGGCGACGGGTTCCTTGAACAGTGATTTTGTCATATAACTCTAGGTGTTGGCCTGTAAAACTGTAGAAAGCAGCCAAATGAACGATCGAAGCAATTTTGCCGTTATAGACCTTGCGGATACGGTCAAATGCGCATTTGACACTATGATCCGAGCTGAGGTCAACATAGATGAATTCAACATCAGGATTCTCACAAGTTGCTCCAACAAAGTCCATTGCAATAGGTTGATACTGCTGTGAAAGCCTTGAAACAATCCGTGTTCCAATCCTTCCACTACTTCCTGTGACCACAACAACTTTTTTCTCGGACATACTTCCCCCTTCTTTTTTTGTCATCCTAGCAATAGTCTAAAAAAAATTCTATAGTTGTCTTGATAAAATTGTTTCCTTCCATGAGGATGAGAAAAAAAGAAGGGGCCAATATGACTGAAATTAAAGACACATCGTTAAATCCAGCAAAACTCAAAGAGGATGAACTTGCGATCAATACGATTCGAACTTTATCAATGGATGCTGTACAAGCAGCTAATTCTGGCCATCCCGGTACGCCGATGGCTCTTGCTCCTGTCGCCTATTGTATCTGGCAACGTTTCTTACGCTTCGATCCTCAAGATCCCGTTTGGCCAAATCGCGACCGCTTTGTCCTCAGTGGTGGACATGCCTCAATGCTTCTCTACTCGATGCTCCATCTAACAGGTGTAAAATCCGTCAATGAAAAGTACGAAACTTTAGGTTCGCTCTCTGTAACTCTCGATGACATCAAAAATTTCCGTCAGCTCGACAGCAAATGTCCAGGTCATCCCGAATATCGTTGGACTTCTGGAATTGAAACAACAACAGGACCGCTTGGTCAAGGGGTTGCAACAAGTGTTGGCATAGCGATTGCCAGCCATTGGATGAAAGAACATTTCAATAAACCTGACTTCGACATGTTTGGCTACAATGTCTTTGTCACCTGTGGTGATGGAGATATGATGGAAGGTGTCACTGGGGAAGCCGCTTCGATTGCTGGCCACCTCAAACTTTCCAATCTCTGCTGGGTCTATGACAACAACCACATCACGATTGAAGGGAGCACAGATCTCGCCTTTTCGGAAGATGTCGCCACACGCTTTCTCGGTTATGGTTGGAATGTTCAACGTGTTGGTGATGCCAATGATTTACATATGTTAGAGCGTGCATTCGACACCTTTGAGAAGACAACAGATCGCCCCACGCTCATCATTGTCGATAGCCATATCGGTTATGGCTCTCCTCACAAACAAGATACCCATGCAGCGCATGGAGAACCACTTGGAGAAGAGGAAATCCGCTTGACCAAACAGAATTATGGTTGGCCTGAAGATGCGAAATTCCTCGTGCCTGATGGGGTCTATGATACCTTTAAAAATGGAATTGGAAAGCGTGGTAAAGCCTTGCGCGATGAGTGGTTTGAACTTTTTGATGCCTACCAAAAACAGTATCCTGAACTCGCTGACGAGCTCTACAAGATGCAACACCGTCAATTGCCTCAAGGGTGGGATCAAGGATTGAAAGAATTTCCTGCCGATGCAAAAGGAATTGCTTCACGCGCTTCATCTGGGCAAGTGCTTAACCAGCTCGCTGAGCACATCCCCTGGATGTTAGGTGGCGCTGCCGATCTCGCCCCTTCTACCAAAACCCGTTTGACCTTTGACAAAGCAGGTGATTTTCTTCCTGGGAACCATCGCGGTCGTAACTTCCATTTTGGAATTCGTGAACACGCAATGGGTTCAATTCTCAATGGACTCTCGTTGAGTAAATTGCGCCCCTTTGGATCAGGCTTTTTGATTTTCAGCGATTACTGTCGTCCAACAATTCGGTTGGCAGCGTTGATGGAAATTCCTGTGATCTACATCTTTACACACGACTCGATCGGTGTTGGAGAAGATGGCCCGACACACCAACCTGTCGAGCATCTTGCCTCATTACGTGCTATTCCAGGTGTTAATACGATGCGTCCTGGCGATGCTAATGAGGTGCTTGAATGTTGGCGCTACGTTGCACAATTGCGACATGAACCAACAATCCTAATCCTCAGTCGTCAAAACCTACCAACCCTTGATCGTTCTAAATATAGCTCAGCTAAAGGCGTTCATCAAGGCGCCTATGTCCTTGCAGATGCAAAAGATGGAAAACCTGATGTCATCTTGATAGGCACGGGTAGTGAAATTGCCCTCTGTATCGAGGCTTATGAGCAGCTGACAAAAGAGGGCATCAAGTGTCGCGTTGTTAGCATGCCGTGCTGGGAAATCTTTGAACAGCAAGATGAAAGCTACCGCAATCAAGTCTTGCCTCCAGAGGTTAAAGCGCGTATCTCAGTTGAGCAAGCCTCCACATTTGGATGGGAGCGCTATGTCGGTTTAGATGGACATTGTATTGGGATGCATACCTTTGGAGCATCGGCGCCACTCAAAGAACTCTTGAAAAAATTCGGCTTTACACTCGACAATGTGATTTCACAAGCTAAAGGGCTACTGCAACGTGTAAAAACATGATTTCTAAAGAGAAATGGGAGGCGCTTCATAAACGAATGGAACGCCTCTCTATCACATCTAAAGACCTGACAACTAAGTACATCCTAGGCTCAGGTCCAGGTGGACAAAAGATCAACAAAACCGCCTCGACTGTCTATATCAAACATAAACCGACAGGGACTGAAGTGAAGTGTGGCCGTGAGCGTTCACGTGAACTCAATCGCTACCGCGCCCTGCAAAGCTTGTGTGAACGGCTCGAGAAAAAACTTCTCAACGAAAAGACAAGCAAAGAGAAAGAGGCTGCCAAAATTCGCCAGCAAAAAAAACGACGCTCCAGACGCTCTCAGCAAAAGCTCGTCGCTGATAAACGTCATCTATCTGAAAAAAAGAGCCTTAGAAAAATTCCTCGTTCAAACGACGAATAATCATACATTTTTTTTGTTGAACTTTGTAAAATGAAGGACATGTCCGAGGAAGTCCGTCCCCCAAAAATTTTGGTCGTCGTTACAGCACTTGTATTCATCTGCCTGCTGGTTGTTGGTAGCTTTGTGCTCAGCCCTAAACTTCCCGACTCGATCCCAATCAATACCAAAGGGCAGCCAACGATCGGCTATACTAAAGCGCCAGTCCATGTTGTTCTCTTTGAAGAACCAAAATGCTCAAACTGCCGTGATTTTAACCTGCAGATTTTCCCAAAAATCAAAGAAACATTCATCGACACCAATAAAATTCGCTACACCGTTATACCCGTTTCGTTTTTACCCGGCTCCATGCCCGCAGCTGTTGCACTTTTATGCGTCTACCATGGAGATCCGCTCTATCCTAACGATGATCTCTATTTCACCTACTTTGATTACCTCTATGAACATCAGCCAGATGAATATTCAGATTGGGCTTCAACTGAGCAGCTTTTAGAGTTTGCCAAAGATGCGAGTCCAGCCATTAATCTTGAAAAACTCAAAAAGTGTGTCGATAAAGAAGTTTACCGCTCTAAAATCCGGCAAAACACTGCTTATGGCGCTAAGATCATGGGCGGCACAATTTCAACACCAACCATCTATGTCAATGGCATTGAAGTGCAAGAGATCACCTTTGATCAGATTAGTGAACTTATTCAGAAATGTCTAGACCATGCAGGAGGCCACTGATGAAACGTTATAGCCTCTACATTGCATGGCTTGTTGCCTGCTTTGCAACCCTTTGCAGTCTTTACTACAGTGATATCCGTAATTTAGAACCGTGCCACCTCTGCTGGTACCAACGCATCTGCCTCTTCCCCCTTATTATTCTCCTTGGCTTAGGCGCTTATCGTGGTTTTTTAGGCATTGCGCGCTATACCCTACCCCAAGTGATCATTGGCTTTTGCTTTGCTCTCTATCAGATTGGCATTCAGGAAATTCCTGGCTGGAACCCTATCAACATGTGCGGTTCTGGTCCAAGTTGCGCTGATAAAGTCTCCATTCTAGGCCCAATCACCATTCCGATGTGCTCAACCATTGGCTTTATTGTAATCGGTTTTTTTCTCTTCATGGCTATTGCTGTTGAGGGAAAGCAAAATAGAACGCAAAAATGAATTGTCTGAAATTCTCACTTCCGGCATAAAAGTCGGCCTATGGCAAAACCAATCATTATTATCTTGATGGGCCCTCCAGGTTGTGGAAAGGGAACCCAAGCACAGAGACTCAACGCAAAATATGGTTGGCCCCAAGTTGCCACCGGTGATCTGATCAGAGAGCAGATCTCTCAACAGAGCGAACTGGGCAAAAAACTCGAAGCCTACGTCACACAGGGGAAATTTCCCCCAGATAAACTCATCTTAGATATTCTTGCCAAGCGCATCACGCAGCCCGACTGCAAGAAAGGATTTATCCTCGATGGCGTCCCTCGCACGAAAGGACAAGCCAAGACTCTTGATAAATACCTCAAGATGTTTGGCATTGAACCTTTTGTACTCAACATTGCAGTGCCAGACGAAGAGATTGCTGATCGCATCCTAGAGCGCCTGATTTGCAGCAAGTGTAGCGCCTCATATCATCCTAAGTATGCTCCCCCTAAACAGGAAGGTATCTGTGATGTTTGTGGGTCAGAACTCATCCAACGTACAGATGATACCAAGCAAGTGCTTGACTACCGCTTGAGTATCTACCATGAGAAGACAGAGCCACTACTCAAGTACTACCGCAAAAGCGATCGCCTCACCATTGTTGACGGCACCCAGCCCCAAGAGAAAGTCGCCGAAGCGATTGAAACCGCTATTCAGTCATAGATATACAATTTAGAGTTGAAAAGATCTCCAATTGGGACAACCTCAGCAGCCTCCCTTCCAGGAAGCGCAAACGTATTACTTATCATCCACCCTTTAGCGCCCCGCAACTTCTCCATCCCTCCAGGATAGAGATAGCAAACAACCAAATCAGCCTCTTCCAAGGACATTTTTAGAAAATCTTTCCTTACAAAACGTAGATTTTTACGCAAAAAAAATTTTGAAACCAGCCAAGGAATCGGCGAAATTTCAAAGCCTATAACTTCAGCTTTTGGGCAATGACGCGCACAGCTCCAAGCAAGCGTCCCCCATCCAGAACCCAAATCATAAATCTTTCCTTCAAAACCTTTTGGGATTTGTTGCAAGATTGCGCGCACCGCTTTTCGATTAGAAGGCATCGGTGAAATCCCGTAATATACAGAAAAGCCAACTAAAGTTATAATTGCTAGGCAACTGATAATAAATAGGAGTAAAAAGGGCATATGTTGTTTTTGATCAACCTCTTGCTAACCACCCTCGCCGTCATTGTGGCAGGACAAATTTTACCAGGCATTGAAGTCGCAAGCTTTAAAACAGCCCTTGCTGTCGCTGTGATCCTCGGTGTAGCCAATAGCATCTTACGCCCGATTATCTTTATTTTGACCCTTCCGATCAACGTCTTAACACTCGGCCTCTTCTCTTTTGTTATTATGGGACTCATGGTCTGGCTTGTCAGCCTAGTCGTTCCTGGCTTTGCCATTACAAATTTCCTCTGGGCGATCGCTTTTGCGCTTGTGCTCGGCTTTATTAACTGGTTCTTCACCCTAGTAGCAAAAAAACGTGCCAAAACAACCTCTTATTGACATTCTGTGTCAACAATATCCCGAAAGTTCAAAGCGAACACTTAAGAGTTGGATTAAGTGGGGTCGCATCTATGTTGATGGCAAACCCCATACCAAAGCCTTCATTGAAGAGGGGCAAGTTGTCACCCTTGGACAGAAAGAAGTTCCAGGACCATTCCCCATTCTCTACTCAGACCGTTGGTTGATTGTCATCAATAAACCCGCTCACCTACTCAGCGTTCCAGCTGATAAACCCGAAGATAGTGCCCTTTCTTTACTGCGTGATCATTTCAAATCGACTGCGATCTTTGCAGTGCACCGACTCGACCAAGAAGCTTCTGGTGTTCTACTTTTTGCGCGTGGCCTTGATGCGAAACACCGCTTAGCCGAAATGTTTGGCGCGCACGCACTGCAGCGTGAATACGCCGCCATTGTTGAAGGGCGAGTGAAAGAAGAGAGTGGAACCTGGCAGAGTAAACTTGAAGAGCTCGAGAACTTCAATGTCATTGTTTCTGATGAAGGGCGTGATGCGATTACCCACTTCAAACGGGATCGCGTTTCAGCCAAGTTTTCATTTTTAAGCGTGACCCTTGAAACAGGAAGAAAGCATCAGATACGCGTTCATTGCCGTGAAGCTGGCCATCCAATTATTGGAGATGCGCGGTATGATGCTTTGACAAACCCCATCAAACGTCTTGGCTTACATGCCAAGAAGCTCAGCTTCAAGCACCCTTTTACAGAAAAGGAGATGAGCTTTTCAGCCCCTCCCCCTAAATCTTTCAAAAAACTTGGACTTAGCGTCTGCTGATAGCACTGCAAAATCCAAAATAGAGTACCGCTGGAACTGCAGCTAGTGGAGCCGCTACACTCAAGCCGACCTGCGCAGCTATGAATGCTTTACGTCCTTCACTACTTTTAGCACAACAAGCTGAAGTAGCTGCAAGATAGGTATTTCCAACTGCTACAAGTGCATAAACAAGACCCATAGCGGCTAATGTGGCGCCAACAAATACTTCCATACTTGTGACAGCAACATCAAGGCGACCAAAACCATTTGAGAGAAGGAAATAGGCAGCAGTTGCTGCCCCTGCAACGAGTAATAGACTAACTGCAATTTGAGTGACCCGTGAGTCTAGACAACTTGAAAAGTTCCATTTAGAGCCCTGATAAGCACCAGTATGTGGAGTTTGATAATACTGCTGTTGCTGCCCTGCGCCCTCCTGTATGGCCTGACTATAGGTTGGAGGAGCATCTGCTAGCACTGACATAAATACCTCTTATGTTAAGAAAACTTAAAGGTATTATACTACAACGAGCGCGGTTTCTAAAGTAAAATAAATAGTTGACGAGAGGGAAATCTCTTGTGTACTGAGAAGAAGCTCTCTATTTTCTACATGCTCAAAAGGAAGCACCAACTCTTTTTTTCCCTGGCCAAGGTAGCAAAAAATGCCAAGCCATGGCCCTTTCTCCGTCGGATACTCCCAAGCAATCCAATCGGTGTCGACGTAGGTCAAGGCCTCCCCAATCGCTAGCCCCTCTTTTGGACTGTAGGCTTTACGAATCGCAATGAGTTTTTTATAGAGGGTCAAGAGGGTTTTGTCTTGCTCCCAAGTGAGCTTGGATTGTGTGAAGGACTCTTTGCCAGGAAAAGGCATGTTCTCACAGTGAAACTCTCTTTGTCTTCCTTCATAAATCGCGCGCATGAGCTGTTCATCACTATAATCAACAAAGTACTCAAAAGGGGCTTTCTCCCCATACTCTTCTCCCATAAAAAGCATGGGAATGAAGGGTGAAAGAAGACCTAAACAGGCTGCTGCTTGTTTTCTTTGAGGAGAAACGAGTGTGTGGAGACGCTCACCGAAAGGACGGTTACCAATTTGATCGTGGTTTTGGCTGTAGGCCAAAAAGCAATTGTAGGGAACTTCGTCGGCTGGTGTGCCATGTTTCTTTTTGCGGAAGTGGGAGTAGCACCCATCATAGACAAATCCATCGGAGACGGCTTTGGCTAGATCAGGCAGGCCATCAAAATCTTGATAGTAGACATGTTGTTCACCACTAACAGCTGTGTGCAGCGCGTGGTGAAAGTCATCATTCCAGACAGCTGCAAGTCCCCATCCACCCTCTTTGATGGGACGAACAACTTTGGAATCATTGAGATCGCATTCAGCAATCAGGGGGATATCAATCTGCGAAGCAAGCTCGGGCAGGACATGTTCGGCACTAAAATCATAGATCCCATGCACCGCATCAAGCCTGAGGGCGTCGATGTGGTATTCACGTGCCCAGTAGAGGGCGTTTTGAATGATGTAGTGGCGTACATCATCTGAGTAGGCACCATCGTAGTTGAAGGCTTGTCCCCACGGTGTATGGTACCTTTCATGAAAATAGTAGCCAAACTCACCGAGGTAATTACCTTCGGGGCCGAGGTGATTGTAGACAACATCAAGACAGACGGCCATCCCCTTCTGATGGCAGGCATCAATGAGGTAGCGCAGTCCCTTGGCACCGCCGTAGCTATGTGCGGGAGCATAGAGCGCAACGCCATCGTATCCCCAATTCCATTTTCCAGGAAACTGGGCAACGGGCATGATCTCAATCATGTTTACGCCAAGATCAAGCAGGTAGTCGAGTTTATCAATCACTGCTTCAAAGGTTCCCTCGGGTGTGAAGGTTCCGATATGCAACTCATAGATGACGGCATCAGCAAGTCTGATTCCCTCCCACTGCTGATCGTGCCAGGTAAAACTGTTGGGATCGATAATTTGGGTGGGGCCATGTACGCCGCGAGGCAGGGAGCGTGAAACGGGATCGGGACGTTTAAGACCATTTTCAAGGCGGTAGGAGTAGAGATCCCCAGGGCTCACAGCATCAACTTCGATTGAAAAATAGCCATTGGACTCTTTGAGCATAGCATGGACATCACCATTTTCAAGCTCGAGGTGCATAGAAAGATGGCGCGGCGCCCAAACACGGAAGGTAGTGACACCATTTCCGCGATAATTCGCTCCGATATCGAGCTGCCACTCTGATTGTCTGCTAGTTTCAACTTTTATGATAGACCCAACTCACTGGAAATGTTTGATCCATTTGAACTCTCTTTGACACGGTTTTACCTGTAAATACTTCATACCCTTTTTCAAATGGAAGTTCAATCTCTTCCCAATTGGGATTGGAAGCATAAAAACGGCCCGCCAAGACGACTAGAGTCTGATTTTTGTGACGTCGATAAAATGCAATGAGATGCTCACTTTTAACAGGAAGTGGCTGGTACTCCCCAATCAAAAAGAGCTCGGGATGCTGCTTACGAAAGTTTAGCCCTTTGTAGTGCAAGAAGAGTTTTGGCTCTTTTTTGATGCTTGCTTGCTGCAGGAGTTTTTTGCGAGGATTGAAATCAACGGGAGTGCGATTATCGGGATCTACAAGTCGGTAGTGTAAGAGCTCATTACCCTGAAAGGTATCGACAACACCACATGAGGCAAGCTTTATAGCTGTTTGAGAAAGGGAATTTAAGTTTCCATAGTGCGCAACCTCTTCATAAAATTCTAAGAAAAGGTGGAGGAAATGGTGTTTAGGATCCAATATATTTCGCACGAATTGAGAGACGCGCATTTCATACTCATCGTTAGGCTGGTTCCAGCTCGTCTCTTGTTTTGCCTCTCTCATTGATTTGAGAATAACTTCCCAGAGACGCTCGAATGAGAGTGGCCAAGCACCAAGTAGCGTCTGATAAATAAAATACTCGATTTCTGGGGAGGGTTTGGGGAATTTCTGATTGACGATTGCCCATTTTTTCACTTCGAGCTGCCATCTTTCCGGCATTTCGCTGAGCACATTTAAGCGCATGCGTACATCTTCACTCCGCTTGGTATCATGTGTTGAGGTTGCCAAAAATCCGTAGGGCCACTCTTTCACTTTCTCTTGGTTGTGGCGATGGTAGTCTTCTAATGAGTAGCCAAAGTGCTCGGGATCTCCTCCCACCTCATTGAGGGAGATGAAGCGATTGTAGCGATAAAAGGCGGTATCTTCGAGTCCCTTGGCCATTAATGGGCCTGTCAACTGTTGAAAGCGAAGGACAAAGTCACGATATTGCTGGGCATTGTCAGGTAATTGTTGCAAGAGGACTTTTTCGAGAAACTCAAAAATGGAGGGATCGAGATCTGTTGCAAGTGCTTTGGCTTTTTCTATGGCAATGGTGATATAGTGAGCATCCCTAGAACTTACCTCTCCCTCTGGAGCAATGTAGGTGCGATAGACTGGGAAATTGGCGATAACTTCTGCAAGTGCTTTTGTCAGATCGAGGCGTGTGAAATCGCGGTAAAGTCTATCGTGCTCTGAAAGACGGTCTAAGCGCAATCCAAGGGCATCGACTTCGCTGACCATTTCGTAGTTTGTAAAGAGCTTTTTCGATTCATACAAGGTCTGTTCAAAATCGACGTGCCCCCTGACAAACTCTTCGTAGATCTCTGTGAAGGCTTTTTCATTCTCTTGGCAAATGAAAATACCGTTGAGAACGTTGAGGTATTCGTAGCCGACTGTTCCTTCAACTTGCCACAAGCTCGAAAGTTTTTCCTTTCGATCGAGAATTTTCTCGACAACGGTGTAGATTGAAAAGCGTTCACGCAAACGTTTGAAATAGCCTAAGGGATCGTACAGCCCATCAGGATGGTCGATGCGTAATCCCTGCACTTTTCCTTCTTCTACTAACTCAAAAATCCATTTGTGGTGCGCTTCGAGGACTTTGGGATTTTCAATGCAGATGGCAGCAAGTTCATGAATGTTGAAAAAACGGCGGTAGTTAATTTCGTGGCTAGCAACTTTCCAATAGGAGAGGCGATAAAATTGTGCTTCAATGAGAGCATCAAGCTGATCTGTTGTGAGCTTTGGAATCTTTTTGACAATCTGCTTAAGGACCTTTTGCCCCTCTTTTTTTGCTTGAGAACGCTCATCAGTTTGCAGTGGAAAGGTCTGATAAATTTTTGGTGTTTCAGGGCCTAAAATCTTGGGGTATGATTCAGGGCAAAGAGGAAGGATTGCATCGCCATAGCGCAGGAAAAATATGCCCTCCTCAAAATCGAGTTGAATTTCTTGATCTTCCAAAACCTGGCCATAAGGTGCGCCTAGGATGGGAAAAAGCACGCGATTTTTGAGTTCATGCTTGTCAGGATTCCAATCGATATCAAAAAAATCGGCATAGTCTGAATAAGGACCATTTTCAAGAACATCTTGCCACCACTGATTCTTTCCTCCTTGGATACCCATGTGGTTTGGAACAACATCGAGAATATGTTTAAGATCGAGTTTTTTGAGCTCTGCGCAGAAGTGGTCAAAATCTTTTGGTGTACCAACAGCTGGATTGAGGCTATTGGGATTAGTGACATCATAACCGTGAGAATTATAGGAGTCGTAATAGGGAGAGCAGTAGATAGCTTCAACACCTAGCTCTTTGAGGTAGGGAAGAATTGAAATGGCTTGCTTCAAGGTAAACTGAGCATTGAGTTGCAAGCGATAAACGGCTGTTGGGATATCAGAAGGAGTCATAACGTGACAGGCAATGCAATAGCAGTGTTACAGGAGCGTCGATCGCTCCCTTGCCCGTTTTCCCCTCCAAAACAATTTTTTCTAGACACTTCTCCATCAAAAAGACGTGTAGTAGATACTCGAGTTCTTTTTCGTCTTCAGGCAAGAAGCTTCCTTCTCCAATTTCTATAGTTCTTAAGTAGGCGCGCAAAAACGAGACACCACTCCATGTGGCCCAACTCTCAACCCACATATGTGATATTTCTGGATCAATGTCAGTTAATAGTCCACGAGATTGAAGTCGATTTAGGGAGATAAATCCACACTCCATCAAGGAGAGAAACATAGATGCAACGTCTAGTAGCGGACTCCGTTTGTAACGTCTCTCACTGTAGGGATAGTCCAAATTCCCTTCAAAGTCAGTAATCAAAAATTCCTTGCCTGTGTGAAAGAGGTGCTCTAGTGTAAAATTGCCATGGTAGCGGAGGCGATCTGCACTAAATTTATGACTTGCCAATACAGAAAGTTGTTCCAAAATGAGCTTTTCGTGCTTTTTGAGAGTGGTGATATTGGGATTAGTGAAAAGTTTGAGATAGCCAAAGGCCTCACTGAGTTTTCGACGTGTTGTTTGGTAAAGGGAGCGTTGGTAAAAACGGGTGAATACGACTGGCGCAAATGTCATATTTGTTCCTTGTGAAGCCATTGCCAGATGGAATTCACCAGTGGTTTTTCCAAGATGGCGCGCCCGCTCTAAAAACTCGTCTAATATATGATGCATCTCAACTGGGAGCTCTCCCCTAGCACGCTCTAACCAACCCGATTCAGGTAAAAGCTCTTCTTGAGTAATCTCACTTCCTATGGTCTCCATGTGCATCAAAAATCGCTCTGTACCCTCAATAGCAAGCTCTTGTGCATTAAAACGTTTGCTCGTAATGGGAATCTGTTCAGCAATTGCCACAGAAATCTCACCTGAGTATTCGAGATAACCAATGAGCGGTAGAAAATCAGAGAAATTTGTCTCTTTTGCAAGGAAAAGACGCATCTCAACATCAAGACTCATCCCTTCATCAAGCACAGTGAAAATCTTCAGTGCTCCCTCTTCTAGAGGAATCAAAAGTGAGCCTTCATCGCGACAGATCATATGACCTTCACTTCCTGCGCTTACTGTTGACTGCTCGCCTAGATAAACTCCTTTTAAATTCCCCCGATCTCCCTTAACTCGCTTGCTACTTTTGATAATCTCAACAAGTAACTTTGAACATTCAGAAGTTGCGCTTACATCGTAAATCACTCCATCACCTTTGATTTTGGCAACCACAAGTTCTGGATGATTCTCTATCAGATCATCAGCATGTCTGATAAGCTTGAGAAAGAGTGGATAGTAGTGGGTGATGCCACTTGTAAAAGTCACAGATTGAATCACAAGATGAATCCCTTGTGGCAATAAAAGATGATCAACAAGAAAGACTTTAGTCTTGTCTACATTGACAACAAGAGAATGAAACCACTCACGTTTAAACAGATACTTTTTTAAAGCCCCTTCTAACGTCCGTCTCATCTGGGGATGAAAGAGGTCTTTTTCAAGTGTAAGTACTGCCACTTCACGCTCTTTTGCTCTGGCAACTTGGTGGAGTACACTCTCCTCTGGCTCTTTTTCAAGTGCAAACCAGTAGTAACCATAAGGCCCGAGTGTGAGAAAGTAAGGAAGCTCCCCAATACGCGGAAAACGTCCACCACTAAAGAGTTCAATAAGAAAGTATCCACTATACTTTGAAAGATCCATTTCAACATACTGCGCAAATCTGGAGAGGTTTGCGACGATCAAAATCAGTTCATTTTTATACTCTCTAAAGAAGATCAATACCTTGCGATTCTCAGCGAGCAAAAACGAGGTTGTGCCAGAACCAAAGGCTTGGAAACGTTTACGCAATGAAATCAGCTGCTTAGTCCACCATAAGAGGGAATAGGGATTGCTTGATTGAGCCTCAACGTTCACAGTTTCATAGTGATATTCAGAATCAATAATCGGCGGTAGATAAAGCCTCTGAGGATTGGTACGTGAAAAGCCAGCATTTCTATCGTTGCTCCACTGCATCGGTGTGCGCACACCGTTGCGATCCCCTAGATAGATATTATCTCCCATTCCAAGCTCATCTCCGTAATAGAGCACTGGAGTGCCAATCAGAGAGAAGAGAAGAGCATTCATCAATTCAATTTTTCGACGATCATTTTTGAGAAGTGGAGCTAGGCGCCTACGAATTCCTAAGTTCAAACGTGCTTGAGGATCATGAGCATAGACACGGAACATGTAATCTCGCTCTTCATCCGTCACCATTTCGAGCGTCAACTCGTCATGATTGCGCAAGAAAAGTGCCCACTGCGCATTGCTCGGAATTTCAGGAGTTTGCCCCATAATCTCAATGATCGGTAAAGAGTCTTCTAAGTGAATGGACATGAAGAGCCTGGGCATCACCGGGAAGTGAAAAGCCATATGACACTCATCACCATCGCCAAAATATTTAGCTGCATCTTCAGGCCATTGATTCGCCTCAGCAAGTAACATTCGATCTTCATAGTTTTCATCGACATAAGCTCTCAATTTCTTGAGAAACCCATGGGTTTGCGGCAAATTTTCACAAATAGTTCCTTCTTCCTCATAGAGATAGGGAATCGCATCAAGACGTACGCCATCGACTCCCATCTTCAACCAGAAGTCTAAGGCTCGGTAGAGCTCGCGATGCACTTCAGGATTTTCAAAGTTCAAATCAGGCTGATGCGAGTAGAAACGGTGCCAGAAATAACTTTTGGCCACAGGATCCCATGTCCAATTTGATGACTCAAAGTCCTGGAAGATAATACGCACTTCAGGATAGAGGTCAGGCGAATCATTCCAAACATAGTAATCGCGATAGCGTGATCCAGCTGGAGCATTTCTAGCTCTTTGAAACCAAGGGTGTTGGTCAGAGGTGTGGTTAATCACAAGCTCTGTGATCACCTTCAATCCCCTTTTATGAGCCTCTTTGAGTAGACGTTTGAAATCTGCCAACGTTCCATACTGATGATTGACATCCATATAGTTGGCAATATCATACCCATCATCTTTAAGTGGAGAGGGATAGAAAGGGAGCAGCCAAATAGCTGTCACACCTAAATCTTGAAGATAGTCGAGCTTTTCTGTTAGCCCTTTAAAATCTCCAATTCCATCTCCTGAGCTATCATAGAAGCACTTGACGTGCAGCTCATAGATGATTGCCTCTTTGTACCAGAGTGGATCCCCCATATTTTTATTATACACATTCAATAATAAATTATTAGCCAATCAAATTTTTAATTTGACTAATTACAATTTAAATTATTGATTAGTATTGTATTAAAAAAACAAATTCGACTAAATTAGAAGCATGATAACAGAGACAAAAACCTATTTTTCAGCGCAAATGCAAGAAGCCGAGGCTCTCAGTCAGCAAGTCTATGCATCAGTAGAACAAGGCGTAAATTTACCACCTAGGGCACTTAAGCTTTGCCAAGAGCTAATCAATATAACTTCAATAGGTGCTCATGTACTTGAAAAAGGCAACCACGAGCTCTTAATAGATTTGACTGGGGAAATTGAAACCATTGTCACTGCAATCAATCGTATACTATCAGGAACTGCGGTAAAAACGCTTTGGCCAGAGTAGCTAACCCACTCTCTTCGGGGTTTCTTAAGGAAGTACTTAGACTCGTTGTTGTTACAGAAAAACCCATTTTTTAGCTTCTCAAAGGCTATAGATACTCTTGAAACCACAACGTGGCCATGCGTCCTACCTCTTCAAGAGTGCCAGACTCTTCAAAAAGGTGTGTTGCATTCGGAACAATCTCTAATTTCTTCGGACAACTCATGAGTTCCAAAGCCCGTTCATTGAGCTCAATGATACCATGATCCTCTCCACCGACAATCAGAAGCGTT
The DNA here is from genome assembly GCA_942490925.1 of uncultured Chlamydiaceae bacterium. GTDB lineage: Bacteria > Chlamydiota > Chlamydiia > Chlamydiales > JAAKFR01 > CALNYX01. The sequence continues at coordinate 311,131 of CALNYX010000017.1, read as the reverse complement.
GGCACACGTAGACGACTTAACGATTGCCCAGCAAGATCAGGTCTTCCTCCTCTTGAAACAACAGCTTTGGCTCCATTTTCTGAAGCAGCAATCATCGCTGCTGCAGCTCCGGTACTCGCTCCAAAATAGCCAATATTCAAATGGTGAGTCTGAGGTGCTTGGTTGATCCAATCAGAGGCTCCATGCAGGCGATTTGCCAAAAATGGGATATTAAAATTCAGTTCGCGACTCATCATGTCATCCTGCTCTTCCTCGTTGGTAAGCAGGTCAAGTAGAAGCGTTGCCATCCCCCCATCCTGGAGAAATTGTGCGACAAATTGATTGCGGGGGCTTAAGCGTGAACTCCCGCTGCCGTGAGCAAATAGGACAATTCCCTTTGCATCTGGAGGAATTTGAAGGATCCCTTGAAGCTTGACGGCTCCAACTGGCACTTCAATCTCTTGTGTGAGAACAGTTTTTTTCTCTGCCATGATCTCTTCCTCTGTCGATTTCTATCAACTTTACAAAGCCTCCCTAACCCACAAGGGGTTAGCTTCGGTCTTCAAATTTCGCTAAAATCTCCATAACCCTCATTACTCAGAGACTTCTTAAGGTAGGTTGAGTGGCAAATTTGATCAATCTCTTTTTTTAATGACAATGGTGATGGCAACAATGACAACATTGTGGTCTTTGTTGGGGTTGTGGGCGCTGTTGCACTACAACATGGCGCTGAACTATAGTGAATTCAAAAAGAAGTTGGCATGAGCAACAAGCGGCATCAAAGTCAGAATCAGAGCTAAACACATCCTTTTCACATCAGAAGGCTAGCGAGGAAACCATTTATTGTAAAGATCTTGAAGCACTCCGCTCTTTTCTAAGTCGACTTGGGCATCCGAGATTTGTTTTTGCAAATCGAGGTCCCTGACTTCAAAGCCAAGGGCGACTGGATAGTCGGGAACTTGGTCGATGATCTGAATTGTAGCAGCTGAAAATGAGAGGTAGAAGGCTGCTGGTTGAATTTTCAAGAAGGCATCGATTTCACCTTCCATCAGATCAACGATAGCATCTAGAGTTTTGTTGATCGGATAGTGGACCATAGTTCCGATGGTAAGATCGAGCCCTGCTTCTTGAACACCGATCCGTTTTCCTTTTAGATCGGCAAATGATGTGATTTGAGGACGTTTTTTGGTGTCAACAAGGACACTCAAACTGGTTGTCATGTAAGGAGCAGCAGTTGTTACATTTCCACCAATGATGAGATCGGCTTCATCTTGAGGAACGAATTCAATCTCACACTCGAGTTGTTTAGCAATGGCGCGCGCTAGATCGACTTCAAAACCAACTTTTTTGCGGCTACGTGTGAAGGCAAAAGGAGGTTGAACAAAGTCTGAACCGATAAGCAGAGCAGCACAAAAGAGGTGGAAAAGCATTTCTTAACGCTATCAAAGCATCAGCATTTTAATAAAGGGAATTAGAGCGGTTTGTCCCTTGATAGGCCTTTGGCTTCCTCTGTGTTTTTGGCTGAGGTTGATACTGCCAACTGGGACGGGTTTGTGGCTGGGTTGTTGTCGACGGCTTCCTCTGTGTTTTTGGCTGAGGTTGGTACTGCCAACTGGGACGCGATTGTGGCCGAGTTGTTGTCGACGGCTTACTCTGTGGTGTTGGTTGCTGCGGCTTATAGCTCTGAGGTGGTTGCGGCTTGTATGTTTGCGGTGGCTGAGGCTTATAAGTTCGCGGCGGCGGTGGTGTATAACTTCTCGTTGGCGGTGGTGCATATCTCTCGGGAGGAGCGCTAGGATAGCGTTGACGTTGTGGTCGTGTTACATCAGGATATGTTTTGGGAGGTTCTGGCTGATAAGTTGGCGGCGGATTGCGGTATGTCGGAGGTCGTTTTGGACGCACAACTTGCACAGGAGGACGCTTGGGTTTTCTCACCTGTGGGAGAGGCGGTACAACGGCGCGCTCGGGAGGAGAGGACAACCCATTTGCCGACGGTCCAAAATGAGGTTTTGGTGGCGGCTGTTTTGTCACACCACGTCCTGAAGGACGGAAGGTCGGCTGTTCGGGCCCTTTCGGGTATGCCTCTTCTTGAATCTCTTCAACCATACTTGGATTAGAAGGGAGAACCGGCGACTCATGACCTGTTACTTCTTCGATTGCTTCAATTAAGGCTTGAGGTCCCATAACACCATCTTCAACGACAATGGGTGGCGGCAGCACATCTCCTAACATTTCAAGTAAAAAGGCGGCAGGACCGAACATCATCCCTGCAATTTCGACATCGAGGAAGAAGGGTGCGGGGAATCCAGGATTGACCCACCACCACCAAAGCCACCAAGAGTCTGACCAACCAAATGCCCACCACGAATCCCAATGCCACCACGGTGGAACAATCCCCCACGCCATCCAAATATCGAAATGATAGAAGTAGTGGTGATGGAAAAAGCACGGATAGCTCGGCCAACAGGCATAGAGATTCTCGACAATCTCAAGCGGCTCTAAGGCAACGCTTGGTTCATAAACAATTGAGCTGCGACGATCGGGTTCGATATAAGCATTCGCAAATGCCTGGCCCCGTTTTTCAATTGGCCAGTCCCAATACCCCGGAATAAAGATATACCCTTCCTCACGCCACATGTAGTGGGCAGGAACGTATTGCCAATCTTCATTGAATGCTTGCCATCTTCCACGATACCAGACGTAGTCGCTCTTTCCTTCATCAAAAAACCAGTAGCCTGGAACCCAAAAATAGCCTTCTGAAGGGGCATTAGGCACTACATCATCAAGATGATCAGGCGGAGGCTCGCTGATATGTTCTAAATCACTTTCAAGAACTGGACTCCAAAAGCCTTTTAACCAGACCCAACCCTCTTCGAGCTTTGTCCACTTCCCAGAAATCCAGTGTTGCCCCGGAGGCGCGAGACGCCACACACCGCTAATCCAAATGTAGTCATCATGCTCGGTTGACCATTTCCAATAGCCATTGATCCATTGTGCTTTGCCATAACGTTTATCAGGGATCTGTTCATTGAGATCTTTCGGTGGCTGTTGCGGCACTGCCTGAAGAATTAGATCTCCATACTCCTGTGTAACAAACGCTTCGTGCACAGGTCCTTTTTTCATATACTCAACAGCATCTACAGCATGAGCGACTTGTGTGTATAACAGGAAACTAAGTAGACAAAAAATCTTTTTCATTAAACCTAATTGTGTAAAAAACATTTTTTAATATCAATAAAACAAAATGAATTTTACGATGTGCTTCATGACACTCTATCTCGCTAGGCATGGCGATGCGCCCAACAAAACGCTCTCTGAAAAAGGTCTACAAGAGACAAAGCAAGTTGCTGAAACTCTGAAGCATTTGAGTATTACAGAGATTCATCACAGCTCCAAATTGCGTGCCAAGCAGACGGCAGCGATTTTTAGTGAAATATTGGATTCAAAACCTCAAATTATTGAAAAACCTCATCTTAATCCCGAAGATTCAATCGACACAATCTATGATGAGCTTCAGTTTTCTGATGGAATCTTGATTGTAAGCCACCTCCCTTTTGTGGAGAAATTGACCGCGCGCTTACTTGGCCTTGAAACGTTTCATTTCAATTTTCAGACAAGTTGTGTTGTTTGTATCGATGAGGGAATTTTAAATTGGATCCTCTCTCCAAAGTGTTTTAAATTAGGATAAGCAATGAAGGCAATGGTATTAACAGAGGTTAAAAAGCCTCTGGTTTTGAAAGAGGTCAACAAACCAACTCCTGGCCCAGATCAAGTTTTGATCCGCGTATCGGCTTGCGGTGTTTGTCGCACAGATTTGCATGTGTTTGATGGTGAACTTCCCACTCCTAAACTCCCTCTTATCCCTGGACATCAAATCGTTGGAACTGTCGAAGCTCTCGGTGAGAAGGTTTCAGGTGTGAAAGTGGGCGAACGAATTGGTGTGCCGTGGCTAGGCGGTAGTTGTGGGACCTGTGACTATTGCCGCAGCGGACATGAAAACCTGTGTGACCACGCTGTTTATACAGGTTATCAGGTCGATGGAGGTTATGCAGAGTACTGTGTTGCCAATGCTCATTACACTTTTCCTATTCCCACTTCCTATCCAGATGAACTGGCAGCTCCCCTGCTCTGTGCGGGCCTCATTGGTTTTCGAGCTTTACGTATGACAGGGAAAGCAAAACGTATTGGTTTTTATGGCTTTGGAACTGCTGCGCACATTTTGATTCAAGTTGTCAAACACAATGGCGGAGAAGTTTATGCCTTCACTCGAAAAGCAGATCTCGAGGGTCAAGAGTATGCAAAAACAATGGGAGCGAGCTGGGCAGGTTCTTCAGATGAGCTACCTTCAACACAACTTGATGCGGCAATTATTTTTGCTCCAGCTGGAGAGCTTGTGCCAATGGCTTTAAAAGCTGTAAAAAAAGGAGGCGTTGTTGTCTGCGCTGGGATTCATATGAGTGATATTCCCTCCTTTGGCTATGACCTTCTGTGGGAGGAGCGGATGATCCGTTCTGTTGCCAATCTCACTCGAAAAGATGGCGAGGATTTCTTGAATTTAGCACCAACAATTCCAATTAAGACAGAAGTGGCACTCTATTCGCTTGAGAAAGTCAACGAGGCGTTCGATGATTTGCGCCATGGAAAGTTTAACGGAGCAGCAGTGGTGACGATATGATTCTAATTGTAGGAGCAGGACCAACAGGATTAACAGCAGCGTTAGAGCTCTCAAAGCGTGGCCACACCGTGCGCATCATCGACAAGAAAAAAGGACCTTCAAACGAGTCAAAAGCTCTTGCTATACAAGCACGAACGCTTGAAATTCTCGATCAGATGGGAATTGTCGACGATTTTTTAGAAGAGGGAGATCAAAAGCAAGGTGTACTCTTTCACCTCAACAAACATGAAGCCTCTGTTCAACTTCCTAAGCTTGACACTCCCTACCCATTTGTGCTGAGTATTCCTCAATCCCGCTCTGAGCGGATCTTAATTGATCATTTGAAAATTGAGGTCGAATGGGAGACAGAACTGATCCATATTGACAATGAACGGTGCTTGCTGCGCGACAAAAAAGGAAAAGAAGAGTGGGTTAAACCAGCCTGGTTGATTGGATGCGATGGAGGAAAAAGCCTTGTACGTCAAGCCAAGCAAATTCCTTTTGAAGGGAGTGAACTTCCAGCCACATTTGCCCTTGCGGATATGAAAGCTAAAACCTCTCTTGACTCCAACTTCTTTCACGTTTTCTTCCATAAAAGAAACGTTGCTGTACTTTTTCCATTTCCAGACAATACCTATCGCATGGTCTTTCTAACCAAAACAAAAGAAGAGAGAGATCTAGAAAACTATACAGCAGGTTTTATCGAAGATGCTTTTGACAAGCGGTATCCCTACTCTGATTTTGTGCCACGTAAACCCTCTTGGGTCTCGATATTTTCCATCCATGACAGAGCAGCAAAACATTTGCGCAAAGGTAATACATTTCTTGCTGGAGATGCCGCCCATATTCACAGCCCAATTGGAGGGCAAGGGATGAATACCTCCATCCAAGACGCCTACAACTTATCTTGGAAACTCGATCTTGTGATCCGAGGAATTGCCACTGATTCCCTTCTCGATTCCTACGAGCAAGAACGTCTACCGATCATCCATAACCTTCTCAAACAAACAACACGCGCAACGCGTCTGGTCATGTTGGCAAGACCTTTGCTCGTCTTCAATCTCCTCAAAATGCTCTACAAAAAAATCGCCCATGGCATCAGTCAGTTAGGTGTGAATTATTGTCACAGCCCCATTGTCTCTCAACCCAAGCGTGATCGTAAATGGAAAGGGCCGAAGCCAGGGATGCGAGCTCCCTATGGCCATACTGCAAATGGCACCTCACTCTTCTCCTATTTTCGCGCCCAAAAGCATGTGATTTTTCTTTTCCAAGAAAATGAAGAGTTTGTACAGACCATCAAGAAAAACTATGGAAAATGGGTCGATATCTACGTGATTTTTGGCGATGAGGTGAAAAACAAATATGCCGCCAAACCAGAATCACTCTATTTGATTCGGCCTGACGGCTATGTCGGCTATCGCAGCCTGCACTATCAGCCAGCTGAATTGCTCGACTACCTGAATACTATTTCACAACAGTAAATAGTGTAAATGGATTGTGGTCGATATAACCACTTCCTAGCTCTTCATTTTGACCTTGGTGGTAGAGGTTATATTTTACCTTGCCAAAAAAACAGGGGCGATCAATCGTTTCACAGATCAATCCAGCATTACGCAATGCGACAAGACACTCCTCCTCAGAGTGGTAGTACCCTTGCACAACACGTGTAGGCTCTTTTCTCCAGATCTTTTCACCTAAATGAAGTTCACTTACATCAGTAACTAAGACCAAATTTGAGCCGCGTCGTACAAAACTTGCACGATTTACCTCTTCAAGTTCACCTAGTGCTGCCTTAATTGCTGCTGGATCTTCATTGCTGCCAAGATTAGAAAGCACTTTTTGAATGTGTCTATGAACTGATTTGTCACTATTTGCGCTGCTTGTAAACACCACATCATGCGAAGCTGCAATCGAAATAACAGCCTTTCCACCAGCTTTAAGCGCATGAGCAATTTGATCACAATGTTGATTCAAATCGTCAAGAGTATCCATCAGATTAATACTTGCAACATTTTGATGAGAAGCATCTTGTGCAAAACACCCCATATCAACAACGGCCTGATTAGCAATCTCCTTAAAATAAGGACTTAGAAAAAGCGCTTCATCCCTCTGTTCTGCAAACACTACTGTAGAACTGAGCAGCAACGCTGCTAATGTCAATCTTTTCATCTTTACCTCCAAAAAAAGTATTACCTGTTTAAAAAGAGTCGGTTACGAAACAACGACAATAGAATATAGGGTCAATTAACGCAATACTCCCTTTCCATTGCATTGGCAAGTTCCTCTTGTACAATCTCTAAGTCGATTTCCATTTCTTCTGCGAGATAAGCAGCAATAGTAACGAGCTCCTGCTCTTCAACACCCTCACCTACTGCAACCGATACTTCCTGAGCAATGCTATTTAGGTTAGGCCCCACTGCAAATACTGTAGCACATGACAAGAGTGCTGCGATCATGAATTGCTTCTTCATACTTTCCTCCAAGTTGTTAAACATTAGAAACTTTGAGTTTTATGCCCATTAAATGCAATGACTTGTTGTGAAAAACAATTACTTCACACATGATAAATTCAAAAAAAAGGAGTGTATTTATGGGTATTAAGCGGTCTGACCTCTCATGGGTTGCAGTGACTGACTTACAAAAATCGCGGGCTTTATTTAAGGACATCTTTGGCTTTAAAGAGCGCGCCTATTCAGAGGAATATGGTTGGACAGAGCTCATTCCTCCTGAAGGAGGTTCTGTTTTGGGTTTAGCTCAAAAAAGTGTAGAAAGCCCTGTACAGCCCGGTCAAAATAGTGTACTTACCTTTACAGTGGACAACCTTGAAACCTCTAAAAAAGCTTTCGAAAGCAAGGGCATCAAATTTGTTGGTGAAGAGATGCTTGTTCCAGGTCATGTGAAAATTCATGGTTTTGTCGATATAGACAACAACTATTATCAGCTTGTTGAAAAACTAGATTGAGTAAGTAATGGAAAAGTATAGTTACCTAATTATTGGTGGTGGGATGGCAGCAGATGCTGCTGCCCGAGGGATTCGCGAAAAAGACTCAACAGGGCGGATAGGGATTATCACAGATGAGTCCTATCCTTGCTACGACAGACCTCCTCTTTCTAAAGGTTTGTGGACAGGCTCCCCTTACGAAAGTATTTGGGCCAATACCGAACAGGAAAATGTCACGTTTCATCTCGAGCGGCGTGTTGTTGAAATAAACCCAAAGACACATACTGTGACAGACCATGTTGGGAATGTTTATTGGTACAAAAAGCTCCTATTGACAACAGGCTGCAGCCGGCGGCAACTTGATTGTCCAAACGAAGGGGTTCAAACACTCCATACATTGCAGGACTATCATCGCATTCGTGATCAGTATGAATCATGCAATGAATATGTTGTGATTGGATCGGGCTACATTGGAACTGAAATAGCTGCAGCACTACGTATGAATGGGAAAAATGTCACTTTGATCTTCAGACAACCTGCTCTGATGTTTCAGAAGTTGCCAAAGGGCTTTTCAGCTTTTCTCAATAGCTATTACACTGAGAAAGGGGTCCATTTAATCCCAAATACCACCGTGACCTCCGTTAAAAAAGAACAGACTCAATTGCGTGTAACCACCTCTGACGGTAAGCAGATCCTAGCAGATAGCGTGATTGCTGGTTTAGGAACAACTCCCAATACTGAACTCGCTGAATCAATTGGACTTAAATGCGACAATGGTATCACTGTCAACCGCCACCTACAGACCTCCGATCCCGATATCTATGCAGCGGGAGATGTTGCCAATTTTTATGCACCGTTGCTTGAAAAGCGGATCCGTTGTGAGCACGAAGATACAGCTAAAACAATGGGCCGCATTGTTGGACAGAATATGACAGGTTGCAAAGAGGAGTATACTCACCTCCCCTATTTCTATTCTGACCTATTTGAACTTGGCTATACTGCCATTGGAATGCTGGGCAATCAATTTGAAATCTTTGAAGATTGGCATGATCTCTATCGCAAGGGAGTGCTCTACTACCTTGAAAATGAATGTGTTGTCGGCGGCATGATGTGGGGTATCTGGGATCAGCAAGATGCAATGCGCCAGTTGATTGCGTCAAAAGAAAAGATTCAATCCAATAACTTAGCTGGCAAAATCATCGGGCTTTGATTATGCCTGTTTATTGTGACTATCGTTTAGATTGCGATTCAAGTTAAACGCTGCACTGATAAGCCCCAAATGGGTAAATGCTTGTGGGAAATTGCCAAGATGCTCACCCTGAAGTCCAATTTGCTCTGCATATAGACCAACGTGATTTGAATAGGCCAACATTTTCTCGAAGTAGTAGCGCGCTTTTTCAAGCTGACCAGCGCGTGAAAGACTCTCAACATACCAAAAACTACAGAGTGAAAAAGTACCCTCTGTGAACATCTGCTCTTCAGTGCTATCAGGCATGCGATATCGATAGACAAGAGAATCACATACAAGGTGCTTTTCGATTGCGTCTAGAGTCGAGAGCCAGCGAGGATCTTGAGGCCCAATAAACCGCGTCAGTGGCATCAAAAGAGTTGAAGCATCGACGCGATCACTCCCCTTGTACTGGACAAAAGTTTGAAGATCTTCATTCCAAAAATCTTTAAAAATCGACTTGTAGATATGATCTCGAACAGCCTTCCATTTTGGTGGTCGTGGAAAAGAGCGTTGGCGGGCCATCCGGATCATTCGATCAAGAGCGACCCAACACATCAATCGGGAGTAGAGGAAATGTTGTCTTCCCTCTCGCACTTCCCAAATTCCCTCATCAGGCTGTTCCCAGTTATCACAAAGCCAGTCAATTTGAGCAGAGAGATTGACCCAAAGGTCATAGGAAATTGGTTCGCCATACTTGTTATAGAGATAGATAGAATCAATCAATTCACCATAAATATCGAGCTGTAATTGTTCATAAGCTGCATTTCCGACTCTTACAGGACGAGATTTTTTGTATCCTTCAAAATGGTCTAATTCGAATTCCTCGAGTCGCTTAACGCCTTTGATTGAATACATAAGGCCAAGTTCACCCGGCTTACGGATATCAGGGCAAATATTTTCCATCCACCCCATAAACTCCCCAGCCTCTTTTGTAAAACCGAGTCTAATCAGAGCATATAGTGAAAAGGCGGCATCTCTAATCCACGTGTAGCGATAGTCCCAGTTTTTGTCTCCCCCTACTTGTTCAGGCAGACCGAAGGTAGCTGATGCAACGAGCGACCCATATTTTTTTGCTGTCATCAATTTAAGGAGCAGAGCAGAGCGATTCACCTCTTCTAGCCATCTTCCCTTGTATTGAGAGTGTGAGATCCAATTTCTCCAGTAGTGAATGGTATCAAATTGTGATTTCTCAACACCCTCTTCAAAATCCTCGACTTTTTCATCTTCAGAAATTCGTCCTAAGACAAAAGAGACAGTCTCTCCAGGTTTTAAAGTGAATACTGCTGAAGCATCTCCTTCTTTGATTTTTAGAGGGACCGAGCTTGCAAGTTTTAGACCTAAACTATGGTCTCCTTCTCCAATAAACAGAATAGATTTTACTTGATGAAGCGTGCGGTGCTTATTACGACCGTAGTTAAAGCGCGGCGCACAATGCATATGAAAGGTATTATTTCCCCGAATACTTGTGACACGTCTAATCAAGCAATTTTCTTTGTAGTGTCCAGTGACTGGCATGAAATCAGTAATTTCAGCCATTCCTTCTTCAGAGAGAAAGCGTGTAATCAAGACGTTCGTATCAGGGAGATAGATCTGTTTATTTTTTACTTCTTTCATCTGCGAGGTGATGGAAAAGAAGCCCCCTTTGTCATAATCTAGGATCGAAGCAAAGATTGTAGGTGAGTCAAAGTCTGGATAGCAGAGGAAGTCGATTGACCCGTTCATTCCAACGAGAGCAACCGTATTCATGTCCCCGATTATACCATAATTTTCAATAGGCTGATACATATAGAACTATCTACGCAATTCCCATGCCAAGGTATAAAAAACTCAAGTTTGAGTAACCTTTTGGCTGCTTTTGTCCTCACTTGAGCGATCTCTCGCTTGGTGTATCAGTTATACTGCCTGCGCTCGAGATCCCCCAATTGATAACAAAATCCCCAAAAGTGTTTGTTTGTCCTCTTTTTGGGGCTAAGTTATAAGATGTTAACCCCGTGGTTTTTGGCTAAGTTGGGGTATCGGGCGCACAGACAGTGCGAGCAGTACGGTATTCATAGAAAGCCCAATAGAGCGAAAAGCCTGTGCTCAGCTGAGTTGCAAGATCGCACGCGATGGCAGTACGAGTAGCACGGCAAGTCATAGAAAGTCCATTATACCAAAAGCCTGTGCTTAGCTGAGTTGGGAGATCGGGTGCGCAGACAGTACGAGTAGTACGGCAAGCGCCCGATCTCCCAACTCAGGCAAAAAAAAACCGTCAGAATAAATCTGACGGTTATCATGTTCTCAAGCCAAGACTTAATTAGAAGCGGATCTGACCGTTGACGTGAACAGCTTTCTCATCAGCAAAGCGTCCTTCAACTGTTACCGCAATCATGTCTTTAAGCAATGCTGTACATCCTACAGCGTAACCCCATAGCTTTTTAGACTCTAGGTCACGTAGTGTGTAAGCAATTGAAGTCAATGTGACAGCAAAGTCATCCATATTAAGCGAGCTGCCTGCCCACTTCAAGCCCATGTAAGGGATGAAAGCGAGTCCTGGACAACCTGATTCCCAACGGTAAGAAGCCGCTAGGCCTACTTGCCATTCAGAGTATTTTGCGCTGTTATTGTCGTTGAAATAAACAATGTCACCAGAAGAGTACTGGATCAAGCTGTTTAGATCAGGAGATGTGCTGAAGTATTGACCTTCAACACCAACAGAGAAGCTATCACACTCCCATACTGTTGCACGACCACCAATGCTCCAAGAGAAGGCTGTGGTGAAATCAAGCTGAATCATAGTTGTGTTAGCAGAGAATGAACCGCCATCTGTAAAGATTGAGATATCAGTTGCACCTAATGTTGCAAAAATATCTACCCAATCACAGACGTTAAGTACTAAAAGACCTGCATTTGTGAAGATCTCTGTATCATCGATGTCAGATAGCTCTGTTCCACCACTTTTGATTTCCATATGTCTATTAAAGACGTAATCTCCGTAGAAACCTACACGAACACTAAAAGCGTCGCACCAGTTAAAACAAGGATCACACGGCTCACAGCATGACTCTCCCCACCATAAACCATTAGTAAACATGCTTGCATCAGTAGGATTACCTACTGGCAAAGCACTCGCGACCCCACATGAGAGCACTGTCAAGGCCGTTAACGCGATTTTTTTCATTTTCCTCTCCATCTTTGAGGTTGTTTATTCAAAAAACTTAGAAACGGAATTGCCCGTTCACGTGGATCGCTTTCTCATCAGCAAAGCGTCCTTCAACTGTTACACCAATGGTGTCACATAGAGTTGCTGTCATCCCGACTGCATACCCCCAAATTTTAGCGTTGACAAGCTCACGAAGCAAGTAGTTACCTGTACCAGTCACAGTTCCGCTATAGTTGAAGTTGAAGTCACCCATGTCCCACCTAGCACCTGACCACTTCAAAGCCATGTAGGGAACAAATGCAACTCCACCTGTGCAGAAGTAACTAGTCAAGCCAATGCCGACTTGCCATTCTGAATAGGTTGTACCGTTGTTAGAATTAAAGTATGTGATATCACCACTCTCATAACGAATCATGCTATTGAGATTTGGTGATGTCTGGAAGTACTGTCCTTCGATTCCAAGAGCCATGCAGCCACAGTTCCAAACAGTTGCTCGACCACCGATACTCCATGAGAAGTCTGGAACAAAGTCGAGCTGGACCATAGTCGTGTCAGCTCCCGCAAGTGCAGCCAGTGTATGACCATCTGTGAAAATTGACATATTTGTTGCACCAAAGGTGGCAAACACATCAAGCCAATCGCAGAAGTTCAACACCAAAAGACCTGCATTAGTGTAGATCTCAGTATCATCAATATGTTTAGTATCAGATCCTGAATCTTGCACTTGTAAATGTCTATTGAAGACGTAATCACCGTAAAACCCAGTTCGGATACTGAACATATCACACCAGGTTACACAGGGATCATCACAACACGTTTCCCCTAAACAGAGTCCGTTTGTGTAGAGGCTTGCATCTCCTGGGTTACCCACAGGAAGTGCATATGCTGCTCCACAACACAAAACTGTCAGGGCTGTCAGCACGAGTTTTTTCATTTTCCCTCTCCAAGTTGAAGGTTTTTAATTTTTTTACATTAAGCTTCACCATACGATTAAAAGTTTTATACGTCAAACGGAAAGTTAAAAACGCATCTGACCGTTTATGTGAAGGGCCTTTTCATCTGCAAACCTTCCTTCTACAGTCACTCCAATCGTATCACACACTGTTACTGTTGTACCTAACACATATCCAACAATTTGAGATGGAATCAAGTTGGTTAATTCATACTGCACATTGGTGTTTTGAAACACAAATGAGAAGTTTCCCATCTTTAAACTGCCGCTGGAAACTTTTATTGCTCCGTAAGGTATCCATGCAACTGTATGGCGCTGTAATCGATAAGCAATACCTATGCCAACTTGCCACTCTTCGTACACGGCTTTAGTATGTAAATAGGTAATATCGCCGCTAGCATAGCGGATAATTTCATTAATCCAAGGGCGTGTGCGAAAATACTGTGTCTCGATACCTATCGCACAAGATCCACAGCTCCAAATTGTTGCGCGTCCTCCGACACTCCACGAAAAGTAGGGCTCATAACCTATTCCGAGCATGGTTGAATCTGATGAAAATTCTCCGCCGTTACAAAAAAGATCCATTTTTGAGGCGCCTAAAGTCCAAAACACATCTACCCAATCACATATATTAATGTCGGTTAGCCCAGCAGTTGTCGCTATCGAAAATTGCTGAATCCCATGCCCTGTTGACGTTTCCATATGACGGTTAAAGACATAGTCTCCATAAAAGCCTAATCGTAGATTAAATTGCTCGCTCCATTGAAAATGAGGATCGCAAGGATCGCAGTTGGAGCCTCCAAAGTAAGTTCCATTAGGATAGATACTTGCATCTACAGGATTACCAACGGGCAGTGCACAAAGTGTACTAGAAACGACACTGGCCATTAACATGAAGTGCTTTTTCACCTGCAAATCTCCCTTCGACAGTGATGCCGATCATTTGATTGACCATTGCTGAAACACCAATGGCATAACTCCATAATTTCTTAGGCTTTAAATCTCTAAGTGTGTAATTAACCCCCTGAAATGTAAAGGGTAGGTCATTGAATAAAAATTGGCCGCCTGAGCGGCAAATCCCTCCATAAGGAGTGAGTGCTGCAACAGGTGTTAGTGCTTCATAGGCAACGCCTAAGGCTATTTGCCATTCATAGTACGAAAGCGGCCTTGTTGAGTTAAAGTAGTTCGTGCGACCGCTACTAAATTGGGTAAAGCTATTGATGTGAGGGTTGGTTTTGAAGTATTGTGCGCTTGTCCCTAAATAAAAATCCCCTAATCTGAGCAGGGTTGCGCGACCACCGAGGCTCCACGAAAATTTTGGATTTGTACGAAGGGCGATCATTGTTGAGTCTGTTGAATAGGCGCTTCCATCGGTTTCAATGGCTATAGTTGTCGTGCCAATTGTTGTATAAAGATCGATCCAGTCGCAGATATTAATGACCCCAAGCGCTGCATTTGTCCAGAGTTGGGTTTGGCTGATATCGGCAATATCATCTTTATTACTCCACGTATCGAGATGACGATTGGAGACGTAGTCACCGTAAAAACCGCCTCGGTAGCGGATAATATTGCACCACTTAAAGCGGACATCACAAGGATCGGCTTTGGACGGACCAGTGCATACTCCATTTTGATAGAGGGTAGCATCGGCAAAGTTTCCAACAGGCAGAGCAAGGAGGGCTGCGCTAAAAACGGAACTGGCCATCCACATATAGAGCATTTTCATCAGCAAAGCGTCCTTCCGCAGTGATTCCGATTCTTTCGCAAAGTAAGCAGGTCATACCAACGGCATAGCCCCAAATTTTCTTTGGCACAAGTGTGCGTAGTGTATACACGATGTCTGTATCTTGAAAGGTAAATTGAAAATCTCGAAAGCTAAATTTCCCTCCTGCAACTTTCGCAGCCATATAGGGAATAAAAGCTACGCCACCAACGCGTGCTTCATAAGCAGCGCCTAGGCCTGCTTGCCACTCGCGATACATCGTACGCCGGGCGCGACTCAAATAAGTGACGTCGCCACTTGCATAGCGGATCATGTTTTCGAAATTTGGTTTCATGAATTGAAACTGGGCTTCGGCGCCAAGTCTAAAATGTCTATAATCCCATAAAATACCGCGCGCACCTACTCCCCAACTTAGAGTTGGGGAAATCTCCAGTTGAATCATTGTCGTATCGTTCGAATAGAGACCGCCATCCATGAAGATTTCAGCATTTGTTACTCCTATAATACCATACGCTTCTAAGTTGCGACAGGTATTGAACACAACTGTACCTGCATTTGTGAACAGCCCAACGTGATTGACATCGCCAAATCTCCTCTGCCCTTCTTCAACTTCCATGTGCCTTTCATAAACATAATCACCATAAAATCCAAAACGGACCCCAATTGCTTCACGCCAGCTAAACAGATTGCAGGGGTCAGAACAGATTAATCCGTTGTTATAAAGCGCTGGATTAGCAGGATTTGAAACAGGAAGCGCTAGAAGCGCCGGACAAAAAAGAAGTGCAAGAAGAAATCGATACATGGCTTTGACCATAATTTTTCTTTATTTAGAGGTCAAACATGTATTATAGTCCCGAGCAGTCAACTTAGGAGACTTCATGAGAAAGGTATGGATTGTGGTAGCGAATCGCGCGGAAGCAAAAATTTATCGCGCTGAAAATGTCAGCACGCTTGTCGAGCACACATCTCTCAAACATGGTGAAGGTTCGATGCACCAAAGGGAGCTCTCCTCTGACAAACAGGGAAGTATACGGGGCAAGTTTGGCACCGATACGATGGAAGAAAAAACATCTCCTAAATCAAAAGAGGCAAATCATTTTGCAGCGCAGATTGCGCTTGTGCTGGAAAAAGGATTGCAAGCTAAAGAGGTGGAGCGCATTTATTTGATCGCAAAAGCTCCATTCATTGGTGTCTTGCACCAAGTTTTCAAACCAGCAGTTGCCAAATGTATTGAGAAAGAGGTGCACAAAGATCTTCTGCATGCATCCAAAGAGCAACTACGCGAATATCTTCCTCCAGTTCTATAATGTGGCTTGTCCTATTAATGTATGCACTGTTTGCAAGTGCATTTACAGTTGGAAAAATCACGCTTGGCTATGTTGATCCTTTTTTTCTAACTGGCGTAAGAATGCTTTTTGCAGGACTACTCCTATTGGTTTTCCTACTTGCTAAAGGTGAGAAGATCTCCTGTAAACGGGCTCTGCTTCCCCTGATTATCATGCTCAGTTTCTTCAATGTTTTTATCACCAATGCTTTTGAGTTTTGGGGCCTACAATTCATGGAAACGGGCAAGACCAGTTTAATCTACAGCTTTTCACCACTCTTTGCCATTGGGCTCTCCTATCTCTTTTTTGGTGAGAAAATGACACCAAAAAAGTGGCTCGGACTATTTGTAGGCTTAGTGGGGTTTTCACTTGTTTTTCTTCTCCCTTCTGAAAATTCAACTTTGATCGGCCCTATCTCTCTTCCAGAGATTGCTGTCTCAATTGGAGCTTTTACTGCAGTTGTTGGTTGGCTGACAATGAAACGGTTGATGGAAAAGCACAACTTTTCTTTTCTTACAGCAAATATGCTTTCGTTTTTAATCGGCGGCACTTTTTCTCTTGTCACATCAGCCTTTGTCGAAACGTGGCAGCCGCTTCCCTACTCAAGCTTTCTTCCCTTTTTCTTGGGCATGGTATACATTGCTGTTATCCATAATGTTGTTTGCTACAATTTGTATGCCTACAGCATGAAACGCTACTCTGTCACTTTCCTCACTTTTGCTGGTTTTTCAGCGCCCCTGTTCACAGCAGCTTATGGCTGGTTTTTTCTCCATGAAAAGCTCTCACTCTTCTTTTTCCTCTCTCTTGCATTGATCATTGCAGGCATGATTCTCTACTCTCGGGAAGAGAGAGTTAAAGCTTCTTAAGCTCCGCTAGGGTCTTTTTCGATTTCACAGAACGTGGCGCTGATTTGACAATGTCCAATTCATCATCGGCATATGCATCGCGCATTTTGACGAGCAGCCAGTTCTCCTCACGCATATGCACAAGTGCATAACCGCCTCGCAATTTGTTTCCGGTTATCCAGACTTCAATTTGTCCTTGCTCAAATGATTTTTCAAGTGAGATCTCACGCAGATTACGAAAGGTACCCTGATCCCACAAAAGAACCGTTCCTTTTCCATACCCTTCTCTGATTTTCCCCTCAAAATTACCATATTCAAGCGCATGATCCTCTGTCAAAATGGCAAGTCGCCTCTCTTTTGGGGAAATCGAAGGCCCTTTTGGCAAGACCCAGGATTTCAAAACAGCGCCGATCTGTAATCGAAAATCGTAGTGTAGCCGGCTCGCATCGTGCATCTGGATTAGATATTTTCCCATAAACCCTATATAGTAGGACTCAATGTTGAAAACAACGATTGAAGCACTGGGCTCCTCAGGAGAGGGAATTGGGACTCTCGAGGATGGCCTCAAAGTTTTTGTTGATGGTGCACTTCCTGGTGAAGAGGTCGAAATCGCACTTGTCCAACGGAAAAAAACGTATGCCAAAGGAAAACTCCTTCGCGTTTTAACCCCATCAAAAATGCGCACGACACCCATCTGCCCTCTCTTTGGTACATGCGGCGGTTGCCAGATCATGCATCTGAACTATGAAACGCAGTTGGAAGTGAAGCGTCAACGAATTATCGACGCTTTTGAAAGAATTGGAGAGATCAGCAATCCCCAGGTAGAACCTTGCACGCCTTCGCCCAAACCACTTCACTACCGCAACAAGATCCAACTCCCCGTTTCTGCTGGAAAAATTGGACTCTATCGCAAAAATAGCCACGAAGTAATCGATGTTAAAAAATGCTTTATCCACTGCGAGCAAGGAGAAGAACTCTATACCTGGATTCGAACTCATCTCCAAGTCCCCGTACGTCATATTCTCATTCGTAGTGCCGTTTTCAACCAAGAAACAGTTGTAACCTTTGTAACTGATGGCTCTAAGTCGCTCAAAACATTCGCGCAAGAAATCCAACAACGCTTTCCCCAGGTTGTCGGCGTCGTTGAAAATATTAATCGCTCCACAACCAACACTGTGCTTGGAAAAACCTTTCGTACTCTTATTGGCCGCTCCCACATCTTTGAAAAAATTGGCGGCAAAACCTTCAAAATTGCAGTCCCAAGTTTCTTCCAAGTCAACTCGTGGCAAGCTGGTTCCCTCTTCCAAAAAGCGATTGAACTTGCCTCCATTCAACCTAATGAAACTGTCCTCGATGCCTTTACAGGCGTTGGAACTCTTGCGCTTTTTGCAGCTGACCGAGCAAAGCATGTGACCGGTATTGAATGCATCCCAGAAGCAATTGCCGATGCTAAAGAGAATGCCAAACTCAATGGTATCACCAACTGCTCTTTCTCTGTCGGACATGCCCATGCACAAACGGCAGATATCACACTTCTCAACCCTCCACGTAAAGGGTGCGATCCTCAGCTCCTTTCGGCAATTGGCAGCAAAAAAATCGTCTACATCTCTTGCGACCCAGCGACTTTAGCACGCGATTTACGCCTTTTAAAGGGGTATCAAATCGAAAAAATTGTCCCTTTTGATCTTTTTCCACAAACCACACATGTTGAAACAGTTGTTTCACTAAAACGGTAAAAACACCTCCTCAGCCTGTCTGAACAACTTTTATTCATT
Organism: uncultured Chlamydiaceae bacterium; assembly: GCA_942490925.1. Lineage (GTDB taxonomy): Bacteria > Chlamydiota > Chlamydiia > Chlamydiales > JAAKFR01 > CALNYX01. The sequence goes on along the minus strand of CALNYX010000017.1, from coordinate 292,564 downwards.
CGTGTAAAACTTTTAATATGATCTATTAAAAGTTTTATTGTCGTTAGTTTTTATTTCCTAAAAAACTCTTATATACAACTAATAAAATAAATCAACTAAGATACCCGAGTTATTTATTAAAAAAGTATTGTATATGCATCGAATAAAAAGACCTTCCTCTCCACCTCCCTCACCAGGGACTACCCATGATGCTAGCCCGCTAAAAAAACAAAGGGTAATATCACGCATCCCTTCTATTTCTAATTTGACAATGGGAGCAAACAGCTATCAAAAAAAGCAAATTGCTCAGTTGCAGCATCAGATTCTTTTCCATACAAATCTTGTCTCGTCTCCTGCTAATCAACTCATTGGAACGATTATTGATAGTCTAAAATCTAAAACTCACTTTCAAAAACTTGCTGTTTATGAGTGCATGCTCTCTATTTTAGACAGAGGTGAATCGTTAGCTGAGCTTGGAGCTCTCTATTTTTTTATCGAACGTGATGGTGAAATATCTGATACACTGACATCCCCTCTTGCAACCCGTACGAGGGAAATTAAAGATGAAGTGAATGCCATTGCTGGAAGGCAAAGTAGCGTTGCAGACCCTAAGCTCAAAGAGCAGGTCCCATCAGGAATCATGCACTACATGATGCGTTCATTTGTTCGGATGATTGTGACACCTAGCTCAGAAACCTTCAACATCGGAGGCATTCATGCAGTGCGCGCTCTTTTACAATCTCAGACTGCAACGACAAATCTACGTCCTGAGCAGCTTGAACATATCGAACTTGTCACAGCTTACATGCTTGCTCATAAAGAGACCTTTTGCAAACTGTTTGAGTCTGTAAAGAGCACAACTCTTCACCCCGATATGGCCAATTTAATCCGTCTTGACTGGAAACTACCTCACAACTCTGAGATCACATCAAAGCGAATTGCTTGGACTCTATTGATTGCACTTTTTGAAGAGTGCAACCAAATAGGAACTTTTAATTGTTATGCTGTTGCACCGATGAATGTCTTTAAGGCTGTACAACCAGATCTTCTGCTGGAAAAAATGTTAGAGACCCTTTCTACGGGAAATGTCCAAATTGGACAAGCAGCAGTTGTCCCAATTTACCCCCAACTCGCCCGACGGCTGAAATATTTTGACACTCAGCGGGCCCTTGTTGATCCAATGCGATCAGATCAGCTTGATGCGTTGGATCGTATTTTGACGCTCTGTGCAACAAACGACACGCCAATTGTGAGAGGACGACTGACTCCTATTGAAACCCTTTTTGATCGAGTTGACAATTCTCAGTGGGCTCACTGGCTCTACGCCTCTTTTCATGCAAATCAACTCCTTATGATGATGACATGCGTAGCAGAAACTCTAAATCTCGCTAGAGTGCCATTACGTAGGAATCTCATTTTAAAACTCACAGCTCTTTACAATGGAAAAGTCACTCAAGAGACTCTCGAAAAACATGTGATTCTAGAAGAGAATATCCCCGATGGTAGCTCTCACGTTGCGCTTATTTTAAATGGGAAGATCAAATTTTGTGACACTCTGCATGATTTAAACGATGGCTTACAGACAGCTTTGAATGTTGCTCCCCTCGACCTGCGAGCTCTTACAAACCTCTTTAAAGAGCTTAACGGCTTTGACCATGCTAAAATCCGGCTTCCATCTAACGGAGGAGCAAGCCACTGTATTTTAGATCAGTTGATGGGCAGAACCTCGAGAACAGTTACAATTAAATCCGAAGATCCAGCTGAACTCATAGCCGACTTGAATCGATATATTACTTCACTTAGAGCAGATGGAAATCTTCCTCCACGCCTCCTTCTCTCTTCTGGAGGACACGCATTTGTATGCCACCCAAACTCCCTTAGTTATACTCCAGCTGAGTTTCAAACACGTATTAGAACGGAGATGCAAAGTAGAACTAATCGAACAGAAATCATCAAATTAACACAAGTAGAGATGGAAGACATTTTAAGAGACCTAAATGTAATGGTTAGTCTCCCTTCACCAACAAGAGTCCAACACCCATACCATCTCTCATTTCACATCTTTAAAATGCTTGCAAAACAGATGCCCTCTCCCCCTTCTTTCGAAGCAATTTACACTGCAATCTGCGCTAAATTTGATCAACCTCGTTCCTTGATTTTTGCCGATCTCAACTGGCGTTCAGGGGGAGATCCGGGTGCTCCAAGCCATGACCATTTAGCCCTCTCCTACAACCATGATATGGGCTGCTTTTTCTTTGAAATCTTCAATCAGACAAGATCCATTGTACAACTACCATTCTCTATTACAAAGTTATATATTGATAATTAATTCTTAATTAAAACTTAATATATAATCTGTATAATAGACTGTAGGAGGTGGGGAATATGTCTTCTACAAGCAATGTTACACAGAGGGTTCAAGACCCTGATTATCTTCCATGTATAGGAACGGCAGGTTTCGTGACTGCTTTAGCCCTATTTTTCATCGGAATTGGGGTTGCTGCGCACTTCAATACACACTTCCTGCAATCGCTTAATCACATACCTTTTTATGCCATAGGCGGAGCTTTAACTGGTGTCGCGTTAACAATTGCGATCTACGCCAGACTTCAGCTCTCTGGCCAAAAGGGAGCCAACTAATGAATCCCATTGGAGCAGAGGCTAGACCTTTTATACCCCGTAGAAGGTCTAGCGCTGCAGAGCGCCTCAATATTCAGGTCCCTAGTTATGAGCCGCATAGTCCCCATTCAAAACGGGGACGCATGTTACGCTGTCGCAGCTTTTCCAAATATCGCCCTAGACAGCTTGGTATGCTCCCTCCAAAACTCTCAAATGAGCAACTCACAACGCTCTATGCTCAATTACCTCACCCAGAGCACTCGATTCTAACAGAGAGCACAAACTCCCAGACAATCTCATTTTCACGCTGTCCACCGCACCATACTCGAAAAGAGTGGAATCACCTTGTCGATACGACGCGTTTAATTGAACAACGACTCTCTAACCTGTCCGACGAGCTTTTTTTGGTACAGCGTGTCCATATTTTAAACACACTTTTGCAGCGCTCTCAAGCTGATGATAAACTCGCAGAACTCGGCGCCTTGCTGTTTTTCCTTGTGCGTGACCCAGGCTTGCCTCAGCTCGAAACGACATTTTTAGAAAAACGCTCTTTGGAGATCCAATCAGAAATCGAAGCTCTTGAAGATGAAAGTACTAACGATGCTTTATGCACTGGCGCAATTCGCTATTTTTTACTCGCCGTTGTACGCCATATCTCCTTACCTAAAACAGGGCTTGTAACCTATGCGGGCCTAAGCACAGCAAGAGCCTTAATGACCACCTCAGAGCTGAACAAGATTTTACAGCCAGAACACCTCGATCAAGCCGTGCGTTCCCTAGACAACCTTTCTCATTCAAAAGAGCTTTTTGAGCTGATCAAGGAGTTCCCAATTACTGCCATTGCCCATCCAAACAATCCCTACCTGCGCTATGTTCGCATTGAGCTCGGCCTAAGCGCAGACATCCCCATCTGTTCACGCCACCTCACTTGGGCTCTGTTGCTAAGCCTTCTCTCGGACATTAGACAGATTGCTGAACGTGGCGACTGTTATGCAGTAGCAACACACTGCTTCTGTCTCGAATATGCACCAATTGCCCTCTTCAAAATCATGCGCGATATTCTTACTCAGGGATTTCTTTCCCACAAAGGACAGAAGATCCCGCTCCCCTTAGATGTTCTCGCTGGCCAGTTGCAATCTAGCTCCACCATGCTAATACCCCTTACAGAGTCTGACATGGAAAACCCCGTTTTGCAAACTGCTATGCGTGTTGCCTGCATCACGCCACCTCCTTACCCCCCGACTACTGTTGAAGCCTTCACTGCTCAAAATCCTACACTCGTCGAAACCATTGAAGGTTTCACAGGATCGCCTCTGCTATCTCTTGTGACATGTATGATTACGTTCTTGGAAAATAATCATTCAAATGTACACAACGACAAGAGCTACTTTATCAAAGAGATGATAAATGCTGTCGAAGATTTAAGAGTAGATATTGATTTTAGTGAGCTGCGCGCCCTACTTAATGATCATTTTGTTCTTGTCTTGTCAAACGAACATAGATTTTCCCCAACTGTTGGCCTTTCACATTTTTCTCAAGAGCCGACCGGACGTCCACTCTCTCCAGCCCTTAAAGAAATCCTCGCAAATGGCCACAGAATTGGGTTTGCTTATATGGAAGCTGGAATACCACGCTTTACATACTGCTCAACTCTCACTGGATTTAGAGATGTACTTGCCTCACTTATTCGCAATCCAGATATTAAGGAGTGTTTATACTCTGAAACATTTATCCCCAAAGTGGCAGAAACACTTGCGCAAAGTTTTGTTGAAGTTGAAGTCGATGCCGAGTTTACAATTTCTGGAAATGAATTCCTGGAAGCAAATCTTATGCGCTACCCAAGTAAAGGGGGGCAAGTATCCATTGCCTTGAACAGCTTGAATATCCCAATGGTGAAAATTTCTACAAACACTTCTTCGCTCTTTGACATCCTCAGCTACCTTTTTACCTCAGTAAAATCCCCTGTTATCCTCTGTTCAAGTTCTCACGCTTTCACCTATACTCCAGACATCTGTTTCTCAAATGAAATACGATTTCATGAGTGGTTTACTCAAAAAGTGACCTCACCCAAGGAAATACTCCTAGAATCTACCGTCTCTTCTGAGCTGATCGATCGGATCGTTGCACGCTGCTATCCAGAAGAGCACATCACTTCACGCCAAGAGCTCTTTAAAAAGCACCCCGTTACTCTACGCCACTTAAATAAACTCCTACTGCGCGACCGTTTAATTACTGACACGCCAGATGAGACAAATAACAAATTAGCACTCGAAGTTCTCAGCATCGATTTAGCAACACTCAATTTCTACGATCTACTTGCTCACACTGTAACCGATCTTGGTGAGGATGACCGAGTAGACTTAGCTGATAGTTTGACACAAACATATGCTCATCTAGGGTTTGCTTACACATTCCAAATCGCTGGATCTATTGTAGATGCTTTAAGATCTAATAACCTTCAAGTTAAATCTTCTCCGGTTCTCCAACAAGAACTCTGTGATTACTTCCAACTTCCCTATATTCCAGCAATTGGCGATACAAACTGGAGCCAAGGCATTGAGAAAAAACTTCATGACCACTTCTTCCTTTTCCCACACATCAACAACAATCAAGAGCCCAGCTTCTTCCTAATTGCAGGCCATTACTTCATTGGTACTGAAGTCATCGAAGGACAAGGCGACGAATTCCTTAACGACTTTAATATTATTCAAAATTCATAAAATTTTATAAGAAAACATTACTAAACAAAATTATCAGTGTATTATAATTAAGTTTATAAACTTATTATACCATTTTTATAGTAATGAAGTTCGTTCTCTTGATATTATTTATATCTTTGCAAATAAGCACTCTAGATGCATCTGAAGGGTCTGTTGTATGTGTTCATGGCTTCATTCGCTCTTACAAATGCATGTTACCCATGGGCAACACGCTAGAAAAAGAGGGGTTAGACGTTTACCTCTGGGATTACCCCACAAGACGCCATACTATCCAAGAGCATGCTGACAATCTCGTTGAGGTGCTCAACCAGATAGCTCTGAAAAATCCCGGGAAACCGATTCATTTTGTCACCCACTCTCTAGGGGGAGTCATTGTCAAAACCGCCCTGAATCACCCTGAGTGTCCAAAAGAGGCTAAAATGGGACGCGCAGTCCTTCTCGCTCCTCCAATGCATGGCTCAACGATCGCCCGCTCCATCGGGCATCTCACTCCAGTACAGTGGTTCTTTGGATCCAAAGCTGGCAATCAACTGCTCACCTATTCGCCAGAAGATGTTGCAGATCTCGGTGATTTTCCAGATACCATTGATGTTATGGTCATTGCAGGTAAACGGGGGAATCGCTTCTTCTTTAGAACTCCAAATGATGGCAAAGTTGCAGTTCATGAGACACATTTAAATACCCCACATGAACACCTCAGCTTCTTTGTAAGTCATAATTGGATCATGACCAGCCGTCAAGTGATCACCGTTGCAAAAAACTTTTTGCTGAAATAATCCCAAGTTTAGTATGAATGAAGCCATGAACAAAAAATGGCTCCTTCTACTTCTTTGTATATTTGTTATGCCGCTTGCGGCAAATGAACGCTTTGTCGTTGGCATTCATGGCCTTATGAGCAAAGCGGATGATATGAACACCTTAAAAAAACGTCTCGAGTGCGCAGGTATGCACGTTTATCTGATGGATTATCCCAGTACAGATGGAACGATCTGCCAACATGCCAATGAACTGAGAAGTTATTTGCTTCGCGTTGCAGAATGTCGACCTGGCCAACCAATTGATTTTGTCACACACTCTGTTGGAGCGATCATCTTGCGGCAAGCCCTCAACATTGAGGGGTGCCCTGAAGAGGCTAAGATGGGACGTGCTGTTCTTATTGCTCCACCGAACCAAGGAAGCAGACTAGCACGTGAATTCCACGGCTTTCTCCCTGCACATTGGGCTCTTGGCTCAAAGATCGGCACAGAATTGATGAGTTATACCCCTTGTACCATTCAGTCCTTAGGCGCATTCCCAGACACCATGCAGGTGCTTGTGATTGCGGGCTGTCGTGGTAACTCTGTCTTCTTTGATGAACCAAACGATGGTTTTTTGACAGTTGAAGAGACCTATCTTGAAACGCCTCACTACTTTCAGCTCTTCCGCTTACGTCATGGAGCACTGTTGACAAATCCAGCCTCATTATCACTGACTACTTCTTTTCTCTATTACGGAATGGAAGATGAAAAATGTGAAGATGAAAAAGAGTCCGAAGACCACTAAGGCCTTCGGACCCAAAGATTAGTGTCTTACACTATTGTTCAGGTTAGGAGCCACAGATCCATGTTTATGGACGTGGTCAGCAACCATCACTTTTTCTCCGTTAACGTACATGCATCGCCCTGTAACCTCTACGCGGTCACCAGGCTGGTAAGGCATCATACGTTGCGAGTGTGTCACAACTTTCTGATCCCCATCCTCGTTTGAAATCATCATATGGGTTCTAGAACCATCAGGATATTGTACACGGCTAACACTTTGTACAGTTCCCTTACATTTGTCTTGGGGTTCCATCACAATTGGATGTTCACCCGACATCACCGCACCTTGAGATTTCATACTACAAGGTTGGCCAGGACGACACTTAGGCGTGTCGTTATCAGAATTGTCTGCAGCAAAACCAGCGACCGAAAATGCACAGACGGCCACGATTGCAAAAAACGCTTTTTTTAGAATCATAACACTCTCCTTGAGAGGAATTTGAACCTATTTGGCTCTAACCCTTATTGTCTAACAGAACAGCTTTTTAGCGAAACAATTTTTTAATTAAAATTGCTGAATATTAAGCACTTATTAATAATTAACCTCAGCCACACATCAGAGAGCCTCTATGACCTCATACGACGTCCATTAAAGCCCTTTTTCAACTCCAGCCTCTCTTCCTTCCCCCTCCAGCCCAAGTGTTCTTACAACGTAAATTTCAGCTAATCTATTGACAGGTTGTGAGGTGATTTTTATAGTGAAGCTGTGAAAAGTACCCTATTACTGCTCTGCCTGACGAGTTCTCTCTTTGCTAATCCAGTTTTAGACTTCTGGTTTCGTGATCCTTCAATCTGGTTTGAGGGAAGTGACAAAGTTGACCAAGAGATCTCAGAGCGTTTTTCAGAGCATCATGAGCGAGCCCGCTATGGGCAGCTATCCTATTGGAAAGAGACCCCTAAGGGCCGTCTAGCCCTAATCATCTTGCTCGACCAATTCAGTCGTCATCTCTACCGTGAATCCCCCGAGGCTTTCGCCTGTGATGCCCTTGCGCTCTCCCTTGTCTTGGAAGGCCTCGAAATCGGTGATGATCTCGTTTTAGAGCCTGAAGAGCGCGCCTTTTTCTACATGCCCCTTCAGCATGCCGAAAACCTGCAGATCCAACGCCTATCAGTCGAAAAATACGAAGAGCTCGCCACCATCTATCCCGAAGCCTCGAACTTCTTTTTCTATGCAGAGCGGCATAAAGAGATCATCGAGCGGTTTGGGCATTTTCCACATCGCAACCCCATCCTTGGCCGCCCCTTTACAGAAGAAGAAGTCGCCTTCCTAGAAGAGCCCTACTCCTCATTTTGACACAAACAGCAAAGCAGCAGAATTAATGCAGTAGCGCAATCCGCTCGGCGGCGGCCCATCTGGAAAGAGATGACCAAGATGCGCACCACTTACCGGCGCTTTTACCTCGATTCTACCCGTTCCATCATCCCCTTCAATCAGATCGGTCAAGGCGCGCGTAAAACTTGGCCAACCAGTGCCAGAGTCAAACTTATCCTCCGATGAAAAAAGCGGCTCGCCTGAAATGACATCGAGATAGAGCCCCCTCTGCTTCCAATTCCAATAGGCATTCTCAAAAGGAGGCTCCGTTCCCTGTTCTTGCGTCACATAATACTGCTCACGCGTCAGCTTCTCTTTGAGATCTCCCTGCCAATATTTCCCCTGCCAAATAGCCTTTAGATCGTGACCAGAGGCAAAACGGCTATACGCCTCAGGTTGCTTCATACAATAGAGCTGATGCGCCTCTTCAGCCCTCTCAAAGGCCCCTAGTGGCAAAATTTTGGTCATAACCTCATCACCAAAGAGAGCCTGCACCTCACCCTTCGACATCTCGGCCAATCGTTGCTGCTGCGCATCTCCATAAAAGATCACCGTCTCATACTTATGACCCCGATCATAAAACTGTCCACCTGCATCAAGCGGATCAATCTGCCGCCAAAAAAGACCCAGAAGCTGCAAAAAAGTGACCTTTTCAGAGTCAAAGGAGATCTCAATTGCCTCATATCCATTCACATAGCCAACCTTAGTGGCAACAACTCCATAGACTCCATGAAACAGAGCCTCTTGGCACCAGAAACATCCACCCGCAAAAGTTGCTTTTTCCATACTCATTTGCTATAGATTACAGTATGAGAATATTGCTTTGCATACTTTTTGTTTCCAGCTCGCTTTTTGCCACCACTACCTCACTTCTCCTCGTTCGTCATGGCCAGACCGATTGGAATCTTCAGACAAAAGCTCAGGGTCACAGTGATATTCCGCTCAATCAGACAGGCCAGCAGCAAGCAAAAGAGATTGCCCAAAAACTCAAAGCTCAGCACCCTGATGTCGCAGCCATTTATAGCTCAACTCTCACAAGAGCCTATCAGACAGCGCTTGAATCAGCCAAGGCAATGAAAATCTCCCACATTAAGTCCCGAAAGGCGCTGCGGGAGCTCAGCTTTGGTGAAGCTGAAGGGCTGACCCTTCATGAGCGCAAAAAGCGCTACACAGCCGATGCCCTGCCTCCTGGTGCAGAGCCCATTGCATCAGGTATCAAACGTACAAAACAAGAGCTCATCCAAATCGCCCAAAACCACCCTGATGAAAAAGTGATTGTTTTTGGTCACGGCAAGGTCTTTAGAGCACTTGCATCTGACATCCGAAATGAAGAACTTCCCCCTTTACCCAATTGCGCAATTATCCACATTTTGTATGATCACGACAAAGAGCCTGCTTTTTGCGTGATGAATATTGAGTAATTTTCGCCTCTACCTACTGCTAACAGCGATCGCCCTTGCGGCATTCTTGATCTCCCTAGATGGGTTTATCATCAATGTTGCCCTCACCTCCATTTCCGGAGAAGTAGGCGTGCGCACAGACGTTGGCACCTGGCTCATCACCCTATTCACCATGGCTAATACCCTCTTTGTTCCCCTTGCGGGCCGCTTAGCCAACCGCATTGGACACGTTCACGTTTTTCTCCTCGGCCTTATCCTATTTTTCATCGGTTCAGCCATGTGTGGTATCTCCAATAACTTCCCCTTCCTCCTCATCTACCGCGTGATTCAAGGTGCTGGAGGCGGACTCATTCTCCCCGTTTCACTCAGCCTCATTCTCGCCTACTTTCCCGAGAACAAACGGGGTGTTGCCATCGGTTTTTGGAGCTTCTTTGTTATGGTCGGCCCAGCGATGGGCCCCATGGTTGGTGGTTGGCTTGCCAATACCCACTGGCACTGGATGTTTCTCATGAACCTCCCCATCTCCCTATTTATCTTCATCGTCGTCATAACCATTGTAGGTCTGAAAAAAGAAGAGACTGAGAAAGCCCACTTTGACTACCGAGGCTTTGCCCTGCTCGTACTCTTTATTGCGCCCCTGCAGATCGCCTTTAACCGCGGACAGATCGACGACTGGTTCCGCTCCGATTTTATCATCACCCTCTTCATCATCTCAGCGACTGCCCTTGTTTTCTTCCTGCTTTGGGGCTTTTTAAACCGCAACAGCTTTATCGACTTCAGCTACTTTTCCAGACGGAACTTCTCACTTGCCTCCCTTACCACAGGCATGGGAATGGGCATGCTCTTTGCTAGCTTCGTTCTCGAATCGATGTGGGTCCAGAAAACACTTGGCTATACACCAGCCTGGGCAGGCATTTCGCTCGCCCCACTCGGTATTCTACCACTCATTATGTATCCAGTTATGGGAAGACTCGTCGGCCTGCTCGATGCGCGCATTTGGGTGATTAGTAGCTTCCTGCTCTACGCCTGCACCTTTTTTTGGCTCAGTCGCATTAACACCGAGACAACCTTTTGGTTTCTTGCAGCACCCCGTTTTGTCCAAGGCATAGGCTTTGCACTTTTCACCGTGCCTAACTCAGCGCTTGCCATCCAAAACGTCAAGAAAGAGAACCTCACTTACGTCATCTCCCTCTTCTCGTTTGTCAGACTCACCATTGTTGGCTTTGCCGTTGCGCTTATGTCAGCACTCTGGATCCACCGCGAAGCCTTCTACCAAACACGCACAGCCTCACGCAGCTTTCCCAATAATCCCCACTTCAAACAGCTCCTAGCACAATTTAGTCAGGTCAGTACGCCCGATCAAGCCATTGGACTTGCCAATGACGCCGTCATGGCCCATGCGCAAACGCTCGGGCTTGCTGATATTTACTATGCATTTGCTTGGTGTTTTCTAGGGCTCTGCCTAATTGTGCTCTGCTACAAACCTAAGCTAGAGCCAGCCTAATGACAAAAGAGCTTCCATCGATAGACGTTTGAGCATTCTTAAACCTCTGCTGATTCAAATGAGTTGGAATCTCAATCAAACAGACATACTTCTCATCAAATAGATATCCCACATGTGTATCGGAATAAAAATCGTCTATTTGCACCGCATTTGCACTCAAGTTCGGCACTTCAATCCGAATTTCTGCACCATCCAATGAAGTCCTTGCTTCCACAACAGAGTCATTCAGCTCAAGACCAAATACTCTTTGAAAGCGTTGCCGCAGATCCTTGCCTGGATCAAACGGACTCAAATTTTTCGGCACCCTGACACGAGTTTCTGGGGTTGCTGGCGCAGAGGCAGGGACAGGCACAGATGGACTATTGATTTGGCGTTGAAAACGGACTCGTGGATCCATGCCTGAAGCAGAATCTTCCCTAGAAGTCTCCCTAGGCATGCTCTTTTGTTCAGCGCAACGCCCTTTGATGCCCAAAATGATGGCGGTGAGCCCCAAAGCACTCAATCCCCCACCTAGTCCGATACCACTTGCTCCACTCAGAGCGTTCACACCATTTGGCAAAATCTGTTGCGAAGCAAGAATGGCAAAGACCGCCCCGACAAGTGTTGCTGAAGCAACTACTGCTACTGTGTATGAACAGGTCTTTGATTGACAAATTGGCTGACTCATCATTACTCCTCAGTTTTAAATCCAAACGTGGGCCCTTGGAATACAAGGTTATCATACGTAACCCTCTCTTTAGGCCACTGCTCAGAATAGGCCGTTAAAAAGACATAATGTCTGGTGTCTGCTTGCTCGGTATTACACCTAAACCAGATCCCAATACGATCCTGATTTTCAACGAAATGTAGATTCCTACTATTTGACCCCCTTGTCCAACCCGGGATTCTACAATCAGTGAAGATTAGATCCGGAAGATCTGACAAATCAAAGCCATTATCCAAAAAGAATTGTCTCACTTCCACTTCATGCTTTGCAGAATTAAACCCACGCGCCTTTGCTGGCGCATCAATGACCATTTTGATCAGGCCATAAGCCATAACAAGCGTTCCAGTAGCAAACACCGTTGCTCCAATGCCAATGCCCCCAGCTCCAAGCTGGCTAATGGCATTCACACCATTTGGCAAAACCTGTTGCGCTGCGAGGATTAGAAAAACCCCTGCAATAACTGTGGCTGCTCCAACAATTGCCGCCACCTGAGAACATCTTTCAGACTGAATACATGTAACTTGCATTACTCTTCTCCTTGGAAAGCAAATTGAACATTTCCACCAGCGACTGTTATATTAGCTTGCTGCAGTTGCTGTAATAAACCAGTTTGGTTAATGGCATTGATAGCCAGAACACAAACCCGCTCTTCATTTTGTAGAGTTGGAGATCTACCCTGGTTGAACTCCTTAGGAAAATGGAGTACAACGCCCTGTTCAAATTCATACATCCGAATGTTAGCACCTGCTCCAACCCATCCTGGCACTTCAGCCACAAGAAGCTGTTGTCCAGTTTCAGTATGAACATAGGAATCCCACTTAACAACTTGAATTGCCTCTTTGCTAATTTGCACTCCTTGGTCAACAAACTGACTAACCAACTCATCGAGCTGTTGGTTATGTTCTACATGTTCTACATGGTCTATTCGCTCATCCGCTCTAGGCATCTCCCTTGGCCTAGCTGGAGGCATCGGCTCAGCCACCTCAGTAAAAACATAGTTTTGTCCGTTGTACTCAAACGCAACTCTCCCATATGCTCCACTACCTTCGGTATAGACACTTTCAGGAAGTGGGATCAATTTTCCACTTGGTAACTCACATTCAGCGTCAGATGACTCGATACACCAGTAGATTACATTGACCCCAGAAGAAGTGTAATCGACTTCACAAGCCTTTGAACCATCTAGAGTGACCTGCTGGTAAAAACGGCCATCTCCTTCCATGGTTTGCCGCTGAATGACCTTCGAAATCGTTCCAGTGATTGCGCCTCTCGGTGCTGAAGCCGCTACTGCCGCCACACGAGCGTTCTCTTGGCTTCGCTGCATTTCTCTACCAGAGAGCTTTTCTTTAGTTCCCCCTCTGCTAACAGCAATCGCGAAAGCAACGACTCCAAGCGCTAATGCGCCGCCACCAATGGCCGCTCCACCAACACCTAGTTGGCTAATGGCATTCACACCATTTGGCAAGACCTGTTGCGAGGCTAAGATCACAAAAACACCCGCAACAATGGATGCTGCTGCAACCGCTGCTACCGTGTATGAACAAGCTTCTGATCGACAAATTGGCTGGCTCATGATTGCTCCTCTGGATCTCTTAGTATATATTGTCCGTCAGAGCAAGACACTTGCATCTTCTCATATCTCTCCTTCGGCGAAGTTTCAGTGTAAGGATGAAGGGCCACATAGATTGTGGGCTTAATATCCTCCGTCGTACCATCATCTAATACGCGTTTTGCATCAGCTGGTACCCCTTGAGGCCTCCCCTCACCTGTGGGTGAAAAAACAAGAGCAAAGTAATCATCAAAGTAATAGCGGTCTAATTTCCATGAGCTCGTACTAACACCAGGAATATCGCAATGGTTCGAGAGTCGAAGGATCGTATCTGTTGGTAAAGAAACTCTACCTTCCTCAAAAATCCTTCTCACCTCAGCTTCTCGAATATTAACAAAGCCGCGACCCATCTCATCTTTGATGGCTGGCGGTAGCCTGTCATCAATCGTATAATCTGCAGGTAACGGTTGATCCACTGCAATTGGGTCGAGTAGCTCTACATCAGCATACGCCTGTGGCATATGCACCTCAGATGGATTCATGGTAAGGCTGAAGATTTTTCCATCAAACTCGAAGTAAGCCCATCTCTGTGCGACCTGGATGAACCGCCCTGGAACCTCTCCTTCCACTCCAGTCTTGCTCAGACAACGCATATCTACTCTTAGGGGGAGCGGCTCAAAAATAGCCTCTGGAAGTGAAATAAGACCTTCAAAGCCTCGTGCTTGAATATAGAATAGAGAGGATTCTCTAAGCTGTCGATGATGCATTCCAATGGAAACTCCCTCTCTGGTACACATCATCCCATCTTGAGCCTCCTGCCAGTTGACATTTGCTTCTTGCATAGTGGCCCTAGTGATAGACCCTGTTACTAGCATTCCTGATTGCTTAAGTTCATCAAGACGGGCCGACACATCCATTCCATTTCTCTCAGCCTGACAAAGGGCGTATACATACCCTCCGAATTCGTGGGTGATTCCTCCATGACATACAAACACAGAACCCGCAACATTGTTTTCTGGAATTGGTTGACTAAGGAGGCGGTGTTGTTGTGGAGCTGCTGCACTTGCTTGCACTTCTGGAGCAGTTGGTTGCTCTTGCATTCTTGCTTGTGGTTGTGGAGCTGACGCACTAGCTTGTGGTTGTGGAGCTGACGCACTAGCTTGTGGTTGTGGAGCTGACGCACTAGCTTGTGGTTGTGGAGCTGACGCTTGGGCTCTTGTTGAAGAACCACTCTTCGTCTCTAGATCTTTTAAAATCATTTTTATAAGGCCGCAGGTCATGATCAGAGTTCCAGTCGCAAAGACTCCTGCTCCAATACCTACACCTCCAGCACCTAGCTGGCTAATGGTATTCACGCCATTGGGCAAAACCTGTTGTGCTGCAAGGATTAAAAAAACTCCTGCAATAACCGTAACTGCTCCTACAAGAGCTGCGACTTGTGAGCACCGCTGCGACTGAATACATCCAATATTATTCATACTTCCTCCAATTAAAAAGGCAATTATAGCACAAATGAAACAATTAACTCGATAATAGAAAATATTTTAAATCACACACGCAGAGAGCACGATTACCATTTAACCTAACGTTTATTCTGAATATCAATAGCTTTCTCCAGGAGCTTGCATCATGACAAAAGAACTGCACTCTTGAGTAGTGAATCTCCATTTACTTATTGTAATTTATGTACTCATTTGCAATAATTGAGTGCATTTGTTACAGTTAAGACATGAGCTCATCAAAAAAAAAGACAATTCTTCAAGAACTGCTTCAAAAACCTTACTTCGAAGCAGAGGAAGCTAAAGGGCTATCAACGCGTATGCTTGCATACTACCAAACAACAGGCCTCTTAGAACGAATAGGAAAGGGTGTGTACCGATCATCTGCTTGTGAATCGAGTCTACCTCCTGACATAGAAGAACTTGTTCTCACCACCCTAGGCATACCAAATGGGGTAATTTGCCTTGTTTCAGCACTGTACTACTATGAACTTACAGATGAAACGATGAGAGAGTACTGGATTGCAGTCCCAAATAAGCAAAGGGCTCCAAAGCGCCCACTTACCCGCATTCTGCGAATGCGTAACACTGAACTGGGACAAACTACAATCCGAATAGGAGCGTATCGAATCCCAATATTTGATCGGGAAAGGACTCTTGTAGATGCTTTCCGTTATTTAAGTCATGAAGTGGCGATCAAGGCTTTAAAGGAGTACTTAAAATCTTCAAAAGTTCATAAACCTAATTTGAAAAAACTCACGCGTTATGCTAGAATTTTGAGGGTAAAAATTGAGCCCTACATCCTAGCACTAACACTATGACATCCCCATTTTAATTTTCATTTAAGAGACGACTTCAAAATCTTGCAAAGCAGCGTGCCCTTACCCCTGCAGAGGTCTGGCAAAATGTTATTCAAGAACGCTTTCTTGAACGCTTTCTTGTACGCTTATGCCATTCTCCCTATCAGAAGAATTTCATTCTAAAAGGAGGTGTTTTACTAGCAAAACATCTCGACATTGGACGAGAAACTAGAGATCTAGACTTCTCAATTAGACAGATCCAATCTGAAGTGAACTACCTGAGTCAAATCATCGATGAAATTGTTTCGATTGATTTGGATGATCATTTCAGGTTTCGAGATATCAAAATTGATCCGCTTGAACATTTTCACATGGAGTATTCTGGAGCGCGTCATAAAATGAATGCCTATTTTGGAAAGACTCGCCTTCCTCTACTTATTGATCTAGGTTGTGGAGATGTCGCAAAAGTAGAAGAGAAAGAAATCACTCTTTTAGCAAATGCTAAGGGTCCCCTTTTTGAAGAACACATTTCCCTCGCATGTTACCCAATCTTTGCAGAAAAATTAGAGACGCTTATTTTTCGTGGATCTCAAAATAGCCACATGAAAGATTATCGTGATCTCACACTATGCTTAGAAAAAACGCTTCAGTTTTGCACTCACAGAAGTTGACAAATAAGTAATATTTTCAATAATTCGTACATAGTGTTTGTAAACGGCATGCTATGACGTACAGTTGCAAGGATGCTCTAAAGTAAAACCTGACCTGTCATCTTATATCGTAATTATATAAAGGTATGAAAGTGGCTTGCATGGTTAAGGAAACTGTGATCTTATGACATACGAGAAATTCGAATTTGAGGACCTGGAAAAGTTTCTAGCTGCGATTGTTTCTTCCCTGAGAGAACCTCTAGTGATTCTAGACGCAAACCTGTGCGTAGTGTTTGCTAACTCTGCTTTCTTTAACTTTTTTAAAGTCGATGAAAATGAAACCCTAGGTCAAAATCTTCAAGATTTAGGTAATGGGCAATGGGATATCCCCGAATTGACTAATTTGCTACATAGGCTAGGCTCTGACAAGAAAGAGATTTGTGATTTTCAACTAAATCATACATTTCAAAGTATTGGCAATCGCACTATGAGCTTAAATGCTAAAAAGCTAGAGATTTCTTCTAAAATTGCACTGAAATCTAAACTAATCTTATTGGCAATAGAAGACATATCAGAGCGTAAAAGGTTAAATTCAGCGTTGCTAGAATCAGAAAGACGCTTTCACTCTCTGTTTGAAACTGCACAAGATGGGTTACTACTGATTTCAAAATCCTCTGCCGTTATTTCGGATGTAAATCCCAAATTTCTCTCATCCTTTGGGTACAAAAAAGCAGAGGCTCTTAAACTAAAGCCCTGGGATATAGGCCTCTGTAAAGACGCTAAAACTTTTTCCAAATTTGAAAAGATATTATACAATATCGGATTTATTCATTTTGAGGAGTTACAATTACAAACTAAGCATGGCCAAACGGTACCTTGTGAAGTTTTTCTGGTGAATAGAGCAGAGGTTTATCAATGCAATATTCGCGATATTACCGAGAGAAAAATCGCCGAAGATGTGTTGATACATTCTATACAAATGCAATCAGATTTTACCTCTATGGTCGCACATGAACTTAGAACCCCCCTTGCGGCTATGAAAGAAGCTGCCGCGATCATCTCTGAGGGCATACTTGGAGAAGTGAATCAAGAGCAATCGAAATATTTGTTAATGGTGCAGTCTAATGTAGACAGAATGGCGAGATTAATTAACTCTGCATTATCTTTACAAGAGATCGCTTCTGGGAAAATGCAGCTGGATAGAAAGATATGTGATATTACTAACCTCTTAAGCCAAGCAGCAGATGCAGTCACCCTTCTTACTAATAAGAAAGGGCTTTTAATTAAACGATTATGGCCGGATAACCTTCCAGAGATTTCGATTGATAAGGATAAAGTTTTTCAAGCCATAAACAACTTATTATATAATGCAGTAAAGTATACTCCCACAGGCGAGATTGAGATAAATGCGATTGAGGAAGGTGGTTTTATTAAAATTTCGGTCAAAGACACTGGAATTGGTATAAAAAAAGAGAATCTGAAAATGCTCTTTCTCGAGTTCTCCCAAATCAAACAACATGCTGGAAGCTCAGGGCTCGGTCTTTTTATAACAAAAGGGACCATAGAAGAGCATGGAGGTCAGCTAGGAGTTGAATCAGAATATGAAAAGGGATCTACATTCTATTTCACGTTACCTATTCGAACATAGTTGGGCCAATGACTAAGAAAATTTTGATTATAGAAGATGAGTCCGATTTACTCGATCTCATTACGATCAGATTAGAACATTCTGGGTATGAGGTTATACCTGTGAAGGATGCTGAGCAAGCTCTAGCAGTTTTAGATAGCCTCACCCCAGATATGTTTATCATCGACCTATTTCTCCCGGGGATGCAGGGTGGTGAACTTTGTAAAAAAATTAGATCCAATAGTAAATTAGCAAAAATCCCCATCGTGATTTATTCATCAAACTCTGGCGATGAAGGGAATGAGGCTTTAGTTGAAGAGCTTGAAGTAAATGCTTTTATCCTCAAACCCTACGATCCCGAAAAAGCATTAGAGCTCATAAAAAGCCTCTTATAGGGCATGAATGGTGAATGTCTTTTCATCTCGTGACGACACTATCTAGGAATAATCTTGTTTTTGGGGATAGTTGAAAACAAATAAAATCATGGCCTTTTCCTTACACTAACCTCTATTTGGATACGTTCATACATTCCGATAAAATGGTTTACGATTATGAACTAATGTAGACTATTTTATCGGATAACATGAGCGACGAGGACATTTTTTGTTTTGTGCACAAACGCATTGAAAATAGTGTACAAGTTGAAATTGGGGGCGGCTGGATTCGAACCAGCGTATCCATACGGAGTCGGATTTACAGTCCAATGCAATTGGCCACTATGCGACACCCCCAAAGGAATGCTGGAGAAAGGACTTGAACCCTCAACCGTCCGATTACAAGTCGGATGCTCTACCAATTGAGCTACTCCAGCGAAGTCAAAGTTTTATACCAAACCCCTTACTTTTCATCAACACGGAAATCGTCTGATGAACTGTGAAAAGTTTCACCAGGTTTGTAAATAGGCTTGGCTTCTGAACTTGGCTCTACCTTTTCTTCTTCTGAAGCAAAGGTAGTTGTTGCTTCTTCTTGGCGATAGTCGCTATCAGTCATGCGGTAACGGAGCTCAGCAATCTTGTTTGGATCCCCCTCTCCAGTTGGCACGCCTGCTGACCTGGAAAAGAGTGTTTGCCCTGCTGCTGCCGAGCTATCAATCACTTTCGCTTTGAATTTTCGTTTTCCAGAGAGTGTATAGGTTTTTTTAGACTTCTCCTCTTTGCCCATACAGCAGCTCTTATACTTCTTGCCAGAACCGCAAGGGCAGGGATCGTTTCGTCCAACTTTTTTCTGATTCATGTTTCACCTCTATGATTAGAGAGAAATTTTAACGCACTTCTTGCTAGATGTCCATAGGAAAAAACGGTATACTCTTTGGCTATGACTCTTGCTCAACCTCCATGGACAAAGCTCGGTAAGCACCTAGAAAGCCTCGTGCGCAAAGCCCTTTATACCTACAAAATGGTCGATGGGGCTGCAAAAGTAGCTGTCGCTCTGAGCGGAGGGAAAGACAGTCTTGCGATGCTTTTTTTGCTCCATGCCATCAAAGGGCGCGGCTTTGACGATTTTGACCTGGTCGCTATCCATGTCTCGGGAGAATTTTCTTGCGGCGCTGGAGTGAGTGAAAAGTATATACAACAAATTTGTGACGATTTGGGTGTACCTCTTATTATTCGAGAGTCGCATATTCCTCTTGAAAAGCTCGCTTGCTATAGTTGTTCTAGGGAGCGGCGAAAATTGCTTTTTCAAGCGGCAAAAGAGCATGATGCAACGACGATTGCGTTTGGTCATCATCGCGATGACAATGCACAAACGCTTTTGATGAATTTGCTACACAAAGGTGAGTTTGCGGGCAATCTGCCTAAGCTTGAGATGGTCGATTTTGGCATTACGATTGTCAGGCCATTGATTTATGTTGCGGAGCGGGATCTGAAAGAGTTTGCCAAAGCATATGGTTTTGCGCGTGTCGTCTGTGGCTGCCCTGTCGGGCAACATTCGATGCGCAAAAAAGCTGATCAACTCATCACAGAACTTGAAGAGGCTTTTCCCAACGCGCGCGCAAATATTGCAAGCGCAAGTCTGACTTATGGTTCGGACAAAGCGAAAAGAGTTTAAAAATCCGCAGCTTTGTTGTAGACTTGCTATCCTATGAAACCAAAACTTCTTCTCACTAACGATGATGGTATCCATGCACCAGGCCTGCGTTGCATGTGGCAGGCCCTTCATGACGCTAATTTTGCTGAACTGTTTGTCATTGCTCCTTCAACAGAACGTTCTGGTACTGGAGTCTCAATCACATGGGATCGCCCGATACTCGTTCAAGAAGTTGAGTGGCCATCGCCAGCATGGTCGGTCGATGGAACGCCTGCAGATTGTGTCAAGATGGGATCGCGTGTGATTTTGAAATCGCCTCCAGATATGGTTGTTTCAGGAATCAATGCTGGTTCGAACGCGGGGCGCAATGTGTTGCACTCCGGAACAATTGGCGCAATTATTGAGGGAGCTTTTCGTGGCATTCCTGGCATCGCATTTTCTTGTGAAGATGGCAAGAATCCGAACTTTCACGTTGCAGAGAAATATATTGCCCAGGTTGTGCAATATCTGCTAGCCAACCCCCTTTCAAAAGGGACGGTTCTCAACGTCAATTTCCCTCATGCTGCGCAAGATGAGGTGAACGGATTTCGGATGACACGACAAGGAACTGGACGCTGGGGAGAAGATCCTTATCTCCACCTTGAGACTGATAATGGATCGAGCTACTGGCTTGGCGGTAAGCCTGAAGAGCTCGCAGAGAACACAGAGTGTGATATTACCCTGCTTCGCGAAGGGTATATGACAGCTGTTCCACTCAAGGTAAATGATCTCACTGACAGTGATGAATTGAAGGTCTGTCAAGCAAGCTTTGAAAAATTCTTGTAAGAAATTCGCCCTACAGCTATTCTGTACCTCCAATTTGGGCGTATAGCTCAGCGGTAGAGCACCTGTCTTACACACAGGCGGTCATAGGTTCGATCCCTATTGCGCCCAAAAAAAAATCGCACTTTTTGTGCGGGAGTAGTTCAACTGGTTAGAGCACCGCCCTGTCACGGCGGAAGTTGCGGGTTCGAATCCCGTCTCCCGCGTTTCTCCTTTCACTTTTTTCCAAATTCGACTATATAGTAACGGTATGCACTCACAGTCACATTTTAAATTTGGAAAGTACTACTTCAAGACGCTTTTTTGGATTATTCTTGGCAGTTTCCTAGCGGCACTTAGTATCGAAGTCATCCTTATCCCGAACCAACTGATTGATGGTGGCATTGTCGGGATTTCGATGATGGCTGCCCATCTTACCAAGAGTCAATTTCTCTCTTTCTACTTAATCTTATTTAATATTCCATTTGTATTTCTTGCCTATCGTCAAATTGGAAAGCACTTTGTTATCCAAATGCTTACTGCTGTTGTGATGTTTGCCATATTCTTGGCCCTCTTTTTTTGGGTACCTAATTGGTTTCATATCCAACATTTCATCTTTCAGGCCAATGATCTTGAAGTGATTGTCCTCGGTGGATTCATCCTGGGATTTGGTGTCGGTTTGATCATCCGAAATGGTGCGTCAACAGATGGCACCGAAATCATGGGGATCATAGCAAACCGCCGCCTTGGTTTTTCAGTCGGTCAAGTGATTCTGGTCACCAACATTTTCATCTTCGCCATAGCCGGAATTGTCTACCAGAACTGGCATACCGCCTTTCTCTCATTGATGACCTATGTGGTTGCGACCAAAGTGATGGACATGGTGATTGTTGGTTTTGAAGACACCAAATCTGTGATGATCATCTCGACAAATCCTCAGCATCTAGCCGATATCATCATGGAAGAACTTGGCATTGGCTTGACTGTCATGTACGGACGTGGCGGCTATACAGGCGATACACGTGAAATTCTCTACATTGTTGTTGAACGTCTACAGTTGGCCGAGCTCAAAGAGCTCGTTCACCGTGAAGATCCTGAAGCGTTTATTGCGGTTGAGAACTTGCATGAAGTAATTCATGGGCGCCCTGCTCAGAAGAAGTAACCTTCCAGCGCGGATAAAGATCGTGTGGAATGCTAAGCGCATCAAGCACTTTACCAACGATAAAATTTTCGACATCTTCAAGCGTTTTTGGCAGCGTGTACCACGCTGGTACTGGAGGAACAATCGTTGCACCAAGCCTTGCAAGCTTGAGCATATTCTCCAAGTGCAGCTCCCCTAGTGGTGCTTCGCGTGGGACGATGATTAAAGGACGTCTCTCCTTGAGCGTCACATCTGCAGCTCTCCGTAGACAGTTATCCCCTAGCCCCATCGACACAGCAGCAATCGTTGTCATACTACATGGGACAATAACCATCCCCTCTGTAGGATAAGAACCACTGGCAATTGCAGAGCCAATGTCATTGATCGAGTGGACGCGGACATTGTCAATGCCCTGAATGAAACGTTTGACAGTTGCATGCTCCCGTCCCATTTCTAGACTGGCAGTATAGAGCGCTTGTGGAGTCATGACAAGATCGACTTCTCGATGAGTAGTCAACTCCTCAATCAGTCGACGCGCCAGAATGACACCTGATGCGCCAGAGACGCCAACAACTATGCGGCCCATATCACTCCAAGCAATACAAAGAGCAGCGTAAAGAGTGAAACAGAAACATTGCAGCGAAAGAAGAGCGGAGCGAGTTTTCCTACAAGTTTAGGCTGGTAAGCTAAACTCTTTACCTTCTGATGAAAATCCAAGAAGAAAAGCGCTACAAGCGCTGGCGCGGCAAAGTAGATCCTTGCAACCCCTGCTTTTTTTCCAACCAGTAGAAGCATCACCACACAAAGAGCATGCGAGACTTGCGCAATGCGCAGACTCTTGGCTACTCCAAAGCGAGATGGAATGCTATGCAGATGATGTTTCTTGTCAAAGTAGTAGTCTTGAATCGCCCAGACGATGTCATTGCCGGCAATTGATAGACAAGCCGCCAATCCAAGTAGCAATGGAGCCACCGTGAGCCTGCCACTTACTGCGATAGAAGCCATAAGAGGGCTGAGTAGATGAATTGCCCCAAGGACATAGTGGCATGAAGCATTGATTCTCTTCATGTAGGAGTAGAGATAGATGAGGCCTGCTGCAACTGGAGAGAAGAGCATACAGAGCGTATTGATCTGGCTACAGATGACCATAAAAGCTCCAAGGCTTCCCCAAGCGACAAAACGCGCCTGCTTGACAGATGCTCGCCCCGAAGGCAAAACGCGATCACTTGTGCGTGGATTCAATGCATCAATTTTCCTATCGATTAACTGATTGAATGCCATCCCTGAAACCCTTGCTGCTAAAAAGGCTGGGAAGATCCAAAGCGAACGCATTAGGTCTCTGCCGGTTAGAGAAATAAGCAGGTCATAATTTGCAAGTGGAAGCAGAGCTCCCGCTAAGAGAAACGGCAATCCGAAGAGTGTTTGTTCGAACCGAGTAAGATCGACAAAAGTCGAAAGAGTCAATTTTTGCTTTTGCATTTTTTCCTTCTCCCTTCCATGATGCGGAAGATTAGCAACCACACTATAGATTAGGTATGACAAAACGTAAACTACATTTTGACTCCTGGAAAATCTTTCGAATTGTTTCGGAGTTTGTCGAAGGTTTTGAGACCATGTCAGACATTGGCCCATCGGTCAGCATCTTTGGTTCAGCGCGGGTTGACCCGGAGCACCCTTACTACACCCTCTCCACAAACCTAGCCAAAAAAATTGCGGACAAAGGGTTTGGGATTATTACCGGTGGTGGCCCAGGTTTGATGGCAGCTGCGAATAAAGGAGCGCAAGAGGCAAATGGACGTTCATGTGGAGTGAGCATTGATTTACCCTATGAAGAGGCAAGCAACCCCTACATTGACCGTAAATACCTCATGCACCTGCGCTACTTTTTCATTCGCAAAGTGATGTTTATTCGTTATGCCCAGGCTTGTATCTTTCTACCTGGTGGGTTTGGAACCTTAGACGAGCTCTTTGAAACCCTGACACTTATTCAGACCAATAAGATTACGCCCTTCCCTATTTTTCTTATTGGGGAGAGTTACTGGTCTGGGATGATCCAGTGGCTCAAGAGCAGTGCGCTTAAGGAGAAGTTTATTTCACCCAGTGATTTTGATCTTTTCACGATAACTGATGATCCAGATTTAGTTGTTAAGAAGATTGAAGAGCATCACAAACAACGTGGTGAAGGGTTGACATTTGAGCTTGGCCCTCAAGATGAAAGTTGAGAAGCCTCTGAAAAACGCTCACATCGGACTAGCATCGAGATTTTTGTCAGAACATTATTCTCGCCTTCACTAACCCACAAGGGGTTAGCGTCAGGCTCCGAATTTAGTTCTGACAAAAATCTCGACACTATCTCCAATATGGACATTTTTCAGAGGCTTCTTGACGATTAACCCTCCTTATCTTTAGACTGTCTCATTCGCTCGGGTGGTGAAATGGTAGACACAAGGGACTTAAAATCCCTTGCTCTTTTGAGCGTGTGGGTTCGAGTCCCACCCCGAGCAACGTGAAAATTGATGCAACTTCCAAAATAGCTGTTTTTAAAGGGAAAAAAATACGCAAAGTCATTTTTAATGACGAGTGGTGGTTTGTTGTAAGGGATATCGTTGAGGCACTGACCGATACAACAAATTCTACTGACTACATCAAGAAAATGAGACAACGGGATTCCTCTCTTGCTGAAGGGTGGGGACAAATTGTCACCCCCCTTCCTGTCGAAACTCCAGGGGGAGCGCAAAAACTCAATTGCGCTAACACTGAGGGTATTTTTCGCGTTA
Organism: uncultured Chlamydiaceae bacterium; assembly: GCA_942490925.1. GTDB lineage: Bacteria > Chlamydiota > Chlamydiia > Chlamydiales > JAAKFR01 > CALNYX01. The sequence continues at coordinate 267,872 of CALNYX010000017.1, read as the reverse complement.
TCCAATCTATTCCTTCACTGAAAGCAGAGCCATTCAAGAGGTGGCTGGCTAAAGTTGGATATGAAAGAATTCAAGAAATCGAGGATCCTGAGCTTGCTACCAAGCGAACGCGCGCACTTTACAAAGCCAAAGGTTACCCTGACGATTGGATTGAGAAAAGGATGCGCGGTATCGCCATCCGCGAGCAACTAACTAATGAGTGGGAACAAAGAGGGATCAAAGAGCAGAAGGAATATGCCATCTTGACGGCTGAAATATCTGAAGCAGCTTTCGGTTTAAAGCCTTCAGAACATAAAAAATTGAAAAGCTTGAAAAGCGAAAATCTACGTGACCATATGACAGACCTAGAGCTTATTTTTAGTATGCTAGGTGAAGCCTCTACAACTGAAATCGCAGTTCAAAAAGATACTCAAGGGTTTGAAGAAAACCGAGATGCAGCAAGAGCTGGTGGAAAAATTGCTGGGAATGCCCGTAAAGAATTGGAAGACGAGAGTGGAAGAAAAGTTGTCAGCTCATCAAATTTTCGAGATTCCACTATTTCAGTAGACGAATCAAAACCCTTGGCTTTCGTTGAGGACAAGAAGTGAAAATGAAAGAAACAATACTACGTTGCTGGTTTGAAGGATATAATCAACGTGACTGGGATGCTGTCGGGGGAATCTATTCAAAAGATGCGCTTATTCATAGTAAAGATGGCCCTTTAAAAGGTGGGGATGCTGTAGTCTCACTTGCAAAGAAGTGGCTTAACGCTCTACCTGATGCCCAAATCACCCCACTATGTACTAGCAAAGAAGATGATTTAATCGTTGTACACTGGCGAATCAATGGCACTTTAACTGGTTCGATTAGAGATATCGCTCCTACAGGAAAAAAGGTTGTTTTTCATGGCCTAACCTGTTTCCGTTTTAAGGGAGAGCAGGTTATCGAACATTGGGCTTCAGTTGACTATCGCCCACTTATGTCCTGAGAGAGAGAAAGCCAATCAGTTGACTTTCGTGAGGAACAAGAAACAAACTATTTTTTCAGTAGTGTTATGGAAGAGAAAAGAGCAAAAAATACCTTCGCAGAAACTTCAAAAGAAGTGATCTGTCGCGCCCCCATTTTTATCTCAGCAAAAGTAAGTCCAGATGGAAAACTAATCGCTCAGGTCGGAGCGGATCAATTGGGTATCCCAAATGTCTCAATTTATACAATCGAGGAGGGTCCCTCTGCGCCTCAAAAGCTAACCTTCTTCAAAACTCCTGAAATCATCCATTTTTTTTGGTCAGCAGATAGTCAAAAAGTACTCGTACTTAAAGATGAAAATGGAACCGGGCAATTGAACTTGCACGGATTTGATATTCAATCAAAAAAACAGACTTCCTACACAGAGAAATTTTCTAACGTAAACGCAAAAGTTATTAAACTAAGCTCAAAAGAAAATAAAGCAGCTATAGGGCTGAATCACAGAAACCCCCACTTTCACGACCTCTATATCCTCGACTTAAACTCTGGGGATATAACTCTTCTATTTGAGAATGAAATGTTTGCAAAGTTTCTTGTCAGCGATGACTTAGAACTCATCTTGAAAATGAAAATTAACAATGATGGCTCTTGGACCGTTTTAACATCTAATAATGAAGTTTTCATGGAATTGACTTCTAAAGAAGCTTTTCAAACGGAGTTTATTTCCTGTAATAGTGAAGCAGATACACTCTATTTTTTGGACAATAGGTTTTCCAACACAAATCAGCTAACAAAAAAAAGCATGGCGCTCCCCTACAAAGAAAACGTACTAGGTGGGCAAACTTTCAGTGATGTAGATGAAGTTATATTTGTTGATGGAAAGCCAAAAGCTTATGCTTCTTATTATACTCAAAAGAAGTGGCATATTTTAGACTCTTCTATCGAAAAAGATATCCGTTTCTTAGAGGACAAAGTTGGTAGTAATTTTGAGCTTCTCAGCCAAAGTGAAGACGACAAAATATGGATTGTATCAAGTAGCATACCTGATAAAGGAGAACATTTCTGGGTTTATCACAAAGAGACGTCTACATTAACGCTACTTGCACCTTATGGAGCCGAAGCTCGATCTGGTGAAGATTTTTCGAAAATGTATGAAATGGTTGCTACAGCTCGAGATGGAGAGAAGCTTGTTTGTTATTACACTTTGCCCAAAGAGCATGATAAGAGTGGGCATGTTGACTCTCCATTGCCTCTTGTAGTGGTTCCTCATGGGGGTCCTTTCAAAGTTAGGGATAAATTTGAGTTTAACCGTTATCATCAATGGCTAGCAAGCTGTGGATATGCTGTCTTAAGTGTGAATTTTCGCCTTTCTTCTGGGTTTGGAAAAGCATTTGTGAATGCTGGAAATGGACAGTGGGGTGGGAAAGCTCACTTAGATGTAATTGATGCTACAGAGGCTTGCATAACCAAAGGTATTACGGCTAAAGGAAAGCTTGCTATTTTTGGTGAAAGCTATGGAGGATATGAGTCTCTTGCTTCCCTTACATTTTCACCTGATTATTTTACTTGCTGTGCTGCAATTTGTGGTCCCTCTAACTTAAAAACTGTTTTAGGTAGCGTTCCTGATTTTTGGGAATTTACTGCTAAGCCTTTAGCCGATAAGACGATGTTTTTTACAAAACAAGCCTTTATTACTAGCATGGGAGGCGATCCTGAGGATGAAGCAGGTGCTGAATATTTGGAAAAATGCTCACCATTGAATTATCTCGATAAAATTACAGCCCCCCTACTCCTAGTTCATGGAAAAAATGACCATGTTGTTGCAGAAAATGAATCTAGGCAGATTTATGAGAGTATGAAGAAAAACCATAAGGATGTAACCTACATTTTGTTTCCCGATGAAGGGCATCGATTTGCTAACTTTTCTAACAAACTGATGTATTTGAATCAGGTAGAGCTCTTTTTATCTCAACATTTAGATGGAAAATATAGCCCATCTGCAAAAGAGCTCATAGCGGATACATCAGCTAGTACTTTTAATTGAGTTTAGATAAATTACACACTCTTTGTGCCTACACAATTTTCTATACATATTTCTTTGCAGTCGCTAGGCTACTACAGATTTGTTAAAAATTTGAGGTTTTTTATGAAACATATTCTCTTAGTGCTACTTCTATGCACAAGCCTTTGTGGTGAAGATTGGTCTTTGAAAGACAAGGATTTGGGTTGGAACTCTCGAGAGCTTGTTAATCTCTACTTTCACAACTCAGAACTACAAACTCAATGGGCCTGGGAAGCTCTTTCCCACTACCATGTGAAAGGCAATGAAACCATTTTGGATTTCGGATCTGGAGATGGAAAACTCTCTGCACTTCTCTCATTCATGGCGCCTAAAGGAAACGTGGTGGGCGTGGATCTTTCAAGTGAGATGGTCAGTTATGCCACTAAAATGTTTCCCTACAAAAATCTGCTTTTTCAGGAGTCGGCAGACATTGATTTTTCTCAAGTGACTTTCCCTGAAAAATTTGATTTGGTGACTGCTTTTTGTGTTTTTCACCTCATTCCCAACCCTTCGACTGTTTTAACGAACATCAACGCAGAGATGAAGCCTGGAGGACATTTGGTCATGACACTTCCAATTGGAAAGAACCCTGACTTCTTTAGAGCTGTCTCTGATGAAATGAGTGCAAGAGGATGGCAAATGCCTGCTCCTACTTCAGGCTCCCTACAGATGCGAGACTCACAACAGATGCACCAAGTTGTTAGCGATGCAGGTTTTGATGTGACACATTTCGAAGTTGTCGAATCTCGCTTTCCCTTCAGTTCAAAAGCTGAAATGATTGATTGGTTTGAAGGAACGCTTGCAGCAAACTGGAATATCCCAAAAGAAGATCGTCGAGAGTTTTGTTGCTCTTTAGCAAACCGCTATTTAACCATTCGTCCAGACGAAGTAGATCCTGATGGATTTGTCTATTTCTCACTCAAACGAATTGATTTAGTTGCAACTTCGAGAAAATGATGGACGCTCAACTCTATTGGAATGAAATTGGTTCGACAAAAGATTTTGAAGATCCGCTCTATCTTGAAAAGCTCTCACCTTTTCTTGAGCATGACTCAAAAATCGTCGAGTATGGCTGTGGCTATGGCCGTCTACTTAAGTTTCTTCATGAAGAGGGTTATCAGAATCTGATTGGTTTCGATTTTGCTGAGAACATGATTAAGCGCGGTCATCAAACCTCGCCTCACCTAGAACTCGTTCATCTTCCTAAGAGTGGTCTAATTCCAACTAAAAATTATGACTGCGTGATTCTCTCAACAATTCTCTGCACAATTATCGATAAACAGGAACAGATGGCCCTCATCCAAGAGATTATGCGGATCTTGAAACCTCGTGGTGTACTCTATCTCTCGGATTTTATGATCTCAGATCATCCTCGCTATAACTATCGAGAAGATGGGATTTATACGACGAGTGAGCAGCTCACTGTGAGGCATCACACAACAGAGTGGATTATGGAATTGCTTAGGAGTTTTAACATCCAATGGTTTGAGCAATTTAACTTCAAAACAATGAATCAAAATGTCGCACGAACCTTCCACTGTATCGGACAAAAAATTTAAGGATGGGCCTTAGATCTGCAGAAACATTTGCTACTTTTACTGATTTTATTATTATCCACAGAGGTATGTATGGCACAGTCTGTAGAAAACAAGGGAACCGTTCTTATTCTGAATGGGCCCTCCTCTTCTGGAAAAACAAGTATTCAAAAGGCTCTTCAAAAAAAGGCAAGTTGTCTCTTTTTACGTATTGGCATGGATTCGTTTTTTGATGAGCTACTGCCAGAGCTTGATATCTCATGTCTTGGGGAAGCAAAACAATTAGATCAAGAGACTCCGCTTGGAGAGTACATTCGTGGAGTAACGTTTGAACAAGATGCAAATGGAATTTCAACTGTTCTCTTGCAGATTGGACCTGCAGGAGATCGTGTCATGAAAGGAATGCATCGTTCTATCGCTGCCTACGCTCAAGCTGGCAACCATCTGATCGTGGATTACATTCTCTATAAAGATGAGTATTTGGATGACCTAATCACAAGCCTTAAAGGGCAGAAAGTTTATTGGATTGGTGTTTTTGCCCCGCTTGACATTATAGAAAAACGAGAAAAGGCAAGAGGGACTTCCCCAGTTGGCCATGCCAGAAGTCATTATCATAGTTGTCACCAAAATGTTCCATACGATCTAGAGTTGAATACTGCTGAGTCAACTCCTGAAGAACTAGCCGATGAAATTCTGAATTTTCTAAACTCAATAAATTCCGAGTAAAGCAAAATGTCGCAAGAACCTTCCACTCTGTCGGACAAAAGTTATAAGGGTGAGCATTTCAAGAAGTGCCCCCAGATCTTTGTAAACTGCACGTTTGATGCATGCCAGTTTGACTCTGCTCGCCAAGTCCAGTTTTGTGACTGTACCTTTATCAATTCCAATCTGAACTTAGTCAATATTGAGGGCGCTCGCTTTCAAGGTGTCACATTCAAAGAGTGTAAGCTAGTTGGCCTTGGTTTTCATACCTGTGAGAGAAAGTTTTTCTCAATACGGTGTGAAAAGAGCATTTTGCTCAGTTGTAACTTCTCTGAAATGAAAATGAAGCAGGCCTATTTCCAAGCTTGTAAGCTCAAAGAGTGCCACTTCAATCAAACACAATTGATGAAAGCTAACTTTAGCCAGGCAGATCTATCTGAGACATTTTTTCACCATTGTGATCTCACGCAGGCCGACTTTCGTGGCGCGATCAACTACTCCATCAACCCGTTGACCAACACGTTGAAAAAAGCCCACTTCTCTCCAATGGAGGCCCTGTCCATGCTCAGCTTTTTTGACATTCAAGTTGAAAATAGCTAAGCAGGAAAACTAAATTTTTTACTTGGCGTCCAGAAAAGGGCATGAGTTAAAATATTTATTTGATAATATGATTGTTTGAATTCAAACAAATAAATGGTATAATAGTTGCATGATCGCATGGATTGAAAGCTTTTATCAAGCAGGCATCATCTTAGGTGCCACACTAGTCTTTGACTTTATTCAAAGAACTATTTGTTCTCGTCTCCTGAAAAAGGCTGACCAGACAGATCGTCTCCGGTATGCCTTTTTAGGGGCTCTAAGCGTTCCTCTTTCATTATTGAGTTGGATTGTGGCGCTCACGTTTGCTGCGCAAACTGTCGTAGTTTTCCCAATGCTCATATTGGCACGCAAGCTTGGTGTAATTGTCTCGCTTACATGGTTTTTCATCCGCCTGATTAAAAAGGTTGAAAACTCACTGCCTGGTGATCGTACAACATCGGATGCCATTGGTAAAATCCTGCGTATTGCAGTCATGATTGTATCTGGACTCTCGATTTTGCAGACTCTCGATTTCAGCCTCTCTGGAATCCTCGCTTTTGGAGGGGTTGGAGGCATTGCGATTGGTTTTGCAGCCAAGGATATGCTGGCTAACTTCTTTGGGGCTTTTATGCTCTACTGGGATCGCCCTTTCAAAATCGGAGATCGTATCCGCTCTTCTGATCGTGAAATCGAAGGGTTTGTTGAGCATATTGGATGGAGATTGACACGTATTCGAAATTTGGAAAAGCAACCTATCTATGTTCCAAACTCTCTATTTTCAACAATTACAATTCTCAATGTCTCTCGTATGTCACATCGCCGTATTCGTGAATTTGTTGGCATTCGCTACGATGATATCAAGCAAATTGAGCCAATAGTCAACGAGATCAGGGAAATGGTGATGAACCATCCTGGCATTGCCTCGAAGCAAGCGCTTTATGTGAATTTCCATAACTTTGGTCCATCCTCTCTTGACATCTTGCTTCATATGTTCACGAAAGCTACGGACTACAAAAATTTCCTCATTGTAAAAGAAGATGTTCTTTTAAAAGCTTCTGAAATTATTGCAAAACATAAAGCTGAAATTGCTTATCCAACAACAACACTACATGTGCAATCTACGCCAAATATTCCACAGATGAGCTTGCCTGCACAAATCAAACCATGAGTCTCTACCTTTTAGGATTTCTCCCCTCTCTGTTTTTTGGCCTCCGTTTTTTTATCCAATGGATCCAAAGTGAACGCAAAAAAGAGTCATATGTCTCTGCTCTTTTCTGGCGCCTTTCGATCATCGGAAATGTCCTACTAGCAGTGCACTATTTTTTGCAGCTACAATATCCTTTGATGTTGATCCAGGTGGTCAATGGCTTTATCTCATGGCGTAATTTGAACTACCTACAAGCGCGCTCAGCGCCTTACTCGTTTAAGGCTGCCTGCTCATTGCTTGCCTTCCTAGTGATTAGCACCTCAATTGCCTATGGCATCCAAAAAACGACGTTTGCACCCAATGCCCCATGGATCGATACCCCTTTTGGGCTCACTCATGGAAATTTAGGTCCAATTCCCCTCTACTGGCATCTCATTGGAATTGTCGGAAGCTTCCTATTTGGAAGTCGTTTTTGGCTACAGTGGTGGCAGACTGAAAAAAGTGGAAGGAGTGAGCTTAACCCTTCATTTTGGATCTTGAGCATTATCGGGAGTCTGGTTGCCCTAAGCTATTTCGTCCGCATTCTTGACTGGGTAAGCATTGTCAATGCCGCTTGTGGCCTTGTTCCTTACCTTAGAAATCTGATGCTCCGTTCCCCAAAATTAGCTAAATAAACCCACAAACTCGAGTCAGCTAGTACAGCATCTTTGCGAAATGGTATTACTTGAATTGACATCCTGAGTCAATCAACTCATCGACATACTTAATGTCGTATTTTGACTCGTGGAACTCTTTCTTATTCATCATGTATTGATGAAAAGGAATTGTTGAGTGAACGCCTCCAATATGAAACTCTTGCAATGCACGCTTAGTGATTGCAATCGCCTCTTCACGATCCTTTCCCTTTACAATCAACTTGGCAATCATCGAATCGTAGTGGGGAGGAATCTTATAACCAGCATAACACGAGCTGTCGACGCGTACATGCGGACCACCAGGTGGTAAGTAGTATTCGAGATGTCCCGGAGATGGACTAAAATTGTTAGCAGGATTTTCAGCATTAATGCGACACTGAATAACGTGACCTTCAAAACGAATATCTTTCTGCTTGAACTTCAACTTCTCGCCACGCGCAATTCGTAGCTGCTCTTGGACCAAATCAACACCCGTAAGCTCTTCTGTGATCGTATGTTCCACTTGAATACGTGTATTCATCTCCATGAAATAGAAGTTTTTATTCTTATCGAGCAAAAACTCCACTGTACCAGCAGAAAAGTATTTTGCTGCTTTGGCAATATTGACGGCTGCCTGTCCCATTTTCTTACGCAAATCAGCAGAAAGGATAGGGCTCGGTGCCTCTTCGATCAACTTTTGACGGCGGCGCTGCAAGCTGCAATCCCGTTCGCCTAAGTGGACGTAGTTGCCTAGTTTGTCACCTAAAATCTGAACCTCAATATGACGAGGTTGTTCAATCATTTTCTCTAGGTAAACATCTGGATTATTAAAGTTCACCTCTGCTTCAGCACGTGCTGCAGAAAATAGACGCTGAAATTCATCCTTGTTGTGCGCAATGCGGATTCCCTTGCCACCCCCGCCAGCAACAGCTTTGATGAAAATTGGGAATCCGATTTTTTTGCTCACTTTCAATGCTTCATCAAGATCAGAAACAATTCCATCAGAACCTGGAATTACAGGACATTTTGCTTGCTTTGCAATCGCCTTAGCATTTGCCTTGTCACCAAGCTTTGAAATCGATTTTGGCGAGGGGCCAATAAAGTTGAGCCCACAGCTTTCACAGATGGAGGCGAAATTTGCATTCTCACTTAAAAAGCCATAACCAGGGTGAATCGCATCGGCACCCGTAATTTCACACGCTGAAAGGATATTTGAGACCTTCAGATAGGAGCGCGCGGCCTGCGGCTGTCCAATACAAACGGCTTCATCAGCAAAGAGTACATGGAGTGCTTCACTATCAGCTTCTGAATAGACTGCTACTGTCTGCAAACCCAAGTCGTGGCAAGCACGAATGATGCGAACAGCGATTTCTCCACGATTGGCAATTAAGACTTTTTTCATGTTACCCGGAAAAGTTTCGTTCCAAATTCAACAGGATCCCCGCTTTTGACAAGAACCTCAACAACTGAGCCTTTCAAGTCGGCTTTCACCTCATTCATTACTTTCATTGCCTCGATAATACAGACGACATCCTCTTCACTCACACTATCACCCACGTTTACATATGGTGCATCTTCAGGAGAAGAGGCCGCATAAAAAGTCCCAACGATTGGTGAAGTGATAAATCTCCCCTCTGGCTCCTGTTTGGGCGGCTCTGCAGCTTTAGCAGCTGCTTGCACTGGCTGATGATGAACCATAGGCGCTGGTTGTGGCTGAGCACAAGCTCCCCCTTTTTCCAAGAGGACCTCAAAGTCTTTTTTCTTAATGCCTAGTTTACTCACTTGATGGCGTTCCATCGCTTCCATGAGCTCTTCAATCTCTTTTGTATTCATACTTTTTTAAACCCGCTGAATGTATTCACTACTTCTTGTATCTACTTTAATCACATCACCCGCTTCGATAAAAGGGGGCACATCAACAGTGGCACCTGTTTCTAAAACAATCTGCTTGGTGGTATTTGCCATCGCTGCACCCTCTTCGACAGAGTCTGCTTTTGAAACCATCAATTCTAAAAATTGGGGAAGTTCAACAGAAAAGATCGTCTCTCCATAAAAAGTTGCATCGAGCTCAATACCCTCTTTCAAAAAGTTTGCATTATCTCCAATTACGTTCGCAGGAACGAGCACTTGCTCTAAATTTCCAATGTCGAGGAAAAGGTAGCTTTTCCCTTCCAAATAGAGGTATTCCAATTTTCGCTCTTCAAGGGAAACTTCATTGACATCTTGCCCAAGCTTGAAATTTTTCTCGCTCTCTTTGTTAGTCGATAAATCACGCAGCTTTGTCTTGATAAAGGGCTGACCCTTAGCCAAAGTAACTTTAACGCTTGATTCAACCCGATAGAGCTTCTTGTCAACAGACAGAATCATTCCTGGGGCAATTTGATTGCTCGAAACCATTTTATTCACCAAATCCTCGTAGTATTTCAATCCCCTCTTCTAGCGATGGCGCCTCTTTAAACAAGTAAGTACCGGCCACTAAAACATTGGCTCCCGCATCGAGGCAGAGTGGCGCTGTCTCAGCATCAATCCCACCATCAACTTGAATTGGAAAATGTTCAATCTTCAATTTCTCGCAGGCATCGCGCACAAAGCGGATTTTGTCCAAGATCTCAGGCATAAACTTCTGCCCACCAAACCCTGGTGGAACTGTCATCATCAAAATCAGATCGGCACGATCTAAATATTTTAAGACCAACTCTACAGACGTTTCAGGACGGAAAGCAAGACCCGCTTGCATATTGCATTTACGGATATATGCAAGGATATTTTCGACATCTTCAGTCGCTTCAAAATGAAACGTGAGACGATCAGCCCCCATCTCTGCAAAACGCTCGACAAACTCATAGGGGTTATAGATCATGATATGCACGTCTAAAAATAGATCTGTTGCCTTATTGATAGCTCCAACAGCTTTTGGCCCAAGAGTCAAATTCGGCACAAAATTTCCATCCATGATGTCGATATGAATGCAATCGGCTCCAGCCTGTTCAAGACGTTTTGCTTCATCTGCTAGATACCCAAAGTCCCCTGATAAAATTGAAGGGGCTATAATGATCTCTTCTTTTTTCAACACATCCTCATGTTAGTAAGAAGCCTCTGATGAGTGCAAATTGCGCTAAAGCTGCGAAACTTACGTGCATTAGAGGTTTCGTAAAGAAGTTTATACCCCGTAAGAGAGGTCAAAGTCAAGGAATCTCTGAAAAACACAGTTTTTAGAGATTTCAATGAAATTTACACCACAACTTAGTTCTGAATTTGAATCTAGATTCGATGTGTACATTTTTCAAAAATTTCTTAGGGTTAAAAAAAAAGAATGGGCGTGTTACAATCCACCTTTAACCATGAAACATTCAAAAGACTTTTTTACATCTCGCCTTGGCTTTATTCTCTCACTAGTAGGGATTGCCATCGGGGCTGGAAACATCTGGCGTTTTTCGCGCATTGTCGCTCAAAATGGTGGAGGTTCCTTTCTCATCCCTTGGGCTATCTTTCTTTTTATTTGGTCAATTCCCCTTATTATCACAGAATTGGCCATGGGAAAACTCACTCGGAAAGCCCCAGTTGGAGCTCTTACTGAGACTGCGGGGCCTAAATTTGCCTGGATGGGGGCTTTTATTGCCCTTGTCACCTCTGGAATTTTGTTTTACTACTCAGTTGTTGTTGGCTGGGGCTTTCGCTACTTCTTTTATAGTCTCAGCGGCCTGCTCACAAAAACTGCCGACTACCAACTCCTATGGGATAACTATACCCATAGCCTACAACCCCTATTTTTCCATATCCTCGCCCTCTTTTTAGGCTGCTTTGTCATCTATAGAGGTGTTGCCAAAGGCATTGAAAAAACAAATACTATCCTTGTGCCTGCACTGATTGGAATGATCCTGATTATCGCAGTACGAGCCGTTACCCTACCTGGGGCTTCCAAGGGACTTGCCTACTTCTTTACACCTCACCTATCAGACCTACTCCACTACCGCATTTGGATTGAGGCGCTCACCCAAAACGCTTGGGATACAGGAGCTGGATGGGGCCTACTCCTTGTCTATGCCAACTATGCGCGGAAAAACGAAAGCATTAACGCAAACGGTTGCCTCACTGCTCTTGCTAACAACGGCGTCTCAATTATCATGGGCGTTATTATTTTTGGTGCAGCCTTTGCTTTTGAAAGCTATATGGGCTTGGAATCACTCACATCAGGTGAAGCAAGCACAAACACAGGTTTAACATTCATCTATCTCCCCACACTTTTCTCTTCTCTACCTGGTGGCTCACTGCTCCAAACTCTATTTGCTACTCTCTTTTTCCTCGCTTTTGCATTAGGAGCTCTCAGTTCAATGATCTCTATGATTCAACTCTCTGCCAAAGCCCTCTATGAAATGGGCCTATCACACAAACAGGCTATTCTCTCGATTGCCTTTCTAGCCCTTGTATTTGGCGCCCCATCAGCACTCAATATGGCCTTTTTAGAGAATCAAGATAGCGTCTGGAGCCTCGGCCTTGTGCTCAATGGTCTATTCATTGCTTTTGGAGTCATTCGCTATGGAGTCAATCGCTTTCGCATCGAAGCTGTTAACAGCTCGAATAACGACTTCAAAGTTGGCAAAATCTACAACTTTATGATCCGCTATCTTATTCCATTTCAGGGAATTGTTCTAATTGCTTGGTATTTTTACCAAAGTATCAGTGAGATGCAAGATGGCCGCTGGTGGAATCCTTTCCATGTCTATAGCCTTGGAACCATTGTTTTTCAGTGGGGAACAGGAATACTCTTCTTTATCTTTGTCAACAAGTGGCTAGCAAAAAAGGCACTTGCCCAAAAGGCCTAAGTTTTTTTACAAAGAGCTTATGGCATTTCTCTTTCTGCTTTTCTCCAGCTCGATAGCAACTCTCTACTGCAAACAACGTTCCTGGACTATCCTCCTGTTGATCATAGGTCTTGTTCTTTCAACCCTAGTTCTGTGGCATCACATGACAGATACTCTGCGAGTCGATCTATGACAGAGAAAAACCTCAATGCCCTAGAGGCGCTTATTCTATCTGGAATCTTGTTTGGAGCGCTCTACTTGCAGATCTTTAACCACGAAGTTCCCTGCCCTCTCTGCTTATTACAGCGCATCGGGATGTTAGGAGTCGCAGCAAGTGTTCTACTTAACTTGCGCTTTGGCATTCAAAAGGCGCATTATGCCCTAGCTATTTTGTTTGCTGTTTTTGGAGGATTTATTGCCCTTAGACAGATGGCTCTGCATGCGTGTCCGAACTTTCCCACGTTTGGGATTCCATTTTGGGGTCTGAGTCTCTACACCTGGTCATTCATTATTTTTGGGACGTCGATCATTTACAATGCACTTCTCATGCTTATCTTCAACAGTAAGATAGAGTCAAAAGCAATGAACTGGTGGTGCCATCTGGCGTTCTATGCCATTTTTACAGTCGCCTTCATCAATATCCTTACAACTTACCAGATCTGTTCGTTTGGCCTGTGTTCGGAATGAAGATGACTTTGCGAAACTGCCCCCTAAATTCATTCTCCTCAAGCATCGGATAATCTCCTTTTTTCCCTCGTAAAATGATGTTGCGATGATTATTTGTTACGAGTGTACTCAATATCATTAACATTCCATCCTCCTCAGGGGTGACAACAGAAACAAATGCCACTTGCTGAGGATTAGTAATCTCTTCATAGCTAGTTATTTCGCGTAAGATACGAATTTTAGGATGATAGATAATATCTAATGAATCCAAAGGATAAGTTATACGCTGTAAATCAACATAAAGATTCGTACGACGGCAAAGCTCCTCTTCGTTACCTTTCCCACCACGCCTGACGCCTCCTCCAATCACTGTACGATGCGCTATATTAATTCCACAGGGAACGGTATGAACATCATCTGCTAATAATTCAAGAAGGAGTGTCAACTGATCTCCCTCTCGCTCTTCAAAAATCGTTGAATATGTTCCAATCGTTGTTAAAACAGACGCTGAAGTGATTTTCACGCTTGCTAGTTCTTCCTTGAAAGGTTCCCCTGACTTCTTAGCTCCCGTCAACACGCGAGCAAGTCCATTTCCACTCATAAAAAGATTCTCTATAGGAACAGGCACAGCTGGTTGTAGAGGCTCTTCTTCTCTACCTGAAGCTTCGTCAACTTCCTCAACCACTTCTTCATCTGAAGCTTCGTCAACTCCCTCAGCAGAAACATGACGCTTAAAAGGTGAATTCGGTGCAGGAGCATTAAATAACCATTCTGGCTGCCTAACTGTTGCTCTACAGCCTGATAAATTTCTTCTTGGTGTATGAGATGCTGTAACCCCTTTAGAAGTGCTGCCATACTCCCCAGTTAAATCGAGTGTACGCGCACGCGACGGACTCTCATCTGTACTACTCCTGGAGGATCTACGCGATTGAGAAGGTTCTTCACTTGATTGTTCGCGAAAAACATAGGCGGCAATCAAACCGTCAATCGCAATCGCTGACAAGCCACCAGCCATGAGACCAATGCCTGTGGGGCTTCCCCAAATGTTGATAAAGTGCATGCCACCAAAAATGAAAGCGGCAACCCCTACAATCAATGGGATTGCAACTGCGGTCACTTTTAATTGCTCTTTCGAAATCCCTAACTCTTCACAACGCTGAAAACAGCGACTAACTTGTGCAACCACCAAACTTCTCCTGGAAAGCCTGGTAGTTTGCCTCTTCGCTGGTTTTTGGGCAATAGATTGCAAACACAACCTTTTTAAAATGTCCCTGAATCGTAGCTTCTTGCAACACTTCATGGAAAAGCTCAACTATCAACGTTGGAGGATTTGCAAAGATGCTAGCTTTTTTCAGCGAGATTTTTGAGGCCAATCCTTGGAAAGAAACGCTCCATCTTTGGAAAAAACATCGCCATCCGCTTCAATGGTGCCTCCATCTCGAAGATCACAGATCATATCCCAGTGGAGGCTCGATTTGTTACAATTACCAGTCTCTGGATAGCCTGCCCCAAGAGCTGCGTGGAAAGTCCCTCCGATCTTCTCATCGAATAGGATATTTTGGGTGAATGTATCAATCTTGTAGTTGGTGCCAATGGCGATTTCACCAAGGCGTGATGCCCCTTCATCTTGTTGCAAAATAGCGCGCAAGAAGTCTTGGTTCTTAGAGGCTGTCGCCTTGACAACAACGCCCTTTTCGAAGGTAAGCTCAACCTCTTCAACTAGCGTATTTTGCCAGATCGCTGGGAAAGTATACTTCACAACCCCATTGACTCCCCCGTCAGCCGCATTGAGATTAGGACCTGTAAAAACCTCACCATCTGGAAAGTTTCGCTTGCCACACGAATTCATCCATTTCATCCCCTCAACATTAACAAGAAGATCTGTTCCAAAAGGAGTCTTGAAGTGGAGCTCTTTTTTGTCCTGAAGATAGTCGATCACTTTCTGTTGCTTCTTCTCAGTATCACGCAAGAAGGCGACTGGATCTTCTTCATCAAGATGCGCCGCTCTGAACACAAAATCTGTATACTCTAGAAGGCCGCTATTCGCCTCTTGAGCTCCTGCTTGCGTTGGACAGAGAGTCACAACCCAATCAACCTCTCCCTTAGCAGAGCGATCCATCATTTTGGCTAGCAGTGGGCCACGCGCTTTGCTCATCAAAGCCTGCTTTTTGGGGTCTACATTGGCAAGTGCTCGCGTATTCGAAGGGCCAATCAACCTGATGCGCTTGTTGCAAATCTCGGTATTATGCATGAGCATTGGACAGACGCGCTCTAACTGCTTGTCTGATGCATACTTGAAGAATATCTCATCAAAACGAGAGTCGAGAAAGGTGTTCATCACATGCCCTCCAGCTTTGATCAGCTCCTCGTAAAGCGCTTCATGCAGTGGCATTCCTTCCATTTCCGACATCAACCAAACTAAATCCCCGTCTTTTACTTCAAGTGAGTAATTTACAAGTACTTGTGCCATTTTTTGAAGACGTGGATCGCGCATGGGTAGACTCCTTAGGAGGCTCTTAAAAACGCTCATATTGGAGATTGTATCGATATTTTTGCCAGAACTAAATTCGGAGACAGATACTAACTCCTTGTGAGTTAGTGAGGACGAGAATGACAGTCTGGCTAAAAGCTCGGTGCTAGATCCAACGTGAGAGGTTTTAGAAGACTCCTTTATGATAATTCGATTATAATAAGGTTTATGGAACAACCTCGTAATGTAAATTGGCTGCTCTGTCTTTTGATGTCGATCTTCTTTGGAACCCTTGGAATCGATCGCTTCATCATGGGGCATGTGTGGATTGGCATTTTGAAGTTGGTGACTGGGGGATTATTCGGAATTTTGTGGCTGATCGATATCATCTTGATCGCAACGAAATTTCAATTCCGTGGTATCAACTGGACAGAGTAAACTGAATTTCCTTGTCTTCTACATGAAAGGCAATGAGAAAGTCTGCTCCCCAAAAACTCTCATCTCCAGCTAGGGGGATTATTTGCATCTGCCCAAGTCCTTTGCGCGCTTCAACACAAACTCCTTCGATTTCAAATGGTTGAGCTGGCCCTTGATAACGATCAAGGGAGCGAGGAGTTAATCTGTGACTTTTTGCCACGACACACCCCTCTCCTTTTCCAAAGAAGACAAATGAAACTTCACTGAGCGGTCTGAGCCCTTCAAAGCGGCAATCGGTCAACAGAGTGTTATTTCGAAAGGTTTGTTGAGTATACATCCAAAGAGCGCTGTATCCAGAGTCTTGGAGGTTTGGAAAGCCTGTATTGCGCTCATGTGGAGCTGCTAAGCGGCATTGATAGCAGAGGAAAAACTCCTCTTCTGTATGAAAGTTCTGAGCTCTTCCTGCGAGCCCAAAGCCTGAACAATCTCCAATTGAAGAGATTTGGGGACCGTAGTTGAGAATCCCTCCCCCACCTTTCAAGAAGGCTCCCATTCCACTCTTACATCCAGAGCCAACACAAAGAACTGTCTGCTCTTCAGAGCACTTTCTTACAAGCCCAAGGCTTTTATCGACAAAGTGTGAGGGCAATTGAGGTGATTGCTCAAAGGTTTGAAAAAAAGCGCGATTGGCATCTTCAAGTTGAGCATCACTTCCTCCTTTTTCCTGACTAAAAAGTGAGGTAATGGGACGAGAGTTGTGGTCAAGTGTTGCACGCTGCCACTCTCCCATCTTGTGGGCAATCTCTTTTTCTCCAAGAGATTGGATCAGGACGCCAAGTTGTGCGTGCTCTTTTGGATAGGGCAAACCTCCCCAAGGGAAAAAGCCTCGGCTAAACAGGGGAACTGCTCCAGAAGTGGTCTGTGAAAGCTTCAGAGGGAGAGGCTTAAGCCCCTCCCTTTGACACAAAAGAGCATAGCTTGCTCTTGCAAGCTCATGCTCTTGAATGAAAGGTGAAACACCTAATCGACGGACTAAATCGGGATCAGCCTTGTCCTGTTGCAATAATTCTCTCAGTGAGGAGAGATAAGTTTCCTGTGCAGGCATGACCGCTCACGTTCTTACTATTTACTCTTTTCGATTAAACGGCGCATCTTTTTACCTGGTGTGAATTTCACAGCCCGGCGTGCAGGAATGTGAATAGGCACAGATGCATTTTTCGGATTGCGTCCAATTTTTGGCTTTCTTTCTACAACTTGTAGCACACCAAAATCTCTAAATTCTAAACGATCGCCATTAGCTAGCGCGTCTGTCATTTTATCCAAAAAGTTTTGGATAACAGTACGGACATGATTCGGATGAATTCCGTGGTCTTGTGAAATAGTCGTAATCAACTTCTTCTTTGTCATTGTGGCCATTGCGATTTCCTCCCTAGTTGAGCTGGTTATCCTTGAGAGATAACATACTTAGTTGATTTATAGCTGTATAATAACGATCGTGACATTCGGTTCAAGCGATTTTTTCAAAAAAAACACTTTTCACTCGATAGAAATTACCATTTTCTTCTTTTTACCAACTTGCAAAAGAAGAAATTGTTGCTCAATTAGATGGCTATTTTCGATCACAAAGTGCTCATCGACCACTTTTTTGTTGTTCAAATATGCACCTCCATTTGCAATCAATCGGCGTGCTTCTCCTTTACTCGTTAACATGCCAACAGCAACGTAAAGATCGAGTAATTTTGTGCCGATCACATCACTCAATCCAAGCGTTTTGCTCGGCAGTTCAGTTGCAAGTGCAGAGAGCACTTCCTTGCTCAGAGTGGTCTCGGCGCCCGGTTTTGCCGCCTCAGTAATCTTTTGCGCTGCACGCACTCCCTCCTCTCCATGTACCAAACGCGTTACTTCTTCAGCCAATCGTTTTTGCATGCCATTTGGCATTTTATCTGCAACGATCTGCTCAATTTCTTCTAATTCCAAGAAGGTCAACATCTTCAACATTTTTGGAACATCTGCATCAGGCATGCGATAGAAGTACTGATAAAAGTCGTAAGGCGAAAGTCTATCGCTATTGAGCCAAATGGTTCCCTCTTCACTCTTACCGAATTTTTTTCCATCGCTCCTTGTTAATAAGGGGAAGGTCATTCCATAGACTGATTGACCTCGCATCTTGCGCACAAGTTCAGTTCCAGCTGTAATATTTCCCCACTGGTCACTTCCACCCATTTGCAAAATAACTTCATGGTTATCGTATAGATGTAGGAAGTCATACCCTTGCAACAATTGATAGCTAAACTCTGTAAAACTGAGACCTTCATCTGAAGCTAATCGCGTTTTGACGCTCTCTTTAGCAAGCATGGTTCCCATCCGAAAGTGCTTACCCACATCTCGCAAAAAATCGATCATGCGAAATTCAGAAAACCAATCGTAGTTATTAAGAACGGTCACATCTTTGAGAACAGCCCGCAGTGAGCGACTGATTCCTTTGAGATTGTATTCAATTGCCGTATGATCGAGCAAGTTGCGCTCAACACTTTTACCTGAAGGATCACCCACCATTCCAGTGGCTCCACCAACTAGGGCAATCGGACGATGTCCAAACTTTTGAAGCCAGGCCAATCCCATGATTGCAACCAGGTTTCCAATGTGCAAACTATCGGCTGTTGGATCGAAGCCGACGTAGACTGTGCACGGTTTTTCCAAGACCTCTTCAAGGTCATGGCTGGTGAGAGCATCAATTAACCCTCTCTCTTCCAGTAATGTAAGGACATTTTTCATTTTTGATATTCCTTGTTTCACAAAAAAACTATTTATCTATAATAGGCGTTTGGGAAAGCAATTGTAAAGGAGCTTATTATGGCTGAAATTGACCCGATCCACAGAGAGCCTGAAAATTGGGCTGAGATGAAGGAGAAATACCTTCAACGTGAAGAGCAGGCTGTGAAGCGTGCCATGGAACGACATGAAGTTGTTTCTCCCCAAGATTTAGCTGATGCTGCAAAAAAAGCGTTGGAAGCACGCGATATTCGCGCACCTGATCGTCTTCCTCTGAAAGATCGTACTGTAAGGGTTGACTCAGCAGATCCGGCGGTTGCTGATATGAAAAAAGGTCTCTACCAAGATATCGCTGATACTTCTCATCGCATTTTGGCTCAAGCTCCTGATGCTGCGAAGAGTGCTTTGAGTGATCGTAAGATTACGCTTGGTCAGCCTAAAATGGATTCTTAATATCTAGAAATGGGCAAGGAAGCTGGAAGTGTTGTTCGAGATAACTACTCAGAGCTAGTGGTCCAATCCTCTCTGTAGCGCTATGTCCTAGTGCCAAAAAGTTGATTCCCTCTTCACGGGCCATACTCCAAGCCGGTTCATCAAAATTCCCCGTAATGAAACAATCTACGCCAGCTTTTGCAGCTGCCATGATTTCCTTATATGCGCCACCAGAAATTAGGGCTGCACTTTCAACTGTTGACTTTCCACCCAACGAAGTCACGGCAGGATGTCCATAGAATTTCTCCATCTGCTGAACAAACGTTTCGATTGAAACAGGCTTAAATCGCCCTTCCACTCCAACAGAAAAAACGTCGAGGTTTTGCCATCCCAAATCTTTTGCAGCGCGCCAATTATTTCCCACTTCTTGGTGGGCATCGAGAGGCAAATGATAACTCAGCAAAGAAATTTCATGATCAAGAAGCGCTTTTAATTTCTTCTGCTTTGAGCCAACAACTTGATATTTGTCGCGATTCCAAAAAAGTCCATGATGAACAATGAGAGCATCAATCCCCTCGTCAACTGCTCGCTCGATGGTTTCAAGATTAGCGCTGACAGCTGTTGCAAGTGTTGAAACCATTTTTTTCCCTTCAACTTGCAGACCATTAGGACAAAAATCATCCATTTGAGTTGGATCGAGATAACTATCTAAGAATCGGGTCAACTCTTCTAGCGCAATCATAAAAATACCTTTTGACTCTCTAAAAAAGATGCACTATATCATAGGACAATGAAATTGCAACAAGATGAACTCAAAAAAGCCGTCGGTGAAAAAGCTGCTGAGCTTGTCAAAGATGGCATGTTAGTCGGGCTTGGCACTGGCTCAACAGCGTCGTATTTCATCAATAGCTTGATTGAGCGTGTTCAGCACGGCTTGAAAATCAGCGCAGTCTCTTCATCAGAGCGCTCTTCTGAGATGGCCCGCAAAGGTGGTATTGAGGTTTTAGACATCAATACCATCACAACAATCGATTTGACGATCGATGGCGCGGATGAAATCGATCCCCAAAATCGGATGATCAAAGGGGGCGGAGGAGCTCTTGTTCGAGAGAAAATTGTTGCCAGCTCAAGTAAACAGATGGTTGTGATTCTAGACGAGAGCAAACTCGTTGAGACTCTCGGCTGCTTCGGTCTGCCTGTTGAGATCCTCTCCTTCGGTTACACAGCTACGATTCATAAGATTAATAATCGTGGATATAGCGGACAACTAAGAGAGAAAGATGGCAAGACCTATGTCACTGACAATGGCAACTACATCTACGATATCCATGAGCCCAAACAATTTGCAAATCCAGAAAATGACCACCAAATTCTCACCCTTCTACCAGGCGTTGTTGACACCGGGCTTTTCTTTAACCTCCCGGTTAGAGTACTTGTTGGATACAAAGATGGGCGAGTTGAATTTCGCGAGAGGAATGCATGATAGAAGATGAATTGATCCCCATTAAGTTTGACAAATTGATGCAATCTAGTGCCTATGCTTGCGTTGTGCTTGGAACAGATGACAAAAAATTTGCTGTCTATGCAGCGCCCGCAACGGGCAAGGCGATGCAAAACTACCTCACAAAATCTGAAAAGCCTCGCCCCTACACACATGATCTTATCCATCAGCTATTCAATGGTCTAGAGATTTCGCTTAAACAAGTTGTGATCAACGATTTGCAAGACACAATCTATTTTGCCCGTCTCTTTATCGAGCAGAAAATGGACAATGTCATTCACATCATTGAGATCGACGCACGCCCAAGCGATTGCATTACGCTTGCTTTGATCTACAATGCACCGATTTACTGCACACGCCAAGTGCTTGAAAAAGCAATCGCTTACGCTGATTAGTAAAAAAAGATTGATCATGTCTATCGATTCGGCTATGTTCACATTTCTATGACCATCAAATCGAGTTCAGAGTTAACCTGCCGGGGTTTTTTCGTTGTCTTAAATGACAAGGGTTTACATACTCGCCCCTCGACAGAATTGGTGAAGTGCGCTTCTAAATTCAAGGCGCAAATCAACTTGGTCTATCGACAACAAACAGTTAATGCAAAATCCCTACTGGGGATTTTAACTCTAGCTGCCACACGTGGCAGTCGCATTCAAATTGAAGCAAATGGAGAAGATGCAGCTCAAGCTGTTGAAACACTGCTTGATCTCGCCCAAAACAAATTTTACATCCACTATTGATAGATATGACTACACAAACACGTAAGCAAGTTCAGCCGCAAGACAAATGGAATGTCGAAGCACTCTTTCCAACTCTCAATGCGTGGGAAGGCGAATTTTCAACAATCGACTGGTCAAAACTCGCTAGCTATCGAGGCCGACTCACAGAAAGTGCAGCTGTCACGCGCGAAGCGCTCGATCTCTTTTTTTCTATCGCGCGCAAACTCGACAAAGTCTACACCTACGCACATCTTAGACATGACGAAGAGATCACTGAAGAAGACCCCAAAAATGCCTACCAGCGTGCAATGGCAACTTTCTACGACTTTCAACAGGCCGGTGCATGGCTGGAACCCGAACTCCTTGCTCTGCCCGCAGAAACCATTGACCTCTATATCAAATCTCAAGAACTTGAGCCTTATCGTTTTCATATTGAAAAAATCGTACGCATGAGCCCTCACACTCTTTCAGCTGATAAAGAAGAGCTTCTTGCGATGGCTGGAAAGCCGCTACAAGCCGCTTCAAAAGCGTTTGGCGCACTGAATAATGCCGACCTAAAGTTTGACAAGATTCAAGATGGAGAGGGCAACGAGCTTGAACTTACACATGGCCTCTACCAGCTCTACCTGCGCTCTTCAGACCGCATACTTCGAAAAAATGCCTTCCAACAGTTGCATGGCAAATTCAAATCCTTCGAAAATACCCTTGCTGAACTGCTCTATGGCCAAGTACAAGACCATGTCTTTCAAGCCAAAGCACGCAACTTTTCTACGAGCCTAGATGCTGCACTCTTCCCAAAAAACATTCCGACATCTGTCTACCGCTCGTTGATCAATACTGTCCGCGAACACCTCCCCTCACTGCACCGCTATGTCAGTTTACGTAAACAGATTCTAGGGGTCGATGAGCTGCATCTCTATGACATGTATGTTCCACTTGTACAAGAAGTTGATATCCAACTTACTTATGATGAGAGCGAAGACCTGATCATCGACTCTGTTGCACCACTTGGCAAAGAGTACCAAAAAACCTTGGCAGAAGGCCTCAAAAAACAACGCTGGGTCGATCGTTTTGAAAACCTCAATAAACGCTCAGGGGCCTATTCAAGCGGCTGTTACGATAGCTTCCCCTACATTCTCATGAACTACCGTGGCATTTTACGTGACACCTTTACGCTAGCCCATGAAGCAGGCCATAGCATGCACTCCTTTTTGAGCCACAAAACTCAACCCTATCAATACTCTCATTATCCCATTTTTGTTGCTGAGGTTGCCTCAACTTTTAATGAAGAGCTGCTGATGCATCTGCTTTTGGAAAAACGGACACAAAAAGAGGAACGCCTTTTCTTGATCAATGAGAAGATTGAAGATCTACGTGCTACTTTCTTCAGACAGACCATGTTTGCGGAGTTTGAACTCACCATTCATGAGCTTGTTGAGCAAGGCAAACCAATGACCCCTGCTACCTTAAAAGAGCTCTATGCCAAACTCAATGCCGACTACTTTGGTCCAGATGCAGTGATCGACGAGGAAATCTCTATTGAATGGGCCCGTATTCCCCACTTTTACTACAACTTCTACGTCTTTCAATATGCAACTGGTATCAGCGCAGCAATCACACTTGCGGAAAAAGTCATTGTTGGCGATGAGCAAGCCTGTGATAACTACCTCTCCTTTCTTAATGGTGGTTGCAGTCTTTTTCCAATCGACCTACTCAAAATAGCTGGGGTCGATATGACAACTCCCCATCCTGTTGAAGGAGCGCTGCGTAGATTTGACGCACTTGTTACCGAATTTCAAAAACTTGCTATATAACTTAGATAGTGTGGTTCTGAGGTAATAACATGCTGTTTTGAGCCTTCTTGCACATCACAAGATCTCACTATCTAGCACTCTTAGCAAAGATCTGCTAATTTTTGATTGGATTAAATTCATTGATCTGGTACTCTGACTCTTTGAAAAACAAAACAAGGAGTCACAGATGAGTGATCAAGCCCTACAGACAAAATTGAAGCCCCTTGGCAATCGCGTTCTAGTCAAAAGACTTGAAGCAGAAGAGAGCGTAAAAGGAGGCATCATCCTTCCAGACTCAGCTAAGAAAAAGCAAGAGACTGCTACAGTCGTTGCTCTTGGCACGAGTGAGAAGCCGTTTCCTGTCGCAGTTGGAAACAAAATTTTAATGGAAAAATACACAGGCCAAGAAGTGACTGTCGAAGGTGAAGAATTCATCATCCTCACTTCTGATGACCTCATTGCAATTGTAGAATAAAAAAGGAGACCTGTTGTTATGGCAGCAAAAGATATTAGATACCAAGAAGAAGCAAGACAAAAGATCCTCAAGGGAGTGAAGACACTTTCTGCAGCAGTAAAAGTCACTCTCGGCCCAAAAGGGCGGAATGTTGTGATCGACAAATCATTTGGCGCTCCTCAAGTCACCAAAGATGGTGTGACAGTTGCCAAAGAGATTGAGCTTGAAGATAAGCATGAAAATATGGGCGCTCAGATGGTCAAAGAAGTGGCCAGCAAGACTGCCGACCAAGCTGGTGACGGGACAACAACTGCGACACTGCTTGCTGAAGCTATCTATAGTGAAGGACTTCGCAACGTCACTGCAGGTGCAAACCCAATGGACCTCAAACGCGGCGCTGAAAAAGCTGTGAAAGCTGTTGTTGCTGAGCTGAAAAAAATTGCAAAGCCTGTTAAGAATCAAAAAGAGATTGCGCAAGTCGCGACTATCTCAGCAAATAATGACACTGAGATTGGTGAGATCATTGCTAAGGCGATGGAACGTGTTGGAAAAAATGGCACGATCACTGTGGAAGAAGCGAAAGGCTTTGAGACAACACTTGATGTTGTTGAAGGGATGAACTTTGACCGTGGCTACCTCTCTTCATACTTCATGACAAACCCAGAGAGTCAAGAAGCGATTCTTGAAGATGCGTTTATCTTGATCTACGAGAAGAAAATTTCAGCAATGAAAGAGTTTCTTCCAGTGCTTCAAGCAGCTGCTGAGAGCGGTAAACCCCTTCTAATTATTGCTGAAGATGTCGATGGTGAAGCACTTGCTACACTTGTAGTCAACCGCCTTCGTGCTGGACTTAAAGTGTGCGCCGTTAAAGCACCAGGCTTTGGAGATCGTCGCAAGGCAATCCTAGAGGATATCGCCATTCTAACAGGTGGTCAGCTGGTTAGTGAAGAGCTTGGAATGAAGCTTGAATCTGTCACACTTGACATGCTTGGAAAAGCGAAAAAGATCGTCGTCAAGAAAGAAGAGACAACAGTCATCGAAGGTGGTGGAGCTAAAGAAGCCATCGAGAAGCGCTGTAAGCAGCTCTCTTCTCAAATCGAACAGTGCACTTCAGACTATGACAAAGAGAAGCTACAAGAGCGCTTAGCGAAGCTCTCTGGTGGTGTTGCCGTCATTCACGTTGGAGCTGCTACTGAAATTGAGATGAAAGAGAAGAAAGATCGCGTTGACGATGCACAGCATGCGACACAAGCAGCTGTTGAAGAGGGAGTCCTTCCTGGTGGTGGAACAGCCCTTATTCGCTGTATCCCTGCTCTTGATGCACTTATCAAGGAGATGGAAGGTGATCAACGCATTGGCGCTTTGATGATCAAAAAATCACTCAGTGCTCCTCTACGTCAGATTGCAGAGAACGCAGGGCTTGAAGGCTCAATCATTGTGCAAAAAGTCTTAGGACTGCCTGCAAATGAAGGGTACAATGCCTTGACTGATGAATATGTAAATATGATTGAAAGTGGGATATTAGATCCTATGAAAGTCACCCGCTCTGCTTTAGAAAGCGCAGCTTCAATTGCAGCTATGTTGCTTACAACAGAAGCAATTATTGCTGATATTCCTGAAGAGAGTAAAGCGCATGCTATGCCTGGCGCTGGAATGGACTACTAATCTGTTGCTGGTGGCGTGTCTTCTATTGAAGATGCGCCACTTTCCTCTGTAGAGCTCGCCTCACTATCAGGCATCACCCTATTCCACACAATACTGATAAAACTAAGCGCAACTGCTTCTTTCTGAAAGCTTACATCTTTCCCCACTAACGAATATCCAATACGTCCAGTCACTTCAAACACTCCGTCCTTACAACTCATGCGCCGAATCGCTGGTCTAAGCAGAGGAACATCGACTTCAAAACAGCCATGATCAAAGTGCAATGTCGCACTCTTTGAATCCCATTTTCCCGTCACTTTTTCATGAAAGATTACACTCACATTTTGAAGTTCTATATTATCTTCAAGTACTCGACCCTCAATTTTCTTCGCATAGTGCATTGAAAAGACCCCTGTTTCAGCATCAAAACTAAAGTCAGTCAAACCTTGTGGTAGCCTTGCAAAAATAGCTGAAAATTCAGGCGCTTTGTCAAAGACAGCTAGTTGAAATTCGGCATATTTGTCTCCAAATTGAATACTCATTATTACACCCTTGTTTCCCATGCAAGCACAATTTCTTGTACATTGACCGTTGCTGTAACTGATGGAAGCCATCCTTTTTTGACGCTAACTGAAAGTCTGCGATCCGCAGCAGAACTAACTTTAAGAACTGAAACAGACATTCCAAAAGTTGCAGAAACCCCTGCTAGCTCGACTCCATCAGATGAAACTCTCCCTTTAATTGTCCTCTCAAACTCTAACCCTCCTGGTAGAGGTGTTCCACTGCGTGAGGCACTTGCTCTTACAGCACGTTTAAACACGACACTAAAGCTTCCATCATCATTAACTTCAGCACCTTCAACATGCTCCTCTCCTGGAAAATGGACAGCTAGCTCATCTAAACTCGCATCACTAAGCCGGTTTCTTAATACTGTATATCCTGTAATTGACATTATAATCTCCTTTATTTAATGAAATTATAACAAACTAATATTTCCATTTTATAAGATTAGTGTTAATTTTTAGTTAATTAAAACAGGAGGGATTTTGACAGGAATAATAAGGGTATTTTTTACACCCCTTAACTAAACCTTAATTAACTATCGCGAAGAAGATTGACTTTTTGAAGGAAACTTTGGCATGCTGGAACGCCAATTGTAATAAAGAAGGCTCTGGTTGATGAAGATTTCGGAAATTTTGGTGAAATTTGTTGCAGACCGAAGCTTAGAGGCCGAATCTAACCCCCTGTGGGTTAGAGAGGTCAAAAACAACGCTCTACTGCAAATCGCGCTGAAAGATCCAAAATTTTCATCAATCAGAGGTTTCTAGAGGTTAGTTATGCTGCGCTTAAGCAGTCTGCTTTTGACCCTTGCATTTTTGGTCGTGGTCATAGGGGCAGGCTATTTCTGGATCAATAAAGAGAGCGTTTTTGCTCACTTTATTTCCAAAAAACTCCATGCTGATGTGATGATCAAGCAGGTCAAAATCGGCTGGGATGAGCTGGAGATCAGAGGTCTTCGCATCAAGAATCCGAAAAAATCGACCCTTCTCTACGCCTTTGAGGGTGGCTCCATCAAGATCCAGACCCCCCTGATTAATCTCTGGAGAGATCTCGTTCAGATCGACCTCATCACCATTGAAGATCCTACTCTGAGCGTCGAGTTCTACAACTCTTCTGGGAGTGACAATAATTGGTCTAAACTCCTCCGTGCTTTTCCAGCAACCGAACATGGCAAAACATTTATCATCGATAAGCTGCTGATTACCAACCTCCAGATCAAGGCTATGCGTGCAAACCAGAAAGAAATTCTGCTTCCGCCTCTTCCACGCCTAGAATTTGACAACCTTGGCGGCAAACATCCCCTTACTCTTGCCCAGCTTGGAAGAGTAATCTTTCAGTCGATTCTCTCGAACTTGACAGCGGCCCCTTACCTTGGAAAAATCCTTGATAATGTTCCGAGTTTGCCAAAGGGATACTTAGAGGGCATAGAATCGAGTCTACCAGAGAGAACACGAGGGGCTGTCAAAGAGAGTTTGGATATGATCAGGCGAAAAGCAGAGAACATTTTCTCCTAGCCATAAATTTTCTTTCTGACTAGAATTCTTAGCTTATTCAGTACACTCTAAAACGAGTTGAATATTCCGGATTAGCTCAGCGGTAGAGCAGTGGACTGTTAATCCATTGGTCGCAAGTTCGAATCTTGCATCCGGAGATTTTCCGTTATGAAGTCGTTCTTTCTATTATCTATTCTTTGCACGATTTTTCATGCTCCCCTGCTCTGTAGTGAGCCAATTCAATTGATGCAAAATTTCGATCTCTGCCAATGGTCTTATGTTTCTATCGACCAAAAAAAACTTGAAATACTTGCTATTGAGTTAGCGTATGATCCAGAGCTGAGAGCACCGAGTTGGGCTTCATGCATACCACCAGGCCTTACATTTGAGGAGTCTATCAACTGCCTTTTAGGATTGATTGCCATTGATTTTTGTCATTGGGGATTGACTTCAGAATTGCACGTTTTTGATTTTTACACAGAAAATGACCAGGGTCAGATCGTGCGTGGTTCTGAGGCTGTGACAGAGCTTCTCAAAAGAGCCTACCAACAAGATGTTAAACTCTTCGAAGCGCCATTCATGTCAGCTGCAACTGTCGATAACTTACGCCCTTATTTTATGGGATTTGATGGTGCTGGCAATGAGATTGAAATCCCATTGTTACAAGAGCGGGTTCAAGTGATGAATGAACTTGGAAAAATCCTTCTCACTAAATGGAAGGGCTCTTTTCATCACGTGCTTTTAGCAGCAAAAGGTCGCGCTTTAAACCATGGAGAGGGATTTGTAGAAATTCTAGTGCAAGACTTTCCCAGATATCGAGATGAATATCTCTACCAAGGAGAAAAAGTTGGCATCTATAAACTAGCTCAGCTCTCTGTCTTTGCCCTTCAAAGCGCTTTGAGTTCCAAACTGCATCCCCTTTTCAGCGACTGCCATAGGTTGACCCTTTGCGCTGATTACCAAATCCCCAGGTGTTTGCATGCCATGGGCATCTTACACTATCATCCCCTACTGGAAGAAACCATTCAAAAGCAGCAGTGTATTCCTAAAGATTCTGCTTTTGAAATCGAATTGAGAATGGCTACGCTCTATGTA
Organism: uncultured Chlamydiaceae bacterium; assembly: GCA_942490925.1. Taxonomy (GTDB): domain Bacteria; phylum Chlamydiota; class Chlamydiia; order Chlamydiales; family JAAKFR01; genus CALNYX01. Next base: position 239,409 of record CALNYX010000017.1, on the reverse strand, counting down.
GGCTCGTTACTCAAAGATAAAATCAATGCGATTCGATTGAGCAGATCAGATTGTGTGATTACATCTCAAGAGCTCGACTACTTACTTTGGAGTCGAGGTCGTCGGTTACCCCCAGAAAACAAACACCATTTAACTATTACAACAATGTACTGATGAGAGCTTTTTATCTTATTTTATTTTTAGCTTCTGCCCTTTGTGCTGACCCAATTATTATTGGAATAGCGGGTGGAACTGCAGCTGGCAAGTCAACATTCGCTGAAAAATTGCAAACGGAGCTCTTCCCGAATGCGACAATCATTTCCCTAGACTCCTATGGCATTGAAATGCCCCTTCTCTCTTTGGAAGAGAGGATGACTTATAATTGGGACACTCCAGAGGCTGTAGATATAGAGCTTGTGGTTGCACAATTGTCTGATTTAAAAAAAGGTCTTTCAGTTGAACAACCCGTCCCTAAACTTGAAACTTTTTCCAGAGAACCTTTTACAATCCGAGTCAATTCATCTCCGATCATCATCATTGAAGGGTTACATGTTTTATCGATACCTGAAATTCGAGAACTATTGGATATCAAGCTATTTCTCGATGTGAGTGCTGATATCAGATTGATAAGACGTATTGAACGCGACATTCAAGAGCGGGGAGCAGAGCTCTCCCTCCTTCTTGTTCAGTATTTGGAAAATATCAAACCAGTGCACGATCTTTTGATCCAGCCAAGCATGCAATATGCCGATCTGATTATCACCCAAGACCAAGAGCTTTTGCTTATAATGGACGCAATCAAATCCCATCTATAGTGCCAATCCCCTGGTTCTTTTCATGAATTGTCACTAAGGAGGCTAAAAGGGTGACAACAGGCGCCAAATAGCATATTTTTCATCGTATGACGACACGATCTAAGCCCCATGAGCCACTCTTTCTGCCTCTTCATCGTTCAGCTCTAGAATCCGCTTGGCTTGTGCTTTCAACAGCTCAACGCCTGTGACAACATGTCCAAATCCCTGAATGATTGCAGCAGCTTCATTATAACTTTTTGCCGCCAGCAATTTAGCTTCAAGCTCTGGGCCCAGAAAAGACATGATTTCTTGAGGCTTAAGCTCGAGCAACCAATAACCGGCGCGCTCAAGGTATCCATTCCCTTCCCGCCCCCACTGAGCCCCATTTTTGGGCTTTCCCCCTGCAGCGAGTATTGCAAGCTCAGGTTTCGGCAATGAAAGAACACGACCAGCTTGCGCACGTAGAATATCGGCTGCAGAAATTTGATACCCCATCTCCCTTGCAATTTGTGCAACATCAGTAATTTCGTTTGTAAGGTATAGCCGTTCTTGTAAGGCTTTATCCGCCGTAATTTTTGTAAAAAAGGCTTTCAAATCTGGAGACATCTCAATTCCTTGGCTCTTTTTTGTTCGTGTGTTACATTCTATCAAAAATTGTCATTAAGGAGCTTCCAATGACAGCAACTGGCTTTCTCAATCTTCAGAAATACACTGATCAGATCATGCAAGAGGCTACTCGAGAGGGCGCCACTCAAGATGATGGCCGTACACAACGAAAAACCGTTGAGTATGGCTACAGCTTTTTCAAGCTTGAAAAAGGCAAGCGTGACTACACTCCTCCTCCTAAGTTTCTCCAAGAACTTGGCAAGAAAGCCTGCCAAGTTTTGGGACATGAAGCTCCAGCAGCTTTCACAAATATTATTCTCTCTGTTTACAATTCTGGATATCACCTTGAACCTCATGTCGATGTAGACCAGACCACAGGCTATGACTTTTGGTTCAGTGAAAGGGTTTATGGCGTGGTTGTTCAACCTGATACAACTGGCCACCTCTACTTGGCCGAATATGAAGGCGATGGTCCTGTTCCTCTCGATTTACAACATACATATGATCTTGATGAACAAGTTGGCACTGTCTTTTGCCTTCAAGGAGAGCAACGCCATGGGCCGTGTTATCACGGTGTAACCAACATAAGCGACCATCGTATTTCCCTAACATTTAGAACTGTGGAGTTTGCTGATGCCTAAAGTTTTAATCCTTCTACTTTGCCTATTAACCTTCAAGCTTCCAGCTTTTGAGTACGAACAGCAGTTTGAAAACAGCGATGTTTGTGTCACACGCATCAAGATCTTTCCCCACGAAGAATTCCCCTTACATCGCGATGTCTACCCTAAAATTCTTGTTGCTCTACAAGGAGGGATACTTACCCGCCTAGAAGCTGATGGTCGAGAGATTGATGTTGTGCTACCTACTGGAGTGCCTATTTTCCGCAAGCCTGATCCTGAGAATGAATTGCATCGCGCGATCAATCGTGCTGATGAGCCAATTGAAGTGATTGCCATAGAGTTTAAAAAAGAGGGTGAATGTTACAAAACGATGATGACATCAGAGGGCCCTGTTGCCTACATCGATACGGGAGGCACAGGTTTCCCTGTCGTCATGCTTCATGGCAGCTGCGTTTCGTCAGAAGTTTTCTATAAGCAAATTGCAGCTTTTAGAAGTCAATACAGAGTGATTGCAATTGATCTACCCGGGCATGGAAGAAGCAGTAAACCCTATCATCCACAAACGGCTTATACGATTCCAGGGCACGCCCATGTTGTGAATGAAGTATGTGAGCAACTCCAACTCGATTCGTTTGCTGTTGTAGGGTTTTCTCTTGGAGGCAACATTGCGTTGCAATGGACAGAGCTTTCGGATCGTATTAAAGGTGTTGTAATGGTCTCTAGCGCCCCGATCAAGTATTCTGAAGAGGCCTGGAAGGCGTATCCCCCTTGTGCTGCCAATCAAGGCGGCTATACTCAGCTTACGGCCGCAGAGGCTGCGCGTGGTTTGGCAGCGTGTGGGTTTCACATGCAGGATCCCTTGATGCAATTTATGATCGAAGATGCCACGCGAGCTGATCCAATGGCGCGCAGTGTGATGGTCGCCTCAATCAAAGCGGGGCATGGGAAAGATGAGACAGAGATTGTGCGGCATACACCCATTCCTCTTGCACTCATTGTTGGAGCTGATGATCCTGCTCTTGGCGTTGATTACATCAAAAATCTAGATTATGATTGTGTAACTTACCTTCAGGGTGCTAAACACAATCTGGTGACTAATGAATCTGATGAACTCAATCGATTGATCCAGGAGTTTTTATACACACTATGAATCGAAAAGGTATTCTATTAGCTGGAGGGACTGGTTCTCGCCTCTATCCTCTCACGTTGGCTCTCTCGAAGCATTTACTCCCTATCTATGACAAGCCGTTGATCTACTATCCCCTCTCAGTGTTAATGTTAGCAGGCATTCGAGAAATTTTGATTATCTCCACACCAGAAGACCTTCCTCGCTTCCGCGCTCTTTTTGGGGATGGTTCAAAGCTCGGTCTCCAAATTGAATATGAAACACAAGAGCGGGCCAATGGAATTGCAGAGGCTTTTCTAATTGCGGAACATTTTATCGATTCTCACCCTGTGACATTAATCTTAGGAGATAATTTCTTCTATGGACAAGGATTTACTGACCTTCTGAAAGCTTCAGTAGCTAGAGAGTATGGCGCACAGGTTTTTGCCTATCAGGTTAAAGATCCCAGAGCCTTTGGGGTTGTTGAATTCGATGAAAATAAGCGCGCCATTTCTATTGAGGAAAAACCAGTAAATCCCAAATCGAATTTTGCAGTTACTGGCCTCTATTTTTACGATTCTAAGGTTGTTTCGTATACAAAACAACTCTCACCCTCTGATCGGGGAGAGCTTGAAATCAGTGATCTAAACCAACTCTATTTGGATGAGGAAAATCTTCATGTCGAGTGGTTAGGGAGAGGCTTTGCTTGGCTCGATACTGGAACTAGTAAGACCCTTTTAGAAGCCTCTCAGTTTGTTGAAACAATTGAATCGAGACAAGGATATAAAATTGCTTGCCTAGAGGAAATTGCCTACAATAGTGGCTGGATCAATGAGGATGCTATCCAAGCAAGCATGATGCTTTATAAAAATAGCCCGTATGGCCAAAGCCTGGAGAGGTTGCAGTGCAAACAATCCTTGTAACAGGTGGCTCTGGCTTTATTGGCAGTAATTTCCTTCTGAACGTTGTTAACAAATATCCTCAAATCACGTTTGTCAATTTAGACAAGTTGACATATAGCGCTAACTCTAGCTATCTAGAATCAATTGAGGTGCAAGAAAATTACCAGTTCATCCAGGGGGATATCTGTGATTCAACTCTACTCAATGCACTTTTCAAGCAGTATCTATTTGATGGAGTTATTCACTTTGCAGCCGAATCCCATGTTGATAATTCGATAGCTGCGCCTGATCAATTTATTGAAACGAATATCAAAGGAACCTTCAATCTACTTGAAGCAGCAAGAAAGGTTCCAAATATCCGTTTCCATCACATTTCAACTGATGAAATCTTTGGTTCCATCATTGAGGGATCCTTTACAGAAAACTCCCCTTATGCTCCTAATAATCCCTATAGCGCCTCTAAAGCATCGAGTAACTTTCTTGTGAGAAGCTATACGAATACCTATGGACTTGATGCAGTCATTACAAACTGCTCAAATAACTTTGGGCCACGGCAACATGCAGAAAAACTCATTCCAACTATCATCCGTAAAGCGCGCAGATCAGAGCCTATTCCCATCTATGGTGATGGAAAACATGTGCGTGACTGGCTTTATGTAAAAGATCATTGTGAAGCAATTGATAAAGTCTTCCACCGGGGGAAAACTGGTGAGTCATACAATATTGGCGGGGGCTATACGTGCACAAATCTCGAGCTGGCACATCAAATTTGCTCTCTTCTCAACTGCGATCCGAAGCTCATTACATTTGTTCAAGATCGTGCTGGGCATGACCGAAGATATCACATAGATAGCACTAAAATTGAAAAAGAATTAGGCTGGGAACCCACTACACCGTTTAATGAGGCACTTAAACAAACTGTCGAATGGTACAGCTCTGAGGCCCTATGCGTATAGAAAAAACATCTATTGAAGGATTGTTGATTATTCGGCTTGAGACATTCGAAGATTCAAGAGGTTTTTTTGTTGAACGGTTTAACAAGCAAAAATTCGAGCGTTTGGGATTAGCTACACAGTTTATTCAAGACAATCACTCAAAATCTCTTCCACATGTTCTTCGAGGGCTTCATCTGCAAGTTGATCCTCCCCAAAGTAAACTCGTCAGCTGCCTTAAAGGCTCTATTTTTGATGTAGCCGTTGATCTAAGACCCAACTCAGCAACTTACAAACAACATTTTGGTATTACCCTGGATGAATCAGACCACTCTCTTTTTTGGATTCCTGAAGGGTTTGCTCACGGCTTTTGCGTACTCGGTACAAAGCCTGCAGAATTATTTTACAAAGTAAATGCTCCCTACAACCCAAAAGGCGAGGTCGGTATCCAGTGGAATGATCCCGAACTTGCAATCCCTTGGCCGATTAAAGAGCCTCTGCTTTCTGATCGGGACACAAACCTCAAACCACTAGCGGAATATGACCCATCTCAAATACATGCAACATGTTGAAGCTGTAGGACAACGTTCTGATCTTCATAAGCTCTATTTATGGCCAGCTGTAGATATGTGGAAATTGACATCAAAAGAAATTCAGAGCTATATCTTCCAAAGAGTTGGAGCAACCGATTATGAAGTTGAAAATCCTATCTCTAGACCTTATCTGCTCATTAAGCAGATTCGTGAACTTGTTGAAACAGAGGTGATTCCTGAGTCATTTTCACTCCTTGATATCACATTTGGAGATGGAATCAATTTACTGCAAATCCAAAAAGTTTTTCCCACGGCAAACTGTTTTGGAATTGATTGTTGTACAGACGCCATCGATACACATGCCGAGGTAAGAGAAGCGGGAATCTCCCTGCATAAAGGGTTTATTCAACACCTTTTTAGAGAGCAGACCGAGACACCTTTTGATGTCGTCATCATGCTCAATACTTATAGAGGATGGGAAAGTGCAAAACTTAGAGATGACGAAAAAGATCTTCCACAACTAGCAGATCATTGGTTTGCAAAGAATGCCTCCTACCTCATTCTCACCGTAACTCCCCTGCAGATGAAGCGCTTTAAGAAAAGAGGGTATCACATCACTTATATGGGTAAAGGAGAGGATGCCTCTTCTCTGATCTGTCTCTCTAAAAAACCTCGCAAGACATTTTTGCCCCGACTTGAGAAAATCGCTTCGGATGTTTGGCAAAAGATCTGCCCGCCAAATAAAAAGACGTGCTGATTCCAGAAGTCGACAGGTGCTGTGCCTAAATCAAGCACGCTTTGAGGAACAATAACATGTACGTCTCTCCCTAAAAACGGTGGGACATAAATATGCGAACGAAAATCCCCTTCTGTAAAAAACAGACAATTTTGAGCAAAATGGATCAAGCATGACTGTTCAGGAAATGTATTCAAGCAAATTGAGCGGCAACCTGGGATATGAGCGAATTGGGAGAAGCTATCTTGATTACGCTTTGTATCAAAATCGAGTAAGATAACAGGCATCTCTTTTGCAAGTGTGGCTAAATAGTCCTCTTTTGCAATTTGGTCTGTTGAACGTTGAATGATTTTGCGACTGCCAGTCTGGCAGAGGACATAGGGTTGATCCAAACTTATGCCTAGTTGTTTTTCAAGCCCTTTTTTACAAGCGAGTACAGGCTCAATCTTTTTAAATGTATTGTCAGCAAGTACTCTTACGTCGTAAATACTAACACTTTCTAATTCTTCTTGTGTGGCATCAAGCGGCATGCCCAACCAGACACCATTGAGACACGTGAGCTCTGAGCTGAAGATAAAACGAGAAGGTCTTTTATTTTTTTTCAGGACAAAGCACGCAATTGCCTTACGAAGCTTATGGTCCCACACCCTGTTACGTTTTTTGCACCGCCGCTTTTTTTCATTAGGTATGCACTCCCCAATAGGTAGAAGCAACGCTTTTTTGAAACTGGTTGACGGAAGAGATATCGATGAATTGATCAGCAAATTCATAGAGAGGATGCAGCGAAGCTCTTGAACAGCAGATGAGTCGATCCTCTGAACTAAGTGTCTGTGCAAAAGTGCGTAACCGCCCTTGCCAGCTGAGCAGCTCGTAACCAAATTCTCCTAAAAAGACGGCATAATAATCCACTTAGACTCGTTGTAATCCATATCGATGAATTTCTGAAACAATTTTCTCTATATTCTGTTGACTAAGCGACTGATGAAGTGGGATACATAGATCATGCATGGCTGCATGTGTCGCATGAGGAAAGCCCATAGAATCCTGCTGATAGTAGGGGACTAAATGCAAAGGATAGTAGCGAAATGTTGTGTAAATCCCCTTCTCCTTCAAATGGGCCGCAAGCTCATCCCGTATCTGCTGACTTTCAAGTCGAATTCGGTAGAAGTAATAGCTGCTTTCACACCCTTCAGGAAGTTGAGGTGGTTTCTCAACGCCTTCTAGGTGCTTATCAAAAAAGGTATGGACCTCCTTACGCCTCTGGATAAAGCTTGAAAGTTTCTCAAGTTGAGCTAGGCCAATTGCTGAGGAGATATCATTCATAATGGCTCTTCGCCCAGGCTGATCGATATCAAAAGCCCACCATCTTTTATCTTGAGCGCTTGTAAAGCCACTATTAGCCATCAGTCCCAAATAGATTGCATGCCGCAATTTTTCGACTGCCTTTTGCTCTTTACAGTAGACCATGCCTCCATCACCAGTAACTAGAATCTTCATTGCATCAAATGACCAGATCCCAATATCGCCCAATGTCCCAGTTGCACGCCCTTTGTACGTAGAAACGGGGCTGCAGGCGTTATCTTCAATTACAATCAGTTGATGTTCTTTACAAAAGCTAAGGATCTTATCCATCTCACAAGGATGCCCCCCATAATGCAGCAGTAGCACAGCTTTTGTGCGGCTAGTGATTCTCTTTTCAAGCTCTTCAACAGTGAGGTTCAAAGTCAAAGGATCAACGTCTGCAAAAACAGGCACTCCTCTTGAATCCGCAATGGCATTGACAGCGCCAATAAATGAGATCGTCGGGAGAATCACCTCTTCACCAGGCTGTAGATCGATCAACTTCATTGATTGAAAAAGGCCTTCAGTACAACAAGAGATCGAGCAGATCTGTTCACGATCAACCGACATATAACGTGCAAATGCCGACTCAAATGCGTCTGTTTTAGGTCCTCTGCCAATCCAATTTGAGTCGAAGACCTCCTTGATGGCAGCTAACTCTTCTTTACCAAGCGATGGTTGAAAGACATTGATCATCGATACAACGCAAGTAGTGGTCTTCGTTTTTCAGAAAATCCCAAAAATTGGATTTTTGAGAAGCGGTCTAATAACAACTCTTCTTGTCGCCAGCTCTGCTTATAAGCTTTTAAAATCAGCTCTTCATACCTCTCTAATGAACCCATTTTATGCTGCCAGCTTAAATCTTCATTCCAACCAAAGCGAAAACCTTCTCCTTTGACAGGGATCAACTCTCCTTTCTCATCATAAATTTCATTCCAAAACTCATGGTCCTCATAGAAAATGACCTCTTTCGTCTGCGCATAAATCTTTTCCATCAAAGCACGCCTCTCTTTGATGTGATGGAGCACGGAAAGAAGCAAGACGGCATCAAATTTTTCGATCTTATTCTGGCTGCAAATCGAGACAAAGTCGACTTTTTCAACATCTTCATTATAGAACTTCATTCCTAGGCGAAACTTCTTTTCTAAAGCTCTTGCGTATTGAATGGCTCCACCCATCGTTCCACTCTCCTCATAATCAACACCAATAGCCTTAGATGCTCCAAGTAGTTTCAACTGAAAGCAAAACCAACCACTATTGCAGCCAATATCTAAAATGCTCTTGTTAGTGAAATCATAGTTGGAAACAAGCAGTTGCATCCGATCAAAATTATAACGTTCACCATAACCATGCGGTGTTTTCTCCTCTCCTTCGGGGAAAATACCGACACCTAAATTGTGATAGTTATAGACCTTTGAGGCAACTTTTTTTAAAGATCGACGGGAACCTAATAACATTCTTCTTAACCCACTGTTTTGTGCTATAGAAATCTAGTACTTCCCTGTCTCGATAAGCACGCGCCCATCTGGAATTGGGAAGAACATCCATAATACAGACTTCCCCAAATTCGGAAAGTGTAAAATCAATGACCCGCAATTTATTTTGAGAATCGATTAAAAGATTGGATGGCAGTAGATCATTATGCGAAAAGTTGAGCTTGGAAAACAGATCGAGGATCTGACGACACCCCTGGCGATATAATTTTCGACTCAACGAATATTGCAGCTCAAAAGGAATCCCACAAAATTGCATGGTAATTGCATCTTTTTCCAGGGCTAACGGCTTTGCCGAAATATTGTATGGCTCCAACAACTGCAACGCCCTAAATTCATGCTGTGCCACGGGTTGAGCTTTTTCTGAATCATAATACTGCGAGAGATGTTGATTGAGCCATTGAATACACTCAACATCCTTGCGATACCTCTTTTGGACAATGATCTGATCACCCTCCTTAAAGAACGTGATCTCAGCTTCGTAATGTGTTCCTTTTGGAATCGTCATGCTTTTTCCTCGAATTGAGGAAGAGTAGACCAATCAGGATAGGTGAGCTCCCAGAGGCGGTGGAGTTTTTCTTCGACGTATGTTGCAATCAAGATTACCTCAATCTCCCTTGTTGGCTCATTTGGCTTAGTAACAGTGATCCAAACACGAGCCGCCAAACGGTCACCCTGCTCCACAAATGCCTGCTCATCATACGCAACTTGATACTCAATTGCCGTCTGATAATACTCCTCATGAAAGGCTAAATAGGTCTGATAATCCATCTCCTGCCCATTCGTGTAGAGCACAAAATCTTCATGATAATACTTGGGAATGAGGGAAGCATCTTTCAAGATGACCATCCGCTCAAACATTTCCTTTAATCTCTCTATCAACATTATGCCTAGAGACTACACGATTTAGAAATTTCTATAAAACACTTACAGAATAATACCCATATTGGAGATAGCTCCGATGTGTGTATTTTCAAAGGTTTCTATAGTTGTCTAATAACCCTTTTTTTTGCTAAATTTATTTCGCTTATATTAGGAGAATAAATGATTTCTGCATTAACTCGCCACATCTGCCAAAGAGCCATTAACTATAGAGCAACTGCTAGCACTTGTCTCAAAATTGCTCTTGATACCTTCAAAGCAAGCTCTCAACCCACCGCCAGCAATGTCAGGGTTCGGTCGTGGAAGCAGGCTATTGAGGAAACAAGAATTAATTTTAGGAAAGCTCTGTCAGACGGAAATAAAAAATAGATTAATATCTTATTAATTTAATCGTAATTGATCCTTAATAATTAAAATGTTATAATATACATTATAAAATTATAAAAAAGGGATTGATATGGTTTCTCCACTAAGTCGACTTTGCCGCTCAGCAGGCCTCTTTAGATCAAACCTTCGAGTCTGTATTAGGGTTGCTGTAGACACTATTAGCGCTTCAAACAGACGAGCCCCTAACGTGACTGTCCGCTCTTGGGATAAGACTGTTAGTGAAGCTCGAGAAAGTTGTACCCGAGCTCTCGAAATAGGCAGCCCGGGGTCAGCCAGAAAGACTCAAGACTCTCCTAAAGGGGAATAATTCAAGATCTTATAAACCTCTGATTAACTCCTCATTGTCAAAATCAATGAAAAGCTAATCAGAGTTTTTTTTATAGCGAATTGCCTCTGAATTAGGTCGTGTTATCAATTAAATTCCCGATTTAACAGAGAATTTTTTTTCAGAGGTTCCTTAAGTTTTTGATGAGTCTCTTTCTCTCCGTCTTAGAATCTTAAAGAGGTTGTGAGCAACGAGTAAGCTGGCGCGTCTTGCATCAGGATCAGAGACTACCCTCTTGAAGATTTCCATAATATGCTCCTTACAAGGGGGGCGCGTGATCACAATTTCTTGGCCTGTGTGATAGAGCTCTTCTAATGTCTTAGGTGCTCGCCCCAAAAGCTTTGTAAGTGGATCAACATCAAAGAACCAGTCTCTATCTTCTAAGAGTCGACATCCATCAACAGCATAGGGCTGTAGATGCCCTTTTGGAAAATGGTGAGCTAGATGATAAGCTGTATCATAATCGATATGCAGTGGATTAAACTCTCTTCCAACAAGGTTTGAAAAGAACCTCACAAAATCGAGCTGCGTGATTTTATCATGACCAACAGCACGGATAATCGACATTCCACCTTTAACTGTTGCTAGCATCGCTCCAACGACATCGTCTTCAGAGAGAGGCTGCAGCATTTGCCGTCCTGATCCAATCAACACCTGGTAGGGAAGCATTGTCATCTGAGGAGCCTCGTAGGCATGTGTGGAAGTCATTAAAGCAGAATCTTTATCAGGTGAGAGCGCAGGGACTGTATAACCAATTCGTAGCATCATAACGTGAGCTAAACTTTGACAGGTCGCCATAATTGCTGCATCAGCTTCCAACTTACTCCGTCCATAGGGAGTTTCGTTTAACATATCTGCCGCAAGAGAGGAGAGCTGAACAAATGAAACGTGTGCACACTCACGGCTTTTTGCTACATTCTCAAGCCCTTTAGCCATTGCTGCAGTCGGCTTAACATTTGTTTCACGTAGCTCTGCTAAAACTCCACTTGCCTTTCCAACGGCGTTTACTAGGGTCAAATTCTTCCCTTTTCCAAAGGAGCGAACTAGACGCTCCCAAGCTTCTGGATCTTTCATTTCTGTTTCTGAGAGAGCAACTACAGATACATTAGGGTTATATATGCGTGTATACGTTGGGTTACGAACTACGCCAATAACTTGAGCCCCTTCTTGAGCCGCCTGGACCATTGCTTTAGAGCCTAAGTGTCCAGATGCCCCTGCAACCATGATAACGCGTCCTTTAAGCTGTTCAAATCTCGGATGCCCATAGGGTAATCTAGAAGAGTGCGACATAGAGATAGTTCTAGAAAGAGCCTGAGAACGTAAATTTTTTGGCAACTGCCATACAGAAGTAGTAGCATTTGAAAAAGCTTTTCTTACAATTGACATAATAAACCAACCTTTTTAGTTATAAGTAATTATAAACCATTTTTATTATTATTTAGTTAAGAATTAATTAAACTTTGGTTAATAAGGCAATTAAATCTCAGGACTTGCCATCAAAATATGTTACCTCTACTATCTGGGGCTGTATGTCACTCCTTTTGTACAAGATTGTATCTGTCGAAAATTGGGAGAAGAGCAAAAAGCAGGTCGCTCTGGACTCTGCTGATGATCTCTTTATTCACCTTGCTCTAGAGAATCAACTCGAGAGAATTCTCTCGAAGTTTTGGAGTGGTCAAACATGTATAGTGCTCAAAGTCGACCCTGCCAAGCTTGAGGGCCAGCTTGTTTTTGAGGTAAATCCTGGCGGTACAAACAAGTACTACCATCTCTATGAGGGCTCGATTCCCGTGGATGCTATAATAGAGGTCAAAAAATGCTCAGTTGGCTAATTGCGTCATTGCTTTCACTCTATCCTTTTGCTGAAAAGCTGCAGGATTATCCCTATCACTGTTACCCCTATCATGATCTCAAAGAGCAGCTTGCCGAGCAGAATCAGGACTCATTGCTGCTTTTCAGCTATGGCAGCTTGATGGACAAGCAGTCAGCTAGCCGTACGCTGAGCCCTCAAACACTCCAAAGTTACCGCTACGCCCTCGCTTTTGGCGTGCAACGCTACTTTGACCGTGATGTCCCAATCTATCCTAATTCGAAATGGGGTATTCCAGATGATCCAAGGGCACGCGGTATGCTCAATGTACGCAAAACTGACTATTTGGAGCAGTTTGTCAATGGTGTACTCATCGAAGTGCCTCTTAATGACATTCAAGACTTGCTCAAACGGGAGGAAGAGTATCACCTGATGCCTGTTGTAGTTGTTGATTGGGAGGCTTTTTTGCGAGGTGAAGAGGCGTGGCAGATCGCTTACACGCTTTATGCCTCACAAAGCGCTCCCTCAACAAGCCTAGATATCCTACCAAGACCGCATTATTATGAGCTGGTGCGCGATGCAGCAAAAGGGGGTGGTCCTCTTTTTGAGCTCTTGTGGTACCAAACAACTTTTTATGCAAACGGGAGACCAATTTATGAGTCCAGTATCAGATAGGTATTGCCCAATAGTATCAGAGGTTAGAGCTGTTATAGCACTGACGATATGCGTAAGAGAACTAATTAAGTCCCCTCTCTATGGATGGACGGAAGGAAAAATTCACGCAAGCGCTTGTGGAGATTTAATAAGATATAGCGCTCGACACTTACTTCCCCTATCTACAACGCTTGTAGCCGCTTATGCGATCCGGCGACTGTTACACTGAGCTGCTAAGTAGCTTGAAGTCCACGCATTTTGGAAGTTAAAGCCGCCTGTAATACCATCAATATCTAAAATCTCTCCTGCAAAAAAGAGGCCTGGACTCAGCTTACTTTCAAATGTTTTGAAGTTTACTTCCTTGAGCGCAATTCCCCCACAGGTAACAAACTCTTCCTTATGCGTGGTCTTTCCATCGATTTGAAATTCAGTGACCTCTGTCCGTTTTCTCAATCGCCTTGGCAGCTGCTCAGGCCACTCAATTTGCAATGTTGCTTTGTAGTCTCGCTTGTAGAGATATTTCGCTGCCCACGCTGAAAGCTTGATCACTGCTGGACCGCTAAATCCGAAATGCGTCAGTAGTAGTGGTCCTGTTTGTGAAAAGGGGCCGAGGTGGAGCGTCGCATTTTCAACGGCAATCCCTGAGAGATCAAGCAGTGGAGAGGTTGGCGAGTGAAGGGTAAAAAGCGAGGGAATTGGCTGGACAATCGTATGACCAAAATGTTCAGACCATTTATAGCCTTGTTTTGAGCTACCTGTTGCAAGCAGCAAAAAGCGCGTTTGAATTTGACGCTCTGCTAGATGGACAATATATCCTTTTTCGATGTATTGCACCTTTTGCTGCATCTCAATTTCAACGCCTACTTTTTTAGCTTCACCAAGCAAACAGTGAACAATGGTCTCTGAACTATCTGTTGTAGGGAACATGCGGCCATCTTTTTCTGTTTTCAGAGCAACGCCACGCTCGGCAAACCACTGCACAATCTGCTCAGCCCCAAAGTGGTGAAGTGGACCGAGCAGCTCGCGCGAGCCACGTGGGTAATTCTGAGCAAAAAGCTTTGGATCGAAGCAGTCGTGGGTCACATTGCAGCGCCCACCACCTGAAACGCGTACCTTTGCGAGGAGCTTGGCGCTCTTCTCGAGGATAAGCACGCGCATTTGGGGAGCTGCAGCTTTTGCATTGATTGCGGCAAAAATACCAGCTGCTCCTCCACCGATTACAACCAAATCTTGAGAAAAATCCATGTAGCTAGCATACAGAGAAGAATGCAAACACTCAAGCTTTCCAACACTCTTGCGATCCCAATGCTCGGCTTTGGAACTTGGGAGCTGCGAGGCAAAGCATGTGAAAAAGCAGTGCGCCTTGCTCTTGAAGTTGGGTATCGCCATTTTGACACGGCTCTTCTCTACGACAATCATGAAGCATTGCACCTTGCCACTCAAGGGTATGCACGTGAAGAGCTTTTTTTCACCTCTAAATTCATGCCTTATCATCTGAAGAAGCAGAGCGTCACTCAAACCTGTGAACAGGCACTCAAAGAGCTTCATGTTGATTATCTCGATCTCTATCTTATGCACTATCCAGATCGCGACCTATCCATGCCTCAAATCATTGAGGAGCTTGGCTCCCTTCTTGACTCAGGAAAAGTGCGGGGCGTTGGAGTCAGTAATTTCACTATCAAGCACCTTGAAGATGTCTTGCCAACTGGTGTTCCGCTCTGTGCCAACCAAGTCGAGTACCACCCCTATCTCAATCAAAAAGCATTGCTCGCCTTTTGCCAGCAACACCAGATCCATCTCATCTCCTTTCGCCCTCTTGGCAAAGGAGCACTTGTCGAAGATCCACTCTTGATTGAGATCGCAAAAAAATATGGTCGCACTCCCGCGCAAATTGCGATCCGTTGGATCATGCAAAAGGGTTTGCCCGTCATCCCAAAAGCAAGCTCAAAACAACATATCGAAGAGAATTTTGCGATCGATTTTGAATTGAATGAAGAAGATTTTGCGAGGCTCGATCATCTCGACCAGCAACACCGCTACTGTGATAATGAGCTAGGCGATTTCAATTATGAGTAAATTGAGATTTGCGAAAGGCGTAGATAGCAAGTCCTATCCCTCCCAACATCACTAATATTCCGATTGCCTCTAAAATGCTCGGTAAATGCAGTTGTACAGAATAGACAAAAAGCAGACCAAAAATCGTTTCAAAGATCAGAAATGGGCCCATCAATGAGACTGGTAAATAAGAGCTTGCTCTGTTCCATAAAAAACACCCAAGCCACGAACAGACAATTCCAAGAACAAATACCCCAAGATAGAAATAGAGCATCTCACGATTTGGATGAAGATAGCGAGTCAAATCGATTATACCTAACCCATAGCTCATTACAGCTCCGATGATAACGACCAAAACAAGAGTCGCAACTCCAACCACCGTTGCCCACTCACTTGGAGAGACGTGAGGGTTTTTCTTCAAAAAACGTGCATTATGCACCACATAAAGACTCCAGCCAATAAGAGCGACACAGGCACCAAAAAGCCCCACTGAATACCCGCGAACAGATTGAACATCTGTTTCCCAAGCAATTTCTGAGATGTTAACAAGCACCATCCCCGTAGCAATACAGATACATGGAATAACCAACTGCTTGTAGGAGATCTCCCGTACTGCCCAATTGCCATAGAGAATGATCATAATTGGTGCAAGACCAATAATCAGAACTGTGACTGCAGCTGAGGAAAAACGCAACCCGGCAACAGCACCAAAATAGTAGAAAATATTTGCAGCTAAGGCAAATAGGAATGCTGTACCCCATGAGCGCCAGTTGTAATTCTTGGCAAAGCTAAATCCGTTTCGAAATAAAATAATTGCTGAGAAGACTCCATAGACAAAATAGCGTCCCAATACGATCTCTACGGAGGAGAAATTGGACAGCATGTCAGGAATGACAAAAATCATCCCCCAAACAAAACACGCACCAAGCGCAAAAAAGAATCCCTGTAGCATATTCTAATTTTACGGTCTCAAACTAAATCTTGGGAAATGAAAAATCATTTTTCTTTACAGAGATTTAATTTGGAACTACAATTACGCTGTTTCAAAAAAAAGGTATTGATGTCCATTGTATTTTCTCCTGCCTGCCATCAGTGCGGAAATTTCACCGAAAACATAGATGGTTGCGTCTGTAAAGCTGCGGCCTATTGCTCCGAGCTTTGCAAATCCGCGCATTGGGAGACTAGCCACCAAGACCTTTGCCCTGGCAGAGAGTCTAACACCACCTATGCCAGAGGATGTGAGCTTTTAAAAAATGCTGCTCTTATCATTTTAAAGAATTCCTCTTTACCTCGAGAGAGAGTTGTTGAACTGTACAAAGATAACGTTGTGAGATGCATAGGTGGAAAAGAAATTGCTCATCTGGGTACAGTCCCCACCTACTATCAACGTAACAAAGCTGAAGAGAGGGGCAAGCCTCCAACTCCACCTGCCTCTCCTACAGAGACCTCTGCTCCTCGTGCCCATCAGATCTGTATGCAAAAATTTGAAGCGGAGATGCAAAGGCAAGTAAAGCATCAACCTGAAGATGCTGTCATTTTTGGCTATCACCCACGCTATGATAAGGAAGTGACAGAAGATGATCTGAAACGAGAATTTGCAGTGCTCATTTACAAAATCGTCTAGGAGTGCATGGACCAAATTTTTGGTTACATCGAGCGAATCACCTTTCAAAATCCTGAAAATGGGTTCACAGTTGCACGCCTCAAACAGCCGCGAAAAAGTGAACTGACTACAATTGTTGGCTCACTTCCTCCACTCTCACCAGGCGAAAGCGTTCGCCTACTTGGAGATTGGAAAACAAGCCCAACACATGGCCTACAGTTCGATGTCAAAGAGTGTCATATTGAAGCACCAAGCGATGTCGTTGGCATTCAAAAATATCTTGCATCGGGCATGGTGCGTGGCATTGGCCCTGTCTATGCCAAACGGATCATCAAAAAGTTTGGAGAGAAAACCCTCGAGGTGATCGATAAGACTCCAGATGCCCTCGGTTCCATCGAAGGCATCGGTGAGAAACGTCTTGAACAGATCAAAAAATGTTGGATCGAGCACAAAGCCATTCGAGCTGTCATGGTCTTCTTGCAGAAGTATGGCGTCTCACCTGGCTATGCACAAAAGATCTACAAAGCCTATGGCAATGAAACTGTCGATCGCTTGCAAGAAAATCCCTACACATTAGCTGCTTATATCCCTGGTATCGGCTTTAAGACAGCCGATACCATTGCTGAGCGAATGGGTTTTCCCAAAGATGGTGATCAACGGATCGATTCTGGCATTGACTTTCTCCTTTCTGAGCTCGCTGCTGAAGGACATACCTGTTACCCTCGTGTTGATCTCATTGATAAGGGAAAAGAACTGCTAGGTGCTGATATTTCAGAGAGACTCGATGCAGCCACTGCTGAGGGGCGTGTCATCCAAGAGGAGCAGTGGGTCTGGATGAAGCGTCTTTGGCTCTGCGAGACAGGCATTGTGAGAGAACTCGAGCGTATACAGCAAGGAGCTTGCCGCCTTAGAGCTGTCAAAACAGACAAAGCAGTCGTTTGGGTAGAAGAGCAGCTCAACATCACTCTTGCTGAAAACCAGAAGGTTGCCGTCAGCGATTCACTTCAGGAGAAGTGCCATATTATCACTGGTGGACCCGGAACAGGAAAAAGCACCATCACCAAGGCAATCCTCACAGTCACACAAAAACTCTCTCCCAAAATTTTGCTCGCAGCGCCAACTGGTCGCGCCGCCAAACGCATGAGTGAAATAACCAAACGTGAAGCCTTTACAATCCACGCTTTGCTTCAGTTTGATTTCAAAATTGGGAAGTTTAGACGGGATCATGACAATCCTCTTGATTGTGATCTGATCATTGTCGATGAAGCGAGCATGATCGATACAAGTTTGATGTATAGTTTGCTCAAAGCGATCCCAACACATGCCCGTCTGATTTTTGTCGGGGATGTCTATCAGCTGCCAAGTGTTGGTCCTGGCACCGTACTCAAAGATTTGATTGAGAGTGAAGCAGTTGCAGTGACTACTCTGACAGAGATCTTCAGGCAGGCAAAAGGATCGCGTATTATCACCAATGCTCACATGATCAACCAAGGGGAGTTTCCAGATCTTGGGTTTGAAAAAGGGAGCGATTTTTTCTTCAGCAAAAAGGAAGAGCCGGCTGAAATTGTTGAGAAAATTGTTTCACTGATTTCACAGAGCCTTTGTAAACGCTTCGATCCCATCGATGATATTCAAGTTCTTGCTCCGATGAAACGTGGAGAAGTTGGTATTGAAAATCTCAATCGCACTCTACAAAAAGCATTGAATCCCAAAAAAGATGGGATCTCTTCGTTTGGCTACAGGTTTAGCGAGGGAGACAAAGTGATGCAGATTCGCAACAATTACAACAAGGAGGTCTATAATGGAGATATCGGCCGACTTGTAAACATCAACCTTGAGCAGCAAGAGATCACAGTGCGCTTCGATCAAAAGCTTGTGACGTATGCCTTCTCAGAGCTCGATGAGCTCGTTCTGGCCTACGCAACTTCTATTCATAAATATCAGGGAAGCGAAGCACCTTGCGTGATCATCCCCGTGCATCCTTCGCACTTTATGATGCTCCATCGCAATTTACTCTACACAGGAGTGACTCGGGGGAAAAAGCTGGTGATACTGGTAGGGACTGGAAAAGCTGTTGGCATGGCTGTGACCAAGAACGATGCACAGACACGCCACACAGGTTTATTACGACACTTGAGCGCCGCCAGGCAGCTCGTCTAGGGTGACAAGTTCAACGCTCGTATCAAATCCACCCGCTAAGACCATTCCATGACTCTCAACGCCCATCAATTTGACAGGTTTGAGATTTGCAATCAGAATCACTTTTTTGCCGACAAGTTCTTCAGGCGTGTAGTGTTGAGAGATTCCTGAAACAACCGTCCGTTTCTCACTGCCGATGTCGACTTCCAACTTGAGCAGCTTTTTGCTTTTGGGTACTTTTTCTGCTTGCAAAATGGTTGCGACACGTAAGTCTAGCTTATCGAAATCATCGATTGTGATCTCTGGCTTGATTGGAGCATAAGGTGGCTCCATCACCTCTTGGGGCTTTTCTAATGCTTCCATCTCTTTTTCAATGACCTCATCTTCAACTTTTTGAAATAAAATTATGGGCTTTGGCAGTGCTCTACCTGATGGCAATGGCGTTTCTAAAACACCTTTCCACTCTTGATGTTCAAGAGGCCCATCAAAGCCAAGCAACTCCCAAATTTTTTGAGCCGTTGTAGGAATCAACGGACAAGCAAAGAGTGCAAGTCTCTTGATACACTCCAAGCAGAGCCCAATTGTTGTCTCCATCATGGGTCGACTCTCTTCTGTCTTGGCATCTTTCCAAGGGGTCTTTAGATCAAAATAGGTATTCCCCTCTTGAGCAATTTCCATCAACAGCTGCGTTACACGTCGAATGCGATAATTTGAGTAGTGTTCTTCAATCTCGCCTGTCAGACGCGTAAGCGTGTTGAGAAAGCGGTGATCGACCTCCTCCATCTTCTGACTCGGAGGGATTTTTCCAGCGCACTTATTCTGTGCAAAGACAAGTACACGATTGATTAGGTTTCCAAATTTGCCAACGAGCTCACCATTGCAGCGAAATTGAAAATCTTTCCATGTGAACTCTGAATCGGCTGTTTCAGGAGCGTTTGCTGCAATTGCATAACGAATTTGATCTGGCTGAAACTGTTTGAAAAAGCGCTCTAGATCAATTGTCCACCCTTCTGACTTACTAAACTGCTTCCCTTCCAAATTGTAAAACTCATTTGCAACGAGATCATCGACGAGTTTGTAAGGGCGATTTTGTCCCATAATCATCGCAGGAAAGAAGATGGCGTGAAACGGAATGTTATCTTTGCCGATAAACTGGACATATTTAGTTTGTGGATTGAGCCAATACTCTTCCCATGCTTCAGGTTTCCCTTGCTCTTTTGCCCATTGCTGCGTCGCACTGATATAACCAATTGGCGCATCAAACCAGACATAAAAGACCTTATCCGTTGCTTTGTCCAAGGGAACTGGTACTCCCCAATCGAGATCGCGTGTAATCCCGCGTGCGCGCAGCTCTTCGACATATTGAGAGGCAAAATGCTTCACATTTGCTTTCCAGGGACGTGCTTCTAAAAAGGTTGCCAACTTCTCCTTGAAACAATCAAAACGTAAAAACCAGTGAAGGCTCTTCTTTTCAACAAGGGTTGCTCCAGTGAGTTTCGAGCGCGGATTTTTCAAGTCTTTTGCTTCATAACTTGCACCACACTTGCCACACTCATCTCCACGAGCTTGCTCATAACCACATTTGGGACATGTACCAACGACATAGCGATCGGCTAGAAATCGGTTGTCCTGTTCGGAATAGAGATGGGCATCAGTCTGTTCTTCAATATACCCATTTTCCATTAGATCCTGAAAAAAAGCATGCACAATAGGCGTATGCTCCTCGCAAGTCGTGCGTGAAAAATGATCAAAGCTAATACCCAACTGTTTGAAAAATTGCGTATTGATCTGATGAAAATGTTCTGCCTGAGCTTGAGGGGTGCGTCCCGCTATTTCGGCGCTTAATGTGATGGCAACTCCATACTCGTCAGAGCCGCAGATATAGAGCACATCACTTCCCTGCAAACGTTCATAACGCGCGTAACAATCAGCAGGAAGGTAAGCCCCTGCAATGTGTCCAAAATGTAGCGCACCATTGGCATAGGGAAGTGCTGATGTGATCAGAACCCGCTTTTTCAATCAGCAACCTCTTCTTCAAGCTCTTCTTGCTCTTCAATGATTTGCTCAAGAACTTCCTCAGCTAGGTGAGAACCCATTCCATCACCTCGTGCAACATATTCCTTTACCATGTCAATCGCATGGTTGACGAGCGCAAAACGGTTAGTGAAACGCTCATTGAGCTTTTCATTTGTAAGTGTGGTTCTTAAAGGCATCGATGCTCCTCTGCTATAAAAATGCTTTTTAAAATTTCATACGTGATCGAAAGATCATCATTGACGATGTGGTAGTCATACTTTTGGCCCACCTCCATCTCTTTTTCTGCCCAGCTCAGACGTCTCTCAATCGTTTTTTCATCTTCCGTCTCCCTCTTAAAGAGACGTTTCTTTAATTCTTCAAGTGATGGAGGAGCGATAAAAATGAAAACTCCACCCTTCTCTTTTTTAATCTGCATAGCTCCTTGTGTATCAATCACAAGCACAACATGCTTCCCCTCTTTTAGTGGCCCTTCAACTTCACTTTTTGGCGTCCCATAATAGTCTCCAAACACCTTGGCATGCTCAAGAAAATCACCACTTTCAATCTGCTCTTCAAACTCTTCAACTGAAACAAAGGTATAGTGCTCTTTTTCACTTCCACGAGGTCTCCTCGTTGTGCATGAGCGCGTCTGTTTGACAGTATCTGAAAACTCTTCTAGCAGTTGATTGACAAGCGTCGTCTTCCCCGTTCCAGCTGGAGCACTGACGACAAAGAGTTTACCGCGCTTTTGATTTCCTAAAACCTTTTGACTCATCTCTATTCCACGTTTTGAATCTGTTCGCGCATCCGTTCAAGCTCACTCTTCACTATGATCACCCGCTGTGCAATTTCCAAATCCGAGGCCTTAGCCCCGATGGTATTGATCTCACGCATCAACTCCTGCAAGAGAAAATCTCCCCGTTTGCCTCGCGCTTCTAATGCATCTTTCAATGGCATTTCCAGAAGGGTAATAAACTGCTTAAGATGACTCTGAAAACGGACAATCTCCTCCGAGATATCAACACGCTCTGCAAATAGTGCAATCTCTTTGAGCACGCGCTCTTCATTCTCAATCTCATCTGAAAAGAGCGTCTTGAGCCGCTCAAGTAATTTCAAGCGATACCGTTCACTTGCACCATCACACTTACTTTCAATAAACTGCATCTCTTTTTCCAAAAGCCTGATGCGTCCCACTAGATCATTTGCAAGCTCCTCGCCCTCTAACTCTTTCATCTCAATTAGCTGAGATAACGCTTGCTCAATAGCATTATCAACAGCAGCTTCCACTTCAGAGCCGACTGCTTCTTCAATCGAGAGTAAATCCCGTTGAGTGCTCAACATTTCAAGTGTGATTTCAGATGTTAGATTCAGGGCTGATCGGAGTTGTTCCCATCCCTCTTTGAGCTCTTTGGCGAGCGGGATGTTTGGAGTGACCTGCAGAGACTGCTTTCCTTCACGTTGCCAGTTGATCGAGACATTGAGTTGACCTCGACTAACGTGTTGCATCACTTTTTTACGCAACGGAATTTCTAAATGGTTGAGAGCACGCGGTATTGAGAGAGAGATCTCCAGATGCTTCCGATTCAGACTTTGAAGATCTACAACGACACGCCCTGAGTCAAAGGTAGTTTCGCCTCTGCCGCAAGCCGTCATACTTCGTAAATGAAAAGATTTGTTTACCATGTGAATCAGCTAAGGATAGAGGAAAAATCTGATAAAGTCAATTGGAGATTATTTCGACCTTCCTATAACTAAATGATTGGCGGTGGATGGGGCTTGGACCGAGCAGTGTAAGCATCTGGCGATGTTTGATCGTGCCATACCCCTTATGCTGATCAAAACCATACTCAGGATATTGCTCATGATAATCCAGCATGATCTGGTCACGCGTCACCTTTGCCAAGATCGAAGCTGCTGCAATCGATTGGCTACGACTATCACCCTTGATAATCGACTCCGAGATATAACCTGGAAAACGAACCGGCCTGCCATCAACAAGCAAATAGTCTGGTTTTGTGGAAAGCTGGGCCACAGCTTCGCGCATCGCCCGGTGGGTTGCCTGCAAAATGTTGATCTCATCAATCACCTCCGGAGAGACAATTCCAATCCCGTAGACAGTCTCTTCTTGAATCTGCTGAAAAAGCAAAAGGCGCTTTTTTTCCGTTAGACATTTACTATCGTCTATTCCTGGAAAAAAAACGCCTTCTGCTAGCAGACAAGCAGCCGCAACTACAGGACCTGCAAGAGGTCCTCTGCCAGCTTCGTCTATCCCCGCAATGCGAGAATAGCCCTGCTTGCGAGCTGCAGACTCAAACTGAGTGAGCAGCTGCTCACTCTTGGGTTGCCGTCTCGACGGTTTCTGTAAGAGCTTCTGTGGCAATTTCTTCGGTCGCGTGTTTCGGTGTCGTCGTTTTCGGTCCTGTTTTCTTCTTTGGTCGTGCGCCAATCTTCTCTTGCACTTTCGCCTTTTTCCCTGTAGTGCCGCGTAAGTAGTAAAGTTTTGCGCGACGAACCGCACCTTTCTTCATCACTTCAATCTGGGCAATGCGAGGACTGTGGAGCATAAAGACTCTCTCCATTCCCTCACCGTAGGAAACACGGTGCATAGAAAACGTCTCAGAAAGACCGCTCCCTTTACGTGCTATCACAGTTCCCTGAAAGACCTGAAGACGCTCTTTCTCACCTTCGATAATACGAATAGAGACGCGGATTGTATCACCAATCCCAAACTCAGGAACTTCAGCTTTCAGCTGTTGATCATTATATTCTTTAATTAAAGCATCCATTTTCTTACCTAACCTATGTTATTATATCTGGTCTTACTTTGCGCGTCTTTTCCAAGGCCTTCTCCTTACGCCACTTCTCAATCAAGGAGTGGTTTCCATTGAGCAGTACCTCAGGAACGCGCATTCCTTCAAATACTTCAGGACGAGTGTAATGTGGGCAGTCTAACACTCCATCCTGGAACGAATCTTGCTCTGCAGCCTGCTCATGTCCCAAAACTCCTGGGACAAAGCGGGCTATTGCATCAACGAGTACTACGGCAGCTGGTCCACCGCTTGTCAGTACATAGTCGCCGATGCTGATCTCTTCATCGACCTGAGCTTGCACCACACGTTCGTCAATCCCCTCATAGTGACCACAGAGCAGTACAAGGTGGTCACACTTTGCTAACTCCTCACACCGCTTTGCAGTGAGTGGTTTACCTTGAGGTGAGAGATAAACCACATGACTTTTCTCTTGACGCACACTACGAATTGCTCGTGCTAGCGGCTCAGGCTTTAGGACCATCCCTGGTCCCCCTCCAAAGGGCCTGTCATCAACTTGTTGATGCTTCCCTTCTGCAAAATCACGCAGCTGCGTAATGGAAATCGAGATTAACCCCTTCTCACACGCCCGCCCAATCATGCTGGTGCTAAACGGTCCCTCAAAAAATTCAGGGAAAAGCGTTAGAATCTCAAATTCCACAATTATGCTGCTACGACCTCATTTTTCTTACGGAGCTTCTTACGCTTAACGCATGTCTTCTCTCGTAATTGAATCTGGCGACGTTGATGCTTCTCCATCACTTCAGGAGCTGCTTGCTTCACTAGGTGTGCTGCTTTTTCAGTCAAAATTGCACCCTTTTCTAGCCAATGCATCACACGCTCATCATTGATGTGTGTTGTGTTCTCTTTATTGTGCGGGTCATACCAACCGAGTTGCTCGATGTACTTTCCATCACGTGGAAAACGTGCTTCACTCAGCACAAGTCTATAGACAGCATGGTTACGTCGCCCTTGTTGGCGCAAACGAATTTTTAATGCCATGTTTACTTTCCTCCCATATATTTCTCTAACATCTTTTTGTTAGGACCATTTTTAAAAAATTGTTTTGATTGCTTGAAGCTCTTCTTCAATTTATTCACATCTGAAAGCTCTGTTCCACTTCCTCTTGCAATCCTCTTTGAACGCTGAACACTCAATTCATCTCTCTCTTGCCTTTCACGCTGTGTCATCGACAAAATAATTGCTTCGATCTTGAAAAACTCTTTCTCTTTTTCTGCAAAGTCGGGCAAACGTGAAGCACCAGGCATCATCTTCAATAATTTGCTAAACGACCCCATCTTCCGTACTGCTTGCATCTGCTTGAGGTAATCATCATAAGTAAATGTTGCTTTGCGAATTTTCTCTTCAAGCTGCTTTGCATCTTCTTCACTGACATGTTCTTGAGCCTGTTTTACTAGGTTAATTGTATCTCCCATACCCAAGATACGATCGGCCATCGAATTGGCATTGAAAAGCTGCAAATCATCGAGCTTCTCTCCAACCCCTTCAAGCTTCAACGGCTTTTGCGTCACCTCAAAAATCGAGATTGCAGCTCCCCCACGTGTATCCCCATCGAGCATCGTCAAAATCGAGCCGGTAATCCCAAGCCTTGCATCAAACTCAGCAGCCGTTTTCACAGCATCCTGCCCCGTTGCAGCATTGGCCACAAAAAGGATCTCATCTGGATCAACCACTTTTTTGATCTTCTCGAGCTGCTTCATCAGTTCATCATCAATATGAAGACGCCCAGCTGTATCAAAGATCACGACATCGACTTTCTGCTCTTTGGCAAACTTCAAAGCCTCTTTTGCCACCTTAACTGGGTCTTTTTCCCCTTCAATTGCAAACACAGGCGTCTCTATCTGCTTGCCCAAAGTCTGCAATTGAGTCACAGCTGCAGGGCGTTGCAAATCACATGCGACGAGTAGAGACTTCTTGCGATACTCTTGTTTAGTCAAAAACTTGGCAATCTTAGCTGCGTGCGTCGTCTTACCACACCCCTGAAGTCCACAGAGCATGAAAATCGCAGGCTTCTTGGAGAGATTAAGCGCTGCCTCTCCACCACCCATTAGAGCGGCCAATTCATCGTGCAATAGCTTGATAAACTCTTGGCTTGCCGAGACTGATTTTGTCACCTCTAAGCCAACCGCTTTCTCTTTGACTCGCTTAATAAAATTTTTAGCGACCGTATAGTTGACATCAGCATCGAGCAGCGCCAAGCGTACTTCGCGTACTGCGTCAGCGATGTTCTCTTCTGACAACCGCTTTTTGCCTGCAAGCGAGGAGAAGATGTTAGTAAATTTTTCAGACAAAGATCCAAACATAGAGGAGCTAGGATACTCTATTTCCTATAATGATTGCAAGCTCCTCATTTATGCAGAAAAACCACTAGGATTTTTTTGACTTAACATTAATAATATGCTTAACTAGAATAGCTTGTAATTATGACACTTCAAGTTTGTTCGACACACCAAACCCAATTTTCCCAAGCAATTGCTTGCGCGGATTGTAGTCAGGCAAAAATTAATCGCCTCCGTGTTGCCGCAATGAAGGAGCACCCTCGTCTACTCGAGCTTGAAAAGCGGCATAACTGCCCAGGCAAGTTTACAGTCGACCACCCCAAACTTGGGGTTGCTCGTATGCCCCTTCATACGCGTCTGACGTTGCGCTATAAATACCCAGAGTTCAGTGAGTATTGTGGTAAGCTTATCACCTACTTTCCAAAGATTTTAGCTGTTTGGGATCGCGCAACTCAGCTCGACATCAATACAGTAACGACTTGCTCTTCTAAAGAGGCTCAGTGGCAATGCTTGTATGCGCATAGCTGGACAGAGCGGGTCTGTGATGTTGCACACCGTATTTTGGAAGGAACTCCAGCTTGCACAACCTGCTCGCCTCTGCCTCACAAGAACATTAGACCCGCTCGTAAACATGGTCCTATCTACGAGAATCCATGGCTTCTTCATTACATGGATATTAAAGGAACTGCGCTTTTGCATGCTGATACCAAGGGATTCTCCCTTGAAACCTTGTCAGAAGGAACCATTTTTAAGGTCGTGTGGTATTGCCACGAAAATCCCAACCACTCAAAATGGACAAAGCCTCCTTTTGAAATGCTTCAATTGCAACTAAAAGGGAAAAACCCCTGCAGAACTTGCCGAGAAGAAGAGGCCGAAAAAACTGGCTCTTCTTTGAATCTGCCCTACTCCTTTCCATTGGTTCGAGACACCCCTGAAATCTGGAAGTTTGTTGATCAAACGGCTCTAAATGCTCGCGGTATTAAGGTAGATAAGCTGACTTTGGGTTCAGTGATTAAAGTCCCTTTAACATGTTCTACTCATGGAAGTTGGGAAAGAAGAGCTAGAGCTCTGAAAAATGCGCTTGAAAAAGGGCTTGCTCTCTGTCCAGAATGTCGCCCAAGAAAACGCCCAAGAAAACGCCCAGCAGCTGCAAGCGACGATGACGCGCGTAAAAAAGCAAAAAACATCTAACGATTTTTGTTAGCAATAACATTTGGCTATATATAATCATTTATATTCAGCCAAATGTCCGTCTTCACAACCAGGAGTTGCAGCATTCATTGAGTTTCTAAAGAAGCCTCTGAATAATGAGGGTTTTGGAGATTTTAGTGAAATTTTCGTCAAAGCTAAGTTTGGAGGCCGACGCTAACCCCTTGTGGGTTAGTGAGGGCGAAAACGACGCTTTGGCGGGAATTTCGCTGAAAGATCCGAAGCCTGCATTTTTCAGAGGCTTCTTGAAGAACTCCTCGATGAATAAAAAGCGTTCATGACCTTGTATTGTCAGCCCAATCTAAAAATCGTATAAAAAAGCGATAATCCCTTGAACCTATTGCATACCCTTCTAAGTCACTCTTTACAGGCGCACGATGGCAAACATTTAGTGCATCATAGAGAAACCCTAGTTGAGATGGTTCCCCAGCAGGTTCAAAAAAATTTTGCTAGAAAAGAAGGGATACCACTACCTTCCCTAGATGATGTCAGAAGCTTTAATCTTGAAGAATCCAAGCCGCTTGATAATTTTCTCACATTTAGCACCCGTGTACTCCAGTTATCGCGATTGCTATAACACAAGGTAATAGAAGATGTAAAAGTTTCATCGAAATGGCAAAAACTTGCTTAAGATTCTGTGAAATATCCTTTTTCAAAACGCATTAAACTGACTTTTTTCTGTGTTACCCCCGGGGAATAGGCGCTCTACTATTTGGAGCAATAATTCGACAAGGGGATCGCCTTCTTGCAGCTCACTTACTTTAGCCTGATAGAAATATAACATTTAGCTGCATCTAGATTATCTTTAGTATAGGCGTAGACTGTAAGACTACCGCCAGGTATTTCTTTTTGTAAACTACTGACCTCAAGTTTAGAATCAGTTTTTAATGTCTCTGATGTTTGCCTTATTAATTCCTGATAGAAGGGCAATACCCTTTTGATAAGACTGTCCACAACTTTTTTAATTTTATATCAATTGATAATCTATTCACCTGTCCAGATTGCCGGAGGGTTCAGGAGAGACTTCATAAATAGAGGATTCTAAAGACTTTTCTCGATGGTCAAGAAGCGGTCATGGCCAGACCAGTCGGCTTCATAATGCGCTTGCCAGCCTGCTTTTTCAAAGATCTGCTGTACGGCTTCACCCTGACCTGTCCCAATCTCAAGCCACCCTTTCTTACAATCGAGTTCTTGTGCGAGTCTCTCATAGAACTCTAGACCCGTCTCACCAGAAACTAGAGCACTTTTGGGCTCCCATTTCACCTCAGGATCGAGCTGTTCATATTCCGAAGCTGTAACATAAGGAGGATTGCAGACGATGTAATCGGGTTTCAGCTCTCCAAACGGCTCAAGCAAATCCCCTTCAAAAACTTCAATGCCCTCAGAATTCTCACGCGCAATTGCAACGGCCTCTGGCGAAAGATCCGACATGTAAACTTTCAAATCTGGAAAGCGTTTTTGCAACGCGATACCAATAGCTCCTGAGCCGCAGCAGATATCAAAGAGAACTCCCTCTAAGGGCTCTTTGGCAATTTTTTCAACGAGAATTTCTGTTTCGGGGCGAGGAATCAATACATCAGGTGTCACCTTCAAACAAACGCCTGCAAAATCAACTCTGCCGGCAATGTAGGCTGTTGGTTCATGTTTAGCACGGCGTACGATTACATCGCGACAGCTGGCAAGCTCAGTTTCTGTAAGAGGTCTTTCAAATTGGAGGTAGAGATCGATTCTTTTAACTTCTAGAGCATCAGCAATCACTTCTTCTGCTTGACGCCTAGCTTGATTCACACCATGCGAATCAAGAAAAGTCGTCGAACGCTCGATGATGTCTAAAAGAGTTTTCATTCTTGTAAACGAAGTTGGTAAAAGTGTTTCACTAAAGCAGCTGTCACCTCTTCAAGATCACCTTGCATCACACGGTCGAGATTATAGAGTGTCAGGTTAATACGGTGATCGGTCAGCCTGTTTTGCGAAAAATTGTAGGTACGAATACGCTCAGAGCGATCCCCAGAGCCAACTTGACTTGAACGAACTGCCGCTTCAGCCTCAGCTTTTTTGCGGCGTTCTTCTTCCACAATTTTGGCTTTTAAAAAACGGAGCGCCTTATCTTTGTTTTTATGTTGACTGCGCTCTTCTTGACAGTAAGCTACAACACCCGTCGGCAAGTGCGTGATGCGCACTGCAGAATCTGTGGTATTCACATGCTGTCCACCCGCTCCAGATGCGCGATAGGTATCGATCCTCAGATCTTTCTCATCAATCTTGAACTCCTCCTCTTCGCTAGGCTCAAGCAAGATTGCAACTGTAATCGCTGAGGTATGTACGCGCCCTTGCGTCTCAGTCTCTGGTACACGCTGCACCCGATGTGTGCCACCCTCGTACTGCAAAAAGCGATTCACTTGAGCACCAGAAATAGCCATGATAAACTCTTTATAGCCTCCAGCTTCTGAAGGAGTACATGAAAGATGCTCATACTGCCAGCCCCTCTCATCCGCAAAGAGTTGGTACATACGTACACAGTCTCCTACAAAAAGGGCTGCTTCATCCCCTCCTGTTCCAGCACGCAGTTCCATGATGATTCCACAATCATCAGTAGGATCGGGTGGAACAAGCAATGTTTCTAATTTGGCTTCTAGTTCTGGGATAGATGTTTCAAGAGAAGTAATCTCCTCTTTCAAGAGCTCTTGCATTTCTGCATCTTTTTCACTTTGAAAGAGGTCTTGATTTTCGGCTAAAGCCTTTCGTGCACGCTCGAGCTCGGTCGCTACTGATTTAATGGCCCCTAAATATGAGTGCTCACGCGTCAGTTCACGATATGCCTTTGCATCTTCAAAAGCATCGGGCTTAGCAAGCGCCTGCTCCACCTCGTCAAATCGAGAGAGAAGCTTTGCGATTTTGTCTTTCACCTAAGTCTACTTCTTGCCTTTATTCGCATAACGCCTTAAGAACTTATTAACGCGTCCTTCGCTATCAATAATTTTCTCACTTCCGGTGAAGAAAGGGTGAGAAGCAGAAGAAACAGTCACGTGATAGACAGGATATTCTTTCCCTTCAAATGTCTCTTTCTCTTTTGGCTTAAGTGTCGATCCAATGACGAACTTGTGCCCCGTTGAACTGTCTACAAACAAGACGTCTTGGTATTCAGGATGAGTCTCTTTTTTCATAATTTTTCTCCTTTTTGAACACTTAAAATACCTTTTTAGAGTGAAAAAGACAAGAAAAATATCTGGCTTATCCTCTATAATGAGGAGCTATGAGAAAATATTTTTTACTCCTCCTACTTTTCACACTGGCAGAAGCGAGCGAGATCAGCCTCAAAAACCACCTTGATACAGCCGAGCCAGGGAGCTATTTAGTTACTGAGCAAGGAAAGACCTGCGCCTTCCTCTATATCCGAGAGAAGAGCGAGACGCACGTGACAATCGAAGAGGTTGCTATCCCAGCCTCTAATTTCTGTCGTCAAAAAACGAGTTGGCGTTGCTGGTTTGAGACTGGCGCAAGCGGCCACTCGATCTGGACCGTTTCTCAAATCAATCTGAAAACAGGAGCTTTTGAAAGCACCTTTTCCTACACTCATCAAGGATGGGTCGATATGAAAGAGGCCAATTGCTTCTTAGCTACCCTCCTCAACCTCCGCTTTAAAGAGGTTAATCTGGAAGAGCGCAAAAAAGTTGGCCTACCTCCTGGCTATAATAAAGTTGATAATCGCCCTCTTTGGACCCCCCGATTGATCGTTGACGGCATATCTCAATGCCAGACCTCTTTTAAAGTATTTAAAGCACGCTGGCCTAAAGATATGACAGATCTCTCACATAAAACCATTGAGATCTATCTACCCGATGCAACGAAAGAGAGCGCTTACCCTACTTTCTTCCCCTATTGGGTTGAGGTTGAAGGGAAGATCGGAAGCGCCAAGATGCGGGTCATTGACTCTGGCAAAGGAGTGCATTCACCACAACTTTCTACCGGTTGTTAACAAAACAACCTGAATTTAAATTTTACTGCAAGTAACTGACGATAAACAACAAAAATTCTGACATCCTCTCTTTATCGACAATTCATCTACACACTATAAACAAAGTTCCCACAGCATTTCGTCAATACAACTATTTGTGTACCGTATATTAAGCGTACAAAGTTTCCACATGCAAATTATTTAGCCACTGAGTAAACTTCCCTAACTATGGTTTACTCACTCAAAAAATCTCGCAAGATCTTGCGAACCTCCTACGCTCTCTTTGAGAAGAAACGGCACACGCTCTCTCAATCAGAGCAAGAAATATTAGAAGCGGACCTTCATGCACTTGACGATGCGTTGCTTGCTAAAGATAGAGTTCAGGCTTCTGAAGCGGCAGAACGAGTCGAAATCTTTTGCAAGGGACATTTTTCCAAAACATTATGGGAGATGTCACGTGAGCTTGTCTTTGCTCTGCTTTTTGCCATCGTTGTAGCCTTTGGGATTCGGCAATTCTGGTTTGAACTCTATGAAGTGCCCACAGGCTCCATGCGTCCTACAATTGGAGAACTTGACCGTCTGCTTGTCTCCAAAACAACTTTTGGCATCCATCCGCCTTTCCAAAAGAGCCTGCTCTTCTACTCGCCAGACTATATTGAGCGAGCTGGTATCATTGTTTTGACGACAGAAGATATGGATATGGCAGATTCTAACATGCTCTACTTTGGTATCTTCCCCGGCAAAAAGCGCTTTGTCAAGCGATGCGTCTCAAAACCGGGAGACACACTCTACTTCTACGGCGGCTACATCTATGGGATTGATAAACAAGGAGAGCCCTTCACCCAGCTATCAGATCCCAGTTATTTGCAATCGATTGGTATTGAGAAGATTGATCACGTTCCCTTCATCACTTTTGATGGAAAGACAAAGGTAAAAAATAAGATTGAGCGTGATGCTTATGCTTCGGCGACACTCAAGCAGATGAATCTCCCTGTCGGCAAGCTCGATGTTTCACTCGATGGGCAAGTGAAAGGCACATTTTTCAATGGGAAGCATTGGATAAAAGATGATCCCAATGCATTGAAATCGCCGCATAATAAGCCTGCTAGCTATAGTGATCTGTGGGGTTTTGGCAATTTTGCCATGGCGCGCCTACTCACGTCTAAAGAGGTGAAAGAGTTCTACAACCAAACACCAAACAGAGAGGCAAAGCTCTATTTAGAGCTGCATCACACTCCCAATCTCACCTATCCCAAGCCTCAGATTCGACGTGGTGAAGGAGGTAAGTATTACCCGATGATCACTCCTTATACAGCGCTTATCCCCCTAGATGATGAGCATCTTCAAACATTGCAACAAGCACTCTATACATCCCGATTCTGTGTCAAAAATGGACATGCTTATAGCTATCATAAAGGACGCAAGCATCTACAGCCCGCTGATTTTGATCCCCTCTTGCCTAAGGTATCCAATGGGTGCTACGAATTTTACTATGGCCAAGGTTACCGCGTTTATCCTGCAGGCTTCCGCCGTAAACTTGCAACAAACGATCCGCTCTATTCCCTAGATCTGATACGCACATTGTTTAACCAGGGAATCGGTTGGAATAAGCTCTATGATCCAATGGCACCTCTTCAACCCTACAACCCTCAGAGATTTGCCTACTACCGCGATGGTGATCTCTATGTAATGGGAGCGCCTCTGCTCAAGAAAGAGGATCCGACGCTTGTACAGTTTGTCTCAAGCGAATTGGAAAAACAAAAGGCTTCCAGCTCAAGAGAACCCTACATTGCGTTTGTAGATCATGGCCCTCCGCCAAACATAGAATTCATTCGCAACTTTGGATTGAAAGTACCTGATGATGCAGTTGTGGGCCTAGGAGATAACTACGCTAACAGCGGTGACAGTCGTGATTTTGGATTTGTTCCCACAAATAATTTGCGTGGAGCCCCATCATTTACATTTTGGCCAATTAGTAAGCGCCTTGGGCCACTTGCTCAGCCGCCCTATCCCTGGATCACTTTTCCAAATATTTTGGTGTGGGTACTTGCGGCATTGATCATCTGGGCATGTTACTACTACGTGCACAAGAAAAATAAACGCTCAATCTTTTCTGACAAAGACCCAAAGGAATAACTGATTCATCCTGTTTTTTCTTGATTTCTGATGATCACATCACCAGAAATCAAGGAAAAAATAGTTCTAAGCTCTCTCTAAAGATATTGCGGTAGGCTCGCCGTTGATGTCCCATTGTTGACTTTGGACCGACTGACCGTAGGACATCTCAACTGCCAAAACCTCTTCTTTGACATAATCCCCATACAAGGCAAGAGAACGCTTCACTCTGTCCGTAGCTCCAAGGCAGACCTTCACGCGATCAGTGACAGCAAAATTTGCTTCACGACGCATCGTATTGATTTTGTTCACAAGTTCGCGGGCAATTCCTTCAAGTTCTAGCTCTTCTGTCAATTCTGTTTCAAGAGCAATGGTGACAACACCAGCGTTCATCGCTGTCCAGCCGTCATGCACTTCTCGTGTGATCTCGACATCTTCAGCATCTAGAGTAAACGGCTCGCCCCCAAGGACAATAGGTAATGGTTTCTGTTTGAGTAGCTCACTGGCCTGCTCTTGAGACAACTCTTTGATGAGTAGTTGAGCCTCTTTCATATGTTTGCCCACTTTCTTGCCTAGGACACGGAAGTTAGGCTTGATCGAGAGTTTGACAAAGGCCTGCTTCTCATCATGGAAAACGATTTTCTTCACATTAAGCTCTTCAGCAATGAGATGCTCTTGGTGCTGCAAGAAAGCAAACTGTTTGGCATCTCCACAGACAACATGCGCAGCAGATAGTGGTTGCCTCACCTTTACCTTGCACTCTTTACGGAGTGCATGTCCCAAACTGACAGCAATTTGCAAGGCATCCATCCCCTCTTCCAAAACGAGATCACGGCTTTTTGCATGATCAGTCGGATAGTCACAAAGATGAACTGATTCAGGCATCTCACTGGAACGGAGATTACGGTAGATTGCATCACTCAAAAATGGAATGAATGGCGCAGCGATCTTAGAGAGCTCTAAAAGTACATAGTGCAGGGTTTCAAAAGCTTGTCGACGATCAGACGTATCTTCATCTGCCCAAAAACGTCTGCGAGAGCGTCTGATGTACCAATTGGTGAGCTGATCGACAAAGCCGACAAAAGGCTCGACAGCTTGAGAGAGGTTGTAAACATCCATTCCTTCTTCAACAACAGAGACGAGCGCACTGAGCTTTGCCAAAATCCACTTGTCGATCACAGCTTTTGGCTCTTCACGTTCTTCAGAAGGATGCCAGCCATAGATGCGGGCATAAGTGAGGAAAAAGGCGTGTGCATTCCAAAGAGGAATCAAGATTTGTCGTAAGACAAGTTCGACGCCTCGTTCTGAGAACTTCAAATCATCTGCTTTGACTGCGGGACTATTGAGCAGGTAGAGACGTACAGCATCTGCGCCATACTTGCTAATCACAAGATCAGGCTCAGGATAATTTTTCAGACGCTTTGACATTTTATTGCCATCAGAAGCGAGCAAAATTCCATTCGACACAACATTTTTGTACGGGTGCGTTTTAAACAGTGCAACAGAGAGCACCATCATTGTGTAGAACCATGTGCGCGTCTGATCAACCCCTTCAGCAATAAAATCGGCTGGAAAAGCTTTTTCAGTGAGCTCTTTATTTTCAAACGGGTAGTGATTGGAGGCGTAAGGAACCATGCCAGTATCAAACCAACAATCAAAGACTTCAGGAACACGCTTATAGAGCTGCCCCTCTTTTACAAAGGTCAAATGATCAATTTTATGACGATGGAGATCCGTGACTTTTTCACCTGTAAGCTCCTCGAGCTCTGCGATACTTCCGATTACATGAATACCGCCCTCTTCACTGCGCCAAATAGGAATTGGTGTACCCCAATAACGATTGCGGCTAATTGCCCAGTCACGGGCCCCTTCAAGCCAATTGCCAAACCGTCCCTCTTTGAGATGCTCAGGCATCCAGTGGACATGCTTATTAGCAGCAAGCATCTGCTCTTTGAGATCTTCAACTTTCATGAACCACGTTGTCATAGCGCGATAAATCAAAGGCGTATCTGAGCGCCAACAAAATGGATAGCGGTGATGAATAGTTCCACGATAGACGAGCCTATCCATCTCCTTTATTCTTTGAATAATGGCTTTATCAGCATCTTTGACAAACTGCCCGGCATACTCAGGTACCTCATCAGTAAACAGGCCATTCCTGTCTACGGGACAGACAAGTGGAACTCCAGCTTTTTGACAGGCATAGAAATCATCTTCACCAAAAGCTGGTGCTGTATGGACAATGCCTGTTCCCTCGTCAGTGGCTACAAACTCACCACCAATGACACGAAAAGCCTCTTTCTGATCGGCGAAATAGGGAAAGAGAGGCTTGTAGCGTTTACCGACAAGCTCTTTACCTACAAACGTTTCAAGAATTTTGACACCGTCCTTAAACCATCGCTCAATCGCCGCTGATGCTAAAATGTAGCGCTTACCATTGACCTCAACGCGCGCATATTCAACTTCAAGGCCAACCGTTGCTGCCATATTCGAAATGAGTGTCCATGGCGTTGTTGTCCAAACCAGTAGTGAAGCCTCTTCCCCTTCTAATGGCAGTGCTACAACTAAAGAGGGATCATCAACCTCTTTATAGTTTTCTGAAGCTTCAAAATTAGAGAGAGGCGTTCCTAGCTTTGCGGAGAAAGGCATCACCTTGTAGCCTTCGTAGATTAAACCTTGCTCAAAGACCTGTTTAAAACCCCACCAAACCGTTTCCATAAACGTCGGATCCATCGTCTTCCATGTTTTGGAAAAATCGACCCATCGTCCAGCCCGCTCAACCGTTGCGCGCCACTGATCTGTGTAGCGTAAAACGATACTCCGACACTCTTCGTTGAAGCGAGCGATTCCAAACTCTTCAATGGCATGAGCACGTGATAAATTATGTTGTTTCTCGATCTCATTTTCAATCGGTAGACCGTGACAATCCCAACCAAATCGACGTGGAACATTGTACCCTTTCATCGTCTTGTAGCGTGGCACAACATCTTTGATTGTTCCAGCAAGCAAGTGGCCATAGTGTGGAAGTCCTGTCGCAAAAGGTGGCCCATCATAGACAGAGAAAAGAGGAGCTTCTTCTCGTTGTTGCAGGGACTTTTGGAAGATATCCTGTTCTTTCCAGAACTTTAAGATGCGCTCTTCTCGAGCCGAAAAAGATTCGTTTTCAATTTCCTCAAACATGAGGAAAAGGATACCGCTCGACAAGTATTAGGTCAAGAATCAGAGCGTGCACGCTGGATCATGATGCCAAGCGTGATCACTGCTAGAGAACAAGTGCCTCCCATTGCAAACAAGGCAAAAGTGGCTGGTGAAGGAAGTGCAAAAGGACCGAACTGAGCTGTGAGTCCTAACCCTAAAGCAGCCAGCGCGACTAAAGTGATAATAGTGAGTACGGGATAAACCCATTTTTTGACTTTAAATTCAGGAGGCGTGCAGGATGATGTTCCTCTGTAGACGATTACTCTAGATCGCGATATTCTTGCACCTGGATCCCAGTGCCTAAACTGTTTCTTTTCCTGAGCAGTGGCTGGAGGGCCAGCAGATGGTCGGTCATTTTGAAGACGCTGCTGAACAACTCTACTCCATTTATCCACATCTAGGGGAGGAGTGCTCGACTTTGCTAATGGAGAAGACGTACGACATGAATCTACTAGAATTGAATCCGAAGACATCTCCACCCCCTCTATTGTATTAAGTAACTATTTTAACACATTAACAACTAAATAGTTACTATTAAAATAATGATTATTACATTGGGGGAATTGGAGGAGCTTCTAGAGAACTGAGGGCAGCTTGACATTTTTCAAGGATCTGAGTCTCTTGGAAGGGCTTGAGAACGAAATCCTCGCTCTTCTGCTCGAGCTCTCCTTCGTACCGCATCAGGACAATATGCACTCCATCATGAATCCATTCATCCTCTTTCTCCCCAACTAAAGAGCTTTCGAGAAAAACAAGTTGCGGCTGCTCCTTATGCAAGAGTTCAAGGCCAGAAGTGCGATCTGGAGAGAAAAAGAGCTCTCCTCCATTCTCAACCACTCCTTGCAGGATCTCTTCAAGCCTCTCTTGATCTTCTTGATTCGGCTCAATAATAAGAATTTTATTTCTCATAAATGCCTCAAAATCCTCATTTTTCAGAGGGTTCTTGACTCTAGTTGGATTTATTCCTATTGTCTGGTTTATATGACAGGACTCACCCAACGTCAACGAGAGATTCTTGATTTCATCGAAAGCTATTCGACAACGCACCGTATTGCCCCTAGCTATCGTGATATCAAGCAACACTTTGGCTTCTCTTCTCTAGGAACAGTCTATAATCAAATTCGTGTGCTGAAGAAGAAGGGCGTGCTTGAAAATCATGGATGTGGTGCCCGCTCTCTCTCGATTGTGAGTAAAGAGTCATCAGATTGTGAAGTGCCTCTCATTGGCAAAATTGAAGGTGGCATGCCGATCCAAACCTTTGCCCACATTACAATGCTTCCCCTTCCTGCCTACTTAGTCCCCACAGAAGGAGAATGCTACCTTCTACGTGTTGAAGGTGCTGCACTTGTAGAGGAATCCATCCTTGAAAATGATCTACTACTGGTTGATCCACGTCCTAGATTTGAGGCAGCTGAAACAATTATTGCTTTGGTTGATAAAACAACGACTTTTGTGAAGAAGGGTTTTTTCGATTCGCCCTACTATCGTCTTGAGTCGAATAATCCTCAGGTCCAGCCTCTCATTTTGCACAGCGACCATGTGATAATCCAAGGGGTTGTCATTGGACTAGTTCGCAACTACTCTTTCTAACTATGCGGATTTTCTGCTGAGCTCGTAGGATTTTCAGGTTCATCAGCTGTGATGGCGCGCCCTGTAGTAGCGCGATACACAGCAAGCGACAAAGAAAGAGCAAGATAACCCCATGAGAGCAGAAAGAAGACAAGAGTGAAATATTCGAGAAGACCATAGAGCATTAGCGCTACAAAAACACCAATAGCAATCACCAGGTTAAATGATGGGACCCGAAAATAGAAGGCTGTAAGGCTTGGGAACTTCCAACGACTGACCATAAAGTAGCCCATGAGAAAAAGGACTCCCATCATAATAACGGCAAGAGATTGCTCAGTTAAAGGAAAGTATTGATGAGCAAGGGGCGAAATGAGAATCAAACAGGCTGAAAGCACGGCCGCCGCTGCTGCTGGAATCGGTAAGCCTATGAAATAGCGTCTTTTAGGCTTAGGCATATCATCTGGCTGCTTCACCTTCCGTTTCAAATTATAACGGACAAGGCGTAGTACGCCGCACAGGGTATAAACCATGGCAGCAATAATAAAAATCATATTTGACAAACGCCCTAAATCAACCTCTGACAACCCCTTAAGGACAAGAATAGGTGGTGCAACTCCAAAGGTTACAGAGTCAGAGAGCGAGTCAAACTCCCCTCCAAAGTCACTCTCAGCCTTGACGAGTCTAGCAAGAGCCCCATCAGCCACATCTGCAAAAGCCGCAATGAGTAGCAAAATAGCACATGACTGCAGGAGCGAGAAGAGACTTTTCTCCCCATCGAAGAGCATCACCTTATATATGACAAATAGGCCACAAGAGAGCCCAAAAGCCGTGATTAAATTTGGTAAAAGAGAAAACCTTTTCATCACCCCCACTATAGCTGGTTTCAACATATTTTGGAATGAAAATGCTTGGGTCTCAAGGCACAATTTTTTTTGTGCAAAAAGCGATGCAAATTCGTTGTACAATATCCCTCAAAGACACTATATATAGTGTTTCAGGTGCGTGTTAAACACAACCTGTAGTAGCGAGCGGCAAATGACACCTTGATTTTTTTGCAAGCGATTTTTCCTGAAACCGACAAAAAAAAAGTGAGAACACTCTATGAATCACGACGATGATTTGACAGCAGCAATTTTGTCTTCAGATGGACTAGACGAAGTAATAGCAACAAAGGATTATTCCATCGTAAAACGGGACGGACGTGTTCTTCCTTTTAGACGTGAGCGTATTTTGCATGCATTGGAAGCTGCTTTTCGAGACACAAAAAAAATCCAACGTCCGCAGCCCCTTCTAGACTTGATGCAGCAAGCGATTGAAGACATTGCAGATCTCGTTGAAAGTGAAGTAATTGAACAGGTTTCGCAAGGTGCCATGATCACTGTCGAAGCAATTCAAGACATCGTCGAAAAGAAGTTAATGGAAACGGAACATCACGATGTCGTGCGTGATTACATTATCTATCGTGACCAACACAAAAAGCTACGTGCCGATTCACCTCGTTCGATTAAAGTCTTGCGTCGTGATGGTCTAACGTTTGCTCGCTTTAATCCGATGAAAATAGCTTCTGCAGTTGAAGCGGGGTTTAGAGATACTTGGAACATTTCTGGTCAGACTCCTCCTAATGTCATTGATGCTGTGAACAAAGTAACAAATAATGTGATCGAATTTGCAATGAGTCATGTTAAAAAAGAGCACGTGCTTAACATTGAGATGATCCAAGATGAGATTGAAAAGCAATTGATGAAAGAGGGTCATTTCACTGTTGCTAAAGACTTTATCCTCTATCGCGCAACACGGAGTGAAGCAAGAGAGCATGAAGAAGAGATGTTTGAACAAGAGGAAGTCATCCATTTTGAGGGTGATGAGGATGTCTACTTCACTGTCGTGAGAAAAGATGGTTCGCGCTACAAGCTAAGTAAGCGTCTTTTACAGAAGAAAATCGCTCATGCTGCTAAGGGGTATGATGCTGTCAATGTCACTGAACTTGTCGATCATGCTCTGAGCAACTTTTATGATGGCATTAAAGCTCACGAAGTTGATCTTGCAAACATCATGGCTGCGCGTGCCAAAATTGAATTAGAGCCCTCTTATACTTATGTCGCTGCTAATTTACTGCTTGATACTCTTTATAACGAAACAATGGGCATTGAAGCTTCTCATTCAAAAATCAAGAGTCGACACAAGAAATACTTCAAAGAGTATTTCAAATATGGTGTTTCAATTGGTCGTATCGACCCCTCTCTTTTGAGCTATGACCTTGATAAATTGGCAGATGCACTTGAATTGAAGCGAGATAACACCTTCTCATATCTGGGATTACAAACCCTTTATGACCGCTATTTCATTCATGATGAGGGTCGTCGTTTGGAGACTCCTCAGATTTTCTGGATGCGTGTTTCGATGGGCTTGGCGCTCAATGAAGGGAAAAAGAAAGAAGAGAGAGCAATTGAGTTCTACAATGTGCTTTCCAAATATCTCTATCTCTCGAGTACTCCTACCCTGTTTAACTCAGGGACAATCCATTCTCAACTCAGCTCATGCTATCTCTCAACAGTGATGGATGATCTGCAACACATTTATAAAGTGGTTGCGGATGACGCGCAGCTTTCAAAGTGGGCCGGTGGGATTGGAAACGACTGGACAAATGTGCGTGCTACGGGGGCAACAATCCATGGAACAAATGGGAAGAGTCAGGGTGTTATCCCCTTCCTAAAAGTTGCCAATGACACTGCTGTTGCTGTTAACCAAGGTGGAAAACGTAAAGGGGCAATGTGCGCTTACCTTGAAACATGGCACCTTGATGTTGAAGATTTCTTAGAGTTGCGTAAAAACACTGGTGATGAGAGACGTCGCACACATGATATGAATACAGCAAACTGGATTCCTGACCTGTTCATGAAGCGTGTTTCTGAAAATGGAAAGTGGACTCTGTTTAGCCCCAATGATGTGCCTGATTTGCACCACCTTTACGGCAAAGCATTTGAAAAGCGTTACCGTGAATATGAGAAGATGGCTGAAGAGGGTGAGATTCGCCTCTACAAACAGATTGAAGCGACGCAGCTTTGGCGCAAAATGCTTGGGATGCTCTACGAAACTGGTCACCCTTGGATCACATTCAAAGATCCATCAAATATCCGTTCGCCCCAAGACCATACAGGGGTTGTACATAGCTCGAATCTCTGCACAGAGATTCTGCTGAACACTTCATCTGAGGAAACTGCCGTTTGTAACCTTGGATCGATCAATTTGCCGCTGCATACGACAAAAGAGGGTTTAGATCAGAAAAAATTAGCTGCAACTGTGCGCACTGCAATTCGCATGCTCGATAACGTGATCGATATTAACTTCTACCCAACTGAAGAGGCAAAGCGCGCGAATATGCGTCATCGTCCTATTGGCCTTGGTTTGATGGGTTTTCAAGACGCACTCTATCAGCTTAATATCAGCTATGCTAGCCCTGAAGCTGTCGACTTTGCTGACAGAAGCATGGAGATGATCTCCTATTATGCTCTGCTCTCCTCTAGTGAGCTTGCAAAAGAGCGCGGTGCCTATTCAAGCTATAAAGGCTCAAAGTGGGAACGCGGCTTGCTTCCGATCGATACAAATGCGCTACTTGCCGCGGAGCGTGGCGAAGAATATCTCGATGTGAATGATGAATGTAGCCTCGATTGGAAACCTGTGCGCGATTCGATCAAGAAACATGGAATGCGCAATAGCAACACAATGGCTATTGCCCCTACAGCAACCATTGCCAATATTGTGGGGATCACTCAGTCGATTGAACCGATGTATAAACATCTATTTGTGAAATCAAATCTTTCTGGTGAATTTACTGTACTTAACATGCCTCTTGTTGAGAAGCTCAAAGAACTTGGCCTATGGAGCGCTGATATGCTTGATGACCTGAAGTATTTTGATGGCTCTCTTACTGAGATTGAATCGATTCCAGAAGAGATCAAACGCGTCTTTTTGACCGCCTTTGAAATCGATCCTGAATGGACAATTGAATGCGCAAGTCGACGGCAGAAGTGGATTGATATGGGCCAGTCGCTCAATCTCTACCTCGCTGAGCCTAGCGGAAAAAAACTACACGATATGTATCAACTTGCTTGGAAAAAAGGGTTGAAAACGACATATTATCTGCGCGCTATGGGCGCTACTCACATCGAGAAGTCGACTACAGATATCAACAAACGCAGCCTACAGCCTCGTTGGATGAAAAATAAATCTGCATCAAGTCGTGTAAAAGTGAATCGGGGAGTCTGCAATCTTGAAGAGGGTTGTGAAAGTTGTCAGTAATTGAGGAGAGACAAATGAACGGATCGAATAAACGTGTCAACGTTGACAAAAAAAGGCTCATCAACTGCAACGCAGTCGATGTTAATCAGCTCATGCCGCTGAAGTATAAATGGGCATGGGAGCACTACCAAAATGGGTGTGCTAACAACTGGATGCCTACTGAAGTTCCAATGGCAAAAGATATTGAACTTTGGAAATCAAACGAGCTCTCCAAGGATGAACGGCATGTTATCATGCGCAATCTTGGCTTTTTCAGCACTGCTGAAAGCCTCGTTGGCAATAACATCGTACTAGCAATTTTCCGTCATATTACAAACCCTGAGGCGAGACAATACTTGTTACGTCAAGCTTTTGAAGAGGCCGTACACACACATACTTTTCTCTACATCTGTGAGTCTCTCAACCTCGATGAGGGCGAACTTTTCAATATGTACAATGAAATCTCGTGTATCCATGAAAAAGATGCCTTTCAAATGCAGCTGACAGCAGACGTATTAGAAGAAGACTTCACTACAAAGACAACAAAAGGCGCCCAGAAATTCCTTGAAAACCTGATTGGCTACTACCTGATTATGGAAGGTTTATTCTTCTATAGCGGCTTTGTGATGATCCTTTCGTTCCACAGGCAGAACAAAATGACTGGAATTGGCGAGCAGTATCAATACATCTTGCGAGATGAGACGATCCACCTCAATTTTGGAATCGATTTGATTAATACCATTAAAGAAGAGAATCCAGAGCTCTGGACGACAACATTCCAAGATGGAATTTACAAGCGCATGCGCCAAGCTGTTGAGCTTGAGATCACCTATGCTGAAGAGTGTTTACCTAATGGTATTCTAGGTTTGCGTGCTGAGATGTTCCGTGACTATGTTCAACATATTGCAGATCGTCGCCTAGAGCGCATTGGACTTCAGGCAATTTACAATTCGAAAAATCCATTCCCATGGATGAGCGAAACAATTGACCTCAACAAAGAGAAGAACTTTTTCGAGACACGCGTGACTGAGTACCAAACAGCAGCGAATCTCACATGGAGCTAATGCAAACAAGTCCTTGGTCGGCTCAAATCCAAAATGAGTTTGTATGGACCTAAAACGACGCGGCCTAATAGCAGCCTTTATTATCCTATTTTTGGATACTTTTGGCTATGGCCTGTTGTTCCCTGTGCTCTTTTTGAATCCCTCCTTTGAACTTCTTTCAATTGAAATTCATGAGACTACACGCCATCTACTCCTCAGCTTTGTGCTGGTGGCATTTCCACTAGCACAAAGCTTTGGAGCTCCATTCTTTGGCAGACTCAGTGACAGCTGGGGACGAAAGAAAACCCTCTATTGGACTATCATTGGAACCATTGCTGGTGATATTCTCTCTGCACTAGCTCTACATACGCGTTCCTACCCTCTTTTACTCGGCAGT
Organism: uncultured Chlamydiaceae bacterium; assembly: GCA_942490925.1. Lineage (GTDB taxonomy): Bacteria > Chlamydiota > Chlamydiia > Chlamydiales > JAAKFR01 > CALNYX01. The sequence goes on along the minus strand of CALNYX010000017.1, from coordinate 195,626 downwards.
CAACTTGTTACTGGCTTTTTTGCTGGCAATCTCGCCATCTGCCTAGCAATCATTGCAGATGTTCAGATCACCAAAAAGGCGCGCGGCAAAAGCTTCAGCGTTGTTGCCGCGATTTTGGGAATGAGCTGGATCCTTTCACTTTTTACAGTCCTGTTCTTCGCCAACCCAAGAGTGAACCTCAGTACCACAGCTCCTTTCTGGTGTTTTGCAGCCCTTTCGCTGCTTAGCCTCTTTATCCTCGGCGCCGTCTACAAAGAGACTGCGCCGCTTGAAAGGCCCACAGAGACGCCACCACCGCGCAAACATACACGCATGCTCTACAGCATCATTTTCTTTTGGGCTTTAGGACTCTTTACTGCGCTTCAATGGGCCTCACCCATTGCAGCTGAAAAGTTTCACATAGATCATACAGGAGTCCTCTGGTTTTTTCTCTCGCTGAGCACCTTTTGGATCCTTTCCAGTCTGCTTGTTAATCGTTGGATCGTCAACCACTTCTCCCTTTGGAAAGTGAACCTCTGGACACTTTTTTTCATCAGCCTCTTTCTCTTCTTTGCAGGAGTAACTGACTTTTTCCTCTACTACCTCATCGCCTACACTGTCTCCATGATTTTTGCAGCCCTTGTTTGGGGAAACCTCGTGACACTCACCTCGATGAGCGCCCATGAAAAAGAGCAAGGACGTGTAATGGGACTGATTCAGACGATGTTTGCACTGAGCAAACTTTTTGCACCCTTCGTTGGAGGACTCATTGCCGGCTTAGCAGTTGAGCCTCTGCTCTATGCCTGCTCCCTCTCAGTGATGGTCGCGTTTATCTTGCTGCTGATCAACGTAAGTCGCCGCAGTAACCGCGAGCTTTTAAGACAACATTGATACCAGAAAGTATACATTCTGCATACTTTCTAGCATTATTAGGACATGGTGTACAAAGCCTATTAAATTGAGCTCAAGTTTCACACGAGTAAGAGCTCCTCATTGAGCAGCTCTAGAATGGGTCCCATGATCAAGCTCTTCAAAAACCATGCGGATGCTCTTCAAAAACCATGCGGATGCTCTTCAAAAACCATGCGGATGCTCTTCAAAAACCATGCGGATGCTCTTCAAAAACCATGCGGATGCTTGCATCGATTGGATTTTCATGATGCTCAACTGTCTCTGTACTCACAACAACTTATTGAGAAGTTCCATCTGGAAAAGTGGTAGAGATTTCATCTTTTTGAACTTCAGCAGCTAAGATAGCTGATCTAATGGAGGCTATTGAAGATTAGAATTTTTTGTTGATAGAGAATTTGAACGTGGGATGCGCTCCATTAAAAGAATTACTACAATCAATTTGTGAGCGCAACTTGTATTCATCTACTTCATAGGCAATGGAAGACTCTCCACCAACTCCATCTTTCTTCGGCTTAACACCTCCACCAATAACCAGACGACTCCCATTATCAGAGTATGGGGTGATAAAGTGCATGATCTTATCATCACCGGCTACTAGAGTTGAAACGAATAATATGAGGATAAAGACTACTTTTTTTGTCATAACAGAAATAGTATAACATAGTTTGGCAAAAATAGGCCAATCCTTTAAAGTGTGGCGCATGAGCTATACTGTTATAAAAAAAATTGAAATTGATGAACTGAAATGCACCCTCACGGAGCTGGTTCATAATGCAAGCGGCGCACAGGTGATGCACATCGCAAATGATGATGAAGAAAACCTCTTCAACCTCTCATTTCAAACACGCCCTGACAACTCCAATGGAGTCGCCCACGTACTCGAACACACTGTTTTGTGCGGATCCAAACACTTCCCCGTGCGTGATCCTTTCTTCAGTATGACGCGCAGAAGCCTCAATACATTCATGAATGCCCTCACTGGCTCGGACTTCACCTGTTATCCTGCTGCCTCACAAGTTCCAAAAGATTTTTATAACCTCTTAGAAGTCTACCTCGATGCCGTCTTCTACCCTCGCCTTCTTAAAAAGAGTTTCTTACAAGAAGGGCACCGTCTTGAGTTTAGCGAAATGGAAGATCCAAGTTCTCCTTTAGAATACAAAGGAATTGTCTTCAATGAAATGAAAGGTGCACTTGCCACTGGCGATGCGCGACTTGGTGAAGCAATCATGCAAGCGCTCTATCCAGATACAACCTATGGTGTCAATTCTGGAGGCGATCCAAAAGAGATCCCTAATCTCACATACGAAGATCTAATCGCTTTTCATGAGAAATACTACGATCCAAGTCGCTGTCTCTTTTTCTTCTATGGAAACCTTCCGCTACAACCTCATCTTGATTTCCTTGAGGAAAAGATCCTTGGCCAGGCAAAAAAATGTGAGCCCTTGCCTCCGATTCCGAAGCAGCCGCGCTTTTCAAAGCCTCGTGTTGTTACAAAGCACTACCCCCTCTCAGAAGATCCTAAAGAGAAAACATTGATTGGATTCGGCTGGCTCACCTGCTCCATTTTAGAACAAGTTGAACTGCTTGCTCTTAATGTGCTTGATCTTGTGTTGATGGGCACAGATGCAGGTCCTCTAAAAATGGCGCTGCTCAAATCAGAGCTCTGTAAACAAGCAGATTCTGTCATGGACAATGATGTGAGTGAAGTTCCCTACCTGCTTGTCTTCAAAGGGTGTCGAGAAGATGCGCAAAGAGATTTAGAAAAGGTTGTGCGTGAATCTCTTGAAGAGATTGCGCAATCAGGCCTCGATGCCAACCTTGTAGATGGAGCTATTCATCAACTAGAGATGTCTCGCATGGAAATCACAGGGAATTCGTCTCCCTTTGGTCTCTCGCTCTTTTTCCGCAGCGCCCTTCTCAAACAGCATGGTGGGAATCCAGAAGATGGCTTGCGTATCCACACCCTATTTGAAACTTTGCGTAACAACGTCAAAAATACCGACTATTTTCCCACGCTGATTCAGAAATACCTCCTCGATAATCCCCACTTTGTACAAGTTATCCTCGAGCCCGACCAAGAGCTGAGTCAAAAAGAACTGGCTCATGAACGGAAAATCCTCGATGCTCTGCAAAAAACTGTCGATCCCAAAGAGGTTGTTACTCAAGCCAAAGACCTAGCTGAGATGCAAGAAGAGAGCGATAATGTTGATATTTTGCCTAAAGTCACCCTGAAGGATGTCGTCTCAAAAGGAAAAGAGTTTGCATTACACCAAGAAGAGGGTGAGCGCTTCAATCTCTTTCACCACGATTGCTTTACCAATGATCTGATCTATGTTGACTTGATCTTCGACCTTCCTGCCATTGCTGAAGAAGATCTCGCCTACCTACGTCTTTTTGTCTTGCTATTGCCGCAGATGGGATGTGGCGGTCGTTCCTATGCCGAAAACCTCGATTACATCTTGGAGCATGTCGGTGGCGCTGGACTCTCACTCGATCTCTATCCACTGGCTGATAATCCTCATCAATTGCGTCCATCGCTCTCCATCCGAGGAAAGTCTTTGGCACGCAAAGCCGATAAACTCTTCCCTCTCCTTCACGACATGGTTGTCAGCGCCGATTTGAGTGATGTCACCCGCCTCAACGAACTGTTGATGCAACACTTCTATGGGATTGAAAATAGCATTCAAACAAGCTCTCTTCGCTACGCCATTAACCTTGCATCGAGCGGCCTTTCCGTGCACTCAAAGCTGATCAATTCCTGGTATGGACTTGATTACTTCTGGAAACTCAAGGAGATCATTGCAAAAGATCCTGAAGAAATTATTGCCCGTATGCAAAAGATCCAAAATATCTGCTTAGGCCTGCAAGGAGGAGATTTAGTTCTCACATGTGACCAAGCAAACTATCAAAAACTCAAAGCTGCCAAATTTTTTGGTCTCAATGATATCCCACAAAATAGCTTTGCTCCTTGGAAAAATGACTATTCCATTGAACCTGTCACCTCCCAAGGACGGATTACAGCCTCCCCTGTTGCGTTTACAACCCTCCTCTTCCCAACTGTTGGTTACACGCACCCTGATGCCCCAGCGCTCAATATCGCCTCAGAAATCATGGAGAACAAAACCCTTCACAAACGGATTCGCGAGCAAGGAGGTGCTTATGGCTCTGGTGCTGCTAACAGCATTCTCTCTGGCCACTTCTACTTTTATAGCTACCGGGATCCTCATTTAGTCGAAACCTACGCCGCTTTTCAAGAAGCGATTACAGAGCTTGCTGCTGGCCATTTCGATGCAAGTGATCTTGAAGAGGCCAAACTTGGACTTTTCCAAGAACTCGACTCACCAACAGCTCCAGGCTCCCGCGGTTTGACAACCTATTCACGTATCCGTTCTGGACGCAACCCCGAAAAAAGACAATCTTTTAGAAAACGATTACTCACTGCAGACAAAAAATCGATAATAAAAGCAGCTAAAGAACACTTGGTCAAGGGGATAGAAGAGGGAACACTCGTTAGCTTTGCCTCCAAAGAATTTTTGGAACGTGAAAATGCTCTTTTCAAAAAATCCCCACTTCCTCTTTACTTGGTCTGATGGATTATCAAGGCTATTATGAACGTGAGCGCGAAAATATTTTACGTGACTATTTCGCCTTTTTGCGTTTCGAGAGTATTTCTGCTGATCCCGCTTACCTATCCAAAAGCGTCGACTGTGCCGATTGGTTAGAAGAACACCTACGCGCCATGTCTTTGAATGTCGAAAGATGGGAGACTGGTGGAGCGCCTGTGCTCTTCGCCTCCGATTTTCGTGCTGGAGAAGATGCCGAAACCCTTCTGCTTTACTGTCACTACGACGTGCAACCCGTCGATCCGCTCGATGAATGGACATCGCCACCATTTGAACCGACCATTCGTGACGGGAAAGTCTATGCAAGAGGAGCCTCCGATAACAAAGGGCAGTGTTTCTATACACTTAGCGCGATCAAAAGCTACATCACCCTCAATGAAGGACACTTGCCTGTCAACTTGAAGTTCATTATTGAGGGAGAAGAAGAGAGTGGAAGCTCAGGCCTCAAAGCCCTTCTTAGCGAGAAGGCTGAAACCCTAAAAGCTGACCACGTACTGATCGTTGACAGTGCGATGAACACTCCTCAAATCCCCCAAATTACCCTTGGAGCACGTGGTATCATCTGCTTTAAACTCACCATGCAAGAAGCACTGTTTGATCTCCATTCAGGCCAGCTTGGGGGAGTTGCCTACAACCCCAATCGCGCCCTGATTGAACTGCTCTCCAGTTTGCATGATGCAACAGGAACTGTTGCTGTTTCCGGATTCTATGATGAAGTGATTGGTCCTACTCCTCATGAGCTCAGTGAGCTTGCCATGGACTTTGACCAGGAACGTTTTAAAAACCTCTTTGGCTTTGAGCCGACTGGTATGGAGCAAGGCCTCACCCCGATGGAAGCTAACTGCTTACGTCCAACCCTAGAAATCAATGGCATTCAAGGTGGGTATACTGGACCAGGCTTCAAAACCGTGATCCCCGCAAAAGCGCGCGCCTCTATTTCTTGCAGACTTGTGCCTCAACAACAGCCTGAGCGAATCATCGCCCTCATTTCAGACTACCTCTACTCACGCATCCCCGAAGGATTGAAGTTTGATCTCGAAGTTCTCCCTGGCTCAGGTGCTGGCTTCCGTCGACACAGCAACTCGCGCATCGCAGAAATCGCTTCACAAAGTTACTCCGATGTTTTTCAACATGAATGTGAAAAGATTCTTATGGGTGGATCTGTTCCCATAGCTGCAGAGCTGCTCGATGTTGCAAAAGCAGACGGAATTTTGCTGGGAACAGCTCTCTCAAGTGATCACATCCACTCTCCTGATGAACATTTTCATCTCGATTGCTTTGAGAAAGGATTTCTATCCATTTGCCGAATATTAGAATTATTTGCTCAAAATCAATAGGTGCCCATATGAAAAATTGGATTGTTCTCTCTTTACTCTGTTGCGCTGCAACACTAAGCGCGCAACCCCTTTCGAAAAGTGAAGAGCAACTGCTCATGCAAATTTCTAAAGGATTTTCCCAAGTTGCAAAAATGGCAACTCCAGCAGTTGTCTATATTGAGACACAGTACACACCTAAAACGCCTGCTCGTGGCAATTCACGCCAACCCCAAGAAAATCCCTTCGACTACTTTCACGATGATTTTCTCAACCGTTTTTTTGGCAGCCCATCAGGCCCACAAGAACAGCGCTCAAGAGAGATGGCGCGCGGCTCAGGCTTCATTGTCTCCTCTGATGGCTACATCATGACAAACAACCACCTGGTTGAGAAAAGCAATAAAGTTAGCATCACACTACAAAGCGGCAAAATTGTGCCCGCCAAAGTCATTGGTACAGACCCCAAGACCGACCTAGCCATCTTGAAAATCGAAGAGTCCAACCTTCCCTTTCTCAACTTCGGAGATTCAGACTCTCTTGAAGTTGGCGACTGGGCGATTGCAATTGGTAACCCTTTTGGATTACAAGCGACCGTCACTGTTGGAGTAGTGAGTGCTAAAGGGCGCAGCCAACTTCAAATCGCTGACTTTGAGGATTTTATTCAAACTGATGCTGCAATCAATCCTGGAAACTCCGGTGGACCACTGCTCAACGTGCAAGGACAAGTCATCGGTGTGAATACAGCCATTGCAAGTGCCTCTGGCGGTTATATGGGAATTGGATTTTCTATTCCTAGCCTCATGGCCAAACACATCATGAGCCAGCTTATCAAAGATGGTTCGGTGACACGTGGTTTTCTTGGTGTTTCACTCCAACCACTTGATCAAAATCTCGCCAGCTTCTACCACATTGATGGGAATAAAGGCGCATTTGTAGCTGATGTAGTTAAAGGATCTCCTGCAGACCTAGCCGGCTTGCGTCAAGAAGACGTCATTGTTGCTTACGACGGCCATCCAATTGAGAACATCAACACCTTTCGCAATGCCGTTTCGATGATGCCCCCAGGGACAAAACTCACCTTGAAAGTGAATCGTGAAGGAAAAATGCGTGAGATTCACGTCAAGATTGCTAGCGTTCCAGAAGAGATCGCAGGGCCCAATTCTCCTATCCAAAAACTTGGCTTGCAAGTTCAGACCCTTACTCCTGATATGACAACACAGCTTGGCTATCAATATGAGCAAGGAGTCGTCATTACACATGTTGAGTCAGGCAGTGCTGCAGCATTAGCTGGCCTGCGTCCTGGTGGCGTGATTGTGGCTGTTAACCGTAATAAAGTGACTACAAGCGACGAGTTTTTGACAGCAGTCAATAATGCTGCCAAAGATGGCCGCGTTCTACTCAAAGTGAGACAGGGCGAAACAGTCCGTTTTGTCGCCCTGCACTTCGATTAGCCTTCCTTCCGATCAGAGAGATCTGTGATGAAGACTAGAATTCTATCTTGCACTCTTTGGGCTCGTTCTGCGCATGCAGGAGTTGTGTGCATGATTTCATTGAGCAACTGACGCTGCTCAGCTAAGACCGCTAAATACTCCTCCTGAAAGCGATGGTTTTTCTTCCGTGCTTTCTCCTGCATCTGCTGAATATCTTTTTCGATTTGAGTAATCTCTTTAAGAGCGATTTCCTGACGGAGTGAGATCACTTTTTCTTGGGATTCTTGGAAGTCTTGCTGAGCTTCTACCAGGTGTTGTTTGAGTTCGATAAGGGTGGGAGACTTAGCCAAAAGAACAGTTGCTAACATCGGAATTAGGATTGACATATGCGACCTCCTGTTGTTACCAACCGTGATAGCAACAAAAAATTTATTAAGCAAATAAAAAGATAGGGCTCTAGATTTTTACAATAGGACTTGTTAAAATCTGCTTTTACTAGGAGAAGAAATGAAACGATTTCTACTAATCTTTTGTTTGATCTTTGGCAGTTACCTGGAGGCTGAGGTGACCCCGCGCGAAGAACTTGAAAAAATATTTGACCTCATGATGCCCGCTCAAGAAAAGAGCCCGGAGGCATTTGCTTGGTTCTCAGGACTACCACATCCTATCTTCAACGCTGTTATGCACTTGGAGACTAAAGACGATCTATCACAAAAAGTTGATGAGCTCATCGCAAAGGCGCCAGCGGACTCTCCGCTCTCATTTTGGATTTCCAACCAAGAGGCCTTGCAAAAGACCCTTGTTGAAAAAGGTTTTCAACTAGCTGTTATTTGTCCGGTGATGTCACGTAAAGTTGAAGCAATGTTTCAACCTCGGCATATAGTTAAGCCTGCTGATACTGCGGCCTATGACCATATTATCACGACAACTTTTGAGCTTAGTGATGAAATTCAAAAGGCTTGGCATGCGTTTCTAGAAAATACTACTTCTGAAAACTATGTTGTCTATCTCGATGAAAGGCCTGTTGGAACAGGAAAAATAGTCATCAATGGCAAAGTCGGTGGTATTTTTAACGTTGCAGTTTTGCCTGAGTACCAAAAACAGGGTTGTGGCCGTTCGATAATGGAGTTTTTGATCAACCGGGCTCACGAATTGAACCTAGAGAGTTTAGTGTTGATGAGCTCACCAGAAGCTGAAAAGCTCTACACCGATCTACAATTCGAAAAGAGCCAAGATATGGAGATCTACATCCGCTAATTTCCTTTAGGAGCTTTCTGCGCATTGGTAATAGCCACACCTAGTTCAACCTGAGCTTTCTTAATCTGTTCAGGATCTCCTGATTTTTTAGCCGCTACATCGTTTTTCATTGCTGTTGCTAGGTCCTTATCTGCTTTGACAAGTTGCACATCATCGCCCGCCAGCTTTTTCTGAGCAGCTAACTCAGCGCACATCGCTTGTGCTAGACTCTCTTGTGCATCAGCCGGCACTGCTCCTGGCAAGCCCGGTTGGCTTGGTGATTTCATCTCTCCTGCCTCTCCTTGAGGACCATCTGTATTTAGTTTAACCGATTTAATTGGAGAGGTTCTGATGAAGATTGCTTCTAAGTGTATTTTTCTCGAAACTTTTGGAAGCGAGGCTCATCACGAATATGATCAAACTCTGCGCGGCCAACTGCTTCATCAATAGAAGGCAACCCCTCGCGCACCGCACACTCAAGCCAACCGACCGCCGGCTCTGACTCCTCTAATGCAGCATAGGCAAGGGCATTGATCAACGCTGTGTTATAAGAAGGGCTATCTTGGAAGCACTTGCTTGCTACTAGCTTAACTGCTCGGTAGTCACGGTTCATGTAGGCCAAAAAATGGAAGAGCGAAAGGTTTTCTCCCGTGAGATGCTTTTGAATCGGCTGCAGTAGATTATACGCCTCATCAAAACGCTCTTGCTGTTTATAGATCGCTGCCATGTCTTGCGTCGCAACGGTATAGAGAATTCCCTCTTTTGTTTGAGCGCGCACCTGTTGAAGTTTGGCAAGCGCCTCATCAAAGTGTCCCGCGTCATACTCGGCATCCGCCTCTTTGATCTGCTGCTGCAAGCCCGCATCACGATCTTTCTCATTGAAGATCCTGTAATAGCGCAGAGATCGAAAGCTTTCAAATGTGAGAATCAAGAAGAGCGCTCCAACTAAGAACTGTCCAATTGTAAAGAAAAAGATGCTGATTGCCACGGCAACAACAAGGCCAATGATAATGGCCATCTTGATCCCCTTAAAGCCGAAAATTGCCTCAAGAACAATGCTTAAGAGGTGGCCGCCATCTAAGGGCATAACAGGAACTAAATTGATAATCGTCCAGAAGAGGTTGGCTACAAAGGTAAAGCGAACAGTGAAGCTCAGCAGTTGGTTTTCAATAGGAACATAGCGATAGACTAGATAAGCTACTACAAAGATAAGGAAACCTGCAATCGGGCCGTTGAGAACAACAATAAACTCTTCCCACAAGCGAAGCTTTCGCCCTTCGCGGTAGGTAAAACCTCCAAAAGCTGCCAGCTCAATCCGCGTTTTTTGACCAAAAACGACTGCAGTTAGTGCATGACCAAATTCATGGAAAAGCACTGAAACAAGAATTACTACCACACACATGAGCGCTCCAACAAAGCTCGTGGTCCAGATCCAACCGATGAAAAAAGCGATCAGCCAAAAAAGTGGGTGGATCCTAATTGGAATCTTTCCTGGAATTGTCAACATTGCAATGCCTTTTTTAGAGTTTCTCCAATGACCGCTGGAGTAGGTGCAACATGCGCGCCTGCCTTTTCAAGAGCCGCAATTTTATCTTTAGCCGTCCCTTTACCACCAGAGATAATCGCGCCAGCATGCCCCATCCGTTTACCAGCAGGAGCTGTCATGCCAGCAATGAATCCAACAACAGGCTTGGTCGCATGCGCCGCAATCCATTCGGCTGCCTCTTCCTCGGCATTCCCCCCGATCTCACCAATCATTAGAATCGCCTCTGTCTCCGGATCATTTTCGAAGAGTTGTAACATATCGATGAAATTTGTTCCATTGAGAGGATCACCACCAATTCCCACACAGGTCGATTGCCCAAGCCCCTCTTGAGAGGTCTGCCATACAGCTTCGTATGTCAGAGTTCCTGATCGCGACACAATGCCAACGCGTCCTTTCTTGTGAATGTAGCCAGGCATAATCCCAATCTTGCATGCACCAGGTGTGATGATGCCGGGGCAGTTTGGGCCAATTAAGCGAGAAGTGCTCCGCTTCATCACTTGCGAGACCTCTAGCATGTCACGCACCGGAATCCCTTCCGTGATACAAACGATCAACGCAACGCCAGCCTCCTCAGCCTCTAAAATTGCTTCGGCAGCAAAAGGAGCTGGAACAAAAATCAGACTCGCATGGCATCCCGTTGCCTCTTTCGCCTCTCTCACCGTGTCAAAGACTGGAAGACCTAAATGCGATTGCCCCCCTTTTCCTGGTGTCACGCCCCCAACATACTTGGAGCCATAGGCCATCCCTTGCTCAGTATGGAAGCTTCCTGCCTTACCTGTTAGCCCCTGAGTAATCACCGTTGTCTTCTCATCGATTAGGACTGCCATTTCACCGCCTTCTGTGCGCCATCTGCCATTGTTTCAGCTGTGATGATATTCAAGTGAGACTCTTTTAAAATCTGCTTGCCTCTCTCAACATTAGTTCCTTCCATGCGCACCACAAGTGGTACGCGTATCGTCTCTGATTGAGAAGCCGCTACAATCCCTTGTGCCAACACCGCACAATCCATGATCCCACCGAAGATGTTCACAAAAATCGATTCGACATTTGGGTCTGATAAAATTATCTTAAAACCTTGAGCAACTTGCTCTTCAGTTGCACTTCCACCCACATCTAAAAAATTGGCAGGTTTGCCACCAAAGTGGTGAATGATATCCATCGTTCCCATTGCAAGCCCAGCGCCATTGACAAGGCAACCAATATTCCCATCCAAGCCAATGTAAGCGAGATCAAACTTCTTCGCCATCACTTCACCTTCAGTCTGCTGACTTGGATCATACCAATCTGCGATCTGCTTTTGACGAAACAGTGCGTTATCATCGACAGAGAATTTCGCATCAAGAGCGATGAGTTTACCCTCATCAGTCAGAACTAAGGGGTTGATTTCCAGAAGCTCGCCATCAGATTCAAGAAATGCACGTGCAACATTTGCAAGTAGCGCCCTCCCCTCTTTTGGCCAATCTAAAAACTTGATTATTTGTTGCAAATGGTAACCCCGTACACGCCCATCAAGTTGAATAGGGACCTTTAAAATCTTTTCAGGAGACTTGGCAGCAATCTCTTCAATTTCCATGCCTCCTTCAGCTGATACCATCAGAATAGGTCGCGCAGAAACACGATCAATAACAGCTGCTACGTAGAACTCTTTTTGGATATTAATCGCCGGTGTAATCAATACCTTTTCAGCCACAATTCCCTTAGCACCAGTCTGCTGATTTTGAATGCGCATGCCAAGCAGCTGCTTGGCATGAGAAGCAACCTCCCCGGGAGTCTTACCAAGTTTAACTCCTCCCGCTTTGCCACGCCCACCAGCATGAACCTGAATTTTGGCAACTCCCTCTTTTAGACCCAGTTTTTTGATCGCTGGCTCAATTTCTTGCTCACTTGAAATTACCTCAAAGGGGGTGATTGGGATGCCAAATTTCTCTAGTAAAATTTTTGCTTGATATTCATGAACGTTCAAGATTCCCCCTACACTCTATTCCATAAATATGTTATCATATTATTTTGATCAACAACTTTGCGGATTATGTTTAAGTACTTTGGTGACAAATTCCGACAGCTTTTCAAAGGAAAAGTTGATGAAGAAACCCTCGAAAAGGTGGAAGAGCTCTTCTTTGAGGCTGATCTCGGCGCTCGAACCAGCGAAGAGCTGACTGACCGAGTCCGCTCTCTATACCAGAAGAATTCAAAAATTTCCTATACAGAGATCCTTGATGAGATCAAAAAAGAGCTTGTCGGCAAGCTTGGAGCCATAGAAACAGCTGAGCTCAAGGGCTCTCCCCACGTTGTCCTCATCGTAGGGGTCAATGGGAATGGTAAGACCACGAGCATTGCTAAACTCGCCCAGCGCTACAAGAGCGAAGGGAAATCAGTCCTCATTGCTGCAGCTGACACCTTTAGAGCTGCGGCGATTGACCAGTTAGAGACCTGGGCAGAGCGCCTTGGCGTCACCCTTGTGAAGGGGAAGCCTGGGGGAGATCCTGCGGCAGTTGCCTTTGATGCGATTGAGGCGGCAAAGACCCGTGGAATCGATGTGGTGCTAATCGATACAGCAGGAAGGCTCCATACCAAGACAGACCTCATGCATGAGTTAGAGAAGATCTGCCGCGTCTCTGGCAAGGCACTTGATGGTGCTCCTCACGAGACACTCTTGGTACTAGATGCAACAATTGGGCAAAATGGTGTTGAGCAGGCTCAGACCTTCCACCAGTTCACTCCCCTATCGGGACTGATTCTCACTAAGCTTGATGGGACGGCTAAGGGTGGAACAGCGATCTCTATTCAGAACAAGCTTCAGCTTCCGATTCGTTTCATTGGGATTGGAGAGGGAGCTGCCGACCTCAAGCCCTTCCATCCACAGCAGTTTGTGGACGACCTCTTCTCCTGATGCCTTTGTTGCTTAAAATCTTGTATTCCATCTTCAATACATTGATTAAATGAAGATGACATCTAGTATGTCATCGAATTTGAGAGCACAAGTGCGGGCAAAAAGATCTGGATAAATTTGTAAAATTTTCAACTGAATTTACTATATAGCAAACAGAACCTGACTATTCTCACGTCAACCTTAGAATAGTCTTGACCATTCTCATACCAATCTTAGAATAGTCAGAAAGCTGGGGTGTGGATACAGCTTTCTATAGTAGTTTTATTAATTCTTTACTGTACGGGCAAGATATACACAAGCTAGACCAAATATTGTGGAAAGTCCTTCCTTGGGCTCCTCAACATTTGGTAAAGTTTTGCAAGTTTTGTACTCTAATACTCTTCCAGTTTTTTGGAATTTTTGCCCAAGTTGGCAAATCACGAGCGTAGATAGTATGAGTAATACAGCATGCGAGTGATCTGCCAACTTGGGCAAAAATTCCAAAAAATCAGCGACGGCTTGAAGAGAAGATCTGTAGCAAGTACCAGAAGATCATGATCACATTGATGTACATCTTCAGCGCCATGATCATCGATAGCTTGTAAGAAGCAACCGAGTTCACATCAGCCTGCATGCTCATGCGACGAATCGTCTGTGCATCATAAGCCGTTAGCCCAACAAAAATCCCTAGACCAAGCCAGCTGATAAACAGGTGTAACCAGGTGATGTTCATGAAAAATGAGAGGACCATCATCAGCAAGCTGACAACAATCAGGCCAACAACTGCTAAGGTTAGGATTCTGCCAAGCGATGTAAGATCTGACTTAGTCATGATGCCATAACCCATCGCTAGCGCAAAGATGACAGAGGCACTGGCAAAAGCTGCCCAGATCACTTGCCCACCATAGGCAGCGGCAAAGGCTGGTAAAATGGTGCCAAACATGATTCCTTCAAGACCTGCGTAGGCCATGAAAAGCATGATGACAGTTTGAATTGTACTTCGTTGGATGCTGCGGTTGATCGCCATGGCAACACCAAGTGTTCCAAAGGCCCATACCCACCAAAAAGGCATCAGCTTGATATAAAGTCCGCTCTGATAGACGAAAAAAGCAATCGCAGCTGTGAAAGCCAATCCAATGGCCATCCATCCATAAACACGTGTGGAAAAAACCCCGACATCTCGTGAATCTTGTACTTGAACATAGTCTCGATCAAACATTCCCATATTCATCTCTCCTTAGTCATAAGTAAGGTCTAATTATACAGATTACAGAATACTTTTCAACACCATGACTGTCAATTCAAAGAAGATGAACAGGAGCATGATTCCAAGCTTTAAAAAAGATGTTTGACTTCCAAACTTTTTATGCCCTGCCCAGACCATTAGAATGGGTAGAAGTCCAAGAAGAAGTGCACAACCAAATCCCCCAGCATAGTGGAGCGCATTGAGGAAAATACAGGGGTTTGTCATGGAAAAAATTGCAGGCGGAATGAAGACAAGCAGGGAAATGACAAAGCGATTTTTGAATCTCTTGCTCATATTAAATCCATCAACCAAGAAATCGATCAAGGCAAGCGAGACACCTAAAAATGAAGTCAAGAGTGCAAAGAAAGCAAAAAACTGTCCAACGGGATAAAGCAGTGGCAGATGCAGAGTATCTTTTAGAGGTGCAACAGCCGACTGGCCGAGTTGTTTAGCCAGTTCAAGTCCGCGCAGGGGGATAATCCCTAAAATCAGAGCTTCCCATATGATGTAGACAAATAGCGGGATAGCGCTTCCCCACAAAATCGCCTTGCGCACAGCACGTGGATCACGTTGCAGGTAGTTGGTGAGCGTTGGGACCAAGCCTTGAAACCCGAATGAAGTGAAGATCACAGGCATTGCTAAAAGGGCATTGGACCAGTTGACATAGGTGAGCAAATCGAGATCAACCTTGCGGACTCCGATTACGGCAAAGGTGCAAAAAGTGAGAATCAATCCAGCCATCAAGACCCAGTTGAGACGATCAACAATCCAAGGACCGATGATTACAAAAGGAGCAAAAATCAATACGAAAAGCCAAGGGGCAAACCAGGCAGGGATTGGAAAGATCGCTTTGAGCAGATCACCTCCACCGGAGACATAGGCAACAGTGAGTGAGTAGAAAAGAAAGAGGTAGAGGATCCATGCGATCACTTTTCCAGGCCTACCTAGAGTCATGTGCGCCATAGAGACGATATTCACTTCGCTTGGACTCCAGAGGTAGACTTCCATGAGTAAGAGGCCCGTCTGCGCCATGAAAAGCCAGCAGGCGATGTACATGATGATTGCAGGAAAAAAACCTCCAAGTCCCGTTAGGACTGGCATTGCAAGAATGCCTCCTCCGATGGCGGTACCTGCCACGAGAAGAGAGGCGCCAAAAGTAGAGCCTTGTTTCATTTTCATGCCGGGAGTTTAGACAAGTTACTGCTTTTATTCAATCAACTAGGGAATATTTTTTGGTGTGTTTTGCTTTCTCAATCAATTTGTACTTGGGCCTAAAATGATTCTTTACTTTATGCCAATAGAAATTTTACAATTCCCGGTCATAAACCTGAAGCAGTAGTTTATGACTCAAAAAGATCTTCATATCGGAATATACGGCGTGCTCACTAAGGGAGACTCTATTCTTGTTATTAACAAATCCAGAGGACCTTACAAGGGTTTGTTAGATCTCCCCGGAGGAAGACCCACGCATGGGGAGCGTTTGCAGTCTGCCCTAAAAAGAGAATTCAAAGAAGAGACTGGTGTCGAGGTTCAATCATTCTCTTTTATAGGAAATTTTTCATTCCTAACGCCGTTTAAAGACCCTAAAAATTTTAAGCACGAATTTTATCATATCGCTCTTATCTATAAAATCGAGGAAGCAAGTCTTAGCAGTTATAACGCTCATATCAATGAAGAAGATGTAGATGGAAGCATATGGATTAATTGGGCTGAGATCGTAGAAGAAAAGTGCTCACCTCTTTTAAAAGCGGTCTTGCCAAAATGAAAACCAAACTTATTTTTTGTTTTATTTTTTGTCTTTTTATTCAAATAGGGTTGCTAAGCGGTGATGAACCTAGCTCTATTATCCATCAATGCTCTCAAATTTTGGAACTGGGTACAGGTGATATCTCGATCGAAAAGTTCTCAGGTGGTGTAGGTAATCGTGTTTATCTTTTAACAACTGCATCTGGAGATCAGTTTGTAGCGAAGCTTTTCACAAAAAAATCTTTGGATGAAGTAGAGGAAATTGAATCAACCGTATCAAAGCTCCAACAGCTAGGTTTTGCTATCCCTAAGACGGTAGCGATCACTCTTCTTGATGACTCTACACCTCTTCATATTGCAAAATTTCAAGCTGGCAAGCATGTCTCAGATGAAAGACTAGAACAAGTGGCTAAGCTTATGGCTAACCTACATATCAAAGGAACGTGTTTATCATCAGGTATCAAGGAAAAGTATAAAGGAGATGAACATTTTAAAAGGCTTTTTGAAAAATGCAGCAGCTGGGCTTTAACCAATGAGCTGAAAAAAATTTACGAAGAGCTAGACCTTAGTTATCTATCAGAAATTCCCAAGGGGCTCATCCATGGAGATTTTTCATACACTAACCTTATCGCGAGTCCTGATGATGAACTAATCCTGCTTGACTTTGACCATGTTTGCATCTCGTACTTGCTCACAGATCTTGTTCGATGTCATATGTTTTATGGATTCGATGAGGGTGGTGCACTTTTAGAGGAAAAAGTAAAAGCATTTGCTGCTAGTTATCAAAACGTAAGACAGCTTACTCCAGCAGAAATCAATAATTTCTACTCTCACATGAAGCTGATGATGATTGATACGGCATTAGAAATGTATTATCACGTGAACATTGTCAAGGACTTACCACTGAACGTTATTCAATGTAAAGAAAATAGAACTCTAACCCCTGAGCTCCTTGTCAAAAAAATCCAAAGTCTTAAAACCAAAAAAAGAATCTCTTTTGATATTGATTGTGAATCAAAAACCCCGCTGATTTTTTTTGGAATGAGTGGAGTTGGCAAAACCACAATGATAAAGGCATTGGTCCATCAGCGTCCTGATCTCTTTTATATTCCAAAATTCACCTGTACGCGCTCTCCTCGAGCTGATGATGAAGTTTCTGAATTTGAATATATTACCATTGATGACTTTCAAAGTTTAGATGCAGACAACGTTTTTCTATTCACTATGCAAGAAGGTGATCGATACTATGGATATAGGAAATCAAGCTTAACAGATCCAACTCGATACCCTCTGTTGAACTGTTCGCCATATGGATTCGAAAATGTAAAAAATCTAAATGCGACCTTCGTGTTAGTGGAAGGAGACTGGAATAAGGGACTGTTGAGTAGAAATAACTCTCTTGATCTACAACAAAGAACTTTGGTCAATCAAAAAGTATTTGAAGATTTCTATAGCCAAGACTGGTTTTTGAAAAAAATGAATATTATTCATTTTAACAAATGGCCAGAGCCTGAAGAATCTGCAGGAAACTTGTGCGATAAAATCATAAATACAATCACGTCTGGAGAACATGAACGAACTTTTAATAGAGCAGCATAGAGACGCCGCATCCTTTCGAGATTCAGCTGGATTTATTTTTCATGAGGACAATGAAGTTTATAGGTTTATTTCTTCTCAATACTACCCTCAATACATTAAATTTAAATCACTGGGATTTTACGAAAAGCTAATAAGTAAGGGCTATCTTCTCCCTTTTGAAGAGGTTCCAAGTGATGCTAATCATAAAAACAATACCTTAATCATTAAGCCTCAGAAAATACCTTTTATTTCTTATCCTTATGAATGGTCTTTTGGTCAGCTGAAAGATGCAGCCTTACTTACGCTTGAAGTTCAAAAAGTAGCTCTTCAATATGGCCTTCAGCTGAAGGATGCCTCTGCGTACAATATTCAATTCATAGGGACAAAACCCGTTTTTATCGATACGCTCTCTTTTGAAGCTGTTGATCCTAGTCTTATATGGGTGGGATATAAGCAATTTTGCCAACATTTTCTTGCTCCCCTAGCTATATATGCATTTTGTGATCCAAGGATGAAAAACCTTTTAACATCTCATATAGACGGAATTCCCTTAGACCTGGCTACAAGCCTTCTCCCTAAAAGAGCTTACCTCTCCCCTTCTCGATTCATTCACTTATGGCTGCATGCCTATTTTCAGGGTAAAAAAGAATCGCCTTCAAGACCTAAGCTGCAAAAACCGGTGACTTCATCTGCATCTGCTTTTGGTCTAATTGAAAGTCTAAAAGGAGGGATTAGGAATCTAAAACGGAAAAAAGAAAAGAGTGTTTGGGATCATTACTATCAAGGAGATAGCTACCGCAATAAGGACTTCAAAGAAAAAGTCAGTGCTATCACTCATGTATTATCAGAGATCAAACCAACACTTTTATGGGATCTAGGTGCAAATGACGGATTTTTTACTGAAATTGCAGCTAAGTATTCGCAATATTCAATTGCTTTAGATTTTGATCTAACATGCATTGAGAACATGTATCAGCGACTTAAAAAAGAGAAGAACCTTTCCATATTGCCCTTAAACATGGACATTGCAAACCCATCTCCAGGAATTGGGTGGGAAAATCTTGAAAGAAAAAGCATCTTAAACCGTGGCCCTTGTGACGTTGCGCTTGCTTTAGCTCTTATTCACCATTTAATTGTTTCATGTGCAATCCCACTAGATAAGCTAGTTGTTTTTTTTCATACGCTTTGTCGCCATTTAATCATTGAGTTTGTTCCGCCTTCTGATCCTAAATTTCAGCAAATTTGTAAGACAAATCCTAATGATTTTTCCTTCTTTACTGAAGAGGCCTTTTCTCTTGCATTTTCTAAATATTTCACATTAGAGAAGAGAATGCCTATCGGCAATTCCCTCAGAGTTCTATATCATTTTAAAGCAAAACAACGGGAGTAACTTATGCTAGCATATATTGATCCAGGATCAGGAAGTCTTATCTTTCAAATGTTAATCGCTGGATTAATGGGAACCTCATTTTTCTTTCGGAAGAATTTCTCTCCTGCTTTGAAATATGTAGTTCGCTTATTCAGAAGAGAAAAAAAACCTTCAAATGACTAAAAAATCCAGGTTATTGGCAATTTCTTTGCCATTATTTGCTGGCTTATTGCCTATCCTGTCACTTTTTGCCAAAAACCCAGGAGAAGTTTGGCTTTCAGATTTTTGCGTCCTTTTTGCTCTTATGGGTTCATTGACGCTCTTTGTTTTTTCAATTTTTGTCATTTTTAAAAAGAACTTCCTTAGAGCTTCCTTTGCCTCTTTTCTAGTTTTTTTACCTCTCTCAATAGTCAACGAATCACATTCTTTCTATTTGAATGTATCTATATGGATGCTTGGCATTACTTTAGCCATTTGTTTTCTTTTTATCCCTTTCAAAAAAACACTCATGCAAAAGGCTCAACAGGGCATTTTTATTTCTTTACTTGCTCTGACCTCTATTTACACTCTCTCTATTGTCACTTCTAAAAATCGGATTAGACAAACAAATCACTCCTTACAAAAACAACTCGATTCTGAATTTGCTTTACTAAAAGAAACACAAATACAATCAGAAAAACCTCTGAGAGATATCTATTTTATTATACTTGACGAATACATCTCTCAAACAACTTTTAGAAACTACTATCAATACGACAATGAGAGCTTTTTCTTATTCCTAGAATCTTCAGGATTTCACCTAGTCAAACACCCCTACTCAAACTATCCATGGACAATACCCTCTATCTCATCAATGGTCTCTTTAGGCTACCATAAGAACTGGGTGGAAAAAAAAGAGTTCCCTCAAGTAGCTCACTTTTTATTGCGTTATAATTTAGCAGCTAAACTTCTCGAATCTGAAGGATACAAAACTTACTCAACACCCTCTGTTTATTGGTTTGGAAACCCTTCAAGAGGAATTTGGAGTGACTTTTTCTTCCGTGCAAAGTCATACGGATTGACAATGAGTATTCTGCGCTCAACACCTTTTACAAAAAAAGCTCGAGGGCTTCAACGAAAAGAGCACCGTAAACATATCCAGTACCAGTTGGCCGAGCTTCAAAATATCGTCAAAAATAAGAAGGAAAGAAAATTCGTTTTCACTCACTTTTTGTGCCCACATCGTCCCATTGTCTTTGATAAAAATGGAGAGCCATTGCGCGGGAAGGATGTCCCTTTAGCTGAAAAAGATAAAGAACATACCTATTATTTAAACCAAGCGCACTATATCTCTCAATCTATCCAAGAAATGGTTCAAACTATTTTAAAGTCCTCAGATAATCCTCCATTGATCGTGTTAGTATCTGACCATGGGAAATTTCCAATAGGAACTTCAGGCAAAGGCAAAGTAACACTCCCTCTAAACGATCTCTCATGGAGGCTCTCTAATTTTATAGCTCTCTATCTACCTGATAAAGAGACTGAAATTCCAAAACTACTAACGCCTGTAAATATCTTCCGCATGATCTTGAGTGATTTTCATGGGTATGACCTCCCTTCAATAGAAAATGTGTGCCACACACATTTTTTTGACCTTGAAGAAGGTCTCTATTCAGAAGAATTAGTTCCCTTTCAATATGGGAATATAAGATAGAAAAATGGAGATACTATTCTACGGTCACGGATTTTGCAAGATTACGGGGCTGATCGATCTCGCAGTTGCGCTGTGAGGCTATCTCATAGGCAAGCAGCTGGGTTGCAATCGTTGTGAGAATTGGCGAAAGCTCATCGCAGGTTTTGGGAATCGTGATCACATCATCGGCAATACCGGGATCCATCCCCTCTGGAGCAATAGAGATCAGGAGGCCTTCACGCGCTTTCACCTCGCGTAGATTACTCAACATTTTGGCGTGTGTGACTGAATCTCCTAGACAGGCAACTGTCGGACAATCGGGGCTAATCAGTGCTATCGGTCCATGTTTCATCTCTCCAGCTGCATAACCATTGGCATTGACATAAGCAATCTCTTTGAGCTTGAGGGCTCCTTCAAGAGCAGTTGGAAACATGTAGCGACGCCCTAGATAAAAGAAGTTGTCGTAGTGCGCATACTTTTTTGCTATTTTCTTGATTGTTTCATACTGAGCTAAAACTTGTTTGGCCTGAGCTGGAAGTGCCATGAGATGAGCAATCATCTCTTGCCCCTCTGCCTGACTCATCTGGCCATGACGGGCAAGTTTAAGCGCAAGCAGTGTAAGGACAACAAGTTGACTGGTAAATGCTTTTGTCGACGCAACACCAATCTCTGGCCCTGCGCGTAAAAAGAGGCAGTGTTCTGTCTCACGGGCAAGCGTGGAGTTTTGCACGTTGCAAATGCCAAGAATGTCTGCTCCTTTCTCTTTGAGCTCTCGCATAGCAGCTAAGGTATCAGCTGTCTCTCCCGACTGGCTGATTGCAATGACCATGGTGTGATCTTGGACAATGGGATTACGGTAGCGAAATTCTGAGGAGACTTCAACTTCAACAGGGATGCGTGCCAGGTCTTCAAGCATATATCCAGCAACCATTCCAGCATGGTATGAGGTCCCGCAAGCAAGGATAACGATCCGCTTGACCTTTCTCTCTTTGAGCTTGAGTTGGTCTAAAATAGCAGTTCCATATTTCTCTGAATAACGAGAGAGAAGGGCATTTTGGAGTGTTTGGGGCTGCTCAAAGATCTCTTTGAGCATGTAGTGAGAATACTCCCCTTTCGAAGCATCTTCCGTTTCATGACCAATCTCTTGGCTTTTCTTAGGGATCGGCATGGAAGCAGCGTCAAACGCTTGGACACCCTCTTTTGTGATGAGTGCAACTTCTGATGAGTGAAGAAAGATGACGTTGCGAGTGTATTTAAGAAAGGCTTGGGAATCAGAGGCAACAAACATTTCACCATCTCCCTCACCAATAGCTAGAGGGCTCTCTTTAGCAGCGCAAACAATCTGGTCAGGATGTTTTTCGTGAATCACTGCAATAGCAAAAGCTCCTTGTAAAAGAGGGATCGCTTTTTTGACAGCTTGAAGTAAATCACCTTCGTAAAGTGAAGCAATCAACTGTGAAATCACTTCTGTATCAGTCTCTGAGCGGAATTTAACGCCCTGCTTAGCTAACTGCGTGTGCACTTGTTCATGATTTTCAATGATTCCATTGTGTACAACAGCAACTTGATTGGCTTGGTCTACCTGTGGATGAGCATTTTCTGTAGAGGGTTTCCCATGTGTTGCCCAACGCGTGTGAGCAATTGCAACATGGCCTGGATTAGTCTGCTGAGTCAAATGCTCTTCTAATGCTGAGACTTTACCGACTTGCTTGTCAACGTGGAGCTTTCCATCAACAATTGTCGCGATACCAGCTGAATCATACCCGCGATATTCAAGCTTGTGAATACCTTCTAAAACAATTTGGACAGCTTCACGCTTCCCTATGTAACCGGAGATTCCACACATGTTCCAATCTCACTTTTAATTGCCGCTGCAATTGTTTCTGCATATCGCTCCACCTGTTCTTGGCTTGATCCTTCAACCATGACGCGACATAAATTTTCTGTTCCAGAGTAACGCACGAGTACGCGCCCCTCACGCCCTAGATCACTTTCGATATCTTTTTGCACTTGTGTCACTCTTTTAAGTGTGTCTAAAGGTGGCTTTTCACTCACTTCAATGTTAACAAGCGCTTGGGGAAACTTTGCTACACTAGAAGCAAGCTCAGAAAGGAGTTTGCCTGACTCGCGCATGATGCCTAACACTTGCAGCGCAGAGAGAATCCCATCTCCAGTTGTAGTGTGATCAAGAAAAATCAAATGTCCACTCTGCTCGCCACCCAAAAAGGCTTTGTTTTTAAGCATCTCTTGAATCACATAACGATCACCAACTTGTGACAAAAATACTTCAATTCCAAGAGACTCAAAATGCTTAATCACTCCATAATTGGACATGACAGTTGCAACAAGACGGTTGTTTTTGAGCTTGCCGTGCTCTTTCATTGCTTTAGCACAAATCGCAAGAAGAACATCCCCATCAACGATATTGCCCTTTTCATCAATCATCAAGACGCGATCACCATCGCCATCGAGAGCAATTCCTACATCGGCTTTCTCTTCAATCACCATTTTTTGTAGCAATTCAGGGTGAAGAGAACCACAGTTTTGATTGATATTCAAACCATCCGGTTTATCGCCACGAACACAAAGCTCACCACCTAATTCCCAAAAAGCAAGAGGTGCCACGCGATGCGCTGCTCCATTTGCACAATCAAGACAAATACGCATATCACTCAGTGTCTTCTGTGTAGGAAATGTGTTTTTAAGATGTTCGATGTAACGACCATCAACATCATCGATTCGTTTGTTTTTTCCAATCTCTGCATCTGGAGGGATATCTTCGAAATGGTTGTTGTGAATTAAGGCCTCAATTTCTTTCTCTATGTGGTCAGGAAGTTTGAATCCATCAGAATCAAAGATTTTAATGCCATTGTCATAATAGGGATTATGCGACGCTGAGATCATGATGCCAGCAGCTGCGCGGTATGCGCGCGTAATAAAGGCTACACCGGGCGTTGGCATTGGTCCGAGCATCAAGGTATCAACACCCATCGAACAGAGACCTGCAATGATCGCATTTTCAAAGAAATAGCATGAGCGCCGTGTATCTTTACCGATGACTACACGATGCCTACCTGCATCCTGCCTCAAGACTTTTGCAATTGCTTTTCCTAAAAGAAGGGCAATCTCTGGCGTTGTGGGAAAATGATTCGCGCGGCCTCTAATACCATCTGTCCCAAAAAGTTTTTCCATATTTTTATTCACTCAGTAAAGTTTTTCGCTAGCAAAAATTCCATCAACATTTTAGACAGAGCAATGGTAAACAGCCCTTTTGTATCATGAGGCAAAATTGAATGCGATGATTTTTCCAAGCCACCACAAAAAAGTCAAACAGCTTCAAGATAGCTTACGTACATCAACGATGCAAGTATCGCTAACTAACTCTAATTCAAACACATTAAGAAATGGCGCTTACAAAAAAAATCTCCATAAGCTCGATCTATCCTCCTTGAATCAAGTGTTACAAATCGATGAAGAGTCGATCACTGTTGAACCACGCATTACGATGGAAAGTCTCGTTGCCCAGACCCTGAAACAGAACCTAATGCCAGCTGTTGTCCCAGAATTTCGAACAATCACTGTTGGTGGCGCAATTATGGGCACGGCACTTGAGAGCAGCTCCTTTCGCTACGGGCAATTTAGCGATATCTGCCTAGAGTATGAACTCATTCTTGGGGATGGTTCACTTGTGACAGCCTCCGCAACTGAAAATGCAGATCTCTTCTACGCCATGAGCGGTTCATATGGAACACTCGCCCTACTAACCGCAGTTAAGCTTCGATTGATCCCTTCCAAACCGTCTGTTGCCCTTACTTTCTCCTATAGTGATACCTTTCCGACATTTGAATCCTCAGGTGATTTTTTAGAGGGACTTTTGCTTGCTCCAAGCCAGTTTGTCACAATTGAAGGGAACCTGAGCGAAAAACCGACGGCATTACTCCCCTACTGGTCCTCCTGGTTTATTCAGAAGATTTTGGAGAAAAAATCGACGCTCCACCTCTCCATTGAAGACTACCTCTTCCGCTATGATCGAGGCGCTTTTTGGATGGGACGCGCTCTCACTCGAACCTTTCCTCCTCTTCCGATTCGACTGCTTTTCAACACTTTTTTTTCGAGTGGACGCCTCTACAAGGGGTTGCATCGCCTCTCAAATATTGATGCGCGCTATTTTATTCATGACTTTTACACACCGACTGACCAAGCAAAAAGTGTACTTGCGAATTTTGCTGAGCAAACGGAGATCTATCCGATCTGGCTCTGTCCGATAAAAGGGACACAAACCCCACAGTTTTTAGCGCCTCACTATGGAAAGCAGAGCTATGTAAATCTTGGAATCTATGGCAAGCCTCATGCTGATTCACGCGCTTTATCGCAAAAATTAGAGCAACAAATTCTCGCCTGCGGAGGACGGAAAATGCTCTATAGCTTCACCTATTACGACGAGATAAGCTTCGCTCAAGAGTACGAAATGGAGCGCTATGAGGAGCTGCGGAAAAAATTTTATGCTGAAAAAGCATTCCCATCTCTGTATAGTAAGGTCCATGCAACCGAAAATCTACACGTCGCAAGACCATCACATCCGCAATAACCTCATTGATCCCAATGCTCTGAAAGTCCTAACAAAATTGCATGAGGCTGGATATACAGCCTACCTCGTAGGAGGAGGCGTGCGCGATTTGCTGATGCGCAAGAAGCCTAAAGATTTCGACATCTCCACCTCAGCGCTTCCAGAAGAGGTCAAAAAAGTCTTCCGCAATTGCATTCTGATTGGACGCCGTTTTCGTTTGGCGCACATCCGCTTTGGACGGCAGATTATCGAAGTCTCCACCTTCCGCGCTGGGGACCCAAGCGATGAACTCATTGTACGTGACAACATTTGGGGAACACCCGAAGAAGATGTGATGCGTCGTGACTTCACTATCAATGGTCTTTTTTACAATCCCCTCGACCATACAATCATTGACTACGTCGATGGCTTTGAAGATCTACAACAACATACTCTCCGTTGCATTGGCGAGGCAAGCGTCCGCTTCAAGCAAGACCCCGTGCGCATGATCCGGATGCAAAAATTCCGTGCCCGCTTCGGTTTTCATGTCGAAAAAGAGGCACTTAAAGCATTAGACAAATGTCGTAAAGAGATTCAAAAAAGTGCTCCAGCCCGTATTTTAGAAGAGATCTTGCGCATGCTAGAATCAGGAGCATCGGAAGATTTTTTCCGCCTTCTTGTTCAATCTAAAATCCTTCATCTCCTGCTTCCACGCCTCTCCGACTACTTTGAAAGCGAAATTGGCGAAACTATCTATCACTACCTCAAAGCTGTAGATGCTATGAACACAAAGGGGCACTACCGGACCTTAGACCGTGAAATCCTAACAGCAGCATTGCTCTTTCCAATCCTAGACCATGCCATTCACAATACCCTTGACCACCGTCCTAACCTCGGCGAAATCATGGACCTTTCCCACTCCCTGATTGAACAACTTCTGCTCGCTCCCTTCTCGCACTTCCCAAGACGCCTACGTCAAGGAGCTCACACCATTTTACAAATGCAATACCGCCTCACGCCACTCAACAAAAGAAAACAGGCACGTCAACGGATTGTGAGACAGAAACAATTCCCTCTAGCCCTCACCTTTTTGAAACTCCGCTCGCTTGTGCAACCCTCGCTCTTTCAATCATATGAACATTGGAAAAGGATCAGTAGAAGTGAAAACACTGAAGAGCCCTGAAGGGACCGAACTCTACTACACAGGTGAAGATGCAGATCACGGGCCGCTTCCCGCTTTTTTCTACTTTGCTCTTTGCAAAGAAGAGAGCCTTACACTAGAGCCCTACAACCACCCCGTTCTTCCTTTCAAAGAGACGCCCTGCCGCGTTTTTTCAGTATCCATTCCAGGGCATGGCGATGGCCATGATAAATTTCTAGCCATTGATTACTGGGCTGAGCAGATGGCAAAAGGGACCTATATCCTAGAGCCCTTTTTTGAAGAAGTCGCCCAAGTCATTACCTGGCTTGTCGAAACAGATGTCATCGACCCCAATCGGCTTGCCTTTGGAGGCCTCTCACGCGGTGCCTTTGTCGCCACACACATTGCCGCAAGACAGCCTCACGTTCAGACGCTTGTAGGCTTTGCTCCCCTTGTCGACCTGCGCCAATCAGCCTCATTTACTCCCTACCCCGAGCTCAACCAGTGGCTCCAAACGCTTGATTTGCATACACTCATCCCTAAACTCGACCATCTCAAAAACTTTCGCTTCTACATGGGACTCAATGACACCCTTGTCAACACAGATACGTGCTACAGCTTCATCCGTGAATTTGCATGTCATGCAGAAACAGAGCGTTTGCGCGCTCTCACGGTAGAATTGATGCTGCGTCCCTCGATTGGCTATAAAGGGCATGGCACACCTCCAGAGGTTTTTGAAGCAGGCGCTCACTTCGTTCAACACCATTTAAGCATCAAGAGCACATGAGCTGTAGCGAGAGGTGAGGTGCATGTTTTTGTTAGGGCCAATGATGCGCCAATAAAGATCGATGTAGCTCTTGTTCCAAACAAGATTTCCCAGATAAATATCCTGCAAACAGAGATGCGCATCAACTGATTCCAAAACACCCCTTTTTGTCGGAGTAAAGTTGAGCAAAAATACCGGTTTATTCGGTCCATAACGCAAATGCTCAAGAGTAATAAGCGCCGCTCCTAAATCGAGCGTCCAACGAAAAATGTTGCTAAATGTCGTGTCAGGTCTTTGGTTAATAAGCCAATTTCCTTTCTCCTGAAAGAGAATGACAGATGGACTTTCAATGTCTACTTTCACACTCGCTTCACCCTGTTTCACTTCACTCAGAGTTTTGGCAGAAAAACTCAGGCTTTGAACTTGAACCAGCTGTTTCCAAAAAGCAAGCAATGCTTTCTTCCGATTCCCCGCTTCAGACGCACGCACTTTTGGCTGATGAATAAAACAGTAGCGACGCCGTTGCTCGGATGGAAGCAACGAGTAAGCCTTGCGTAAAAGCGCCTCTAACTCCTCACGCATTGGATAGCGCGAATCAAATCGATAGATCCGTGTTTTTCCCTCAAAATGACTCGTTAGGATTCCATGCTTCTCTAATTGAATTAGAGCCTTTTGCACTGGAGTAAGTGGAACATTCAAGAGCGATTGAATCTGCGCCCCATAACACTGCTCATTCACAAAGATGAAGAGTAAAATTCGCTCAACACTCTTGCTTCCAACAATTCCTTCTAGCATAAGAACCCTCGTTTGAAGGTGAAATTATGAGCAAATTGCCCTTTTTGAACTAGACAAACTCCCTTATTAAACTATTTTGTAGTTTGATATGACTCTTCGACCTATCGAATGGAACACATTTTAAAATAAATACGACAAATACCCGCTATCTTGCAGATCTATTTTGATTTGGACGTGTCATCAATTTGCTAAATCTGTAATATCAGCTGTATGGAATATTCAGTCGTCATCCCTATTCGCAATGAAGAGGAGAATATCGTTCCTCTGATTAATGAGATTGAACCTGTCATGGCAGCTCTCAATGCTCCTTGGGAGTTGATCTGTATCGACGATGGCTCGACAGACTCAAGCCTACTTAAACTCCAAACACTTTGCCAAACCAAACCCTTTCTCAGAATTCTCTCCTTCGAGCGTAACTACGGTCAATCAAGTGCCTTTGCAGCTGGCTTTGCAGCCGCGCTTGGAACGTTCGTCATTACCCTGGATGGAGATCGACAGAACGACCCTGCCGATATCCCCAAGCTAGTGAAAGCGGTTACCAATGCTGATCTTGTAGTTGGCTGGCGTGTAAATCGGAAAGATACCTGGCAAAAACGGCTTACCTCTCGCTTCTCAAATGCCATTCGTAGCCGCTTTTGTAAAGATGGTGTACATGACACAGGCTGCTCACTGAAAATCTACCGCCGCTCAGCGCTGCAGCAGATCAAAATGTACAAGGGAATGCACCGCTTTTTACCCGCCCTTTTCAAAATCGAAGGGTATCGCATCAAAGAGATCCCCGTTAGCCATCGTGAACGTGTGGAAGGCAAAACCAAATACAACTTTTTCAATCGCTCTATCGGCCCCATTGTCGACATGTTCGTCGTCCGTTGGATGCGTCATCGCCATCTCAAACATACGATTCGTGAAGAGATCACTCACGAGAGGTTTTCGTGAAAATTTGCCTCCTTGCTGGAGAGCAGAGCGGTGATCAGCTTGGCGCTGATTTGATCTGTTCTCTGCCTGCCCATTACTATGGTATGGGAGGAGAGTTGATGGGAAAAGCAGGAATGGAAGTGATCGCTCCAATGCCACATGTCATGGGCATCACCGATGTGATCAAAGCGCTTCCCAAGCTCTACAAAACATTTCGCAAACTCAAAAAATGGATCCTCAAAGAGCAACCTGATGCCGTGGTTTTTATCGACTATGCTGAATTCAACCTCTTGATGGCAAAAGCACTGCGAAAAAAAGGTTTTAGAGGCAAACTGATTCACTATGTCAGTCCATCTGTTTGGGCGTGGCGCAAGAGTCGCATCAAGCAGCTTGCTGCAACACTCGACCATCTACTGACCATTCTACCTTTTGAAAAAGCTTATTTTAAGCAGACTTCACTTCCTGTCACCTACGTTGGGCATCCACTAGCCAAAACGGTGATTAAGCAAGAGAAGTTAGACCTTCCACAAGGCACCGTGGCTCTCTTTCCAGGAAGTCGTGTTTCTGAGATCAAACGCAACTTACCTCTTCAATTAGCCGCAGCAAAAGGGAAGCCTGTTGCTGTTTCAGTTGCGCGCGCTGGACTAAAACCACTTATCCACTCCCTTGCTCCTGAAGCATTACTTGTTCCCGGTGAAAAACGCTCTCTTTTGATGTCGAGTTGTCAGGCAGCCATTGCCACCTCTGGCACAATCACCTTTGAGCTGGCACTTCACAATGTTCCAACAGTTGTGACCTATAAACTTTCAGCGATCAACTACTTTTTGGGGCGTCATGTTTTTCGCATCCACATCCCCTATTTTTCCTTGCCAAACTTGATTAGCCAAAAAGAACTCTTTCCCGAATTTATCCATAGCCGCATCTTTGCTCATGAAGTCGCAAATAGTCTCGATCGTCTGATTGAGGGGAAACAGTTTGAAAAAGAGTCGACTGCATTCCATACACGTTTAGAAGCTGTCGAAAAAACGGCTGCTGATACAATTTTAGAGATACTAATATGAAATGTCCCTGTCATAGCCAACTTCCCTACGCCCAGTGTTGTGAGCCTTATCACAAAGGTGAGCTGCCACTGACACCGCTTGATCTCATGCGCTCGCGCTACTGCGCATATGCTCTTGGCCTGGTTGATTATGTTGCAGCAACAGATGTCAAAGCTGTCGACCTCAAAGAGATTGAGCATTTTTGTAAGGCAACAGACTTTATTGGATTGGAAATTCTAGAAACATCAGAAGATACTGTAACGTTTCGAGCAATCCTAAAGCAGCAAGGAAAAGACGTCTCATTCACAGAAAAAAGTCGATTTGAAAAAAAGAATGGTAAGTGGCTCTATTCAGGAATCACTTATCTGGCCTAGAAGGCGGCTCCTCAGGTACTTGCTGATCAGACGCACTTACTAATCGTGTGCGCACCACTTCAACAATCACAGATCCAGGCACATTCTGCTCTTCAGAAAGTAGAGACACAATTTGAAAATCTTCCCCATTGACATCTGGCACTGGGGAAAATGGGATAGGACCTGCGTCATTTAAAGGATTCATAGTTAGAATTATAATCTAACTAATGTGTTTTTTGCAATAAAAGTACTGTAATAAAGAAGATAATAAAAGAACTATTCCACCAACTAGTATTAAAATTTTAGCTCCAAAAATAGGGACTAAATTTGGAGAAATTCCTGTAATAACAAACGAGAGTGCAATGATTGATCCGCTGATCCCCATTGCCCACCCTTGATCATCAACACCAGCAGCATTTGAGATGGAGGCCAGAAGAGCTGTAAAAGTCACTTGCATGGCAATTGCAAAGGGAATGGCAAAAATCCAAAGAGCTAATTCACCAGGAACAATAGTAAAGATCGTTTGAGCAAGCCCATTAATAAGCAGTGTGACAACTGCTATCTTTTCAATGGGATACCGTTTTGAAGCGTAGGGGATAATGAGAAGAAGGCCAATAGCAAACCAGAAGCCTAAGTAAGCATTGAATAAGCCTAGTTTAAATGCTGAGTAGTGCAACTTTTCACTCAAGTAGACAATAATGAGCTGAAGGTAGAGCGAGATGCCAATCTGCATGAGGAAGAAAACAAGGGCTAGCAAGCGAATTGCTCGATCCTGAAAGGCCTGAGCAAACACTTTGAAAAAACGCATGAAAGAGAGGGTCTTGCCATCTTTTTTGACAAAGGTTTCCTGAAAGCTTAGCCAGATCCAGAAAAAGGCAAAAGCGGAGAGCACTGAAGAGAGATAGAAAGGAAAAGCAAAGCCAAACTTGCTCAGCACACCTCCTAAAAAGGGTCCGAGCACAAAACCGAGACTTTCAACAAGCGCCACAAAACTCATATGCAGTGGTTTGTTTTCGTGCGTGCTCAAATCAGCAATAGCAGCTAGAGCTACAGGAATGCTCGCTCCCATTAGTCCACTAATTGCGCGCCCGATGAAAAAGAGGGTCAATGAACCAATCTGAATGCCGTAGCCCACAAATGCAAAGCCGATGAAAAAACCAGCCATACAGGCCATGAGCATTTTTTTACGCCCCCAGATGTCTGAGAAGTCGCCGACTAAGGCTGAGCCGAAGAACATAAAGAGCGGATAGACCAAAAAGCCTAAACTGAGGTAGAAAAAGCGGACGTGCTCGGAGACATCGGCAGGTAAAAGGGAGTGCTTGCCCATGAAAAGAGCCGTGAGTACAGGATAGACAATTCCAAATCCCACGAGATCGATAAAGACGGCAAAGAGACAGGGACTCACCTCCCTTATATTGAACTTTGCGCTCATAACATTAGGGCTTGTTTGAGCTTATCGGTGATCTGGTTTTCAGCAAGGTCGATTGCACTTTTAATGCCATTGATCATCGCTGTCTGGTTTGAGTAGCCATGACATTTCACAACAATCCCATCAACGCCGCAGAGAAAGGCTCCTGGATGTTTGTCATAGTTAAAGCGGTGGTAGAAGTGTTCGACGATCTTCTTGCTTTCTGCTGATGGAAAATGTTCTTGGATATATTCCATAAAAAAGGAAGAGACACCTTCGCAGGTTTTCAAAAAGACGTTTCCAGTGAAGCCATCGGTTACCATGATGTCAATATCACCATCAAAGACCTCGCGCCCTTCGATATTCCCAAGAAAGCCTTCTCTAAACTCTTCTTGGAGGAGCCGATAGGTCTGCTGCACCTCTTTGGTTCCCTTTCTCTCTTCAACTCCAATATTGAGTAGGCCAACTTTAGGATGTGTGATCCCATGCAGAACACTGCGATAAACAGCAGCCATTTTGGCATAATCAATGAGGTGTTGTGGCTTAGGTGTGATGTTGGCTCCAACATCCAAAACAACAACTCCTTTCTCTCCATTTGGCATCATGACAAGAAGAGCAGGACGCTCAATGCGAGGAAGGCGCGTCAAGTAGATCATTGCCGAAGCGACAAGAGCGCCTGTATTGCCTGTCGAGACAAGAGCATCGATTTGTTTGTCCTTCAACATCTTCATGCCGATAGCCATCGACGCCTTTTTTTTGCGTCGAATCGCGTAGAGTGGGGATTCCCCCATCTCAATCATCTCTTCAGTCATGACAAACTCAAAGCAGGCTTTTCGTTCAAGATGCTTAATCGTTGTTGCGTCAGCTAAAACGACAAACTCATGATCGAAATCCCCCTCGAGAAGGGCTTGGAAAATATGCATGGGCGAGCGATCACCCCCCATCAGGTCGATCCCGATGCGCATCCTAACTCTGCTCTGTCTCTTTGACTACTTGGCGGTTGTTGTACTGGCCACAAGAGGGACAAACGCGGTGCGAAAGACGCGGCGCTGCACAATTAGGGCAAGGGCTCAAATTTTTTGGTTTTTTTGCATGGTGAGCTCTGCGAGAGTTTTTCCGTGCATTTGAAGTACGATTACGTGGTACTGCCATGATTAGTTCTCCTTTGAAAAATATTTTTTTAGATGCTCTCGCTCAGGACAGCTTCCTGAGTTACACTCCGGTTTAGGAGGAAGCTCAAGCAAAATTGCCTCGCGAAGCACCCCTTCCATGTGAAAAAGACCCGCTTTTACAGCTTCGAGTTTCTCAGAGTGCGTTAATAGTGGCACTTTGATCGGAATGGATACAGCTTCGTTACAAATCGCGCACATCATGGTAGCATCTGTTTGAATCTCAAGGCGTAAAATAAAATTTTCACCAGAGATAAATGCCTCCCCTTTGAGGTCGATAGGCGCTTCAAATTTAAGCTCCTCTTCCTCTAAGTCCATGAATGTAGGCTCGACTCTCTCTTCGATCTGTTCACATTTTCCATCTTTTAGCTGATGGATATAAATCTTTAAGCGGTCTTCTTTCATAAAAATAGGCACCAATTTACAAAAAAAAACCTTTTTTCTCAAGAGATACCTCAGCTACTGAAAGTTTTTGTAGAAAAGATCATGATCAAGAGGTATATTGACCCCCAAAAGTAGAAATCTTTGATGAATGGGGTGTTTGGAGATTTCAGCGCAATTTGCACTGAAAGATACAAAGCCGGCGTTAATCAGAGGTTTCAATAGATAACCACGGAAGCAGAATGCACCTTGATCCTCGCCTATTTTCTACCATCCTTTGGCGAGCCAGTAACATTTTTTTTGATTAGCCTATGACACTGAATCACAAATTTTTGCCTCTTCTGTTCCGTCTCACGCGAAAGGAACACCCATGGACAATGATCTTCTTCTCAACATCGAATCCAAAGAAATTCGTTCCGCCCACCTCAGAAATGGGCAACTTGTTGACTTAGTTATAGAACGAAAAAAAACACGCCAACTCACTGGGAATATCTACCGTGGGCGCGTGACAAATATTCTTCACAACATCCAGTCGGCATTCATCGACATCTCTGAGAGCGAAAATGGGTTCATTCATATCTCTGATATTTTGGAAAATACCAAAAAATTTGAGCAGATGTTCGAAATGGACTTCGACTTGGATTACGATATCCAGTCAGTCGATACACGCAAGCCCAAGAAACTCAATATTGAAGAAGTATTGAAAAATGAGCAGCCTGTACTGGTACAAGTGGTCAAAGAGCCGATCGGGACTAAGGGTGCGCGTCTCACCTCAAATGTGTCGCTAGCAGGACGCTACCTTGTCATGCTCCCTAATTCTCCACACAGAGGTGTTTCACGGAAGATTGAAGATCGTGGTGCACGTGAAAAATTGAAAAAATTGATACGCGCCTTTGAAATGCCGCATGACATGGGCCTCATTTGCCGTACAGCAAGTGTGCATGCAACAACAGACCAGTTGATTGATGAAGCACATGAGCTGCATCAGACCTGGCAAACGATCATGGAGAAGTTCAATACCTCTGAAGAGCCAACACTCCTATTTGAAGAGTCAGACATCATTAAACGCGCCCTTATCAAATGTATCGACAAGAAATTTGACCGCCTGCTCATCGATGACTATAGCATCTACCAAAAGAGTAAACGCCTCTGCAACAAAATGGCTCCTGACAGTCCATTGCGCCTTGAATACTACAGAGATAAAGCTCCGATGTTCGAACGATTCAATGTCGAAAGAGAGATTGACAAAGCGACAAGGCGCAAAGTTTGGCTCCCAGGTGGCGGTTACCTCTTTTTTGATCGTACAGAAGCAATGCACACAGTCGATGTCAACTCTGGAAGAAGCACCAATGCTGAGGGAGATGTCGAGCAAACGCTACTGCGCATCAACCTAGAAGCTGCGCAAGAAGTAGCGCGACAAGTGCGGCTGCGTAATGTTGGAGGATTGATCATCATTGACTTCATTGACATGCGTTCTCGACGTAACCAACGCAAAGTACTTGAGCGACTTAAAGAGTGTATGAAAGAGGATCCAGCAAAAGGAACTGTTCTAGGAATGAGTGAATTTGGTCTTGTAGAGATGACACGGCAGCGTAGCCGTGAATCTTTGACACAGATGCTCTTCACAGCTTGTCCTTACTGCCACGGTTCGGCTCTGATCAAGACACACGAGAGCGTTGTGATCGAAATGGAGCGCGCCTTGAAAAAAGCAATTGAGCATATGGAGAACTATGGTGTTCGAATTGTGACGCACCCTGAACTCGATCGCTACATGAAAGAACATGGAGAGAAGACCTTTTTCGAGAAATTGGCAAAGAAATTGAAAGCGCAGCTGGAGTTTGACACCTCTGATCAACTCCATCTCAACGACTTTCTTTTCTACTCGTCAACATCAAATGAACTAATCGAGACTTAGAAAGATGGATTTTTTGACTTTTTTGAAAGAAGAGCGTGAAGAGAAGCGGATCCCTGAGATCATCTACCAGATTTTTCTTCATCTCTATCATGCCTATGTCGAAACATTGACAAGCGCGCGGTACGACTATAGCGAACATGAGAAAATTTTCTACACCTACGTTGATTTGGTCAAAAAGCAAATTGCTTCCCCGCATAAGTTTGAACCTTTCCACAAGAAAATCACAGAGCCTTTTGATCATCAGCATTTTGGTATCGATCTTTTTACTCCCATGGTCGACAAGAAGAAGTCTAGGCTGTTGTATCTTGAAAACATCGATAAGATGCTCAAACAACTCGACGCTCAGGAAAATGTCATCTTGCTTGCCAATCACCAAACAGAAGTTGACCCGCAGCTGATTAAAATCGCTCTGAGTGACTCCTATCCAAAGTTTGCCTCTGATTTGATTTTTGTCGCTGGCGATCGAGTGATCACTGATCCAATTGCTGTACCATTAAGTCTTGGATGTGATTTAATCTGCATTTATTCAAAAAGATATATTGATAACCCACCTGAGAAAAAAGAGGAGAAGCAGTTGCATAATCAGCGCACCATGAAACGGATGGGACAACTGCTTGCTGAAGGTGGAAAAGCAATCTACGTCGCGCCAAGTGGAGGGCGTGACAGAGTGAATGAAAAAGGTGAGCTGATGCTATCTCCATTTGACCCACAGAGCATTGAAATGTTTCGCTTGATGGCAAGGCAATCTAAGCGTCCTACACACTTCTATCCACTTGCCCTAAAGACCTATGACATTTTACCACCACCACAGGTGGTCCAGACAGAACTCGGTGAAAAACGTCTTCCAAATAGACGTGGTGTCTATTTTGCTTTCGGTGATGAGATCGACATGGAGAACTTCCCGGGAAGTGATGCTTGTCATGATCGCCATGCAAAGCGCGGTGTACGCTCTGATTACATCTTCAACCTTGTCCAAACCCATTACAACGAGTTTTCATGAAAAAAGTCTTGCTACTTCTTCTGCTCTCCGGTCTCCTCTATGGCGAGCAAATTGAGGACCGTTCCGGGCTCACCATTGCAACCCCTTCGCTAAAAGAGCGGCAAGTACGGAAACTCTGTCTCGAAAACCAACTCAAAGTCCTTCTCATCTCAGACCCCGGCTCTTCGCAGTCAGGAGCAGCACTCGCCGTCAATGTCGGGAGTTGGGATGATCCTCAGCCACGCCCAGGCATGGCCCACTTTGTCGAACACCTCCTTTTTCTCGGAACTGAAAAGTATCCAGAAGAAGAGGGCTATACACGCTACCTTGATGAACATGGTGGACAGCGCAATGCCTTTACTATGGCAGACCGCACCGTTTACATGTTTGCAGTCAACAACAATGGCTTTGGAGAGGCTCTTGATCGTTTTGGACAATTTTTCATCGCGCCGCTCTTCTCCCCTTCTGGTGTCGATAGAGAGTGTCACGCCATTCATCAAGAGTACTGCAAAGATGTTCCCTTAGACCCATGGCGCGTGCTCTACGTGAAAAAAGAACTCGCCAATAAGGAACACCCTTTCCACAGCTTTTGTATTGGAAACCTCGACACGCTTGCAAAAATCTCACAAGATGAACTCAAGCAGTGGTATCAAAGGCACTATAGCGCCAATTTGATGCATCTTGTCATCTACTCTCCACTCGGTTTAGATGAACTAGAAAAGCAAGTCACAACAGTCTTTTCTTCTGTCAAAAACCGAGATGTACAGCCTGAAAAGTGTCTCCACTCTCTTTTTACTCAGGATCATCTTGCAAAAATGGTCGCCGTTGCCCCCATTCAAGATCTCCAAATCCTTGAACTCACCTGGGAAATCCCTGAACAAAATCCTGATGTAAAAGCTGACCAATTAATCAGCCATGTCATTGGCCATGAAGGAGATTCAAGTCTTCTTGCTCAACTTAAGCGGGAAGGATTAGCGGATGGATTAAGCGCTGGTAGTTTCCATGCGGGAAAAAAGCAGACCCTTTTTAACCTCTCAGTCTATCTCACTGCCAAAGGGATCAAAGAATACGACACAGTCATTCAGCGCTGTTTTGAGGCGATTGCTAGCTATCGCACAACCGGTATTCCTCGCTTTGTCTTTGACGAAGTGATTCAAATTGACACGCTCAACTATACTTATCAGTCGAGAGAAGAAATCTTCCAGACCGTCACTGAATATGCAATGACCATGGTTGATGAAGATCTAGCCACTTTTCCACGCAAAAGTCTCATGCCAACACGCTATGACTCTGCTGAAATTGACCGTACACTCAATGCACTCACTCCTGAACAGTGTCAATTCACTCTCATTGCAAACCCAGAGCTCACTCGAATAGAGCCAGAAAGACAGGAACAGTGGCTAGGTGTGGATTACACCATCAAAAATCTCTCGAAGAAGAAATTGCGCAATTGGTCTACTTGTAAGCCTCACCCAGCGATTACGATCCCCGCTCCTAATCACTACATTCCTGAAGACTTTGTCCTTTGCGAGAGTGCCACCCCAACGCCTCAGTTGATTGCACAAAGTGAGCTTGGCAAGTGTTATTTGCAGACCGATCATGAATTTGGTGTCCCCCAAATCTCATGGACCTGCACACTTAAAACACCTGCCATCACAGAAAAAGATGCAAAAAGCCAAGTGATGGCAGATCTTTACTGTCACACGGTTCAAGAGCGCCTCAATTCCATTGCCTACCACGCTAATATGGGTGGCTTGCATTACAACCTCAAACCAATCTCCAATGGTGTAGAGCTCAGTATTGAAGGGTTTCACGACAAAGCTCCCCTTTTCATGGCAGAAGTACTCAATCAATTGAAAAATCTCACACCAACACGCGATGAGTTCAACCTCTACAAAGAGCTTGCGCGCCGTTGCTATGCTAATGGCATGACCCAAAACCCCTTCGCTCAAGCCAAGGAGCTCGTCTGGAACGTCATCTATAAAGAGCATGCCGGTCTTTCGCAAAAAGAGCGCGCCTTAACAACTGCTTCCTATGAAGACCTCAAACGCTTTTCAACCACCGTTTGGCGTCAGTGCTATCTTGAAGGGATGTTCTATGGCAATATCTCAGAGGCACACGCTAAAGAGCTATGGCTCACACTTGTTGACCACTTTGAGACAGCGCCCTACCCCAAGCAGAAACACCTCAAACAAGAAGTTGCCTCCCTTTCAAACGCTCACATCTTGCAACAGAAAAGTGATCTGCCTGCCAATGCTCTAATTGTTACAGCTGATTGCGGCACCTTCTCCTTCCAAAAACGGGCAGCTCTAGATATTTTAGCCAAAGGTCTCGAAGAACCCTTCTTCAGCGAACTACGCACCAAACAGCAGACAGCCTATCTCGTGCGTAACTGGAGCCAGGAACTTGAGCGCCATCTCTACGCCTTTTTTGCCGTACAATCGAGCAGTCATGATACGCGCGATCTTCTCGCACGCTTCGAACTCTTCTTTGAAAACAGCTTGCGTCACCTTGAAGAGAGCGTCATTCCAGAAAAACGGTTTGAAGCAATCCGCGCCTCACTTGTTGAAAAACTTAATCACCCAGCCGAAAATCTCCTTTCCAAGGGAAAACTCCTCAACCGACTCGCCTTTGAATATGAGGGAGATTTTGAGTGGCTTGATAAGCGGATTGAAGGGTTGCAAAGTCTCACATACGCTGAGTTTGTTGAGTATGCAAACACCTTCCTAGGCAAGACAAGTCCAAAACGCATGGCAGTTTGTATAGAAGGGAATTTGCCTCCACAAAGTGGCGTGCACTACCAAAAAGCAACCTCCACAGATAAACTTCGTAAACTCATTGAATACCAAAGCCGATGAAACGTTCAAACCTACTGCTTCGCACTCTGAAAGAGCCGCCTCACGATGCTGATATCGTCTCCCACCAACTGCTCGAAAGAGCAGGCTATGTCCATAAGGTTGGACGAGGCGTCTATAGCTACTCCCCACTCATGCTGCGCGTCTTTCGCAAACTCATGGACATTATTCGTGAAGAGCTCGACAAAGCTGGTGCGCAAGAGGTCCAACTCCCTCAACTCCACCCTTCCCAACCCTGGCAACAATCAGGTCGCTGGAACGACTACATCGCAGAGAAGCTCCTTTACTCCTTCAAAGATCGTGAAGAACACGACTACTGCATGGCGCCAACTTGCGAAGAAATTGCCACCCACTTCGTTGGTAGCTGGATCAAAAGCTACAAAGAACTCCCACTGAACATCTATCAGTTTGGCAATAAATTCCGCGATGAGATCCGCCCTCGCTTTGGGCTGATGCGCAGCAAAGAGTTCATGATGAAAGATGGCTATTCTTACTCGTCAGACGAAAAAGGGATGGAGAAACAATACATCCAAATGCGAGATGCATACAGCGAAATCTTCAAACGGATTGGTCTCGACTTTGTACTCGTTGAAGCGCATGGCGGCAAGATCAGCGCAACTGGCCGCTCGCAAGAGTTTCAAGCAACAGCTGAAGTCGGTGAAGATGTCGTCATGACCTGCGGCGATTACGCAGCCAATGTTGAAGCGACTAAATCGATTCCTCCACCGTTTGATTACAGCTCAGAACTGCTCGCTCGTGAAACACTTCCAACTCCAAATGTCTCATCGATTGAAGAGCTTTCAACTTTCGCCAAACTCCCTCCAGAGCAGATTCTCAAAACCCTCCTCTACAAATTGATCTATTCAGACAAACACGAATTTGTTGCGATTGCCATTCGTGGTGATCGACAAGTCAACCCCCTTAAAGTGTCTGATAAATTTGGTTGCACAGAGATTGAACTCGCCTCTGATGAAGAGATCAAAAAACTCACCGGTTCACGCCCAGGATTCATCGGACCACTTGAACTCAAACTCCCCTATTTTGCCGACCTTACGGCAAAACCGATGACAAATTTCCTCTGCGCCTTCAACAAAGAAGACGTGCACGAGAAAAATGTGAATTGGGAGCGTGATCTTCCCCTTCCAGAATTTGGGGACTTTCTCCTTGCCCAAGAGGGTGATGGTTGCCCGCACGTCAAAGATGGCACCTTCAAAATCGAGCGTGGCATTGAAGTGGGACACATCTTCAATATCGGGACGCGCTACGCCGAGAAGCTCGAAGCGCTCTACCAAGATGAAAATGGCAAGACAAAACCCTTTTGGATGGGAACCTATGGTATCGGTATTGGACGGACAGCCCAAGCCGTCATCGAACAGAAACATGATGAGAGAGGAATTGTTTGGCCACTATGCCTAGCACCTTTCAAAGTGATGATTGCCGTTGCCAATCCCAAAGAGGCTACGCATGTGCAAGAAGCAGAGCATCTATACGCGCTGCTGCACGCTTTTGAACCGCTCTACGATGATCGCAACGAGCGGCTTGGCTTTAAACTGAGAGATAGTGATCTGATGGGCATTCCCTACAAACTGATTATTGGCAAAACTTTTGCGAATGAAGGGAAGTTTGAAATCGAGTCACGCAATGGCGAGAAGAGCTTGATTACAAAAGATGAAGTTCTAGACTGGGCTAATCATTCGCTTTTATCTTGAAGAAAGGCTTGAATGCGAGAGATCACACAGTCAAGCGCCCAACCAAATCCTTTTGTCCCCTCTTGCAGAGCTTCTTTCAATTTAGGTGCACTCTGTTCGCGGGCGATTTCTCTCATCTTAGTCTTATCCTTAGAAAGAGCGACGATGTTCCGTGCAACACGCAGACCATTCCCTGAGAAGTAACCAACAGTTGCTGTCGCCGTTCCTCCAATTAAAACCCCTGCAATATTGAGTTTAGCTACAGCTAAAAGTGATAGAGCTGCAAGTGCAACTGTGGCAACAACTCCAATTGTCGTGACGTAAGTGAGCTTATGGCCGAGGTACTCAACTTTCTCTTCTATCTTTTTAGAAGCGTTGCTATTACTCCAGAAAAAACTTACTGCAGCATCCTTGATAAAAGTCATACCGTATTCTCCTTATGCAGCACTGGCAACGAGAGCTCTTGCTTTGAGAACATCTGTTGTTGGTAGAGTTGGCTGCGTCTTTTTCACATCTTCAATTTTTCGCTGTTCACTTCTCATTTCACCCGCTCTGATCTGGCGACGGCGCGATTGACGCGTCGACTCAGCAGCAATCACTCGCAGATTATCCCCAAACTGCTGCCAAACCTGACTCATCATCTCTAAAAGAGCAATTTGAACCATGGTGGCAACCAAGTCCTTCTGAGGACGGACAATATAAGGACCAATTCTGTCTACTGGTGTGATTTCCATGTCTTTATTCTACCTTAAAAAAAGAATTGTTGTCAACTTTACCAAAATTCAGCACTCATTACATGAGAGTGCTAAAAAAGCTTGACCTAAAGAGCTGCCCGTGGCTATAATTGCTCTCATATGAAGGAAAAACAGCTCTCAAAAAAAGAAGCGCGTGCTCTCGATGTCCTAGTTGGCCTCGTAGAGCTCTTTCTCGAGACAGGTAAGCCCATTGGCTCCAACACCCTGAGAGAAGAGGGCTTTGAGCACTTGAGCTCAGCCACCATCCGCAACTACTTTAGCCAGCTCGAACAGCGAGGCTTTTTGAAGCAGGCCCACTCCTCGGGAGGCCGGATTCCAACTGAGGATGCATTTCGCTTCTATGCAAAGGAAATATTTGATTCTGAACAACTTCTACCAGGAACTGAGAAAGCATTAAAAGAGCTGGCTGAGGCTGAATCCAAAGAGATTCACTTCTATCTGCAACAAGCGGCTGAAAAACTCAGTGAGTTGACAGGGCTTGCAACGTTTCTCTCTTCGGTCCGTTTTGATCACGATTTCATTTTGGAAATCAAATTGGTGAGTATCGATCATGAGAGACTCCTTTCGGTGTTGATCACTGATTTTGGACAGGTTCTCACAGAAGTGTTGCCGATTCCGAAGAAGTTGAGCTCGTTTGCAACCAAGCGAATTGAGAGTTATTTGCAGTGGCGGATCAAGGGTGGTGAAAAGCCTGTGATTCTTTCAGATGATGAAGAGAAGCTCGCTCTCTCTTTATACAATGAGATCATGGTGCGCTACATCGTACGCTATTCAAATTTCAGTGAGGACGATCTCTATCGTACAGGATTTTCTCGCTTGTTGAGCTATCCAGAGTTTAATGACCCTGTCGCTTTGGCATCTGGGCTTTCACTGTTTGAAAATAGTGGACAGATGCGCCTACTTCTCAATGACAGTCTGCGTGAATCTCAACTTCACTACTGGATTGGAAGTGAGTTTGCCAAGGGGTGCACAATTTTGGCGATGCCCTACACAATTGGACAGACAAAAGTGGGCGCGGTCGGACTGCTTGGCCCTTGCCGCATCCCCTACAAGCCGCTTTTTGGAACCTTACGATTTTTCTCTCACGTTGTGAGTAAAGGGCTTACAAAAAGTCTGGCGAAGTTTAAACTCTCCTTCCGACAACCGCAGGGCGCTGCGTCGATTTCTAAAGAGGTTGTCGACCAAACAACATACAAGATGCTAGAGGTAAAAAAAGATGGATGAACAAGAAGAGCAGGTTGAAGAGCAAGAGGAGTCTCTTGAGAAAGTACACGAGAAGCTCGCTGCTTGCGAAGACAAATATTTGCGACTGCTAGCTGACTCTGAAAATGCACGGAAAAGGATGCAAAAAGAACGGCAGGATTTGATGCAATACGCAGTTGAAAATGTCCTCGCTGAATTCTTGCATCCTCTAGACAATTTCGAAAATGCACTTCGCCACGCTGAAAATGTTTCAGAAGAGGTGAAAAACTGGGCGATCGGATTTGAGATGATTGCCGGACAATTTAAACAAGTTCTCTTGGAGCACGGTGTTGAGGAGTATCATTCTGTAGGGAAGCAGTTTGATCCCCATCTTCACGAAGCTGTCGAGATGATAGAAACTATTGAAAAACCAGCAGGGGAAATTCTTGAGCAATGTGTCTCTGGCTACAAAAAAGGCGACCGCACGATCCGTGTGGCACGTGTCAAAGTAGCTAAACCCCCTGAAGAAAAAGGAGAAAATAATGGCTGAGCAAAAGAAATCAGGCAAAATCATTGGGATTGACCTCGGCACAACGAACTCGTGCGTTGCCGTAATGGAGGGAGGTCAAGCGAAGGTGATTACTTCAGCAGAAGGTACACGTACAACCCCTTCTGTTGTGGCTTATAAAGGTGAAGAACGTCTCATCGGTGTTCCAGCTAAACGCCAAGCAGTAACTAACCCAGATCGTACCCTTTCATCAACAAAACGTTTTATTGGACGTAAGTATAGTGAAGTCGAGTCTGAAATCAAAACAGTGCCATTCACCGTCACTTCCAATGACAAAGGCGATGTCGTCTTTGATGTAGGTGGCAAACATATGACACCTGAAGAAGCAGGCGCGCAAGTCCTGATTAAAATGAAAGAGACTGCTGAAGCCTACCTTGGTGAGCCTGTGACAGAAGCTGTAATTACAGTTCCTGCTTATTTCAACGACTCACAGCGCGCTTCAACGCGTGATGCAGGACGTATTGCAGGTCTTGATGTGAAACGAATCATCCCAGAGCCGACAGCAGCAGCACTTGCTTATGGCTTAGACAAAGAGGGCGACAAGAAAGTTGCTGTCTTTGACCTTGGCGGTGGAACATTTGATATCTCAATTCTTGAAATTGGCGAGGGTGTCTTTGAGGTGCTTGCAACCAATGGCGATACTCACCTTGGTGGAGATGACTTTGATGAAGCGATTATCCACTGGATGATCGATGAATTCAAAAAAGCTGAAAGCATTGACTTGAGCAAAGATAAGATGGCTCTGCAACGTCTACGTGACGCTGCTGAGAAAGCAAAAATTGAGCTCTCTGGTGTTCCTTCAACAGAAATCAACCAGCCGTTCATCACGATGGATGCTTCTGGTCCAAAACACCTCTCATTGACACTCACAAGAGCAAAGCTAGAGCAGTTGACACACTCACTTGTTGAGCGTACACGTCAACCTTGCTTGGATGCACTGAAAGACTCTGGTCTATCAGCTGACCAGATCGATGAAGTGATCCTTGTTGGTGGAATGTCACGCATGCCATCTGTGCAAGCCGTAACAAAAGCGATCTTCAAAAAAGATCCACACAAAGGTGTCAACCCAGATGAAGTTGTTGCTATTGGAGCAGCAATTCAAGGTGGAGTACTTGGTGGAGATGTGAAAGACGTGCTGCTTCTAGATGTCATTCCTCTAACACTTGGAATTGAAACGCTAGGTGGCGTGATGACTCCCCTAGTGGAGCGCAACACCACAATTCCAACGCAGAAAAAGCAAGTCTTTTCAACTGCCGCAGACAATCAACCTGCAGTGACGATCGTCGTACTACAAGGTGAGCGTCCAATGGCAAATGACAACAAAGAGATTGGTCGCTTTGATCTGACAGATATTCCGCCAGCAAGACGTGGGATGCCACAGATTGAGGTTGCGTTTGATGTTGATGCGAACGGGATTTTGCATGTTTCTGCGAAAGATAAGCAGAGTGGAAAAGAGCAGAAGATCCGGATTGAAGCACAGTCTGGTCTGAAAGAGGACGAGATTGATCGCATGGTTAAGGATGCCGAAGCGCA
Source organism: uncultured Chlamydiaceae bacterium (assembly GCA_942490925.1). GTDB lineage: Bacteria > Chlamydiota > Chlamydiia > Chlamydiales > JAAKFR01 > CALNYX01. Next base: position 151,118 of record CALNYX010000017.1, on the reverse strand, counting down.
CAAGGAAGAAGATGAGAAGCGCAAAGCTGAGATTGGCGTGAGAAACGAGGCTGATGCCCGCGTTTTCCAAGCTGAGCAGGCTTTGAGCGAGTACAAAGATAAGATTCCAGCTGAGGTCGCAAGTGAGATCCAAGGAAAAGTGGACGCTGCTAAAAAAGCGATTGAGGGTGGAGATATCGATGCGATTCGCACAACTTCTGATGACCTAAGCCAGACGATGCAAAAGATTGGTGAAGTGATGCAGCAAGCAGCGGCCCAGCAACAAGGGCAGCCTGGTGCAGCCGCTGATCAGCAGGAGCAACCTGCTGGTGAGGAGTCAATCGAAGAGGCTGAAGTCGAAGTTGTTGACGAAGAGTCCAAGAAAGATTAGTCTTTTTTAACAGCAATTAAATTAAAGGGAGTAAAGCAAAATTTTACTCCCTTTTTTTTATTCATATTTTAGTGTATAATTGCTCGAATGAGCTTAGTTATTGACATTAGAACAGCTGCTCAGAGGCATGAAGCTGAGAGGAGTCAGAGGCAGGAATGCGCATGTTATGCCGGCACGCTAGCCGTTTCAATCACGCTGCTTGTTGTTGGTATTTTAGGGCTGAAGCTCTCAGGCTTTCACCTCCCTCCTGCTGCCTCGTATGCCTTTATTGGAGTTGCCTCTATCCCAGTTGGTCTGCTCGTTTACTCCTGTTGCTACGGAGTGATTATGACATGTCGCAATGCGAATACAATAGTTTTTAACCTTCCTTTAGAGGATCGCTACCACAGAAATGCAGATCGCGGCTTACAAGATACACCTCCTGGATCTCGCTCTCTCTATACGGTTTTTCGAGAAAAACTTAGAGAAAATGCGGATGATTGGAATGTTACAGTCTACGAAGTGTTGCAAGAGGCAACGACTGAAGCAATCGGATGTGAGACATGTGTAAAAATAGGCGGAACGCGACTTTATAATGGGCGCGTAGATGCTCTTTCCACACGTAATGCTCTTTGTTATCCACTGACTATTAAACAGTCTATTGATTGCGATGTCCCTCTCGAAACAATGCAAGCTGATTGGGATTTTCAAGCAGTTGTTGCTGGATTTCAGGCACGTCTAGAAGAGGGGTTACAAGTTGAGCGCTCACTGCCAGAACTGGTTGATCTGCTCATTATAGAACAAATCCAAGTTTTAGAAGCCGATTTTACGACCGCTGAGGAGATGCAAGCGTTATCTGAAGCTGTAGCACAGGAGTTATTGACACAGTGTGAGATTGAGGAAGCTGACCTTATCTTTGAAGAAAATCTGAGACTCTCATTTGCTCCAGGAGCTCCTCGAAATGATCTGATGAGCTACGATGAATCTATACGCACTCAACCTCTTACACTTGCAAGAGAACTTGCTGCAGGCTCCGAGTTGAGCTGCTTAGAAGTTGTTGGTCGACTGATCCTTGATCGTTATCTCTCTCCGTATATGGAGAATTGGAGGGGTGAGTCCAGTTCATCCTATAGTGATCATATTCTTGCCCGAAGTTTTACATTTCAAGATTCATGGGATAGAAGTGGAAGTTGTGTGCTAGGAGCAATTCTCGACAGGCCAGAAGCGGGCGAAGAAGAGGAGACGCTTAGTGATAACCGCGCCTTAGTTGCCATTTATCTGCGTGAGCATCGTGAGGAGCTCAAATCACTTTTCTTCATTGAGACAGAAGACGACCTTGAAGAGGTTTCTGAGGAAACGATTCAAAGCTTAATCAATGAGCGTATCGAGGATATCGAATACGATGGATGGTTTGGTCATATCGAGATTCTGATTATGTCTCGCATCCTTCAAAGACCTATCTATGTCTATACAGGCAATAGCTTCCAGTTCGATGCTGACGGGAGGGCACTGCCTAATGTAGCTTTTGGCACGGATGAAAATGGAGACCCTCTAACTAGTGAACCGATCTACCTCAGAGGTGGTGCTCATTACTTACGCCTAATCCCAAAAGAATCAGCTGAATAAGCGCGTCATGTCTTGGAAGGTCAAGAAGACGAGTAGCCCAACGAGTAAGACCACAAAGCGATTTAAGGTGGAGTACTTGGTGGAGATGTGAAGGACGCGCTGCTTCTAGATGTCATTCATCTAACACTTGGAATTGAAACGCTTGAATGCAACAAAATCTTTTCAGAAAAACTTTAATTAATCTACAAGTAAACAATTTTTGTAATAAAAAAATTTTATTTTGCGATTATACAATCGTTATTAATTAAGTAATATAAATTGAAAAAAAATAAATAATCAGACTAAAATACTTAACTATATGAATGTTTTAGGTAATGAAAGACTCCAAATCCTCCAATCAGAATGGGCTGAATCCTTTCCCCTAACAGACTGTGACGAGCAGAGAGATGTAAAATGGAGGTGCTCTCAAGGGCACGAATGGATTACCAAACTCTTTTATCGCATTAAGGGAGTTAATTGCCCTGAATGCTGCATAAGTGCCCTCAAAGTCGATAATCCACGTGTAACAAAAATAGTAATTGGAAATCAAACATTTCTAAGCTTCTGGGATTGGGAGAAAAATACAGGGGTTGACCCTAGCAAGCTAAGTATTTCCTCAAGGAAATCTGTGCATTGGCGCTGTACAAACGGACATGTTTGGCATAAAACAATTCACCTTCAAAGACAAGTAAACCACTGCGTAGAATGTTCTAAAAAGGAGAAGCAACGCGAGACATCTTATATTAAAAAAACAGTAATCAACAACTCTGAACTCATGGCTTTTTGGGACAAAGACAAAAACAAAGATCTGGGCTTGGACCCTAGTACTCTAACATCTGGTTCTGAAAAAGTTGCATACTGGATTTGTGAAAATATGCATTCTTGGAAAAAAAAGATTTGCCAACAACAGCTCACTTCCAGCTGCTCTACGTGTAAAAAACAACATCAACATGAGATATTTCAGAATAAAATGGTAAAAAACCACCCTGAACTCATGGCTTTTTGGGACGATAATGGAAACGAAGATTTGGATCTGGACCCTAGTACTCTAATAACTGGTTCTCAAAAAGTTGCATACTGGATTTGTTCAAAAGGGCATTCTTGGCTAAAATCCATTAACAAGCAATCTCTAGATAACCGCTGCATGAAGTGTTCTAAAGAGGAGAGGAAAGGCCAGGTAACTGATGATCAACTAGTAACCAACAACTCTGGACTCATGGTTTTTTGGAACTATCAAAAAAACAAAGATCTGGACCCTAGCACTCTAACTATTAATACTTACATAGAGGTAAACTGGATTTGTCAAAAGGGGCACGAATGGAGAAGACTTATTATAAGCCAATACAAAATAGGCCACTGCTCCACATGTAACAGGAAGCCCAATAAAAAAAGAACTCGCAGAGAAGACAATGACGGAAGGTCTACAAAACGCCACCGCTTATCAGCTAGTCCGCCTCATTGGAAACAAGAAAGCCACACCACAACAACCTTAGCACCTCTGACAACATGTACAACGTCTTCTACATCAACTGAAAACTTAATTGTACCAACCTCAAACTCTACGACAACTCAAAGTTCAGCAACAAACTCAGTTAGAGCAGCAGCACCCTCTTTAACTAGTGTCTCTTCTAGTAGCCCAACACATACAAATTTTCCTACAGAAGTGAGGATGTTTTTTCTTATGTGTACATTTGGACATACATGGGAGAGTGCAGAATCACACGGATTTTGCATGACCTGCCTGGATAATGGCCAACTAAACGAAGGTACTGAAAACTTAATTGTACCAACCTCAAACCCTACGACAACTCAAAGTTCAGCAACAAACTCAGTTAGAGCAGCAGCACCCTCTTTAACTAGTGTCTCTTCTAGTAGCCCAATACATACAAACTTTCCTACAAGAGAGGGAATGTTTTTTCTTATGTGTACATTTGGACATACGTGGGAGAGTGCAGAATCACACGGATTTTGCATGACCTGCCTAGATAATGGCCAACTAAACGAAGATGTAGCGCAGCTTTAATTCAGTCCCAAAGAGTTGAACTCAACTGAACAAGCGCGTGATGTCTTGGAAGGTCAAGAAGACGAGTAGACCGACAAGCAGCACGACAAACGGGATGACAATCCGCTCCATCGTTTTAGCCTTGAGGCGACGTCTTGTGACAAGTTCCCATAGCGATAGACAGATATAGCCTCCATCAAGAACTGGAACTGGCATGAGGTTTAAAAAGCCCAAATTGACACTAATCGCACCAATCCAAAATAGCGCCTCGCCAATCCCCACTCTCCAGCCATGATGAATCACGCGCACGATACCAATGGGGCCACTGATCCATTTAGGATGCAAGTATCCCATAACAAGTGCTTTGAGCGTGTACCATGTTTCAGTAAAAACACTGCCAAACATAGCCATAGGATTAGGGTTGTAGTCGACTTTGCGATCTTGGAGGGCCACACCAAGGAGCAATTTATTCTGGCTCGCATCTAGGTAGTCAAGGGCGGCTGCTTGTTTTTCCTGGTCTTTAACGGTTGTCACAATCTGCTCGCGCTGTTTTGCAAACTCTCGATTGAGGCGGTCACGCATATCAGCTGTAAGGGCAAACTCGCTGATAGGTTGAGGCTCAATAGGCTTAAGCAGGGCAAAATTCCCCTCTTTGGATACCACGTGGTCTGTTCCGATTGTCGATGCAATGGCGTAGATGGCTCCGTTATCAATGGAGTCTTCAAAAATGGCATCTTCTTGCTTCCAAGCAACTTTTTTGAATGCAGAGACATCTTTTTCAACGATGAGCTGTACATGATGGGATTGTAGCTGTTTGAGAACTTCAAATCCTTTGTGAACAGGAAGCCCATCAACAGCAAGGATGCGATCTCCAGGCTCTAGAGGAAGTTGGAGTTGTGAAGAATAGGGATGAAGCGGGAATGCCATTTTCTGGCTCTCTTCATCGATAAACTTAATCGGTGCTTCGACATACCCTTCAGTGTTGACGACATAGGGAAGTACAGATAGATCTTGCCATCTCTCTTTGAGTCCAATTTCATAGCGCCAATCGTTGATCTCATTGCGAATATGAGAAGGGAGATTCAAATCCCCTGCTATAACTCGAGGTTGGCGTGTCAAAAAGGTTGTGTCACCCCGTTTGACTGTCAGCAGGGCTAAGTTATCATTGATAATAGCGCTGAGCTGATCCATTGAGAAAAGCAATTCGCCATCAGCCCAAACAAGTCGATCGCCATATTCAAGTCCACTATTGGCCATGGGTGATCCATCGGGAAGCTGATTTGGACTTCCATCTGGTTGTTGATCATAGATGAGATAGCGGGCTGTGGTTGCGATGCCGGTTGTCTGGATATCATCAAGTGATCCTGGAGCTGGATAGGTATTCACTGTATAGTCAAAGGGTGTTTTTTCACCTGTTTGATAATCAATATGTGAGCCTTTGAAATTGACCTGATCTCCACCAAGCATTGCGGCATAAAGCAGATCTTTAGAGCTTGTGAACGGTTTGTCATTGTACGTGTTTAACACGTCTCCAGGGCGAAGACCCATGGCGTAAATTTCTGATTGAGGATCGACCCAGCCAACAATTTGTGTATACTCTGAGAAGGGTTTTTCGCGCCCTCCCATAAGCCAAAGGGTTGTAAAAATCAAAAAGGCTAGAATGAAGTTTGCAACAGGACCTGCAATGGCAACAGCGATGCGACGAATCGGTGACTTGGCAAAAAAACCATTGGGAATTTCGTAGGGCTCGCGCGTCTCTTGTTTTGAGACTTCCATTCCTAAAATTTTGACGTAACCTCCAAAGGGAAGCCAGCCAAGCTGCCAGTCAACATTCTGCCAACGCCATTTAACAACCGGACGACCAAAACCAATGCTGAAAACCTCGACGATCATCCCAACTTTCTTGGCGACAAAGTAGTGGCCAAGCTCATGGATGAATACCAAAATCCCAAGCGCGAGGGCTGCTAGGACAAAATAGAAGATAGTCATGCGCTGGTTGCCTCCTTACGCGCTTGTGCATCGATTGCACATACGGTTTCTAATGATGTGGTTTCAACAGGGTTGTGGCGTGAGAGCAAGGTTTCGAGCTTCTGCACAATCTCTCTCCATTGGATACGTCCCTGCAAAAAACGCTCCACGAGTATTTCATTTGCTGCATTCAAATAGCAAGCAAGACTTTTCCCCTCTTCAAGCGCAGCATAAGCTAAATCAAGTGAAGGGAATTTTTGACGATCGGGAGCTGCAAAATCAAGCCTTCCATGCTTGGTGAAATCAAACTGTGGATACATTCCAGCTTTGCGCTCTGGATGCGTCAATGCATATTGTATTGGATAGACCATATCGGGAGGATGCATCTGTGCAAAGAGGGTCCCATCGATACACTCTATCATGCTATGGATGATACTTTGAGGGTGAACAACAACATCTATTTTAGAGACTGGAAGATCAAAAAGCCACTTAGCTTCAATAACTTCAAATCCTTTGTTCATCATTGTTGAGGAATCAATCGTGATTTTAGCTCCCATATCCCAAGTTGGATGAGCAAGGGCATCTTCGAGGGTCACACAAGCAAGCTGATCGAGTGTATGGGAGCGGAAGGGTCCGCCAGAAGCGGTCAAGATGATGCGATGAAGCTCTGCATTTCCAACTTTCTGCAAGCATTGGAAGATGGCGCTATGTTCACTGTCGATTGGGATGAGCTCAACTCCCCTTTTGCGCGCACGCCCAGAGATGAGCTCACCAGCAGAAATCAAGACTTCTTTGTTGGCAAGTCCAATGGTTTTACCTGCATCAATCGCTGCAATGGTTGGAGCGAGTGCCGCAAGACCGACAATTGCCATGACAACATAGTCGATGCTTTCTTGCTGCACGACCTCTTCCATCCCCTCTTGTCCTTCTAAAATGGTCAGGTTGGGAAATTGTGTGCGTAGCTCTGCTGCTTTTTGACGATCAAAAACGGCGACAATTTGTGGAGAAAATTCATGAATTTGCTCTGCTAAACGGGTAATGTTGGAGTGTGCAGCAAGTGCAGTAACGGGGAAGCCAAGGTGCTTGGCGACTTTTAGTGTGCTTTCACCGATTGAGCCGGTGCTGCCTAGAATTGCGAGACGTTTCATTGTGCGAGATGGTAAGCAGAAATTGTCTAAAAGTCAATGCCGCAAGGTAAAAAACAAATAGCAGTGAAACCACAATGCCTCCGGTTGAAACACCGATGCCATAATAGGTCAAAATATGGCGAGAGAGTGCGACACCGATAAACACGGCTCCAACACTGACAAGTGACGCGATAAGCAGGAGCTTTGAAAGTGTCTGTGTGAAGAGATGAGCGATCAATGTGGGGGCGATCAAAAAGGCAAGGACCATGAAAACTCCAATAGAGCGAAAGGCGCTAATCGCTGTCAACGAGGTTTGTACCATGAGCAAATAGTGGAAAAGCATTGGAGAAAAACCGAGCGAGCGGGCGAGATTTGGGTCAAAGGTTGTGATCTGGTAGCCGCGGTAAAAGAGTGTAATCAACACGAGGTTGATCCCGAGTGAGGACCAGACAATCCGAATATCTTTCAGCTGCAGAGCATCTGCATTCCCCATGATCAACTCAGTTCCGATATGCAAGTTACGGGTGTAGAGCGTGACTAGAAGCAGACCAATAGCAAATAGGAGTGTGAAAATCAGCCCAATGCTGGCATCTTCCTGCAAACGGGTGAGACGGGTGAGAAATTGGGTAAGACAGGTTGTCACAAGGCCAGTGATCAAGGCTGCGATCATCAATGTTGACATCTCGAGTTTTGGAAGCAATAGATAGGCGATTACAATGCCGAGCAGGACAGTGTGTGACATTGCGTTGGCCAGCATGGTCATCTTGCGCAGCATCAAAAAGGTACCTACTAGAGCGCAGGAAAGAGCGATTCCACTGAGCACAATCAGCTGAATCTCATCAGTTGCGAGTGGATGCATTCCCGAAAAGAGGCGTTGCAAAAACACCCCGAAAAACGTGAAGATGTTCTGTCCAGTGTAGGGGTTCATGAAAGCACCTCCCGTGGAGGAATTGGCTGGGCATGCGGATCTTCTCTTGGATTATCGAGTAGCTTGCTGAGTTCTTCTTCAAGCTCATCGGTCAACAAGTGTTCCATCTCTTCAGCACTCTGGTGCACGCGCTCACTCCCCATTCCAAGTGAATAGACCAAGTAGGCTTCCCATAGGCGGTGAAGACGAACGATGTGTGCGCCGCGACGTTTTCCCTTGGCTGTCAATTGCCCCTCCCGATCAAGAAATCCTAGAAAGCGGAGGTGCAAACGGATCCACCAAGGCATTGCCAATTCCTTTTGTCGCCAAAGTGCCTTGAGCAAATTCTCTTCATGTGAGCGGAATCTGAAACGTAAGATACGGATATAACGGATGATCAATCCCCGATTGGGCGCAAATAGTAGAGCTGAAAGAGCAAAGAAGGAGGCGACAATCACGATCATGGGACCAGTAGGTAATCCGCTTGCGGAGAAGACATTCCCGAGAAAACCACTGAGGACTCCGAAAATCGCAGAGAGCATGAACATGTAGGGAAGTCGATTGGTAAACTGCCTTGCGGCGATCGGCGGGGCAATAAAGAGCGCAGCCATCATGATGACACCCACACTACGAATACCGATGACAACTGCAAGCGCTACAATTGCGACAAAACAACGCTCAACCCAAGGGTTTGTTTGGCCAAATTTGGGATCGAAAGAGAGAACAAGCAGTTGCCGGTAAAAGAGAATGAGCAGCAGAACAATGAGACCAGCAAGTCCGCCATAGACCATGACATGTTGCTCTGTCATGGTGGCAGCTTGTCCATAGAGGAAGACTTGAATCTGCTGAATTTGAGCAGGATGAATCGCTTGAGCTAAACTGGCAATTGTTGTGCCAATGCCAAAGAAAGTCGCGAGAACAAAGCAGAGGGCTGCATCCTCTTTAACGCGCAATTGCGTCTTGAGAAAATTGATGAGCCAGAAACCTGCAAGCGCTGAGAGAAAGGCACCGAGTAAAATGGCCCATTCAAAGCGTAGAAAGGGAGCGAGAAAAATAGCAAGAGTCACACCAGGGTAGCTCGCATGGGAAAGCGCTTCGCCAACGAGCGTCCGTTTGCGCACAAATAGGAGCACTCCAACGAGGGATGCGCAGAGCGCCATCAGGATTGATCCAATTGTGGGAGCGCGCAAAACGGGATCTGTGAAAAAATGAATCACGTCGCAAATCCTGCTGTTTTCTCTTCTGAGAGTTTTGAGACTTCTTCTAGAAGCAAGTTTTCCTGACCATAGGCATGGCGAATATTCTCTTTGGTCACCACTTCTGCAGCTGGACCACATGCAACTAATCGACGGTTAAGCAGAATCACCCAATCAAACTTCTCTTGAATCTCTTCTAAGCCATGGTGCACCACAAAGACACTTTTTCCCTGATCTCTCAATTCAAATAAAATCTCGCAGATGACCTGTGATGAAGCTGCGTCGATACCGGCAAAAGGCTCGTCCATGAAGTAGAGATCGGCCTCTTGTACAAGAGCTCTTGCGATGAAGGCGCGTTCTTGTTGCCCGCATGAAAGTTGGCTGATCTGTCTTCTCTCTAAACCATCGAGTCCAACGCGCTTGAGACACGCTCTTACAGCTTTGTGATCCTTAGCTGAGGGACGTTGGAAAAAACGCATCTTTCCATAGCGGCCCATCATCACTAAATCATAAACAGTGATGGGAAAATCCCAATCAACTGATTGACATTGTGGAACATAGCCGATCTTCTTTTTGTCGAGGCGTCTCTCACCAAAAAATTGAATTGCACCTGAAATTGAAGGAACAAGTCCAAGCGCGGCTTTGATCAGTGTACTTTTTCCAGCGCCATTAGGACCAGCGATTCCAACAAGTTTTCCCTCAGGAACTTTGAACGAAACGTCCCAAAGTGCAGGAGTTTTCTCGTAGTTGACGGTCAGCTGATCGACTTCAAATACATACTTCATTCTTGCCTCATTAATTCTCGGGAGATCACAGACACATTGTGTGATACCATCCCTAAATAACTGTCTGCATTTCCCATTGAGTCTCCAAAAAGAGGCTCATCAGCAATGAGTACAGGGCAGCCTCGTGCTCTGCTCGCTCGTACAATTTTGCGTAGTGAGTCACGGCTGAGGTTTGACTCAGGAAAAATAACACTCACATGATGCCGTTCGATATGGCGCATGATCTTATGGATATCTGCAGTGGAGAGTTGTGCATCGGGAGCCAAACCTTCAGGGGCAGCGCACCGCTCACGCCATCGCTTCTCATTTGGCAGAGCTAGGTAGCGTCTTGTAAAATAGTGAAAAGCATCGTGACTGGTGATCAAATAACGTTTTTCCGCTGGAATAGCCTGCATGGTTTGATAGACAATGCGATCTGCCTCTTCCATTTTTGTATAGAGTTGTTGCCCTCTCTCTGCATAAATCGTGGCATGCTCAGGATCGAGCTTACAAAGCTCATTGACAATCGTTTCAATGGTGCGCATCCAAAGGGTGATATCCATCCAGATATGTGGATCATATTGACGATCGATCTGTAAAATAAGACTAGGGCAATCGCGTAAGATCGGATCTCCAACAGCAACTGCTTTAGGATTATCCTCCAAATTCTGCCGCATACTCAGTGTATGCTCCAGCCCAAGCCCATTATAGAAGATCAGATCCGCCTGTAAGAATCTCTCATCATCCCCTTTCACAAGCTCATAGGAGTGTGGGTCAAGCTCTCCTCTAATCAGGGGAACCGCATCGACATATTCACCCCCAATGTCTTTGACTAGATCATCGATCATAGCAATGGTTGAAAGCACCTTGATGCGCGCATCCTCTTGTTGCCACTGTTGGTTTTTCCCCCCAGAACATCCAACCAACAAACAGAGAATCAAACAACACAGTTTTCTCATGATTTTCCTATCGCCTCTAATTGAGCATCTGTATAAATACCATTCGAACAACCCGACGAAAATTGAAACTGCCACCCATAGTGACCAACCCTTTCAACTTTTTGTAAGCTAACATCATCTTCTACACTACGCTTTTCGATACATCCCGCACAAGGACAATGCCTTTGCAACTCTGAAAAAACAATTGCTTTGTCTCCAAAGAAAAGATTTTTGGAATCAAATTGCAAACTTTTTTCCTCTTGATTTTCTACTGCAATAAGCGCTTTTGCCATCTCCTCAAAAATTGGATGGTGATAACTCCCGCTCTTTCCCGTATCATTGGCCTGATTTAAGGCCTGATCGAGCGGCACTTCACCTAAGAATGGGACATCTAATTCTCTTGCCAAGCGTCGTCCTCCACTTTTCCCAAACGGTGAGAAGTGAGGCGCATCAGCCAAATAACTCATATTTTCTACGACACCCAAAATGGGCACTTGTGCTTTTTGAAAAAGGGTGACTGCTTTGCGTACATCTAAAAGAGCCATTTCTCCTGGAAGCGTCACAATCACTGCGCCGCAGAGCTGAGCCCTTTGGCAAAGCGTGAGATGAATATCACCAGTTCCAGGTGGAAAGTCAATAATCAACGCGTCGAGATCTCCCCAGTTCACACCCTCTAAAAGAAGTGAAATCAATTGATTGGCAACAGGAGCTCGCACAGCAGCATCACCACGGAAGTAACTCAGTGACATGTAAGGCATGCCCGAGAAGTAAGCAGGTAGCCATTTATCTCCCACTTGTTTGGGTAGATGCTCTTCGGGCAACATATGACGCACTGAAGGCCCGTATAGGTCGGCATCTAAAAGACCAACCTTTTGTCCCAGCCTTTTTAATGATAGGGCAAGCTGTACGGCAACGGTTGATTTACCAACGCCCCCTTTTCCTGCTGCAACTGCAATTAGTCGTTTCATAAGGCAGATTATTATACCTTAAAAATTGATTCTGAGCAATTCTTTCTCCTGGAAACTTCTTTTGAGAAAAAAGTTAATGAAAAAAAAGAGCGGATTAGTTTAATTAATGTACCCTAGATTGTAAATTCAAACAAATGCAAGGAGAAAATTGATGACTGCTACTAAAAAGCAAGAGCTAGAAAAGCTCATCGAGAAAGCGATTGATAAGGTTTCAGGAGATAAAGAAAACGACCTTTGTAAATATATTCCTGGCCCTGGTGGCGGTTATATGCACCATTTTACTATGCGTAAAATAAAAAATTCAGATCCGGAACAACTGTTTGAATTACTTCAAGAATTTATTATTAACTCAAAATCTCCACGTGCCCTTGATCCAAAGCCACGTGCTCCAAGAGGTTCTCGTAAGCGACGCGACTTTATCAGCTTCACACGTACAGATATTGAGCGTGTGCTTGATCTAGCACGTCGCGTTGGAGATGATGACCTAATGGCTCGTTTCAGCCCAAAGCGCTCACTCCCTTCTCTAAAAAAAGAATTGATTCGTTCTATTAGAGAGAATCGTGTCAAAGAAGAACTATGGACTTCATATGTTGATGCCATGGCGACTCTTCAAAGCACCGAAGATCTGTTCTCACAAGAATAATTTGAAAAAGAGAGCTCACAAACCTGTGAGCTCTCTTTTTACTTGATTTTTCTCTATTTTCTGCTATACTATGCTCCTTTTGTAAACCATTTCGAGGTAATTTCACTATGTCACAACAGACTCAAGAATTTGGGAAGTGGCGCTCTTTTCTCTGGCCAATTCATGCCTATGAGCTTAAAAAAGTGCTTCCAATGCTTCTTCTCTTTTTCTGCATCTCATTTAACTATACGATCTTAAGAGATACTAAAGATACTTTGATCGTTACAGCACCAGGCTCTGGAGCCGAAGCTATTCCTTTTATTAAGGTCTGGCTTGTTGTTCCTTGCGCAGTACTTTTCATGCTTGTTTACGCCAAGTTAAGTAATAAATTGAGTAAACCAGCTTTATTCTATTCAATCGTTACCCCATTCCTCATCTTTTTTGGGCTTTTTGCACTTGTGCTCTACCCAAATCACGAGGCTTTACACCCAACACTGTTTGCTGACAAGCTACAGGCGGCGCTTCCTGAGGGAATGATGGGAATGATTGCAATCTTCCGTAACTGGACATACGCAGCATTCTACGTACTTGCAGAGCTTTGGGGCAGCGTCATGCTCTCCTTGATGTTCTGGGGTTTTGCTAACGAAATCACACGTGTGACAGAAGCGAAGCGCTTCTATGCCTTATTCGGTATTGGAGCTAACATTGCGCTTCTTTGTTCTGGACCTGCGATTGTCATGGTTTCTAACATTAGAAAGCACGTTCCAGAAGGCGTTGATGCTTGGGGAATTTCTCTAAACCTACTTATGAGTATGGTTGTCATATCTGGACTCGTTATCATCGGTACATTCTGGTGGATCAACAAAAATGTTTTGACAGATCCACGTTTCTACGATCCTAACGAGCAAGTCAAGAAGAAGAAAGAGAAGCCAAAAATGACTCTAAAAGAGAGCTTCCTTTACTTGGTAAGATCTCCTTATATCGGTTGTTTAGCCCTTCTCGTAATTGGTTACGGAATTGCTATTAACATCGTTGAAGTTACTTGGAAGAGTCAGTTGAAACTGCAGTATCCAAATGCCAACGACTACAGCACATTCATGGGTTACTTCTCTACAATCACTGGAGCTGTCACAGTCTTCATGATGCTCTTTGTAGGTGGTAATATTGTGCGTCGTAAGGGTTGGACATATGCTGCACTGATCACACCAGTTGTGCTTCTAGTCACCGGTTCGATCTTCTTTAGCTTAGTGATCTTCAAAGATATGCTAAGTGGCGTAATCATGTTGATGGGTACCACACCATTATTCTTAGCAGTAATGGTCGGGATGTCTCAAAACATCATGAGTAAGTCATGTAAGTACTCTCTATTTGATCCAACTAAAGAGATGGCTTATATTCCACTTGACCAAGAACAGAAAACAAAAGGGAAAGCAGCAATTGATGTTGTTGGCGCCCGTCTTGGGAAATCTGGTGGAGCATTGATCCAACAAGGTCTTATCGTAGGCTTTGGCTCACTTGCAGCGATCACCCCGTACCTCGCAATTATTATCTTTGCGGTCATTGGTGCGTGGATTGTTGCAGCGCGTTCACTTGGAAAACAGTTTGGTACATTGACAACAGCAACGCAAGAAGCTGATGCTAAACCTGCTGAACCAGCTATTGAAGTGGAAGCAGAGCCAACAACCTAATCTGATTAGGACTTGGTTCAAAAAGGGAGCTCTTGAAAAAGAGCTCCTTTTTTTTGCCTATATACGTCGGCCTCCTAGAAAGCACGACATTTTCCCTCTAAAATCTGTGTAAATTCGGAACTTAGATTCCTGATTTACACACAATTATAGTGAATTAGATTAGTCATCGTTGTTGGCTTTGAGAACAGCCATGAAGGCTGACTGAGGAATCGAGACCTTCCCAATCTCTTTCATCTTCTTCTTCCCTTTCTTCTGCTTCTCCCACAACTTCCGCTTACGGGTGATATCCCCCCCATAACATTTAGCTGTGACATTTTTAGAAAGGGCGCTGATGGTTTCACGCGCAATCACCTTGCCGCCAATCGCCGCTTGAATTGGCACTTTGAAGAGCTGCTTTGGAATGACATCGAGAAGCTTTTTACAGATTGCTCGCCCCTTCCCTTCAGCTTTCGTACGGTGTACAAGACAAGAAAAAGCATCGACTGGCTCTTCATTGACCCGAATCTCAAGTTTGATGATGTCCCCTTTTTCGTACGTGTCAAACTCGTAGTCAAATGAACCATAGCCACGCGTGACAGATTTGAGTTTATCGTTGAAATCGACAATGATTTCATTGAGAGGAAGACGGTAGGTTAAAACAAGTCTCTGCTGATCGAGCGTCTCTGTTTTTACGCAATTTCCACGCTTCTCCATTCCCAAATTCATGACAGCTCCTAAAAACTCGGATGGAATCATGATATGCGCCACAACCCAAGGCTCTTCGATCTGAGAAATGTTGGCCGGATCTGGGTAGTGCACAGGATTGTCAACATCGAGTTGCCGTCCATCATTGAGATGGATCTTATAGACTACACTTGGTGCAGTTGTGATCACATCGACATTGAATTCTCGCATGATCCGCTCAAAAACAATCTCTAGGTGTAATAGACCTAAAAAGCCACAACGAAACCCGAAACCGAGCGCTGTACTACTCTCCTGCTCGACAAAAAGTGCAGAATCATTGAGTTGCAGCTTTACAATTGCATCCCGTAGATTTTCAAAGTCTGACGAGTCAACAGGATAAATCCCCGCAAAGACAACGGGTTGAATTTCACGAAAACCAGGAAGTAATTCTGTGACAGGTCTTTTAGCATCTGTGAGCGTGTCGCCAATTTTGACATCTTTGACATTCTTGATATTCCCAATCAGATAGCCAACTTCCCCTGGTTTCAAAGAGCCTGTTTTAGTCGCCTTAGGGCGAAAAACTCCCACCTCTTGCACTTCGTACACTTTGCCTGTAGCCAGAAACTTAATTTGGCTCCCTGAGCGCACCTCTCCACTAAAGACCCGTAAATAGATCATGACACCTCTGAAAGGGTCATAGTGAGAATCAAAGACAAGTGCTCTAAGAAGATCATCTTCTGGCTCTTCTGGAGGAGGAAAAACTTCGACAATCTTTTCTAAGATAGCCTCGATGCCCAGTCCCGATTTCGCTGAACAAGGTAATGCTTGGCTTGCATCGAGGCCAATAAACTCTTGGATTTGCCGTTTGGCCTCCTCAACATCAGCTGCAGGAAGATCGACCTTGTTGATCACAGGTAAAATCTCTAGATTGCGATCGAGTGCCAAGTAGACATTGGCCATGCTTTGAGCCTGAACACCTTGGGCTGCATCGACGACAAGTAGAGCTCCTTCGCACGCAGCCAAAGAACGGGAGACCTCATAGGTAAAATCGACATGCCCAGGGGTATCGATCAGATTAAGCTGGTAGGTCTCTCCATCGCTTGCCACGTAGTTCATCGTTACAGGATGCGCCTTAATGGTGATCCCGCGCTCTCTTTCAAGGTCCATTGCATCAAGCAGCTGCTCTTGCATGTCTCGCTTAGCTACAGTGAGGGTCATTTCAAGCAAGCGATCTGCTAGCGTCGATTTTCCATGGTCAATGTGGGCGATGATGGAGAAATTTCGAATCAATTCTCTTTTCATAGATGGAGGACATGATACCTGGTTATTTAGTAGGAGTCAAACAACGGGTGAAGTGAGAGGCAAATCCACCCACTTTCTGTTCAAATCCAAGAGCTGTTAGAATTCTCGTTGATGGACTATCCCCGCTCACAATAGCTTCTACTTGCTCGATATCATGAGTAGGCAGGTAACGTTCAACTATCTCTTTGACCATCTCTTTAGCAAACCCTTTTTGTCTCTCTGTACGAATGACTGCGAAAGCAATTTCTGCGCACTTTGAACTCGTCCCCTCTACACACCAAATCGAGCCAACAAATTCCTGTGACTTGCGTTTAATAACATAGAAATTCCCCAGGATTGAACCAGAACTCCAGTTCGCTTCCCATTGTGCAAGCTGGCTATCTAAAACATTTGGAAAGTAAAAATCCCATATATGTTCATCTTCAAACAACCGTTGATAGTTACAACGCTGTTGCTTGCCAAGCCGTACGGCAGGATAGAGGTCTAATCTCTCAGTTTGCAAAGGAAAAATTGTCACAGCAGCATTGTAAAGAGGCTGCTGTTTAATTCCTAGATCGAATAGGAAGAAGCACTTACTGTGCCGCCAGTTCCTGTCCAATTCGTGTGGAAGAATTGTCCACGCGGCTTGTCAACGCGTTCATAGGTGTGCGCGCCAAAGTAGTCACGAATCGCCTGGAGCAAGTTAGCCGGTAGATGGTTAGAGCGGTAGCCATCATAAAATGCAAGAGCCGTGCTAAAGCAAGGGACTGGAATTCCATTGAGAGCTGATTGCGAGATCACATTGCGCCAACCGTTTTGACACTTCTCCATCTCTCCGTTGAAAAAGTCATCGAGAAGCAAGTTGTAGAGATCGCCATGCTTATCATAAGCCTCTTTGATTTTACCAAGGAAAACACTCTGAATAATACAACCTCCACGCCACATCAACGCAATGCCACCATAATTTAGCTTCCATTTGTAATCCTCAGAGGCTTGACGCATGAGCATATAGCCTTGCGCGTAGCTGACAATCTTAGAGGCATAAAGCGCATGGAAGATATCTTCAATAAAGGCTTTTTTATCGCCTGTGAACTTCGGAGTTGGCCCTTTGATCTTCTTGCTCGCCTCAACACGCTCATCTTTCAAGGCTGAAAGACAGCGTGCAAACACAGCTTCACCAATCAATGTGACAGGCATACCCATGTCAACAGCATTAATCGCTGTCCACTTTCCAGTTCCTTTTTGACCTGCAACATCTAAAATTTTGTCGAGAAGCGGTTTACCATCCGTATCCTCAGTACGGAAGACATGACTCGAAATTTCAATGAGATAGCTATCGAGCTCCCGCTTATTCCAGTCAGCAAAGGTATCAGCGATCTCAGAGTACGAGCAGCCGAGCACATTTTTCATCAGAGAGAAGGCTTCGCAAATCAGCTGGATATCACCATACTCGATTCCATTATGGACCATTTTGACATAATGCCCAGCACCTTCATCACCAACCCAGTCGCAACAAGGCTCCCCGCTATCAACTTTGGCAGCAATATCTTGGAAAATCGGTTTCACATGTGGCCATGCATCTGGATCTCCACCAGGCATGATCGATGGGCCGTGACGCGCTCCCTCTTCTCCACCAGAAATTCCTGTCCCAATGAAATGCAGTCCTTTTTCTTTCAGGCTCTTGCAGCGACGAACTGTATCTGGGAAGTGGCTATTTCCTCCATCGATGATGATGTCACCTTTTTCTAAAAGGGGCTCGAGTAGATCGATGAACTCATCGACAGGATCTCCAGCTTTGACCATGAGCATCACACGACGTGGCCTTTTGAGCTTTTGAACAAATTCTTTGAGTTCATGACAGCCGATCACTTTGGTTCCTTTTGCTGGACCTGCTAGGAAATCGTCCACTTTGCTAACGGTTCTGTTGAAAACGGCCACTGTGTAGCCATGATCGTTCATGTTAAGGACAAGGTTTTGTCCCATTACTGCTAGTCCAATCAAACCAATATCTGCTTCTGCCATAGAAATACTCCTTAACTATTTTTGGCTCACGTTAACATGAGGTAGCGGTCAAGTCTAGAAAAATAGTATACTCTTTGGCTTGTTCTCGTAGCTCAGCAGGATAGAGCGGTCGCCTCCTAAGCGACAGGCCGCGCGTTCGAATCGCGCCGAGAACAATCTACCATTTGGTCACATCATAGTGAGCTTCTGCATACAACTCTGCAAAGCGCTGTTCGTAGATCGGTCCAATATATTTCTGTATACCAGTGAGTTCTCGTCCAATAGATGAACGAAAAACCTCAGGATCAAAGCGTCCATTGCTATAAGCCTCGACCCAAGCATTTTCAAAGCCCCCTCGTACTCCTGCCTCTTTAAAAGCTCTTCGTACGAGGTCTACTTCCTGTTCAAATGAGAGCTTTAGCTCAGACTTGGATTGCACAAGCTTCTCGTAAACATTTAAGTAATCTTCAATTACAGCCATCTGATCTTCAGAAAGTGGAGGAAAGTCAAGGGCTACTAAATCTCTTTGTGTCACACCCCGTTTACACCCCTCTTGTATCATAATCAGACGCGCCTCAAGAACCTGAAGAGATTGATCTACAAGCTCTTTCAAATTTGACAGCTCTCCATACTCTCGCTTCAGATCGGCTCGTAGCTGCCCCATCACTTTGGGAATATCAAGCTGTTGATACAACTTGAGATCTCGAGCATTGATCTGTTCATCGAGACAAGGAAAGTTAAGATAACAGGCACGAGAATGTGCATGCTGCGAGAGAGATTGAGGATAGAGAATACGGCCATAGTCAATTCCGACTGGTGTATTGTGTTTGGTGATGAGCACATTATCCGCATGACAATCGGTATTACGGGTAACGAGTTGTCCAAATACAAAATGTTGAGAAGCTTCCACATCCAATTTCTCAGTAATCTCTGGATTGGCATCTAAAAGATCTCCAAGTGTTCCTTGATTTTCTACAAATACATGTGAGGTTTCTCCCTTCTCAGAGGTGACAAGCGGAACTTTCAAAAGACCTTGCAATTGGTGATTCAAGGAAGAGACAATCGACTCATTTATTCCTGCAATTTGCGCCATCTCACTTGCAGCAAGCTTTGACTCTGGAAAATCCTGCTTGAGAATTTCTCCATAGGACAAATCTTGACTACTTTTACGCACAGCCACTTTTTGCCCCTCTACAACTGCAAAAGCCGCAGGATTAACCCCAGCAATACTCTTGTCCATCTCCTGCATTTGTAAGCTTCCAGACCTAACAAGTTTGACTTTCTCATCGACCTGAACTCTTACCAAATTTTGAGCATCTCTCAACTCGGGATGAGGATTTTCTTCCCAACTGGAGCGCGTCAAAAAGGGCAATGGAGACTCTTTTAAGATCTCAGGAAAATGTTCCATGATATGTGCACGGAGCTGATCGAGCTTCTGAATTTCAACCTCCTTGATCCGGTAGCCATGTTCCGCATCAATCACTCGTCCCATCATTTGGCGATAGGTCTGCTGAATTGTCTTGGTTATAACCTGTCTCATCAGAGGAGTTAGAGGAGCTGTGGTTTGAATGAGCTCTTTATCCTTAGTGCCCACATACTTCAAGTCTGTGGTTTGCATAATGAAGTGATAGTTATTCTCAAAGCGCTTATCAACAACATCTTGAAATGTCATTTCTTGGATAAATTCATTGAAAATTTGAGATGTCCTTTTATCAGCAGCTAACTTTGAATTCTTGACAGGATTGCAAAGACGTTGAATAGCTCGTCGAATAGGTCCAACCATACAGTTGGAAAAGCAATATGAGTGCCAAACTATGCCCAGCAACTAACATCGTAATTTGCTTTACTGTATACTTCTTTCTCTCGATCACCGTACAAATCAGCTTTACCATGCACTTTTTGAATCTGCTCTGACACAGCAAATCGAAAAAAATCTGGATTAAACTGAGTATGCATTTCCCAATCCGTGACTGGAGTTGCCAAATGAGTGCGAGTTTTTTCTTAAGCGAAGTGTGACTTGCTGCGACCCCTTTTATATTATGTGCTAGCAGACTATTTTCAGGCTAAGAGACCTGCAAAGACTTTCTTCTTATCGGATTGAGGTCAGTGCTACGAAATGTCTAGTGAAGCCTTGCTGTAAATGTCATGTTCTAGACTTCCATAGATTTGGAATGTCTTTTGGAGAGCTTCAAGTTCTTTCTGAATTTCCTGACGAAAACGATCTGGATTGAATTGTCCACCTGTTAAAGCGTTGCTCCAAGCGCATTGAAATCCACACTTTGCTTCTGGAACCTCGCTCAGAGCTTGACGATATTTTTCCCATTTCTCCATCTGGGAATTATTGTTATTCCTAACATTTGTTCTGACCTTTTGAGCAGTCTCCTCTGAAAGTGGGGGCAAATCAAGACCAATGAGCTCTCGCAGGGTACATCCCATTTTTACACCCTCTTGGACCATGATCAGGCGTGCGCGCAACACATTTAACTCTTTGTCTACCAATTTCTTCAATTCGCCTGGAGCCATTTCCCTCGGATATTGAACTGTAAGAGCTTCTCTCATATCCTCGACTGTTTGATCAACATCAAGTGCTGCAAAAAATTGCCGATCCTCCTTGTTCAACTTCTCACCAACACCTGGAAAGCGGAGATAGACAGCACGGATTCGGGCATCACAACTTGTAGGATCAGGATGCAAGGAGCGCCCAAAATCGATCGCAACCGGTTGGCCATCTTTGGTGATCAACACATTATCTCCATGACAATCGGCATTTCGCATGATCAACTGAGTCAACACAAACCGTTGTGATTGCTTCTTCTTAAACCCGAAGCTAGCGCCAAAAAAACTTTTATCGTCCACATCATAAAACGAGCCTTTACTCTCAACATAGGCATGCAAAGTGACGCCTTCTCTAGTCGTAGCAAGTGGAACTGGCAAACGATCCCCGACAAGCTCATTGAGATGCGAAGCAATCGACTCATTGATCCCAGCAACTTTTCCTAACTCTTCAGAACGCTGGAGTCTTAGATTCAGCTCATCTCGCAGCTGACTGCCATAGGTCTTATCATGCTCAGTTTTTTGAATGGCAACCGTCTTAGTTTGAACATTGACACGTTCAACTGGGTTCAATCCTCCAGAAAAACTTTTGAACTCAAGGTGTGTCCTCAGCTTGTTGATCTTTGAATCAAGTTTCCTCCTCTGAAGGTTTACTTCTTCCTCAAGTTTTGATACCGTCTTAGGAGTAACTGCACTTGTATCCATCTTTTTCTTTACGTCACTCGCTTCATCTTCATGAATCTTGCTCTTAAGTTGCTCCCATTGCGTTTGGCTCTTATCCAAATTTTTAGTCGTAGTAGAATCACCTTCCTTAGGTTTGTTTGGAAGTATACGAAGTTTACGTTGCTTCAAAAAAATCTGGAGAGGTGAGCGACGTGTTCCCTGAGGAAGAAGCTCGGGAAAATGTTTTGAAAGATGACGTGTTAAGCGATCGACATTAAATTGCGCTTTCTCTTGAATCTTATGGCCAAAGCCCGCATCAATGACAGAGCCTCGTGCCTGCCTAAGAGTCTGTTGCACCAATTCTTTTACTTCATTAGACACTGTCAGACCTGGTATCAATTTGTTGTAGAGCCGTCCATTTTTCACATAAGCCGAGCGCAGACCCCGATTTGCAAGAATGAAATCCAGGTTATGATCGAGATTAGCAGCCAAACGCGTTTTGACTGCTTCTTGAATCTCCTTCTGGAAGAGCGCATCAGCCTTGTCAGGCTCCTCAACAGTGACTTTGCGACCAGCTAATTGACCCACTTGTCCTAGTGGACGGGCTTGCTGCGGCAGATTTGAATCACTAATAGGGTTTACCATCTTACTTCATCAGAAGCAAGACGCATACCAACTATGCCTGTTTGAGAAGGATTTACCTATTATTGATCTGAAAGCCTTTTTCCTATTCCCAGGAAACCTTTTTGGGGTTTTTGCTTTCAGTTGGAGGATCGCGAGCGCAGACAGTATAGGTGATACGACAAGCGAGCGATCATTCAAATCAAAGCAA
Source organism: uncultured Chlamydiaceae bacterium (assembly GCA_942490925.1). Lineage (GTDB taxonomy): Bacteria > Chlamydiota > Chlamydiia > Chlamydiales > JAAKFR01 > CALNYX01. Next base: position 128,991 of record CALNYX010000017.1, on the reverse strand, counting down.
AAAACCCAAAAAATCCACTCAGTTTGTGAGGTGATATCGCTCAATGCCTTTGGCGATGCCCCAGGCGAGCTGGCGGAGATAGCGCGGGTCGCGGAGAAGCTCACGCTCTTTGGGATTCGAAAGAAAACCTGCTTCAATGAGAATCGCTGGCATCTTGGTCTCACGAATCACAGCAAAATTAGCCTGCTTGACGCCGCGCGAATTAGCGCTCGTCTGACCAATCACCGACGAGATGACTTGAGAAGCTAAAATTTTAGACTCTGTAATCCGATCACAACCTGGATTTCTTTCATCTTTATAATAGTAGACCTCAACACCTTGCGCCTCGCGACTTGCAGCAAAGTTGTAGTGGATGCTGACAAAGAGGTCGGCTTCAAGTGAATTGGCAATCTCAGCTCGGGTATTGAGAGGGATGTAGGTATCATGATTGCGGGTTAAAACGGTTTTATAGCCAAGTTTGTGGAGAAAATCTTGTACAAGAAAGGCTGTTGAAAGGGTGAGGGATTTTTCTTCATAATCCTCTCGGTGTGAGGCTGATCCTGAATCGCGACCACCGTGACCTGCATCGATGACGATAAGCTCTTCTCGTTTGGGGATGGCAATTTTGTGCTCTGAAATAGAAGAGATCTCTGCGGGAACCCGATGGCTACTACAAGCTGTACAGATAAAAGCTAGAACAAGAAGAACTATGTGCATCTTACCTCACTGATAATTTCATGGACAACTTGGCGATCATCAAATGGAATCGTTTGATGCGAAAGCGTTTGATAAATTTCATGCCCTTTACCGGCGATGAGAATGATATCATCAGGCTCTCCCATTTTGATGGCCATCTCAATTGCTTGACGACGATCGGTCTCGATCAAGAAGTGTTTTGATTCAAACCCTTGAGCTACTTGCTCACAAATGGTAAAGGGGTCTTCGGTGCGTGGATTATCAGAGGTGATGAATCCAAAACTCGCGCTGCGATCGACAGCAGCTCCCATCAAGGGGCGTTTCTCTTTGTCGCGATCCCCACCAGCTCCAAATACAACAAAGATTTTTCGTTTGTTGAACTCACGCAAGGTTTGGAGCACATTATCAAGGGCATCAGGGGTATGAGCAAAATCGATGTAGATGTGAAGCCCAAGCCCATTTTCAACGCGCTCGAGGCGACCTGGAACCTGAGGAAAACTCACAAGGTGTTGAGGAAGCTCGCGCAGATTGGCTCCCCGCGAAAGAGAGAGGGTAATAGCAGCAAGGGCATTGAGGACATTAAAACGGCCAACAATCGCCCAGGAAAATAGAGCTGTTTCATTTTTGTAGGTCACGCAAAATTCTGTATGATCATGACAAACTTTGATCTCATGGGCATGCACATCAGCATCCGGAGTCATCCCATAGGAGAGCACGCGCGCTGGGCAGTTTTCAAGCATGGTAGCCGACCAAGATGAAGACTCGTTGATGATCGCAATTTGCTCCTCCCCAAGCATGGAAAAGAGTTTGGCTTTTGCAGCTGCATAGGCTTCTAAAGATTTGTGATAGTCGAGATGATCTTGGCTGAGGTTTGTGAAAATCGCGGCATCGAAGGCAATACTATCGACGCGATGCTGCTCCAAACCATGTGAAGAGACCTCAAGCACGGCCGCATCACACTTCTGTTTGACCATCTCACCTAAGAGCTTTTGGTTGGTGATCACATCTGGAGTGGTGAGATCGGCTTCAAAATGAAAGTCGCCGATGATGTACTCGATGGTGCCAATCAACCCTGTGCGACCGCCGAGTTTATCGAGAAGATGTTTGATCAAAAAGCCTGTTGTGGTCTTTCCATTGGTTCCTGTAATGCCAACTGTAAACAGTTTTTCAGAAGGATTGTCATAAAAGAGCGCAGCGAGTTTCCCTTCGATACTGGCAACATCGGGATGAATCAGTTGAGTGACGCCTTTTTTGAGAAAAGGATTGAGTAGATCGGAGAGGACAGCGACTGCTCCATTAGAAATCGCCTCTTCAACATAGAGCTCACAATTTGGCCCTTTCTTGGCAATGAACAGATCGCCAGGAGCAACACGGCGTGAATGCGCACAAAGCCCCTTGATTTCAATATCTTTAGACCCAGATGCTATCTCAATAGGAAGGTTTGCGATCAATTTCTTCAAGTTCATTTCTTATTCCAACGGTCGTACATTTCTTTCAAAAGATGAACTTCGCTCATCCAATCTGCTTTTGCAGGATCATAACGGGGATCACCAACGGGATAGCCATAAGGATCATCTTTAGGGACCCCTAAATATTCAAATGTCTTGCGCATCATCTGCTGAAAGACAGGGGCTGCGCAGCGCCCACCTAAATAGCCTTTGATCCCATTTTCTAATATGATCGGTGCCGGTTCATCGATCGAGACAATCAAAACGATTGGATTCGCCTCAGGATCAAAATTGGCCGGAGCAAAGCCGATAAAAGAAGATATATGCTTTTTCTTGGAATAAATGCCACCCACAATTTTTTCAGCTGAGCCTGTTTTGCCCGCTTCTGTGTAGCCACTGAGGGCTGCAAGGCGCCCTGTTCCACCTGGTTTTGTCGAGTATTTCATCGCTTTGACCACCTCTTTTACAGACTCTTCGCTCATCACCTGCTTAAAGGAGCGGGGCTGTGTGTGATCAACAAGCACCTCATCGCCGCGGACAATCTTCCGAATCAGTGTGGGCTCAACGAGGTAGCCACCACTTGGGAAAACGGCAAAAGCACGCAACATCTGTAGACTCGTTGCCAAAAGGTTATAGCCAATCGACAGAGAGTAGGGCGTTGAAAGTGACCATTCGAGTGCGCCATTGGCATGCCGCCTCTCAAGGGAAGGAGCCAACCCAAATGCCTCTCCAGGAAGTTCAATTCCTGTTTTCTGCTCAAAACCAAATGAATCCACAAGTGTTTGGCGATACCACTGGTTCCCAAGCTCATTGACAATACGATCTGCCAAAACTGCCATGTAGATATTTGAGGAGCGTTGGAGCGCCATATACATGTTGATTGCGCGGTGAGGAGGGAGATCTTTCAATGGCTTCGAAGCGCGCCCAGGGAAAATTGTCCGAGTGACATCGAGTTTATCTTCGGGTGAAAAAAGGGGCGGTCTCCCCTGCCGAGCTAACTCCTCATTCGCCTTGAGCGCAACTGCAACTGTGATGGGCTTCATGATCGAGCCGAGCTCAAAAGCATCCGTGACAGCTTTGACCTTGGTCTCTTCGATCAGTTTCGGGTCATTGAAATAGTCGCGGTAATTTGCAGGGTTGAAACAAGGGGTTTGAGCCAAAGCCAAGATCGCTCCTGTTTTAGCCTCCATCATGACAGCCCAGCCCCCTTTGGCTTGAGCAGCTTGCACGCCCTTTTCCAACTCCTCTTCTACAATCGCCTGAATACAGTGGTTGATCGTCAAATAGATATCGGCGCCATCTTCTGGCTCTTGCAAGATTTTATCGATCTCTAAATGGTGTAACGGTGAACGGAGGAGTTTTCGCTTCCCAAGCTTCCCTTTGAGCTCTTCATTGAAATAGCTCTCTAACCCTCCTGTTGGCACGCCTTCATGAGTCGCTTCATCTTTCAAATCCCGAATCGTATGAAGCACCTGTCCAAGTAGTTTGCCGTAAGGGTAGGAGCGTTGATAGTCTGTGATGAAATAGAGCGCATTAGAAGGAATTTTGTTTTTGCGCGCATAGGGAACCCACCATTGTAAAATCGTATCTTTTGTTTCACGATCGAGCCAGAGAGCAAGCCTGCGAGAGCGACTCTTGCGATAAAACTCTTTGGCCGCCTCATCAGGAAGCTCTGCAGTTCCCAACAGCTTAGCCGCAACAATATCGCGATGCGCTTCAGGAATCGATAGCGGATCGATATAGAGATGAAACTTGGTCACATCAAATACAAGCGGCTGAGACGTTTCAAGATGTCCTTTTTTCACGCTCGTGTTGGAAAAGAAACTTCCGCGTCGAAAGGGCTCTTTGACAACAAATTCATGCTGCGCCAATGCTTGTTTGGTCCACTTCTCTTCTTCAAGGATCTGAATCTTAAAATATTGCGCAATCAACAGTGAAAAGAGAAAAAAAGTTCCTATTGCAACAATTGCAAGGCGTTTTTTCACTTTTTCTCCTCAATCACTTCATTTTGCATCGGATGTTTGAGGTGACGATATTCAGCGCGGTTTGCAATTTCCATCAGATGAAGCGGATTTTCGAATTGGTCGATTTCGAATTGCAAGCGTGTATTTTCTTGCTGCACCACTTCGAGTTGTTTCATCAGCTTTGGAATTTCTAAGCGCACTTTTGTAATGGCATTTTGCTTGCTGATGTAGCTGTAGAGCAAAAGTCCACAGACCACGATGCAAAGCGAGAGACGAATCAGATAACCGTAGTTCATAATTTTTTCAAAAAACGGAGCTTGGCACTTCTCGCACGAGGATTTCGCAATTGCTCCTCACGTAGCGCTGTCACTGGTTTTTTCGTTAGAATTTCCACATTTTTTTCTTCTACAGCAGCCTTGCGAAAACGCTGCTTTACAATACGATCTTCCAAACTGTGAAAAGAAATGACTCCCAGTCTGCCGCCAGGATTAAGCAGCCTAATCGCTGTCTCAATCCCATTTTCGAGCTGTTTGAGCTCCTGATTCACCTCGATTCGAATCGCTTGAAAGACCAATGTTGCAGGATGCATATGCTTCCGCTTCCATCCTAAAACAGGACCCAAAACATTCACAAGATCTTCTGTCGTTTCGATCCGTTTTTTTTGTCTTCCCTCAACAATGGCGCGCGCCGCTTGTCTCCACCGCCGCTCTTCCCCATAGTCACGGATAATGCGCATCAACTCCTTCTCACCATACCGATTGACCACCTCTTTAGCAGTCAACCTTGCACTCTGATCCATCCGCATATCGAGCGGTCCACCCTTGTAAAAGCTAAAGCCGCGCTCTGGCTGATCGAGCTGCATCGAAGAAACCCCTACATCAAGCAACATCCCATCCATCGCTTCAACATACTCATCTAGTCGATCAAAGGTTGAATGGATAAACTGCACATGCTCCTTAAATGGCGCCAAAGTCTCCCTAGCAATTTCCAAGGCAGACTCATCGCGATCAAAAGCAAAAAAGGTTTGAAGTTCGGGATGATTTTCCAAAATGGCCAGCGCATGTCCCCCAGCACCCGTTGTCCCATCAACATAGGTTTGGAGAGGAACATCCTTGAAGAATGTGAGAATTTCGGTGAGTAGGACAGGAGTATGCTTCATAATCGCTTTGTTTTGTTGAGTAAAAGTGTGTCTGCTAGAACTAAAGCTGTCATCGCCTCGACAATGGGAACAGCGCGAAAAACAACGCAAGGATCGTGCCGGGAACCTTCTGGGAGTTGGAAAATTGCAGATTCACCACCGACTGTAACTGTCTGCTGTTTTGTTTTGACACTCGCTGTTGGCTTGAATGGAACACGAAAAACAAGTGGCATCCCAGTTGTAATGCCAGCTAAGGTTCCGCCAGCATGATTAGTGGTTGTACGCACAACGCCCTTTTCAACCACAAAAGCGTCATTATGCTCAGAGCCAATCATCGTTGCACTTTCAAACCCGGCGCCCATCTCAAAACCTTTTGAAGCTGGCAGTGAGAGCATCGCTTGAGCAAGCAGCGCCTCCATCTTTTGGTAGATCGGCTCTCCAAGACCTGTCGGTACATTTTCAGCAACAAGTTGAATCACACCACCAACGGATTCACCAGCCTCCATCGCCTCCTCAATCACCTGCTCAAAGTCATCAGAGCCTCCCACTTCAATCACCTCGGCATGAATACTCACGCCATAGTGAGCAAGCAACTTCTTTGCAATCGCTCCAGCAGCCACGCGTGTTGCTGTCTCGCGCGCAGAAGCGCGTCCACCGCCGCGATAATCAAATACACCATACTTTTCAAGATAGGTGAATGTTGCATGACCAGGACGCAGATGTCCCTTGATCGACTCATACTTGGTTGAGTCTGCATCTTGATTGTAAATAATGAGTGATATAGGTGTGCCCGTTGTCTTTCCTTCAAACACTCCTGAGAAAATCTCCACTTGATCAGGCTCTTTACGTGGGGATGTGAGACGATCTCTTCCCGGGGCGCGCCGCTCAAGCTCAGCGTTGATCTCCTCAACAGAAATTTCAAGACCAGCGGGACACCCATCGATGACAACACCAATTGCCTTGCCATGAGATTCTCCCCATGTCGTGATGCGAAAAAGTGTACCAAAACTATTACTCACACATCCTCCACAATAAAATTGGCAAGCGCTTCATAAATAGGTGCACGCTTTTGATAGACCTCTAAGCACTGTTTTTGCGGATCTTCTCTCTTGATGTACGAGGGAAAACGACGCTTCTCAATGCGCTGTAATAATGTTTCAAAGGGATATTTCAGATAGAAAAGTGGCCCCATTTTTTTCAAACGCTCACCGTGTGCAAGAGGTGTTCCTCCTCCAACAGCAAGAATGCCATCTCCCTTTAGTTCGTCGAGAATCTCCCCTTCAAGCTCACGAAAAGCAGGCTCTTGTAACTCTTGAAAAACCTCCCAGACTGGTCTACCAAACCGCTTTTCAATCAAATGATCCGTATCAAAGAAAGGAAGATTGAGCGCCTTAGCCCGCTTCTGACCATATGTCGTTTTGCCCGCACAGAAAAAGCCGATGATAATCTCTCTCATTCGATGCGCGCTCCGAGTGACACAAAATGCTCAGCAAATTGCGGATAGGTTTTTGCCGCGCAGTGCGATCCATGAACAATACTTTTTCCCTCGGCTCCAAGCGCAGCAACAGCTAAAGCCATCGCCATTCGATGATCCGCATGCGATTGCAACTCAGCGCCCTTTAGCGATGAAGGATAGATCGTGATTCCCGATTCATGCTCCTCAATCTTTCCGCCCATCTTCTTCAATTCTTGCGTGATAGCAGCGAGTCTGTCGCACTCCTTGCCACGAGCAACTTTGGCTCCAACAATCTCTGTTTTGCCCTCAGCAAAACAACTCAGCACTGATAAGATCGGAAGCGCATCGATAAATTCATTCACATCGATTTGCATGCCAGTTAGCCGACTCCCCTTCTTGATCTCCAATGTAGAATCTGTCCGCTCAAAACGGGCACCCATCTTCTCTAGAAGCGAGAGAAATTGCTTGTCGCCCTGAGCATCAGAGAAATCAAGACCCTCCAATAGAAGCTCAGAATCCGTGATCAAGGCGGCAACAACAGCAAAGGCGCACGAACTGAAATCAGCTGGGACTCGATAGGTAAAAGCTGAGGTTTGCGCATCGCCAAGCAGACGGAAGTAGGAGAAATCTTTTCTCTCATATGGAATAGCGAGACGATCAAGCCATGAGAGCGTCAGGTTAACCCAAGGTTTCTCTCCCGGATTGGAAACAAAAATCTCTGTAGGACCTGGGCCATACGCAGCGGCAATTAGAAGCGCCGAGACAAATTGGGAATCTTCACCATCGATATGCATCCATCCAGGCTGCATTGGCCCTTGTACCATCAAAGGAGCGTAGTCACCATTGGCATGATACTTCACCCCTACTTGACCAAGCCCCTCTAAAAGAGGAAGAATTTTTCGATTCGTGCGGATTGATTCATCTCCTGTAATCATGATTGGTTTGTCATAAAGTGCTGCAATTGCTGTGAAAAAACGGAGCGCCAAGCCCGAGTTACCAACATCGATGATCTCTTTGCAGTCTGAACCAAACTGCTCACAAATCTCCTTCACTCTTTGCACATCCGTCGAATCGAGCAAATTGGTGATCTTAGACTTGCCAGAGCTCAGCATAGCGAAAATCAGGGCGCGGATCGACTGTGACTTTGATGGGGGAACTTGCACCCTTCCACAGAGTGATGAAGGAAATATCGTCCAACTCATGAGAACCAATGGTTAAATTGCAGTGCAGCTTGCTGGATAAACATCTCAGCCCCCTCAATTATTGCACAACCCTTTTTTTCTGCTGCCACAAGCAGTGGTGTCTTCTTTGAACTGACAATTGCATCCAATACAACTGCTCGAGAACAGAGCAACTCAAAATCGATCAATTTCTCCACTGGAGTCGCATTGACAAGCACATCATAAGAAGCTTTTGAAAACTCATCAAGAGGGCGACAAAGTTTAGAGGGTGTTCGGTTGAACAGCGTCACCTCAGCGCCCCGCTTGGCAGCTTCTCTTGCAATCGACTTGGCTGTTCCACCTCCCCCAAGTATCGCAAATCGACTTCCCTTAATCGGCGCGCGCTTCTCAATCGCATCGACCGAACCAATGCCATCGGTATTCCACCCTTCCCACTTCTTCGTAATCTTCACAGTGTTAATTGCCCCTACATCAGAGTGCACCTCATCTAAGTGGGGAACAATCGCAGCTTTTAGCGGCATCGTTACACTTAATCCTTGAAAACCGAGTTCTTCAGCAAGAGGCAAAAACGTTGGCAGCTCCTCTTTAGTCACTCGCATTTTCACATAGACAGCATCAATTCCATACTGCTCAAACAAAAAGTTGTGTGTCCTGTAGCTAATACTCGCCTCAATAGGATCCCCGATCAAGCCATACAACTGAGTTTTACGACTGAGTAGATGGGCGTGATATATCCCCTTCAACTCTTCGATCAACAACTGCCCTTCAGCCGTACGGTGACTCTCAAAGAGAGGCGCATAGGTCCATAATTTGCTCACAGTCGGAGCTAAAATACGCGCTACTTTCCCTCTCTCCCCCATTGCCACCCCAATCACAGGATGCTTTTTCATGAGCAGCAACATCCGCAAGGCATCACAAGTCGAATTGGCAAACGTTGCAACTTTGTAGAAGTCTGCTGGTTTCTTTTGAAGCTTCTCGTAGACTCCCTCCAAATCTTCAGGCGTCTTCTCAAAGTCGTGAAACGAACAAATCCGTTTAATCGAGGGCGGAATAGCTAAAAACTGCTCATTACTGGCGGTATGTGGCAAGTCGATGTAGTCTGGTTTCAGCTCGAGAATTTCATCACTGATTTCCTGACATGTGAAGATCACAGGTCGCTTGCACGCTTTTCGCAAAAGCGCAAGTTCAGATAAATCTGAGAACAGATCGAGACGGAGCTCAACGAGATCAGCCTGTTTGTGAGCTGTAATAAGATCGTCTAACGTCGGCTCTTTGAATGTCGCGCAAAGCATGGTTCCACCCTTCTATATATAATGACTCAGTCAAATCGATCAACTCACACGGTCCGCCGATCTTTCGTAAGCCCACAAATTTTCCATTTTTTTTGTCTCGCAAAGTAAGCGCAAAAGGAGGCATTTCGGAATTGAGTATCATTGGCCGACAGAGATTGAGCAAGCGCTCATAATCCTCGTTTCCAAGCAGCCCAAGTGATACTGCCATCGCCGCTTCCACAACCATTCCTAATGCAACAGCCCGCCCATGCGAAACCCGATACGCATTGAATACCTCAATTGCGTGACCAACTGTATGTCCAAAATTTAAAATGTGTCGTAGCCCACTCTTTTCAAATGGATCTTGCGTGACAATCGCCAGCTTGACTGCGACACTTGCCTCTATCATCTGCTTAAACTCTTCTTGTGCAACAACTTCATGACTCTCTAAAAATGCGAACAGCTGCGCATCATAAATTGCCGCATGCTTCACCGTTTCAGCAAGCCCAGAGATCCACTCGCTTTGTGGCAACGTCTTGAGAAAATTGAAGTCCATATAGACACGCTTGGGATGGTAGAATGTGCCAATCCAGTTCTTCCCCTCCCTGAAATTGATCCCATTTTTTCCTCCAAGACTTGCATCGGTCATCGCCAAAAGCGTCGTTGGAAATGTGATCAAATCAATGCCTCGCATCCAGGTTGCTGCCATCATACCAGCAAAATCTAGCAGAGCTCCACCCCCAATCGCAACCAGTGTCGTCTGGCGATTCACTCCTCTTTCATAAAAAAGATCTTCAATTTTTTCCCTAGTGGCACGGTTTTTGATAGACTCTCCATCAGAGAGAGTCACAAGATTTGGAAGCGTTGAAAGCGCTGGCGCAAGTGTTGGTGTTGTCAAAATAATTGACTGATTACCAGAAGCTTGAATATATTCCAGTGCTTCTGGTATCAGATCAGATCCAAAGAGGATTTCGGTTTGAATCAGCTCTGGCTGAATCGTGTAGGTGAGCGGCATACCCACAGGTTTAGCCAATCTGATGATTGAAAGCAATCTTGTGGAAAGATAGAGTAGAGAATATGGTTGAAATGTATAACATTGGCATCGGAGCGCATGATCGGTACGCCTCTGATCAGCAAGCAGTCTCCGAATTCCGCAAGCAGTACCACATGCCTGTTTCTGACACCAACTTCATGTCGGGTCAGACCAAGGTTCTCGATCTTGTTCCCAAGCACCCCGCCGTCTCTCTGCTCATGCAGACCTACCGCAAAAAGACGTGGGCCCGTTTCCGAGTTCCTCATGATTTCCACAGCCAACGCTTTGCCTCTCGCTATATCGCGCCAAGTTTAGGTCCTCCAGAAAAACAAGACGCTGATATTCGTCGTATTAATGCAGCAATAAAAGATAATCCCGATGACACAAGCGGAGAAATCCTAAATGGGATGCTCTCCCAAGTCAAAGAGACCAACGAGATGATTGATTACGTTCAATCGCGTATGAAGCAATTTATTCAAGGATGACAATGGCCAATTGGAGTGAAATTTTAGGATGGAATGAGGAGCACTTTGCAGAATTCCGCTTTTCAGGCTTCTCATTTCTAAGAGAAGGGAAATATGAAAAAGCCCGCCTTTTCTTTGAAGCCCTTGTCCTGCTCAATTCCCAAAGTATTTATGATCGTCAAACCCTAGGTGCCCTCTATCTTCAAATGGGTGACAATGAAAAAGCTCTGCACCATCTAAATGAAGCGCTTCGCCTCGATTCAACTGATGAGCCAACCCTCCTAAATAAAACAAAAGCATTGTTCATGCTTGGCCAACGCGCCGAAGCAATGGTCATTTCAAACGCGCTTCAAAAAAGCAAAGATGTCGCAATTGCTGGCGATGCTTCGGCTTTAATTATCGCTCACCGCTAAGCTGTTCACAACTAACTTCTTATTGTTGACTCCATTTGTAAACAACATTTATTATCAGCAACTTGTGTGTTCACAACTTTTTTCCTTTCGATTTTGCTGATCATAAATCAGTTACTGAAAAACGAAAAAAAATGTGCACAAAATGATTGCGTGCATTGAAAGCGCGTGCTAAATTTTGCTCCTTATATCGAATACGAAATCGACCAAAAATCGACTGTGGAAAACAATGTTCATAAGGAAATCACCATGCTGACTTGCGACACTCAAAACTCTTGGGAACAATTTCTCGAATACGTTAAAAAGCGTTGTTCGTTGACTGCGTTTGAAAATTGGCTAGCGCCTATTCAAGTCAAGGAATCAACAACTGAACAAATTCGTTTGGAAGTTCCCAATATTTTTGTGAAGTCCTACCTCTTGGACAACTACAAAAAAGATCTCTGCTCTTTTCTGCCTGTTGATCAAAATGGTGAGCCCGTCATCGAATTTGTGATTGCGCAGATGCCTGAGAGAAAGCCCTTGCCGCAAAAAGCGCCGGTAGTACCTGCCCCGGTTGAAGTTGCCAGCGACTATCAACTCCGCCTCAATCAATTCTATCGCTTCGAAAATTTTATCGAAGGGGTATCTAATCAGTTTGTCAAATCGGCAGCTATGGGCATCGCAACCCGTCCAAGCAAGTCCTATAACCCCCTTTTCATTCACGGAGGCGTTGGACTTGGAAAGACACACTTGCTTCATGCCATTGGCCACTATGTGCAGCAACACCACAAAAAATTGCGTATCCAGTGCATCACAACAGAAGCTTTTATCAACGACCTTGTCGACAACCTACGAAACAAGTCTGTAGACAAAATGAAACGGTTTTACCGCTCACTTGATGTCCTACTCGTCGATGATATTCAATTTCTACAAAACCGCTTGAACTTCGAAGAGGAGTTTTGCAACACTTTCGAGAGCTTGATCAACCAAAACAAACAGATTGTTATTACGTCTGATAAACCTCCTGGACAACTTAAGCTCTCTGAGCGCATTGTGGCGCGCATGGAGTGGGGCCTTGTTGCTCACGTTGGGACTCCAGACCTTGAAACACGCGTTGCGATTTTACAACACAAAGCAGAGCAAAAAGGGCTCACCATCCCTAACCGCGTTGCTTTTTTCATTGCTGAGAACATCTTTAGCAACGTCCGCCAACTCGAAGGCGCGATCAATAGGCTAACAGCCCACTGTCGTCTGCTTGACCAAGAAGTGACAGAAGAACTCGTTGAACAGACGCTCAGTGAACTCTTCCAAATGACGCCTAAGCAAAAAGTTTCGGTAGAAAACATCTTAAAAAGTGTTGCAACCGTTTTTCAAGTACGTGTGAGTGAGCTTAAAGGCACATCACGCACAAAAAATGTGGCCCTTGCCCGTCAAGTCGCCATGTATTTAGCCAAAGAGATGATCAACGAATCACTCATGATGATCGGAGCGTCGTTTGGAAAAACACACTCCACTATTTTGCATGCCTATAAGACTATTGAAAATAAAATCAAAAAAGAAGAAGCTCTCCGCCGTCAGATCGCACTCTGCCGCCGCAATATCGACAGTTAACAGTGAGGATACAGCCATGTTTCGCCGCCCAGGAAAAAACCCGTTAGAAGAGTACAAAGAAGAGAAGCCAGTGTACACGAATAAATATCAATCAGACAATTCCGACATTCCCCCACGGTTGTTTGATACCCCGCGTTCCCATCAACCGATTACAACCCCGATGATGGAAGAGAAAACAGCAACCTTGCCTCAACACCACTTTGAAGGCATGCTGCATGAAGAAGATCCTGAGACAACTCTTGGAGAAGGTGTTTCCTTCCGTGGAGAACTCAGCTTTGAGCGTCTATTGCGCATTGATGGCACCTTTGAAGGTGAATTGCTTTCACAAGGCAAAGTCATTGTGGGTCCTAAGGGCGTTGTCAAAGCAAACCTCAACCTGCGCGAGGCAATTATCGAAGGAACTGTTGAAGGGAATATCACCGTTCAGGAGAAACTTGAGCTGCGTGGTGATGCGTCGATCAAGGGCGATATCAAAGCTAAATGCCTCTCTGTAGATGATGGTGTTGAGATTGTTGGTGTTGTTCAAGTCACTTCGCGTGAAGAGTCAACCACCTACTAAATTATGCATGAAAACATTATGCTTCTCTGCATAATGTTTTCTAGGGAACCTCTGAAAAATAAAGGTTTTGGAGATTTTAGTGAAATTACCGAAGCTAACTCCTTGTGAGTTAGTGAGGGCGAAAACAACGCTCTGGCACAAATTGCGCTAAAAGATACAAGGTCGGTATTTTTCAGAGGTTCCCTACGATATCAACTTACTAAAGAACAAAAGCCTGGATGGCATACCAACCTATTGAGGCCATTGTGCCATAGCTAATGCCCCATCCCTTACTACTTACGGCTGAAGCAAGGTGTCTAAATTGACCCATGGGGAATTGTTCTTTTTGAATCCGCTCACTTGCATAAATCAATGCGATGTAATTCTGATCTCTAGCAGCACCAACAATGTCATCATTATCCTGTAGATCTTTGTGAGCATGCTGCAGGGCCATCCCATTTTGCTCCACAGCTGGCTTAACCACTTCTGGATCATTTTGGAGCTCAGGAGCAAAGTGCAATGCTGGGCCATAACTTCTCACAGCAGCAATCACAACATCCTTATCTTCTTGTAAATCCCCAGCATGCTCAAGGGCACGTCCATTTTGCTCAACTGCAATCATCACAATTTCACGATATTCATCTTGTGAAACCAACACGTAACCACTTTGTCCTAATCCGCTTGGCACAACCCTTGTGGAATAGCGACTAACATAGCGCAGGACCATGCCATCTATTCCTACAGCTTCATTGGCTATCTCGAGAGTCATAAAATCTGGGTTGATATATTTTAAGACGCGGGGATTGACCTTGACTGCTGAGAGAATGAAACTCTGATCTTTTTGCTTCTCTTCATCTAGCTTGAGAAAAGCGGCTGGGTCAATTTTAATGGCTCTAAGTGCATCATGTGTCGTGATGAAGGACATGACAATATCATAGAAGACAATAACCAGATTACCTAGAATTGGAACCAGAAGGGTGAGACAGCGCATCGTGTTTTTCTGTTCGATATGGGTAAAAGCTTGCCCTTTTAGAGTCGCTTCAGCTGGTTTAAAGACATGCTTACGAAACAGGATTCCAAGGTTAGAAATTGTGCTGACAAAGGGAGTATAATCACAGATGCGATCGAGTCGTTTAATTGATAACACGTGTACTCCTTTACCTAAACTTTACAATAGAATGCCTCCTCAAAAAATTAGTGTCAACTCTCACCAGAGCTCGCGGGCAAGGCTGAGGCCGTAGACGCGGCTGTTTGGAAAATGGGTGGCAATCGCGCGCATGGTTGCTCCTGAACCGATCGTTGCATCGATGAGCAAGATACGTGGCACTTCTTCTTTTTTAGTTACCTGAAAATGTTGCGGTGAAAGTTTTTCTCTCTCAGGCCAAGAAAGTCGACGCTGAGGGAGATCACCTCTGCGTCTGGTGACACTATCGCAATATGGGAGCTGCATGTTTTTGGCAAACCTCTGAACAAATTGGGTAGAGCCGCGATGGGTTGGAACAGGAATCACAATATCTGGTGGCGGCCAGCGTAAACGACTGAGCTGTACCATCAAGAAACTTGCTGCTGTTTCTAGACATTGATCCTGATGAACTTGCGAAATCAGAGTGAGAACACCTCCAAGAGGATCGAAGCAGGTTGCAAGTTGGACACTCCACTCCTTGCGTTTGCGGCATCTATCACAGACTCCTTTGTGCTCGGTTAGGCAGTAGGGGCAGTATGAGAGCGGATGAAGCAGAGCAAAGTCGAGGCGACATGTTTCACAAAAACTGTGTGGTTTTTCGACACGTTTTTCACAGTGAAGACAAGAGGGTGGATAAAAAATATTTAACATGGCACAAAGAATTTAACAGAGAGGTTAATGAAATGACAATTCAAAAGCAGTTTGCAAAAGAGATGAACATGAAGCTTGAATCTCATGAGTTGCGCATAGCACCTCAGCCAAACCAACTCAATCTTTTTTCATTTTTAGGCACTTCCAAGCAGGCGGGATCCTACACAAATTATCCTGGAAATAGTGATGAAATCGAGCAGATGATCGACAACAACCGTGACATTGTGGAAAACAAAGTGGCAGCTGCTGATGAAACGGTTTTTATGATCAAAAATGCGCTTCAGGCTCTTGAAAATCAACAGATTGATGAGGATCACAAGAGGCAGTTAAGCGAAACACTTAAAGCAAATCAGGGGCTGCTTGAGCAACTTGCGACCAATTTGCGTCATCTCGATAAGATCTACGAGTCTTTAATTATCGAGCCTGGAGTCATTTTAATTGATGATGGGGAGCGAGAAGATCCTGAAAGCTTTCATCTAGTAATCGATCCTCCGACAAGTATCTCGCAAGAAGAGAAAGCGAACATTGAGCAGAATTGGAAGACGCTTTTAGAGAAGTATGAGGCGGCTGTAAATACACATATTACGCTTACTAACCTTCCTGTTGGTTAGAGAAGACGTAGGTAGGATGGAGCAGCGTTCCTTTAACTGTCACTGTGAAAAATTCGGCAATTTTCATCAGTAAGTTATACTGCTTCATCTTGATATTCATATTGAGATTTCCGGAAAAATCGACATAAGCAGGTGTGTTTTCAGCAAGATAGAAACGAGAACGCTTCCCATCACTATACATATCAGCAAACTCATTGAAGAGTACTTTGCGATCTTTCACTTCATAGTTAATCGTACCGCGCACTGGAATGAATGTGGTCAGATCAAGGCCAATGCGGGCTGAAATCTCTGTTGGTAAAAGCATGAGGTTACTAAAGAGGGTGCGCTTGGGGAAATTAGTGAAACGCAACTCTCCCTTGCCAAGGAAACTACTCTTATCACTGAGTCTTCCAGAAAAATCAGTGAGATCAAAGGCTGTGACAAAGAGGGAGCGGAATAGCGGTCTCTCTCCTCTTTCACGCTTGGTCCAATCACTGGAGAGACGAGAGAGTCTAAAGTCTTGAACTGAAAGGTGACTCAAGCCAAATTTCCACTCATCTTGCTTGTAGAGGGTGGCGCGATCGAGATAGAGACGTCCGGCCCAATCTTTGACAGCTAAGTCAGTGAGCTCAACTAAGTGATTGGAGATGTAGCAACCTGAAGTAAGCGAGGCAAACTCAACTTTATGAAGCAAACAATCAGTTCCTGTGAGCTTACCATAGAAAATTGGGTTTTTGAGATCCTCTTTGGGCAGCAGAAAATCGCCTTCGAGTGTGTAGTTCCCGCCAATTGAGAGGCGTTGACAGAGGTTTTGCAGTGATGGTGAGAGCAGTGGGCCGATCTTGCTTGGATTCAGTCCAACGTGGCCAGTGAGAGCAATTTGATCCGCATGACCATTAGAATGGCTCTCTTTCAGCTGCATATCAACTCCACAAAAGCTCCCTTCAATGCGGCTGATGCTCCACTGTCCATTCCCCTCGCGATACCAGAGCAGGTCTAAAAGGTCATCGGCTCCCTCTTCTTGAATCGAAAGTTGTCCTGCCTGTCTAGTGTGGTTATCTGTCGAGAGGTAGAGCCAGTAGTATTGGTGGCGCAATAAGAACTGTGTTTTGACATTGAGCTCATTAGCATCACAGACAAGAGAAAAATTCTTGAGATCCCAAAGTTGATCATTAAAGGTGTAGCTACCATCTTTGAGCATGAGGTGAACCCAAACATTTTCAGGCGTGACTTCTAAAGAGAGCCGTCCTTCAAAGGGGGCATCGGGGCGCAATTGTTTGATCGATTCAAAAAGCGAGGTCTCAACCTTACCAGGGACAAGTGAATCGACAACGTCAGCTACCCAATTGATCTGCTCGCCCGATAAACTAAAGTCGATTCCTTCAAAAAAGGCTTTTTGTTGATGGTGATCGTAGTGTAAGGCGCCTAATCTGTATTGCCCCATCGCCTCGAGTCCTTCTACTTTTAACCCTTGCTTTGATGAGAAGTAAAAAGGGACATGATCGGCAGAATCAAAAGGGATCCCCGCAAATTCTAAGTCAGAAAAGGAGGTTTGGAGCCTAGCTTCTACTCCCTTCTCAGCGCTCCACTGCACTTCTCCTTCACCTGATAGCACTCCTTTTGGCTGCCAACCAGTCAGGAGCTGGCCAAGGCCAGCTGCTAAGTCGAGCTGCAAATCAGAGAGGTAGCATCTAAGCTGTGAGGAGCGGCGATCAAAGCATCCAATGACATCGCACGTTCCTTTGACAGGATGTGAAAGAAGAAACGATTCTAAATAGGCATAATTGGCATCTAAGGAGAGTTGCGCCTCTGCCTCCCATAACCCCAGGCGTAAATGAGAAAAGGTGTAGCGCCCCTCACCATACTCCCCTTCTACATCGAGCTGGTCGCCATGTAGTGCAATCTTCCCCTGCTCAACTGTTCCGTCAAAAGCATAATCAGCGATCTTAGCATCGATGGTTACATGATCATCGGTGAAAATCAGACGTGGCAATAAGAAAGGAGCTGAAGTTTGAGTAGTCGCAATTTCGCCCTCTCCTTCTAAGAGGCAGAAGCTCTTTTCTGGATAGGAGTAGTTGAAGTTAGCCTCACATGCCTGCAGTGAAAAGAGCTCTTGTTGCATGTCGAAAAAACAGCGACCATGCACATAGCCATCAATGAGATTTGCTTGCGATGTACAGTTATATTTGAAGTAGAGACCATTTTGTTCAATCGCAAACGTTCCACTGAGTGGAAGCTCTAAAAGTGGGCCTGGCTTCATGAAGTGTCGTAAAAGGCGTTGCCCAACCATCAAAGAACCCTGCGGACAACCGGCCCAAATCGAAAAGTCGACGTCATCAAACGAGCGCACGACAATCTCTACTTCCCCTTGAAATGGAATCCCTTGCCAATTCGTTGAAACCTCTTTAAGGCGAACGACATTATTTTCAAATTCGACAAGTGTGTCGACCTCTGAGAAGAATAGGTCGTGGTTTTTCTGTTGATGAGAGGCCTTTTTGAGTGGTAAGTAGCCGACATGCTCCCAAGTTTTGAGGTCGACATAGTGCACAGCTGTGATGTCTGATGTTTTACGATCTGAAATCTGTTTGGAAAAGAGGGCAAAACTAGGTCCCTCTAACCGCACATCTTGCCCCTCATAAAAAGCAACCAAATAACGTGTATCAAATGTGCCTTCAATATTCATTTCTCCAGAAAGATCCATGGACGTATTACCCAACACAAAAGGAGAGATAAATTTCTCCATCGGCAATTTTTGTCCCTTGAACCAACCAAGACGTTTGTTTGAAAGGCAGAATTGGGTTTTGAGATGCTCGGAGAAAGCGACATCGGGCATACGGGAAAGATCGGCTTCACCCCCTCGTCCAAAGTGACATCCAAACTGAAGACGATGCGACTCTATCCACATCTCACCAACGAGCTCTAACCCCTCTTTTGCATGATTGACTGTTGCCTCTACTTGAATCTGATCATTAGGGAAGCCCTGATGAAATCCCTTCTGAAACTTTTCAGGAACAAGTGCAAGCGCCTCCTTTGAAGAGCCACTAAATGCGAGATGCATCAATGTGTCAGGCGAGTTCCAATCAAGATCGACTCTCCCCTCCATTCCCATCAAATTCCCTCTGAAAAAAGAGGTTTCTATCACTCCCTCTTTCACACAAATCGTTGAATGCAAATCTGTAATATCCCAAATGCCGTGCCAACACTCCTCTTCAAGACAGAGCGCGCCACCAGCTAGGGCAAACTCACCATTCCACTCCCGTCCTGTTTCAGGATCGATTTCAAAAATTGCATCGAGAGTGCTGAGGCCTCCACGGATCGCCAAAACCTCATTTGTTGCATCCAAATGATCGAGCCTCAAACTGCCTGCAACATGCTCAATGTGCTCACCTCTGAAAGTGGCGGCAATCTCTCCATCAATCGTTCCATTGAGCACTTGCCAATCGGTTAGAGGAAAGGGGAGCTTCTCTCCGATGAAGTAGTTGACCACATCGTAAATGGCTGCCACCTGATGATTTTCAAATTGGGCAGCCATCTCGAGTTGACCATCGAGAAAGGTAAAGGTTGTCTGAAAGGGTTTCTCCTCCCAATAAAGGGCGATCTCTCCCTCTATCTTCTCTCCCACAACATATTGGCGAAAATGCAAGGCAATCTGCTCCTCTTGCAAGAAGAGTTTACCTGCTTCAACTTCTGTTTGGAGATTGAGTTTGAAAAAGTGCCACCGCTTTTTTTTCATTGAAATGGTTGGCAGCGGCTCTTTTTGCTGATGCATCACTTGAAGCTCAGAAATGGCCAACTTTCCACCGATCTCTCTTTGACGCAAACTCCACTTTGGAGTAAAAATCGCCTCTGCAAAGCAGGCATCATAGACACCACTTTTCTGAATGAAGCCATTTGTAAAATGAATCTTTCCCTCTTCCCAAAAGAGTTTTTCGCACGAAAACTCAGCAGCAAAGCTCTTCTTGAAATAGCTTTTTGCTTTGTGATCGACCACCTTCAACAAAATTGCACGCGGGAAAAGCGCGCAACAAAGCAGGCAGAGAGAAACAAAAACTAGACT
Organism: uncultured Chlamydiaceae bacterium; assembly: GCA_942490925.1. Lineage (GTDB taxonomy): Bacteria > Chlamydiota > Chlamydiia > Chlamydiales > JAAKFR01 > CALNYX01. Next base: position 109,342 of record CALNYX010000017.1, on the reverse strand, counting down.
AATTTTTTTCCACACATCAGACATCATAGATGAAGATGTGGTTTTTCTCTTCTCTTTTTGAGAAAAATTTGCTACATTCCACCTGCAATGCTACGACGTTTTTTAGACTATCAGCTCTCTTTCTTTGAGAAAGGGAAACCTCTGCACAAAATGCGCCCTCTAGTTTCGGCGCTTGATACCTTTCTGTATGAACCACCTATCAATGTCAAAGTGCGTCCATTTATTCGTGACGCCGTCGATATTAAACGGTGGATGGTTCTTGTCATCTTTGCATTGCTGCCCGCCATTTTAATGGCCATTTGGAATACTGGTGTGCAAAAAATGGTCTATATCAGCGGCAGTGATCAGATAATGCGCGAATATCTAGCCGCCTCAACCTCTATTACTGGCTATTTCAATTTCACATTTGCCCATTTTGGAACCGTTGTCTCTGAAGGCCTCGGCGCTTTTCTCCCTGTACTCCTCATCAGCTATGGTGTTGGGCTCCTTTGTGAAGGACTTATTGCCACCATCCGCGGGCATGAAATTGCCGAAGGCTTTTTGGTCACCGGAATGCTCTATCCCCTTGTACTCCCGCCAACAATCCCCTACTGGATGGTCGCTGTCGGCGTCGCCTTCGGAGTCATTATCGGCAAAGAACTCTTTGGCGGCACAGGAATGAATATCCTCAATCCAGCGCTCACCGCCAGGGCCTTTCTCTTCTTTACCTTCCCGGGCAATATGTCTGGAGATATTTGGGTCGGCACGAATCAAACATCTGTCCAACAAAGTTTGCAAACCATCAACACTGCAGCGCACCTCACTGAAGTGGACGGGTACAGTCAAGCGACAGCTCTTCAAGGACTCAACGCCGCTGTCCCCGACATCAAACGGATCCATGCAGATGCTATTGCGACCAATCATCTCGGCTCCAAAGTGCCGACGTTTGATACGATTCAAACGCATTTTGACAAATGGAATGTCGATGGTGCTGCAGAGCTAGGAAATCTTTCACTCGAGCAGATGCAATCTTTTGTGACTGGCCCACTTGAAGATGGTGGATTAGGTTTGCTGCCTGGCAACTATGTCGCTGCAAGCAATTACACTGACACACTCTATGGCTTTGACAAATTTAGCGATGGCAACCTCTTTTTCGGCAATATTGCTGGAAGTATGGGTGAGACATCCGCCTTTGCTTGCCTACTTGGTGCTCTTTTTCTCATCTTGGTTGGTGTTGGTGCTTGGCGCACGATGCTTGCGTTTGGAATTGGCGCTTTTGTCACAGCTTTCATCTTTGAATTCTTCTCCAAGCATGTCGGTATTGATTCAGGCGCGTGGAACCCTGCGAAGTTTGCACTGCCAGCCTATCGCCACTTGATTATGGGTGGACTTGCCTTTGGACTTGTCTACATGGCAACAGATCCCGTCAGCTCTCCTGGCATGAATTTTTCGAAGTGGATTTATGGGGGGATGATTGGGATGATTACCATCTTGATCCGCGTGATCAACCCTGCATACCCCGAAGGGGTGATGCTCGCCATACTCTTTGCTAATGTTTTTGCTCCGCTCATCGATTATTACGTTGTGCGGAACTACCGGAGGGTACGCCGTGTCAAAGCCAGCTAAAAAGTACTCCGATTTCCAAGTGATGATCTTTGTGGTTATTCTCTGCTTTGTCTGCGGCTTGCTCTTAGCTGTTGTCGCCTATGGTTTGCGTACTCCACAAAAGGTTGCCAAAGAGTTTGATCAGAGCAAGCAGATGCTCATCTCAGCTAAAATTCTGGACCACCAAGGCTATTTTGAACTCGAGGGTAAACTCGCTAAGTTTGATGAGGCTCAAAAGATTCTCGTTGAAGATCCTGCTGCTCCAAAAGCGACTGATGAACAGATCAAAGAGATTTCAGCGTTGCGCATTCGCCCCCTGTTGACTGATAAAGCTGGGGCTGTCTACACACTCAAAGAGAAAGATATTACCCTTCCAGAATACTTGGCCAACAACAAGAAGAAAGGGTATGCCAACCTCCCTCTAAAACTCTTCTACGCCATCCTTCCCAATACCAAAGAGGCTGGCGATATCGATGCCGAGGCCATTGCAAAAGATTTGAGCAAAGCTGAGCTCTTTGTCATCCCCGTTTCAGGTTTTGGTCTTTGGGCGCCTGTTTACGGCTACATTGCGATTGAACCAAATGGTGACACGGTTGTGGGAACCACCTGGTATGACCATGGAGAAACACCTGGACTTGGCGCCAACATCACAGAGAGTTGGTGGCAAAACCAGTTTGAAGGAAAACTGATTTTCCACGAGCAAGCAGATGGAAAAACAGATTTTAAGAGTGCCCAAATCGGTATCATTGTCGTGAAAGGAAAGGTGAAAGATGTCTACGGCTCAGCGCCTAAGTCAAAGAGCGCTGTCGATGGCATCTCAGGAGCGACACTCACCGGTGATGGCGTGACTTCTGCCTATCAAGATTCATTGACGCCCTACCGTAACTTTTTGATCAAACTGCACGACTTAGGAGGAAAAAAAGATGACACTAAAGCCGCCGCTTAGTTACTACTTTGTCGAACCTCTTTGGAAAAATAACCAGATCCTCGTTGCAATTCTAGGAATTTGTTCTGCCTTAGCTGTAACCACCACCTTGACAACAGCAATCACCATGGGCATCGCCGTGAGCTTTGTCACAGCCTTCTCCTGCTTTTTTGTTTCGCTTCTAAGGAAGTTCACACCAGACAGCGTGCGGATGATCACACAACTTGCCATCATCTCTTCTTTTGTCATCATCGTCGATCAATTTTTGCGAGCCTACTTTTTCAATATCTCTAAAACCCTTTCAGTCTTCGTTGGATTGATCATTACCAACTGTATCGTCATGGGACGTACAGAAAGTATGGCGCGCAATATTCCAGCCATTCCAGCCTTTCTCGATGGCTTAGCTGCTGGCCTTGGGTATGCATGGATCCTCTTTTGTGTTGCAGGCCTGCGTGAATTTTTTGGCTTTGGACAACTCTTTGGCTTTCAGATCATTCCCCTCTCTTGGTATGCGACAGCTGAGCATCCACAAGCCTACCAAAACTTCGGGATCATGGTCCTTGCACCAGCCGCCTTTTTCATCATTGGCTTTTTCATTTGGATCGCTAATATTATCACCAAACCCGAAACCCAGGCGTAACTATGTGGATGGGAGATTACACACCACTCAATCTTCTCGGCCTACTCATTCAGTCGGTCTTCATCCAAAATATTTTGCTCTCCTACTTTTTGGGAATGTGCAGTTATCTCGCCTGCTCCAACCGCGTCCCAACTGCCAACGGCCTTGGCATGGCAGTCACCGTTGTACTGACAGCTGCTGGCGCCTTGAACTGGTTTGTAAACCAATTCATCACTGGTAAAGGGGCACTGAAATGGCTTAGCTTCATCGGAATTGATGGCGCGCAGATCGATCTGAGCTTCCTCGAGCTGATCGTCTTTATCTCCGTGATTGCCGCCTTTGTCCAAGTGCTTGAGATTGTGATTGAACGGTTTGCCCCAGCGCTCTACCACTCGCTAGGCATGTTCCTTCCCCTGATTACTGTGAACTGCGCCATTCTTGGTGGTGTGCTCTTTGGAGTCACCCGAGAATATCCCATGATCCCGAACCTCGTCTTCTCCTTTGGAGCGGGACTCGGCTGGTGGATTGCCATTGCGCTGATTGCGGCCATTCGCGAAAAGCTCACCTACTCCAACATCCCGCCTGGTCTCAGGGGGATGGGAATCACCTTTATTATGACAGGCCTCATGGCCATGGCCTTCATGGGCCTACTCGGGATTGATCTGGCCCGTCCCAGTGGCCAAGACCTGCCGATTCAAGAAGATTCTCCAATTCGAGACTCTGCTGAAACTCCCATTGCCTTTAGCAATGCCCAATAGGCATATAGTTAATTTTTAATATATTTAATTAATTAGAATAATGATATAGTTCTTCTTTAAAAAAAGAAAACTGATGTCTAGTCCTGTAAATCCATACATTCCACATGTTGAGACAGAGCATCGGCCTCGAAGTGCAAAATCCCCTGAGTTCGAAACTCAAACTGCCTCCCTTAGCATAGACGGTAAGCTGCTAGCACATATCTTTCTTGATACTGCTATCAAGGGGACAGAATATGAAGGGATTTCCCCTTTTTCATCGAGCCATTTTTTAGCCTCTCTCGCTCCTATTCTAAAAGGGCGTATTTCTGAAGCAGCTCACAAAGAGCTTTGCAAAATGGATCCCTTTTCGACCAGGCTACTAGAACTTGCACTGCTTTCATCTACTGAAGAACTCTCTGAAAGATATGCTGAAACTATACGGAAGATGAAGCCAGATGAGCCTCTTTTAATCCCTTTTGGGTGGACTACGAGTAATGCAGGGCATGCAATGTTGATGGAAATTTCAGTGAATCGGCATGGCGAGTATCAAGTCATGGTATTCAATACTGGAGAAGGAATTAGCGAGTATCACCTCTCTGAACTGGATGAGAAAAAAACGCGCTACTCTCCCTATGTCTGCTTTTCTAATGTCCCCAAAAAGCTTATTCTTCCAGCAGACACTGGAGCATGGATCCGCTCGCTATTAATCTTGAAGATTCAAAAACAACCCGACGACTTTAGGGCTTCGGCTATTTACGAAGGGCCTTTGCGTAACCTTTGGCAATACTACAAGGTGTACGAACAAGGCGCGATGTTCATCACTCCTCAACGAAGCGGGACCTGTGCGTGGAAAGGGTTTCTTGCTTATCTCCACTATAAACTTGGGTCTAGTTGTTACAAACAGCTTCATTTTCATATTAGACTTGCCGCATTGGCACATATCGTTGGAAAACCGGCTGATTTCAATAAGCAAATGGTCTTAGGAGCGGTCGATGTATTTGCCAAAGAGGTGAATAAAAAAGAGCCTCAGCTCATTTCACTAGAAGATGCAGAGCTTGCTCTTGAATTGATTGCACGTGCAAAAAAGCTCTTCTCTCTTCCCATCTCCGTTGGAAATACAAGGAGACAGCTACGATCTGCGCTTCTTAATGGGGCTGAACCCAAAGTAGAACCTAATGAAAAGTTGAACGGGATTTTTGAAGCTCGCGTCATACAAGAGCCTGAACAAAGAGATCAGCCAACATGCACACCTCCACAGTTTAGAGAGTTTCCAAGAGCTGAAGACTTAGTCGATCAACTCACCAAACTCGAAAAATTAGCAACTAAATATTGTAAAAAATATGATGCGCGTGAAGCTGGGCTAGAGATGATTTCTCATTTTGTCATGCAATTGCCTCTTGAATCTAGTTTCTGGGATCGTATTACCGAAAAAGAGCAGACGATCAAAGCGCTCTTTCAACTCCTCTACTGTTATCAGCAGTATAGTGTTGCCTTTGAAGCAAACCTCGCCCCCATCGAGCTTGCAATTGCTCACACGCTTTTTGTGCACCTCTTTGAAATTGCAAAGCGTATTAGACCCTCATTCTTTGAGGGGTTTTGCGCAAATAATCCCTGGACAGAACTTGCGGAAAATCCTTTTTTTCAAGTGATTGATGCAGACCAACTTGTGCATATAGATCGTTTATCTGGTTACTTGAGTACTGAAACAGGAAAAAAGCCGCTTTTCTCATCTCTGAAAAAATTAGAGATTGAGTCTAGCGCCGAACGAGCTAAGTCTGATGAAACAGAGATCAAGTTATACGATCAGATTTTGGGTCAGGACCCAGAGCTTGCAAAGCATTTTACAGGAAAGGGAAGGGAGCGGTACCCCATTTCGGTGTTCAAGAGATTAAAAGACGACATGGTAGCAATTGCTGTGATTAGTGAGGGGAAAGAAGAGAACTTTCCTGAGAATTTCAAGTGGTTTCAAAGGCTGCAACGCAGCTGTCTTCTTATGAATTTGATGTATGTTAGCATTGCACACTCATTTTATCAAAAGCCTAAAGCTCCTCCTGAAGAAATCCCTCGAGAAATTGAAGATCCGGAGCAGAAGAGTTCAAAGCTTGTTGTTCAACCAACATTTCACCTGAATTTGAGAGGTAGACAGGGAAGCGCTTTATCAAGAATTTGGCCATCATGGTATTCAAATAGTGAAGGTTTAGGCAGCATCAGACAAAGTGCTAACTTTAATCGCCTATTAACTCCTGGTCAACAACTGCGTGAATTTGACTGCTTGCAAAAGCATAATAAAACAAAACTTCGTTGTTTCGATGACTTGATCACACGTGAAATCGCATTGACAGGAAGCGAGAGAGCGCTTCAACCCTTGCAGCTCTTAGAGAACTTCCACCTAAACCCTGCTCTTCTTAAGGAGACAAAACACCGTACCTACTTCTGGCTACAGTTTTTCAAAACGTGTTCTCTTAAAGATGGACCAATTGCTCAAGATGCGCTTCGCCATCATTTCGAGAGTAATCCAGCCCTTGTCGATTACCTAGCTGAGTTTGTCCAAGCTGGCTTACACTATTTCATCGATCTACAGCCACCTGGAACCCCAGATGTCGAGGCTGCTCTCTTTTATATCCGTATTGCCACAGAAGCTGTCTACTTCTTACCAAAAAATGACGCTTTTGAAGAAACATTACAACTCTGTGATACTTCACTCGATGAGTTAATGCATAATTCTGCGAATAGCGACCACCATCAAGCTTTAGTCTACACCCATCGCCTCCACTATGAATTAATGCGCCATACAGATGACTCTCCTCTCGAACAGCTCGTGGTGAGTTGGTTTGGCATGCTCTCTTTCCAATCTGATCCAGATAAACGTCATCTCTATCTAGAGAAGTTACTGCGTACACGGATGCGTCCACTACTCACAAAATGGGAGTCTGACGATACATTTAGTTGGAGCCCTCTAGCCAATGCAGTCTGTAGCCAATTGGGACTCTCAATGCGTATTCCAAAAGAAGCGATATGGATGAAAACTCCAGGACGCCTCCACCTAGAATATGACAAGTGGCAACTCAACCTCTTGACTGGTCAGTTGTTTGAGGAGAAGCAAAAACTCTCGCGAGGTACACCGGATCTCGAGTTGGGTAATCCTATTTATAACCTTCTTTTTGGTTCACAAAGGTTTACCTTTTTTAGCAAAGGAGGACATTACTACACCTTTGACCATCCCAAGCATGGTCAGATGCGTATTCTAAATCCAAAATCTCTAAGCAACAGTATTCAACTCTATCGAGATGGACAGTGGCATCACTATATTCCACGCGATTATATTCCGCGTTTCACTGCTGGTTCGATTCCCTTTACTCTGTCTCGAGCTCCTTATTTTCACTGGATTAGACTTGATAAGCAACAGTTTGTTATTTCAACTGAAGATGACTGGAAAACAACTGTTGCAACGATAGATCAATCTGAACCTGGTTATCTTAGGCTGGGCAAGCATTTTGTAACGGCATGGGAAGAAATGGAGTATCAAGACCTCAGTTGTTTAGACTGTTCACTCTGTATTGAAGTCTATCATCGCTCTTCAGATCACATTTTAGAAAAACTTGTGCTCCCACGCTGCTTCTCGATCGATGGTAAAGTGCTCACTTTTCACAAAACATCTGAGGGGATCTGCTGGGGTGGCGACAACCGCTATTTTCTAGATCAAGAAAAACCCAGTCACTTTCTACCTATTGATCAATATATTACTCTCACTGAACGAACAACAAAAAAACAAAAAGTTCTCATCATTGCAGAGGCTTTAGATCCGAAGCAATCAAGGCCCTTTTCAACAGAAGCGGCTCTTTTACAAGCTGAAAATTACCGTGCTCTTCAAGTTGAGAAACGGATCTATCTCGAATTTGACTTTGAAAATGAGCAGATGATTCCTCAGAATACAGCAGGAGTGATTTTCCTAGCTTATCTGCGTATACACGAGCGGAAGTTTGAAGAGGCGCATATGCTTCTTGAACGCATCTCTCAAATCGATGCGCTCTCAGCCCTTGACTTTCGCTTATTAGATTTTATTACCGCCTATCCGAGCTTGCATCAACATAATGCTCCAATCCCTATTGCTCTTGCTCTTAAAGCTTTTTCTATTGCGCTCTCAAAGCAACTACAAACTGATCTAGAATGGACCAGTGGGGGGCATACTCAGCTCTATGAGTTTTATACACGCTACCTCAATATGGAAAGTTCTGTGCCGCATGCGCTGACCTTACCTCGTGAAGTCGAAAAAATGCTCATTACCTTTTTTAGAAGAGTTACCAAGTCCGAGACGCTTTTTTCTCAAAGAGCCGCTGCCCTTAGCTTGAAAAGCTCTGAGAGACGGGAAGATTCAGAACGATCTGTTTCCCTTGCCCCACCCTTCCAAATACATGATTACTACAATATTACACACAACATATACCTGCCCCCTTTCACCGAGCTGATAGAGAAGGAACTCAAAAAAGAACCTTTTGATTTCGAAAAGCATCTCAAAGAAGTGAATAGCGTGAATAGCTCCTTAGTTTTCTGGAAGTGTTGGGAATATGCCCTGAAGGGAACAAAAGAGCAAAAAGCGTGGGTTGAATGCTTTGCTAATAATCAGATTGGTTATCAAAAAACTAGCGGGATTTCGAGTGATTCTTGGTTCTTAGTTCTCTACGCCATTCATTACTCTGATAAGCTGCCAGGTCCAATGTTCCCCCCTGTTTCCGAATCTTATTGGGAAAGTAGTCAAAGCCGTCTATGGCTACAAAAGGACGTCATAAAACCTTTCAGCAGGAAGGCTATCAAACCTCCCCAAATGCAGCCAATTAGAATTGGGATAGATCGACAATCTGAGATCAAAAGACGTCCACCCCCTACGCGCGAACAGCCGAATTTAAATGCTTGCATTGAAGATACTGACAAATTTTTTACAGGAGCTTTGCAATACTTTGTAGAGGCTACGCCAGTGCGTATTTCTGATAATCCTCTCCCCTCAGGCTTAGAAGAGATCACATTCCCAGAAGAATATAGCCAGGCTGTCAACAAAGAGATGGCTCTTGTTCAGGATGACTATGAACTTGGCACGAGACAACTCAAAGAGAAAACATACTACACACTTGAGGATCCTCCAGCGCTAATCGAGCAATTCGAAACAAAACGGGGCCAACTGGATAGGGAAATCTCAGAGCTTGAAGTAGAGGTTCTTGAAAAAGCAAATCAACTTCCCGCTGATCGAGCTGCCCGTGCGCATCGCGAGCTGGAGCTCTCATCGGGGAAAATTAAACTGCTCACAATTTGGGACCTAGAAAAGCTCTTTCTGAGCAAAGATAAAAAGCTTTTTCTCGAGGCAAATCCTGCGCTCAATCCTTCTGAGATCTACAAGTTAATGGGCAAATGGGAAATTTTGCAGATCAATATGCGGCGTGTTTGCCAAGCGCAAGAGTGGGCCGTCAAGATTCAAGCTTGTAATACAACTCATGAACACGTTGAAATGCGCAAGCTCTACTGTGGGAAAATCATCGAGATTCTGAAAATCAATCTCAATGATTTTAGTGATGAGCAACGCTCGAACTATCTCGTGTTTACCCGCGCGAGTCAAAAGCATCCGCGGGTAGACCAAAGAGAGAGTCTTTCAAAGCTCTCTCCTATAGCAAAAAACCCCTGTATCTTGGCAAGGACCATGGGATCTGGAAAGACGGCAGTGATTGCGCCCCTCTGGGCATGGCGCACAGCTCAGATGGGTAAACTTCCTGTTTTTTGTGTTGATAGCTCCCAATATTCCACTGTTGCAAATGCGCTTAAGACCTCTCAAAGAACCTGTTTCGGTCAGAAAGTGTTTACAATTCAATATTCGCGTGAACAACTTTCAAATGAGCGATTGGGCTGGATTTTAGGTGAACTTGAAGAGAGTCTGGCACAGAAAAAACTCTTGATCATTTGCCCTGAAATGGTACAGCTCTTTGATTTGGAAAGATCCATCACAGCACGTAGTTTGAAAATATCAGATAAACACATGAACACTCGTCTACGACGTCTCAACAAAATCTTAGAGATCTTTAAGAGTCGGGCTGCTGCGCTAGGTGATGAGATCGACAGTTTATTGCGCAGTGATAAAGAGGTAACACTCCCGATCGGCGAGACCCTCCAGATTATTCCTGAAAAAGTTGCACTGACACGGACTATTTTTGAAATTCTCTGCTCAAAAGAATTGAAGATCGATGGAAAATCACTCTACGACTATCTCGCCCTTCAGCAGAAAGAGCAGACTCACCTGAATGAAGAGGATTGGAAGCGGATTACACCTGTTGTAGCACGTCATCTTGCTGAAACTTCACGCTTGTTAAAGCTCAAAGATAATCGTGAGCTGCATGAGGCATTTGTGAAATTTGTCTGTAACGAGCCTATCAATCCGAGTGAAGATTTTTGGATTCGAGTTGAGCAACTACACGCCTCAGAAGATAGCGCTGATAAAATGGCAGCAGAGCTCATCTGCCTTGTCAAACACCTCTTCCAAGATCTATTGCCCCTAGCCTTTAGGCAGACTGGAGGACGGAATTTTGGACGATTTAAACCCCAGCCTGGAAGGCGAGAAACACCAGGCATGGTCATCCCCTACCTTGCTGCAGATACACCTGGACAGACCGAATTTGCTTACCACTATGAAGCGCTTGTCAAACATTTGATGCTAGCTGTGCAAGAGGGTGTGGAAGCGTCGCAAGTGCTCCATGTTGCAGAAAAGTTTGAATCGCTTGCTCATGCACAGATGCAAATTTCTGATGAGAAATTCCACGATACGGCTGAAGCAAAACTCTTCAAAAAGCTCACAGGCGTTGATCTTATAGATGTACGAGATCCAGTCAAGCTAACTCAGGCAACAGCCACAGTGAATACCTCTCTTGACAACCGTCTCGCTTTTGAAGCAGAAACAGCCAACATTTATGCCACATACCATGCTGCACGCCTTTCAAGCACAGCTCAAAGCTTTGTTTCCCTATTTGGAGAAATTTCTGGGATGACAGGAACAGACTGGAATCACGAGAGCTACCCTCCAAATCTTGCAGATAACGTCTTGCCAGATACAGGTTCACAAGGACGCATCTTGAAATGCATGATGGAGCGCAAAACAGAGACAACAAGCGTGACGCTTGATCCAGCTGATCTCACAAAAGAGCTCGAAAGCTTTTACGACCGAGACGAAAACCGTTTTGCTGATGGTATCTTTGACGCAGCCGCTCTGTTTAGTAAACGTGGCTTGACAAATCGCGAAATTGCTACCCATATACTCACTTTTTTACAAACTCACAGATGTAAGCAGCGAGCTGTACTATTCTTTGATAAACCAGAAGGAAGCACGCAGGCTAACCAATTCACTGCGTTGATCCTCAATGACGATGCGGTTGACTACAAACCAATTGAAGATACATCTGCTCTGGAATTGAGAAAAGTAGGACTCCATTCTCCAGAGCAGTACGTTGTCTTCCTTCCTGAGCGTCAAACGACGGGAACAGATATCCCAATGTCTCTGCTTGCCAAAGCCTACATGACTTTTGATGAGACAATGACATTGCGCAGTTTGCTACAAACAACTATGCGATTACGCGATTTTCTCAATCGACAACGGATCCACTTCATCCTCTCCCCGACACTGAAACAACAGATCCCTGAAGGGATGAATGTTGTTGATTTCATCATTCGCACAGCTATTGTCAATGAGGCAAGGAGTAAAGCTGACTCTCAGCTGCGCGCATACAAACAGATGATTAATGAAGTCTTCAAAATACAGTATCGTGAGCATCTTACAGCTAGGAATACCGGGGAACTTCTGACAATAACATCTGTTTATGATGACCTAATCTTCCCTAAAAATGGTGATGATCTCTACCGCCAATGTTTTGGCAATGCCGAGAGAATCACGACCTTTGAGAGTTTAAAAATCTACGCTAACCAAATGCTAAAGCGCTTTAGACAAGCACTGAAAAATCACCACCCAAATGCTCCTCAAGGTGATTTTGACATCATTAAAGATAATATTGAAGCCATTTTAAAGCGTGCAAGACGGTATCAAAATGGCTTTGTCACTTTTGTCCAGCAGATCAAAGATAAACGGGTAGATGCTCATGCTGATTTGCAAGCAGAGATGCTTCAGCAGAGAGAGACTCAGCTAGAAACAACGCAAAAAGCTGAGCACGAGATGTCTAAAGAGATGGAAAAAAATCTTTCTCTCCTTCAGCGTCAGAAAGCCGCCAGTGGCAGAGATGAAATAGAGTGGTATAATGATACAGACGCCATTGCAAAGATAGTCGAGTGCTTTCCTGATAAATACACCAAGACCCTTAAAGAATCGATAGAAAAAACACGAACAGATTGTGGAAGGTACTACAGTCGTTTTGCACAGATTTTCACCTCTAAGATCAGCGCAACGCACAACTTCTTGCTTGCGACAAAAGAGCTACTTCCACTCTTCCACTCACACTACCGCCCAGCCTCACAAATCCTTGCCTTCCAACGTGCTGACGATACTTTTGCGTTCCTTTTACTCTCAGTCCGAGAGGCAAAAGCAATTGCTGAGCAGCTCCAACAAGCCTATAAAAAACAGAACCTACTCAATGTCTGGTTAATGACCCCTAGCACCAAACTTTACGCAAGTAATCCCGAGCCACTGCCTCTGGAAAATAGCTCACTACGCCACGGGCTTGTCGAGCTCAACTTTTTTGCAGGACGCATCACCCCCCTCCAATCCCTCAAACTGATGACAGAAGCCGAAATGTGGCTGGAGGGAGGCCAGGCTACTGCCAAGAAAGATTTTTTAATAATGCGCTTTCAAGAACATTTTGAAGAGAGAAGCCGCCTCTACAAGAGCTCACTACTCACCACATCTTCCACACAACCCCGCTCGATTGTGACAGTTGCGCGCGCAGAATTACTGAATGCTCAAATAATTAACCCCGCAGAAATCCAAGCTGTTACCGATGAGAAAACGATCTTTAGATTCAACGAAAGACAGGTTCCACACGTTTTACCTGCGCAAGTCGCTCACGTCAAGCCAGCCCTTATCCGTTTTCTTGTCACGAAAGATCAGATTCAAGCTGTTCCTCCCGACCGCATCGCCAAACTCAGCCGCCAGCAAATGAACTGCGTAAGCGTTGAGCAAGCCCCTTTTGTCGAAGCGACTGCCTGTATCCGCAATATTCCAATAGAAACACTCAAGAGCATTGAGATAATGCCTCGTGAAAATTGGATCCACAATCTGAGTGGTGCGCAGGTTGCTGCCATTCCAAGTCGCGATTGGGTGGCATCTGTCCATCCCGAACTCCTCTACGCACTTCCTGAGAACCTGCTAGAAGCCGTGACACCTCAAATGCTCAATGGTGTTTCTAAAGAAGGGCTTAATAAACTGCCTGACACACTTCTTGAGAAAGTCCCAGCGCGCCTTAAAGATCTTCTCGATGACCGCATCGGACAGATCAACACACCCGCGCTTGTGCCGCATATCCAAAGAGTCGATGCCCTATCACCTAGCCTAGCCCAGTACATCCCAGATGATCAACTTGCCCTCTTAACAAACGAAGATATAATTGCTCAGCTTCCTGATGAAAAGCTTCACTATTTGTCTCCTAGCGCAATCCCTCGAAAACGCATCAACGCTGTTACAGACACAAACGTTGCAATTGCTCTGTATGAGCGCGACAACAACCTTGTCGACTTCATGCAGCCTGCGCTGATTTTTGCCCTTCACCAAGCTGGAAAACCCGTTGCCGACTTCATCAAAAAAAGTGAAGATAAAGAGTGGTGCGAGCTATTGCCAGCAGATCAGTGCGAAGAACTGCTTAACGAGAGACTTATTCCCCGTTTATCATTAGACAAAGTGAAAGCACTCGGTCGCAAATTCAGACACCTCTCCAAAGTTCAACTCAATCAGTTACTAGATGAAAGTTTTGACTTCCGTGACAAGCCCATCAAGGATGTGCAGCTCAAATCAGATCACATCAACACCCTTTCTCCTCAGAGTGCACGTCGACTACTCACTGTTCGCCCTGATCAACTTCCCAATTGCAACGATCCTGAACTCTTCCCCTTACTCTCACCAGATGAGAGAGCAAATGTCGACAGCAAAATGCTTTACCAAATGAGCAAGGCCGAGCACTTTGCCCTTATCACTCCAGATCAACTAAGAAAGATCAACCCTAACCATGCACACAATCTCACAGCTGAGCAGCACAAACAACTCACAAAAGAGCAAATTCGCTCTATTAGCTCAGAAGAGGCATTGCAATCGCTAACCGAAGAGCAGCTCCCATTCATCGATCCGCAAGTCGTTCCAAAACTAGCACGAGCGCAATTTGCACAGCTCCCCCCTCAATTTATTTGTGACCTTGCCGAGGCAGCAGCCCTCCAAGCACTCCCCGATGAGCAGCTAGCGCATATCAACCCTAACTTAGCGTATCGACTCACACCCCAGCAGTATAAAGCCCTTAAGCCTCAGCAAATCTGGGCTATAGATTCTAGAGAGGCACTTCGAGCTATACCAGACACACAACTTCCCCATATCAACCCAAACTACTTGTACCATCTTACTCATACACACAAACTTCGCCTTAGACCTGCCCAAATTGGACAAATAGATTCCCCTCTGACTTTTCAATTTCTCTTCGATATTCATCTCGCTCATATCAATGTCAACCAAGCGCACAACCTCTCCGTTGAACAACGCAGACAACTGACTCCAGCTCAAATTGGACAAATCGATGCCCAAGAAGCTCTGCAAGCACTTCCAAATGCTCAACTCGCACATATCAATGTTAACTTGGCTCATAGACTGACTGTTGAACAACGAGATCGTCTCTCACAGCAGCAAATTGGACAGATCGATGCCCAAGAGGCTCTTCAAGCACTTTCAAATGCACAACTCGCACATATCAATGTTAACTTGGCTCATAGACTGACTGTTGAACAACGAGATCATCTCTCACAGCAGCAAATTGGACAGATCGATGCCCAAGAGGCTCTTCAAGCGCTTTCAAATGCACAACTCGCACATATCAATGTTAACTTGGCTTATAGACTGACTGTTGAACAACGAGATCGTCTCTCACAGCAGCAAATTGGACAGATCGATGCCCAAGAGGCTCTTCAAGCGCTTTCAAATGCACAACTCGTCCACGTCAATGTTAACTTGGCTCATAGACTGACTGATGAACAACGAGATCGTCTCTCACAGCAGCAAATTGGACAGATCGATGCCCAAGAGGCACTGCAAGTCCTAACCGACGCTCAACTTGCGCACATCAATGTCAACCAAGCGCATAACCTCTCCAATGCACAACGCAGACAACTGACTCCAGCTCAAATCGGATTAATCAATGTACAAGAAGCTCTGCAAGCCCTAACCAATGCTCAACTTATTCACACAAAACCAAATACTTTGCCACTTCTAGGACCTGAGCAGCGTCAGAAAATTCAAATCCTTGGTTGTCATGCCAACTCGCGTAATCTAAAGATCACACTTATCGCTGTGAGCTCTCTTGGAGGTGTCGCTTTGATCTTTGGTGCTCTGATGTTCGCTGGTTCTACTTCCTGGAGTCAGGTCATTGTACACAAGCTTAGCCAAGGTGCCATCATCGGCATCACAGCCTCTGGTGGAGGACTAATTATCATCTGTCTGACTATAGAGGCTAGCCGGAGGCGCAAGCTCAGTAAGCTAGAAAAGCTCGACTAATCGTGTATATTTGCAATGACACTGCAAATTCGCACGTTTTTTCTTGCAAAAACACCTATTTATTGTGTATATTTGCAGTATGAATGAAAATATACACTATATCGAGCGGCAGCTTGAAGAGGCTGTTTTACGCTATCTCAAAGCCTTTCCGGTTGTAGGGATTACAGGCCCTAGACAGTCAGGAAAATCGACGCTTTTGCAACACCTATTGAAGGACCAATATACCTATGTCACATTCGATGACTATCAGACTGTTGACTCCTACCGCTCAGATCCTGTTGCTTTTATGGATGCCCACTCAGATCGCGTGATTTTTGATGAGGTGCAGAAAGTTCCTGAGATTTTTTCACATGTCAAACTGCTTGTTGATCGGGATCGTGCAAACTATGGCCGCTTTGTGCTCACTGGATCTTGCCAGTTTGCCTTCCTAAAGAATGTGTCAGAATCTCTGGCTGGGCGAATGGGGCTATTGACTCTTCTTCCTTTTCAATTTTCTGAGCTCAACGAATCTCAGCGGCAGCAGGCATTGTTTAAAGGGAGTTATCCAGAACTTGTCAATCGCGATTATCGCTACTCTAAAGAGTGGTTTGGTGCGTATCTCGATACTTACTTGGATAAAGATGTGCGTCTCACTTACAAAATTGGAGATATGCGTGACTTTAGACGTTTTGTTCGTCTATTGGCCGCTAACATTGGTTCGATCTTTAATGCGTCTCGTTTTGCAAATGATTTGGGGGTTGCTGTCAATACAATCAAAAGATGGCTCTCTATTTTGGAAGCTTCGTATATTATTTTTCTTCTTCCCCCATATTTTTCGAATCAAGGGAAGCGACTAATCAAAAGTCCAAAAGTCTATTTTTATGATACAGGGCTTGTCTCTTACTTACTTGAAATGCAGATAAAAGATGGAGCGCTCTTTGAAAACTTCATTGTGAGTGAACTCCTAAAACGGCAGCATCATCTTCTAAGTGATGCGAGGCTCTATTTTTATCGTACAAGTCATGGAATTGAAATTGATCTACTCGTTGAAAATCAAGGACAACTTGATGCGATAGAGATCAAAAGCTCAATGACCTACAAATCTCAAATGACAAAGATTATCGCTAACTTTATTCAGCCTCAAAATCACGGCTATTTGGTTTACAGAGGAGAGACGCTTATTCCAATACGCAATATTGAAGCAATTAACTACGAAACCTTCCTAACAACGTATTCACTCTAGAACGTCTAATTCACTCGTGTTGCTAAGTTCAAGCTTATAAAGCCAACCCTCTTTTTCTGCAGAAAAATTCACTTGCTCGGGAGACTCGCGAAGCGATTCATTGACCTCTTTGATCTGGCCTGAAAGAGGCGTATAGATATCAATCGCAGCCTTAGTCGATTCAAGCACGACAATCTCATCACCGGCTTTCACTTTGTGGCCCAGCTTTGGAAGCTCGACATAAACGATATCGCCAAGTTCTTTTTGGGCATGCTCTGTGACTCCAACGGTGGCAATATTCCCATTGAGCGAGACCCATTCATGTGTTTTGGTATATTTCATTTTAACTCCATACTTGCCCAAAAGGCGGGATGTTTTTCAATGGCAAAATCCTCATCCGAAATGGTGAAGTATTGCGGAAATTTATCTGTGCGGTTGATCCGGTAGGTGAACCCAACTCTTTTGAATTGGGCTGGCTCATAGCCAAATAGCGCCTCTTTTGGAATCCAAATGGTCATCTCCTTCCCATCACATTTCGCTTTGAGAAGCTCAGGATCGCAAAGCGGGTGTGCATCATCTGTGCGCACTCTTGTGATTTCACCTGCCTGCCCATCGGGCAAGAAAAAGAAGTGGTGACAAAAGCGAGTCGGATAGCCTGTGGTTTTGACATCGCGTGTGTCAAAAAAGAGCTCAACGCTGTCTCCTGCTTGAATATCTGGAAAATGAGAGGTTTTCAATGAGGGGGATTTCACACAAATCGCAATCCCCTCCTTGTGCCAACCGAGGGAAACGGTTGCAAAAAACTTCTCACCATAGAGTTGCTCGAGAGCTGGCAAGCGATGTTGCTTCTCTAGCGATTTTTTTGTTGTTTGCAAACAGGGCAGTTGGAGTGCAAAAAAATGCACGGGTTCAACAGGAACGAGATTCTCAAGCATTGATCATCTCTTTCAAAAAGCGGCCTCTTACCTCTTTTGAAAGCAACTCTTGAGCTTGCACAACCTTGTCAATTGGCATCGATGTATCAAAACGATGGTCAACCACTCGGTAGCTATAAGCCCCTTCCCCTTCAGCTGCGCTCATCCCCTCTTCTTGCGCCAACACTTGCTCGATTGAGATAAATGTCGGCTCAATACGCGTCAAGGTCAGTTCACGCTTCACTGGTGCAAACTGCTTAGGAAAATCTTCTTGTTCTTTCAAGGCTTTGAAAAAGCGGTAGGCAACAGCCTGCTCTTTCGATACGGGATAAGCTTGTTGAATACGTGAAACGACTTTTTCAGCTAATTTTTCGCCATCGAAACGTTTGGCAAGGGTTGTGATCACACCCTCTTTTTTGGCTTCAGCAAAGGTAAGTACTTCATCTTCTGTGCGCTCAAAAACGAGTATGCGGTAGAAATGCTCTTCATCCTGTGTGAAACCAACAAGCTCATCTTGGGCATCGATTGCTGCTTTGAAGGCCTCGACATCATCAACACCAGAGAGAAAGGCTTTTGAGCCAACAGACAAGAAGATCTCTTTCTCTTCCATTTGAGCCGCTATCAGCGCTTCTTCAATCCATTCAGGATGTGTCTCTGCAATGCGGTGTCGGACAAAGCCATCGATGCGAGCCCGTTTCTTTGGCTCCATTGCTTCTAAAATAGCAAGCGGCTCACCTTCAACACGCAGTTGCGCAAATTCTTCTTGGAGGCGTTCCCAGTTCTGTTCTTCCCACTTCCAGGTCTCTTTGACGCTTACTTTGGCTTGCAATGAAGATTTTTTCACTTGGCCAACGTAGAGGCGATAACGCTTTCCAACAAGCTCGGGGGCTGGCGAAAATTCTGTTGGTAAAAGCAGACTATCTTGTTCTCCAGCAAGTGCTGCAAGATAAATCTCAAACTCTTTAAGATCATCTGAAGAAGCAAAACGCAATGGCTGAGGTAACTGTGTCACTTCAACTGTGACGCTCTCGCCTGCATAGGCATAAAAATCTTCAAGAGGGAGTGTATCAACGATCACGCTATTGCCCACATCATGAAGCAGACGCTTGAACAGGACGATCTCTTCATAGATTTTCATCAAGTCGGCCTCTTCAAAGCCTGCTTGACGCATGAAGACTTGCAGAAGGGCGCTTCCATCTTGCATCGGCAAATTCATGCGCTCGCTGAGCGCCTCATAAGTTTTCTGGCTCTTGTAGAGTATTTCGCTTGTGATTTCATCACGTGAAACTTTATAGCCCCGCTCGCGTGCAATAGCTGCCGTTTCCATGATTACTTTGGCGACTTTCTCAATGAATTGAGCGCCAAACCACTCTTCTAATTGGTGGTAGCCAAAAAGGGAGACATCGCCGCGCATTAATTTTGGATCGGCAGGTAAATGGTTGGCTGTGTCACGCTCTTGGTAACGGAGCATGTTAGCCAACATCTGAGGAGGAAAGCGTCTTTCAGCAAGATAGAGGTCAATACGGGCTTGAAACCCTTCAATTGAGCTTGTATCTTCTGTCGATTGTAGCAATGCAAGCTTCTCTTTGACATCAGGAGCAAATAGACTCCAAATACTATCGGCAGAGATCTGCCTAGAGTAGGGATGCGTATAGGGAACATAATGTTTCTCTTTTTGCAAACGGGTTTGCAGATCTTCTGCAAAGCTGCTCGGATCGCTCTCAAAGAGTGTCAATGCGACGTTTGTGTCAAGAAATTCGCGGGTGATGATCCCATCATTGAGGTAGTTGGCAGAGAAAAAATCGCGTCCACCGCCCATTCCTTCACTCTTGAGAAATTGGCAGAATTGAGTGAGATAGTGTTGCCCCACCTTCTTACCGGCAGCTGTTTTGTAAACAACTTCGTCTTTGACAGTTGTCGTAGGGCCAAAGGCGCGTGACGTGCCGAAGAAGGCAAAACTGAAGATGATCACAACTGTGATCACAAAGAAGAAGTATTTCTGGTATTTTCTAAAAAATTGTAACATAGGTGTTCACTATACTTGATCGCAATATTTACAACAATCCGTGAATGGTTTTCTGAACCTCAGCTTGGTAAGCAGTGATTGGATTGAAGTACCAATCTCTTGCTTGCGCAGCTGAAATCTCGCGACTCCATTGAAGATCACGCTCAAAAATTTCTACTGCATACTGTGCAAGCTCGGGCGAGTCGATGACCATGGCAAGTTCGTATTCGGATTGATCGCTCCGTGTTCCGAGGTTGTAGCTTCCAATCAAGAAGTGACGTTTATCGACAACCATCGTTTTTTTGTGATAGAGCACATCTGTCACAAAGTATTCATAGATCTTCGTGTCTAAAACAGGATCGCTTCCGCACTTGTTTTTCTCCCAGAAGTGATAGGTTCTACCATAGAGGATGGGAACAAACGAGATACGATTAGCACAGGAGAAGAATTGGGTGTATTCAGGAGCGCGTTCATTGACGCCGTTGGTGATTACTCTTAGAGACACATCTCTTTTTCCAGCACTCTTCAGTGCTTCCATAATGGGCTCTGCGGGACAGAAGTAGAGATTCCCAATGAGGATCTCTTCTTCAGCCTCTGAAATGAGTTTTTGATAAGCTCCGGTGATCGGATTGGGACGAACAAATGGACCACTGACAAGCAGTTGCATCTTCTCTTCGGGCACATAGACGAGATCATCGTCGATTTCAAAGGAGACAAAGAGAGGACGATTGCTCAGATCAAGCTCAAAAAAAGCGTTCTTATCAGCATAGAATTCTGGATCTTTCGAGCCAAAGCGTTGGCGGGCATTGTAATCATCCCAAAGAGCAAAAAGCTTGTAGGCCAATTGACGCATCTCTCTGGCCATAGGGCCACTTCCTACGATGTCTTGATCACGCGCACCAGCTGGTAACTGCTTGCCGATGACAATATCCTTTTCACGACGAACTGGTGGGAACGTTCCTTCAGAGCAGAGGACGTAGTCGAGGTTGGTGCCACCCATGGTGAAATACGTCTCATCCACAACGAGCATCTTGATGTGATTGTCGATCAAGCCAAGCTCATGGGTCCAATCGACAACGCTCGTCGTGTAGGTCACATGAAAACGGCCTGGGTACTGGTTGGTGAGTCTCTCGAGAAGTGGCTTATCATCCTTTTCCAAGTAGACTGGGGAGATCAGAACGCGCACTTGCAGCTCAGGGCAAACAATCATGCGCGTTTCAATCGCTCCAAAAATCTCATGCATCATCAATCCACCACAGAAACAGGGAAGAAATTCGATTGACTGTTCAGCTTGGCTGATAAAACCCAAGGTCCAACCTAGCAGTTCCACTCCGTTGTCACAGGCAATTACCTTGTTATCTTCTGCTTTCAAGGGGGCAAAACTAAGTGCCAAAAATAGAATCAAATATCTCATATGAATCCTCGGATTAATGATGGTTTTGGAGATTTTGTGAAATTTGTGACGGAACTAAGTTTGGAGGCCAAAGCTAACCCCATGTGGGTTAGTGAGGGCAAAAACGACGGTCTGGCGCAAATTGCACTGAAAGATCCAAAGCCGGCGTTGATCAGAGGGTTCATAAGAAAACCTGCTGTAGTAGATTACGAAGTTGATCTCTTGCATCTTGGAGAGAACTTTCTGTCCAATCCTCTCCTAGAGGAGCATAACTCTTTTCAAGCATGGAAGTGACCACTTCCTCTTCGAGAAAACGCTCCAAATAACTTTTTGAAAGCAGACCAAGGTTGATCGAACCTTGATGCAAATAGCCTGCTTTGGTCTTGCGTTGCGCCGCTCCCCCAATTTTTTTCTCACCAATCATGACGTCATATTTTGTCGGCTTGGCCATGCAAAAGTGTTTATTCGCTGCCGTTCCCTGAGGTTCTGTTGGCAGTAGCTGTGGCATTTTCCCGACAAGCTCTGAAATCGCTTGGCTCACCTTTTCATTCACAAAGTGGTAGTTCTCCAATGGGCTCAAAGAAAAACTTGGGTGGTTAGCAGGTACTAGAGCTGAAAAAGCGAAGTCTGCCACATGAAAGATGATCCCACCGCCAGTTGGTCGTTTTGCCAGATCAATCTCCAGAGATCTCAAATGTTTTTTTGGGTCGATGAAGTGACCATAGGTAGCCGCCTCTTTTTCCCATTCATAAAAATGCAAAAGAGGTTGAGAATCTGGTGTTAAATCCTCAAGCAGAGCAGCATCTAAAGCCATATTTTCTGCTGCGAAACGTTTTCCTGTATTAACGATTTTCCAAGGCATAGGTTGTGAGCTAGATATGGGAGTTTAATCAGATTTTAACAATAAATCAATCTCTAAAAAATCCGATCTATGCTTAGAATAGAGAAAGCGAGTACTGCAACGGGGATTAGAAATGTTTGACAAGTTCACCAATCGAGCGAAACAGGTTATCAAGCTGGCCAAAAAAGAGGCTCAGAGGCTTAACCACAATTATCTAGGCACAGAACATCTGCTCTTAGGTCTACTCAAATTAGGTCAAGGCGTGGCTGTAAACGTCTTGAGAAGTTTGGGTCTAGACTTTGAGACGGTGCGGCAAGAGGTCGAAAGACTTGTTGGCTATGGTCCTGAAATTCAAGTTTATGGCGATCCTGCCTTAACTGGCAGAGTAAAAAAAGTTTTTGAGTTTTCAAATGAAGAGGCTGCCAACCTTGGTCACAATTATGTTGGCACCGAGCATTTGTTATTAGGGCTGCTTAAACAGACAGATGGTGTGGCTGCTCAAGTACTTGAAAACCTCAATGTCGACCTTACTGAAGTGCGCAAAGAAGTACTCAAAGAGCTTGAAACATTCAACTTACAACTTCCTGCTTCAGGACAGTCTGGACAAGCCAAATCGGAAAAATCAGGTTCAGAGAAGTTGCCTGCACTGAGAGCTTACGGCTATGATCTGACTGAGATGTCTCGTGAGGGAAAACTCGACCCAGTGATTGGTCGTCAAAAAGAAGTCGAGCGCCTGATCCTAATTCTTTGCCGCCGCCGCAAAAACAATCCAGTTTTGATTGGAGAGGCTGGAGTTGGAAAAACTGCGATTGTTGAAGGGCTTGCTCAAAAAATTATCAAGGGCGAGGTGCCTGACAATTTACGCAAGAAGAAGCTGATTACACTCGACTTAGCACTCATGATTGCAGGAACTAAGTACCGCGGTCAGTTTGAAGAGCGGATCAAAGCTGTGATGGATGAGATCAAGAAGCACGGCAACATTCTTCTATTTATTGATGAACTCCATACCATTGTTGGTGCTGGAGCTGCAGAAGGTGCGATTGATGCTTCTAACATCTTGAAACCTGCACTTTCTCGTGGGGAGGTTCAATGTATTGGCGCCACAACAATCGATGAGTATCGCAAACATATTGAGAAAGATGCTGCTTTAGAACGTCGTTTCCAAAAAGTTGTTGTCCAACCTCCTAGTGTTGAAGATACAATCCAAATCTTAGGTGGACTACGCAAGAAGTATGAAGAGCACCACAATGTCACAATCACTGATGAAGCTCTTGAAGCAGCGGCTGTGCTCGCTGATAGATATGTACATGGCCGTTTCTTGCCAGATAAAGCGATTGATCTACTGGATGAGGCTGGAGCGCGCATGCGCGTTGCAACGATGAGCCAACCCTCTGATCTTTCTAAGCTTGAAACAGAAATTGAAGAGACTAGACGCGCCAAAGAGAAAGCGATTAGCACGCAGGAGTATGAAAAAGCGGCGCGTTTGCGCGATGATGAGAAAAAATTGCGTGAGAAGTTACAATCGACTCGTGCTGAGTGGGAAAATCATAAAGAAGAGCACCAAGTCCCTGTTGATGAAGAGGCAGTGGCGCAAGTTGTGGCCTCTTCAACCGGTATTCCTGTGGTTCAGCTGACAGAAGAAGAGACGCAAAAATTGCTTAAAATGGAAGAGACCCTTGAAGAGCAACTCATTGGTCAAAATGATGCTGTCCATGTGATTTGTAAAGCCATACGTCGAGCGCGTACAGGGATTAAAGACCCAAACCGCCCAACTGGTTCTTTCCTCTTCCTTGGTCCGACTGGAGTTGGAAAAACTCACCTTGCGCGTCTTTTAGCCGTTCAGATGTTCGGTGGTGAAGACGCATTGATTCAAGTCGACATGTCTGAGTATATGGAGAAATTTGCTGTCAGTCGCATGACAGGTTCGCCTCCAGGATATGTTGGCCATGAGGATGGTGGCCAGCTCACTGAGCAGATCCGTCAACGCCCTTACTGCGTCGTGCTATTCGATGAAATTGAAAAAGCGCACCCTGACGTCATGGATCTACTCTTGCAGATCCTTGAAGAGGGACGTTTGACTGATTCATTTGGCCGCAAAGTTGATTTCCGCCACGCTATTGTCATCATGACCTCTAACTTAGGTGCAGATTTGATTCGTCGTTCGACAGAAATTGGATTTGCGCATAAGGGAGGAGCTCTTGACTACCCATCAATCGTAGAAAAGACTGAAGCTGCAATGAAAAAGCATTTCAAGCCAGAGTTTGTCAACCGCTTGGATGGTACAGTAGTCTTTAAACCTCTTGATGAGGATGCCTTGCACAAGATTGTTCACCTTGAGATTGAAAAAGTACGCAAACGCCTTGCCTTGCATCACATCACGATAGATCTAACAGAAGATGCTATCGACCTGCTTGTGAAGCGCGGCTTTGTTCCTGAGATGGGAGCACGGCCACTGCGTCGTGTGATTGAGCAGTACGTGGAAGATCCGCTGGCAGAACGCTTGATTCGCCATGGCCCTGACCCTCAACACTACGTCATCAAAATCAAAGATGGTGAGTTGGAGTTTGAAGAGGTCGAGGACGCGCTCGAAGTTGACCACGTCGTCACTAAAGGCTAAGAATCGACGAGCCTACAGAGTTGCTCTTAATTCACGGTTGTTATAACATTGTAATAACGGGAGAGTAACCTATGCTAAAACGACTCACACAGCTTGGTAACAGTAAAGCGCTTGTAATCGACAAGACAATACTGCAAGCGGCTGGACTTGATGAAAATACCATGTTTGCGATCAATATTGATCCTAATGGTGGGATCATTATTCAATCTGTGCAACCTATTGACAAAGACGCTCACAAAAAAAATGTGTCTAAAATTTTGCAGAAACATGCAAAGCTGTTTCAAGATCTTGCTGATTTATGACACGTTTTTTAGATATCCAAGAAATTCTAGAAATACATGACTCACTTATAGACTCTTATGGGGGTTTATTCGGGTTACGCGATTTAGGTCTATTAGCATCTGCTGTTGAAATTCCAAAAGCAAAAATATCGAAGAAATTTCTACATCCGACCCTATTTAATCAAGCTGCTGCTTATCTCTTTCACATCTGTAATAATCACCCATTTTTAGATGGGAATAAGAGAACAGCCACAGCATCTGCCCTCGTCTTTTTAGAAAACAACTTGGTTGCTTTGGACTTCCATGGGGAGGAGTTGAAACAACTTGTTCTTCTTACTGCAAATGGCAAGGCAAATAAGGACATGTTAAGCGCTTTTTTCCAACAGTCTCAGGTCTAAATTCTTATAGTATTAGGAACATAAAAATGAAAACTCATATCCATACGGAAATTGTAAAGCTAATTGAATAGATTCATCCACTAGACGGCATGGAGTCAAGCCAATGGACAAAAGACATAAATTAAAGTTTCTGTTAGCCTACCACTATGACTTCTATCCCTTACTATGATGAGATGGCTGAGCACTTTTATCAGCGTACAATTCATGCTGATGTTTCCCTTAGTCGCAATAAATTTTTAGACCGCCTCCCTGCCCAGTCACATATTTTAGATGCAGGCTGTGGCTCGGGGCGTGATGCAAAATACTTTGCAAACATCGGACATAACGTGACTGCATTTGATGCCTCAAAAGAGATGGTAAAAATTGCTTCGAAAGAGACACAAAAAAAAGTGCTCCACCTCCATTTTCAAGCGCTTGATTTTTCAGAGGAGTTTGATGGGATTTGGGCTTGCGCTTCGCTATTACATGTTCCTTATGAAGAGCTCTTTTCTGTCCTACAAAAAATGCACCGTGCACTTAAACCTCGGGGCATTTTCTACGCCTCATTTAAATATGGTTCCAGAGCTAGAAAAATTGAAAACCGATATTTTTTCGATATGGATGAAAAAAAAATCGAAACTTATTTTAGTCACTTTGAAATTCTTGAGACCTGGAAAACCGAAGTGGTTAGTTCACCTGACATCGCTCGAAATTGGCTACACCTGCTCTGCTGCGCAACATAAAATAAATGTCTTAACTATTTAAACGCGCTTCTTGCTCCAGACAGTAAATAGCAGCGCTTCTTGCTCTAAAACGAGAGGCACCTAGCTCTCCGTTTACATAAAATTTATGACGACCATGTTTAGTGCAGCCAGAGTAGCACAAACCAGATTCTTCATATTTTGTCGAAACAACAAAAACTTTATTTTCCTTAGTTACACTACCATCTTTTTTATACTCAATACCCTGAACTAAAAACCGCACTTGATCAACACCATCTTTCTCAACTGAAAACGACGTCTTTTCTGTTATCCTCCATACCCCCCCTTGAAAAGGAACTTCTGATGGAAAAATATGACTTTTCAAGATGGTTACACACAAATCCGAACAAATCAAAAAACAGGGACTCAAAAATGCACCAACGCCCCCTATCACCGTTGCACAAATGGCTCCTCCTCTACTCATAATATTCAGAGAACCCGCCAAGTTTGCTGCACCTAAACTAAGCACTGAAATGGCCAACAGCGTGATAACTGTAGATACAACTTCCTTAGAAATACAATGAGACAAGCAACCAACTCTTCCGCATTTAAAACCTCCAAAAAGAGATAATTCCAGGGGATTTACATGAAAATTCATTTGACTCCTAATATTTTGAGTAGATAGTCAGGGTTCCATCCCGCTATTTTCCTTTTGTTTTCAATTCCAGCTTTGAGCGAGGTGTCTGCTTTTAGTAAATTCAGTGCTGATTTCTTTTTTTATCCCAACACATCCCTCGAGTAGAATCGCATTCTCAAGCCATTCCATAAAACAACTGTTAAATGCTTTGTGGTTCAGAAAACGAAACACACGGTTAAGCGTGTCATATGAAGGTAAGCCATTCAAGCAAAGGCTCATCGAAACAAACCACTCTTTGCGATGTTGCGCCCATAAGTAGGCTGACATGATGTCATTGCACAAAATTATAACAAATTTCTTGTGATAAAGCAACGATTTTTCATGCAAATTCCCTGCAAAGCACACAGTTATAACAAATTTCTTGTCAAAAGAATTCAAAATTTTTCATGCAAATTCCCTGGAGATAATTCTACTCTTCTAATATTAATTGAATATCTCCTGTCTAAGAATTTCTGGACTATGTTGCAAACCCGAGACCCGGACTACCTCATCAAAATCAAAGATGGTGAGTTGGAGTTTGAAGAAATCAAAGTTGACCACGTCGTCACTAAAGGCTAAATCGAAGCTGTGATAGCAATTGGAATGGATTGCTCTAGCTGCTCTAACCACTTGTTATAAAGTCTGTTTTCGAATTGACAGATCTGTTTTGCGTGCTCAAAGCCTGATGGAACTTCTGACAACCCCTCGCGCATTTCCTCAAGATGTTCCTTCTCTTCTAGGAGAATGGATTTTACAGCAACACGTGACCCTGCTTCACGCAGAACCTCGTGATAAATAGGGTATAGCTCCTCGGCACGTAGCTCAATTGCATAGGTGACCAATAAATAAGCGACCTCTCGCCCTAATTGATGCTTTTTTAAGTAGCGTGACGTTTTCAGATCCAACGCGTGTAAGTAGTGCCATGTTGCCATGCCGCCTAAAATCTGCTTCAGACCATACGTCTCAAGAGGATTTGAAATTTTCTCAATCTGCCGCTTTAAATGGTGTGCATGCCGAAACTCTTCAGCTGCATGCTTGAGCATCTCCTCTTTAACGAGTGTGGGATGTTCGCAAGCTGCGATTTTCCTTGCTCCACAATTTTCCAAATAGGATAGCGTATTGAGCCATTTGGCATGTTGTGTATGGCTTGCTACAATATTCTTTAAAAGTTGCTTTAACATAATGTTTCCTCAAGGGTTTCATAAATCCATTCTAATTCACTGAGTTTAATACAATAAGGAGGCATGACATAGAGAACATTACCAAGAGGGCGAAGCAAAATACCGCGGCTAAGAAAAAAGGCGTACAGTTTGTCTCGCAGTGAGGAAAAATAGGTCTTATCCTCCGCGGGATATTCAAGTACTAAGATCGTCCCATGAGATTCACACCTATTGAGTTTCCCTGCCCATTTTTGACAAAATGCTTGGTGGGCGTTTTCGATCATCCGCCTTTGAGCAAAGCACTGCTCATCAAGTAACAGCTCCAAACTTGCAAGCGCACAACTACAAGCCAAGGGATTAGCTGTATATGAATGCCCATGCAAAAAGGCGTGTTCTAAACGATCTGAAAGAAAGGCTTCATAAATTTTTTCTGTGCAAGCAGTTGCTCCTAAAGGAAGAAATCCTCCTGTAATCCCCTTTGATAGACAAATCAGGTCTGGCTTTTCTGTAAGTTGTTCACACGCAAAAAGCGTTCGAGTCCGTCCAAAACCAGTCATCACTTCGTCTGCGATTGTAAGTACATTGTGCTGTTTACAACAGCCAACTAAGGCACTGAGGGCTTCAGGAGAGTGTAGTCTCATCCCACCTACTCCCTGAATCAACGGCTCAAAAATAAAACATGCAACATCTTTTTGCTGCACAATGACCTGCAATTGCTCAAGAGACTGTTTTTCCCGTCCACGAACGGGAGCATCGATAAACTGTACATCAAAAAGATGATTCCAAAAAGGGCGGTTAAATTCGCTTCTTGCCGTAACTGACATCGCTCCAAATGTATCACCATGATACCCATTTTTAAATGCAACAATTTGGTGCTTAGGAACATTTTGATTGTACCAGTATTGTAGAGCCATTTTTATTGCTACCTCAACAGAAGTAGAACCATTATCTGAATAAAAGAGTTTGGTCATCTTTCCAGGTAATTGTGGCAATAAGCGCTCTGTAAGTTCTTGAGCCGGTCTATGCGTGAAGTTAGCAAAAAGAACATGTTCGAGTTTCTCGGCTTGGGCCTGCAGTTTTGCGACAATTTTAGGATGTGTATGACCATGGAGGTTAACCCACCAAGACGAGATCGCGTCCAGGTATCTCTTTCCATCTTCAGCATAGAGATACGCTCCTTTACCCCTGTCAATGGAGATCGGTGGCTTTGCTGTTTGCATCTGCGTGAATGGATGCCAATTCATTGAAAGTGTGGTTGCCATTTTTTTGCATACCTTTGAATAGTTTGTTGATCGAGTTTTTCTTCTGGAAGTAGATGCCCTAAACAAGGCACTTGCGTCTTTTCTAAAATGACTGACTCACTATCAAAATTGCGCTCTCCGTTGAAAATAAGCCCCTTAATAGGGATGTGATGTTGTTTCAGCACTTCGATTGTCAAAAGTGTATGATTGATAGCTCCTAGCTGCTGTTTAACAACCACTACCCATTCACACTTCCATGTTTCAAATAGATCTAAGGTGAGATTATGTTGAGTAAGTGGAACTAAAATCCCTCCAGCACCTTCGATCACCATAAGACGATTTGTCTTAGGAGGTTTAATTGTATTCAAATCGATCGTTATACCTTCTAGACGAGCTGCATGATGAGGAGAGAGTGGAGCGCTTAAAGAGTATACTGCAGGAAGAATACGCTCCTTTGAGAGCCATTTTTCTATCGCCAGAGTATCGAATTGACCACATTGAACCGGTTTCCAATAATCGGCATCTAGCAGGGTTGTTAATATAGCAGAAACAACCGTCTTCCCGACATCTGTGCTTATACCTGCAACTAGAAGGTTAGACATTTAAAAGCTCCTCTTGAAGAGCATTCCACTGTGCAACAGTATTATATGCATGTAAGCAGATCTTCAAGCACTCCTCCCCTCGTCTAACAGTCGGGCTCATCAGTGGATTAACCAAAAAGCCCTTGGCTTGCAGTTTTTTTGCTGCAGCTTTGACAGCTTGATTCCCTGGAATCCTAACAGATTGGATATGTGTCTTTTTTCCAGCTAATTGCAACAAATGATGACGCTCATAATCAAGCGTTGGAAAGATTGCATAACTCTGCCTAATCAGTGCAAGAACATGAAAAGGAAGAGCTGTTGTGTAAATAAATGAAGGGGAAAAATTGATCAACGCTTGAATTAATGTCTCACTTCCAAGTACTACTGCACCATGAGCTCCAAGCGCTTTTCCAAATGTAACAACCTGAGCCGCCACATCAGAAGTTAAATTGGAATCAGCAACAAGCCCACGTCCTAACGGCCCGTAAACTCCTACAGCGTGCGCTTCATCTACAATAAGATATGACCCATACCGCTTTGCTAAACGACTGATCTCAACCAGTGGTGCGCACGAACCATCCGTTGAATAGAGCGATTCAATACAGACATAACACTCTCCTTTAGAATGCCCTTTCAATCGTTTTTCCAAATGTTCAAGATCATTGTGACGAAAAGAAAAGCTCTTAGCTCTACTCAACCGTATCCCCTCACGTGTTGAAGCATGCACATGAGCATCACAAAGAATCGTATCTTCCTCTCCCGCAATCACGGAGAGAAGCCCTATATTTGCCATATAGCCACAGTTAAAAAGAAGCGCTGCTTCATACCCATGAAATAGGGCTATTTGTTCTTCTAGTCGCTGGGTATACTCCGAGTTCCCAGTGAGCAAGCGTGAACCAGTTGCCCCTGCTTGGCCAAATTGCAGCTCTTCTATCACCATTTCTGAAAAATGCATAGAACTTGCCAACCCAAGATAATCATTCGATGCAAAATCGACCCCACATCGTGTTATAGGTAGTGTTCGCAAATTTCCATGCAGCTCGCGTTTCTGTAATCTTTCCTTAATCTGTCTCATGAAAAGCTTGCCGTTTTTTGAGCCCCAAAAGTTGAAACATCTCTGCATCGTGATCAATTGAGGTATTCGCAACTGTTAACAGTTTTTCTCCGGAAAAAATCGAATTAGCACCTGCCAAAAAACAAAGCATCTGTTCTGAATAGGACATCTTAATCCGACCGCACGATAGGCGGACCATTGCTTTTGGCAATACAATACGCGCTAATGCCACAAGACGGATAATCTCCCAAACAGCGAGTTCAGGTTGATCCTCAAGCGGAGTTCCGGGAATTTGACTCAGTTGATTGATAGGTACAGACTCTGGCTGGGGATCACGATTTGCAAGTGTCTGCAATAATTTTAATCGGTCTACTGGTTCTTCCCCCATCCCAATAATGCCACCACAGCAAACACTCAACTCCGCTTTTTCAACTGCATCTAGAGTGTCTAATCTTTGTTGATAGGTTCTAGTCGAGATAATCGTTCTATAAAACTCTTCAGATGAATCTAGGTTATGATTGTAGGCATACAGCCCCGCCTCTTTCAGCCGCTTTGCCTGATGTTCTTTTACCATTCCGAGTGTACAACAGACCTCTACTCCTAACGCATTAATCCCTTTTACCATCTCAAGCACATGATCAAATTGCTTAGAGTCACGCACTTCTTTCCATGCTGCGCCTAAACAAATACGGGTTGCACCTTGCTTCACTGCCTCTTTTGCTTGTGATATGACAGACTCATATTCCATCATCGGTTGGGCTGGTACAGATGTTTGATAACGCGCTGATTGTGTGCAGTACTTGCAGTCTTCAGGACACCCTCCTGTCTTTACAGAAATCAAACTGCATACCTGAATTTCACCAACTGTGTGCCACTGCTTGTGCACCCTATGCGCCTGAGAAACTAACATCATAAGTGATTGATTATAGATTTCCTGAAGCTCTTCTAGCATCCAGTCATGTCGAATTGTCATTTGCTTCCTTTGTTTTTCTAAAAAAATAGAAGCTTAGAGGAAGAATCGTTCATTTAGAACTGAAAAAACAGAATCAAACCTCACTATTAAACTAAATAATAGTTTATTTTTAACACCAATACTCAGTAAGCAAGAAAGAATAAATCTCTGGTTTAACCTACAATGAAGTTGGTTAATTCCTGGCCCACCCCTAAAGGAACCTCTGAAAAATGCACACATCAGGTTCCTGACTACATCATCAAAATCAAAGATGGTGAGTTGGATTTTGAAGAGGTCGAAGTTGACCTCGTCGTCTTAAAGAGTCAACCACATTATTAGGCTACACCCTAATAATTGAGGCTATTTTATTCGGTTGCAGCCTAATAAAACATATGATATTATTAGGATATAACCTAATAGAGGCTACATGGAAAAACTATTTGAAACTCAACGCATTATTGTTGAGCAATTTGAAAAAAGGCCCTTCTACTGGCGTGCTCAATTCGACTCCATTATAAAAAACAAGAATATTACTGGAGTAGTTGGGGCAAGAGGAGCTGGAAAGACAACCTTTCTTATCCGCTATGCCATTGATAACGGGGCAAAAAAAAGAAAGGCTCTCTATATCTCCGCAGACAATCTCTTCTTTCTGGAAAATAAGTTGATTGATCTTATCGACTACCTCTACAAACAGACAGATGTTCGTCTACTTTGCATCGATGAGATTCATAAATATCCAAATTGGCGAGCAGAGTTAAAAAATATCGCGGATATCTATTCATCTTTCCAAATTTTCTTTTCTGGAAGCTCGATGATTGATTTAATTCAGGGGAAATATGACTTGTCACGAAGAGTTTTCTTGCATCATCTAAGCGGCTTTTCATTTCGAGAATATTTGGAATTTTATTGTGGACAAACTGTAGCACCTTTGACATTTGAGCAGATCCTTTCCTCGCATTTGGAAATTGCGCAAAGCTTGGATGTGCAACAAGTTTTAAAGCATTTTAACACCTATATCAAAATTGGATACTATCCTTTTTTTCAGGGATTCACACAAGATCATGAGCGGTTTCAATCTTTAGAGAATGCTGTTCAGATGACAGTCTATGAGGATATTGGAACGTTGCACTCTTTGAAAACAACTTCACTTTCTATCATTGAGAAACTATTCAAGTTTGTGATCAACTCTTGCCCAGGAGAGCTCAATGCTTCAAAACTAGCTAAAATTTTAGGTAAAGACTTTGAGACTGTTTCTAACTATTTGAGATATCTGCAGCAAGCTGGGTTAATCCGTTTCATTTATACGAGCAGCTCTGGACAAGCCTCATTGAAAAATCCAATCAAAATGTACCCCGAGAATACCAATCTCATTCATATGGCCTATACTGCACTCGTACCCGATCAAGCGAGAGGAAAAGTGCGTGAAACGTTTATTGTTAATCAAATCCAAAATATAGGCATTCCCATTTATCACAGCAAAAAAGGAGATTTCAAAATCAAAGATTCCATTTTTGAGGTAGGTGGTAAAAATAAAAACACCAAGCAAATTAAAGGTGAACCAAATGGGTTTGTCATTGCAGATGATATTCTTGTTGGTACAAAGCAGACCATCCCTTTATACCTATTTGGATTGCTATACTAGATAGTGTCATCAGTTTGACATTCATCTAACCCTACGCTAACCTATTTCCCCATGCAGAAGTATGACTTTATTATAATTGGTGCTGGAGTTCTCGGTCTTGCCCTTACACGAGAAATTCGCAAACACCATCCAAAAGCTTCTATTCTCATTCTTGAAAAAGAGAAACAGGAGGCTGAGCATGCCTCAGGACGTAACAGCGGCGTCTTACATGCTGGCTTTTACTACACCTCAAACAGTCTAAAAGCGCGGCTCACTGCCCAAGGCAATACAATGCTAAAAGCTTATTGCCAGGATAAAGGCATTCCGATCAATGCATGTGGTAAGCTCGTAGTTGCTCAAAATGCACATGAACTCGAGCAATTGCACGAGCTTAAAAAACGTGGGGATCAAAATGGTGCACAAGTTCAGTTGATTAGCAAAGAGCATGCGCAGGAGATTGAACCAAATGTCGCAACACACAAGCAAGCACTCTACTCCCCTACCACAGCAAGTATTGATCCGAAGCTAGTGTGTCATCATCTCAAAGAGGATTTGTTAGCCCAGGGCGTCGAATTCTCATTCGATACACTTTACATGGGACGGTGGCAAACAGTGATTGAAACGAGCCGAGGCAACTTTCAAGCGAAGCATTTGATCAACTGCGCTGGGCTCTATGCTGACAAAATTGCCAAAGATTATGGCTTTGGAAAAGAGTATACCATTCTTCCCTTCAAGGGACTCTATTTGAAGTACACAAAGAACAAGAGTGATGTCAAAACCAACATCTATCCCGTGCCAAATCTCAATAACCCCTTCCTTGGCGTGCACTTCACCAAAACTGCCTCAGGCGATATTAAGATAGGGCCGACAGCTATCCCCGCTTTTTGGCGTGAGAATTATGCAGGCCTAGCGCGCTTCCATGCCCTTGAGGTTTTCAATATCCTCGGTTATGAAGCCAAACTCTTTGCAAGCAATGCATTTGGCTTTCGAAACCTTGCTTTTGAAGAGATGCGCAAATATCGCCGCAGCTATTTTGTCTCTCTTGCGCAAAAAATGATCCCTTCGATTGACCCTGAAGGCTTTACTGAGTTCACAAAGCCAGGTATCCGCGCGCAGTTGCTGCATAAAAAAACGAGTCAGCTCGTTCAAGATTTTGTCATTGAGGGGGATAAACGCAGCACACACATTCTCAACGCCGTTTCTCCAGCTTTCACCTGTTCCCTCTCCTTCGCCCAATACGCCTATACTCAAATGAAATAGGACGCATTTTTATTCAGAATGAATAGACAACATTTTGGAATTTTGGTTTCAGATACCCGATCGCGAGCGCAGATAGTGTGAGTAATGTAGTGAATTCAATTTCAAAAGCTACAAAATTGACTCAGATTGCAAAATCAGAGGAAATGCGGAGTTCGATATTGACTACTGGTAGTCAATGAGAAGGAGCATGATCTCTGATGAAGCAAGATGAGGTTAGTTTGTAGCTTTTGAAACTGAATTCACTACAAAGCAAGCGAGCGATCGTTTATATGAGGTCAAAAGATCCAAAATCCCCTTCAGACAAAGCCCCCATCACTCAATGATGGCGCCACCTAAGCAAATTTGGTTTTGATAAAAGACGATGGATTGGTGGGAGGTGATGGCCTTTTGGGGCTCATCAAACTCAACCTCAATGCGATCAACATCTTGTGATAGGATAGTGCAGGAAACATCAGGTGAGCGGTAACGCACTTTAGCTGTGCATTTGAATGGAAACTTCGGAGGACGATTCACCCAAGTCGTTTCATAAGCCACTAGGCTTTTCTCAAAAAGAGCGGGATTCTCTTCCCCTTGCTCGACGAGTACAACGTTGCGATCGACATCTTTGCCAACGACATACCAAGGCTTACCCGGACCACCGATGCCAAGTCCTCGCCTCTGTCCAATGGTGTAGTAAGCGATACCATCATGTTTACCAACGGTGTTGCCTGAAAGGGTTTCAAAGCGCCCCTCTTTTTTGGGCAGATAGTTGGTCAAAAAGTCTTTGAAATCTCGCTTACCAACAAAGCAGATCCCTGTGCTATCTCGTTTCTTAGCCGTTGCTAAATTAGCAGTCATGGCTAGATCTCTCACCTCTTTTTTTGTGAGATCCCCAACAGGAAATAGCACCTTTTTCAAAGTTTCTTCTTTTAGTGTATAGAGAAAATAGCTCTGGTCTTTGTTGGTGTCAATCCCTCTTCCAAGAGAATATTTACTCCCCTTGCGTATCACACGGCAGTAGTGTCCGGTAGCTAGGTAGTCAGCACCAAGATCGAGAGCTTTTTTAAGGAAAATATTGAATTTGATCTCTTTGTTACAAAGAATATCTGGATTAGGTGTATAGCCAGCTGCATAATCTTTGAGACAGCGGGAAAAGACTCCATCCCAATATTCTTGGGCGAAATTGACGGTGTAACAAGGAATATCTAGAGCGCCAGCAACAGCCATAGCATCTTCATAATCGGCAGTAGCAGGACACTTGTCATCCTCCTCCCAATTACGCATAAAAAGGCCGATAACTCGGTAGCCCCTCTCCTTACAAAGGAGGGCTGTGACCGAGGAGTCGACCCCACCAGACATCCCTACAACAACTGTCTTTTTCATAATGCCAGCGATTATAGAACTTGGGCAAAATGAAGGGAACTAAAGAAAACTCTGAATAGATGTTAATTGGCCATTGTCAAGTTAATGCTTGAGTTGACCTTCCCACTCCTTGACATAGTCAAGTAAATCTTCTTTTGAAGGCTGAGTCTTGTAGAAGCTGCGACTCTTCTCGCTTGAGCTTAGATGTGCAATTTTTGCCAACAAATTGAGGTGATTGCGATCTTGAGCCGCAAATAGAAAGAAGAGTGTCTGCACGGGCTCTGCATCTAAGGCGCCATATTCAAGTGGCTTGTCTAAGTAGGCCACAAAGATTACATCGAAGTGTGTGTCGAGCAAAAAGTCACGCGTATGTGGTACACCAATTCCGTGCCCTAAAGTTGTTGGCATCATCTTTTCTCGATCTAAAAAGAGCTCTGTCAACACGTCGGCATCAAGATCAAAACGGTTGCTCATCTCTTGCATGACAGCATGGAAAACTTCTTCTTTTGTCTCCCCCTTCACATTGCGCATCACGCCACCTCGGTATAGCGCTCTGAAAAGACTAAATTGCATGTTGCCGCTGCCCGCAATCTCTATCTTCTCTTGTAAAAGCCACTCTTCAATCTCCATCCGATTGAATAGGTATTCATTATTAAGACGGTAAGCAGGAAGACTTCCTTCAGAAATTAAATTGTGAATTTTCTCCTCCGAAAAAGAGAGTAACTCAGCGACATCTTTGACCTTTAAATCCATGAATCTATCCGTATTTTTTTTTTAGATCCCCTTGAAGAGGGCCATCATGTCTTCTGGATTTTTCAATTGCAACATTTTTTTTCGACGCTCTTCGTCCTTAATTGCAAGTGTCAGATGAGAAAGAAGTTGTAGATATTCAGTCTGTTGATCGTCTGGGCCGCCAATCATGAAGACAAGGCGGACAGGCAATCCATCAAGTGCATCCCAAGCAATCCCCTTTTGGTGAACGCCGATTGCAATAAAAAAGGTTTTGTAACCAGGAAGCTTAGCGTGTGGAACCGCAACGCCCATCCCAATGCCTGTTGAAACGATCTGTTCTCTTTGGAGAATCGCATCGTAAAAGATCTGTCGGTCCTTGAGTTTATGCGCTGCGTCTAGTCTTTCGACAAGGAGCTGAAGAGCCGCGTTTCTTTCATCAACTTCATCTAAAGAGAGTATGAGTTTGGGATCCAAATACTTGGAAATGATGAGCTGATTTCGATCAGAAGAGCGGTTGGGAAACATGGTAGTCAGTTCAGTCCTGTGTGTCCAAAACCGCCCGACCCTCTTCCACTCTCAGAAAGAGCCTCTGCACGAATAAAAGAGGCGCGGCAGACAGGGGCAAATACAAATTGGGCGATACGCATATTGGGTTCAATAACGAATGGTTTTTTCCCGTGATTGATCAGGATCACCTTGATTTCACCGCGATAATCGGAGTCGATTGTAGCAGGAGTATTGAGGAGTGTGATTTGGTGTTTGAGCGCAAGGCCACTACGTGGACGAATCTGTAATTCAAAGCCGGTTGGAATTTCAAAGTGAAGACCTGTTGGGATAAGCGTTGACTCGCCAGCTGCAAGGACCACTGCTTCTTTGAGATGAGCACGCACATCTGCTCCAGCAGCCTCTTCTGATGAATAGACGGGCATAGAAACGTCTTCTTGAGCATTGACTAGTACTTCTAAATCCATGGGATGGATCATGTACAAATCAGGATCAACTGTCAATCAAATAGTCTAAGAAAAGAGCGAGTTTTTTCTGCATCTCGTGACGTGTAACGATGCAATCGATCATTCCGTGCTCAAGCAAGAATTCTGACTTCTGCGCCCCAGGAGGGAGTTTTTGTCGAATCACTTGCTCTACAACACGTGGGCCTGCAAAACAGATGAGCGCTTGAGGCTCTGCAATGATGATATCTCCAAGCGATGCAAACGAAGCTGTCACTCCACCTGACGTTGGATTGGTCAAAACTGAGATGTAGGGAATGCGAGCTTCATGGAGCTTAGCAAGGGCTGCTGAGGTTTTGGCCATCTGCATAAGTGAGAGAATCGACTCTTGCATGCGAGCCCCCCCAGAAGCCGAAACGGTAATTAAAGGAATTTTTTCTTGAAGGGCATACTCGATTAGACGAGTGAGTCGCTCCCCCACAACTGACCCCATTGAGCCAGCCATAAAGTTGAAGTCAAAAACGGCTAGAGCGACGGGCTTTTGGTCGATCAGGCAGCGACCTGTCATGATCCCCTCTGAGTTGCCCGAACGCTCCTTTGATCTCTCAAGGCGATCTGGGTAGGGCTCGCTATCAACGAATTCTAAGGCATCAACAGGTTTGATCTCATCGAAGAGCAATTCAAAAGAATCCTTGTCAACAATGCTTTCGATTCGTTTTTTGGCAGAGAGGCGGTAGTGGTAGTCGCACTTAGGGCAGCAATTGCTATTCCCCTTGAGCTCATTGGCATGGATCATCTCCTGACAATGGGTGCATTTCAGCCACCCGCTAAACCCGTCGGCCTTCTCTTTCTGAATCTTGATTTTCGGTTTATCCCGAGAAAATAATCGCATAATCAACCATTATACCCTATTAATGGGCATCCAGTCAATGACTGCAACCACAGCATGTCTTGGCCTTAGCGTAGCGCTCAGAGACAACAGCCCAGTTAATTACTTGCCAAATATTTTTTAGATATTCTGGGCGGGCATTCTTGTATTGGAGGTAGTAGGCATGCTCCCAGACATCAATCCCTAGAAGAGGAATCAGTGTTGTGGTGGCAAATAGTGGATCTTGGTTGGCACATGTCATAATCATCAGATTTTTACTCTCCTTAGAAAAGCAGAGCCAGCCCCAGCCAGAGCCTTGAACAGGCCCCGTTTTGCTATTAAATTTTTCAATGAAAGCTTCGAGGGAACCAAAACGAGCATCGATGGCATCGGCAAGCTCTTTATGAGGAGGCTCGCCTCCAGCATCGCTCTTTGGAGCCAAATTTTCCCAGAAAAGAGAGTGATTGAGATGCCCACCTCCATTGAAGCGGATAGCTGGTTGCAAGGCAATCATCGCATCCAAATCCCCTTTACTCTCAGCTTCTGCATACTTTTTAAGGGCAGCATTGAGGTTCGTGACATAAGCATTGTGATGCTTTTGATGATGAATTTGCATGATCTCAGCGCTGATAACTGGTTCAAGTGCATCGTAAGCATAGGGAAGTTCTGGAAGGGTGAATGTCATGAAAGTCTCCTTTTTGAGAACGATCCTACCTTACATTTTATTTTTCTTCCAAGAATAATGACCACGATTGCAACTCTGAGCTCCCTAAGAAGTTTTAATAAGCTGCTGATTAACAGATTTTGGGATAGCAACTTCACTAAAACAATCTGTGATATAATCAATTTTATCCGAGTTGAGCTGCAGATGGTTAGGCAAGTAGATTCCATAATCATGAACTTGATCTGCAACAGGCAAATGTGTAGCACCAAAGCGCTTAATCCAAAAGGGTTGCCGACCTAAACTCCCACATATCAGAGGGCGTGACTCAATATTTTTGCTGAGTAAATGGCGGTAAACTTCTTGGCGGTTTTCGACAAAGGTTCCGTAAGCAAAACTCGATAAGGTTCCGCATTTGCTCTGCTGAACATAAAATTTCTCACCTAATTTATGGGCATACTGTTTAAAATTTTGCTCTCGAGCTTGGACAATCGCATCCACTTTCTTTAGCTGTGAGATGCCTAGAAAAGCATTTAGATCTGTCGAGCGCAAGTTAAACCCTGTATTGTAGAAGGTGTATAGGTCTCTGCACTCATCCACGTTAAATGCATCAGACCACTCTGTTTTATAAGCATCCTCAACATCTCTTGCCCAACCATGTGACCTTATTGAAAGCATGTAGTTATAGAGCTTGTTATCATTCGTCGTTACCATTCCCCCTTCAATTGTCGAGAGATGATGCCCATAATAAAATGAAAAGGACCCTGCCTTGCCAAGACTTCCAAGCTTGCTATTTTGATGAGTTGTACCTAATGCCTCACAAGAGTCTTCTAGAAGAATCACGTTGTATCTTTCACAAATCTCAAGCAGCTGCTCCATTTTGTTTGAATGGCCTAAAACATGTACGAGGATTGCTACTGAGGGACGATGTTTTTTGCACAATGCTTCAAAATGCTCCGGATCCATACCAAGTGTATCCATCTCTGAATCACATAGATGCGTTTCGAATCCTAGTTGCAAAAAAGGTGAAAGTGTCGTAATCCACGACACTGCAGGAACAATTGCCACTTTTCTATCTAGATAGCCTCCTTCTACAAGTGAGCTTAACATGAGTAGGTTGGCAGATGAGCCGCTATTGACATAGACTGCATACTTTGTCCCAAGGTAGTGAGCAAACTGTTGTTCGAACTTCTTGGTTAAACTCCCCTTAGTTAACCTAGCTCCGGAAACAATCCACGCTGCAAGGTCAGATAGCTCTGTTTCACTAATTGTATCTTCAGCAAGCTTGATGTCATAAGCTCTCATTTGCGCACTCCAAATTTGCGTGTGAGTTTTTCAGGGAATAAAATCACGTGGTTAAAAAACCAGAAAATCCCATCTTGTAATGGAAAAAAACGGAATAATTTTAGCGTTAAGTAGAATTTTTTGGATTCGCTATAAGCTCGCTTAATTTGTTTACGTTTTGTTTTGTCTGCCCTTGAATCAATGGTGATTGAATTTGGATGAGCACGAAAATAGACCAGGGGCTCATTGACAAATCCAAATTTTGGATAGCTTAACAGGGGGCCTAAAGAAAACAATAAGTCT
Organism: uncultured Chlamydiaceae bacterium; assembly: GCA_942490925.1. Classification (GTDB taxonomy): domain Bacteria; phylum Chlamydiota; class Chlamydiia; order Chlamydiales; family JAAKFR01; genus CALNYX01. The sequence continues at coordinate 68,744 of CALNYX010000017.1, read as the reverse complement.
GGTCCAACGCCTTTATAGTTAAACCTAGAGCCTGGCACATTTCCTATAAATAGCCAGTCCAATAGGTCTTTCTTTCTCAGCAAGCAACAGCCTGGTGAAATGAGTGTGTCCTTCCGAAGCAAGTGCTTTTCTAATAGGCGTTTTGGATGGACTCCAGTTTCAAAGCGATCTTTAAACTCTACATCGAGAGTTTTGCCTTCTAGATCAATGATAGTTGCTGGACTAAATACAACCGCAACATCTTTTTCGAGTTGATTAACTGTCTTTTCAATGTAAGTGGGAGCCATCCAATCATCATCGTAATTGAAATGGATATACTCTCCAGTAGCATTCATGACTCCATCTAACCAAGCAAAATGAACGCCTTCGTCTTTATCTCGTCTGATATAGTTGATTTTATCCCCGTATGCTTTTGCGACACTGGGGGTATTGTCTGTACTTCCATGGTCAGAAACTACGATTTCACAAGGGTATGTTTGCTCTAAAGCAGAATCAATGGCAGTTTTAAGAAATTCTGCTCGATTGAAAGTGGGTATGACAATAGATACACTCATGTATTTAGCACTTGGTTAAGTTTAGTAGTGTCTGCGACTAAAAATGAGGTTATTTCCTCTGGATTAGACTCAATCTTAAGTTCTTTTTCAGAGAGACTTTTTACAAATCCTTCAATAGTGGTCTCTTTTCCACTTCCAATATTTACGGTCCCATCATAACCGACATTCATCAGTTTGATCATGTGATCAACAACGGTTTCGGCATTTTGAATATCTCGGATATTTTTTGCTCCCATGAGGAAAAAGGGTTTAGAGAGATCTTCACTTCTTAGGCGTCGCTTGATAGCAGGGTATAAAAACGATGATTTTTGGGTATCATGGTAAAAGCTAAAGATTCTGCCTATACATACCTTATAATCGTGTGATGTCCTAAACCCCTCACAGATGCGTTCAGCAAAATACTTGGATTCACCGTAGATATTTAACGGTTTGATCTGATCATTTTCGTTTAAAGGTTTGACAGAACTTTTATACACATGGCTAGAGCTGGAATAAAAAATCCAAGGCTTTATGCGCTTTTCTTTCAAGGAGTCAAGTAGGTTGAGTGTGCCGCCTACATTGATCTTGTAGGCCTCAAAAGGGTCATCATTAACCTGATTCACAGGGACAATGGCAGCCAAATGAAAAATAGCATCAAAGCTTTTTCCTTCAAGCCATTCAAGAATGTCTTCCTTTTTCCGAATATCCCCAGGAAAACAATCTATCTCAGCAACTGCTGATAATTTCCTTAAAAGAATTTTTCCTAAGACACCCCTACTGCCTGTAATACCTACTTTCATACACCAATCGTGTTATTTGATGAATAAGCAGCATACCAAATATTCAGGCTTTTCGTCTAATTGCTTTGATAGAGTCGACTCAAATCGACGTTGTTGAATAACTCAAATTTCTGAGCGTTTTGACTGCTTTTTATCTGAATTGAAAGAAAGAATTTTGAGATTTTTTCTCCAGATACACGATCCTGAGCGCTGGCAGAGTATTTGACACGGCAAGCGAGAGATCGTTTATATGGAGGAAAAAGATTCAAAAAGGACCGCTCACTTGATTTTTTCAACACACTCGCTCAAATCAGCTTTTTTGCCAGTCGATGAAGATGGTGACTTCGTCGATCGTCTCTTCGGTAAAATCACCGCTGAGAAAGAAGATGTTGAATTTGAGTGCATCATGGGCCGCATCATACTCTGGCTTACGCAACTCAACAGAAATATCATGATATTTCTTGTCGCTCCCCTCAAAGAAAATAAAACCAGAAACGGGCGGAATCTCATGAAACTCTTTTTTAGCATGCTTCCACTCAACCAAAAAGTCTTCTAAAGGCATTGCTCCCGCATGACGTTCCCCTTCACCAGAAAAAAAAGTCACAGAATGACTCACGTCACCAAGAATCAACTCTGCGTATTTACCACGCGTTTTGTGATATTCAAAAACACCTTTCTTCGCATGAATCAAATAGAGGCGCTTTTCTTGCTTTTCAAAGGGGTGCTCACCCTGTGAGCTACAGCTAACTAAAAAACAAAATGAAAGTAGAAACAGAAGTGATCTTGTCATACTCTCCGTTGTATCAAGAATTTTTTTTTGGCGCAAAAAAAAAGGTTCTGGTATCAAAAAAACATGCGCTATATTTACCCCATGCTTTTATTGCTCTTCTTTGCTGGTTGTCAATCTCAGCCCAAAGAGAAAAAACAAGATGATCTACTATTTGTGATTCATGCCAAGTCTGCGCAATTTAATGCGCAAGGCACCATGGAGGGAGAACTCACTCTTAACCATGTGAATCAAACTGTTGCTTATTTCACAGATCGCCCTGAACGATCTGGGGGCTCTTTACTTCTCTCGCTTTTCATCAAAAAGTGGAATGAGAATCTTGACTCCCCTCCAAGTATGGGCGTTGTCTTCTACCAAGAAGGAGTGACCGACTACTCAGAATACCCAGTCGATCTCACAAAGCCGCGCTACGATGAGAAGAGCGATACGCTGACTTTTCATGTCAAATTCTTGAAACCTGAAAGAACAATCAAAAAGCGTCAAATCAAGGAAGTGACCGTTTTTATCGACTCAAGAAGTCCTTGAAAAACGCAAGCTTAGGAGACACTCCTCAAAAAACGCTGAGTAACTGGGCCAATTGCTCGCAATTCAATGTCTGTTGGCAATGCTCCATATAGCTCTATGAATGCCTCCACCGTTGTGGGACTTGTGAAAATAATCTCGTCAAACTGCGAGAGCTTTGGCAATGTTTGATAGGGATGTGTGACTGTATCATAGAGAATAAACGTTTGGTGTTGGATCTCTAGAGATTCTAGGTAGGTTTTGATCAAAGAGCGTGTTTTGGCTGCATGGGGATAGAGCAACTTCTCAATTGTCAGGTTTTTTAACAGTTCAACCACGCCTTCCCCACAGGCAATTGGTGCCACGTGTGATGCTTCTAAACCAAAAATTTGCAAAGCTTCTGCTGTCGCTTCTCCCACAACGATAATAGTCCCAGTAGGCTTGTGCTGAGCACAAAAGATCTGCACAGCTGAACGACTGGTGAATAGAATATGAGAATAGCTTGAGAGTTTTGGAATCGGGCGAGGCTTAATCTGAATTAGCGGGAGATGGACAATTTTTTTGTCTGATGCCCAGCGAGCTGGATCTAAGCCTGTGTACAAAGCGGTTTGCATAGCTCTTCCATCTCGTGATCATCTTCTCTTGCAACAATAGCCAGTTTACCCTGTAAAGGAGCTGTCTCTCCTGGCAACTCGATCATGGGAACTTCGATCCCAAGGCGGATAAGCGCTGCTTTAGCAATGACAACGCCATCAACTTCTCCTTTTTTCCACTTTTCGAGGCGCTCTTCGATGGTGCCTCGAATGTCGACAAAGTGTGCATCTACAAGTTGGCGCACAGCCTCTTCTCTTCTTTCAGAGGAGGTCGCGACAACCATCCCTGGTTTGAGTGCTTCTGTGACAAGGACATCAGAAGGGTCGATCCCCTTTGTAATAGCAACAATTTTCAACCCCTTGAGAAGCGGATCGGGCAGATCTTTTGCTGAATGAATGGCAATTTGACACTCATAATTGAGCACCATCTGATCGAGCTCGCGCGTGAAGAAATCGGTTGCGCCAAGGGTGCGTAATGAAGTGCTCCTGTCGAGATCACCGTGGGTTTTAACGAAGATGAGTTCAAACTCGACTTGGGGCAATGCTTCAAGTACTTCTTGGCACTGCATTTTAGACAAATTGGAACTTCGAGCCGCAACTTTAATCAAGCAAGGCGTGGATTGTTTCTTCAACACTCTGAACTCCTATGATTTCAATGTCGCTTTTCAACCCTTTCTTGTTGCGCTCTGGAATGATGCAGCGAGAAAAGCCCATCTGACGCGCCTCTTTAACACGTGCTTCAATCCGCGAGACGGTCCGCACCTCACCTCCAAGGCCTACCTCTCCAACGACAACAGTTTCAGGATCGATCTTTCGATTGGTAAGTGATGAGCTGATGGCGACCATCGCAGGCAGATCAATGGCAGGCTCTAAAATCTTCATCCCTCCTGCAACGGAGACAAAGACGTCGCGATTATTCAATTGATAGCCGACGCGTTTTTCAAGGACTGCTAGGAGCAAGGCTAGGCGATTCGAATCAAACCCAGTGCATCTTCTGGAAGGAGAGCTATAAGCTGAGTCTGTAACCAGCGCTTGTACCTCGACCAAAATAGGACGTGACCCTTCAATTGTGGGGATAATCACCGAACCGCTGTTTCCTTTGATCCGCTCTTCCAAAAAGACTTGAGAGGGATTGGTCACTTCATCAAGCCCACAGAGTCCCATCTGAAAGACCGCGACTTCGTCTGTTGAACCAAAACGGTTTTTAATGCCGCGAAGCATGCGATAATTGTGCTGTTTTTCACCTTCAAAATAGAGGACAGTATCAACGATATGCTCAAGAATACGAGGGCCTGCTATCTCGCCAGACTTGGTGACGTGCCCGATGAGAAAAGTTGAGATATTGCGCCCTTTGGCTAGATGCATGAATTCGGTTGCGCAATCACGTACTTGGGTTACGGAGCCTGGAGCTGAGGGAATTTCTGTTTTGTAGATGATTTGAATCGAGTCGATGACTAGGAGGTCGGGCTTCACTTCATCGATCTGCTGCTTGATCGTTGCAAAATTTGTTTCAGAAAGTAGAAGTAGATTATCACTCTTGACGTTGAGGCGGGCAGCGCGCAGTGAAGTTTGCATCACCGACTCCTCACCACAGACATAGAGCACAACAAGCCCTTGCTGGGCGACTGCTTGGGATACTTGCAACAGGAGGGTGGATTTGCCAATGCCTGGATCTCCTCCAACAAGGGTGAGTGATCCTTTGACAATACCTCCTCCTAATAAGCGATCGAGCTCAGAAATATTGGTTTGAATGCGGGGAGCGTCTTCCAGCGAGACATCTTTTAAGCGGACAGCTTTAACCTCTTGTTTCGTTTCGAAACGACTCTCAATATGCTCCTCTTCATGGTAGGTGTTCCACTCTTGGCATTGCTGACATTGACCCGACCATTTGGACTGGTTATGTCCACACTCACTACAACACCAAATTGTTTTCATAAAGACCTCTGCATAAACTGGTTTTGGGAATCGTTCACAATTGCTCCAATGCATTTTTTGCTGCGTCTACCTGGGCCTCTTTTTTCGAACTCCCCTCTCCCACGCCTAGCTGTCGCGCTTGAACGGAGACGGAAACGCGAAAGACTTTTTCATGCGCAAGTCCCGACTCTTCTAACACTTCATACTCTGGCGTCTCGTGAAAGGTTCTCTGAGTATAATCTTGCAAGTCTGCTTTCCAATTGCGCAGCGGTTTTTTTACGCGCTCTTCAATGATTGAAGCAAAGTGACTCAGGATAAATTTCTCTGCGGCTTGAAAACCTCCATCTAAATAGATGGCTCCTATAATCGCCTCAAAAAGATCGGCCAGAATCGATTCACGCCCTTTCCCTTGATTCGTCTGTTCACCCTTGCCAAGTAAAATATACTCTTCAAGTTCAATGTGCTGGATGTAAGCAGCGCAAGCTGGGGCATCGATGAGTTGTGCACGCAAGCGAGAGAGATTTCCTTCATCGACATCTGGAAGGGAGCAGTAGAGGTAGTCAGCAATGATCAGTCCGAGGACAGAATCACCGAGAAATTCGAGCCGCTCGTTATGCTCCTGCACACTCTGTTGGTTTTCATTCCAGTAGGAGCGATGAACAAAAGCGAGAAATAAAAGCTCTGGTTTTTGAAAGCAATAGTTGAGTTTTGATTCAATTTCGCTCTTTTTTGAAAAAAAATGCTCCATAGACTTGCAATAAAAATTTTAATCATTCATGTAGGAATACTATTAAACATGCAAGTTTTCAAAGTTTCGGCTCTGGAAATTTGCATGTTTGCTTTTTACTATAGTTAAGGGGAAGTCAATGAACAAGTCAAATCGTGAGCTCCAATTTGAAAACGAATTGGTGTCGGTATGGAAAACGAAAATTTTGCCAGACATGCCGTTAAAAATCACAAATACTCAAATGATTATTGGGTTAAATGGGCAAATACTCGAAGGTCCGACAACGAAATCGTCTCAAGAACCGCTTGAAGTGATGCTTGTAGAAATGAAGTCATCACAAAAACGGTCATGGCCAAGCAGACCTATAGACTAGTAGTCATCTCTTTGCTACAATGGCCTCATGCGTTTTGCCGTCTCTGCCCAACAACGAACTTACTTCCAAAAACATGGTGAAATTGTTTTTGAAGATCTTCTCTCCCCAAAAGAGATCAAACAGCTGAAAGCTGGGCAAGATGTCGTCATGCTGATCCGCAAAAGGCAGCTAGCTCAAATTGCTTTTGAACTGACGGGAGAAAGACCCTTGCGCCTTGTACGTATTGAGCAGACTAATCTTGTTGAGCTTCAAGAGCAAGAGTGCGCCCTGCTCTTTTCTCTAGAAACATCTGAGGCGCGCTACACAAATCAACCTCTTTACAAGGGTGAAGAGGCGTGTTATCTTGTGATTGTTTTCACTTCTAGGTACCTCGATGATGCTAAACACCCCGTTGTCCATCGCTATGATTGACCGAGAAGCCGTGGTTATTTTTATCGTTTGTATCGTTGTGCTCTGCCTCTTTGTTGTGGCAGGAGTGCGTGATATCGTGAGACGTAAAGATGACGAGTGAGTGTTGGTACGAGGAAGGACTCAAGTTTTCCTGCACCGAATGCGGAAAGTGTTGCACTGGCGCTCCAGGTTACGTCTGGGTCACGCCTGAGGAAATCGAAGCAATGGCAAAAGCTCTAGAACTTTCCACCTCTGATTTTTCTCGCCTCTATGTCCGCCGTATCGGACAGCGCTACTCCCTGACAGAAAAAGCTGGCTACGACTGCGTCTTTCTCAAAGATGGAAAATGCCAAGTCTACAAGCAGCGCCCAAAACAGTGTCGCACCTTCCCCTTCTGGCCCCAAAACCTCCGGTCCAAGGAAGCATGGAATCAGGCTGCAAAAGAGTGTGAAGGGATCAATGACACAGCTGAGCTCATTGATCTACAAACCATTAAAGATCGGATGGAGAATGGATAGTCAAACCCAAGCAAATATCGATAGTTGGTTGAATGGCGATTACGACGAGGCTTCGAAAAACGAAGTGCGTCGTCTTCAAAAAGAAGATCCCGAAGAGCTCCTCAACGCCTTTTACACACATCTCTCTTTTGGCACAGGAGGCTTGCGCAACATCATGGGTGTTGGCACCAATCGTCTCAACGTCTACACCATCCGCAATGCAACACAGGGCCTTGCCACCTACATCAATAAGCAGACGAAAAATGGCTCCGTGATCATCGGTTATGACTGCCGCCATAACTCCCGCCTGTTTGCTGAGGAGGCTGCCAAAGTACTTGCAGCTGCCAACATCCAAGTCTATCTCTACAGAGAACTCCGCCCTGTGCCGCTTGTCTCTTTTGGCGTGCGTCACAAAAAATGTACCGCTGGCATTATGATCACAGCCTCACATAATCCTCCCAATTACAATGGCTACAAAGTCTACTGGGATTATGGAGGACAGGTGTTGCCTCCTCACGATAAAGGGATTATCGATGAGGTCAACCGAGTCACTTCTGTACGCACAGCCCCCTTCAACTCCCCTCTCATTGATCAGGTTGATGGAGAGATTGATGCGGCTTATCTCAAGACGATCCATGCATTGCAGCTTCACCCTGGCGACAACCATTCGAAAGGGAAACAACTTCATGTCGTCTACACAAGCCTTCATGGCGCTGGCATCACAATGGTTCCTCCCGCTCTAAAGAGTTGGGGCTTTACTAACCTGACTCTTGTCGAAGAGCAAGAAAAACCCGATGGCGATTTTCCAACGGTCAAGTCCCCTAACCCAGAAGAGGCTGCTGCACTCACACTCGGCATGGAAAAACTCCTCAAGGTAGAGGGAGATCTACTCATGGGAACAGATCCTGATACCGACCGCATTGGAGTTGTTGTGCGCCACAAGGGAAAGACACACCTCTTTAACGGCAATGAAGTTGCCTGTATGGCTGTGGAACACATCTGCCGCTCCCTTGCGCAGACACACCAAATGCCGCCAAAGCCGATGTTTGTCAAAACCATTGTCACCTCCGAGCTTTTTAGAGTCATTGCAGAGCGCAACAATACCCAGTGCCTCGATGTGCTCACTGGCTTCAAATACATTGGTGAAAAGATTGCGCAGTGGGAAGAGGATGGGCAGCACCATTTTCTTTTTGGAGGCGAAGAGTCGTATGGCTACTTACTTGGAACGCATGCTAGAGACAAAGATGCTGTTGTTTCAGCTGCCCTGATTGCAGAGATGGCTCTACAGATGAAGCTTCAAGGAAAAACGCTTGTTGACCTACTCCATGAGATCTACCAGAAGTATGGCATCTTCCGGGAGAAACTCAGTTCGCTCACTTTCGAGGGGAAAGAAGGCCTTGATCACATCGCCAGTATGATGCAGACCTTGCGCACAAACCCTCCGAAAATGCTTGATGAGATGAAAGTAACGACATTTGAGGATTATCAAACACACACGCGCCTTCTTTTAGAGAGTGGCCGCAAAGAGACAATCACCCTGCCCAAGTCGAACGTGATTTGCCTCTGGCTTGAAGATGGCACGAAGGTTGTTGTGCGTCCTTCTGGAACAGAGCCAAAGATCAAGCTATACTGCGGTGTTCATGATCCTCACCATAGTCATCTGGAAGAAGGGATCAAAAAGTGTGATGCCCGCCTAGATAAGATCTTGAAAGCTGTGGCACAGCTGATTTCTCCAAAACCTTGATTTCTCAGGATGGCATTCCAGAGAATCGATTATTCAATGTTCATGCCGGCTTACCGCCTCCTCATCAGAGTAAACTTCTATCGACTCATCTACTGCTAGCCCCTCTCGAGATGTTGTTTTGAGTAATACGATTTGAGAAAGTGTGCCTCCAAGCAATTTTTCTAGTGTTTCCATCGCTTCTTGAGGTTGTATAGAGCCTACTCCCTCTTTTGCCATTCTTTGCTGGTACTCTTTTGAGGCAACGATTCCTACACTCCCCCAATATCCCCAGTTTATGATTTTGACTGGACAATTCCATTGTCGATTAAGAAAATGAGCATAAGCATCTTTAAAAGTGCAACCTGCTGCATAATTGCTCTGACCTGCTGCTTTAGCAAAAGATTGCATCGATGAAAAGAAAAGAACAAAATCAAGCTTCTCATTTTTAAAAACCTGTGCCATATGAACAGCAGTTGCTACTTTTGTATCAAGAACCCGTTTAAAATTTGCCTCTTCCATATTTAGTAAACTTTGATCTTTCAAAATAATTGCAGCATGAATAACTCCATTGACTGTTGGGTAGAACTCTTTAATCTGCCCATAAGCTCTTTGCATTTCATCAAGATTCGTTGCATTAGCCTGAATGTATAGTGGTCGTGGACCTAAGGTTTCAAGTCTGTCAATTTTGTCTTGGATAGTAACATCCTTTTTCCTTCGACCAATCCAAACGACATGTGCATTAAAATGACGAATCATATATTCTGTCCAAACTTCCCCAATACCCCCAGCCCCGCCAATCACAACATAGACCCCTTCTTGTTGATAGCGCGAGACGATCTTTCCTTTATAATGAACAGGAATCAATGATTGCTGATGCCACTGATGATGCCGAAATGCATAGGTCTCGCTACTGGTAGCAATCGGATAGGAAGCCAAATCAATAGGCATATTGTGTTCTAAATCGATCAGTTGAATACTCCAGCTAGGATATTCTTTTGCCATAGACCCTATTAAGCCATGAACTGCTGCGTGGTCAGGGTCAACTGAATCGGTTTCATAAATACTTTGGGTTTGCCTGGTGATCACACTCCAGTTTAATCTGCGCTCATGATATCCCAACAAAATCAATGATTTAATCAGCCTAAAAAGTTGTAAGACACCTTGATCTTGTGCAGCGATGGTATTTTCACATTGAGTCGGAGCAATCCAAACTAAATGATTGATCCATTGGTGGTTTTTTAGTTGTTCAACAATCTCTTCAACGCTCTCTTTGAGTTCCACAGAGGATTCTATTTCTTGAGACTTTGGTGCAAAAATTATATCAGGTGTTATAGTAACAGCCTTAGTCTTGATTGGATTCCAAACGGGTGTAAGTAAAAAGGTATGAGCTTCTGCTACCTTAGAAACAAGCCCCTTGATACGAACACAAAGAGCTCCATGTTCATCACAAATTTCAAAATCCAGCTTCTGCATTTTATTTTCAAGACGCCGTCGAATATGCACCCACATTTTAGGGCAGCAAGAACTTAGAACTTCTACTTCTTCTAATGCGAACGGGAGGGAAAATTCTTGGTTATTCGCATTAAACATGAGACCGATAACAGCTTGTAAAGCACCATCCATAAGGCTAGGATGTAAAACATAATCATTGAGTGTACTCCACATATCAGGGGGAAGTGATAATTCTGCAACCACCTCGTTAAGACCGAGGTGAATCTCCTTAATCACTTGATGACCCGGGCCATATTCAACACCCAGTTTTTGGAAAAGAGTATAGCAATCGTCTGATGACAAAGAACCTTGTGTACATTGAGCTAGAGCCGTTGCGAGATCGACATTTTCTTTTTTTAAGGGTAACAATTCTAGTTTCCCTTGGTGATAATCCCCTATCGAATAGGCAACCTCCCCACTTTCTTGAGGGGTTAATACAGTCTCTACTGTTGAAGGTGACATAGGACGCATCCAAACAACGTTTTTAATGATAATCTTCTGATTCGCATCAATCCCATTCACTGCTAATGTAAATGCTTCTCGAGCCATTTCCAGATAAGCTACAGCAGGTAAAATACATGCTTGTTGCACACAGTGATCGGTAAAGAAAAACTCACTCCCTGAAAAAGTCGAACTAAAACTTTGCTGAGAAAAATCTGACGTGTTCCGGTGAATCAATGGGTGGATTTGATCAGATTTAGCTGATCCTGATTCAATCCAATAATGCTCTTTTGCAAAAGGGTAGGTTGGAAGAGAAATTCGCTTTGGCTTCTGACCTGGATAAAGTTTTTTCCAAGGAATATTTAACCCCTGAACCCACAAATCAAGAAGCCTGGCATATTTCTTTCGCTGCATCCATTTTTCGATCGCTTCTTGCATCTCCTCGTCTTGCATCAACTCTTGAAGCGTACCATTTTCAACTTCACCAACATAAGCTTCTTGATCGATATTCTTGAGCTTTAATCGAAGGTCTTCAATCGATGTAGCAACAAAAGCTAGTCTTTTTTCCATAGCATCTCGCCCCACTTGAAGCGTATAGGCAATATCGACTAGCTCATAAGTATTTTGTTCAATTGCCTTTCTCAGTTGTTCCACTTGCTCTTTGAGCTGGTTCTTATTTTTTGCTGATAAAACAATGAGAGCTTCCGAAGCAGCCGGCTTAATTTGCTCATAAGCAATGTACTCCTCAAGCACAATGTGTGCATTCACACCTCCTATGCCAAATGAACTAACTCCTGCTCGCCGTGGTAATCCATCATGTGTTTTCCACTCTTGAGTCTCCTGTACAATGTAAAATGGTGTTCCATCTAGCTGTATATAAGGATTGAGTTGCTTACTATGCAAACTTTTGACCAGAGTTTTATGCTTAAGCTGTAATAACACTTTGATTACACCTGCCACACCTGCTGCAAGGGATAGATGCCCTATATTTGTTTTGACTGAACCTAGCCCACATGAACGAGGTATCATTGTGTGATCTTTAAAAGCTGATTTTAAGCCGTTGATTTCAATTGGATCACCCAACTCTGTCCCTGTACCATGTGCCTCAATATAGGAAATGCTTTTTGGATCAACCTCTGCTTTTTTGTAGGCAGCAATCAATAAGTCTGCTTGTGCTTTCGGATTCGGTGCTGTAAGAGAATTTGCATGGCCGCCATGATTCACTGCTGAACCACGAATTAAACCATAAATATGGTCTCCATCTCTTTCAGCTTCAGCTAATCTTTTCAAAAGCAAGATACCAGCTCCTTCTCCAACTGCAAATCCATCAGCTTGGTCAGAAAATGTTTTGCATCTTCCCTCTTTACTCAAAGCACCAGCCTTATCAAAAGCAATATGCCCTTCAGGAGCAACAACCGTATTCACACCCCCCGCAAGAGCCATTTCACAACTTCCATCACGAATAGCACAGACTGCATGATGAATCGCTACAAGCGAACTTGAACAAGCAGTGTCGATTGGCTCACTTGGACCGTGAATATCAAGAAGATAGCTCATACGATTTGGACCTGACGAGGGACTCATATTAGCAGCTGTTGTCCCGTCAATCTTTGAATTTGCTCGTGCCAGCAATTCACTATATCCTGTGTTGCCAGTACCAACAAAAATGCCCGTATTTGTTCCTGCAAGTGCCTTTGAGCTATAACCAGCATCTTCAATAGCTTTCCAAACATAGGTCATCAGTAGACGTTGTTGGGGGTCCATCAACGCTGCCTCTCTAGGTGAAATACCAAAGAATAGTGGATCAAATTCAGAAATAGAGTCGACAAACCCTCCCCATTTTACATCCGTATACTCTTGATAATCACGCCAATCCCAACGACTCCGTGGAATTTCTGTGATGCAATCCCGCCCTTGTTGAAGATTACTCCAAAAGGTTTCGAGATCGTTAGCCATAGGAAAGAGCCCACTCATTCCAATGATAGCGATTGGTTGCTCACTTGAAACTTGCTTTTGTGGGGTTGCGAATCGTTTAACACGTGGTTCTAATTTAAGGGGACTATGAGAAGTGATTAGACCTTGATGTTCTTTTGCAAGATAATCCGCAAAACGACGTAAGGTAGGATACTCAAAGAATATCGTTGGAGTTAGAGTCAGCTGATAGAGCTCATTAAGTCTATTTGAAAATTCAGTGAGTGTAATTGAATCAAAGCCATATTCATTGAACTCTTTGTCTGGATTAATCTCTTTGACATTGATCTCAAGTAACTTTGAAACTTCTCGTACCAATTTTGATTTGATCTCATCGATCGAAGCATCTGTGTTGACATCTTCAGTAATCGCTGTTTTATCTGTTTCCTCAGGTTTCTTAGAGACCACCATTAATTGATGCCCTCCATGATGATAGGCTTGATAGAGAAACTCAATACCCTCGTCTGTTTCAAGAGGAATAACTCCTCTAGACTGCAACAACTTTTGAGTTTGAGCATCGACTTGCATGCCCCCTTCTTTCCAAAGAGGCCAATTGATCGAAAGCATATTTCGGGTAGCTGCATAGCCATCTAAAAAGGCATTGGCCATTGCATAGTCTGCTTGACCTATTCCTCCTACACTTCCTGAAAGGGAAGAGAAGAGAATGAAGAAATCTAGTGACAAATCTTGTGTCGCTTCGTCAAGATTAACGACACCTTTGACCTTAGGTGATAAAACTTCTTCTAGCTCGTCTGCGCTCTTATCATGAATGTAGTGATCTTTGATCACTCCTGCTGCGTGAATAACTCCATTGAGCTGGCCATACTCTTTGACTATAGCTTCTACAACTTGTTTGACGCTGTTTGAATCTGTCACATCCATTACTCTTTTCGATGTACGGCTTGCTAAGATTGGAATCCCTCCGTGCTTGGTAATCTCTTTAGCAAATAACTCTCCTAGTTTACCTCCTCCTGCAATGAGATAAACTCCCCCCTTTTTCCAAGGAATACGCTGCTCGGCTGCTTCTACTTCATCCCAGCTCTCTTCTTGTAGTTTCAATTGCTTATCTTTGACGCGGATCAACTGACCAACAATCTTGGAATTCTCTAAGTGCGCTGTTTTTAAAAGACCTAAAAGTCCTCCTAAAGCTCCTTCATGGTCAGGAATAATAAGCTGAATTAAAGTCTCTTCTTGGGGACGCTTTGCTATCAGTTTCTGGACTGTTGACAAAAGCTCTCGCCCATAGCTAATAAACCGAGTAGCTAAAGGCTTAGGCCTTTCATCAAAGAAAGTCCCCTCTAACTCAGTCATCTCAGGCAATTCATAAATCAAACGAATCCCTTTCTCGGAAACTGACTTTTCATGTACTAGAGGCTTGTATAATGAGAGCTGCTGGCGTTGCACTGGCCTGAAAGACAACCCTTTGATTTGAACACAAATATTCCCCTGAGAATCGCACAAAGCGATTGAACGTCTTTGTTGATTTTCAAGTTGAGCGTAGACCCACATTTTTGAACTGCAGGGTCCATAAATCTCAATTTCATCTAGAGCAAAAGGAAGCATCAAACTGCTCTCTTCAATTCCTAGGAGAAGACTTGAAGCTTGTAATGCCGAATCCATAATTCCTGGATGCAATACAAAATCCTTTGGAAGAGATTCTAAAGAGAGCTGAGCTAAAATAAAGTTCTCTCCAACTTCCACTTGTTTCACTGCGCGGAAGGTCGAACCATAATCAAATCCAATGCGACGATATGTTTTATAAACCTCTTCAAATAGGTGACTAGAAAGAGATACTGCTTGCAGTTTTTTGATGTCAACTTTTGGTCGCTCTTGATAGGAGAAGAACTGTCCTTGCCCTTGACTGTACCCTTGAACTTCAAACGTTACTTCACCGCTCTTTTGAGGCGTCAGCTCTAGCTCCACTTCGATTGAATTACCTTCAATGCGAATTGGACGGATCCACACGCAATTTTTAAGCCGAAGTGCCTGCTCCTTGCTATGGTTAACGGCAAGCTCAAATGCCGTACGAGCCATTTCAAGGTGGGCAACCCCCGGCAAAACAGCTTCTCCTTTAATCTTGTGATCATTCAGGAAAAACTCCCTCCCAGTAAAAGACGATGTGAAGCGTTGTCGCTCTAAGTCTGAAGTGTTTCGATGTAACAGCGGATGCAAAATAGCCTTTTCTGGCTCTGCTTCTGCCCAGTAGCGATCTTTCTTAAAAGGATAGGTAGGCAATGAAATGCGATTGCACTTTTTTTGTTTATACAAACGTTTCCAATCAATGGAATATCCTTGAAGCCATAACTCCAAAAGCTTTTTATGAGATTCATATTCTAACTGATTACCTTGCTGGATTTTTTGTACGTTGCTCACTTGATGTATTTCAAACTTTTTAAGCTTTTCTTTGATATCCTCAAGTGAATGTGCAATAAAACCAAATCGAACTTCCATCGCATCACGCCCCACTTGCAAAGTATAAGCTAAATCACTGAGGTTATATTCATGATGTTCAATCGCCTCTAAAAGCTGTTGGACGCGTTGTTGCAATTGAGGCTGATTTTTGGCTGACAAAATAATCAGCTTCTCTTCAATCGATGATGGTACTGACTCTTGTGAAGGATATTCCTCTATGACCACGTGTGCATTGACTCCTCCAATACCAAAAGAGCTTACTCCCGCACGCCGAAGTTGCCCCTTTTGTGTCCTCCACTCCTGTTTTTCTTGAACAATATAAAATGGAGTTTTCTCCAATTGGATGTAAGGGTTAACATTTTCACAATGCAAGCTTTTGACAAGCGTTTTGTGTTGCATTTGTAATAAAACCTTGATTACTCCCGCAATACCAGCTGCTAAGGAAAGGTGACCTATATTGGTTTTGACAGATCCTATTCCACAAGACTTCACCCTCTTATCAATTTGAAAAGCTGATTTCAAGCCACTGATTTCAACTGGATCCCCAAGCTCTGTTCCCGTACCATGGGCTTCAATATACGAAACTGTACTCGGATCAATTTGAGCCTTTTGATAAGCCTCTTTGAGTACAGCTGTCTGTGCTTTGGGATTTGGCGTAGTCAATGAAGTAGCATGCCCTCCATGATTCACAGCAGTCCCACGAATTACACCATAGATATGATCTCCATCTCTTTGAGCAGCATTGAGACTTTTTAACAGCAAAATACCAATGCCTTCTCCGTGAGCAAATCCATCTGCGCGGTCTGAAAATGTCTTACACCTCCCTTCCTTGCTCAAAGCTCCAGCCTTGTCAAAAGTGATGTAAACTTCTGGCAAAATCAATGAATTAACCCCTCCAGCAAAAGCCATTTCGCAGCTTCCATTTTCAATTGCATTGACAGCATGGTGAATCGCAACAAGAGAACTTGAGCAAGCAGTATCAATCGGCTCACTTGGGCCATGAATATCAAGAAAATAGCTGATTCGATTAGGACCTGCTGAAGGACTCATATTTGCAGCGGCAGACCCATCAGTAGCTGCTTTTCCCACCAAGTTATTATATCCTGTGTTGCCAGTACCAACAAAGACTCCAGTTTTTGTTCCAGCTAAACTTTTTGCCGCATACCCCGCGTCTTCTATACTCTTGTATACATGCATCATCAACAAGCGTTGCTGAGGATCCATTATGGTTGCATCACGCGGTGAAATGCCAAAAAAGAGAGGATCAAACTCTGCTATAGAATCGACAAACCCTCCCCATCTCACATCCGTTTCATAATCACGCCAATCCCAACGATCAGCTGGAATTTCTCTAATACAGTCTTTTCCCTGCTCTAAATTATGCCAAAATGCCTCAATATCATTAGCCATCGGAAAAAGACCACTCATGCCAATAATAGCAACACCGTGTATCTCTTCTGTTTGCTCTTGAAGATCATCTGTTTTGGAAGGAATTACCAATTCTTGATCTGATAGATAATCCGAAAATTCTTGTAGGGTTGGATGTTCAAAAAAGAGTGTAGGGGTAAGTTCAAGCTGATAATGCTCGTTTAGATTATTAACAAACTCAATCATGGCAATCGAATCAAAACCATATTGAGCCATATCCACGTGATCTTCTACATCTTGAGATTCGATTTTTAACTGCTTAGCAATCTCCTCTCGCAGTAACTCTTTCACACTTCCCCCAACTATGGATTGCTTTGCAATGATTTTTTTTACAGAAAGTAGTAACTGTCTGATGGCTTGTGACTCCCCATATAGAAGCATCAGCTGATGCTCTTTTTGGTGCCATGTTCGATAAAATGCATCGATTCCCAACTTACTATCTATCGGCACCATACCCTTAGACTGCAACAACTTTTGAGTTTGAGCATCGACTTGCATGCCCCCTTCTTTCCAAAGAGGCCAATTGATCGAAAGTATATTTCGAGTAGCTGCATAGCCATCTAAAAAGGCATTGGCCATTGCATAGTCTGCTTGACCTATTCCTCCTACACTTCCTGAAAGGGAAGAGAAGAGAATGAAGAAATCTAGTGACAAATCTTGTGTCGCTTCGTCAAGATTAACGACACCTTTGACCTTAGGTGATAAAACTTCTTCTAGCTCGTCTGCGCTCTTATCATGAATGTAGTGATCTTTGATCACTCCTGCTGCGTGAATAACTCCATTGAGCTGGCCATACTCTTTGACTATAGCTTCTACAACTTGTTTGACGCTGTTTGAATCTGTCACATCCATTACTCTTTTCGATGTACGGCTTGCTAAGATTGGAATCCCTCCGTGCTTGGTAATCTCTTTAGCAAATAACTCTCCTAGTTTACCTCCTCCTGCAATGAGATAAACTCCCCCCTTTTTCCAAGGAATACGCTGCTCGGCTGCTTCTACTTCATCCCAGCTCTCTTCTTGTAGTTTCAATTGCTTATCTTTGACGCGGATCAACTGACCAACAATCTTGGAATTCTCTAAGTGCGCTGTTTTTAAAAGACCTAAAAGTCCTCCTAAAGCTCCTTCATGGTCAGGAATAATAAGCTGAATTAAAGTCTCTTCTTGGGGACGCTTTGCTATCAGTTTCTGGACTGTTGACAAAAGCTCTCGCCCATAGCTAATAAACCGAGTAGCTAAAGGCTTAGGCCTTTCATCAAAGAAAGTCCCCTCTAGCTCAGTCATCTCAGGCAATTCATAAATCAAACGAATCCCTTTCTCGGAAACTGACTTTTCATGTACTAGAGGCTTAAAAAAATGTGTCTGATGACTCATTTGCAGACTTCTGATTGTGAACCCGTTGATTTGAATACAGATCTCTCCTTTTTCATCACACAATGTCAAAGCTACTTGGTTTTTTTCGTTCGCCTTTACATGAACCCACATGTGTGAACTGCAAGGTTTAAAAATTTCCATTTCATCTAGAGCAAAAGGGAGCGCAGCTTGAAAAGCTTTTCCTTGAGCAGACAGCTCAGCATAACGCAACAGATTTTGGAGGTATTCAGCAACTTGAAAAGCCCCATCCATCTGACTGGGATGGAGAACATACGTTTCATCTATAGTAGACTTGAGTTCTGCCAATAGCTCACCCTCTCCTAGGTAGACTTTCTGTACGACTCGATAACTTGGGCCATACTGCGCTCCAAGCATTCCTTCATAAAAAGGTTTAGATTCAATCTTCTTTCGACTACACCGCATTTGGATGACATGTAAATCTATAATCTCTGTTTCTCTGATCGGGCCAAACTCCGCACTTCCTTGATTAAAAAGAGTAGCTCCATGCATCTGGTAACGTATTTGACCATTCTCTTGAGCTATTAAGTTCAGTTTTATTTCAGTTGATTGACTATCAATTACAATGGGTTTGGCCCAAGCAATATTTTTCAAACAGAGCATCTGATTTGAGCCTTGCTTCCCTGCTGCAACAAGAGCTACACGTGCCATTTCAAGGGTAACGACAGCAGGTACAATTGTCTCTCCTTCAATTACATGCTCTGCAATGAAACTCTCCTTACCTGAAAAGACCGTTCTAAATTGCTGACGGTCAGCTGTGGATGTATTCGAATGTACCATAGGGTGCAATTGCGAACTTGATGGCCAGTAACGATTTTGTGCAAACGGATACGTCGGTGCATGAATACGATTTGGGTATGCACCTGAATAAAGAGTTTTCCAATCAAACTCCTCTCCTTCCAACCATGGATGTGGAGGTGAGATATAGGCCTTTTTCAAGTAAGCCTTGAGTTGCTCCTTTAACTCTATCACTGTATCCACTACAAAGAGAATGCGTTTTGCAAAGGGTTGACGACCCATTTGAAAGGTATAGGCTAAATCGGCAATATTTCCTGTAAATGTCAAAAGTTCTTCTACATAAGCATGTAATCTTTTTTCATTTTTGGCAGAAACTGGGACATAATAGGGTCCGGAAATTTTTGATTGAGTTCTCTCATTGTGACTCTCAAAAATTGCATGCACGTTCGTTCCGCCAATACCAAAAGAACTCAATGCAGCGTAGTGGTGATCTCCTTCTAGGGTCCTGTTTTTTTCAACTACATAGAAGGGTGAATCTTCAAAGTTAAAATTAGGATTAGGTTCTGTGAAATTTATCGAAGCTGTCAACTCACGTTTGGAAAGACTCAAAGCTACCTTGATGCAACCGGCTAATCCAGCAGCAGTGTCTAGGTGGCCAAGGTTGGTTTTTACAGAGCCAATCCCACATACTTGAGCTTCTTGATACGCTTCTTGTAAAGCAGCCAGTTCAATCGGATCTCCTATCTTAGTGCCTGTTCCATGAGCCTCTACATAATCAATTGAACGAGCATCCACATTTGCTACTTCAAGCGCTTTTTTTATCACCGCACATTGCCCTTGAACGCTTGGTGCATAAAAACCGGCTTTATCTGCCCCATCATTATTAAGTGCAATCCCTTTTAAAACCGCATAGATTGAATCATTATCTCGCACAGCATCAGTAGTTTTCTTTAATAAGACTACAGCTACCCCTTCAGCAGCCAACATACCATCTGCTTTTGCATCAAATGCTTTCACATGCCCATCACTTGAAAAATTCATGCCTGGTCGATAGATATAGCCAATTTGAGAACTTGAATGCAGTGTAGAGGCCCCAACAAGCGCATAGTTTGATTCTCCTAGTTGCAGACTTTGATAAGCAGTGTACAGTCCAACAAGAGATGATGAGCAGTTTGAGTGAACTGCATAGCTTGGCCCTTTGAAACCTAGCTTGTGCGAAATCATTGTTGGAATTGTTCCGCTCTGCGATAAAATCCAGGAGAGATAGCCATCTTTTAGGTCTTGTGCTGCAAGAACCTGGTAAGCATTGTGACTTGCAGACATATATACACTTGTTTCAGGAATGTCTGAAGCACGATATCCTCCATCTTCAACTGCTTTCCACGCGTGCTGAAGCAATAGTCGCATCTGAGGATCCATCAGTTCTGCATCTTTAGCTGAGATCTGAAAAAATTCGGAATCAAAATGCTCCTTTCCTTCTATGGAAGAGAGAGCTGGCACAAAATGAGGATTTTCTATTTGCTCATTTGGTACTCCAAGAGCTTGTAATTCATCTTTCTCAAAAAAACGCACACCTTCTTTTCCATTTTTGAGTAAATCCCAAAACTCAGAGAGATTTTTTGCTCCTGGAAATGCGCATGAAATGCCAATGATTGCCACACTGTCAGCCAATCTTTCTGATCTTACTTCTCGTTTTTTTGGTCTCTTTCCAGAAAGATAAGAGCTCAATGTATACACCGTGGGATAGGCGAATAAATCTGTAATTGTTAGCTTACAGGATAGTTCCTGCTTTATACGCTCCACAACAGCTACAGCTAAAAGAGAGTCGCCTCCAACATCGAAAAAACCATCATGGATTCCGATGTTTTTGACATGGAGTAGCTCCTCCCATATCTTGCAGATTGTCTTTGTTGTAGCTGAGTCAGCCACCTCCCTTGTAGAAATATTTATTTCTCTGTTTTCTAACTCGCTGCGATTGATTTTTCCGCTTGCAACTAGAGGCATTTTCTCTATTTGAATGAGGTGTGCTGGTACCATGTAGTCAGGCAAAACCTCCTGAAGCTCCAGTCGTAGTGTTTTGCTAGAAAGAGGGCTCTTTGCGACATAGTAGCTTACAAGTTTTTTATCTTTGACAATACACACATTTTCAAGAACTTTTGGGTGAGCTCCTACATGACTTTCAACGGCTCCAAGCTCAATGCGAAAACCACGAATCTTGACCTGATAATCTAAACGCCCGAGATATTCCAGCTCTCCAGTTGCAAGCCAACGCACTAAGTCGCCTGTCTTATATAATTTCTTGCTAGTACTAAAAGGACTATTAACAAATTTTTCAGCTGTAAGTTCTGGAGATTGCCAATAGCCTCTTGCAACCCCTTCTCCCTCGACGCACAGTTCTCCTGGCACGCCTATTGGAACAGGTTGCAAATATTGATCTACAACATAGACTTTGGTATTGATAATCGGCTTTCCTATAGGCGTGTGGTGGTGTATTTTCATGTGATCGTCACAATCAAAATAGGTCGCATAAATGGAAACCTCTGTAGGTCCATAAATATTGGCAACATGACTATTTGGAAAAATAGTGCGCGTCTTTTTCACAAGCTCTTTAGGAAAAGCCTCTCCTGCAACCATCAGATATTTAAGTCTAGTTTGATGCTCTGAAATACTGCTAAGAAAAGCACTAAGCTGAGCTGGAACAAAATTGATGTGGCTGACGCGATGTTTCTCAATGAAATTCAGTAGCTCTTGGGGAACTTTTTCCAACCCTGGAGGTAAAATCACCAGCTGGCCTTTTCCACAAAACCAACTAAAAAGCTCTGAAAGTGAGACATCAAAAATATAATTAGTCTTTAGAAGGTATACGTCTTTCTCTTGAACAGGAAAGTGTGCCTCTAAGAAATATAATGTATTTAAAATATTGCGATGCTCAACCATTACCCCCTTTGGCTTGCCTGTACTTCCAGAGGTATACATCACATAAGCAAGATGATGCACAGCCACATCTTTGCATAGTTCTGTCTGCTTTGAAGTCCACTTCTCATCGAGAAAAATGACTTTCTCTTTAGTAAAATGAGCTTCAAATTGCCTCTGACTGACTACTATGTTTACTTGACTATCGTCGAGAATTTGCGAAATGCGCTTAGATGGGTGAGTGGGATCAATTGGAACGTAAGCTCCTCCAGCTTTGAGAATTCCCAAAACACCGACTACCATTTCTATAGACCTCTCAGCGCAAATGGCTACAAGTACTTCAGGTCCGACTCCCTTCTCTTGTAAGCAGAGCGCTAATGCTGTTGCTTGTTTATCTACTTCACCATAGGTAAGACTTTTTTCATGATCTGAAATTGCTGTCTCAGCTGGCATTAGAGCTGCTTTTTCTTCAAATAACTCATGTAGACACTTGTCAGATTTGATCTCTCTACTAGTTGCATTCCATTGAGAAAATCGCACTTTTTCTTCACTAGATAAAAGTGTTTGATAGCTCTGTTCAGCTCCTTCGAGTAAGGTGAGATAATGCTGCATCATTCGCTCGATTGTTTCAGGTTGAAACAGATCAGGATGATAGCCTAAATTAAGAATCATTCGCTCTTGCTGCTCATATACCTCCAATGAGAGCTCAAATTCCCCTTCTTGGCGAATCTCTTGAACAAGTTCAAGATCAGGCATTTCAAAAAAATTTTGATAGAGAAAAGCGGCTTGAAAGATCGGAGAGTGTGCTTGAGAACGCTCTACATTTAATTGCTTTACAAGGCTTGGAAATGGGTATCTGGCATGATCAAGCGCTGCACTAACCGTAGATTGTAATGTGCTGATAAAACTTTTGAAATCTTTTTTGCCAATATCGTGACTACGAATAGACACCATATTGATGTAATACCCAATCAACGATTTAAAACGCTTTTCAGGTCGTCCAAGTGTTGGCAAACCGATAATGATTTCATTTTGTCCTGAATAGTGGTGTAACAAGAGTTTAAAAATTCCTAAGAAGATGACAGAGAGATTTACTTCAAAAATGCGAGCAAACTGTTTTGCCTTTTGCGTAAGCTCTATAGAGAGTAGGTGAGAAAAAGTTGCTCCTTTGAACGTTTGAACTGCAGGTCTAGAAAAATCTGTTGGAAGCTTTAGAACAGGCAGGGGGCCAGCAAGTTGCTTTTTCCAATAGTCTAGATGTTTTTGTCCTTCACTCGAAGCTAACAGATTTTTCTCCCAATCGATAAAATCTCGATAAGTCGCAGGTAAAGCACTTTTAACCACTTTTTCTCGGTAGGCTTTTTGGAAAGTTGATAGAAATGTCATCAGGGAAACTCCATCAAAAATCAGGTGATGGATAATGATCAATAACAAATCGGGTTTGAAGAAATAGACACGCATCAAAGGACTTTTTTCAAAAGGAAATGGAGTTTCTACCTTCTCCTTTAGCTGAGAAATACTCTGGAAATCCTCCTGTTGAAAAAACAGAGGTTGCTCGGGGCAAAGTTTTTGATAGGGCACCCCGTTATCACTATAAATCTCGGTTGTTAAAATAGGATATTGCTCTCTGACAACGTTTAAAGCCCGTTTGATTTGAGAAACGTCTGGATTTGACAACCGAAGGGCAAACGGAAGGTAGTAGGCACAACTACTTGGGGCCACTTTATGCAGCAGCCAAAGTCCCTTTTGTCCTTCAGACAGGGGCATTTTCAAATTAGCCTCTCGAATATCCATGAGTTTCTGCTTAAACTCAGCTGCAGAAAGCTCGCCTGATTGATAAGCCTCTAAAAGTTTTTTATGCTCCATACCCAATACTCTCCATTGCCTTTTCAAGCGTTTTCAAGTCGAGTTCTCCCTGTGTAAATTGCTGCATTAAATCAACGATTTGACTCTCATCTTTATCCTCCAATGCATTGATGAGCTGCTTGATATTGACATGCTCAAAAAACAGCGATGAGAGAATTTCCCTATCTAAATGTTTAGTTAGAGTGCTTGCTAATTCTGCTAGATGTAAAGAGTTCAATCCAAACTCTGTCCACTGTGTTTCTATATCTATTTTATTTTTAGGTATTTGAATTAGTTGATGAATCTCTTCTCTAATAAAATCTGCTAATTTTATGTCTGGCTTTATTTGGTAAGCAGTCACTAAGCAGTGTGGTACTTCTTGAGATAAAAGTTGTTCAAATAAATCAATGCCCTCATCAACTTCTAGTAGTCGTTGCCCACTCTTCTCCAAGTATTTTTTTGTTGCCTGCTCATCCCCAATTTGCATGCCGTCTGCATTCCAAATTGGCCAATTAATTGCTAAACTATGCCCAGGCCCTTTTCTATTTTGTGCATATGCCATCAAAAAACGATTCCCAACTGCATAATCGCAAGCGCCAAAGTCTCCTCGGATTGCTGCAGATGAAGAAAAGTAGCAGACAAAATCTAGTGGTTCTTCTCTAAGAATCTCATCTAGTATTAGCGCCCCTGTTATTTTTGGCTGTATGACTGTCTCAAATTCCTGCAACGACTTCTCAAAAAGACTGCGCTTATCTAAAAGTCCAGCCGCATGAATCAGACCATGAATCGCTCCAAAGCGCTCTTTGGCTTGAGCAATCCCTACTGCCATTGCTTTTTCATCACAAACATCTGCTTGAATGTAGAAAACAGAATCGAATTGCTCAAGCTTCTGCTGATCAACTGGTGAACGCCCAACTAAGATGAGACGCGCCTGATAGTGTTGAGAGAGATGTTTAGCAACTAAAAATCCAAGACTTCCCAACCCACCTGTAATCAAATAAGTCTTTTGTGCCTGTAAAAGAGCTTGACCAGACTGGAGACTCAGTGGCTTTAGAGTCATGACATAGCGTTTTTGATTACTGTACAAAACACTTCCTAAACTCTTAGCTGCAAGTTCATTCCAAATTATTTGGCACCACTCTTTCAAAGAGCTTTTTTCAGAAAAAAGGGTCAGAATTTTTGTTGATGGCCAGGCAAGCGAGCGTTCAAAACCAATCCAAGATTCGAGGTAACTACGTTCCACACTTCCTTGGTAAATCCCAGATAGAACAAGATATTTTGGTCGTCTTTTGTCTAAAACCTTGAGATAAGAGATCAATCTCCCGTAATTACAAACATCTGAGCTTAGAAAGATCACAGCATCAACTTCTTTTGTTAGATCCTCTGGGGTTTTCACAAAGAAAACCTCTACATTTTGAGGACATGTTTGCAAAATTTCTTGTTGATTAATGCCGCTTGAAACCACAAAAGCAATTGTTCTAATTGCTATCGATTTTGCTTGTTCAAGAGATTGCAACTTCCACTGCTCATAGTAGGTTTTTAGAAATCTATTTGAGGTATCTTTTGCCTCGTTTTTAAGAGCTCCTCTCATCGGTTGATTTGAGTATCTCTCTCTTTCAAACGGATATGTTGGTAATGAAATTCGTCTCGGGTGCTGTGAACTATAAAGTTGATTCCAATCAAAATTTAATCCTTGCACCCAGAAATTTAGTAGCTTCAGATATTTGCCTTGCTGAATCCAGCTCTGAGTTAACACTTGTAAATCTTCATCTGAGGTTAGCGATGACGGTATTTTTTGATTTTCGCTGTAAAAAAAATCAGAAGGATCTTGAATAAAAGTTGTGAGTTTTTGCTTCAAATCTTCAAGTGATTGCACTTGCATACCTAAGCGCACCTCCATTGGAACACGCCCTGTTTGCAATGTGTATGCAACGCGTGGCAAATCTGCCTGCTTCAAACCAGGCAAGATTTCAAGTAGCTGTTTTACTCGTAGCTTCAACTGCTTTGGAGTTTTTGCTGAGAGAACTATCACCGTTTCACAAAGAGGTGGAATCGCATCTACTCCAACTTCAAACTCCTCTAAAATTAGATGAGCATTTGCCCCACCGGCTCCAAAACTGCTGAGCGCAGCTCTTCTTGGCAGCTGTTGACCTTTAACTACCGGTTGTTTCCACTCTTCTTCTGAGTGCTGCACAAAAAACGGCGTCTTTTCAAAAGCAATATTTGGATTCAACTCTTCAGAATGCAAAGAAGGGACAAGTTGCTTATGCTTGAACTGTAATAAGACTTTTGTCAACCCGGCCATGCCAGCAGCACTTTCACAATGCCCTATATTGGATTTAACTGATCCAATCGCACAAAATTGGCTCTCCTGAGATTTAAAAGCCTTTGTTAATCCTGTGATTTCAATCGGATCTCCAAGTGCTGTGCCTGTCCCGTGCGCTTCAAGGTAACTAATCGTACGAGGAGATATATCTGCTTTTTCAAGAGCCTCTGTAATCAAATCAGCTTGTGCATTAGGATTTGGAACCGTGTATCCATTGGTTTTACCTCCAGTATTTATATGGCTTGCCTTGATCACTCCATAGATATGATCCTTATCTTCGATTGCACGAGTTAAAGGCTTTAAAATAACAGCCCCAACTCCCTCTCCATCGACAAAGCCATCAGCACCCGCACCAAAAGCTTTGCATTGATCTCCCGATGAAAGCATCTGCATCATTGACCAATAAAGGTAGTGCTGAGGAGAGACAATAAGATTCACGCCTCCAGCAATGGCGCATTCACATGTGCCGCTATTGAGACTCTCAATCGCCAGGTGAATAGCTGTCAAAGATGAGGAGCAAGCCGTGTCAACTGCTAAACTAGGCCCTTGAAAGTTATATATATATGAAACCCTATTTGCAATCGACCAGTAGCCATAACCTGTCGGATAGTGTTTGTTCATTACACCAACGAATACACCTACTTTTTGTTTTTCGCTGAGTTTATCAGGTGTATAACCCGCATCTTCGATACTCGCATAAGCTGTTTCTAAAAAGCACCGTTCTTGAGGATCTATTCCAAGGACTTCTGAGGGTGCAATTTGGAAAAATGTTGGATCAAAGCAATCATAATCGTCAATAAAGCCCCCCCACTTAGTGTAGATAGCTCCTTGTTTCCCCCGCTGTGCATCAAAATATTCCTGCCAATCCCAACGCTCTTTTGGAACTTGTGTGATACAATTTTTTCCTTCCTTAAGGTTATGCCAAAATTGATTGAGATTCTTAGCTTGAGCATATCTGCCCGATGCACCAATGATAGCAATATCATGCCCCTCTACCACTTTAGGTATCCGTATTACACTCTGTTTTTCCATGACCTCAGACTGTATATTGAGCCCAACAAGTCGAATTAAAGCCTCTTGCTGATTCTCAATGAAATGGTCTACAAGAGCATCGACAGTTTGACACTCAAAAAAGAGTGTGCTGCTGACATCTTCTAACACTTCTCGCAGAAGATTTGTCAGCTGCACAACAATGATTGAATCAATTCCGTACACTTCAAGCGGTTCTGATGGGTCAATTCTCTCGAGAGGGAGTTTAAGAGCATCACCTATCAGCTGGCTAAAATAAACTCGAGCTTTTTCTCTTAGGAGTTTTTGATTACTTTGAGAAACTTTTTCAACTTTAAGAGCTTCTCGAGGCCTCAACCTTTTTTGTCTGACAACTCCATCGCTTTTAGCAACGATAATTTGATGATTGTCTGTTGCAAACACTTCTGATTGAAAGCCGCTATATGAAAGTAAATACTTCCATGTGCTGGGATAAAGCCCTGGACAACCAGGGATCCGTAACTGCGAATCTTCGTATTGCCACCACCCCTCTAAAAGTCCAAATGTGAGGTGTGTAAAGAGATTCACATTTGCAAATTCATTGAGCAGTAACAAGCCGTTTCTCTTGAGAAGAGCTTTTGTATTTTGCAAGCTTAGCCAGATATTTTTTGTCGCATGCAGTACATTGGCAGCAATCACAACATCATAGGTTGTAACTTCCTGGTTTTCAATAGGTTTTTCGATATCGAAGAGCTGATAGGTGAGATAGGAATTCTCGTTGCCATATGCTTGCTTAGCATGCATCAAAAAGGCTTGTGAAACATCTGTATAGCAATAAGTTTCAATATGACTTTGGTAAGGTTTCAAAACTTGGAAAAGAGCTGCACTTGTCCCTCCAGTTCCTGCACCTATTTCCAGAATTTTAATCTTTGTATCTGGATTGTTATTGAGACACTCTTGAATGTAGGTCACAAGCAAATTTGCCATATTTTGATTCAAAGCATCTGCTATCGCATTTCCTTTATAAATCCCCTCTACAAGGCGCATCGACGAATTGGGGAATAGAACATCTGTTGCCAGAACCCTACCCGTTAAAATGTCAGGCAAGGCGTGTAGGGTTGTATCCACAAGAGTGACCATAGCACTGCGATTAGGATCTTTTAGCCATGTAGCCTTTTCTTGCTCCCACTGCTCCCAAGTAGTCGTAGATGGGAGATTTTCATCCTTGAGAAATTTATCTGTTTGCTCTGCCCATCTATGGTAGTGATCAATGAGCTGTAAACCTTCTGTCTGCAAGGACAAGAGCTCCAGCAGCAATTTCTCGAATTTTTGATCTTTTTGGTCCACTGGCATTTCAAGAAAAGTTGGCAGCGCAACAGCAATCCCACTATCAGAAAATGATAACTTCTCTTTCGTGTCAAATCCTTCTAAAATGAGTGTATCGACAGCATGAACCAAACCTACCTGATTAAGTGAACTTGAAAGCAGCCATTCAACTCCCTGTGCACCCTCTTCAGGAGTAATGCATCCCAAACCAATCTTACTCAGTCTTTCAATAAAGTTCTGATCTACCTCTTCACTTCCCCAATAACCCCAGTTGATAACTTTCACTGGATACTTCACTTCTTGTGCTAGCTGCTTTGCAAAAGCATCTACAAAGCAGCAACCTGCAGCATAGGCACTTTGCTTGGCATTTTTGATCTGAGACACCAGCGATGAAAAAAATAGCATAAAATCAAGTTGTTCTTGACCAAAGACTTTAGACAGATTACGGCTACTTTCTACTTTTATTGCTAACTCATCTTGAAATTGGTCTTCAGTGATTTCACCTAGACTTCTTTCGTTTAGAACCATAGCCGAGTGAATCACACCATCGATTTTCTTGTGCTTGTCTTTGATCTTTTGATAAGCTTCCTGAAGCGCCTTAAGATCAGTTGCATCAGCACGGATATACTGTACTTCTTGACTCGAATCATGTTGACGACGCCCAATCCAAATGATTGTAGCCTGATAGGCCTGGATCAAGTAGCGAGTAATTGCGCGACCTACATAACCTGCTCCACCAATGACAACATAAACCCCACCTTTTTTAAATACGGAGGTTAGTTCCTTTTCTGGCTGAACTTCAACAAGCTTTGGAATATACCAATTTTGATTACGGTAGGCAGTAATTGGGTTAGATGCAAACATTTGTTCAACTGGCCATTGCTCTCCTTCCTCGAGATCAACTAGCCGTATTTTCCAGCTTTGTTCCTTAGCCAATGTTCCTAAAAGTCCATTAATCGCCGATTGTAAAGGATTGATCAGATCATTTTTGTGAACAGACTGGGCTTGACTGGTGATAAAGCTGCACTCTAATTCCGCTGGAGCTTTTTTAAGTAGATACTGAATTTCTCTAAAAACATCGAATAATGAGCTATCACCCCATACGATGTGATCATATTCTGCAAGACTGCCTGGCAATGTATCTCTGAACGAAATCTGGGGGAAATAACGTTGCATTGCTTGTTTAGCAGTTTGAGTACCTCCTATCATCAAAACACGTTGTGAGTTACACGACTTCTCAGCTGTAATTGGCTCCCATACAAGAGCTAACATCATAGCGTCTCCAAACGACTTGGGCTTGGGGTTCTTGAAAGCAGCTCCTCTCATACGTACGGCAACTTCTCCATTGAAATTGCATAGATCGATGTCATACTGATCGCCTTTCTTACGGATTGAGGCATAAACCTCAGAAGGCAACGTTCCAATAATTTCAACCTCATCCATTGCAAAAGGAAGCGCAAGATCTTGTGTAGGTCGCCTGAGCATAAATCCAATCGAAGCATGAAATGCTGCATCTAACAAGCTAGGATGCAAGACAAACCCCTCCCTAGGTGCTGAAGAAGGCAGTCGGATATGGGCCCTCACTTCATCTGATGAGACAGACAGGCTTTCAATACATTGAAATGTGGGACCATAATGGAGTCGCATCTGATCAAAAGCTTGATAACACGTTTGTTTAGAAAAGCTTTCTCCTGATGATTGAATCTCACATAAAGCAGCCTGACTTTCAGAGCAAAAAACTACTTTCCCTTGGCTATAGACCCTATCATTGCTATAAATCTCATAGGAAACTTGCTTATCCTTTTCGGAAGTAAAGGCAATGTGAACTGTTAGAGGATCAAGAGTAATAGCAAGTGGCTGTATCCAAATGATCTCCTTGATTTTGAAGGTCTGTTTAGGTGCTAATCGTTCAACTGCTGCGTGCACCATCTCAAGATGCGCAACACCAGGTAGAATTTTTTTTCCTTCCACGCGATGATCGGTAAAGAAAAATTCATCCCCAGTAAATGTAGAGCTAAAGCGTTGCTTTGAAAGCTCAGAGGTATTTTCATGTACTAGAGGATGTAAATACTGACTTTTTTTATGCTTTGGAATCCAATATTTCTCTTGCGCAAAGGGATAGGTTGGCAGATGGATACGGTGCGGTTTCTCTTTATCATAGAGACTATTCCAATCAAACTCCTTCTCTTCAGTCCAGGGATGAGTATCGTATTCAAAGCTTTTTAGTTTCTGTTTTAACTCATCAAGCTCATGTGCTAGGAATACAGCACGTTTTTCTAATACAATGCGCCCTACTTGAAGGGTATAGGCCAAGTCGTAGAGATTGACATCTTCAACTTTTGCTAAGCGCTGTGCATAAACTCTCAGTTGCTCCTCTGTTTTAGCCGAAAGCGGAATAATAGCAGCTTGCTCAGAGCTATACACGGAAGGATTTGACACATACTCTTCTAGAATCATGTGAGCGTTCGAACCCATAGCGCCAAATGAACTCAGCCCTGCGCGTCTCACTCGATCAGACCTCCATGTTTCTGTTTGATGCTGCACATAAAACGGTGACTCTGAAAGATTTAGATAAGGATTAAGTTTCTCAGAGTGAAGAGATGGAACAAGCATTTGGTGAGAGAGCTGAAGTGCCACTTTTGTCAACCCACTGACTCCAGCTGCAGACTCAGCATGTCCCATATTTGATTTCACAGAACCGATTGCACAAAACTGCTTTTGGGATGTTTTACCAAATGCTTTGATTAAACCCTCTACCTCAATAGGATCTCCAAGTGAAGTACCTGTCCCATGTGCTTCAACGTAGCTGATAGATTCAGGCTCAACTCGCGCTTTATCTAGGCACATTTTGATCACTTCTGCTTGTGATTTTGGACAAGGGATAGTTGCACCACTGACCCTTCCACCGTGATTAATAGCGCTCGCCTTGATCACAGCATAAATTGGGTCTCCATCGAGCTTAGCTTGGTTCAGAGGCTTGAGCAGAACAGCTCCAACTCCCTCTGCGGGCACATAGCCATCGGCATCTTTTCCAAATGTATGGCAATGACCATCACTTGAAAACATATCCCCTCCCCCATAGGCGAGGTATTTGTGTGGATGAAGCGAGAGATTTACTCCACCAGCTAAAGCTGATTGACACTCCCCTTTCTGAAGGCTCTCTATTGCCAGATGAATAGCTGTTAACGATGAGGAGCAGGCAGTATCAATCACAAAACTTGGGCCGTGAAAATTGCATATATAGGAAACACGATTTGCAATTGGTGCGTGACTTGAGGTAAGAGGAAACGCGTTTTCGACTCCCACTAGTGCATAATCATTATGCATCACCCCAGCAAAAACACCGACCTGCTTACCCAAGATTTCTGGTGTATAACCTGCATCTTCAATTGCTTCCCAGCATGTTTCTAGAAATAATCGTTCCTGAGGATCTAACTTCTCCGCTTCTTGTGGAGAGATGTGAAAAAAGAGCGGATCAAAATATTCAGGATGCTCAATAAAGCCCCCCCACTTTGAAATAGGTTTGCCTGATGGAGATTTGGTACTGGCTAACTCCCTCCAATCCCAGCGTGAAGCAGGAACTTCTCGAATGCAATCTTTTCCCTTCTTAAGATTCTCCCAAAATTCTTGTAGGTTATTTGCTTCTGGGTAGCGCCCAGACATCCCGATAATTGCCATTTCATCTGAAGCAACAGAAGCTAGAGTTTCTGAAGAGTCTAACGGAGATCCCAAAAGATAGTTTGCCAACTCACTAATTGTTGTGTACTCAAACAGTAGTGTCGGTGGTAACTCCTTACCAGCTTGCTTGCTAATTGCATCAACAATTTTCAACAAATTTGAAGAATTAAGTCCCATTTCATAATAACCAACATCAACTTGAACCTGCTCTATAGACTTGTTGAGATGTTCGGCAAAAAGTGTACATAAAAAAGATTGCCATTGAGATTGCCGTACAAGCTTGCAGGTTAAATTTTTCAACTCAGCAATTTTGCTTCCCTCAGCATTAAAGAACTCTATCGTCAATTCAATGAGCTCTTTCTTTTGACGTAAAGAACTACTCAATATGCGTGCATACAATGGCTTTTCAAAACGCCTTGATGCTGAAAAAGCTTCATAAAAAAGAGGCACATACAAATGCGACTCTTTCAATAGATAATTCGAACAGATCCCGCTAATATCAAGGAGTGTTGGGTGAAATAAAAAAGCTTCTATTTTTGGAGCTGAAAGCTGCATCACAATACCTGTTTCAATGGTGTGAATACTCCCCTGAGCTCTCATCAATCCAGAATGCTTCAATTGCTGCTGCTGACATTTTGCATAGATCTCATCTAAAGAAATCGACTCTTTCCAATCTAGAATCTCCAACCTTTCATCAAACTGCTGGCTCTCCCGCTCAATGGCTTGAGCTGATAAAAATATTTCTCCGCTGCTCTCAACAGTTACTTTCCAATGCTCTTTTTCTGTCTGTTTACAACGTACTATAATGGTCGTTTTTCCCTTGATAATCAAAGGATTGTGAATGGTTACTTGACATAATTCAACTTCTTGATAGGCAATGTCGTTGCGTTGAAACATCTGATAAATCAAATCAATATAAGCCATGCCCGGGAATATCTGTTGCCCCATGACCTGATGCCCCTGAATAAGGAGGTTGTGTTCATCAAGCTCGATTTTTTGCTCTATTTCTCTCATACGACCTGCCAAAATAGATCCGTTGATTGCTTTTTCATTTGCCTTGGCTCAACCTTTCCTTCCCAGGCTTCAAGAATCACGTGCGCATTTGTTCCCCCATCAGCAAAGCAATTGATAGCGCCACACAATTTAGGTGCTTGCCACTTCTCCAATTTGCGATTAAAATGGATGTGCGCTGCTTCAAAGTCAAAATGTTGCATTGCTTGTTGGCCGGAGAGGAAAGGCACTAACTGATGATGTTGCAACATCAATGCTACCTTTATAAAGCTTGCAATTCCCTCAGCACAAAGTGAATGTCCAATATTAGGCTTTACAGAGCCAATGTCTAAGGGGGCTGTGTAAACTGATTGAATTGCCTTAAGTTCGATCAGATCAGTAACCAAAGATCCTGACCCATTTGCTTCTAAATAACTGACCATTTCAGGTTTTTTTCCACTCTTTGCCAATGCTTGTTGCATAACAGCTTTTTGAGCTTCAATGTTTGGAGTTGCGTGGCCTGCAGTTTTTCCATCATTGTTAATTGCAATTCCTTTGATTACGGCGTGAATCTGATCACCATCAGCAACCGCCTGCTTTAATCTTTTCAGCATAACAACCCCAACACCCTCACCTAACACCACTCCACTGGCTCGTGCATCAAAGATGTGAAATGCTGGCTCTTTTGATAACAGTCCCCGCTGCTTAAAAAGTTGAGGAGCTGTTTCATTTTCAAGTAGGCCTACACCTCCTACAACAGCAGCTTCTATCTCTTGGTTCTTCAATGCTTGAATTGCCATGTTCATGCCTACAAGTGCTGAAGAACAAGCTGTGTCAATCACAATACTTGGCCCGCTCAGATCGAAAAATTGTGATACATTTGCCGCAAGATAGTTTTGACCAATTGCCAAAATTGGATTGCGCATTGCCATTAGCTGCGTTGCATCTGGCCGATGTTGACTTCGTCCTCCAATATAAACACCAATTGCATGTCCTTTGACTTGTTGTGGTGTATACCCTGCTCGAGACAAGAGCCTCCAAGACTCTTCTAAGAGTAGTAGGGCTTGCGGATCCATACCACGAATATCTTCCTCAGCAAGCTGAAAAAATTGAGAATCAAACTCGCTTGTATAGTCGATCATCCCTGCGTAGTAGTCTTGGTTTTGTACAGGTTTAATTCCAGTACGGCCCATTGAAAGCAGCTCCCAATAAGCCTCTAGTGACTCAGCTTGCGGAAAATGGCACGACATTCCAATCACAGCAATATCATCAGATTCAATAGATACACCGGTGTCACTTGAACTTAACAACTTACTACTAATAGGTTTTTTTGAACCTCCAAGAGCCATTGCTAAAGCCCTGATATTGGGATGTTCGTAGACAATTGAAGGGTCGATATCTCCATTGATCTCTTGATTGAGCTGTTGTAAAATTTGGGCCAATATAATTGAATCTAATCCAAAATCCTGAAAAGGCGTTTCAACATCTAATTCATCAGGACCCATTTTTAACTCTTTAGAAAACAGAGTTTTAAGACGCTCTTCAAAAGAACTCTTTTCTGAAGAAAAGATTAAATCTGTTGTAGTAGGTAGCAATACACCCGTTTGACCTGATGCAAGAATAGAGTCCAGGAGTTGCAATCCTTCCTGATTAGAAAGACTTTGCAAACCCGTTGCCTTGTAAACGGGATTATTAATCTCTCCCATCCCAGTCTCTTTCCAACTTGGCCACTGAATACTTGTCAAAGAGTGCGCAAGAGCAAAATAATCCATGTAAGTATTAGCCATGGCATAATCACTCTGTCCAGATGCTAAAGCAGGTAGACTCGATGAAACTGATGAGAATACGAGAAAAAAGGCAAGTGGCTCTCCTTGTAGACTAGCATATAATTGTTCAAGTTCACTAACTTTTGGATCTAAAATACCCTTGATCTCAGAAAGCTCTTTTCGGACAAATGCAGGATTATTCGCTCTGCTTATTCCTGCACAGTGAATAACGCCTCCAAATGGTCCATAATGCCGTTTCATCTCAAGAATGGACTTGCCATCAGGCAGTGTTAACACCTCTACTTTTGCCCCAAGTTTCTCTAATTCTTGCACTGCTTGAATCTTTTGACCCATCGCTGATGTTTTTTCCACATCCTCCCACTCTTTCCGTGGAGGCAAAGCCTTTTTACCTGTTAGTACAAGCCGTTTGATACCGTAGTGCTGCACAAAATGCTTGGCGCATAAAGAACCAAGACCACGCGTGCCCCCAGTGATCAGTAAAGTATGATCTTCAGGGAAACTGAAAGAACCCAAAGATAGAATTGCCTTTTTTAATGAAGCAGCATAGCGCTTCCCTTTTCGCCAACAGAGCTCCACCTCAGAACCCGTTGAGAAAAACTCTTGTATAATTTGCTCTACATTATCACCTAAAACATCTACACAACTTGCTTTTAATTGCTTATATTCGGCAGATAGCATGCGACAGAGGCCTGATCGTAGAGCTCCAGATAAATTGATTGTTGTATTTTTAAATGGTTCTAATCCCTTTGTTACGCAGAGTATCCGATTTGTTTTCCCTATCACCTTTTGGAAAGACTGAATCCATTCGATCGAGGTCTGTTTTTGAGTTGAACATCCAATAAGATCTATTAACCCTTCAAAGCTCCCTTTATACGTTTGATTTTCATCTATGATTTGATGCTCTGGAAAATAGTCAGCCAGTTTTTCTGCTAATAAGCGGACTTCATCATTTGCTACGATTAACACTAAGCCCGCTCTTTTTTCACTCGACTGAATCGGGGAAACATCCCATTGCTTAGTATAGAAATGTTCCGACTGTTGCGCTTTTTCTGTCACCCAACACCTTGTTTTGAGAAATGGGTAGGTTGGAAGACTCAGGCGTCTAGGCTTGAGCCCCTCATATAAACAATTCCAATCAATTTCATATCCCTTTACCCACAAATTCAGTAACTTGGAATATTTTCTTTTCTCTATCCAAGCAGTAAGCGTTTTGGCCATATCTTCGTCTTCTGTGAATAGATCAACTGTTTTTTGTCCCTGCTTTATCTCACCCTTGAAAAACCCCTCCTGCTCTCCATCTAGATAGGCTTGCAGTTTTTTAATGAGTTCATCGATCGTTGCAACGACAAAGGCAAGACGATGCTCCTTAGTTTTCCGTCCTACCTGAAGCGTAAAGGCTATTGAGGCCAAATCAGCTGCAGTGTAGCCGTCATGCTTTAGTGCATTATGTAAGCGTAAAACTTGCTCTTTTAACTGATCTTCGTGCTGAGCAGAAAGAAGGATCACAACAGGCTCTTCAGTGATAACGCTCTCATAACAAGGTGTAAATTCCTGAATGACAACATGAGCGTTTGCACCACCAGCTCCGAAAGAAGAAAGTCCTGCAAGACGCGGTTCCCTCCACTCTTCAAGCTGTTGCTGCACGACAAAAGGTGTTTGCCTCCAGTCGATATTGGCATTGAGTGTCTTCGAATGCAAAGAAGGGACTAGCTGCTTGTGTTTTATCTGAAGCAATACCTTTGTCAATCCCGCAATTCCAGCTGCACTCTCGCAATGACCAATGTTTGATTTTGCTGATCCAATAGCACATGGAACTTCCCGCTTTCCAAAAATTTTTGTCAAACCAGTAATTTCAATCGGATCTCCAAGTGAAGTGCCTGTACCATGTGCTTCAATATAACTCACATCACTGGGGTTAACGCGTGCTTTTTTCAATGCTTTTTCAATAACTTCAGCTTGAGCATTGGGATTAGGTACTGCATAACCATTTGTTTTTCCTCCATGGTTAATGGCTGTTGCTTTGATGACGCCATATATATGATCACGATCAGCAATTGCTTTTGCTAAAGGTTTGAGCAGCACAGCTCCCACCCCTTCTCCTGGGACATACCCATCCCCACCAAGCCCAAAACTCTCACATTTTCCTTTGCTTGAAACAAAGCGCCCTTGCCCCAACATTAGATATTTATTCGGGTGAATCGAAAGATTCACACCACCGGCAATTGCAGCAGAACACTCCCCATGTCTTAGACTTTCGCAGGCTAAATGTAGCGCCGTTAATGAAGATGAGCACATGGTGCCAACCGCAAGGCTAGGACCATTAAAATTGAAAAAATAGGAGATTCGGTTGGCAATAGAGGCTAAATTACTTGGCAGAGCAACTTCTGCATCGATTCCATGCAACTGATATTCGTCGTACATCACTCCGACATAGACACCCATGTTCTTTTCAAATTGACCTGCATACCCTGCATCTTCAAGTGTTTCATAGACACATTTCAAAAAGAGACGCTCTTGAGGATCGATAAGTTCTGCTTCTTTGGGAGAGATATTGAAAAAAAGCGGATCAAAGCTTTCTACATCTTTAAGAAACCCTCCCCACTTGCTGTATGTTTTTTTAGCAGTATTTTTGTTTGGATCGAAATAGAGTGAATGATCCCAACGATTACTTGGGACCTCAGTGATGCAATCCTTGCCTTCAGCGAGATTGTGCCAATACTCAGCTAAATTTTCAGCCTGTGGATATTGCCCAGCAAGACCGATGATTGCAATTTCATCTTCAATCTTCTCATTTTTTGAGGCAAATCGTAACCGTTTAGGTTTGTGTTCGACTAGTTGTACCTTTTTTTGACTTGAAGCAAAGTGAGTTGGATGCTGTTTGAGGAAATAGTTAGTCAGCTCGCTAATTGTCTGGTATTCAAAGAACAGTGTCTTAGATAGAGGGCCAAAGACTTTTTCGAGTTCCTCTGTCATCTGTACGACCATTACAGAATCAATCCCATAGGTTTCCATCAAAGCTGTTGGATCAATTTGTTCAGCAGGTAATTTCAAATAAGAGGAAAGCAAGTTTTTGAAATAGTATTCTGCTTCTCCCACTGGAGCTGAGGTTATTTTCTTAGGAGATGCTAATTCCAAAATTGAGCGAATTTGCATCCTCTCTCCAGTAACGATCAAAACTTGAGGATGACGCGTAGCCAAGGCTTGATAGAGAGCTTGCATCCCAACGGCCGTTTCCATGGGTTCCATGCCACTTGCCCGTCTCATTTTTTCTTCGATATCAGGACCCACTTGCATCCCACCCTCTTTCCATAGGGGCCACATGACCGATAACGTTTGTCCCGATCTATTGTGAGCAATGCGGTAATCGGCATAGCCATTCATAAACCCATTGGCCAGCGCATAATCAGCTTGTCCAACATTGCCAAGAGCCGCTGTTCCTGAAGAGAAAAGAAGAAACAGATCAAGTGGCAAGTGTTTCGAAGCCTCATCTAAATTGATGGTCCCCAAAATCTTAGGCTGCAAAACTTGCAAGAATTCTTCACGACTCTTTTTAGCAATCAAATGATCTTTGATCACTCCTGCACTGTGTAAAATTCCATTTAGCTTCCCCTGTTCCTGCTGAATCTGCCCTATGAGCTGTTCAATTTGCTCCCGATTCGTTACATCCGTTTGTTTATAAAGTATAGTAGCTCCCTCAAGAATAGGAAGTTCCACTTGAGATGAACGCCCAGCTAAAATCAGAGTCGTATTGCGTGCATGTTTGGCAATCTCTTGCGCAAAAATCCATCCTAGCCCCTTAGCTCCCCCTGTGATTAGATAGACGCCTCCATCTTTCCAAGGAATTGTTGTTTGCGTTGTTTTGATCTCTTCCCAGTTAAGCTGCTTGTTTTTTCCCTCTTCGACCACTTCCCCTACAAAATGAGGATTTTCTAAGTTTGCTGTCCGGAGTAAACCAAGGATTGCATTGCGTAAACGGGAATCTTTTGGCACCATAACTTGCACCAAAATCTCTGCTTTTAGCTTCTCTTTCAATATTGCTTTGACTTGATCGAATACTTCCGCAAACCCCTGTAAATAATCTACATCAAAGCTAGAGGCAATTTGCTTAATTTGAGAATATTGAGACTGTTTTGCCTTAGACCATACAGGTTTAAAAAGTAGAGCTTTATTGGGGCTTCTAGAAGTTAGTCCACTAATTGTCACACAAATAGTTCCATCTGGATGACAAAGATCCAGATCTACACTCTCAGGTGTCTGACGACGCATCCAAACCCACATTGTGGGAGCACAGGGTCGATAAATAGTCACATTTTTCACAGCAAAAGGGAGTCTTAAACTCCTTTCTAATCCAATCGAAGCGTGCAGCGCCCCGTCGAGAAGCGCTGGATGTAACACGTAAACTTCATCACAAATCGATGAGGAAAGCTCTGCAATGACCTCATCATTTCCAACAAAAATCTGATCGACAGTTTGATGAGAAGCTCCATAAGAAATTCCGAGCTCTTTGTACAATTCGTAACACTCTGATGTAGAGATTTTTTTTAGATCACAACGCTTCTGTATCTCTTTGAGAGAAACACTTAGTGGCGTAGCTTGCGAGTGTAGACTGACCTTCCCTTGACAGTAGAGTACTGTCTCGTCGTAAACCTCAAATGCAATCTCATCTTTTTCTAGGTAGAGACCGACAGTGATCGAAACTGATGCTTGGTCAACAATGATTGGCTGCAACCAAACTACGTCTTGAAGCTGAATACTCTCACTTGTTTCAACTGCTTGCTGCACAGCAAAGCGCACCATTTCGAAGTAGGCCACACCTGGCAATATTTTCTTTCCATTGACAACATGGTCTGCAAGGAAAAATTCATCTCCAGTAAATGTCGATTGAAAGCGTTGCTCATTGAAATTTGAAGTGTTGCGATGAATTAAAGGGTGAAGTTGATTTGATAGAACTTGTTTCTTTTTTGTGGGGATCCAGTAAGTCTCTTGAGCAAAAGGATAAGTTGGCAGACTGATGCGATAAGGATTAAGATCACTGTAGAGTACCTCCCAATCAATTTCAAGTCCCCGAACCCATAGCTTGAGTAGCTTGTCATACTTTCTTTTTTTAACCCAAGCTCTCAGTGTTTGAGCACTATCTTCATCTTCGGTAAATAGGTCTAGAGCCTCTTGATCTTTTTGTATCTCACCTTGGAAAAAATCTCCCCGCTTCTGCCCAACAAAAGCCTCTAGTGCATCTCTGAGTTGCTTTATGCTTGTTACAACAAAAGCAAGTCTATGCTGCAATGCTCTACGGCCTACTTGAAGGGTATAAGCAATGTTTAACAGATCTGAGTTACAATAATTTTCAACTTCAATTGCTTCTATTAAGTTAGCTGCTTGTTGTAGCAATTGTTCCCTACGCAAAGCTGAAAGCACGATAGCAAGAGGCTTGTCAAGCTCAACTTCTTCACGATCTGACACGTACTCCTCAACAATTACGTGTGCATTTGAGCCCCCAGCACCGAAGGAGGAAAGTCCAGCTATGCAATGTCCCTGCCATTTTTCTAGTTTCTGTTGCACGACAAAAGGAGTTTGCTTCCAATTAATATTGGCGTTTAACGTTTGAGAATGCAGTGAAGGGACAAGCTGTTTGTGCTTCATTTGAAGCAATATTTTTGTCAGCCCAGCAATACCAGCTGCACTTTCACAATGCCCAATATTGGATTTTGCTGATCCAATAGCACATGGACGTTCACGTTTTTCAAACACCTTTGTTAAAGCAGTCATTTCAATTGGATCACCAAGTGAAGTACCCGTTCCATGTGCCTCCAGGTAGTTGAGTGCTTCAGGCTCTACTCCTGCCGTTTTTAATGCTCGCTCAATAACTCTTGTTTGGGCATTTGGATTGGGAATAGAGTAACCATTGGTTTTTCCCCCATGATTGATAGCAGATCCCTTAATGATTCCGTAGATATGATCTCGATCAGCAACAGCTTTTGCCAAAGGTTTAAGAAGTACTGCTCCAACCCCTTCTCCAGGGACATACCCATCTCCTCCAATTCCAAAACTTTCACACTTTCCTTTGCTTGAAACAAAGCGCCCTTGCCCTAACATTAGATATTTGTTTGGATGAATCGAAAGATTCACTCCACCCGTTAGAGCCATCTCACACCCACCACTTCGCAAACTTTCACAAGCTAAATGTAGAGCAGTTAGAGAAGAAGAACACATTGTATCAAGAGCAATACTTGGTCCGTCAAAATTAAAGAAGTAGGAGACACGATTTGCAATGGATGCTGGATTGCCTGCAATCGATGTTCCATTTTGGACACCGTGTAATTGGTACTCTGAATACATCACCCCAACATAAACACCAACCTGCGCTTCTTTCATATGAGGATAACCAGCATCTTCCAAGGTTGCATAAGCACACTGTAAGAAAAGTCGCTCTTGAGGATCCATCAACTCTGCATCTTTAGGAGAAATACGAAAAAACAGAGGGTCAAAACAATCAACTCCTCTGATGAACCCTCCCCATTTACTATAGGTTTTATTGGGAGCATTTTTATTTGAATCATAGTAGTATGAGTGATCCCAACGCTCTTTTGGAATTTCTGAAATGCAATCCCTTCCCTCTTTTAGATTTTGCCAATATTCACGTAAGTCATCTGCTTGAGGATAACGACCCGAAAGACCTATGACAGCAATCTCAACATTTTCAGATTGTGTCTTTGAGATAAAGCGTTCTGCTAGCTTAGTGTCTATTCTCTTGGATGTTGTTTGAGTTTCAGTAAATTTCTCAGGAAATGCTTTAAGGAAATATTCTGTTAGCTCACGGATGGTCTGGTATTCGAAAAAAAGCGTTTTTGACAAGGGGCCAAATATCTTTTCAAGCTCATTTGTCATCTGCACAACTAACAACGAATCAATCCCAAACTCTTCCATTGGCACAGTCGATGAAATCCGCTCAATTGGAAGTTTCAATGTTGATGACAAAAGTTCTATAAAATAACGCTCAGCCTTCTCTTTTGAAAGGCCTACAACCGTTGTCTTTGTTTCAGTTGTAAGGCCTAAATAACCCCGGATTTTAACTGGATCACCCTGAACAACTGCAACCTGAGATCTTTGAGATGCAAGCGCTTGGTAAAAAGCTTGAATCCCAATATTTGTTTCCATTGGAACCATACCACTGGTCTGTTGCATCACCTGTTGAATCTCATCAGAGACTTGCATCCCCCCCTCTTTCCAAAGGGGCCACATGACTGATAACGTTTGCCCAGATCGCTTTTTCGTAATGCGATAGTCGGCAAACGCATTCATAAAGGCATTTGCCATTGCGTAATCTGCTTGTCCCACGTTACCAACAGCTGCAGTACCAGAAGAGAATAGTAAAAACAGATCAAGAGGGATATCGCGCGTCGATTGATCTAAATTTATTGTTCCTAACACCTTAGAACTTAAAACATCTAAAAATTCCTCACGATCTTTTTGGATAATCAGATGATCTTGAGTAATTCCAGCACTATGAATCACACCGTTGAGCTGCCCCTGCTTTTGCTGAATTTCGTGAATGAGGCTTTCTACCAACTCTTTTTTTGTCACATCAACTTGGCGGTACAATACTTTGGCACCATCTATCTCTGGTAATTGCGTGCGACTTGAACGTCCTGTTAAAATCAGAGTTGTATTCTTAGTGTGCTTTGCAATCTCTTTGGCAAAAATCCATCCAAGTCCACCGCCACCTCCAACGATTAGGTAAATACCTCCATCTTTCCAAGGACTTGTTGTTTGTTGTGTTGTCAACTCCGTCCATGACAAGTTTCGACTCTTTCCCTCTTCAATGACCTCACCAAAAAAATGAGGGTTTTCAAGATGGGCTGTTTTGAGTAATGCAGAGATTGGTTGAAGTAGACGAGGGTCTTGAGGGATCGTAACCTGTAAAAGGAAATCTGTTTCCAATTTATTTTTTAGAATGCTCTTTACTTGCTCAAAAAGCTCCGTGTAGGTTTGGAGGTACCCTTTTTTCGGATCATAATCAATCTGTTTTGTTGTGCTAAATTGCTTAGAAATAGACTGCTCTACCCACCTTGGCTCAAAAAGCAAAGCTCCTTTCTGTTCAAGTGTTCTTGAAGCTAATCCCCTAATTGCAACACAGACTTGGCCTGTTTGATCCATGAGATCAATGTCCACCTTATCTCTAGAAGCATAGCGAATCCAGGCTGACATAGAAGATACACATGGCCTATAAACGGTGACGGTATCAAGTGCAAATGGAATCATTAGAATCAGATTATTGAGATCTCTTAGTCCAATTGAAGCATGCACAGCAGAGTCAAGAAGACCTGGATGTAAGATAAAGCTATCACCCAAAT
The DNA here is from genome assembly GCA_942490925.1 of uncultured Chlamydiaceae bacterium. Taxonomy (GTDB): domain Bacteria; phylum Chlamydiota; class Chlamydiia; order Chlamydiales; family JAAKFR01; genus CALNYX01. The sequence goes on along the minus strand of CALNYX010000017.1, from coordinate 25,854 downwards.
CTGGCAGGGCTAATGTTGCGATGATTTCTTCACTACCCACCGAGATTTTTTTGACTCCACGATGGCCTGGACCATAGGAAATCCCCATCTCCTGATATGCAGCATAACATTGTTTTTCTGAAAGCTCATTATGGCAACGCTCTTGCAGTTCATTTAGCGGTAAATTTGGAGCCATAGTTTCTGGAGAGAGGACAACAACTCCTTGGCAACAAACGTGAGTTTCAGAGACCTCAAAGCGGATTTCATGCTCGTTTATGGGGAAGAGTTCCACCGCTACAGATACCGATTCCATTTCAACTACAATGGGCTGCAGCCAAACCACATCTTTAATCTGAATCACGTAAGAGTCATCTACAGCTAATTCTACAGCAGCACGCACCATTTCAAGGTAAGCCATGCCAGGTAGCATTTTCTTCCCCTTTACCACATGATCGGCAAGAAAAAATTCATCCCCTGTGAATGTCGCTTCAAAACGCTGTCTCTTTAGATTTGAGACATTGCAATGAAGTAAAGGATGGAGTTGAACGGTTTGAGTAAGCACTTCTCTTTTTGGCACCCAATACGGTTCTTTAGCAAAAGGATAGGTTGGTAAGCTAATACGGCGTGGCTTATCTTTTCCATAAAGAGTATTCCAATCAAAGCTCTCCCCTTTTGTCCAAGGGTGAGCATCTCCTTCAAAAGCTCTTAATTTCTCACGTAATTCCTTTAGATCATTCACAATGAAAACGATTCGTTCTTCTAGTGCAACGCGGCCAATTTGTAGGGTATAAGCAAGGTCATAAAGGTTTACATCTTCCACCTGTGAGAGTTTCAATGCATAGGCCTGAAGGCGTTTCTTGTTCTTAGCTGATAGAGGTACAATTGCAGGTCCTGTTGGCTTGAAAGAAGACGTTTGCTTTGAGATATATTCTTCTAAAATCACATGAGCATTGGCTCCTAAGGCCCCAAAAGAGCTTACCCCTGCACGACGTAGCTGATCGTGTTGCCACTCTTCTGTTGTATGTTGTACATAAAAAGGAGATTCAGGCAGCTCTAAATAAGGATTGAGCTCTTCTGAATGGAGTGATGGCACAAGTGTACGGTTATGTAGTTGCAAAACAGCTTTTGTCAACCCACTAATGCCTGCAGCAGATTCTGCATGTCCAATGTTTGATTTTACTGATCCCAGAGCACAAAACTGCTTTTTAGTACCACAAAATGCTTTGACTAGCCCTTGAACTTCAATTGGATCCCCTAACGAAGTTCCAGTCCCATGTGCTTCTATATAGCTAATGCTACTAGGATCTATGCCAGCTTTTTCCAAACACATTTCAATCACATCAGCTTGTGCAGTCGGGCTTGGCACTGTGATTCCACTCACCATACCGACATGATTGATTGCACTAGCTTTAATCACTGCATAGATCTGATCTCCATCCTTTTCTGCTTCACATAGAGGTTTAAGAAGAACTGCACCCACTCCTTCTGCAGGAACATAGCCATCTCCCCCCTTCCCAAATGCCCGACACCGTCCATCACTGGAAAACATGTCTGCATTACCATAGGAGAGATATTTATGAGGATGAAGCGAGAGATTCACACCGCCAGCCAAAGCGACTTTGCACTCCCCTTTTTGCAGACTTTCTATTGCCAGATGAATGGCAGTTAAAGAGGAAGAACAGGCTGTATCGATGACAAGACTGGGGCCATGAAAATTGCAAAAATAGGAAACACGGTTGGCAAGAGAGGCTTGGCTTAAAGGCAGTGGAAAAACATTTTCTACTCCGATTAAGGTGTAGTCTTTATGCATAACCCCAGTAAAAACACCGACTTGGGATCCGAGAATTTGTGGCGTATACCCTGCATCCTCCAAAGTCTCCCAGCAAGTTTGTAAAAAGAGTCGCTCCTGCGGATCTAGAATTTCAGCCTCTTTAGGAGAAATGCGAAAAAATTGCGGATCAAAACATTCTGGATGATCAATAAGACCACCCCACTTTGAAATTATTTTCCCTGAAGGAGACCTAATCCCAGCTACCCGTTTCTGATCCCAGCGTGAGGTTGGAATTTCATCGATACAATCTCTTCCGCTTTTAAGATTCTCCCAAAATTCATTCAGATTTTCGGCTTTTGGATAGCGTCCCGCCATCCCAATAATTGCGATCGGCTGATCTTGGGAAATACGTTTTGATGCTTTTCTCACCACTTTTTTTTCATTTTTTTCAAGATATGCTGAGAGATCAGCAATTGTCGTGTACTCAAATAGCAATGTTGGTGAAAGTTTTTTACCAATTTTTTCGCCAATTGCCTCAACAATTTTCAACAAACCTGGAGAATCCAAACCCATCTCGTAATACCCAACATTGACCTTAATTTGATCGAAAGGTCGATTGAGATATTCAGAAAAAAGTTGGACGAGATAGGGATCAGCTGATTGATCTGACTGAATTACTTTCTTTGGCTTTTGTTTTTTTAAGTTGCTCTGTCTTTTAGGATTGATTAAATCAATCTCACGCACCATTTTGCTTGTAAAATCCTTTAGCTCAGCAACTTTTTTTCCATTATCATTAAAAAATTCCAATGTGAGACGAATGAGCTCATTTTCATAGAAGAGAGAATCTGTTTGAACACGCACCCAACAAGATTCATGTAAAAGCTCACAGGCTTTGAAGGATTCATAAAACAGCGGTACAAAGAGCCGTTTTTCTCCATCTAAAATGTCATAAAGCATGACATTTGCCCCAACTCCACTTCCATCAACAAGAGCTGGATGAAATAAGAATTGCCTTGCAGAAACTAAAAAACTTGGATCAACTAGAAGATGCATCAAAATTCCCTTTTGAGAGTGGTAGATCTCTCCTTGCAACTTCATTAGATCCGAATGCACAAGATCCTGACGACAGCATTGTGCATAAGCATCACTGATGTCGGTCATACGCTGCGCAGATTGCTTAACATGATTGATATCTATCACTTCATCAAACACTGTTGGAATCCCACATTGCATCTCAGCTTGAAGGTAGAGCTTTTGTCCTTCTTCAATCTTGATCAACCAAAAATCTTGCTCTACTTGCTCATTCTTAATTTCAAGGGTCACACTCGTCTGCTTATCTACTTTTAAAGGGTGGTACATCGATAAATTCTGAAGCGTCAGTTGACGATAGTCATAGCCTTGCTCTTTGAATGCCTGATAGATCAGATCAACATAGGACAAGCCTGGTAAAACAGACTCTCCATAGACGACGTGGTTACGGATAATCGGATTTTTGATTGAAATAGTGAGTCGTTTTATAAAATCTCCCATATCAAACCTCTACCTCGCATGTATCCCATAGACTCTCTTTCTCATTTTCTAGTGCTCTTTTATTGAGCGTCGGTGGCTTAAGGCTTGAGCGTTGCCCCTCCATCTTTTCTCCAGCTCCAACAATTACATGTGCATTTGTTCCTCCATCTGCAAAGCAATTTATTGCTGCATATGAACTATTCCACTTCTCTAGTTTTCGACAAAAATGCAGTTGGGCAGCTTTCAAATCGAAATGTTCCAATGGCTGTTGCCCAGATAGAAAGGGCACAAGCTGTTGTCGCTGTAACAGCAACACAGTCTTGATAAATCCAGCAATCCCCTCGGCACAGAGTGGATGGCCAATATTTGGCTTGAGAGAACCAATGCTTAAGGGAGTACCATAAACCGACTGAATTGCTTTGAGCTCTAAAAGATCAGTCACTACCGACCCAGAGCCATTGGCTTCGAGATAGCCGATCTCCTCAGGTTGCAAGCCACTTTTTGCAAGCGCTTGCTCCATTACAGCTTTTTGTGCTTCGATATTCGGTGTTGCTGGCCCAGCTGTTCTACCATCGTTATTGATTGCAATCCCTTTAACAATAGCATCAATATGATCTCCATCTACTCTAGCCTGCTTAAGGGTTTTCAAAAGAACAACTCCCACACCCTCACCGAGAACGATTCCACTTGCTCGCTCATCAAAGAGATGAAAAGTTTGCCCTTTGCAAAGAATATTACGTTGTTTAAACAGTCGGTGAACAGCGTCATTCTCCAAAAATCCGATACCTCCAACAATAGCTGCTTGAATCTCCCCGTTTTGCAACGCTTGAATCGCCATGTTCATACATACAAGCGCTGAAGAACAAGCTGTGTCAATTACAAGGCTCGGACCATTTAAATCGAAAAAGTTCGATACATTTGCAGCCAAATAATTCTGACCTATTCCTAAAATGGGATTGCGCATCTGTGTCAAATCAAGAGCATTTGGTATATGTTGGCTACGTCCTCCGATATAGACGCCTACCGCTTGCCCTTTGACTTCTTCAGGCATATAACCCGCTTGATACCACAGCTTCAAACACTCTTCTAAAAGCAAGAGCGCTTGGGGATCCATCCCTTTAGCATCTTCAATTGAGAGTTGAAAAAAATCAGGATCAAACTCCCATGCACGTTCCAATATTCCAGCATAGTCTGACGAAAGCCACCGTTTTTCAGGTATTGGCCGAATAGCTGAACGCCCAAGTGAGAGCAACTCCCAAAACGCCTCCAAAGAATCCGCCCCAGAAAATCGACACGACATTCCCACAACTGCAATCTCATCTTGGGATACATTGTTGGTCACTGTTATAGCTGGGGCCTCTACAACAGCTTGAGATATCTCTTCATTATCATCTACGCTGAATGAGTCAGGATAGGTTGTAACTAGCCATTTTGCAAACGATCGAATCGTCACATGTTCATAGAGAATCGAAGGATCTAAGTGCCCTTCAAATTTCTGATTAATGCGATGCAATACCTGTACAAGAATAATTGAGTCAGCTCCATAATCTTGAAAAGGTTGGTTACATTTTAATTGCTCTACAGGAATCTGTAGCTCTTCAGAAAAAAGCTCCTGTAACCATGCCTCAATACTGTTTGATTGAGATAGAGGTTCTTGTTTTATCTGTTGAGGTTTTTCTTGCTTTTTTGCCTCTATCTGCTGAAGAAAACGCTCTGGCTTCCAAATTGCTGTATCTTTTATGACGGGCAAGACCACTGGCAGTGCGCGTTGTGATAAAATCTGATCTAAGAATTTTAACCCTTCTTCATCTGAAATGCTTAATACACCACTCTCTAAATAGGCAGGATTCGTCACCTCTCCCATGCCCGCCTCTTTCCAGTTTGGCCACTGAACGCTAACAATTGGACTTTCGTGACAATGAGCTGTTGCAAAATAGTCTAAGTAGGCATTTGCCATTGTATAATCACTTTGACCAGCAGAGAGATAAGGAATGGTCGCAGAGACTGATGAGAAAAGGACAAAGAACTTTAGAGGTTCTGTATGAAGGAGTTCATATAGTCTAATCGTTCCCAATGTTTTGGGTTCTAAAACAGGTTGAAGTTTCTCAGGGGTCTTCCGAATAAAAGCCAAAGTCTGCATATCCACAATGCCTGCGCAATGAATGACTCCTCCAATTGGCCCGACTTGCCCTTTGAGCTGTGCAATAGCCTTTTGATCAGTAAGTGAGACACCAAATGCTGAAACTTCAACACCTTGAGATTCGAGCTCCAGAAAGGCACGAATTTTTTTTCCAATCGAAGTCTGATCATCCTTAAATCGCTCCCACTGCTCTTTCGGTGGAAAAGATTCGCGACCAAGCAGTGCTAATCGTTTCACTCCATAATTTTTCACACAATGTTTTGCACATAAAAACCCAATGCCACGCGTTCCTCCGGTAATCAGCAGGGTCTGGTCATCAGAAAAAGGCTCAATCAATTGTGTCTGCTCAAGGTAGGCCTGTTCATGCAAATAGGCTATAAACCGCTCCCCATTTCGATAACAGATTTCGGGAGCCAGACTTTGCGCAAAAAACTCATCTACAATGTGTTTTGCTGGATCACATTCATCAATGTCAAGATGTGTTGCTTTGAGATGATTATATTCACTTTGTAACATGCGATAGAGACCAGCACGAAATGCTCCGGACATATTGATAGCTTTGTTTGCATGTGCTTCTAAGAGCTTTGTGACTCCTAAGATGACAATTCCTTGCTTATGTCCATTTTGAATCAGTTGCTGTAGCCAATGCATCCACTCATAAGATAAATCTTCCACATTTCCACAACCAATTAGATCAATCCACCCATCAATGTCACTCCACTCAGATGGTAGAGTAGACATTTGCTTAGTGTTCACAATGGTATGATTTGGAAAATATTTACCCACACTCTTAGCAAGTTCAGTTGTCTGAGCATTAGCCAGAATTAAGACTTTCCTCACATCTTTTTTTGCAGAAACAAGGGGGTAAAGTTTCCACCCTTTTTTCAGATAACACGCGGGGCGCTTAGGCTTCTCTTTTTGAGTGACCCAATAACGCTCCTTAGCAAAAGGGTAAGTAGGCAGTGAACGACGCTTGGGATGCTGCTCACCGTAAAGCACATTCCAACTTACATCTAAACCCTTAACCCAAAGAGCTGCAAGTTTTTCATACTTCTTTTTGCTCACCCAGGAAAGCAAAGCGCGCTCCATGTCCTCATCTTCTGCCATCAACAGCAACGCTTCTTGGTGTTGACTTGCCTCTCCTTGGTAAAAAGACCCCGAAACTCCTTTAAGATAGTCCTGCAATTTCTCTTGCAGCTCTTCTGGACTTTTCACAACAAATGCTAACCGCTCTTCCATCGCATCACGCCCAACTTGTAATGTATAAGCAAGTTCTGATAACAAGCACTCCGTTTTCTCAAGGAATTGGAGCAGTTGTCTTGCTTGCTCTTGAAGTTGCACGTTATTTTTGGCAGAAAGAGGAACAATTGTTGATGCATCAGAACTAACCGATTCTTGCTCGGAAACAAATTCTTCAATGACCATATGGGCATTTACGCCACCTATTCCAAAGGAACTGACCGCTGCTAGACGAGGCGATTCACTGCGCCACTCTTCTTTTTCTTGTGCAATGTAAAAAGGGCTATTTTCAAGTTGAATATAAGGATTTATATGTTCGCTATGCAGGCTTTTAACAATTATTTTGTGCTTCATTTGTAAAAGCACTTTAATTAAGCCAGCAACGCCTGCTGCTACTTCTAAATGACCAATATTGGTTTTCACTGAGCCCAAAGCACAATGCCCATCAGACAATTGAAATGCCTCTTTCAAAGCATTAATCTCTATAGGATCACCCAATGAGGTACCTGTACCGTGGGCTTCGATATAACTAATATCTCTTGGGTCAACCCCACCTTTTTCATAAGCTGCTAAAATAACATCTGTTTGAGCTTTTGGATTTGGTGACGTTAGTGTATTTGCTCTCCCTCCATGATTTTCAGCACTTCCACGAATCACTCCATAGATAGGATTTTTGTCTCGCTGAGCATCACTCAACCTTTTTAGCATTATAATTCCAACACCCTCTCCTCTTACATAGCCATTAGCCCCCTCCGCAAACGTTTTACACTTGCCATCTAAGCTGAGCATTCCAGCTTTGCTGTAGCAAATATGTCCCTCTGGAATAACAATTGTGTTAATACCTCCAGCAATTGCCATCTCACAACTTCCATCTTGAATGGCACAAGCAGCTCTGTGAATGGCTACAAGAGAGCTAGAGCAGGTTGTTTCAACCGGTTCACTTGGACCATGTAAATCAAGGAAGTAGCTTAGGCGATTAGGACCGATAGACGGGATAAGATAACCCGTTGCGGCATGAGCTTCAAGAGGCATTTGCGCGAAAAGATCTTTATAGCCTGTCTGACCCGTGCCGATAAAAACCCCAGTTTTTGTACCTGCTAGGCTTTTTGGAGCACAGCCTGCATCTTCAATTGCTTTCCATGCATGTGTAAGTAGCAAACGTTGCTGAGGATCAATATAAGGCGCTTCTCTTGGTGAAATACCAAAAAATAACGGATCAAATTCAGCAACTGTATCGAGAAACCCACCCCATTTCACATTTGTTTTGTTGACCTCTTTTTCTGGATCTCCGAAATAGTCTCGCCAATCCCAACGGTCAGCAGGTATTTGCGTGATACAATCTTTTTCCCCAAAAAGATTTTCCCAAAAATCATCGAGATCTTTAGCTCCTGGAAATTGCCCACTTATCCCTACAATGGCAATCGGCTCGCTTATATCTCCTTTTTCTATTCGAATTGATGTGGGAATAGCTGTAGATTGCTTGCCCATAAATTGTGAAAATTCTGCTAATGTTTTGTGCTCAAAAAAGAGTGCCGGATTAATTTCTTGTTGCAACTTCTGCTGAATTTGATTGGCAAATTGAATCAAGGCAATCGAATCGAATCCATACTCTCCCCATTCCAGATCAGCCCTAATCTCATTAGGCTTTATTCCTAAAATATTGGATGCAATACGGCGCAATTGCATGTCTAAAGTTCCTTGGTTAGAACCACTCACCGTTTGTTTTTTGGTCTGAGGCCAATAAGTCTTTGGAGCAAAAGGATAGGTAGGAGCCGGTATACGATTTGGTATCTCATTGGGATAGAGCTCCATCCAATTAAATAGTTGCTGGTTTAACCAAGGGTGGGATTGAGGTGATTTAGATCCTTTCAAGTAGAGATTTAATTGATCTCTTAGATCCTCGATATTTGCTACAACAAAAAGCGCCCGACATTCCATAGCTTTTCGACCAATTTGGAAAGTATAAGCGAGATCAGCTAATTCCCCTTTAAAAGAAGCAATAAATTTTAATAGCTGCTGGATATACGCCTTTAACCGCTCCTCGTCTTTTGCTGAGATAGGAAGATAGTAAGGTCCTAAAATTTTCTTGGTAACTCTTGCAATAGCGCTTTTGAAAATCGCATGGACATTTGTCCCTCCAATTCCAAATGAACTTAGAGCAGCACAATGTAACTCGCCTTTCAATACTTGAGCTTTATTGACCACATAAAATGGAGAGCTGTCAAAGTCACATTCAGGGTTTGGCTGTTCATAGTGAAGTGAGGGGGGTAATTCATGATGTACAAGACTCAACGCAAGCTTAATGCAACCAGCAAGACCTGCAGCTGTATCAAGGTGTCCAAGATTTGTTTTAACCGAACCAATGCCACATTTCTTTGCTGAGCCATACGCCTCTTTTAAAGCAGCAAATTCGATAGGATCTCCCAGCTTTGTTCCTGTACCGTGCACTTCAATATAATCAACCTCTTCAGGTTGAACTTTTGCATTTTTCAATGCTTTTTGAATCACATTACTTTGACCTGAAACACTTGGAGCATAGTACCCTGCCTTATCAGATCCATCGTTGTTAACAGCAATTCCTCTTATTATAGCATAAATATGATCTCCATCCCTAAGAGCATCAGCCGCCCTCTTTAAAAGGACGACAGCCACACCTTCTCCAGCAAGCATTCCATCAGCTTTTGCATCAAAAGCTCGCAAATGCCCATCACTTGAAAGATTCATCCCAGGTTGATGGCGATAGCCTACTGTGGGAGAAAGATGCAAGCTGCAAGCGCCCACAAGCGCACAATTAGATTCCTCCGACTGTAAACTCTGGCAAGCAGTATGCAGTCCAACTAATGAAGAAGAACAATTCGAATTCACTGCATAACTCGGGCCTTGCAAGCCAAGCTTATGCGAAATCATTGTTGGAATAGTTCCGCTTTGAGAAAGGACCCAAGCAAGATAGCTGTCTGATTCACTGGGATCTAAGAGAGCTTGATAGGCATTATTGCTAGTCGATGTATAGACACTTGTTTCAGGTATCTCTGATGCAAGATACCCAGCATCCTCTACAGCTCTCCAGGCATGCTGGAGTAATTGTCTGAGTTGAGGATCCATCATTTCTGCATCTTTAGGAGAGACTTGAAAAAAATCTGAGTCAAAATCAGCTTTTCCCTCCATTGAAGAGCATATAGGCACATAATGGGGGTCTGCGATTAAATCTTCTGGTACTCCAAGGGCACGCAGCTGCTCTTTATCAAAGAACTGCATACCCTCTTGTTCATTTTTCAATAGCTCCCAAAATTCGCGACTATCTTTTGCTCCAGGAAAATTACACGAGATTCCAATGATAGCCACTCCCTCTGATGAAGATTCCTTCATTGATACAACCTGGGTCTTTTTCTCTTCTGCTAAATAGCGACTCAAAGCACGTACGTTTGGATAGGCAAATAGATCTGTAACGGTAAGCTCATATCCCAGCTCATGCTTAATTTTTTCAACAACTGTAACAGCTAAAATCGAATCCCCTCCAACTGCAAAAAAACCACCCTCTACATCAATGTTTTTAACCTGCAAAACCTCTTGCCATACCTGCAAAACTTGAGCTTCGGTTTCAGATTTAGGTAAATTAACTTGAGAACCCAACACTTCTTTACTTTCCAATATCTTACGACAAATTTTCCCATTCGACATCAATGGAAGTTTTTCAATCTGAATCAAGTGTACTGGAACCATATATTCTGGTAGTGAAGCAGTTAAATAAACACGCAATGCATCGCTTGAAAGGGACTTTGTAGCGACGTAATAAGTGATGAGCTTTTTATGCTCTCCATCATTTTTTACGACGGTAATAGAGTTACTGATTTGAGAATGGGCATTCACGATTGCATCGATAGCTCCAAGCTCAACACGAAATCCCCGAATTTTTACTTGATGATCTAAACGTCCTAAATATTCAATCTCTCCATTCGACAACCATCGTGCTAAATCTCCCGTTTTGTAGAGGTGGCTTTCTAAGGTAAAAGGATTATTAATGAATTTTTCGGCTGTTAGTTTTGGATCATTCCAATATCCCCTTGCCAGGCCTGCACCCGCAATACATAGCTCACCTGGAATCCCAATGGGCACTTGCTCAAGAGTTGAGTCAACAATATAAATCTGGGTATTTGCAATTGGACAACCAATTGTCAACGGTTGTTCTTGTTGGATCCTTCCAACTGTCGACCAAACAGTTGTTTCAGTCGGCCCAAAAAGATTCCACGCTTCACTCTTGCTTTCAATGAAATGTTGTTTTAGTGAAGGTAGAAGAGCTTCACCACCACATAGAATCTTGATACCTAATTCATTTTTCCATCCCGTCTCAAAAAGCATCGTCCATGTAGCTGGAGTTGCTTGTATTAGATGTGGCCGAATATTTTGAATCTCTTCTTTTAATAGCCTGGGATCATGCGCAGTCTCAGAGAGACAGATACAGCAACACCCTCCTACAAGCAGAGGGAGAAAAAGTTCTAAAACTGCAATATCAAAATTATAGGTTGCTAAAGCCAGTAATCGCTGCTCTTGCTTCATTCCAGGACAGTTTGATACTGAGATTAAAAAATTTGTCAGGGCACGGTGTGGCACCATGACACCTTTAGGTTGACCCGTTGTTCCAGAGGTAAAAATCACATATGCTAAATGATGAGGTTGCACATCTCGTTTAAGTCTTTGTCCACCTTGAGTAATGATCTTTTCATCAGTGTCCAAGCAGACTACACATTCTTGCAAAAATCTTTTCTTATATGAAGATTGAGTCACAATATGCGAAACTGAGCACTCTTTTAAAATCCCATCTAGATGAGTCTTGGGATAACTTGGGTCTAACGGGAGGTAGGTTCCTCCTGCTTTTAAAACGCCTAACAAAGCCACTAACATTTCCAAAGAACGTTCGACACAAATGCCCACAACTGTTTCTGGTAAGACCCCTTTTTGTTGCAAGTAGTGAGCTAACTTTGTACTTTTCTCATTTAGCTCCTGATAATTTAAAGTCTGACCATTGTAAACAGCTGCTGGTAAATGAGGTGTTGATCGCGCCTGCTTTTCAAACAGAGTGTGGAAACATACATCCGAAAACTCCTGTTGTGTTTCGTTCCACTTAAGTAACAAATTCTTTTCACTCTTTGACAATAAAGTAATCTCTTGGATTGGGCTGTTACTCTCTCGAATTACCGACCCGATCACATCCATGTAGTGCGAAAATAGATTCTCAAGACTTAATTCAGCAAATGTAGCGCTATGCGTTTTAATGTTGAGAGTAATGACTTCATCTTCTTCCCAAATTTCAAATAAAAGAGGAAACTCTTCCGCTTGTTGAATCTCTCTGATCGGATGGACAAGGAAATCCTCATGATATTGCTTGCAAATTCTTTCATAACTCGTTGTTTGTAGAAAATTTTGGTAATAAAAAGCAGCTTGTAATACTGCTGGTTGATTCAGGTGTTGGCAAATTTTAGAAAATGGATAAGCAGAGTTATCAAGCCCTTCCAAACAAGTCTCTTGCAACTGATCTAAAAAGGTCAGAAAAGAGGCATTTTTTTTAATAATCCCCCGAATAGGGATCATATTGAGAAACAAACCAATAACACCATCAAATTCTTCTCTTGGACGTTGCATCACCGGCATTCCAACAATTACGTCATCTTGACGCCAATAGCGATGCAGCAACACCATGTAAGCACCTAATAAAACCGTTGAAACACTCTTTGAATGCCGTTTTGCATACTGCTGAATCTCTTGAACCATTTTTTTTGAAAACGTTTTTGTAAAACTTCGAGATTTAACACGCTCTATTTCCTTACTAAAGTGTGCTCCAGCAAGTTTCCGCTTCCAATATTTTGCATATGAATCGCTTAAGAGCATCTGTTGCTCCCATGCAACAAAAGCTTCATACCCAATATGCATAGGGGTAAGAACTGGTTTTTTTCCTTTCAAAAGAGAATGATAGCACTGAAGAAGTGTTTGTAAAAACGTAACTGATGAGAGTCCATCGAAGATAATGTGATGAATGACAAATAATAAAAAGTGCTTCTGCTCTCCACATGAGACAAGATGTACATGCATTAGAGAGTGTAGAGCAAAAGGCTCCGCAATCTTTTCATGCAAGTATTGAAGAGCTGTCTTCTCATTTAAATGAGATCTTACTTCGATGGGAACATTTCCGCCTTTCATCAAAAAAGGTTTATGCTCCTTTTGTTGGATATAAGAGGTTAAAATCGGATGTTGTGCAAGTGTTAGATCAATAGCTGCTTGCATTTTTTTTACATCTATTTGAGAAGAAAAACTGAAACAGAGAGGAAGGTGATATGCCAAGACATCCCCTTCGATTTTTTCTCTTGCCCATAGTCCTTTTTGCCCCTCAGAAAGGGCATGTGTCCCCAATGATTTCTCGATTGGCATAAGTGGTGTGAGGTCTACCTCTTGCTTCTGTTTGATGTAGAGTTGTAATTCTTGAAGTGTCGGATGTTGATACAGCTCTTTTGTGGTTAACTTGACTCTATACGCCTTTTCAATGAATCGAATGACATGAAACATCTCAATTGAATTGATCCCAAGGCCAAAGAGATTTGTTGTCCCCACAATGCCCTCAGAAGTTTTCATTTCACCTCGGAGAAATGAAATTAGTGTTTCCTTGCTTTCCGGTTGAGAAAACTCTCCATTTTCAAAAGCCTTTTTCAGTTGAGCGCGTTGTATCTTACCAAGAGAAGTTTTGGGAATACGATCTTCCTCAACAAGCAATACATAATTTGGCATCACACCAATTGTTTGCATCACGTGCAAACGGATCTTTTGTTGTAACTGGGTATTGCCTCTCTCCAAAGGCACAACAAAGATTGCAAGTTCATCAGTAGTAGAATTAGGTGGGCGCACCCTACAGGCTGCTGTAAAGGAGGATTTCACTTCTTTAATCTTATCAACCTCTGCTTCAACAACATGACTATAGTAATTCACACCATTGATGATAATAAGATCACTTGTTCGACCTGTCAGGGTTAGACATCCCTCTTTTAAAAAACCACTATCTCCCGTGTCAAACCAGCCATCTTCTGAAAACACCTGCGCATTTAAGTCAGGCCTTTGATAATAACCTTTCATGATGCACGGTCCTTTGATTTGCAGGCGGCCGATTTTCCCATCAGGCATTACATTGAGTTGATCGTCGACAATGCGAATAGTACATTCTTCAATCGGTTTGCCTAATTCCACAAAAGGATCATTATCATTTGTCGAAGCAAGTGAAAAATTGTGTGAGAAAATCACCCCAGAAGATGTTTCTGACATTCCCCAAGCTGGGCACATTGCATTTTCAGAAAGACCCTTTGACTTTAAAAGTTGCAAAAAATCCCTTGCGACTTTTGCCACAACTTCCTCTCCGCCATTCAACATGTATCGAATTGATGAGAGATTCCATTTTTTTTGCTTAATTTCTTCTGAAAGCTTGTTTATCAGAGAAAAAGCAAAGTTTGGCGCCCAAGTAATAGAGGCTTTATAGTGATCTATCCCTTCTAACCATTTAATAGGGTCAAGCAAGATTTCATCCATCGCAATATGAACTTGGTGTGCACCCAATACAAGATTTGGTAGATGCAGCATACCAAACATCCCTACATGGTCATAGGGCATCCAGTTATAGAGAACATCGCTTTGCGACAATCCATGTATCTGAATATTCCCCCTGACCATACAAAGAAGATTAGCATGAGAGAGCATCACTGCTTTAGGTTTACCGGATGTTCCCGAGGTAAAATAAAGAAAAACAAGTTCATCTGAATCAATATCATGTGTTTGACATGGGACATCATTCAGCAGAAGATCTTCAATAGCAAAAGCTTGAACTTCACCTTTCCACATAAGTAAATCTGAAAGGCAATCCTGACTTGTAATCACAACAGGTCGATCAAGAAACTCCCAAGCAATTTCTAACTTTTCTCTTGCACTATGAGGTTGTGCATATGCCGGCGGGACAGTCAGTGGAACACCAACTGCCCCAGCTAAAATACCACCCCAGACAGCTGGCAAGAATTGGTGATTTTTATCGAGTTGATAAATGAGTTGATCTTGTGGTTTAACACCTCGACTCTTTAGTGCTTGTGCAATACGAGAAGCTTGATCCCATAAGTCTAAATAAGATTGGAAAGTCTTTGAACTATCTGAATGAAGATAGGTAATGCCTTGATTTGATTTTGTTGAAAAAACAGTGTGATGTAGTAGAGAAGTGAGTGTCGATAGGTTTTTCCAACGAATTTGTTGGTGAATACCCATGATCTAATGACATCCTTTCTTAAACGTTTTTTAAAAAACGTAATCCATTAAACCACAATGTTCTTAATTAGTCAGCTAAAAAGTTTATAGATCTTTTCTAAAGTGCAAATCTCTTGATGGAAAGGAGTCATGATGCTACTACAGCGATCACCAATGATTTGCTTTGCAAAATTTGTAAGGGTACCAGAAGGACCTAAGTCTAAATAACAATAACTTTCTCTATCTTCCAGAAAATTAACTGCTTGCACAAAACAAATCGGCTTTCTAATCACTTCCCAAATAAACTCAGCATCTACCTTAGAAACTGCTTTACCTTTGCAACTCGAAATCAAAGGGATAACCAGTTTTTTGAATTCGATAGTTTTTAAATAGCTCACATATTCTTCTTCAATGCTATTAATCTGTGCTGAATGAAACCCGTAAGAGACAGGAAGGACAAGATAAGTAGCTTGCCTATTAGTCAAAATCTGTTGAATTTCAGTCATATGATTGCTCGAAGTTGAGATCACAAAATGTTTTGCGCCATTTACAGAGACAAGTTCACTAATAGCTGATAGCTCTACTTCAAATAGTTCAGGATTCGCAAGAATTGCAACCATCTTCCCTGGTTTACATACCTTCTCTATTAGTTGAACCTGTTTGATCAAACATTTGAGCGTCTCCTCTACTGTTAAGGCACCGCTGATTGTAGCAGCAGTAAACTCTCCTAGGCTAGCACCTAATACAGCATCTGGTTTGAGATTCAATGTTTGATACAAGGCATATTCCACCATGAAAATTGCTAAATGACTCATCAACAACTGGTCGAAAGGATCTCCGATCTTTTTTTGGGGGTCATAGAGCGCTTCTATAACCGACTCCCCAGATAGGTGATCCATTTCCAGCATCCAGCTTCGAAAGAGTGCATTGTTCAAAAAAAGCTCTCTGCCCATCTGATAGTATTGAGAACCCTGGCCAGAAAACATGAAGACGAGAGGACCTTGTGACTTAGACAACGTCATCATCAACAATATTCACGTCTTCATTTTGAGCAAGAGGTCTTGCCGGCTGTGGCAGATCATGTCTCTGAATGCATTCTAAGATATTTGCTTGAGTTGCAATAGACTGTCCATCTGGACCCGTTGTGAGCTTAGAAAATAGATCTTCAGGCAATCCATTTAAAAGCTCAGCATATTTAACCGGAGAAGCCCGCGTAACTGTTTCAGAAAGGCAGCGTAAAGCCTCGTCAAGAGCAACAAGTTCACGCTCTAGCTCAATACCAAGTCCGGGAATATTTACACTTTGCTCAACAATGATATCAGCCAACTCCTCCATCGCCATTACAAACATAAATATCACACCTGGAGGCGTCGTGTATGTCATCACATCCCTAAATTTTCCCTCAAAAAACGTATCAATACTCTCAAAAAGTGGCGCTAAAGAGAGACAACTCGTAACAATCAGCGTTAAACCTAACAGAGTGCGCGTTTTGACTCGTAATCGCGTTGCCATCGAATCTCCCTGTAGAATTTCGACTGGTTTTGTTAGCAGCTTATGTGTCATGGCAAGACTTACCCCTAGATTGACAAGAATGGTAAGGTAGAGATTTGTAAGGGTCACAGCAACACCTGCTCCCCATTGATCTGCAGCAGTGGAGTTTGGCTCGATAGTTGCCACTGCTTGTTTTGTAATATACAGCCCAAAAGCAATATGGGCAACAGTAGAGGTTACCCCCAAAATACCTCCTCCAAATATAAGACTGACAGCTCCAGCTACTTTTTGATATGTCGTTTTAGGAGCTAAGACAGGTGCTTCACAAATCATGCGAATCAGCTGCATCACTTGCTCTTCTGGCGTCCCTGTCAATTCCCGCAAACCTGTTTTATCAGGTAGACTAGCCAATAAACGTCGAAAATCTCCAATTTTACCTGGAATGCCCCGCATTTTATTTCCAATAAGCAATACTTTGCAGGCTTCGACTTTTTGGTGAGCTTCTTCCCTGACCCCCCTTCGCCGCAGAATTGCTGAAAATGTCTTATCCATGGAAATAATGGTAAGTGCTGAAGGTGCAAGGTAGACAAGTGCTGCATCCTCCACTGAACGACTACTTCCATCTCCATTGAAGTAATAAGCAAGAAAAGCTCTTGGACTTTGAGCAGCAACCCCAAGGCCAACGGCGAGTACTTTTACCCCTACTTTTGCTGCTAGACTGATTAGCCCTTCAAGCTTCCTTTCGGCCTCACCATGTGCACTGAAGGTACTATCAATAACTCCATGATATGCCCATGTAAGCACCATAGTGTAGGTAATGACATTTGCAGTTGAATAAACATTTCCAAGTGCTGTGTTAGGAATTGCATACCTTTTTGCGATAGCAATGCTCGGCATACTCCCCCAAACAGCAACTCCACACGCTATAGCTTTTAGGGCTCTTCTTGTAACTTTAAGGTTAATACTCTCATGCGTTCCACGTAAAGGCCCCTCAATACAAAATGTGTGTATATACTTAACTAGCGTGTCGTCACCACTCATTGTAGCAGAAGAACTCATAAAATCTTTTTCCTTTTTTAAGAGATAAAACCTTTCTAATTTTTAAAAAAATGGAAAATAACCCATTTGAACGATGATCTGATGCCCAAACTATGCAATCGTAGCCACTAGGACATTAGAATCTATTCCGATCTGTTTTACTATACGACCCCTTAGCGAGCGGTTAACAGACTGCTCATTTGATACGGAAAACAAAACCTCTGTATTTGGTGCTATAGGCCTAACCATACGCTTAGGTTATCTTAATTTAATCTTTATAGTCAAATGAGTTTCCCCTCACTTGATGATTTCAAAATAGAAAGCACTATTATGTGTAAATCCTTCAATCTATTTGATATTATGTGTTAACATTAATCTTATGCATACAGTCTATCCCATTAAAACCCGCTACATCAAATGGTCTAACTATTGTTACCTAATTATTGATCTATTGACTCATGAGGCTGCGATTGTTGATCCTGCCTGGGATTTAGATCTAATTACTAAGAAGCTAAAAAATCTGAATCTAACAGCCATTCTCCTGACACACTCTCATTTTGATCATGTTCATTTAGTTGAACCTCTTGTCAAAAGATTTAATCCTATCGTCTATATGTCTCAGATTGAAATCGACACATACGGATTTCAATCACAAAATCTAAATCCGATTGAGGACGGTGCTCAACTAAAAATAGGAAAAACTTCTCTTAGGGCGCTGCTTACTCCAGGACATACAGCAGGAAGCATGTGTTATCTCAGTTCTGATAATTTATTCTCGGGAGATACTATATTCACAGAAGGATGTGGAATCTGTATTGGTCAAGGAGCCTCAGCAGAAGCGATGTTTGCAACTATTCAGCGCATCAAATCAGAAGTTCCCAGAGATGTCCGTATATATCCCGGTCATTCGTATGGAAAGCAACCTGGTCAAACGTTAAACTCGCTTTTCAAGGAGAACATCTATTTTCAAATTGAGAATAAAGAGCATTTTGTAAACTTTCGGATGAGAAAAAATCAGAAGAACTTTTTCGACTTTGCATAATCTGTGTGTTTTTGGGGTAGGTGATCGAAAAAGCATAGTCTGGCCAAAGCCATGATAGGGTTTGGTATTGGAAAAAGTGTGTAAAGGTACTCGAAAACATCCCTTGCTTTTCATTGATCTCTTTTACTTCTAAAATCTCAAGAGGCACTGTTAAACCCGTTTTCAATACTTTTGAGAGCGACTCTTTCATTGTCCAAAGAAGCAAAGGGTCACGTCCTAATGCTTGTTCATCTTCAGTAAGTTCGAATTCGACTATCCTATTTCTTTTTTCAACATCAATCCCTATAAGCACTCTTGGATCAAAGGCGATCGCTACAGCAAGATTGTCGCTGTGTGCTAAACTTATTTGGATATCATAGCCAGATACTATCGGTTGATTAAAGATGCCATTTTCAATATGAATTTGTGTCAAATCATCGACACCAACAAACTGGCTGACAGCCTGCTTTGCAGCGTATCTCCCGAGAAGATAGCTCTTGATTCTCCTCTCATAGGTAAGCCCCTTTAAATGTTGTTTCTCTTTTTCATGAAGAAAAGGAATATCTGGAACTTGATTGCTCAAATTGAGAACAAGGGGGAAACAACTCTTTTCAGCCTGTAAGTAAAGATCAGTGGTAACTGGCATGTGATGCATAAAATTGATGACAAAATTCTGTAATAATTTCTAGTGATTCTGGATCAGATAGTATGGTCATATGACTTTTTGAGGGTACATCTATCAACTCTAAATCAGGTATCTTCTTTTTCCACTCTGCCCAGTAAGTCGTATGGTCTAGTGAGGCTCTATCTTCTGGGAGCACAAAAAAGGACTCTAATCCTCCAAAAAAAGAACCACTTGCATTTCGAAAATAGCGACATTGTATCGGTTGAAGCAGAGCTTTCAAGTGATACCCTTCAAACTGAAAAGCTTGTTGTATTTTTATATGCTGTTGAGTGGCCGCTCTCAATTGCTTATCTGTTTTATTCCCTTTAAAGCACTTTAAAAGCGCTTTAAAAAATGTCTCGTCATCCTGTTCTAGATTGAGCTTTTCACAACTCACCCTAGAGGAAGAGATTGAATTGATTGCTTGTAACATCAATGTTTTGACACTTGGAGCTTGATGAAAACGCGTATGGTCAGGAGCGTCAACCATGATAATAGAATTTACCTCTTCGCCGATTTGCTGTAATTGGCAGGCCACTTCATAAGCTAAAATTCCACCGAGAGAAAACCCTCCCAAATCATAAGGCCCCTGAGGTTGCCTTGAACGAATGATTTTAACGTAGTAGGCAGCCATTTCAGGAATTGTATGTAAGGGTTGCTTCTTTGAATGATACCCCTTTGCTTGAATTCCATAAAATGGTCGTTCGACTTCTTTAGCTATTGCTTGGTAATTTTCAACCCCTCCAAAGCCTCCATGAATCCAGAAAATTGCCCTCCCCTCTTTTGGGGCATTGAGATGGATCAATTCGATAAAATTCTCATGAGTTGGTTGAGCCGTTTCAAGAAATCGAGAAAGCTCTTGAAGGGTTGGATATTCAAAAAAGAGCGTTGCATTAAGTTCAATACCAAGCTCTCTTTCCATCTCCTGAGTCAATTGCATAAGATCTGAAGAATTGAGTCCTAATTCCATAATATTAGACTTGCTTGGAACTTCTTGATTCAAAAGAGATTCAAGCTTCGCTTTTACATAATTCTCAGGTTTTTTCTGTCGATTTCGTTTCAGTGTATAACCTTTATATCGAGCAACAATTTGATCTTCATGGATTGCATCGACATCAAAAATCAGTAACTCATCGCTACTTTTCACTAAACGGACATCAATCCAAGAGACATCTCTAATCGATTCAAAGTGAATCTCTTGAATATAGAATGGTAGATAGCTTTTTTCATCTCTTATAAGATAGAGCATTGCCAAATAGGCACTATTGGTAATTAAAGGGTTAAGAGGAAATACCGAATCACTCTGCTTAATATTTACCTGTGCCAAAATACGGTTTTTTCCTAGATAGACCTTTGTAATTGTCCGAAATAGATCCCCCCATAACAAGCTAGTGCTTTGATAAATTACATCGATATTTTCTATGCCCTTTAAACCCTGTTTAAGATTTTTGACATTGGTTTTTTCTAGCTGCTGATCTGACTTAATGAATTGCCCAGAGGAAGCCTCTTTCCAAATACCATCTGAAGCAACACGAAAAAGTACTTGAAATTCTCCTTCTACAACCGGAGAAAGTTTCAACTCGAGCTGTTGTCCTAGCTCTACAACTACAGGACATTTGAATGTGAACTTTTTCAAAGCAGACACCTCTTCAAATCTAGTCGCCATGCTGAGAAAAATTGCGCCAGCAACCATATGTCTTCCTTCAACTTGATGTCCTTCTAAATATGGATCATCGTATTGTAGTGTCACTGTGGCATTATCATCGCTTGTTGTATGGTCAAAAGCATATGAAGGCAGTGCACAGAACGTTGTACCAGAAAAATCAACAGTCATATTTTTTCCAGTTAACCACTCTTTCGAAAGTGGGTCGTCATCACACTTAGAACCCTGTAACTTCTGCAAAAGTTCTTTTCTTGAAGAGGCAGTAAAAGCCCTTTTTTTCTCAAAGTCGTGATAAGTTTGGTACAACGAACGCGCGACGTCACCAATTGGTAGATTGGGATTAGTTTCAAGAAAAGCGATCAGCTTTTCGAAGTATTTTTGCAAGCTCCACTCTGTTTTTGCAGAAAAAACAAAAAGCCACTTCCTACTTGGCATAAAAGTTTGCTGAATTTGTACATACTCTTCAATAATAAGGTTAGCATAGGCTCCGCCAGCTCCGAAGGAGTTGATCATGCTGCAACGAGGTATTTCACTCCTCCAGTCATTGGTTTTTTTCTGGAGATAAAATGGTGTATTTTCGAGTTTAATATTAGGGTTAACAGACTCAACATTTAAGGTTGGTACAAGCATTCGATGCTTCATCTGTAGAAGAACTTTGTGTAATTGCGCAACTCCAGAAGCAGCTTCAAGGTGCCCTAGGTTAGATTTAACAGACCCAAGAGCACAAGATCGAATTTTCTTTTCAAGTGCTTGCTTAATAGCAACAACTTCGACTGAATCACCAAGATTTGAGCCATTTGCAGCCGCTTCAATATAGCTAATTGAGCAGGGATCAATACCGCTTCTTTCTATTGATTTATTTATTAATTCAGCTTGTTGCTTTGGATCAGGAGCTGTATAAATTTGTCGTCCTCCACTGTGATTGACAAAACTACTCTTAATCACACCATAGATGGGATCATTATCTTTGATAGCTTTTGCCAATGACTTGAGCAGCACTGTCCCAACACCTTCTCCAGGAATTAATCCATCACTAACTCCAAAACTACAACTTTGATTACCATGGCCAAGAAAACGGGCCCGCTCTAGTAACTCATACTTTGCAAAGTTGTGCGTTAAGTTAACACCTCCTGCAATAGCCATACTGCAGCTATTTTGCAACAGACTTTCACAAGCCAGGTGAATTGCATATAACGAGCTAGAGCACGCTGTATTAAGTGCTAGACTTGGTCCTGTAAGGTTAAAAAAGTGAGAAATATGGTTTGCTAGATGCCAATCTGTACCATTGGAACAGAGTTGTGCATGTTTTAATGAGGGAAGCTGCCAAAAGTATTGATTGTACATGTTACCAACAAAGAGACCTATCCCTAATTGCTCACGCTGCTGCAGTTCATCAATACTCTTTTGTACATATCCACCGCTTTCAAATGTTTCCCACACAACTTCTAAAAGAAGTCGTAACTCAGGAACCATTTCATCAAGTTGTTCTAGCTTAACACCAAAAAGTTCATAATCCAACCCCTCTATATCTTCTAAAAAACCTCCATAAACCTTATCAAATGTAGAGCTGCTCTCAACTAATGGACTTATAAAACGCGTAGAAGGGGCTTGGCTTAAACAGTTTTTTCCTGCTACAAGATGCCCCCAAAATTCATCTAGGTTAGGAGACATGGGATAGCGCCCACTCATTCCTATGATTGCCACCTCCTGCTTGGTTATTGTTTTTGGTAATGGCTTAACTACCTTGGTGTTGGTTGAAGGTTCAACAATCTTCCTGATTCGAAAAAGCCTCTCTTTTTCCAAATAATCTGCTAATTCTTGTGTGGTTGTATGTTCAAAGAGAATTGTTTTAGAAAGCTCTCCAACTTCTTTCTCAAGCTCCTGAATAAAAGAAACTTGAAGAATCGAGTCTATCCCATACTTTTCAAAGGGAGTTTTCAGATCAATTTTTTCAGGAGCTAATTTTATAACATCTCCAAGGCAAGTCTTAACAAAGTCTACGACTCCTAGATTGGAAGTCTCTTTTATTACCGGTACACTTGCCTCAATCTCTTTTTTGACTTTTTTTTGACGAACGACTCCATTACTTTTAGCGCTAATGACTTGCTGCTCCTTATTAATTGGAGGTAACAAACAGACATCGAAAAAGCCTTCGCTTTCAAGAACCTCTTTCCATACTTTAGGATAAAGACCCGGACATCCAGGGATCCTTAATTCAGAATCCTCATAGCGCCACCAGCCATCTAAAAGCCCAAAAGTGAGATGTGTAAAAATAGAATTAGTTGCGATTTCATTGAGTAGTAACATCCCATTTTTTTTGAGCAAAGCTTTTGCATTACGAAGCGTCTGGCGAATATCGCGTGTAGCATGTAATACATTAGCTGCAACAACTATATCATAGCTTCCAGGTACAATTTCTTGATTTGCAATTGGTTGCTCTACATCAAAAAGCATATATGTAAGATATGGTTCACGAAAAGTTTTTTCAGCATGTAAAAGAAAAGCTTTGGAAAGATCTGTATAACAATAGCTTTGAATTGGAAACTCTTTGAGTTTCTCAAAAAGCATCGTACTTGTCCCTCCCGTGCCAGCCCCTATTTCAAAGATTTTTACACCAGAATGCTCTTTAACATACGTTACCACTACATCTGCAAGTTGAGCATTATAGAAATCTGCTACTTCATTCCCCTTATACACTAGCTCAACCTGATCCATTGAGCCTTGAGGGAAAATCACATCCGTAGCAGCAATTTTTCCACTCAAGATTTCAGGCAGTTTTTTAAGCGCTCTATCAATAAGCTTTATTCCAGCATGTTGATCTGGATTCCATTGCTTCCAAAGTGCATTAATATCAAATTGTTGATTATTGACTTGATAAGAGCCACTGGACTTCTTTAAGTACCCGCGTCTTTCAAAGATACATAGGGTCTCTTCAAACCACTTTTCATAGCCGTAAGGAGGTTGAGGTACAAAGGTTTTTTTATCGAAAAAACCAATAGATTCTAATTGGCACCATAAAATTTTAGAAAGAAGCTCTTCAATATCTAGCATCCTAATCCTCTAGGGCGCTTTGCCAATCCAATGAGGTTTACGCTTCACCTTGAGCATGAGCCTATCGAGCATGGGAAGCTCCCGCTTGGTTACAAGCGTGATGCAAATGCCTGACTCCCCCGACCTGCCGGTGCGTCCAGCACGGTGCAAGTAGGTCTCCTCATCACGAGGAAAGTGCAAATTGATCACATGACTCACCTGCGAAAAGTCAAGTCCACGAGATGCGACATCTGAGGCAACCAGAAAGCGGAGCTTTCCCCTCGAAAACTTGGAAACTATTGAGCTACGTAAATTCTGGCTAAGGCCACCATGCAAAAAGTCAATGGGATGAAAGTTGGGCTTGAGCAAGCGGTAAAGTTTTTCTACTTCATGGCGTGCATTACCAAAGATCAGACACTGCTCCACTTTGATCTGTTTGAGCAACTCAGTCAACATCTCCACTTTTTTGTGCGGGCTGTTGCAAAAAAGAAACTCGAGCGAAAGCTTGTCAGGCGTTGGGTTTTTCCGAATCAGTGTGATCTCTTCAGGCTCCTTCATATGCCCTTGAGCAATCTTACGGATCTCCTTGGGCATAGTAGCAGAGAAGAGAAGCGTTTGATGCTCATGGACAAGACAATTCATGATGAAATCAAGATCTTCGTAGAAGCCAAGCGACAACATCTGATCCGCTTCATCGAGAACAAGCGTTTCAACATGATTGAGATCCATAGCGTGACGGTAGATCAAATCGATCAGACGCCCCGGTGTGGCAATCAACACTTGAACACCATCTTTGAGCTTGGCAAGCTGAAGATCGCTATCCTCACCTCCAAATAGAGCAAAGGCTTTCACCCCTTTGAGTTTGCCGATCTTCTGTGTTTCAGTGGCGTATTGCAAGGCAAGCTCACGTGTAGGAACCACAACTAATGCTTGAATATGTGTGCTTTTTGTTGAAACTTTGGAGCAGACTGGAATGGCGCAAGCAGCAGTCTTCCCTGACCCTGTCTCGGCCAAGGCGATCAGATCTTTTCCTTCGAGGACGAGAGGAATCGCTTTTTCTTGAACGGTGGTCGGTTTGGTATACCCAAGCTCATTGAGAGCTGAGAGAATATCTGGATCTAATGGGTAACTTTGAAATGTCATAATCTGTTTTTAATATTTTTCCAAACGGATGAGGATAACAGATAGTTGGGGAGAAAAGGAAGAAGATAATAGATAAAGCGGTAGCGCCAGTCTAAAACAAGGTGTTTCTTGCCTCTTTGGATCTGCCTGAAGAGTTTTTTAGCAACCTGCTCGGGATTGAGCACTGCCTGCCGTTTGGCCGTCACTTGGTGACCAGCTGCTCGATGCATAAAAGGGGTGTCAACCATTCCAAGTGATGCGCTCAGCACACGAATTCCCAAAGGGCGATACTCAAAATCGAGTGCTTGAGAGAGTTTTGAAATAAAAGCTTTGGAGGCGCCGTAAACACTCATTCCTGGTGTTGGCAGGTGCGCTGCAATCGAGGAGATATTGAGAACTGTGCCAGGTCTCTTCTGTTTTTTCCATGCTGCGGCGGCTTCAAGCGTGATCTCTAGAGGGGCTACTGCATTAAGCGTGAGTGTTTCATACTGTTTTTTCAAGGGGAGATCGAGCGTGTGGCCATAATAGGCACAACCTGCGTTGTTGATGACAAGATCGGGACTCTTCTCTCGGATCAATTTGATCAGAGCCTCTCTAGACTCTGTCAGATCGATCGCAAGCACCTCGGCGCCCAGCCGTTTTTCAAGCTCTGCAAGTTTTTCAACATTGCGCCCCGTCAGGATAAGAGAGAGTCCTTTGGCATGTAATAGATGAGCAAGAGCTTCACCAATGCCTGAGGTAGCGCCTGTAATTAGCGCTGTTTTCACCCTTCTTCTCCAGGAATGTGTTTTGGATATTTGATGCGCGGATGACTCGCCGCTAATAAGGTTTTAATCAGCACGCTTTTGACCATCCCAAGCTCCTCAAAAGTGAGCATCGACTCATCGAACTGTCCATCTTCCATCTTCTGAGCAATCAAGCGATC
>CALNYX010000016.1:0-34810 GCA_942490925.1 uncultured Chlamydiaceae bacterium | reverse complement strand
ATAAGTGTGACAGTGGAATGTGTTGCTAATCCTTATTTTTCAGATGCTTACTACATGTTTGATTGCATAGAATTGCAGTGAAATATTCATATCTGAAAACGAATCACGTATGAAATCACGTATGAAATCACGTATCAAAGATTAAGCCCTTGAATAAGTTTTGCTAGCGCAGTATCTCTCTTGAGAGTTTTTGTTTTTATACTTAATTTTAATAGGTTGCATTTGAAATGGCTAGCTTAACTCCGAGAGAGAAGACTAAGTTTGAACTGTTGTTCAACATGGGCACTGGTTATGTTTTGAATTTTAGTGATGCACGCTTTGGAATGTTTTTCGGTGAATACAATATAGATATTCATTCAGAGCAATATCAGAGTGAAGGAACCTCGAAGGCTAAAAAGTTACGATGCTTTTGGAGCACTGAGCCTGATGTGGTAGTAGGAAGAGTTTTAAGAGAATTGGTAGCCTATGCAGAGGATTATTCTACAGCTTATTTGGAAGAAGAGAGCGTAAAAAAGCATACGAAACTGGTTCAGGAATGTTCCCAGATTGCTAATAGATTGTGTGCAACTTCTTTACCACTGGACAGGTTGAAAGAAGCAACACAGCATTTTGATTTTGATTTTGGCTACATCAAAGATCAAATTGCTAGGATGGAGAAAGCCGTTGATTCTGATCCAGAACTAGCAATCGGAACTGCCAAAGAGTTAATTGAAACTTGTTGCAAAACTATCCTGACGGAACGAAAAGAATCTTTTTCTAGTTCTGCAAAAATGTCCCAGCTAAGTAAGGCTACATTTAAGGTGTTACGTTTAGCACCAGAAGATATTCCAGAAGATGCACGAGCGCACGACACCATCAAAATGCTGTTGAGCAACCTCGCATCTGTTGGCAATGCTATTGCTGAATTGCGTAATGAGTATGGTACCGGACATGGTAAGGATGGGCGTTCTAAGGGGTTAACTACAAGACATGCAAAAGTTGCTGTTGGAGCTGCTTCGACTTTGGTTGTGTTTTTGTATGACACCCATAAAGAAAGGTAAGCCTGAATATTTGCTGTTGGCTTTTTTCATATTTCATAAAGATAGAGGTTTCTTTTTATGAAACGAATTGCATTTATTGTCGTTTGGTATGCCATCGCAACATGGCAGATTTTTGATGAACGACTTTTTGGTTATTCTGTTCGCGGAATAGAGAATTTGTGGGTTATATTGATTTATATAACTCCATTGTTTTTGATGTGGCTTATTACGTCAGATATTGCACAATGGTTTGCTCGAATTGCACAAGAACGAGATGTGAAGTCATTTTTAAGTATTATTAAAAGTATGGATGGTCGAGAAGTGGCACTAGTTGCTCTTTTTGCAAATAACTTCCGTCAGGAATTCGAAAAAGAAACTCGTGTTGATCTTCATGATCCTATGCTGGCGTACGACAATGATCCGGGAATTGTTTTAGAATTGTCTATGAAGGCGAGAAGGTTTCAAAAGAGTGGCCGAAATCCCGCTGCTGCTTCGGTAATGGTTTGGGTTCATACTCTGCGAGGAGCTGCTGATCCGCATCTTCGTAAATATAGTAGAGAGGTTTGGGGAGAGTTAGAGCGAGGTTTTGAGTATGTAGGTGAAGCATCTGCAATGCTTCTGTTTGAAGAGAGAATGATGATTTCGACCGATGGAGCAACTGATTTTCCAATTGGCTTTACTCCAAGACCTATTTAAGACCTGAGAAAAGGCGTTAACTGTTTAGTTAACGCCTTTTCTCACTCATCCTCATCAAACGCATTCAAAATATCATGATCTATCTGCAACTCATGCAGGTACGTCTCAGTCGTTCGAATATTCATATGCCCTAGGAACTGCTGTATTTGCCTGTGCGTTGCCTTGCGGGAGTTTACAAGGTGGGTTGCTACGTAATGGCGAATGCTGTGCGCGGTGAAGTAGTTTTCTATTCCAGCTCGAGCGCAGACTCTGCGGAACAGGAAGCGGGTGAAGTCGTTTGACCTGTTGTGCTTGGTTCCGGTTTTTGAGTTGACGAATACATACGGTGTGTCCGGATCTCGCTCTTGCCATATCTCGTATAGGAGCTGGTAAAGATTTTCGTGCATGGCGAGGGTTCGGTGTTCTCGGTTCCCGCCGCGTCGTTTTGAGGTCCATAAGCGAATGAAACGGGCTTCAAAATTCACATCATCCCAAGTAAGGTTGAGCAGTTCAGATATACGCGCCGCAGTGTAGTAGAGCGTATCAATTAATTGCCGCTCTTCTTTAGTTGCAGCGTTTCGGACGGCCTCAATGTCTTCTGGTGGGGGAACGTAACGCACGTAAGAATCTTCGGCATAAGGTTCAATTTGCTTTGTTGGATTCGATAACATGTGGTTGCGACGAATGCCCCAGTTGAAGATGATAGAAAGTTCTTTAAGATCGCGGTTAGCTGCCTTGCTTCCACGGTCTTTTTTTTGGGCTTGCATGTAGCTTGTGAGCGTTGCTCGGTTAATATCTGTGAGCAGTAAATTGAAGTTGAAGAACCGCAAAACGCGACGATAAACGCCGCGTTTGCAAATGTAGGTATTCCGTTTTCGGCGATCTGCCATCTCGGTCAGATAGGCATTAACTAGTTGCTCGAAGGTCATGCGGGTCGGGGCTGCTTGGGAGCCGTAGCGTTCCCACTTTTTTTCTTCTTGATGTGACCATGTGTTTGCTTCTTTCTTGGTCAAGAACCCCGCTTTGCTGGCTACCCGTTGGCCTTGGTAGTACAGCTCTACTTGATAGCGTTTGCCCTTCTTTGTGTTGTAAGCCTTGATCGCCATAGTTTTCCCCGTGAGTTGAAATGAGATATGCCCTTACATCGATAATTGAAAAACGTGCGCTTCTGCCGTTTGTGCCTTTTGCACCAGGCATGATGATGTGAGGCAATTCCCGCCATACTCTGGATAGATGGTAGTATGACATGCCAAGTTCTTCGGACAGTGTTTTCAGATTAACGAATGCAGACATATGAACTCCAATTAGCTCGATAAATATAGGTGCCATTTCAGGCGATTAGTTGTTTTAGATAAAGAGAGCGTTGTGTGTCTAACAACTCCTCGGCATACAGTGGGTGCACCATACGCCGTGGTTGTTGCTGGTGTGTACTTCGCCTTCGCAGATCAGGTGACCGCAGCAGTCGCAGTGGGCTATTACTGGAACACCTGCAACGGTATCTACTTCGAGATAGTAGGGTGAGTTGTGAAGATTGCCGCGAAACTGTTCGGCAAGGCCGGAGAGTTCTAGTTGACCAGTTTGATTCAAAATTGTTGCTACCATTTTCTTTGCTCCTTTGGTTATGCCGGATGCATTCCCGTTGCATCCGGCGCAGTGTATGGAGGGGGTGAGGTTAGGCGATAACTTTTACTTCTTCCGGCAGGTTTTCGCGGAGCCATTCAGCAATGGATTGCATAGCGGTGATCTTCCATGCGCCGCCGTCAGCTTCGATGAGGGCAGCACCTGCGCCACCGTCGCCGCCTCTAAAGCGGAGTGTCATTTTTCGACCAGGTTGAGCCACTTCGGTAAATGTTGAGAATGGGTAGAGGAGTACTGGGTTAGGTACTTCTGTCTTCTCTTTAGTAACAACACCGGCACGGGTGGTTACGTTCTGCTTCATGCCGTCGTCTTCCTGCTGAACTTCGGCAGATGTGCACACGTTGCCGCATACTTTGATTACGTCTTTCAGGTGGTCGCCGTCAGTTTCTACAAAGCAGGATTGCAAGTATGGAATAAACTGTTCCGGTGAGTGATATGAGGGGCGCGTTGCACTTGAGAACATGTGATCTGGAACAAGCGCTGTTGCAATCATGAATACAGGACGCTGCTTATGTGGCCCGTATGGAATGGAGCGGACAGCAACGGTTTCCTGATCGACTACATGCACCATGAGTTTTTCAAGTTCAAGACCATCAGGGTTGTTGGTGAGGAAGTCATTCAAGCCGGAAAGAGTTGTTACGCGCAGAGTCTCGGCTTCTGCTTCAAGCAAACGCTCCCAGCCGCGTTTTACGTATGGGCGGCCTTCGTGGTTGTGCACAACAAACTTGTTGTCGTTATCAATTTTTGCTTTCGCAAGGTCGTGACCAGTTTCAATAAGAAGTTCGGCAGTATCGTGGGACATATTCTCGTTCATGTTCATTTCTCGAATGTGTTAGAGGGCTAGTTGTTAGCAGCGGTACGGAACGGGGTTACGTTCTGTGCTACGTGTGTTGTTTTTTCGCCAGAGGATGCGCTTTTCTGGTCAATTGGCAGCTCGTTCTGATTTGGATTCATGTATTCAGAAGCGGTGGCTATTCCGTCGCTGTCGGTGCCAATGTTTACGTGTGCAGATACCGCAGCCTGAGAAGCTAGTTTCTTTTCAACAGCAATGCTTACTGGTGAACTTGCGCGGTCCTGTGCTGGTTTAAATTCAATTTTCATAACCACAGAACGCTTTGCTGTGGCGTTTGTGTTTGGATCAAGAACGTTTGCCCATACTTCCTCAAGAGCATTGTTCACCATCTCAACAGCGGCTCCGCCTTTAAGACTTTCGAGGGTTACTTCGTAACTCATAATTCCTTACCTCGTTAAAATTTCGCCAAAACTGAGCAGGGCAGCAAAGCTAAGTGCCAAAATGCCAGCTATGAACAGGCGGTTAATAAAAGCCGTCGTAGGCCATTCTTTTGATCTGCTTGCGTACATGCAGCCCTCTCGTTTTTGTAGTGGCGCAGCCTTGCAGCCGTTAATTTGCAAGGCTGCACCGCAGCTAGTCAGTATTCTTACCTGTATCACCAACCATATCCATTGCACCGCTATGCGTATGCCGCAGACATGCACCCAAGAAGTGACGGACTAACAACGGTGCTATGCTCGCGTTGCGTTTGGTGCTTTTCTTTCGGCGTGGAGGAATGTTTACAGGTGTTGACGTTAACGTCAAGAGAAAATTGTATCTGTGTAGCGACAAAGACTGTGGAAATAATACTTATATGGGGGAGGGAGGGCAAAAGAAAACCCCGCCGGGGCGGGGTTAATGAACTTCAGGTATGCTAAGTTTGTCTGCAAGCCACATTTTAATTAATGCTTGGCGATTAATCCCAAGTTGACCAGCTTTTTGACTTAGCTGTTCAATCATCCAATCTGGAGCATCAAAAGAAATTTGCTTAAATCCATCTTTTGTTTTGCTTTTAGAATGCTTTTGGGGTGGTGGAAGTGTCGATGGGGCGAAGGGTTTTGTAAAAAGTTCTTCAGCAATAAGGTTATTGGGGGGGATGTTGAGTCTTTTGGCATAACGCATAATGTCCCCAAACGTATTGCGCTCTCCGCCGATCTCTTTAGATAGCCAGCGAGAAACGGTTGCCTTGCGAACTCCGATGAGGTCACCAATTTCTTGTTGAGTATATCCATCGGCATAGAGTTGCTTGAGTCTCTCTAAAATACAAGCCCATGCATGGGCTGTTTCATCATCTGTGCCCATAGTAGTCTTTTTTGGTTAAGGGTTATTCAATAGTTTCATTGCCCGATTGAGTATGACGTTTGACTTTATTTCAAGTGCTTTACACAGCTGGTATAGTTGGCGAGTTGAAATAGATGCTTCACCATTGAAAATATTCTGTATTTTTTCAGGGGAAATATTACTTTTCTCTGCAAGTTCAGTTGTTGAGATTTCATCATCTTGCGCGGCTTCTTTAAGGATATGTCCTAGAGCCTTGTCGTATTCGTCAACGAATTGAGACGGTCCTGTTTCGTTACTGACAAGTTCTTTTGGAGAAATGCCTAGCGCTTTTGCATAGCGCACCATGTCTCCAAAGGTGTTTTTTTCACCGCCAACATCTTCTTTTAGCCAGCGAGAAACGGCTGCGCGACCTACGTTCATAGGTTTACCGATTGCCTCAAGAGTTTTTCCTTCGGCACGCAGTTCACGCATTTTTCTCATAATAAGTGCCCATGCTTGGGCTGTTTCTGGATCGTATTTTGCCATGCCTTGATTAATACGTTGTTCTTTGTCGCTGTGTGTGGACTTTTCTGTGGTCATCTGTGTTGACACTCCTGTCGCCATGTGTAAACATACTGCTCATGAATATTTTAGCTCAATATAAGCGAGATAGCGGCCTTTCTTACGCTGAGATTGGTCGGCGCTGCGGTTTAAGTCGCAGCATTGTAATGCGACAATGCAAAGGGGATAGCGCTTTTGGAGCCGAGACAGCCTTACGTTACCACGTAAAGCTCGGCATCCCTTTGCAGAATTTACGCCCTGATTTGTATTAGGGACAAAGAATTGGATTGATACCGCACTATAACATTTGGTGCCCAAAGGTGCACAGATAATGTGTGCCTGTGTATTCACTGGTTAGATAGGAGGTGTGGGAGTGTGCATTCTGATTGTAGGCATGACACGGGAAGAGAGGAGACGCGAAGCCATAAGCCGAGCACGAAAAAAGCTAGGTGAATGGTGTTTGAAAAATGCTCATTTCGATTTGTCGTGCGTGGCAAAATTTAAAATCGCTCCCGCTTGGCCTCGGATTGAAGGAACCAAGGAAGAGCGGGAGCGAGCTTTTTTAGTTCATTTAAAGTTAATGCTTATGACGAGTCACCGTGCAATTCGTACTAATCGCGAGATTGGGCATGAGCATAGTGTTCGTAGCTTTAGAGGACAGCACAAGGCGTACACATGGGTGCTTAAAGAGTTTGAAAAGGTTTTAGGAGATTTGAGATAGAGCGTTCTGGTGGCCTCCACCGTAGGTTTCGATACAAATTTCTTCATTCGATTGCTGAGTGGCATTGAAAATTTCTACAGGTCCATCATCAAATGGTAAGCCTGAGATTCTATCTCCTTTGTCCAATTCAGCACTTAAAAAAGTGACAGCCATGAAGTCGCCCTGTTCTGTTTCGATGACAGCCATGCCTCGAACTCTATTAACATTAACAACAACACCTTTCATGTGCTTGCTCCTTATTGTTTTGTGTAATGTTTGTGGTGAACTACGCATAGCGAGGAGCAAGCTTTTAAGCAACGGGAAAAGTATATGAGTAATGAGATGTTGGAGCCTTGGGAGCTTATGAGTGCGGCAAAGGACGTGCTTGGCGTTCCCTCTTTAGGGCGAATTTTAGGGGTAGGGCATATGCAGATTTATCGGCAGGTGCGGAACCCTGATTTTACAGAGGACTTTATTCGGTCGCCAATTCAGCGGATTCGAGTGCTTGTGTACGAACTGGATCAGCGTGGAGAGCGTGAGCTTGTAGAAGGCATTCTCAACTACATGGCAGAAGGTGCAGACATGCACGTAACGCCGAACAGTTGTAGGCAGCCGGATAAGGATAGCATCGAGGGTGAGTGTTTAGACGATTACCCGCCGCTTATGGAACTGCACGAAGCAA
Organism: uncultured Chlamydiaceae bacterium; assembly: GCA_942490925.1. GTDB lineage: Bacteria > Chlamydiota > Chlamydiia > Chlamydiales > JAAKFR01 > CALNYX01. Next base: position 27,443 of record CALNYX010000016.1, on the reverse strand, counting down.
TTCGCAACGGTGCGGATCTGCGAGAGATAGAACGCCTTGCAGAGCGCGTAAAAGTAGAAGTTGAAGAGACTGTTACCGCCGTGAGGATGGAGCGGGAAGGGTAAAATAAGAGCGCCCAGTGTTAGAGCACTGAGCGCAATAAGATAAATCTTAACTAGGGGGTTAAGGCGTGTACTATGCCGAAAAACTTGGCTGTACGCAAGAACTTAACTCGCAATGCAACAACTTTAGTGAGTAAATTCATGACTAAACGGCGTTACCGTAAAATTTCCGTGTGTATTTGGAACGATGCCAAATTTATGGCCCTGTCTAACGATGCAAAGCTGATTGTTTTCTTCATGCTTACGCATCCAGATCTTACCCAGCTTGGGGCGTTACGGGCAAATGTTCCCGGTCTGGCGTGTGAGCTTGGTATGGAGTTGGAAGCCTTCACGAAAGGCTTTGAGGAAGTCTTAACGCAAGGGATTGTTAAGCACGACGGGAAGCTGCTCTTTTGGTTCCCTAACTTCTTACGATACAACCTGCCGGAGAGTCCTAATGTGGTTAAGAACTGGCAAAAAGGATATGACGGGTTGCCGGAAAGTCCTCTTAAAGATGAACTACTATTAGGCGCAAAAGCGTTGGTAGACGGTCTCTCAAAAGCCTTTCAGGAAGCCTTTACGAGAGTCTTTGCGGAAGCACTCGGACAACCTTCCCCGAATCATAGAACATATAACATAGAACATAGAGAAGAGAATACATACGTCAAAAGCCCTGACGAATCGGAATCCGATTCTGGTGTGCATATCGAACCCGAGCCTGAATCGATTTCTGAACCTGAAGCCGTGAAGGGTAAAACCAAGGCACAGGAAGAAGAGGCTTTTTTCTTCGACGTTGCGGCATTGTACAACGCTATCCTCGTTGATGAGCAGCCAGAAGGCCGGAAGCTGCCAAAGCTTACCAAGCTCACTGACAAGCGTAAGAAGCTTATTCGTGCTCGCATGAAGTCCGATCCTGAGTTTCGTGATCTTGGAGGTTGGGAGACGTATTTTACTCAGGTTAATTGCTGCCCGTACTTGATGGGCGAGGTTAACGAGTGGGCAGCATACTTCGATTGGCTCCTTAACGTGGGGAATATGCTCAAAGTCCAAGAGGGCAATTATCTGCCGAAACAGGGCAAGGGTAAGGCTAATAAGGCTGACTCCGTGAGTAGAAATAATCAGGACGTGTATAAAGCTTTGATGAGCAAGGGAGCATAGGCATGGATTGGGAAAACATCGACGAACGAGACATGTTTTTACAGCGATTTCTTGGGCTTTGTCAGTTTTTCGGGATCGAGGCTGACGCACTACGTCCGAAAATTTATTTCCGTGCATTGAGTCCATACCCTGTGCAGGACGTGGTGAAGGGGATAGACAAGGCCATTTCAAAGTGCCGCTTCTTTCCGCGACCTGTGGAGCTTCTGGAGTTCATCGAGGGCAAGGTTGAAGATAGAGCCGAAGTTGAGGCGGGAAAGGTCTATCAGGCGATTGTCGAAGTCAGTGGCTCGAAAGCGGTTGTTTTCGACGATCCCGTTACGGCGGCGGTTGTGGCTCGTGGTTTTGGTGGCTGGGCGCGGCTGTGTTCTACGCTGAAAGAGTCCGAATTGACGTGGTTCACTAAAGACTTTTGCCGACGCTATGTCAGTTTCACGCACCAGAACGTGGAGCATGTGGGCGCATTGCCTGGGCGAAACGGAACAGAGCAAATTGCACTTGTGGGCGATACTGCCAAGGCACAAGCTGCGCTTGTTGCAGGGAATGCAAGGCAGGGAGCTAAGATCACGATGCTGACGGGCGGTATGGCTAAAAGCATGGCGATAGGAGCTTAGAATGGGAACTACTTACGTGCCTAAGCATTTTTCGATTGAGGAACTAATCCCACCGCCGGAGCTGCTTCCGGTTCCGATCCGTGATGTGTTCCGCAGAGACAAGAACAAGCTTTTTCGCCTGTTCGACTACCGTGTGCTTGTAACGCTGGATCGGTTGCGAGATCGATACGGTGTATGCAGCGTGAACAATTGGAATCTGTTTAACGAGTCGGAATGGTACGAAGCATCGTACGTGTTTCGCTACTCCGGCTGGCGGCCTTTGGATTGCCCAGAGGGGGCAGAGCTTTCCGAGCACAAGTTTTTCCGCGCTATGGATTGCAAATTCAAACACACAACCCCGCCTGAGATCTGGGCAGAACTTCGCAAAAATAAAAATGCGCCGGAGTTTGAATACATCCAGCGCATTGAAGCTTTCGAAGGCATGTCATGGTTCCATTTTGATATGGGGCAGCATGACGGGAATGGGGAGGTGGTTAGGATTATTGGTATGTTGTAGTTTGGGAATTAGAATATCCATGTTGCTTGAATAATATGTAATAAATATGGAGCCGTAACAAAAATTGCATACCCAGAAATTATGATAGGGATAGTGAGAGTTAGGTATTTTTGAACATTAACGGCGAGTGTGTTCATTTTTATTATTATTGTTGCTTTTTGATCTATATCATTCGCTAATTTTTCATGATCTTGAAGGTAAGGATCGGATCGAGCTGCTTCCTCATAGAGGCTAGGAATATCCTCAAGTTCGTAATCATGTACTCGTGAACCAAGGTAGTATTCTGGGTTGCCTTGTTTGTTGTACAGTGAATAGATTGAATTTATGGTTTGGTATTGTGATTTCAATTCTTCATTTAGCTCTGTGGCTTTCAGATGCAACCGCTCAGAAAAAAGTACAAAAATGTAATTGAGAGACAGGTATATTAGGATGAAGCCTAAAATGGCGAGTGCATTTTTGTATCCATTTTTTATGAAAAAATTAAAGAGGTGTACAGGCAAAGAGGGGGTGGGGGGTGCCGCTAGTTTAGTTGTTCCAGCGCAAAAAGCTTTAAGAGAGATTGTTGTAATGGAAACTATCAAAAGATGTCTTCGCAACTTTTGAGGGGGAACCTCTGTGTCTAGTAAGGTGAGGGCTTTTTCTGTCATACGATATCAATACTGATTGTAAGAGGTGAATCGGTGAGGACTGGCTTTAATAGAAGAAGTGTCTGGATTTCAGGTGAGTTTGCTTAGTATCATGGTCACGAAATTGGTGACTGAACTTTTCGCTATGATAAAAGAAAAAACTCCATGAGCTGACATGAAAAGAGCGATTGCTCCCAGTAGAGACGGTGACCATTTTCGAAGACGAGTCAGGAGGCGTTGGTAGCTTTCTTGTTTATCGTTAAGAAGATTAATTTCCCTAAGAAGAAAGAGATATTGTTCGGCGGGACTAGAGCTGTTTTTTTTAATTTTTTTGGGATTTTCAAGAATTTTGTCTTTATTTTTTAAAAAATCATTAATTAGAATTGGGCTTTTGAATGCTTTTATAAGTGCAGGAATGGAATCGTCAGAATTAATTCCGTACATCTTTAAGGTGCGGGCTAAATTTGCTGATGATGTATTTAGAAATTCTTCTATGTTTTCTTTTGATATATCCTTTGGAGACTCAATTGGAGTTGCCAGTGTGTCTAGCGCGTATTTATTTTTTCCTTTTTTTAGGCTTAGTCCTGTATCTATGGTTTCGACAAAATGAAGTAATAGTAGATAGAGAACAATAAAGAAAAGGACTGTACTTGTTATGTAATGACCGTGTTCTACAAAGTACTTGAATATAACCAATAAAGTGGAATTAGGGATTTCTGGTGTCGAAAAGTTGTTATAGTTTGGGAATGTTAAAATGATTAAGGCGAAGGAGAAATATTCGAGTTTACGTCGCAAACATTTTGCTTTTGCATTTGTATCGATGAATTCAAATTTTGGATATTGCATATAGGCTCCATGTAAAACAACAGGGTAATAATTCAATATTGTTGTCTAGGAAAGATATGTTACGTTGCTCTACTGCCTTTGAAGGTGTTTTATAGATCAGGCTTAAAAGGCAAATCGCAATTGTAATAGTTTATAAATACAGTAAATGAAAGTTACTGAGCCGAAGATAGGTGATGCAATGCATGTTATGCGATGAACCCAAGAGCTGTAAAACTCCTCGCAGGCTTTTTTTTGTAACTTCATGAGTTCTATAGTGATAGCCCAGATTGCATCGATAATGTCCTTTCTGTCAGAACCAGTTAAATGGGCAAGGTCATAGATATCAAAAGGCTGTTCTTTTGATAACTCGATTAAGGTGTTAGCTCTTCTGGTATCGCTAAGGTAAGTGCTTGCTATTGAAAGAAGTGACCAACCTGTAGAGTCGAGGTCTAGTGAATGCCCTAATGCTTTCTGTGGTCGATAGATAGGTTTAAGAAGCAGTGTGATTTTATGAGGAGCTATGCCCGGTTCTTTTAGAGAGTTAACTAATACGTTTTTTAGGTAAACTAAAATTGAGAATGATGTTTGAGCGTTGTTTGTCAGCAAGGGAGAATGTCTTTCATGGTAAAAGTAGTCAAAAAAAGAGCGGCATAACAGTAAAAAAAGACTGCCAAGCAGTACGAAAAAGAAAGAAGTCTCGTGATGAATAAAGATAAAAGAGAACCAAAAGGTAAATATACTTTTCGTTGGTAGCAAATCGAACGGTGGAATTAGAATGCTATTTCCCGCAGAATTAAGATCTAGAATGATTTTAGTGCACGTGAGGCTTACTAAAGAGATCCATATTATATTTTTTTTAACCGTCTTAATCGGGGCAGTAGGGTCAATGGCTTCTGCGTTTGTAGGTATATTCATATGTTGTCTTTTGGCGTTGCTAGATTGGAAAAGTTATGTCCGGCTGTAGACCATTAACACAAGAAGAAACACTACAGTGCTCCAGCGCCTTTCAGGGGCGGTATTGCATTCGTGATAAGTGCCTTTTTGTGCTTGGTGTACTGGCAGGGTTTCGTATTAAAGAAATGCTGTCGCTTCGTGTGAAAGACGTTGTTGTAAATAAGCGTATTCGTAACACAATTCAAGTGAAACGCCGTTTTATGAAAGGTAAGCACGAATCGCGTAGTGTGTATCTTGCTCCGGCGGCTCGTAGTGCGATTCTTGAGCAGGTTAAGGCGATGGTGTGGGCGAGTCCTGAAACGTATTTGTTTAAAGCACAGGGTGATACCAACAAGCCTATTAGTTACGAACGAGCGCGGATGGTTCTTGTAGAGGCAATGCAGCGGGTGGGCGTTGTTGAAAACGTGGGAACACATACACTGCGTAAGACCTTCGCCAATATGATGTATGACGAATTTATTGCTATGCGGCAGCGTGGTGAACACATAGATCCGTTTATGGAACTGAGCCAAGCGTTAGGCCATAAAGATCCCAAGAGCACCACGCACTACATTACGTTTAGAGATCACTACCGCAAGAATGCTATTGCAGAGCTTGGAGGCATGTTTGATTAATTACTTGAGCACAAAGGAAGTTGCAGAGCGGCTTTCTGTATCGTCTAAATGGGTTCGCGCTGCCATTGCTTCGGGTGAGCTGCCAGCGGCAAACATGAGCAAGGGCGAACGCGCTGTGTATCGCGTGAGTGAAGGCGATTTGATTGCATTCATGAATGAACGAGCCGTTACTGGTATAGAAGGGGGGTAAGCATGTTGTGTCCTTCATGTGGCGGCAAAACGCATGTGCCGCGTTCGAATATCTCCGATGCAACACATATTGTGCGGCAAAGAGTGTGTAAGCGGTGCGGACATTCTGAGATTTCTGTAGAAGTGTATCTTAGTTCTATGCAAGATGGTTTGGAGTGGCTTACTAAAGAGAAATTATCCGATATAAAATGATAAAAATTATGTAGTTGCCTGTGTATACGTTTGTATGCACAGGCTTTTTTTATGCATAATTACTATTGTGGCATGTGCTTACTTAGGTACATGCCTTTTTTATTATCTAAACTATTTTGAAGGATGATTTATGAATGAGGTAAAAGGGTTATTACAATCAAAAACTGTATGGGGTTGTGTCGTTTCAATCCTATGCATTGTTTTTATGCAATTTGGAATTGAAGTTGATGAAAGTTCAAAGGCTGAACTTGTAAATCAACTTGCAACTCTTGGTGGTATTATTGCGTCAGTTTTTGCGATTTATGGACGTTTAAAAGCAGATACAAAAGTTCAGGTGAAGAAAGTTAGTCCAAAACAAAAGGCTAACTTGATGATTGTGTTCATGCTGCTAACGCCTCTTATGGTTTCTGCATGTGCTTTTAAGAATCTACCACCAGATCAACAGGCACTTGGTGCAGGGGAAGAGCTACGGTTGCAGTATGCGTCCCTGCATGGCGAGTATCTGCAATTGTACAACGATGAAACGACTAGCCCCCAATTGAAGCAACGTATGTCTACGATAGTCGCGCCTGTTTTGAATAGAACCAAGGGCGCAATCGTTTTGTATCGCGATGCAGCATACATCTACGCCGCGTACAAAGAGAAACCGGATAATTATGATCGCCTGAAAGAAGGTGCACAGGACGCATTGAAGGACGCTGCACGGTTGATGCTCCAAATCACAAGTAAGGAGGACAAGTAGCATGACTATGAACACACAGGATACAATCAATTTGATCTCCGCAGGGCTTGGGCTTGGCATAAAAGCTTATGAGTCCGCAGTGCGGCTTTCTGCTGCTGGGTATGAAGTGCCGGGGCTTGATGAGTTTCAGCGACGTACTTTGCAGCTCCGAAACCTTCCGGATCTTCCTGAAGGCAATTCCCCTTTACCCGCAGAGGCGCGTGTCTGATGCCTGAAAAGGATTTGCTTGCGCAAGCATGGGGGCTTTTGCCCCCTATCGTCATATCGGTACTAGGCGGCCTTGTTCGGGCAGTGCGAACAAACTGCACATTTAGAGCCGCGCTGGTCGCGATGTTGGTGGCTGCCTTTACTGGCGTTGTGGTTTCGCTGTTTCTGCAAGATGTGGCGTTTCTCACTCCGGATCAGAAAGCAGCGGCTACCGGATTGGCAGGATACAACGGCGGTAAGCTTCTGGATATTTTATCCAAGCGAACATGTGAATTCGCTGAGAAATTCAAAAAATAATGGGGTGGGTATGCAGCTGCAACATGCAAATTTACCAGAGACAGCACAACAGATCGCGGACGTTATCGGGGTTGAAAAGACATTGGAGCTGGTAGGGGGCGAGAGGTGCCAGCATAGCCGTGAGGTGTACGTACCTAAGCGATTACGTGAGAATCATTGGTTGCTTGAGCTTATCGGGCGCGAGGCCGCAACACAGCTCTCGAAAGAGTTCCCCGGCATTAGGCTTCCACTTCCTACAACGCTGAATAAGATCGAGCGGAACCGGAAGATTGTTCATATGCGACAGCAGGGGATGAAGTATCGAGACATAGCGGATGCGCTGTGCATGTCGGTATCGTCCGTGAAGATGGCGTATAGCCGCTGGGTGAAGTCTAACAACTAAAGCCATAGGCGAAGGCTTAGAGAATGGAATGCAGAAGCTAGCAGGAAGCACACACGAAGTGAGAAAGGTAGAAACCTACAACTTTCACGAAAACAAAAAGGTTTGAATCAATGAGGGACGATTACGGACGTTCTTTACCTTAATAGGTTCTTCCCAGAGGGGGTGTTCTGTGGGTGAATGGCTACCGCGGGTTTCGCATTCTGCGTGGGATTTTGAAACGACTTCCTATTCCTTTTATTTCAGCCTGTGGAAAACTAACGTAAATTTTTAAAAAATATGAAGAAAGGGAAAAGGAAGAATAGGAAGTATGGGATGCAAAAAAAACAAGTAGTTGATTTTGAATCGCTCTGTATTGCGCTTTCAATGAGCACTCATACTCTTCGGGCGCGTATTCGAGAGGGGATGCCATTTGTGAAAGAAGGGGGGCGCGGAAAAGCGTGGGCATTTGATCTAGCTGAATGCATTAAATGGAATACCGAGCGTGCAGTTAACCGGAGCGTGGTTGTGCTCGAGGACGGCATGACAAAGGGGCAGCTTGAAATGGAAGCTCTACGGCTGAAGGTTCAGCGCGAACGGTTAGAAGTTGCTAAGCTGCTTGGTGAGGTGGCTCCGCTGGAAGAGGTAGAGCGGGCGTTATCCACTACTTTTGTGGAAGTTCGGCAAGCAATGCTTTCTATCCCTGACCGTGTAGGCGGGCGTGTGTTGGCTTGTGATGATGTGATTTCCGTTAAGGAGCTGCTTGAATCTGAAATTGATTCTGCCCTCTCCGGATTATGCGAACAAAATTTATTAGAGAGTGTTGTTGATGAATAGCGCGGTGCAGGAAAATCCACTTTCAAACTGGCAGGGCGTGCTGTCAATTTTCAATAAGTCTATGAAGATGCTCAAGCCACCAGTGCGGATGGATATCTCTGCTTGGGCAGATGGCTTCAGAATTATCGGAGCAGCCAACGCAACACCGGGGCCGTGGAAAACGGACAACGCTCCGTATCAACGTGAGCCGATGGATTGCATGAGTGACCGCAGGACTAGGCGCGTTTCGCTTATGTGGTCGGCACAGGTCGGCAAAACAGAAATTGCTAACAACGTGGTGGGCTACCATATCGCGCAGAATCCTATGTCTGTCATGTTCATGCAGCCTACACAGTCAGACTTGAAAACGTGGCAGGAAACCAAACTTACCCCGTTACTCACAGATACAAAGCAGATTGCAGAAGTAGTCGCAAAGCCACGCGGCAGGGAAGGCGTAAACAACCAGCTCATGAAGTCATACCCGGGCGGCTTTCTCATGTTCTCATGGTCGGGATCTGCAAACACAATGCGTGGTAGATCTGCTCCGATCATCATATGTGATGAGGTGGATGGTTACAGTATGACAGAAGAAGGCGACCCTGTGCAGCTCCTTCACCAGCGTTCCGCAACCTTTGGCGACCTGAGCAAACTTTTAGAGATCAGTACGCCTACGATTAAAGGATTTTCCCGAATCGAAAAAGCGTTTGAAGCGGGGGATAAGAGATATTTTTACGTGCCGTGTCCGCATTGTGGAACATTGCAGCGTTTAACTTGGGATAGAGTGAAGTGGGATAAGGATAAGTCGGGTGAACGTAAGGTTCATCTTGTCCATACAGCACGCTATCTTTGTGAACATTGCGAAGGAATTATTGAAGACAAACACAAATATTCCATGCTGCAAAATGGTGTGTGGATAGGCTTAAAGCCATTCATGGGACATGCCTCTTTTCATTTGAACGAGATGTATAGCCCGTGGCGAACATGGGCGCAGATAGCACAGTCTTTCCTTGATAAGAATGCGGCGGATGATGTTCAATCGTTTATTAACGTCTCTCTTGCTGAAACATGGGAAGAGAAAGGCGAGACGATCAACGAGGCTATCTTGATGGGGCGTAGGGAAGTGTACGCGGCAGAATGTCCACAAGGGGTGATTGTTATCACTGTTGGTGTGGATGTGCAGCCGGACAGGTTGGAACTCGAGGTTGTAGGCTGGGGGATGAACGAGGAAAGTTGGTCAATAGATTTTGCTGTCCTTCCGGGCGATCCTGACGACTTTGGAGAACACAGCGTATGGAATGCACTAGACGATTATTTGGACAGACGTTTCTTGCATGAATCCGGTGTAGAGCTGTCTATTGTCGCAACCTGTATAGACTCCGGCGGTAACAATACTCAGTCAGTTTATAAGTATTGTGCCAAGCGGAAAAGAGCACGCCGTTTTGCAATTAAAGGGCAAGGCGGTGTTGGTGTGCCTATTGTTTCTGCTGCCAAGAAAAAGAAATCAGGCAAGCGCGGGCGGCCTGTTGATCTGTACATGGTGGGCGTAGATCAGTGTAAAACGCTGCTGTATCGTCGCTTAGAAAAAGAGGTTGGAACATCGGGAAGCTGTCATTTCCCCGATCATTATCCAGATACCTATTTTGAACAGCTCACAGCAGAAAAGTGCATCACTCGTTATGTAAAGGGCTTTCCAAAACGTGAATGGGTAAAAATCCGCATCCGTAACGAAGCTCTTGATTGCCGTAACTATGCTTATGCTGCCCTGAATATTATGAACCCTTCCCTTACCCGCTATCAGAAACGCATTGAAAAAAAGGCCGCAGAGCTGGAACCAGTAGAAAAGTCACAAACTGCGGTAGAACCACAAGAAGAATCCACGGTACAACAGCGTAAAGTTAAACAAAAAACTAATCGCAAACGTCGACCTCGGAAACGGGGCAGCTTTGTATCAGGATAAAAATTGTTGCGTTGCATACCTAAAAAACTCGTTGCTAACACCGTAGCGGATTGCCACCTCAGCCTTGACGGATTCCCCCCGTCAGCAGGGTACAGCCTTGTGCTTGCCTTGCGCGGGGCTGGGGTGGCGGACGTTACAAGCACCATTATGGAAGACGACGCACATAAAATTTCGTTTCCGATGGATCTGCAAGCAGGTCGCTATTACTGGCAGCTTTTCGCAGTGAAGGAAGCAGAACAGATTCTCCTCGAAAATGGCGTGTTGAGTGTGAGTGCGAACCTCCTGAATGAAGGGGCGGGCTTTGACGGTAGAACCGATGCTGAAAAAGGATTGGATGCCGTTGAAGCTTGCCTCGCAGGAAAGGCAAGCAAAGACCAGTTAAGCTACTCCATTAAAGGCCGTACCCTCACCCGTTACAGCGTCGAAGAGCTCGTAAAGCTTCGGACGCATTTTGTGCGTCTTGTACGCAAAGAGCGTGGTATTAAACCAAAACCTGTGCGGGTGCGGTTATGACCTTACTTGGAACGCTTCGCGGTGAAAGAGCTGAACCTGTTGTTATTGATGCAATACCATCCCGAACTCAAATGAACCGCTTAGGCGGTGGACGAAGTTTAGGCCGTGGCCTTGGTACTGCAACAGGCGCATTTGCTGCCGCAGATTCAGACAGGCTAACGGCTGGATGGACTACCACGCCAATTACCCCTCAATTTCTTGTCGAACAGTGTTGGCAGCCTATTTGTGCACGAGGCCGTGAAGCATCTCGTAACAAACCTCATGCGAAAAGATTTTTACGTCTTTGTACTACAAACGTAATTGGGCATCGTGGGATGCAAATTTCTCCGGCAGTCTCTTACAACGGCAAACCGGACGAACTTGCTCGTGAAGCATTGAAAGAAGCGTTTAGCGAGTGGGGTAAAGATCCCGAAGTCACAGGGCTGTATTCTTGGCGCGAGCTGCAAAAACTTATTGCGCGTACAGTTCCTACAGATGGCGAAATTTTTATTCGAAAATTACGCGGTAAACAGTTTGGAAAATACCGTTACCAGTTGCAAGTAATTGACCCGACCCGCGTACCTTACAATTTCAAGAAAGACCTATCCAATGGCAACCGCGTGTTTGCAGGTATTGAGTACACCCCGTACGGGCGGCCTGTGGCTTATTATGTAACAAATGAAGACCCGCATTACATGTACGGGGTTACAAGCTATCAGGAAGCAACTCGCGTTCCCGCAGAAGACATTATCCACTTGTTTGCTGCCGAAATGATTGGACAGAAGCGCGGATTTTCTTGGTTGGCTGGCTCTCTGCCCCATATGCATCATTTGGACAAATATACGGAAGCGTCACTTGTTAATGCCCGTGTAGGCGCATCTAAACAGGGTTTTTTCGAGTTAAATCCTGAGCATCTGGATCTGCCGGATGACGAGGATGATGAAGAAGACATTCCAATGGATGCAGAACCGGGTACTTTTGATGTGCTTCCATTGGGCTATAAGTTCGCAGAATGGAATCCGCAATTTCCCCAAGGTGAGTACCAACAGTTCATTGTTACCAATCTGCATATTATCGCAGCCGACTTAGGCGTTTCGTATGCTTCACTTTCCGGCGACCTTTCGGAAACTAACTTTTCTTCAATCCGTGCCGGAGTTCTTCCAGAACAAGATTTTTGGATGGACGTACAAGAGTGGCTTATAGATCGCTTTTATTCTGTTGTTTATCAGGATTGGGTTGAACAAGCCGTGCTTCATAAGGCTGTACGTATTGGTACAACGCCGCTCAAGCTTGAGTGTATCGATCAGTATGAGCAAGCCAAGTATAACGGTAGACGTTGGAAATATGTTGATCCAGTCAAGGAAGTAAGAGCGGAACGCATACAGCATGAGGGTATGCTCAAAAGTATTTCTCAAACTATTCGTGAACGTGGAGACGTGCCGGAAGAAGTTTTCAAAGAGATTGGAGAGGATATAGAGCGTGTTGCCAAGGAAATTGGCGTACCTAAAGAAGCCGCGGCTGCATTGCTCGGTGTTGTTATGAGTAAAGGACAATCAAATGACAAAGCAAACTAAGCCGACGAAGGATGACCTGCTTTCGCAACAGGCGCGGGCATATCTTCCGATAACGGGAGCGCGTGTTCTCAGTGAGGAAGATCGGACAGTAGAGCTTTCGTTTTCTTCGGATGCTCCAATTGAACAATGGTGGCGAACGCTGCTTGTACTCGAGCATACACCGGAAGCGTGCAACTTAACCCGTTTGCTTTCTGGTGGGCCGCTGCTGTTCAACCATAACCGAGATAAGCACATAGGCGTTGTGGTTGCTGCGCATGTAGATGCAGATGGCAAAGCACGAGCTACGGTTAAGTTTGGGCGTTCCACGCTGGCAGAAGAAAAATTTCAGGACGTTAAGGACGGCATTCTGTGCAATGTCTCCCTTGGATTTAATACAGACGAAGTCAAATTGGTGGAAGAACGCGAGGACGGTGTGGACGTGTACCGCGCGACCAAGTGGACACCGTACGAAATTTCCCTGGTAACTATTCCGGCAGATACAAATGTAGGCGTTGGGCGATCTGCTCCCGAGCCGATAACAACAAATCAACCAACTGGAGAAAGAGCTATGCCTGACCCTAACAACCCTAAAGAGCCAACCGGAGAAGGTGCAACCCGTCAGCAGGGAACATCCCCAGCACCTGCAACTCCTCAATTCAGCACCGCAGATATTCAGAAAGCGGAGCGTGAGCGTATTGCATCACTTACTCGCTTAGGTGATCGTTTTAAGTGTTCGGAAGATGCGAAAACATATGTTATGGAAGGCCGTTCAGTAGACGAATTTAACGCATTCTTGATTGAGCGGCAGGGCAAAAGCGAAGACAATCCGACACCGGAAGAACTCAATAAACCTATCGGGATGTCAGAACGTGATTTACAGCAGTATTCTTTCATGAATGCCGTTCGTTCTCTTCTTGATCCTAATGATAAACGTGCACAGGAAGCAGCCTCGCTTGAACGCGAAGCCTCTCGTGCAGCAGCGGAAGCTACAGGGCAGTCTGCCCGTGGTCTGTTAGTGCCTGTAGATGTGCTGATGCATTCCGGTAGCCGTGCTATGAATACAGGCAGCTCCGGCGCTAATGGTTCAGCCCTGATTTCTACAGATCTTTTACCGGGTTCATTTATTGAGATGCTTCAGAAGAAGTGTTTTTTGATGAATATCGGTACAAAATTAACTGGTCTTGTAGGTAATGTAGCAATTCCAAAGCAGCTTGAAACCGCTAGTGCCTATGTAGTCGGTGAAGAAGAAGCACCAACAGCAAGCGGAGGAGTTTTTGGACAGGTTCCACTTGACCCTAAAACTATTGGTGCGCTGGTTGAATTGTCTCGTTTGTTCATGAAACAGAGTTCTATGGACGCAGAGGCTCTTGTACGCTCCATGCTAGCAAATGCTCTTGGTCAGAAGGTTAATCAGCTTGCATTGTACGCGGATGGTTCCGGCAAAATGCCTACAGGCATCAAATATACAACAGGCGTAAATGCTGTTTCTTTTGCCGTTGCCGGTAAGCCAACATTTGAGGAGTTAGTGCAGCTCGAAACCGAGGTTGCTGCCGATGATGCAGATGTGGAAACCATGCGCTATCTCATAAACGCCCGTACTCGTGGACATTGCAAATCTACGCAGAAAATGGCGAATACTCCGGCGTTAATTTGGGAGAATGGCAACACAATTAACGGATACAATGCCTTAACAACAAATCACGTACTGCCGAATGATGTTTTCTTTGGCAACTGGAATGACATGCTTATTGGCATGTGGGGCGGCTTGGATTTGACTATTGACCCGTATACAAAGTCTGATTCTGGCGTTGTGCGTATGGTGGCATTCCAAGATGTAGACGTGGCGGTACGTAACGCAGAGTCCTTCTGTGTTGGTACAACGGCGTAAGGGAGAGATCATGGCTAAGAAAAAAGAACTGATGCACGTTAAGGTAATTGGCGAAGATTCCGCAGGCATTCTTGTGGATGGTGAATTTGTAGGCAATGGCGAATTGCTGGCGTTGGATGAACAGGTTGCAAAAAACTTGATTGCCCGCGGTCGTGCCCAACCTTACACAAAAACTGAAAGTAAGAAGAAGTAAGGCCATGCAGGAAGACTTTTCAGACTTCCTTGATTTAGATGAATTTGCCGTAAAGGTGTCTCGTGAAGACGGGACTACCTTTACGGCAATTTTTGATAATGAGGGTGAAGTTGCAACTCTTGGCGGTGCAGTGCTTGAAACCACCACGCCTATGCTGTGGTGTTGTGAGGCCGATGTGTCCGAAATGGTTTGGGATAAATCAGTGGTTTCTGTGCCGCAAGCTGGTGACTTTGTTGTGCGTGGTATTAAGCCGGATGGTACAGGATTCGTGACTGTAGAGCTTGGCTATGCAGATTAATATGAAAGTTGAAAAGAGCAGGGAAAATGAGTTTAACGAGCTTGTTGAAGATCTGCTTGCTTCGCCAAAGGTCGTGCAGAAAAGTATTATCTCTGCCCGCAGGAAGGCAGCAAAATGGGTGCGTACGCAGGTCGTGCGCGCTTTGAGTAAAGAAACGCAGATTCCCGCCAGTGTGTTGCGTAACAGGGTGGTGTTGTCGCGGATCTCGATCAAAGGCGAGATGTTTATAGGACTGAATCCGGTTTCTGTATCACGCTTGCAGCCAAAGCAGACAAAGGCAGGGGTAAAGGCAAAAGGCGGGCTGAATGTTAAAGGCGCGTTTGTCGTGGATGCCTTGGAATACAAGCCTGTATTTAAGCGTGTTACAGACCGAGCCTATCCGATTGAGTATCAGCGCAGAGACATAGAAAAAGAAGGACAGCGCATTATTGAGGGCGATATTCTTCCTAGGTTATCCGACAAATTATATGAACTATTGGAGCACGAACTAAAATGGCGAATCCTGTACCAGCAGAAGAAATAACAATTATAGCCTTGCAAGAAGCCATAGAGAAAGCCTTACGTGAAGGCTTTCCACAAGTGAAAGTGTGCGGGTACGATGCCCTTACTCAAAAGGTAGGATCTCGTAGGAAAAAGTTTAAACTTCCTGCGTTCGTACTTTCGCTTCCTTCGTTTGAAAATCACGCACCAACAGCGACAGAGCAACTTGCTGCAACTTTGCGGTGGGAATTGCGTGTTGTGTGTTCCAAAAATGGCGAAAGACCAGAACTAGAGGTTCGTGAGCTTTCGCGCATGGTGAGTGCTTTTATCGATGGCAACCGCTTTGGTCTCAAGGTTAAGGGCGCACAGTTCATTGCGGCTGGAGACGATCAGTTTTCACCGGAATTGATAGACTACGTTCCGTGGCTTGTGGAGTTTGAACAATCCGTGTGCTTTGGTACTTCGTGTTTTATTGATGATTTTATTACGCCTGATGAGGTCTATGTTTCCATGGAACCAGATACAGGACTAGATAACATCGACAAATATAAGCGTGTAACAGAGGATGTAATAGATGGGCTTCCCGCTAGCTGAGTTACAACGCCAATTTAATAATCTAGTACGAATAGGTACGGTGCATTCTGTTGATTATCAGCAGAATACAGCGCGTGTTGAGTTTGGAGCGGTGGTTACTGACTATCTGCCGTGGCTTACCACCAGAGCCGCAGGGAACCGCTCGTATGACTCCTTGGAAGTGGGCGAACAAGTGTTCGTAATCACTCCCCCCGGTCAAGCTTTAGGTGTCATTATTGGTGTGTTGAATCAAAGTGCGTATCCCGCGCCGGATCATAGCCCTGATATACAGAAAACCATCTATAAGGATGGTTCTATAATTTCATACGACAGGGCAGCTCATATGCTGACAGCGGACATTAAGGGCGATGTAACAGTACTCGCCACTGGCAATATTCAGGCAGAGGCAAAAAAGGATATTTCAGCCAAAGCAGACAAGGCCGTTTCTGTAGAGGCTGGAACCACTGCTAGCATTACCGCTAAAAATATTAACTTAAATGGCGTAATCACTCTAAATGGTCCACTGTCTCAAGGTGGCGGCAGTAACGGCGGTAATGCGTCCTTTAACGGTTCGCTGCACACTACAGACAATATTACGACAGATAGCGATGTAATAGCCGAGGTGTCTTTGAATGGGCATACACATGGTTGTCAGGAGGGGCATACAGAAATGCCTATCTCGTAATAGTTACACCCTCTTTAAAGGCTTGTTTTAAGGCTTCCTGTAAGGCTTACAGGAAGCCTTTTCTAGTGTAAAAAAGTCACAAACTGCGGTAGAAGCTCCCACTACGCCCTGATAATTTGGGCGTATGAATGGTATTAATAAGGAAACCGGAGAAAGACTCTCCGGCATAGCGCATTTACGGCAGTCTATTGCCGATATTCTTTCAACCAGAATTGGTACTCGTGTTTTAAATCGTGAGTACGGTTCTCGGTTACCCTCCCTTATTGATGCGCCAGTTAATGCCGAAACATCCCTTGAATTTTATGCAGCTACAGCGGAAGCATTAATCCGTTGGGAGCCGCGTTTTAAGCTTACGAGCGTACGCATTGCGTCTGCTCTTGAGGGCGTTGTTGTGCTTGATTTGGTGGGTGTGTACCTGCCGGACGGCAAGCAGATCACGCTTGAGGGGGTAGAGATCAAATGAGTGCATTCAACGCTATCGATCTTTCTACTCTTGCACCGCCTAAAATTATTGAAGAGCTGAGCGTTGAGCAGATCTTGCAAGATATGCTTGCCTACCATGCTGAGCTTGATTCTGAATTTACGGCTCCGTTGCCTTCCGATCCTGCATACAAAATCTTTGAAGCAAATGCCTATCGTGAGTTTTTGCTACGTCAGCGTATTAACGAGGCGGTTAAAGCCGTGCTCGTTGCATATGCTGAAGATGAAGATTTAGACCATCTCGCCGCTGGTGTTCCGCTTAAACGCAAGATTGTGGATGCTGGCGACCCTACAGCATACCCGCCTGTACCGCCTACGTATGAATCCAATGACGATTTTAGAAAGCGCGTTGTGCTTGCTCCGGAAGGATTTAGTACAGCGGGGCCGGATGGTGCGTACATCTTTCATGCAATGTCTGTTGTGGGCGTAAAGGATGCTTATCCAGCTTCTCCGGCTCCGGTAGAAGTGCATTTGTATATCCTTTCTAAAGTAGGAAACGGCGTGCCAGATCAGGTGTTGCTTGATGAGGTGACGACTGTTTTTAGCGGTGACGTTCGTCCATTCACAGACCATTTACAGATTAAACCAGCGGCAGTGAAAGAATACCAGATAGAAGCAATCTTGCACTTTATGCCGGGGCCGTCTGCTGAGTCTGTTCTTGTTGAAGCTCGGAAGAATCTGGAAACCTACGTTGCTAAAAGCCATGCGCTCGGAATGTGTGTTGCTCGTTCTGGGATCGATGCAGCCTTGCATATTGCGGGCGTGCACCGCGTAGAAATTACTCACCCAGCCGCAGATATTATGAACGATAAGCATGAGGCCGCATTCTGCACAAAAATTACGCTGCATAGCGAAGTGGAGGCGGTCTAGTGTCTTCATTACTTCCAGCCAATGCCACCAAATACGAGCGCGCTCTCGAAAAGACGTGTGCTCGTTCGTTCTCCCTACCTGTGCTCATAGATAGAATTCGTAATCCCCATGATTGTCCTTTGCCGACGCTTCCATGGTTGGCTTACGAGCGTTCTGTGGATGAATGGAACGAGACGTGGAGCGACGAGCAAAAACGGCAGGTAACAGCTCGTTCTATCAGTGTGCACAAAAAGAAAGGCACATGCGGAGCTGTAGAAGAGGCTCTAGGCGCGCTGGGTATCACTGTTCGTGCAATTCAATGGTGGGAAACAGAACCGAAGGGCGCACCCGCAACGTATGATTTAGAAGTGCAGCTTCCAGCCGGATACAAGGCAGACGAAGCAACCTATCAAGAGGTTGAACGTGTTGTGAACTCGGCAAAAAACTGCCGCTCTCACCTTGGCAAAATTTCTCTTACTCCAGCAGCGTTGACACAGCAGCCGATTGTATCCGGTGCTGTGTACTGCGGTGAAGTTGTGACCATTTATGAGCTTGGTCGAATTAAAACGAACTAGGAAACGGAATGCCTGATTTTTACACCGTAGTTACAGACACAGGACTCCAAGCATTAGGGCTTGCTTCTACGCAAGGGCAGAGCTTTTCCCTTACACAAGCCGTTGTAGGCGATGGGAACGGCCTTGCTGTCATTCCAAATAAAGGCATGACAACCCTTGTAAATGAAGTGTGGCGCGGGAATGTCGCAGGAATAAAAGTTGATCCTGAAGATCCGCATACTTTCATTTTTGAATTTGCCATTCCAGCCGATACAGGCGGCTTTACCATTCGAGAAGTCGGCTTGATGGATGAGAGTGGAAAGCTGTTCTGCATTGGCAATTTTCCAGATACCGAAAAGCCCGTTGCCGCTAATGGTTCCGTACGTGATCTGGTGGTTCGTTTGCCTCTGCATTTTGAAAATGCGGACGTAGTGAACCTGATAATTAACGCTGCTATTGCACTGGCAACTAAGCAGGACGTTCTGGATCACAATGCAGATCCACAGGCGCACCGACTTGCCACCACAGCAGCAACGGGCTTTGTACGTCTCGCAACAGATGTAGAGCATGTTGCACATGAACGTAAAACCGTAGCTGCAACCCCTTGGGGTGTGTGGAAGCTTATTGAAGCGGTAAAAAGTGATGCGGTAGATCTCGCCAGCTCGTTGAAGCTTGCGACAAGTCAGGCTGTGAAGAGCGTGCAGGACGCGTTGATGTTGCATACGAATGATGCAGTGAAGCATGTACCGAGTGGCGGGGCTACAGGTGAGGTTTTATTAAGAGACGGCAGTAGTACTAAATGGGCAAAACTGGCTCTTGTTCCTGCCGGACACATCTACCCTGTTCCGTTCCCGTCAAATGAACTACCAGCGCATCATTATGTACCAAACGGAGAAGGACTACTTAAAACGTCTGAAGCAGGTAAGACACTGCTTACAATGAGTACTGCGTATAAAAATGCGCACGGTGTAACTGAAAATGCTACCCACGTCTTTTTGCCGAATGTGTTTGATTCAAACGGTGATGGTTATTTCCCGCGCTTTGTTGATGGTGTGAATAGAAAGGTTGGGAGTGTGCAGGAGCAGGGACTGCAATCATTCAACGTTGATCTTTGGTCGGCCGGTGACTTTGGTGTATCGACGGCAGTTGAAGAAATGAGTTTGTACCGGAGCGATGCAGAGGGACTGGTTGCAACGAGGTCAGGCTCATATAACGATGGTCAGTTTGTTACTACTTGTCCAAGCGTAAATAAGCCTTATGCCAAATATAATGGCACCACGACTCGCCCAATTAACTACGGTTTCACCCCCGCCATCTACTTGCCACCGCTGGAGACACATAATGCAGAATCACTATTTTAACGAACAGGGCTACTACACATATTCCGGCTATGCGAATCCCGATAATCTGCCACCTTTGAATGCTACTCGTGAAACACCGGAACAGCGTAAAGGCTACCATCCTAAGTGGAACGGAACGGCATGGGAATATGTGCAGAATATGCGCGGAACAAAATACTACATGTCGGATGGTTCCGAGCATGAAATTACAGAAATTGAAGGGCAGCTTCCCGAAGGTGCAAGCCTAATCAAGCCGGAACCACCAGAACCAAGCGAGCATGAACTAGCTGAGAAACGCATTGCTGAAATTCAGCAACAGCTCACAGCAAATGACCTCGCTTCTGTTCGTCCCCTACGCGCAAAAGTAGCAGGTACAGCAACCGAATTTGATGAAACCCGCCTTGTAGAGCTTGAAGAACAGGCACAAGCTCTGCGCTCAGAACTCGTAACGCTCAACACCAAATTACAAGAACTTTCAGACCAAACTACAGAGCAAGGATTGTAACCCATGAGTACAGACTTTTTACATGGTGTCGAGTTTATCGAGATCGACGAAGGTGGACGCCCGATTAAGGTGGTGCGCTCTTCTGTCATCGGTATTGTCGGCACTGCTCCGGATGCGGATGAAACAGAGTTCCCGCTTGATACTCCGGTACTGATCTACGGCAGCCCACGTAAGGCCGCTAAGCTGGATACAGCTGGAAATCGTGCCGGAACTCTCCCCAATGCAATGGATGCAATTTTTGACCAGCACCACGGTCTTGTGGTTGTTGTGCGTGTTGCAGAAGGCGCAGACGAAGCAGCCACCATGACTAATGTTGTAGGCGGTACTGACGTTGCGGGCATGAAGGGCGTACATGCACTTCTTGGCGCAAAATCCAAGTGTGCTGTTAAACCGAAAATTCTGATTGCTCCGGGCTTCACACACCAGCGTTATGAAGATCCTGAAAACGCAGGAACCTACCTCAAAAACCCTGTTGCTGCTGAGCTGGAATCTATTGCCGACAGACTCAAGGCTATTTCCATTAAAGATGGCTGCAATACGGACTCTGAAGCAGCAATGCAGGATGCCAAGTTGTTTGGCTCCCCTCGTGTCTACATCGTTGACCCGTTCGTTACTGTGTATCGCAACGGCGTGTTTGTAGATGAACCTGCTTCCGCGCGTGTGGCGGGTGTAATTTCTCGCACCGATGCAGAAAAAGGCTTCTGGTGGTCGCCTTCTAACAAGCTGATTAGCGGTATTTCCGGCACTGCACGGCCTATTCCGTTCGAGCTGGGCGATATTGTCAGCGAAACGAACGTGCTGAACGAAAACAAGATCGCCACAATCATTTGTGAAGATGGTTACAGACTGTGGGGCAACCGAACTACGTCCAGCGATGCGCGTTGGTCTTTCCTTTCTACTCGCCGTATTGCAGATATGATTAACGAATCTATCCAGCAAGCGCACTTATGGGCCGTAGATAGACCTGTAGGGAAAACTTATTTTGAAGCGGTGCAGGAATCCGTAAACCAGTTCCTACGCACCATGCAGCAGAAAGGCGCAATTTTGGGTGGTAAGTGCTGGGTTGATACAGAAATTAACAGTGCAAGCGAAATTGAGCAGGGACATACCTACTTTGATTTCGACTTTACTCCGGCATACACGGCAGAACGTGTGACATTCCGAAGCCGTATGACAAATGGTTACGTTGAGGAGGTATTTAAGTAATGGGAGTAGCAGAAAATACATTGAAAAATGCCAACCTGTTTGTTGATGGTCGCGGTTTTGCGGGCAACGTCAAAGAGGTAAAGCTGCCAGATCTTGCGTTAAAGCTTGAACAGTTTCGCGGCGGTGGCATGGATGCGCCAATTTCGCTTGATAAGGGCATGGAAGAGCTTGTTCTTACCTTTTCCACTACAAAATATTGCGCGGATACGCTCGGCTTGTTCGGTGTCAGCAAAAATGGCGGTGTGCAGCTCATAGTCCGAGGCAGTCTCGAAAGTGAAGTTGATGGCACAATTACTCCCGTAACTGTCAACGTGACAGGTAAAGTGTCAAAGATCGCCGCTGGTGCGTGGTCACCAGGTGGTGAGTCTGCCACCGAATACACTGTGAACCTGAGTTACTACAAGTATACGCAGGATGGTAAAGAAGTGCACGAAATTGACGTGCCGAACATGAAACGAAAAATTAACGGTGTGGATCAGCTCGCAGAGCACCGCGCTAACCTTGGCTTGTAGGAGTTACAATGCGTATTACACAGATTAAATTGAAATACCCTATTAAAGTTGATGGTCATGAATATGCAAGCCTTACCATGCGCGCGCCTAAAGTGCGTGATCAGATTACGGCACAGAAAGCAGGAACAAAGGAAGATATGGAATTAACTTTGTTCTCTAACTTGTGCGAAATTACTCCCGCTGTGCTCGAAGAACTTGAGCTTGCAGATTACAACAAGCTTCATGCAGCCTATAACGATTTTTTATCCTAACGCCGGAACTGGCGCGTAACTACGTCTTGTACCTCACCCGTTATACAGGGTGGGGATACAATGAATTAATGGATATGTCGTGCGAAGAGCTTGCCATGTGGGTGCATGAGGTCGGGAGGCTGAATGGCGGTTAAAAAACATTCTGCAATCATTGAGATCGGGGGCGCGGTTGCGTCCTCGTTTAAGTCTGTAACACAGACGGTGAAGGGTGACTTTTCCGAGGTCGGGGATTCTATTCTTGATCTTAAAAAGCAGCAGGACATGCTTGAAAAGTTCAATCCGGATCAGGTGCGACAAGCAGGGCGTGAATACCGGACTCTCAAGCGTGAAGCTGACAAGCTGGAACGTGCATTTAAAAGTGTTGCAAAGCCTACCCGCGAAATGGAGCGGGATATGCTCAAAGCCCGCCGTGCTGCTGACAAGGCGGGTTCTGCGTATAAGCACCAAAAAACTAAGCTGGATGCACTTGGGAACGAGCTGCAAGAAGCGGGTGTAGATACACACAAGCTTGCCTCGGAGCAAAAGCGGCTGGCAAAGGCTCTTGATAAGTCCAAAGCCAAAATGCACGACTTGCAGAAGGCAAGCGCGGCTATGCAGAACGTGGGCGATACTTTTGCCCACACAGGTCAGCAAGCCGGACGTATGGCAGTAGGTGTCGGGGCTTCTGTTGCGGCCTTCACTGCGGGTGTCACCGTGGTTAACTCGCAGACCGCAGAACAGGCAAGGCTTGCAAAAGCTCTTGGCGTTTCTGGCGAAGCTTTTAGCGCGTGGGGCGGCTTAGCAAAAGAGGCTGGATTCGAGGCCGATGCTGTTGGCGATCTCATGGAAGAGATGTCAAACAAGCTTGGTGAATCCAAAGGGCTTGGCGAGATCACGCCCGTAACTGAATCTCTCCAGATGCTAGGGCTTGCGTTTGAAGATCTTGAAAACCTCTCTCCAGAGCAGCAGTTTAAAACAATTGCGTCCGCTATTAAGAATATGGACGACGCGCAGGCGGCACAGTCTGCGGCTGATATTCTTATGGGCGGCGAGGCTAACAAATTTTTCGGCTTCCTGCGTACCCGTAAAGAGGGTGTGAACGAGCTGCTTGAGCAGCAGAAAAAGCTGAATGTGATGACAGATGAAGGGCGTGAAGGCGCGCTTCAATATTCTCAGTCTGTAGGAAGATTGGGCGGCGTTGTCTCAAGTGCTGCTGGAGAATTTTCCGGCCTGATTGGTGGTGTGCTGGCTCCGTATGTTGAGGACTTGGCTCCTAAGATTGGAGCTATGTTTGATGAGCATAGAGACGACATTAAAGCCTTTGGTGAAGGCTTGGGCGAAGCCTTGCCGAAAATAGGCGAGTTTGCTTTCGCTATGCTTAACGTATTGACCACCGTAGGCAGTACAATCGGATGGGTTTCCGATGCGGTTGGTGGATTCGGGAATATGGCGGCAATCGTAGGGGCTATCATCGGCGCAAAGTTTGCGTATTCCGGTTTTATGATGGCGAAATCAATTTGGGATGTAGGGAATGCTGTTGCGCCGTTGGTTTCAGCACAGTTTCCGGCTCTGATTGCTGGCATTAAAGCTGTAGGGATGGCTGTTATGGCGAACCCTATCGGGCTTGTCATTGGTGCTGCAATTCTTGCTGTTGGTCGATTAATTGCGATTTGGGACGATTTGAAAAAGTCGTTTTCAGCAGGTGGGATCGGCAGTGCAGTCGCTACGTTCTTTGGCTTCGGAGACGATGAAGAGGACGCAGAAAAGAAAAAGAAAAGCGCAAGCACATCAACACGTCAGCATGTAAATCCAGTGGGCAGCGCATATGCACAATATGGACAGCAGCCCGATAACGTCGCAGCAGGGCAACCAATGCCGTTGTCAACAATGCCGCTTCCTTCTGCGGCTCCGGTTGAGTCTAAACAGATTACAGATAACCGAAAAATTACCATTCATGTACAGGCGGCAGAAGGACAAAGCCCGCAGGAAATAGCACAGGCTGTACATGCTAGATTTGCTGGTGATTCTGCTGCGCTTTACGATCCTATGTAATTTACCGGAGGCTTTATGCCAGCTCCTATGATGAAATTAGGCGACTATACCTTTTCTATTAATACTGCGGCGTACCAGAAAACACAGCGGAATAGTAAATACAATTGGCCGGAACAAGCGCGCATAGGAACAAACCCCGCGCTGCAATTTTCTGGAACTGGTGCGGATACGATGAGTTTACCAGGCATTATTTATCCAACTTTTCGAGGCGGTCTTTTGCAGGTTGAAAAAATGCGCGTTCTTGCTGGGCACGCTAAGCCGTTGTTGCTTGTGGATGGTCTTGGGAACGTGCACGGGTATTGGTGTATTGCAGCGATTAAAGAAAAGACTAGTGACTTTCTTCCTGCTGGTATTCCGCAGAAAATCGAGTTTACGCTGGATCTAAAATATTTCGGTGAAAAGATATGATCTATAGAACCAAGCAAGGTGACGTGCTGGATGCTGTTGTTTTCAAGTATTACGAAGGACAGACCGGAGCTCTTGAGCAAGTGCTGGAAGCAAACAGAGGACTTGTTAAACACGGTCCGATACTTCCCGCAGGACTTGCTGTTGTCCTTCCGGATCTGCCGAAGCCCAGCCAGAAAGAGAGCGTAACGCTATGGTAGATTACGCGCTTGATTACCGCGTTGAAGCGAACGGGAACGACATTACCCAGCTACTAAAAGGACAGAGCGGGCAGATCACGATTACGGATGAGGCCGGATACAAGTCCGACAAGTTGAGTATCACGTTAAGTGACTCAGGAATTGCTTTGCCGGACTCCGGCGCAGAACTGACCGTGTACATGGGCTACAGGGATAACTTACGGCTCATGGGTAAGTATGTTGTTGATGAGGTGACGTTAAGTTTTCCACCGGACAGCATGACGATTAGCGCCAATGCAGCACCACTTAAAAAAAGTAACTCCGGCTTTACTCCGCTACAGTCACAAAAGTCTCGCTCTTTTCCTGCTGGCACTATCAGCGATTTAGTAAGTGCTATTGCAAACGACCACGGACTTGCTCCGGCGGTGGCTCCTAGTTTGGCAAAAGTGTCACTGCCACACATTGACCAGATAGATGAATCAGACATGAACGTGCTTACCCGCATAGCAAAAGAGCATGATGCTATAGCCAAGGCTAACGGCGGAAAATTACTGTTTGTGGGGCGTGGTGAGGGTAAGAACATTAGAGGGCAGCAGATGCCTACTATCACGCTTACAAAGCCGCAAGTAACGAGTGGTTCTGTAAAACTTTCCCAGCGTCAAGCGTACAAAAGCGTAACTGCAACGTATCGGGACACAGCAGCCGCCAAAGACATAGAAGTACACGCCGGAGCTGGTGAGCCAGTGTTTCGACTGAAAGGAATGTATGTCGATAAAAAAGCCGCAACTACAGCAGTGCAGAAGCGGCTAAAATCTTTTGTACGCGGGAAATCAACGCTATCTCTGTCACTTCCCTTTACGCCGGATCTGGTCGCAGAGTCCCGTCTAGTACTGCAACAGTTTCGTACTGGCATCGATGGAGAATGGAGTGTTACCAAGGCAACACATTCAATGAATAGTAGTGGTGGGGTGACGAGTGTAGAGTGTGAGGTGGTGGTTTAAAGTGATGTTGTTTGCTCTTGATTTCTAAGGTGTGGAGCTTGTGGGTCAGTTTTTTGATAGAACGATTTGACCATGTTACTAATTTCTGTAGCAGCGAAGGAGCCTGTTATTAGTCCGGCAATAATAAAGAAAGAAATATCAGTAAGTTCAAACTCGTTAAAATATAATATGTTATGCCATATTTGCAGGTAAGCTCCTTTAATTATTAGGAGACTTGAGTTGAGTAGAATAGCAGAGCCTGATAGCCTTAGCAGGGGAATAACTAAGTTTTTAATAATATCTGACCAGTCGTTATCAATAAAATTATTGATAACTTTAATGCAACCAATAGCCGTTATGAAGTACCAAATAAAACCGGGGTAACACGGATTCGTGAAAACTTTTTTAAAATAGAGATGGAAAGTAGTGGGGGTAACCCCTTGTTGTATAACATATACTGCTGCAACAAACCCTGCGAGTAGTAACGCCAAATTAAAATATCGTCTGAAAGGTGTCATAGGATATTATCCTGCTAAACTTTTATTAAAGTTTGCTACGGCGCTTTCTTCTTCGGCTCCAGATCCTTTTCCAACTAACCCTCCAATAATTCCTCCAAAAAATACTCCCAGAGGCCCTCCAGCGACTCCTAGAACTCCTCCGGCAGCCATTCCAACAGCTGTTTTATCAATGTCTACCTCTGCTTTTATAGCGGAGATAGGATAAGTTTTGCCATCTATGGTTAGAAAGGCCTTTTGTAATTTTGCTGCCATCTCTTCACGAGTTTTGTAAGTAAAGGGGAGATATTTTTTCTTACCATTTGCTTGAACAACGAATAATCTCATATGATTTTCTCGTTAAGTTGATTGTGCCAACTGTTTAAAAAAATTGAAAAGCTGTTGTTTCTGTAGTGTGGGCTATAATTTGGTATTGCTATTGTGGTACAAGTTAACTGTTAGGACTTTTATAACGCCAAAATTTTGAGGATGGATAGATAACCATTAAGCCTAAACTAAGTAATATCGACAATAATACAAAATTAAAAAAAATGTTGCCCACTGTAATAGTTTTGTTAACATGTGCTTCTCTTTCACTTTTACATACTCTGTTGAATCGAGGTGCACATGAAAATTCAAGACAGTACAGAGACTACAATACTATATGCCATTACATGCATCAGCCAACTCGAGAGTGGTTTGAATTATGTAATAAAAAACACAAGTGACAATGATGATACAAAAGAAATTTTAATTATTATTAAAGAACTTGCAAAAGTAAAAGCTGATATGCTTGAGCAAGAACTAGCTAAGATTACAACAGCCGTGTCGTAGCGTATAAAAGGGAGTTACATTACGTAGCTTCTTTTTTAGCTAAATTACATCATTCGTCATTTCTTGGCAGATAGTTTTCTAGTTCTAAAAGAATAACACATGAGACTGCTAAAAGTTTTTTGTTTCGTCTTGTTTCAGTAATTTGGCCACATTGGGGGATTTCTCCTTTTCCACCGTGAAAAAGGTTGTTCCGAACAGTTTTGATGCAATTTAAGAGTCCGTTTAAGCTTTGAGGCTGAATGGATTCTTTCCAGCCAAGTTTGCCATGATAAATCCATTGTTTTTTAGGCGGATTATCAATCAGATATTGGATACTCTCTGTAAGATCTTCGTTTTTACTTTGTCGTAGATCTTCTAAAGTCATGCCAGTGGCACGTGCGAAACTTTCCCAGCAGGGTGCAGCTCTCCAGTCAGTTTTATGTGGCTCACAAGGTGGTTTGAAATATCCTGCATGTTTCAATTTACATTCGAATCTAGAAAATAAAATGAAGAATTGAAATGCATGTTCTAAAATGTCTGGCATACCTGCCTCGTTGTTT
>CALNYX010000015.1:0-1315 GCA_942490925.1 uncultured Chlamydiaceae bacterium | reverse complement strand
GAATGCAGAAAAAGAGAAAATCAAACTCCGACAGTACGACTCGAGTATGTTCCACTACCAAGCTCATCTGTCACATGCTATATATCAAAAGCTTTGCCTTTAAACAACGGATCCATCAATATAAAAACGAACGAAAATGCCTGGAAATCCATGTATATCATCCCACTACTGCGCGCTGTCCATCGAATGCCACAAAAGCCGCCAACTGGCACTTGAAGTCAAAATGACAAGGTGAAATCCAATTTCAATTCACAATACAGGTATTTTCGAGAAGTAGAAGCAACTTACTTTCGAATCCACCAAATCATTGGAAACATGCAAACCCTCTAGAAGCAAAGGAGCATCAGGTGGAGCGATTGCACCTTCGTCTGCAAACCAATAGTCCCATTTTTAATAGAGCAAAAATATAGGTTTTGGGCTTTGAATAAGAGAATTTCTCCTTTCCCAAAATCGAGCTCGTGGTTTTTCAAAAGAGCTCACGTGATTCAAACAAGCGAGAATCCCCTTTTTGTGCCTATTCTAAAGTGGTGATTTAGAAGATATCCAAGTTAGAATTTTGGATTTCTAGCCCAACAAAAGCACACTGCCGAGGGGATGCCTTCCCCCTCTGACAGAGCAGAGTGACTTTTGTTGATAAGTCGTGACCAGGGGCCAGCTCGTAACCTGTATATTCTCACACCCCCTCTCGGTACTTTGTCGACTTGTCGATAATAACCCGGAGACAATGTAGCGCTTTCACGCTGGCACTTGGCCGAAGAATCTTTGCTCGCTTGGAGATGCAGGGAACGAACGCTGAGGGGTGCGTGCTTGCACGCGCGACGGATCGCGGAGTTGTCCTTGAGCAGAAGGAATAACATCCTTACAAACTCGAGTCGAACCACACACCTCGAGTGCAACCAGTTAGAATTTTGGATTTCTAGCCCAACAAAAGCACACTGCCGAGGGGATGCCTTCCCCCTCTGACAGAGCAGAGTGACTTTTGTTGATAAGTCGTGACCAGGGGCCAGCTCGTAACCTGTATATTCTCACAATCCAATTCTTGAAAACTCATATCACCGTTTTGCTATTCCAGGGGGTCCCTTGTGGCAGGCTTCTTTCTCTCTTTATTGAAGTGCAATTGCACTTGCTAAAATCGTCACTCATTTTGGTGAATTGTTGGCTACATGCCTTGATGTCACTACTACTTCATAGCTAATGAATAGATGATGACGTTCCAACATGGTACTAACTATTTTAATATTCACTACACTATCCCTCTTCATCATGATATCATCCATGGACTTGTGTGTCTTGAGGAACGACTCTTGTTCTCTTT
>CALNYX010000014.1:0-1837 GCA_942490925.1 uncultured Chlamydiaceae bacterium | reverse complement strand
TTTATGACAATGCGTCAAGCGCGCTTTTTTTTCTTTCCTCATCCCCATGCATATACCTCAGTGCCATTGCGGGAACCTTCCAGCCCATCACGTCCATTAATGATCGTAAATCCAGCTTATTCGCGAGGTCTGTTGCAACGGTATGCCGGATACTGTGAAATGAGATTCGATCAAGTTTTCCTCTGCCCTCATTTAATTTTAACATCCGTATTGCCGTTCTAAAGGACGAAGGTGCCTCAGTGTAGGGTGAACTACATTTCCTAGTGAATACAAGTTCTGTCGGCTGGTTATGCGTTTCTGTAACAAGTAGCTGTTGCAGCGCATTGCTGATTGGCACATTTCGGGAGCTGCCATTTTTCGTGTCTTCGAAACGAATGAAGTCGCTGGTGACATGACGCCATTCAAGTTTAAATGCCTCACTCGCTCTGCATCCAGTTAAAAAAGTGAACTTGGTGACTCGCCACGCATTTTCATCAAGCTCTTTTATTGTTTTTAAAAGTAACTCTTTCTCATGCTGGAGTATTATGCGGTTTCTTCTGTTGTTGGCTGGGGTGGTAGCGCCAATTGTCTTTGCTGATGGTGGAGTTTGCGAAACTACTCCTCGCAGATGGGCATGGCGTAGGATTCTGCGCAATGTTCCTGTGATGTACTCAATGGAACGTTCGGATAGCTTTCGATCTACTAAGCGGCTAACGAGTGTATCCCAATCAGTAATGCTGATTGAGTCGAGCTTCTTTCCTCCAAGCGCTGGAGAGAGGTGATTGTGAAAGTGTCCTTGCTCTTTGTGCCAAGATTTCTTCTTTGTTCGCTTAGCATAGGAAAGGTAGCAATCATGCCAGTACTTGTTGAGAGTTGTTGACTCTTCAGGAGTATTGTTTGCAGCAGGCTTAGTTTTGGTGGTTTGCTTTTGGGGAGTGAGCTTTCCTGCTTTATGTATGAGGAGCTCGTCGTATGCTTTTTGTGCGGTTAGCCCTTCAGAACTCCAGCCAACGCCGATCTCTTTTCTCTTTCCTTCATGCTGGAAGCGAATTGCATAATATTTGTCGTTGCGTTTGTTGTGCTTTCTGGTGCTGCTGTTACGGAATCGTACCCCAGGAAATTGGGTCTTGTGCCAAGTAACTTTTGCCATTTTGATAACCAGCCAGTCCCCACCCCAGTCCCCACTTTGCGCAGGAAAGGTGGAAATTCGTAAAAAATTATAAAGTCTTGTTTGCTAATTTTACGTAATAAATACTTGGTGGAACTAGCCGTACATTTTGAGTCCTTTCTCGATGTACATTACAAGTGCCATAACTTGTTTTTCGTAGATAGTTTCGTATAACTCATCTTCAGAAAAGTTGTTCGCTGATGAATTTTCCAGAGTCGCTCCAAAAGGTGGTGAATTTTCCCTGCCAGCGTAGTATAATATGTTAAAAAGTCTTAAGTCGTTTTTGTTAAACATGTTGATAATTTCAGTGCGCTTTTTCTTGTCGTTTTCAGCATCATAAATGCGATCAATTAATTCATCGTAGTTTGTGTAGGAGGAGATCGTTAGGTCTTCAGTAGTGTTTTGTGATTCTTTTTTATATTCATCTGTGTTTTTAAGTTCTTCAAGAAAGCTATTAACACTTTGTTTTTGCGTATGAGTCAGTAATTTAGAGCGCATTCGAGTTGTCTCTGGAGGATAATAAGTTGGAGAAACTCCAGCTGGTGCAGGTGGTGCTGCAGAAGAGAACATTTTTTGAAATGCTTCAAACAGTTTTACTGGTGGAACATTGTTGTGTGGTGAGTGTGCATACGCTTCGTGTTTTTTCCCATCAATAACTACTCCCCATCGGTTATAGATAGAAGCACCCAT
>CALNYX010000013.1:0-21025 GCA_942490925.1 uncultured Chlamydiaceae bacterium | reverse complement strand
AAAGTTTAATCAAGTTTTATGGATAAGCTATTAAGTATATCCCATCATCTATAACTGAATTCATAGGTAATAAAAGCGAACGCGGGGAATTGAAACATCTTAGTACCTGCAGGAATAGAAATCAATTGAGATTCCGTCAGTAGCGGCGAGCGAACGCGGATCAGCCCGAATTACACTAATAGATTCGGTAAAACATAGTGGAAGGGTATGGAAAGGCCTACCATAGACGGTGATAGTCCGGTACACGAAATGCATTTTGACCTAGCTAGAACGAGTACCACGGGACACGTGAAACCCTGTGGGAATATGGGAGGACCATCTTCCAAGGCTAAATACTAACCGATGACCGATAGTGAACGAGTACCGTGAGGGAAAGGTGAAAAGAACCCCGGAAGGGGAGTGAAATAGAAACTGAAACCGTTAGCCTACAAGCAGTAGGAGCACTATGTATTTATACAGTGTGACTGCGTGCCTTTTGCATAATGAGTCAACGACTTACCCTATGCAGCGAGGTTAAGCCGTGAGGTGGAGCCGCAGCGAAAGCGAGTCTTAACTGGGCGTTTAGTTGTATGGGGTAGACCCGAAGCCGGGTGATCTATCCATGGCCAGGGTGAAGTCTCGGTAACACGAGATGGAGGCCCGAACCGATATAGGTTGAAAACTGTTCGGATGAGCTGTGGATAGGAGTGAAAGGCTAATCAAACTCGGTGATAGCTGGTTTTCTCCGAAATATATTTAGGTATAGCCTCGCATGATGACTGACGGAGGTAGAGCACTGACAAGACTAGGGGTCCCACCGGATTACCAACTCTTTTCAAACTCCGAATACCGTCAAGTTCTAGTGCGGGAGTCAGACTACGGGAGATAAGTTCCGTGGTCGAAAGGGAAAGAACCCAGACCGTCAGCTAAGGTCCCTAAATCTATGCTAAGTGGAAAAGGATGTGGAATTGTTTATACAACCAGGAGGTTGGCTTAGAAGCAGCAACCCTTTAAAGAAAGCGTAATAGCTCACTGGTCTAATGATACCGCGCCGAAAATTTAACGGGGCTAAGCATAGTACCGAAGCTACGGATCTAGAAAGCTGATTCAAGGTTATTAGCAAGTAGGGAGTGAAATTTGCGAGCGTTTTTTGCGAGCCACTCCCCCCCTGCTAAGCAATGAATCAGGAAAGTTAATGATTTTGAATCAGCTTTCTAGATGGTAGGAGAACATTGTGGCCGCCTGTGAAGGTACACCGAAAGGAGTGCTGGAGGTTCCACAAGAGCTTATGTTGACACGAGTAGCGAAAATGAGGGTGAGAAACCCTCACGCCGAAAGCCTAAGGTTTCCTGCAGTCAAGTTAATCTGCTCAGGGTTAGTCGGCTCCTAAGGCGAGGCCGAGAGGCGTAGTCGATGGGAAACAGGTTAATATTCCTGTACCACTTTCATAGCGTTTGATGATAAGGGGGGACGGAGAAGGTAAGGCCATCCGGGCGTTGGTTGTCCCGGTTTAAGCGTGTAGGTGGAGGACTTAGGCAAATCCGGGTCCTTATTCAACACTGAGGCGTGATGACGATGTCTTTTAGACAACAAAGTGGCTGGTTCCATGCTTCCAGGAAAATCCTCGTATCTAGTTATGAATGTGACCGTACCGTAAACCGACACAGGTAGGCAGGTAGAAGATACCAAGGCGCTTGAGAGAACTCTGGTTAAGGAACTCGGCAAAATAGCACCGTAACTTCGGGAGAAGGTGTGCCAGCAAGGTGAAGTTATTTACTAATGAAGCCTAGTCTGGTTGCAGTGAAATGGGGGGAGCGACTGTTTACTAAAAACATAGGACTCTGCGAAGTCGAAAGACGAAGTATAGGGTCTGACGCCTGCCCGGTGCCGGAAGGTTAAGGGGACTTGTTAGCTGCAAGGCGAAGCATTGAACCGAAGCCCCGGTAAACGGCGGCCGTAACTATAACGGTCCTAAGGTAGCGAAATTCCTTGTCGGGTAAGTTCCGACCTGCACGAATGGCGTAACGATTTCCCCACTGTCTCAACCAGGGACTCAGCGAAACTGTAGTACCGGTGAAGATGCCGGTTACCCGCAACTAGACAGAAAGACCCCGTGAACCTTTACTATAGCTTGGCATTGGTTTTTGAGATAACATGTGTAGGATAGGTGGGAGACTTTGAAGCGGGCACGCTAGTGTCTGTGGAGTCACCCTTGAAATACCACCCTTGTTATCTTAGGAATCTAACTGCGGTCCATTATCTGGATCCAGGACATTGTCTGGTGGGTAGTTTGACTGGGGCGGTCGCCTCCTAAAGAGTAACGGAGGCGCGCGATGGTTCCCTCAGGCTGATTGGAAACCAGCCGTAGAGTGTAAAGGCATAAGGGAGCTTGACTGCGAGAGGGACACCTCGAGCAGGTACGAAAGTAGGTCTTAGTGATCCGGCGATTCCGCATGGAAGGGTCGTCGCTCAACGGATAAAAGGTACTCCGGGGATAACAGGCTTATCTCCCCCAAGAGTCCATATCGACGGGGAGGTTTGGCACCTCGATGTCGGCTCATCACATCCTGGGGCTGAAGCAGGTCCCAAGGGTTTGGCTGTTCGCCAATTAAAGTGGTACGTGAGCTGGGTTTAAAACGTCGTGAGACAGTTTGGTCCTTATCTGTTGCGGGCGCAGGATATTTGAGGAGATCTTTCCCTAGTACGAGAGGACCGGGATGGACGAACCTATGGTGCACCAGTTGTTCCGCCAGGGGCATTGCTGGGTAGCTAAGTTCGGCAGGGATAACCGCTGAAAGCATCTAAGCGGGAAGCCCACTTCAAGATAAGATATCCCATGGCATTAGCCATCTGAAGGGTCGTGGTAGACCACCACGTTGATAGGTCGGGTGTGGAAGTGTAGTAATATGTGGAGCTTACCGATACTAATAACCCGTGCGGCTTATCCATATTTTTTGATTTTTACTCTACTAACTACTCTACTATTCAGTTATTTAGATACTCTTAGTGTTTTAAAAGTTGCTTATTTGCGAAGGACTTTAGCAACATTTAGAGAATCTTATCCCCTTCCCTAGGACGAAATCTAAAATATACATAAGGGATGAGGGAAAACATGCAACATCTGTCCTCTGTCCTCTGATATCTGACTTCAGTTTTACGGCGGTCATAGCAAAGAGGATCCACCCGTTCCCATTCCGAACACGGAAGTTAAGCTCTTTAGCGCCGATGGTACTGCACGGGCGACTGTGTGGGAGAGTAGGTCACCGCCGTTTCTTTATAAAAAAAGCCCCAAACACTTATGTGTTTGGGGCTTTTTTCGTTTTAGTTGTAATTTCGTATTTGCTTAGTTTTTTTGGAATAGCAGTCTACAGGTTGGCTGGGCCAGCTTTATGCCTATGCAACGATATCGAAAAGAAACTGTTCATTGACGGGAAACAACGAAAAAATTGGCCACCACTTTAATGGCTCTGTAAACATAACTACAACTCCATCGTCATCTACTCTGGAGATCACTCCAGGGACAGCTATAGTCAATCGGCTTAACCCTTTAGTCACCATTATATCAACATCAACTGTATCATTATGATGAAGTATAACCTTCCCTGGCTCATCAATTTTAACATAAAGACTTTCAATGGCTATATCCCTAAGGTTACCAAACACGGCCATCCCGATTTCTGTTTGTATTTTTGCAACTGCTAGATAATTGAGACGAGTTCGCTCCCGTCTACAATTTTTGCTGACGCCGTTTAAGGCCATTTGAGTTCTCCATATTCTAAATATTAAACCCTCTATCACAACAAATCGAAGAGGATACCGAAGTCTGGGTAGTATCTATTTAATCCGATGAATTTTAAATTAACCCGTATTTTCCAGAGAGCATTACGAATACATTTGACTCTGCACCAGATATTTTTTCAAAAACATTGCATCACTTCATTCACCTCACTGATAACAATTTCTCATTTCGAGGAGGAATTCTTTAATATTAAAAACAATATGTGATATCCTTATTTGTATATAGCTACGTTTGACATTTATAAGCATTATTTTTACCTACATACGTATAACACAGAATCACAAAATGCCTGATAAACAAATAAAATTACCTGATTTAATAGATCTCCTCCCGACAACACCATCATCGATTCCTTTCGAAAAACGGGTCAAATCGCTTAATCTCAGTGCTTATCTTGAAAACAAGGTATTAAAGCAAGAGGGACTTTTACCTGAAATTACTCAGACAGTCCGAAAAAATGATACCCAATTAACTGTTGCAGATGAAAGGGAAATGGCGACAGAAGTGCTTCTCCTCCGCCACCGTTTCACCGAACTTGTTTTGCACTCAAGAATATTCAGACAAGCAGCACTGACTATTGTCCAAAATATTTACCTCTTTCAAAATAGAAAAATATTTTTTGGAACTTCCAGCATAGCATCGTCCGAGGAAGAGCGACAGGAAGCGCTCATCCTCTTTAGCTCGAATCCATCTAACACCACAATCCCACTAGCAAAGACTTTCCAGCATCTTGTCCTTGCCCGTATATGGAACCGCATCCTCAATAATGCCAAAGTAACTGATCTACAGACACAACATTTTTTAGAGCTTCACGCTATTGTCGAAAAACTCAATACTATAAGAAATATTTACATGATTTTGACCACAAGAATGATTAAAACTCTTGTTGCCAAAATCAACGATATATATAAAGAATCAGTAACTTTCGAAGATGCCGTTCAGATTGGTAGTTTCGGTGTTGCCAGAGCTGCCTATAGATACCACCAGTCGTCTGGCGTTCGTTTCTCAACATTTGCCGCTAACTGGGTGTTTAAAGAAATTCAGCGTCAATCGTTAAGTGGTCGTCTTATTCGTCTTTCTTCCAACACTGTAGAACAATACACGAGAGCTCTAAAAACTGAGGACACTGAAAAATTATACAAATATACAACACGAATTCAGAATGCAACAACAGCTGGTGAAGAAACTTTCAATAGCAACCCATCTGAATTATATTTCGAATTCAGTCAAGATAGCTCCTCACCAGCCAGAAAGGTTGAGTCTTCCGAGCTGAAAACCTCTTTGCTTGATGCTATTGACCAACTGCTGTCAGAAAAAAGCGGCGATATCATCAGACGCCGATATGGTTTACCCCCATATCAAGATAAAGAACAATCAGTTATCTCGATTAGTGAAGTGTACGGTGTAACCAGAGGAAGTATTTATCAACTGGAGCAATCCGCATTAAAAACACTCTATAGTCATCTCCACTCCATGCCTGGCTAACATACTCTCAGAAGTATCTCTACCATTTTGATCCCTAACCAGATGTCTTGGGTAGCAAGGCGCTTATGCATTACTTGAATATAGGCTTATAAAATTGAGATAGAAAAGTATATTCTCATTTGAGTAAATGATCTTGCTGCTGGGACGTATATCAAGATACAGTCTGTTTCGGTTGGACAATCATTGAATCTTATCAAGGACGCTTGCAACCTTTTGTTCCATTGTTTGGGATCGATCGACCCTAGTACCCATTTTAATAGTCGTAGTGATGCGTGGAGCTCCCATCCCATGCACTTTTTCATGGCAGACTTTTACCGCAGCCATCACTTCGTCCCATTCACCCTCTATGTTTGTTCCGTAAGCATGTAATTGGGTTTTCAACCCGGCCTTTTTCAGAACCTTGTGGCAGGCCAGCACATACTCAGAAACAGAAACACCAACCCCAATTGGAACTACGCATAAATCCATAATTACTTTCATAACATTCCCCTTAAAATAGAAAGTGCCCCAAAAGGGGCACTGTAAAGCGTTCCATTGCAAGGGTAAGAAGGATGAGGAGCCCGACTTTCCCTGTAAACATCACAACAGTTGATGCTCCTTTTTCAATTCTTTATAAACCAACGTTGATACCTCGCGAATGACCCGACTACGTGAATCCGCCCATCTGCCATAATTGCGTGCTTTCGAACGTCGTTCAATTATACCGACAATGACATAGGGAAATCGCCCGCCTTTTTTTGTTTTTGGTACAAGTATTCCCATGTCACCAATAAGATGGCCAGTGGATCCAGTCTTATTGTAAACCAAAGTTCCTTTGGGTATAGAGGTTCCATGATAGAGACGATCGCGTCCCGGCATAGCCATCAACCTGCGGATTTCTTTACCTTTGGGTAGTTCTTTATTCCAAAGTGCTTTTAAAAATCTCACATAATCAGAAGGGGGAGCACTATTGAGGTAGGTGCGACCACCGGCCGGGATATATTCTTTAATTTCCGTTTTCTTAAATATTCGACCAAAATGTCTTTTCAGGATCCTTTCACATTTTGCAGGCCCACCTACCTGTCGCATGACCCAGTTGGTAGCCGAATTGCTACTCCGCTGAATCATTGCTTCCATTTTTCTT
Organism: uncultured Chlamydiaceae bacterium; assembly: GCA_942490925.1. Taxonomy (GTDB): domain Bacteria; phylum Chlamydiota; class Chlamydiia; order Chlamydiales; family JAAKFR01; genus CALNYX01. The sequence goes on along the minus strand of CALNYX010000013.1, from coordinate 14,639 downwards.
CGACTTTTAGGACCATATTTAATCTTGCCCACTTCGACTTGATGAAAAAAAGCCAGAGCGACAAAGGGTTTTATCATACTCGCAGCTTGAAATTCCTGATCAGCATTAATATCGATGACACTCTTATTTGTTTCCAAATCATAGACCATCCAACCTGTAGACTCATCTTTAGATATCCGTCCTTTTCTTCTCAGTTTGTTGATGTATTTCTCAATTGATCGTTCAAATCTTGAAACAGTCGAGGAAGAAAAAGCTGGCTTTGTTTTTGGCTTTACTTTATGTGCCTTTGATGTTGCGACAATTTTAGCCACTTCTGGCTTTTTGATAATCCTACCCGGCAGATCACAAATTATGGGTTTATCAGCTCCAGCTTCATCAATTAAACTTGATTCACCGTACATGACCTGATTATTGTTTTCTCGAGTAATCGACGTTGATATCCTTTTTGAGCGCAGAATTTTAGCATGCTTTTTCGCTACCCGAGTGGTTGACTTTTTATCACCGCGACGGCGATAAATGAGGGCATAGTTACCAAAATCTGTCTTTTCAATAAAAAGATCGTTTTTGACATCTTTACCCAAACAACCATAAATTTGTTCATATCTCTTTTTGAGTGGTTCCAGATTCGGCCCCATGCCATAACTGACATTATAGAGACTGTGAAAATTTTGTTCCTTGGTTGCATAGGGCTCATCGAGACCTGCTGCATTTAGTAATTCACTATGGCTTATAAGTGTTTTCGTGACAGTACTGGCGGAGTCATTACCGTCATAAATCAGTGCATACTCCCCACCCCGTCCTACTATTTTTAGCTTTTTCCTGACTTTTGCATCAAAAACCGCTTCCAACTCTTCTTTATAATCAAGAACTCTCTCGAGATCCCCTGTCAAAATATAAATTATATCGTACTTATCTTTCTTCGCAGCCCAAACTTCAGGTTGAAAAAAGCACGTTAAAAGTATGGCCGAAAGAAGGACAACTATGAAAGGATATTTAAAAAGTAATAAATCTGAAAACTTCATATTTTGATAATAACCAGCAGAACTTGAATATTAGTTATGTATACCTGAAATCAATTAAATCTAGGACTTTAATTCTAACTCAGCTTGCTTCTGAATTGCAAGCCTGACTTCATCAATAAGCCCCTAAATTCCACATTTTTATAAAAAAAACTCAGTTTTTCCCTTAATAACAACAATGCGCTTCAATTGAGCCACGAACACATTCAATAATGTTGCAACAATATGTTATGCCAATTATAGTAATATCTAAAGCATATACCACAAGAAGAGTGAGTCTTTTGTGCTGTTTAAAGCTTTATTTTCATAGTAAGTAGCCATTTTAGTATAAATTAGCCTGCTAACTGCCATGACCTTTTTTGATAATTTTTCTTCATTTCGGCTCATAGCTGCATACAGAGGTTTCCGAGCACACTATCCTGAAAATAGTCTTGCTGCATTTATGGCTAGCATAGGCCGCTGCCATTTCATTACGTTGGATATCCAGATGAGCAAAGATTTGATTCCTGTGGTCATCCATGATGCAACTTTAGAAAGAACAAGCAACGCACATGATAAACGTTTAGTGTTTGGTATAAAATCTTTACAGGTAAATGACTGGACAATCCCCGAACTCAAAACTCTTGACACTGGATCATGGTTTCTTAACACTGATCCATTCGGCACGATTCTCAGCAAAGAAATGTCTTCGGTGAAACTTATGCAGATGATTCCTCAGAGAATCATGACCCTTGAGGAGGTTCTACGTCACCCTTCCTTGCGAAAAATTCCTATTAACATTGAAATCAAAGATCATAATGGAAAAGAGGTAAACTCACAGGTTACAGAATGTGTGCTTGAAGTAGTTCAGAGAACCAATTCTGTTCCGCGAGTCCTCATTTCCTCTTTCAATCATGACTATCTCGTTATAGCAAAAAATTGTGTTTCAACAATATCAACAGCAGCATTACAAGAACGATCTCATCCCAAAAATCTTGTCGAATATCTTACAACTCTAGGTGTTGCTGCTTATCATCCATCCGACGACATCACCGATGATATTCTTATCAAGAAACTCCGGTCCGCCGGATTGGGCGTTAATGTTTTTACGGTTAATTCTGACAAACGAAAGCAGGACCTTTTTACAATGGGAGCTACCGGTGTCATTACTGACTTCCCCAAATTTGCATAAACTCAAAAGCTCGGTTGCAACATACCATGCCCTCACCACCCATCAGGATCACCCACCTTTAAAGGACTATTATACTTTCTTCTGTTCAAATACTGCTGTTTTTATTATAGTAATCGCCTCACTGATTACGGTATGCTTCACAAATATTTATTAGGGCACAGCCACTCAGTTCAATTGCAGGTTCCTTTTGAAATAATCCTAAGTCCATTAACCTCTTAGAAATTCGAAAGTCCCAAATTGTAACTGTCTGCAACTCTAACGGTAATGACGGTTAGTACTGGCTTAACAGAATGACACGCCACAAGGAGAAGAAATGGAAAGTGTAAAAAAGCTTGATCCTGAAATATATTCATTGGTCAAGCAGGAAGAAAAACGTCAGGCCGACAAGATTAGATTGATCGCCTCAGAAAATTATGTTTCAAGGGCTATTCTTGAAACAACCGGGTCTATTCTCACCAATAAGTACTCTGAAGGGTATGCCGGAAAGCGATATTATGAAGGACAGCAACTGATAGATCAGGTCGAACAATTAGCAATTAAAAGAGCAAAAGATTTGTTTGGGGCAGAGCACGTTAACGTCCAGCCTTATTCGGGCTCACCTGCCAATATTGCGACATACCTTGCCTTTCTCAACCCAGGAGATACCATCCTTGGCATGGCTCTTCCCCATGGAGGCCACCTAACTCATGGTGCCAAGGTTAGCATTTCAGGTCGTTATTTTAACGCCCAATCCTATGAACTTGATGCAGAGACCGGACTTATTAATTACGACAGTATTCGTCAAAAAGCATTATCTGTGCTACCTAAAATTATAATCGCCGGACATTCAGCCTATCCAAGAGTGCTGGATTTCGCAAAATTCAGAGAAATTGCCGACGAGGTGAATGCCTTGCTCATGGTTGATATGGCGCACTTTGCAGGACTTGTAGCAGGCGGTGTCCATCCATCTCCAATTCCCTATGCCGATGTCGTCACCACAACAACACACAAGTCCCTCCGAGGCCCAAGAGGTGCGATGATTCTCTGCAAGGCGAAACATGCACAAGCGATAGACAAAGCCGTCTTTCCAGGGGTTCAGGGCGGTCCCCATGACAACACTACAGCGGCAATTGCTGTTGCCTTAAAAGAGGCAACCTCAGATTCCTTTAAACAATACACCGTACAGGTAATTAAGAACGCAAAAATCCTTGCTGAATCTCTCATGGCCATGGGTTTCACCCTTATCACAAATGGCACCGACAATCACCTCATGTTGGTCGATCTCACCAATAAAAATATTTCAGGTAAAACGGCTGCCAAGGCGCTGGACAAAGCTGGCATTGTACTTAATTACAATGCTGTCCCATTTGATAAACGAAAACCGTTTGATCCCAGTGGGATTCGTATTGGAACTCCTGCTGTCACCTCTCGCGGATTTAAAGAAAATGAAATGTTGCTGATTAGCAGCTTCATCGACAAGGTTATCTCCGATCCAGAAAACGAAGGGCTTCTAACTCGAACAGCTGAAGAAGTTCAAAATTTATGTTGTCATTTTCCAGCACCAGGTCTCGAGCATCTTTCATGATCTGGTAATTTAAATGATAAGACCGATGCTATCTCTTGACCAATCATATTAAGATTAAGAACAGACTCGCATCCATTTGGGGGTGAGGCTGTTCCCATAATTTCTTAAGCAGCCGATAAAGCCCGGAAAAGAGATTTTCTAATATGCTTTTTTAGTGGCTGCTCCTTTTTCTCCACTAAGTATTGTTCAACAGTCTTTTTTAGAACACACAAATTTCTATCCCTTGCTGAATATGCCACGAAGCTATCGTTTCAATATCTATTATCTTTATCTTATTAAATTGTCAAAATGGTTGATGTTAATCATGCCCATTGTTGCACTTTTCTATAATGAAAACGGCCTCAATGATTTTGATATATTCCTGCTCCAGGCCATCTACTCGGTGAGTGTGGCTATCATGGAAATTCCCTCCGGGTATATGGCCGATGTCGTTGGCCGCAAAAAGACACTCATCCTCGGTAGTATCATGGGTACGTTAGGATACCTCATTTATTCAGTATCTCATGATTTCACTGGTTTCCTGGTGGCAGAGATTACTTTAGGTATAGGCGGTAGCTTCATCTCAGGTGCTGATTCAGCAATGCTTTTTGACAGCTTGGTGGCGACAAAACGCCAGCACAAGTATTTGCAGTTCGAGGGACGAATTACTTCTCTTGGCAATTTTGCAGAAACTATAGCCGCCGTCTGTGGCGGTCTCATCGCTGCTTTTCTCAGCTATCGTTCGGTATATATTTCTCAGGCGATAATTGCCGCACTTGCAGTGCCCGCTTCCATATTGCTCCTTGAACCACCAAGGGATTCCCTTATTGCTCGACCTGGGCTGCGACACATACTGTCTGTCTGCAAAAATACTATTCTCATAAATAAAAAACTCAGCAGTGCCATTTTTCTCTCATCGATAACAGGAATCACCACACTCTGCATGGCCTGGTGTTCTCAGATATATTTTGTCGCCAATGGTTTTACCGAGGTAACAATAACACCACTCTGGGTAAGTCTCAATCTCACTGTCGCAATTATTGCTGCATTTGCATCGTATGCAATGAAAGTATTAGGCAAGAAGTTTTCTATTTTACTGATCGTCTGCTACCTACCGTCAACGTATATTTTTCTCGGGTGGCTGCCGATCATCCCTGCTATTATCTGTCTGTATTTTTTTTACGCAGTAAGAGGCTACGCAACTCCAGTACTTAAAGATCTTATTAACCAAAACTGTGGTTCCTCAACCCGAGCGACGGTTTTATCTTTAAGAAGCCTGGTGATCCGATTTGGATTTGCAATTATAGGACCATCTATAGGTTTAGTTTCAGATAGTTTTTCATTATCTTTTGCCCTTATTTTTTCAGGAATCATTTTACTTATATTAGCTATACTAGCCGGCAGTCGACTTATTTTTTTCATGCCAGAAATTTTCAATCACAACTCTTAGCGTTATTTTTAACTGCTCAAAAATAACGCTGCGAAAACTTTACCATCTTCGGGCAGCAATAATATTTCCATACCAACTATTCAATTCTCCAATGAAAAACATTTCTTTTTCATTTCAATTTGACTCTCACCAAACAAATACTGTAACATCATTGTAATGTCTCTGATCAGTAATCCTTTTTTCCGACAAATATTCTCATTTCAACACGTTTTGTGCAGCTGACCATGCCCCCAAACAAAATTTCGGAACTACATTCTGAGCTGCAGCAAGCACAAAAACGAGTCGCCGAACTGAAGGCGTCTATCGCAAAACAAACGAGTTCTGTCTTAACTAGTGTGCACGATCTGTCCATTTCGGGAAAACAGAAAGAAGAACTGGAACAGAGCAGAGACAAATACCGCAAACTTTTCAACTATGCAAATGATGCGATGTTTGTCATTTCTCTCGACCAGGACAGTCCAAATTACGGCTTCTTTTCTGATGTTAATAACGTTGCCTGCAAACGACTCGGTTACACCCGTGAAGAATTACTGAGGAAAACTCCTGTTGATATCAGTAGAGACAAGGACCCTGATTATAACAAACAACTAGAAATCCGACTTAAGACAGACGGCAACGCCAATTTTCAAACAGCCTATATAAAAAAGGATGGTACTCAACTGCCGGTTGAGGTCAATGCCCTCCGTTTAACCATCGACGGTAATAATTTTTATATTGCCATTGCCAGGGATATTACTGAAAAAAAATATGCTGAAGAAGCACTACGGAAAAGTGAACATCTCTATCGATTGTTAGCCGATAATGTCCACGATGTCATTTGGACAACTGATGACAAGCTTTGCCCCAAACATGTCAGCCCTTCCTTTAAGCACCTTACAGGTTTTCCACAAGAGGGCGCTACCACTGTAATTCAGCGGGATATTATTGCCTCATCCCCGTTCTCAAACGATCATTTCAAGTTACTCATTCTCACTAAAGACAAATCATTACACTGGGAATCTGAAATCCGAACTGCCAGCGGTGAATTTATATGGGTTGAAAGTATCGCCTCCCCTTTGCCCGAAAGCTCTAACCACTTCACCGGCATCATAGGAGTTACTCGAAATATATCATCTAGAAAAAAAATAATGATGGAGCTCGAAGCAGCCAAGGAACAAGCGTTTGCAGCAAACATGGCAAAATCAGAATTTCTGGCAAATATGAGTCACGAGGTAAGAACTCCCATGAATGGAGTGTTGGGCATGCTCCAACTCATGACCATGACTTCTCTTGACGACGAGCAATTAGAATATGTTGAAACTGCTATGGCTTCGGGTGAAAGCTTGCTTACCATCATCAACGATATCCTCGACTATTCTAAAATAGAGGCGGGGAAATTACAGATGACCCCTGAAAAATTCCGAATCAGGGATTTAATTAAACCATTGATCAGATCTTTCAAAACCGCCATTAACCACCAAAAGGTCAACCTGTTGTGTTCAATATCTCCTGAAGTTCCCAACATTCTGGTAGCAGATCATGTACGTATCAGGCAAATTCTCTATAATCTTGTTGGAAATGCTGTAAAATTTACAGAACAGGGTGAGATACATGTTGGAATACGGACACTAGAGGAGATAGGCAGCAATAGCTTAAAGCTTGAATGCACAATTTCTGATACTGGAATTGGTGTCCCTGAAGATGTTGGTGATGAGTTATTTGAACCCTTTACTCAAATTGAATCCCCAAGACAGAAGAAAGTCAATGGAACGGGTCTCGGTCTCAGCATAGTCAAGCAACTCGTCACAAGAATGGAAGGCACTGTGCAGCTAAAAAGAAATGAAGCGCAGGGTACTACAGTCACCTTCACTTTGGTGGTAGGCAAAGGAGAAAGCCTTCCGGAACCTGAATACATAAGCATTCCTACCCCTATTCTGACCAGTCCAAGTCGTCGTCTTTCTACTCTGGTGGTAGAAGATGAACAGATCAATCAGCATATTCTTCAGGCTATTCTGACTAAGCTCGGACACCGATCAACAATTGCAAACGACGGATACGTGGCTCTTGAGCTCCTCAAAACACATAAATTTGACATTATTCTCATGGACGTTCAAATGCCAAAATTAGATGGCATAGCAACCACGAAGATAATAAGGGAATCTGAGAAATATAGACATGTACAGGATATTCCCATTGTCGCCCTGACTGCATATGCCATGGCCGGCGACAAAGATAAATGCCTCGAAGCCGGCATGGACTCCTATCTAGCCAAACCTGTAGATATCAAAGCACTTGAAAAAAGTCTCAAACGCCTCACGGCAGATAGTTAAAACCTTTTACGCCCACTTCAACCTAGACTTTTCGACAGATCCTCAAACAACCACGGACAGTCTTTACTGCGTTGCTTCTCATACGCCCGGATAAGATCGGCCTTTTCCAGAGTCAAGCCTATATCATCAAGACCATTCAGGAGACATTCTTTGCGAAAAGCCTCAATGTCAAAATCCTGCACCTCACCTGTAGGTAAATTAATTTGTTGTTTTTCCAAATCAACTGTTAGTTCGAACTTTTTAGCAGATTTTACCTCGGCAAAAAGTTTATCGATTGCATCCTTCGCTAAAATTACTGGCAGAATGCCGTTTTTAAAACAATTGTTATAAAATATATCGGCAAAACTAGAGGCGATGATTACCCTGAAGCCATAATCAAGTAGCGCCCAAGGGGCATGCTCCCTGCTTGAGCCACAACCAAAGTTTTCTCTGGTTAAAAGGATTGATGCACCATTGTGTTTTTCTAAATTAAGAACAAAATCCGGATTTATCGGTCGTAAGGAGTTGTCCATTCCAGGCTGGCCCTCGTCCATATATCTGAGCTGGTCAAAAAGATTAGGTCCAAATCCAGTTCGCTTCACTGACTTAAGAAATTGTTTTGGAATAATCAGGTCTGTATCAATATTCGCCCTGTCTAACGGCGCGACTGTTCCAGTATGTACTTTAAATGGCTGCATTATATTTTCCCCCACTGACGTATGTCCACGAAATGTCCGGCAATTGCCGCAGCAGCAGCCATCACAGGACTGACCAGATGAGTGCGACCACCAAAGCCCTGCCTTCCCTCAAAGTTTCTATTGGAAGTTGAGGCACAATGTTCCCCCTCTCCGAGCTTATCGCTATTCATGGCCAAACACATTGAACAACCAGGTTCTCGCCATTCAAAGCCTGCATCAGTAAATATTTTATCCAACCCTTCTTGCTCAGCCTGCTCCCTTACCAAACCTGAACCTGGAACAACAAGGGCCTGTTTAATAGACTCTGCCACTTTTTTTCCTTTTACAACCGCGGCAGCAGCACGAAGATCTTCTATTCTCGAGTTGGTACAAGAACCAATAAATATTCTATCGAGCATAATCTCAGTTATCGGCTGATTTTCTTTTAACCCCATATATTTAAGAGCTAAGGTCAAGGACTCGCGAGCCGTTTCACTTTTAGTGCTTTCTAAGGTCGGAACCCGACCATTTATTCCTACAACCATCTCCGGCGAAGTTCCCCAGGATACCTGAGGCTCAATTTCTGCAGCATCAATTGATACTACTTTGTCAAAAACAGCATCTTCATCAGAAATCAGAGATCGCCAATACTTTTCAGCCTGTTGCCACATATCTCCTTGGGGTGCAAAGGGACGCCCCTTGAGATAGTCAATTGCCGTATCATCCACCGCTATTAAACCTGCTCGAGCCCCAGCCTCTATTGACATATTGCAGACCGTCATCCTTCCAGCGATGGACAGTGACTTTATTGCTGTACCAGCGAATTCTATGGTACAACCCGTGCCACCTGCTGTGCCTATCTTGCCAATAACATAAAGGATCAGATCTTTGGCGGTCACTCCAGGTCCCAGTTCACCATCGACCTTCACAAGCATATTTTTCATCTTTTTCTGAATTAAGCACTGGGTAATAAGAACATGCTCAACCTCAGAAGTACCAATTCCTTGGGCCAGCGCCCCTAAGGCACCATGGGTAGAGGTATGGGAGTCTCCGCAAACAATGGTCATTCCCGGTTGTGTCAATCCCTGTTCCGGACCAACCACGTGAACGATCCCCTGCCGCTTATCCTCCATTCCGAATTCAACAATTCCCTGTTCCTTACAGTTTATATTGAGGATCTCCACTTGAAGCCGAGAAAATGGATCGACAATCCCTGCAATGCCACCCTTTCGTTCATCGGTAAGGGTAGGTACATTGTGGTCTGGCGTAGCGAGGTTAGCTCCAGGCCGCCAGAGTTTTCTACCCGCTAAATTTAGACCTTCGAAAGCCTGAGGCGAAGTCACCTCATGAAGCAAATGCCGATCGATATAAAGAAGAGAAGTCCCATCAGAACGATCTTCAACGATGTGACTCTCCCATAATTTGTCATACAATGTTTTTCCTGCCATCCACTCGCCTCCATTTGTTAGGGATGTTTAAACAATTTTCTATTGCAACAGTAGTTACGATCAACTGGAATACAATATCTGGACCTTACTTCTCATTCCCAACACTTAACAAGTTATCCCACCAGCCTCTGTCCTGTTTTCTGGCACATTAATTATCTTGACCCGATACAAGATTCACTATAGATTTGATTCAAGTGCATATACACATTTCATAATCTGGATACAACACAATGCTGTCTTGATAGAAGAGGAGTAACTATATGACAAACCAATATTTTCTCTTTGACAAAACATAGGGAAGGGTTTAGCCTATTTAATCTTTTAGTTAAATACTATCTCTCGCAATAGCTAACTATGGATACTTTTCGGTTAACCCAATGAATTTTAAACATATCTTCACCATCCTCAGTCTTTTTATTAGCGGTATCACTTGCCATGCCACCGATAGCCTCCAGCAAATAACAGATATTCCCAAAATTTGGACTGCACAGCAGGCAGTAGCTTTTGCCATTGCGGGTAATCCTGACAGCACAATGGCCCAAAAAAGGATCGAACAGGCAATGGCTGCTGCCACTCTCTCAAAGGCAGTAAACTATCCTCTTGTTAATGTTTCCTCCGAATATGGGCAAACCAATAATCCCATGTATTCATTTGGTAATATTCTTAATCAGGGGGCCTTTGACAACAGTCTCGATTTTAATGATCCCGGCAGGACAGACAATCTCCAGCTCAAGGCTCAGGTAAATTATCGACTATATAATGGAGGAAGGGACCAAGCCGACCAGACAGCAGCAAACGCAAATATCAACATTTCACAAACCGACCTTACTGCTGTCCACCAGCGCTTAGGTTTTGAGGTTGTAAAAACATTTCAGGCTATTATTCAAGCCGAGGAAATGGTGACTGTCCGAGAAGCGGCACTTGCCTCCATTACTGCTGCCCTGGAAGTTGGCCAAGCAAGATTTGATGCGGGGGAGCTGCTAAAACAAGACCTTCTCAATCTTAAATTGCAACAATCACGAGCCAGCGAAAATCTGATCCAAAGTGGTCATACACTAGAAATAACCAAGCGTATATTCCTTAACCTTCTCGGACTTTCTGAAGGTGAGGTCACAATTTCCACAGAGAGTGGTTTTGATCAAAAAATCCCAGAATCCTTCGATTCTCTTTCTCATCATGAGCTCCAACGGCTTGAAGCCATGGAACAAGCGGCTCTAGCCGAGCTAAAAAAGGCTAATGGAGGAAAACTGCCATCCATTGACGCTTTTGCCAGTTATCAGATTGATAATGGCTGGGTGCTTGATGACTCAGGTGATTCCTGGATGGCTGGCGTACAGATGAACTACGCTCTTTTTGATGGCGAAAAAAGCTCCTCTGAAATCGCCATTGCCAAACTCAAAGTGATGGAGCTTCAGAGTCTTCGAAAAAAAACAGAACTTGCTCTTAATCTCGACATCCAAAAGGCACTTCTTGACTATGAGCAAGCAAAAAAAAGGCTGGATGTCACAAAGGAAATGGTTGGAGTCGCCACAGAGGTTAATCGACTCAGTCGAGCCCGGTTTGCTGAAGGTCTCATTCTGGCTTCCGATCTAATCGATTCTGAAATGCGACTCTCCGACGCACAAGCCCGACAGCTTTCAGCCAATGCTGGGTATCAGGTGGCAATTGCTAACCTGCGCAGAGCTGCAGGACTTGAACAGTTCTCAAGAAGATAATAATTAGTAAAGGAGTTTGACAATAATGCTCAATCGCTTCAGTTCCATACTTATAATTATCGCCATTACAGCTTTTTTAACAGGCTGTGAAAAGGAGAAAGAAAATTCCCGAAAATTATCCAAGGTACTTCCCGTCGCCAAAGTATCAATCGAGAAGGTAACAAAAAGAATCGCCGAAAATCAGGTGGAAGTTGTAGGCACGGTCCAGGCTGTTGAAAGGGCTGAAATTTCAGCAAAAATTACTGGAAACATTATTGCACTTAAGGTTAACCTTGGATCAAGAGTAGAACAAGGTGAACTGCTCATCGAACTCAGTGCAGAAGAAATATCTGCTCAGATGCAACAGGCGCAAGCCCAACTCAAGCAAACCAAACGCAACCTGACAAGAGAAGAAAACCTCCTCAAGAAAAACGCCACTACCGCTCAAACTGTCAAATCACTGCGTGACAGTACAAGAATTGCAGAAGCAGCATACAGGGAAGCAAAAACTATGCTCAACTACACACGTGTCACAGCACCCTTCTCAGGCATTATTACCAAAAAAATTGGCAACATAGGTGATTTAGCAACACCCGGAAAGGTACTTCTTCACATAGAAGAAGAGAATAACCTTCAGGTACTTGCAGATATTCCCGAAGCGATGCTCCTCCAAATTCATATAGGAGACAAATTAGCGGTGCTCGTCCCTTCAGTAAATCTTAGACTCGAAGGTATTGTCGAAGAAGTATCTCCAATTGCAGACCCATCTTCGAGATCCGCCCCAATAAAACTGCGTATCGCCCCTGATTCCCGACTTCGCTCTGGCCAATTTGCAAGAGTCACTTTAACCACGGAACGGGCAGAAACTCTCACTATTCCTGCCTCAGCACTGATTCCAATTGGGCAAATGGAGAGGGTATTTGTCGAGAAAGAGAACAAGGCCAGACTTCGACTTGTCCGGAGTGGTACTCGAAAAGATGAGTACATCGAGATCCTGAGCGGCCTTGTGGAAGGTGAAACGGTTATTACTCAAGGTAACCGGAACCTGTTGGACGGACAACCTATCATAATTCAGTAGTTTTTTTTGGATCTTACGTCAAATAGTCAAGGTAAGCTATGAACTCGTCTTCACGTGACACGACAGGTTTTGCCGGAGCTCTGGCCCGGACATTTATAAATTCAAAGCTGACTCCGCTAGGTATCATTGCCTCTCTTCTTCTGGGTTTCCTGGCAATCGTCTTGCTGCCAAGAGAGGAAGAACCGCAGATTAAGGTACCTATGATTGACGTTTTGGTAACCATGCCTGGCGCCTCCCCAAAAGAAATCGAGGAACAGCTAACTATCCCAATGGAAAAGCTGCTCTATGAGCTTCCAGGTGTTGAGTATATCTATTCAACCTCTATGTCCGGGCAAAGTTTATTGGTGGTACGTTTTTATGTTGGTGAAAATTTAGAAACCTCCATTGTTCGATTAAACCAAAAATTAGCCACAAATCTTGATCGGATCCCCCACAGTGTCCAGCAACCGATTATCAAACCTCATATCATTGATGATGTGCCCATTATGGCAATCACCTTCCATGGGGAAAATTACGATCATTATACCTTAAGGAGAATGGCAGTTCAGGTTGATGACGCTATCAAGAATATCAATGAAGTTGCAGAAACCAAAATCATTGGTGGAACTAAAAGAGTTTTGACCATCCAGTTTGATCCACTTTTACTTGCCTCAAGGAACCTGTCGCTAACAGAACTCGCCCCGATAATCCAGGCTGCAAACAGCCAATCCCACTCAGGCAGAGTCAAGTCTTTCAACCATGAAACCCTTCTTCAGACAGGCACCTTTCTACAAAGCGCTAGCGAGATTGGCCGCATAGTAGTTGGTGTTTTCGGCGGACGACCAATCTACCTCGATGAAGTTGCCAAGGTTGTTGATGGCCCCGAAGAGCCTGCAGACTATGTGCTGTATGGAGACAAGGACAGCGAGGGTCCAGAAGCAGCTGTCACCCTGTCGATTGCTAAACGACCCGGAGCGAATGCTGTTTCTGTCGTAGAAGATGTACTCAAAAAGGTGGAAAGCCTCAAAGGAAGCCTTATTCCTTCTGATCTGATCATCAGTGTGACTCGTGATTACGGTGCAACTGCATCAGAAAAATCCAACGAACTGTTGCTGCATATGACTATCGCTGTCTTTGGCGTGGCCCTGCTCATTTTATTCTTTCTCGGTTGGCGTGAGTCAATTGTGGTCATGCTCGCCATTCCCTCGACACTCGCACTTACCCTGCTGATCTTTTATCTGTATGGCTACACCCTAAACCGAATCACTCTCTTTGCATTGATCTTTTCTATTGGAATTCTTGTTGACGATGCCATTGTGGTTGTGGAAAATATCGTCCGCCATCTCCGTTTGCCCGCCAATAAAGATAAATCCATGACATCAGTAGCAATTGAAGCCGTTGCCGAGGTCGGAAACCCTACCATCCTTGCAACCTTTGCAGTCATCGCGGCAATCCTGCCCATGGCCTTTGTGGGTGGCCTGATGGGCCCCTATATGCGACCGATCCCAATTGGTAGCTCTGCTGCCATGCTTTTTTCCCTCATCATCGCTTTCACCATCACCCCCTGGGCAGCATCTCATATTCTTAAGAATCGTCAATCACCTGCTAGCCATGACGAAGAGGGCATGGCACCAGATGACTGGTTCACCCGTATCTACCACAAGGTCATGGATCCGCTGCTCGCTCATAGCGGCTGGCGCATACTCTTTTTTGCAAGCATCACTGCCATGCTGCTTGGGGTATTTTCTATGGTCTATTTTGGTAAGGTCAAGGTTAAGATGTTGCCCTTTGACAATAAGAGTGAGTTCCAGGTGATTCTAGACATGCCCGAGGGCTCCACTCTTGAACAAACTGCTCGGGTAGCAATGGAGATGGCCAACACTGTCAGGCTCGATCCGGCTGTAACTGACTACCAGATCTATGTTGGCACTGCATCCCCTTATAACTTCAACGGCTTGGTCCGACACTACTTTATGCGCAGTGGACCAAATGTTGCGGATATCCAGGTGAACCTGCTTCCTAAAGACCAACGCTCTTTGCAGAGTCACGATATTGCCACCAGGGTTCGTCCACCCTTAGCTGCCATTGCTGCCAAGTTTGGAGCCACCGTTACTATCGCCGAAGTACCACCAGGACCACCAGTTTTGCAAACCCTAGTGGCCGAAATTTATGGGCCCACAGATGCAGAACGGGTAAAACTCGCCGAAGAGGTAAAAAAGATTTTCAGCACTACGACGGGTGTTGTTGATATCGATTGGTTCCGTGAGGATGATCGCTGGCGCAAAGTATTCA
>CALNYX010000012.1:0-41191 GCA_942490925.1 uncultured Chlamydiaceae bacterium | reverse complement strand
ATGAGTTTTTTTATCTCACCTTTAAAACCCCAATGTCGGGAAACTCTATTTTTGACTTGTGTCTTTTTATGGGATGATTACCGAGTCATCTTCCCACACTATCCTGATATTTAAACTGATTTTTTCCGAGAATGTCTTCAATGCAGTCAACAAAACTATCTTCTGGAGAGTTGTAAAAATCAAGATAGTATTCCAAGTAGTCTTTGCGCTTCTGCTCAAACTCTTTTCTCCATTCTGGAGAGAGCACTTTTTCTATACATGCAGTACATTCCGCAGCAGTTTCAGCGCGCAATTCAATGGAATTGTCAAAAAAGTTCGGTACAGTAAAGGTTTCATTTCCAACAAGAATAATCGGAATCCCATCTGCTACTGCCTCAAGAGAAGATGCAGATGCAACAGACATCTGTATATCACTAATAGAGTAGACCTGTTTCAAGGTACACCTGTCTTTATGAAGGATACATTCGTTGCATTAATATTTAATGCACTTTTTACTTTTTGCATATCTTCACGAGGATGCACTTTTATAAGAAATCCAACGTGCGGGTTCTGCCTTATAATCTCTGCATATAATCGGTATAATTTATGGTATTCTTCGCCTGACACAACAGAGTCAAATGCTTCCGTGCAGACACATACTACAGTTTCAAACGGCAATCCCACATCGTCTTTGGTCAGTTGTTTTTCTGAACATACTCTCGTTTCATGAAATATATGACTTCCCACGACACGCACATCTCGTTGTGGTGAAAAGTATTCAGCAAATTTTTTTCCCCATACAAAAACAATAGACTTATCAAACTCATAGCCCCAGTTTGTTTGCCTTGGTTTCAAAGACAGCACCTGAGCAACTAACATTTTAAATCTGATAAACAAAGAGGGCGTAGCTGATGCAATAGGAACAGGAGCAGTCTTTGCGTCAAAAAATGCGCATTGCAACACAACTACTGGGATCTTCCTCTTTCTACATAACTTTTTAATCATTCCAAAAACCACCGTGAGGTCTGACGGTACAACAATAATGCTGGGATTTCGTGAAAGAATTGCCTTACGCAATTTGAACTGATGATACATCAGCTTAAACGCCTGCTGGCATTCTGAAATGATAGGGATATCACAAGTCTTTGCTTTTATATTCGTTGAAACCTCTACATACTCTGAAAAGCAGTTAACAAGTTCTTCCTTTCTTTTCATCGGTTGAAATTCTTCATTGTTCAAGTACACGGTATGATATTCTGTAAGCTTTTCTGCAAAAAACATAAAAAGACTCTCAGACAGGTAATCATATGTAGGAACAAAAAGAATCGTCGGCTTAGTTGGCAATTGGAACCTCTTCAACAGTAACATACTTTCCCATCAGGGTATAAATTCGATCAATGTCGCTTTGATATTCACTTTGACTGTAGTCAAATATCAGCCCGTGAATAGTGATAATTTCACCGTAAATACAATGGAGGCTAATAAGTGCACCAGAATAAAATGAGTAAATGGTCTTAGGAATCTCTTGATTATAAAAAGAATACAGTTCGACTGGATAGTCAGTACTTTTCAACACTAATCCAGAAATTTTTTTTAATTTCTGGAGCTTGCTGTCACATTCCAAGCGATGCGGAATATAGACAACTTTGCTTGCTTTGCAAGCATCGACAACTGTTTTTACCGAAGCAACATATTCCCTTTGACTCACCATTCCGTATTCGCTGATATCCGTTCCAATAAACAAAACTTGATCATCGATTACGGTACAACTATTTAACACCTTTTTCTTCAACACACTAAAATCATTTATACAAACCTTCTGATGATCAAAAGGCACCATTCCATAAAGCATTGTAAACATGTTATAATTTTTTTCAGCAGATGACCTTTCCTGAATCAGAAAACTCTTAATTCCGTCATCCAATAAAACGATCTTTCTCTTACTTACAGGAAGGGTAGCAAGCTTCAGCACACCGGATTCAGCGTTTCCAATAAATATATACTGAAACATGACCATCCGCAGCGCAACATACATGCAAAGAAAAATGAGCTCCATATAATCTATAAAACGCCTATCTTCAGCACCAATAGTTATAATTTTTGGAAATTGATTTTCATCAAACAATATATCAATCAACTTTTTGAGTTGATCATCACTCTTCTTTTTGCGAGACAACCTCACTACAACAGTGAATTGCTGAAGAGCATAAGCCGACATCGCTTCATAGGCACAAAGGAGTTGAAAAGGGGATTCAACAAGAAATAGTCCATTCATAAGACTAACAGCACCTTGTCCTTATTACTTAGCATAATCCAACAATACCTCTTGTGGATTTCCTTCCATTTTTACTATGCCATCCTCTAACCACAAAATATGGTCACATGGCTGTAGAGTTGAAAGTCTGTGCGCAATGACAATGAGCGTTATTGAGTCTCGCAAAGACAAGATAGTTTGTTGAATGGCTTCTTCTGACTTACTATCAAGTGCACTGGTTGCTTCATCAAAAATAATTACTTTGGGATTTCGATATAATGCTCGTGCGATTGCAATTCGCTGTGCCTGCCCACCGGAAAGACGTACCCCTCTTTCACCAAGTTGCGTATCAATTCCATGTTCAAGAGAATCAAGAAAATCAACCGAAGCTAGCTTACAACACTCATAAATCCGCTCTTTATCAATGGGCTTACCATATTCACTAAATGCGATATTTTCGGCCAGCGTCGCATCCAGCAAATAAATTGACTGGGGAACGTACCCAATATTTTTTGTCCAACTTGAGACATTTTCAGGCGTAATAACATTCCCATCAACAGTAAGGCTGCCAGAGTCAGGGAAGTACAACCCTGTCAATAATCCGACAAGTGTACTTTTGCCTGCACCCGAACGTCCGATAACCCCAATCATTTCTCCCTTGTTAATTTTAAAAGAAATGTCTTCAAGAGCCAGCTCAGCTGTTGTTGGATAAGAAAAAGAAACGCCGTTGACCGCAATCTCTTCAGAAAATACAAATTGTTCACATTTATCATCTGAGTTCTCGGTCGACATTGTTAGGTTATCACAGACTGTATTGATGTACGGACGTGCTACTTGCATTGCCCCATATGCAGCAATAATGCGGTTGAAAGCTGGTAAAACACGCCACGAAACCCCAGCAAGTAAACTCAATGTAACAATCAAATTTGCTTGACTTGTCCCTAGTAGCACTAAAACAGCATAGGAAATGAGCAGCATCAACATGCCGCAAAACTCTAATAAAAATTGCGGAAAAGAAGAAAAGGCTACCGCGAGAGACTGCAACTTTGGCTTCATTTTCAATTCATCATCAAAGTGATGTTGAAATGCCCGCTGCTGATTATAAATTTGAATTTCGTGAATACCTTGAAGAGCGGTAAGGGAAACTTTCGTAGACTCCCTATCAATAATCGAAACGCCCAGACTGTACGTATGGATCCTTTTCCGAAAATAACGAATGGAAAAAACAGCCACGAGCCCTGTAACAGCAAATACAAGAATGGAGGCTATTGGCGAAATAATCAGGGCGGAAACCAGTAACAAAATGACAATGCAGGAATTAATGCACAATGAGAGTGCATTGTATAAAAAAGACCTACATGACTGCGCCATCCCAACTCTGTTTGCAAGGCTGCAGTATTTTGCTCAAGATACCAGGAGTAAGGCTGCCAAAGCAAATTATGAAAAAGTCGTCTACCAATATGCAACGATATTTTTTCAGCTACGTACTGCTGTAAAAAAGTCGTAATAGTAAATGAGAGTGTTTTACAAAACACTGCAGCAACAAGTAAAGTCAAGCTAAACAACACCATACTATTTAACGAAGCAGTTATGTCCTGTACTACTGGAAACGTTTGCGATGCCCACACAACCGAGCTAAGTCTTTTAACACTTTCGGGTGTTGCCATTACTAGGCCAAGAAGAGACACAGAACCAGCCACTGCAAGCTCTGTTAGCGCTGTTAAGATACTTAACAACGCCATTAAAATCATTTTCTTTCGAAGGCTGGTTGTTAAATGTGAGTACAATAGTCGTAATTCAGTTAAAAACATATTACCTACATTCTCGAAGGTTAGAGCTTGTATTCTATGCAACATTTAAAAAATGATAACTACGCTCTTACCAAGCTAAGAAAATCTTTGAGCGTATCTTAATACTAGTATCAGTATCATCCAGCTGAAGATTTAATAATAAAAAGAGGAGAGCACCCTCCCCTCTCTAATTTTTGCGCAACACATGACACTAAAAATAGCATGTTCTGAAAACTTGGTATTAGAGACTAAATCCATCGTCAACAATAAGATTCTGTCCCGTTATGTACTTAGAGTCATCTGATAAAAGAAAAAGTATAGCCCCAAGCATGTCATCCGGTGAGAGCATTCCTGTTCCGTGTGTTTCCTTTCCGTATGCCTGCAAAAAAGCTTCAGGCTGTTTATCCAGAATACCACCAGGACTAACGTTATTAATACGGAATCGGCTGTCACACACATATGAAACAATATATTTTGTCAAATGCTGTAAAGCTGATTTAATCGCAGCATACTCTACTGGCATTGTCATCTGGGTATTTTCGTAGATTTTAAACTTCGGAGCAACGACCCCGTAAATAGAAGAAAGGTTCACGACTGCCATTTTCTTTTTATGCTTCATAAAGTACTCAGCACACTGCTGCATAAAAAGAAACGAAGAGCCAAGATGTAATGATACATTTTCATTAAAACTGGACTGACTCACCTCAAAAAAGTGTTTTCCATACGTAGAATTTCGAGGATAAGTTGTATTAATTGCCCCAGTCAGGTCACTGCGTGAACTGAAAAACGCTTTCATACCTTTCTCGTCAGTAATGTCTAACTGGACACACTCAAGGCGTTTATTATCAACAATACCCTGTTCTTTCAGTTTCTTTTCCATCATGGCGGGACTGATATCAGCAGCAACAACTTGAGCTCCGGCTTCAAGAGTAGCCGCGACAATTTTTGCACCAATCAGTCCACCAGCACCTAATACTACAATCGTATCCCCTTCAAGACGCCTAACCTGCTGCATGCCTAGCTCCTAAGTTAATCTCTTGAAACCGGACATAATCACATCACCGTCAAGGAAGCTGTGAATATCTTCAGAGTCTATTGCCTTACGAATTAGAGCAAATACTTCATCTGAATCTTCAACAAACTTGTCAATCAGCTCAAATGAGTATGCATTAGTCATATAAACAGCTGCACCAAGCAGATAGCCGCGCTTAAGCATTTCTTGTGTATAAAGAGTCTGCAACGCAAGAGCATTCTCGTGAACAAAAGAAATATGGGTAAGCGGTGGAATGCCATCGATATGAATATCAACGTCATTCTTATCAGCTATCCGTTCCCATCCTCTGTTGAGATGTTCACCATACTGCGTAAGTCTATCGTTTACGTTGTCACGTTCAATAATATCAAGTGTTGCAAGTGCAGCTACGAAACCAATACGTTCCGTCCACATAGTGGAGCTGATGAAACTGTTCTGTGCAGCATCCATACAAGACTTGCGACCAATAACGGCAGAAATAGGGTAGCCGTTCCCCAGAGCCTTCCCGAACACAGCAATGTCAGGTTCTACTCCGTAGTGCAGGTGAATTCCACCAAAGTTCACACGGAAACCTGAAGTAACCTCGTCAAAAATAAGAACTGCGCCATTTTTTGTTGCAAGCTCTCGTACCTTTTCGAGGAATCCTTCTTCAGGGGCTGAGCCACGCTGCGGTTCCATAATAACAACGCCCACATCATTATGCTCATCAAAGATCAGCTCAAGTTCTTCAATTTTATTATACGAAAATGGCAACGCAGAGTTCTGTAACCCTCTATTAATTCCGTCAGGTTTCAATCCTGGAAGCAGCTGACCATCAAGCTTGCTGTCATCGCCAAGGTTGGCAGCAATGTACCAGTCATGCCAGCCGTGGTACCCGCAAAAAGCGATACGCCCCTTGCCAGCAGCAGCACGAGCAATACGAATAGCAATAGCACATGCTTCACCACCGGTGCGGCTAAAACGTGCTTGCTCTGCCCAAGGATGGATATCGATCAAGCGTTTTGCGAGCGTAACTTCTTCATGGCAGTTCAATGTGCACATGTTGCCTTTTTGAACTGCCTGCATGACAGCGTCATTCACTTCGTCGTGAGCATAACCGAGGGTACAGGCTCCAACCCCCATCTGCGCGAAGTCATAATAATGATTACCGTCCATATCCCAAACTTCACAGCCTTTAGCTTTTTCATAATATGCTGGCCAGAAGTTAGGCAGAAAACGTTCTGCTCGCTTTGAAAGCAGCTGGTTACCACCTGGAATAATTTTAATTGCTTCCTGCCATAAGGCTTGTCCTGTATTCACAACTACTCCTAAGGCTATTCAGCCTCACGCTCTTTTTTAAAATTTTCCCAATACTCATCGATGCGGCACTGGTTACATTCATGAAAATTATTAACCAATGCACACTCAACAAGAGAATTCCATGAAGCGGTATCAACTGCTGTTACGCCATAGTGCTTAATCAAAGCAGCGAAGAAATCAAAGTCTTCCTGATAATCAAGTGTTAAGCGCAGTACTTTGGAAAAGTCTTCAACATCATAGGTAACAGTTTTAAAGGCAGCGCTATCAAAGATACGCCCCCACCCTGTTTCCAACGTTCCGTCCTCATAACCAGCGAGACTTTTCTGCAAAAAAACAGCGCTGTATCCCCAAGCGTTCAAACCTAATGGAAGACCGCTGGTTGTGACAGCACTAGCACCTTTACATAGCCCATTATAAACGGATCGCATGGCTTCAACAGAACAAAGAACATCGTCTCCATCTATTGACACAATGGCATCCAGCCCCAGATGCTGCGCCGCCTGAAGATGGCGCAAAGGAATATTGTTTTTTGCCCCCTGAAAGACTGTAACAGCATCACTCGCAACTTCTTTAAAAGCCTTGTTCTCATCTTCGAGTGTTGTTGCAATAACAATTTGGGCATGCTCAGCAAGTTCATCACGAAATTCATGCTCAATTCGAGAAATCAAAATATCGATCATGGTTCGCTCTTTGACCTTGCAAAAATGCTTCTGCGGCAAGCGAGAAGAACCCAATCGTGCAGTAATTAAAAAACCTATTTTCATAACAATCTAGAAACTACATTAAAAATTGATATTGAGAAACGAAGAAGTCTTATCAGATTCTTCGATGGCATACAGCAGCTTCAACACCTTATGATCTTTCTCTAAGGTATTTACAAAAGCAGCTTTACCGTCTGCAGCGTCAAGGAAAGCTCTAATTTCTTCGATGTACATATTCTCACCGATATTCGCGTTATAGCCATCCTCAGCACTCAACATTTCATACGTTATTTTTTCCCACTCATCAGTATCAGAAGAGTAAATGAAAATTGCATTGTCATCCCAGTCCCAACGCAACTGTGCATCTGAACCGTTAATAAGCATACGACGGGTTGCATAGCGGGATACAACATCAACGGTTAAGTTGATCATGTGAGAACCGTAATCAAGAAGTGCTGAATAAGTATCGTCAATATTTTCAGCACCTTCAATCTCAATAGTTTTTCTAAACAAACCGGATACCCTATTCGGGAAGCCAAAAACATCAACAAGCCATGTCAATTCGAACGGTACAATTTCACGTCCGCCACCAGTGTCTTTCTGAGAAACATAGTAGTCACTCACAGCCTCATATGTATGCCAATCAGGAAGGTATTGACCGGAAACATAGTTAACGGCAGAAAGTTTGCCGAGTCTTCCAGATGCGATGATCTCGCCAATCTTCTGAATTGCAGGATGGAAACGAAGGGTTGAGGAAGGCGCAGCAACTACGCCATTCTTGTTAGCAGAAGCAATAACCTGCTCCATATTTGTATCAACAACACTTGCCTCTACAAAAAAAGGAATCTTACGCTCAATTGCATCCTTCATATAAATGTGATGCATTGCTGGCGGCACAGAAATAATATAGCGCTCGGGGTTAACAACTTCGATTGCTTCTTCAAAATTTGAAAATGTGTTTATTCCATGCAACGTAGCCGCTTCATTTCTTCTATCTTCGCGTGGATCAAATCCAACAATCTGATCAGATGAAAAACCTAACTGTTTCAAACATCTGATACGACGCTTCCCCATTGAACCTAATCCAATAACAATAACATTCATTTTATTCACCATTATTAAAGTTGAGCTACATCTTTCTGGGCTTTCTGGAAATCTTCCATTCGTCCAATATCAAGCCAATATTCTTGTATAATATGTGTGGCAACTTTGTTGCCTTTTGTAATTTGCTGCTCGAGCAAAGTTGGCATATCTACATGTTTCCCCACAGGCACATCCTGTACGACTTGCGGGCTTACAATGTATATTCCAGCATTCACATTGTAACAATGAACAGGTTTTTCTTGCATTTCGACAATGCAATTATCTTTTGTTTTAACAACACCATAAGGGATCTGAAATTCAAACTCTCTTACACACATCGTTGCCACAGCATCTGTGTATGCAAAACTATCCAACAAGGCAGAAAAATCCAAGGTTGTTAATATGTCACCATTCATCATAATCAACGGCAATTTTGGGGTATCTTCAGGCAATAACCCCAAAGCACCACCAGTTCCAAGAGGGGTCTCTTCATGCACATATGTGATATTGACCCCCCAATCCTCACCATTACCAAAATGATCTCTGATCATGTCTGGTAAATAATGAGTCGAAATATAGAAATTATGAAATCCGTGCTCAATAAACTGCATAAATGTTTTTTCTAGTATCGGCCTATCGCCAACATGCAGCAAAGGTTTAGGACAATGATTTGTCAACGGATGCAAGCGAGTACCAAAACCACCCGCCATCAAAAATACAGGATTGTCTTTGATGGGATAGCTGGTCAAAGTATCCAACGTCTTTACTTCAACAAGCCTTCCGTCTTCTACAACTGGAATTGCAAATAATTTTTTATGCTTCATTAACTGGATAAGAGTAATATTCGCAGTTGAACGTGTGGCTACAATAGGCTTATTATTAAGTACGGTTGTTATAGGGCTTGAGAGAGATAACCCTCGTAACATCCCACGACGGATATCGCCTTCCGTTGCTATACCTAGAAAAACTCCATAATTATCTACTATAAAAACCATCTGTAACGCTTCAAGATTAATACGCCGAAGAGAGTCTTCGATCGTACTATCTGGCTTAACAAGCAAGTTCTTCCAATTGCTACTCATTATTAATTCCCCTCGACTATATAGGAACGAACCCCGTATACTGTACTATCCTCTGGCACATCACACGTCACGTTAGCACCAACACCAATGATCGCCCTATCTTCAATACAAACAGATTGAAGAACCGTTGCACCAGCACCTACGTGAACCTTATTACCTACCACAACATGACCACATAATGTTGCAGAAGGAGCAATATGACTATGTGCACCAATAAGGCAATCATGATCAACACATGCACCAGTATTGATAATCGTATTATTTAAAAGAGTTGCCCCGGCCTGTATGACAGCTCCTGCCATCACTTGGACTCCTTCGCTCAACGTTGCAAAGGGAGAAACCATGGCACGAGAACTCACAACAGAGGCAAAGCTAAAACCTTTTTCTTTAAAATCTAAGAAAATTTTTTTTCGTAATGCAGACCTTGGTAGTGACCCGATGCCATTAACTAAAAAATATTCATTGGGCGAAAAATCAAAAACCAATCGATCATTAGTATAATGAGGCACTGCTGCTATAGGGAAATCAGGACTTCTCTCTTCTGGAGAAACAGTCGCAAAAATTTCCTGCCCATTTTGCAATAAAATATCCGCAAGAACCTTTGCATGCCCGCCCGTGCCCAGTAGAATTAGTTTAGTCAAGCACCACCTCATCAACAGCATAATCACACTTGGCCTTCTTCCCCAGCAAGTCCCAATAATTATATGGAGAAATGCCTGTAGCAGGACGTTTTGCTGTGAGATTTTTTTTTGTAAACTGATCACCTTTCGAAATTGGACAGGCTGCAACCAGACTTTTTCTCACTTGGCCTCTATTTTTAAGCTCAGAAGCACTTGGAATTTTTCTTCCTGAACCTAGAGCAAGTTCAACATCACGTATGGCACTAACCATACTCGAAAGTTCTTGAGGATTAAGAGACGCCTTGTGATCTGGCCCTTCCATATTTTGATCAAGAGTAAAGTGCTTCTCAATAATAGAAGCACCTAGTGCTGCTGCAGCCGTTGGAATTGCTATTCCTTTGCTATGGTCTGAATAACCTACGGGAAGTCCAAAACTACTACGCATCGTCTCCAAGACATTAAGATTAATAACATCAACAGGAGCAGGATATTCACTGGTACAGTGGAGCAAGGTAACTTTTTTGCGTAAAGTCTGCTGCCCCTCAGCAGAAAAGTAAGCTTCTTGAAAAGCATCGCTTGATGGTTTCTCTAATGTTGATGCACATAACCCAAAAGCAACCACACCAAGCGCTTTTTCTATTTCACTCAAACTAGCCATTCCTGTTGAAAGGATAAGCTCACACCCTGTTTGAGCATGCTGTAACAAAAAAGGAGCATTTGTAAGCTCACCGCTAGGAATCTTTAACGTTTTCAAACCCATATCATTTACGAGAAAATCAAGACTTTGAGCGTCAAAAGCTGTCGAAAGAAATTCAATATCATGGCGTTGACAGTGTGTTAGCAACCTAAGATGTGCATCATAATCCAATTCAAGCCGCTGCAGCATTTCAAACTGCGAAACAGTCTGGCCCATATTTGCACTTTGGTATTCGCATTGAGTTGCTGCTTTAGTCACTAGACTAGAAGCCTTAAAAGTCTGAAACTTGACGACATCAACACCGGCAGATTGAGCAGCATCAACAAGCTTAAAAGCTAATTCCTCGCTTCCATTATGATTTACCCCTGCTTCAGCAATTACACGAATAGCCATATACTTCCTTCTTCTTACTCAAGACGTCCCTATACCTTTACTCTCCAAATCATCTTATAATATGTCGTAAAACGATTTAGCCCTCAGCTCAGCTAACGGGTACGTCCTGAGAATTTCAATAATTTTACTTGATGAGTCTCCAGTGCCGTATGGGTTTACAGCACTGCAACACCTACTCTTAAAGTCTTCTGTCAGTGCTTTCGTCAATGCACTATGAATAGATTCCATATTATCATCGCAGTGGATGACAGACTCACAGGCAATCCGCCCTTTTTGTCTGTTCCCAATGTTAATAGTAGGCACCCCAAAAGAAGGAGCCTCAATCAACCCACTTGATGAATTACCTATTACGGCAGCACAATGCTTCATCGCACTCAAATATCGGATCTGTCCTAGAGACTTTGCAAGATGGACTCTATTTTGATTTTTGGCAGCATAATTATACAAGCCAGAAACAATATTCTGACTTTCCATATCTGCATTAGGAAACGTTAGCACCAGAGAATGATTAGAGAACTTGTCAAGAACTTCTAATAACTCGTGCATCGCACCAACCCCACTGTCCTCAATCAAAGTTACGGGGTGGTATGTGACGAGAAAAAAAGGGGCATCTAACGAGAAATTGATTGAATCCGCAAGTTCTATACGGCTAAGCAACTTTAATTGCCTAATATTATCAACACCAGGCGCTCCGAAATTAAAGACAGTATTTGGTTGCTCTCCCAGCTGTATGACTCTCTTTCTGTATTCATCAGTTGCGGTAAAATGCAAATGAGACATTTTTGAAATGGAGTGCCGAATAGCCTCGTCAATAGCTCCCTCAGTACGCTCGCCACCATGAATATGCGCAATTGGAGTTCCCGTGAGCATAGCAGCCTGCGCGACAGCCATGGCTTCGAATCTGTCACCAAGAATAACTAGTACATCCGGTTCTAAACGCGTAAGAGTCTCAACTGCATCCATCAAGGCAAGTGCCATCGACTTTCCTGTAGAAATGGGAGAGCTAGATGAGAGAAGAAACTCCATCCGAGAAGCAATTGGAAAACCATCTTTTTCAATAAAATCAACAGTATGACCATACTCACCAGATAAATGAGTTCCACCAACAAGAAGCTGAAGCTCTACATCTTCAGCCTGGTGCAAACCCGAAATCGTCAAATAAAGAAGACCATACTCTGCACGAGTCCCTGTAAATACCGCTATTCTACGCATTATCTTATTACGCCTTTACAGAGCTTGGAAGGTTTACAAGACGTTTCTCTAACCATTCGGAGTTAGAGAGATCATCACGTAAACATTGATTGTACATAGGAAGCGTATGCATTAACTGCCAGACAGGACGTGTCATTACACCTGAAGCATTACTCTGTTCCAGCAGGTTTCTTCTGCTTGCTTCATCATGGCAAATAACGGCATTCAACCAGTAATTTGACCGAGCGTATTCAGGTTCAACTACAAACTGATACTCTGTTCCTGCAAAAAACTCCAAATACAAAGCAGCCAAAGCACGTTTTTCTTTAAGATAGCAATCAAGTTTTTCGAGCTGAGCGCACCCTAGAGCAGCATTCAGATTCGGCATGCGATAGTTAAACCCCGCCTCATCGTGGAAAAACTCATACGGATGCGGCACTTTTGCAGTTGTAGTCACGTGCTTTGCCCTTACTCCGCGTTCTTTGTCAGAGCAGAGTACAATTCCACCACCTCCTGTAGTTATCACCTTGTTACCGTTAAAGCTTATTGCTCCGTACTCTCCAAATGTACCGGTATGACGCCCCTTATAAAAAGACCCCAAACTTTCAGCAGCATCCTCGACAAGAGACAAGTTCCACTTTTTACAGACGTCTATAAACTCATCAAGTTCAACAGGATGACCAAAGGTATGCATAGGGACAACAGCTTTAATCCACTGTTTTGTTTTTTTGTGTATAGTCCCATGCTCTGTGATTTCCGCATATTCCTCCAGATAGTTTGAGACAGCTTTTGGACATAATCCCAAACTGGTCCTTGAAACATCCAGAAAAAGAGGCTCCGCTCCCATATGGTGCAGAGCATTGCACGTTGCAACAAATGTTAAAGCCTGTGTAATTACCAGATCACCCTGTCGAACTCCAGCTAGGTGCAAGGCTGCATGCAGTGCTGCAGTCCCGTTCACTGTAGCAACGGCTTTAGAAGTTCCCGTAATCTGTTCTATATGCGTTTCAAATTTTCCAACATATTCACCCACGCTGGAGACAAATGTCGAGTTAACTACATCAATCAGATAGTCCTTCTCATTTCCCTGAAATACCGGAGCATGCAGGGGGATAAACTCTGATGTATTATAATAATCCCGTATAAAAGAAATAAAAGAGTTAAGCATAGCTACATCTTGCCGTCTAAGTATTTACCTGTTTCTTTATGAGCAAAATCCGGAATCATTTTGAAAAACAACTCTACAATCTGTTGCTTATTCCAAGCCCGTTGCTGCATCAGCTCTGCAATACGTGCTGTGAACAATTCCAACTTAGCTTCGTCAAAAACAGGGTTATTTTTGATAACTCCCAAACTCTGGAACCGGTCCATATCCAAGCACTCATTCTCTGTGAAAAACTCTTCAAAATCTTTTTCACCGGTCGTGTCACTCGGGGTAAATAGACAAGGCCACTTCCCTTGAGCTGGTAATATATTTGCCAAGTCACGAGCTTCGTCTTCAGAAGAACAAAGAAAAGGCTCATACCCCAGCCGTTCAAGATAATTACAGGCAATTGTGTCAAAAGAAATAAGATGCAAGCTTTCACTTAACTTAGGAAAGAAAATATCCCTATTCTCCCCCAAAATGCATGACATAAGACACAATTCGCCAGATTCTTGAGCAGTAACAAAATAACGCCTAATATCATTAGGAGCTACTAGAGGCTGTTTCTTTTGAATTCTTTGATTAAATCCATGGAGCAACGAACCGTCAGAAAATGCAACATTTGCGAAACGTGCAGTGGATATTGGGAGTTCAAGACTGCGGCGCATCAAAAACATTTCCATAATGCGCTTTGATGCCCCCATCATATTGACTGGATTTGCAGCCTTGTCAGTGGAAACACAAAAATATTTTTTTGCTCCACCCTGCAAAGCCTGCACAATGGTTTTGTCCGTATTAAAAATATTCACATCAATCATGCGCATCAACGTGAACGGGTCTTTTTCACTACGCACATGCTTTAGTGCAGACAAATTTAATACGTAGTCATACTTCCCCTCAGACTGAATAAAGGCATCGTATTCAATCGAGCCAATATCCAGAGCTAACGCCTGAAAATCACCATCAATGTAGCCAAAAGAGCTACGTAAATCACGAACAAGCTCAGCTAGGTTGTTTTCACTAATATCTACGACATGCAGCTTCAAAGGATTTCGTTTAAAAATCTCTTTAACAACAGCCTGCCCGATAGAACCTGCTCCACCGAGTACAAGAAAACGAGATGCAGCAACCCGCTCTCTTAACTCCTGTTCGTAGTTTGAAATATCAGCTACAAACAATTCTTTGGAACGACCAATAAGAGATAAAATAGAATTCGTACTCATTAGATATTATCGTAACTTGCTATTTTCTGGTAAATTGGGAAAAGACGTTCCTGATCTTCAATTGTACAGATATCATCGCTAGCTCCAGCAAGGAAACTTTCTACCTGTTTATAAAGACCTGGTTTAAACTGCAGATCAATTGCATCGTCAATCTCTACTTTTTCAATTGCAACAGAGCCTAATTTCTGTACATGCAGCTGCTCTAGTGGTCTAAATATATAACGATTTTTTGCAGTTAAAATTTCAACCCACCAGCGTCCTGGTGCTCCCCAGTCTGCATGATAAGAAAAAGGCACACCGGCATCAGTCATGCCTGCACCAGTAAATCTTGCTGCAGCAGGGTGCCAGTCAAGGCTGCCGGCACTGAATATGGAAATCTGCTCAGGCTCGCCGCCCAAATAAAATGCCAGATCAATAACGTGCGTAGAGTTGCCAATTACCCAAGTATTGAAAACAGCTTCTGGCTTTTCAAGAGTAGAGATAACATGGCTCCACTCTGTAAATTCAAACGTAAAGGAAGTCGCGCCCCCATCCTGTTCAATTAATTCCTTTGCTTTTTGTACAGAAGCATAAAAACGTCGGTTGTAACCAAGGACAATTTCTGCACCATGAGCTTGAGCCTCTTGACGCAGCATTTGAATCTCCTGAAGAGTAGTGCCTGCAGGCTTTTCTACAAGAATACGTTTCACACCGTAGGAAATGAGGCTTAAGGTTGTTTCTGCAAGAACGTCTACACCAACGCTAACGACTGCGGCATCAGGTAATTCTGGAGACTCATCAAGAAAAGCTTCAAGTCCTCCACGGACAACAGGGAGCTCAGTTTTTTTCTCAAAACACTGTGCAGATGCAGAGCCTCTACCTATTACTGTAATCTTAGACGCCAACTCTTTGAGAACCGGTGCATAGTCCAGAGACATGATGCCAGCTCCAATCAACCAAATATGCATATAATACTCCAACTGCTCTACCTCTCTAATTCTCTCTAATCAAAGCTAGGCAGCAATGCAGTCGTTTATTGTTAGGGAAATATTTTCAATATAAAATTTTTGCAGGATGCACCCTATGTCACAGGACACAGCTTAGACGGTGCAGAAAATTTGTTCTGATGAGCTATAAAAGCTTCAAGCAACGGAAGGTGATGTCGGCATGATGAAACAAAAGATGTCAGCTGGCAGCTGTTACTATCAATCAAATCGTCAAGCACTTGACCGGTTAATTGACTCTGATAAAAAATTGAAAAACTAATTCGCTCTGTCTGCCAACCATTTTCTTTTTTATACAACAATCCGGTACCGCTATTTTCATCAAGCACAACACGTAGATCATCAGAGCGGATATGAATAAGACAAGGCAATTCTGGAACTGACTCCAAGGAACTTATGGCAAGTACGGAGCCGGAATCTGACGTTGCAGTAAGAGTCCCGGTAAATTCAATGTACCCCTCACGCTTGCTTTCATGGACAACTGGGTCAAGCGAATCAATATTATATTCAAAGTATTCCTCACCCGACAAGAAACTTGCAATGTCAATAAAATGTAGAGCATTGCATGCCATCCCCCACAATCCTCCGCTTACAACAAAAGCCATTTTCTTTCCGTTAAACAATGGCCGAAGTTCATCATAAACAGGGTACATACGACGCGGGCAATTAATCCAGGCTGGAATGTTTAGTTCTGCTAAAACCTCTTCCATTTCTTGGTATTCGGCAACTGTCGGGAAAAGAATTTTTTCAAAGACAATGCGGTGCACAGTGCACTTTTCAATAAGTTCACGGGTAACCACACTGCGAACAAGAGAGTTTGTAGCAATAATAGCCACATCGTACTCTTTTCCTTCAGGAATTGCTGTAAAATATTGGGAAGTACATGTTGTACTCTCCATCTCCTCAAACCGCTGTCTTGCAATCTCAAGGGAATTAGATGAAGGGTCTACTACATCAACAGAATATTGCTTCTTACCACATGTAATTCCTTGAAGATGTCTGCTACCCAGCTGCCCTGCACCAATCAAAAGTATTTTATGCATTACGTTCACACTACTCGAAAAATAAAATTGTCATTTAAAAAAGACACCTAGCTTTCAAAACAAGATATAACGGTCAAAATTTTCTTAGCACATAATACTGATGAATTTTCTACCGTAACACTCATGTCTGCTTACGCAGCCGATCAAATAATCAACTATGTCAGAATGAGGTGTAAATCCGGTAACAAGTTCCTGCCACAGATTCCGGGCTACATGACAATCACCATCGACTTCCAGAAATTCTGTTTATTTAAAAAAACAGGATGTTGCTATATATAGACTGATGTTTCAATGGCAAGCATTATCTTTGCTACTTCTGTTTTCAGCTTGAAAATATTGAATGAGTGGTTATTGTTACCGACATATTTCTGTATAAACAGCCCGAAACTTTTCGTATATAACTTCCAACGACGCTCCCCAGAAGAGTAAGCCATGCTCCGGCAATTACTCCCCCGAAAGCAGCAGTAATGTCAAAAACCCTTTTAAAAAAACTGCTGAGTTGTTAACTTATATTCAGGCATATTCAATTTCCCTTTGCACGGACACTGAGCAGAACGATATAGATGGTGCAATATCTTATCAAGATCAACTGCAGCAAACTGATGTTGAACGCTAAAAATACATTAAGCAATCTGACTAGTCAAAAACTCAACCGGTAACTCCCAAACATGAGCTTTCACCTAGATTTTCCCGCGGCAACAGGCCAAATCCAACTTTAGAAAACACTTAAGGAAAGCCGACTAACTATCATTTTATATAAATGTGCTACAAATTGCAGTTTCACTGCAACTAATGAGACTGTCGGCCCTTATTACAAGATGAACAAAACAGTAACATACGAAGGGACATGAGTCTGAGCACGATCTTTAACAGCACTCTTTATAATCGAAATGTTACAAATCCTTTTCTCAAGAAATTTGGTTCGCTTTTGCCCTTCTGTCAACATTTATTACTAGCTACAAAGCAATCATTTTTCTTTAGAAAAAAATGTTAAACTTATCCTTTTGCAGGTCGCGGTAGGAATGGTCATTACTGCCCCCGCACAGATCCGGACGTGCGCTACTAACGCATCCGGCTCCTACCGTGGGTGTTTGGCGTAAAAGCGCTGTTCCGGATAAGAATGCACATACTAGACTTGGGTAGCCGATATTCCATACAATACTTAAATCGCCCCCTCGTCATACGTTTCCGCTGACTTCGCCGCCTAAGGCTTTTCAACCATAGTTTTTTCACTTCCTCCACGAATTGACCGAGTTTCTGGCTATTGAACAGTACACCATAGTAATTGATGTGCCCTTAAACCACTCGCCTTAGCCAGTGGTCAGTATCCCACGGTTATCGTGAAGACGTTTATGAAACTCTGGTTTTTTCCGTTTCAGTTGAACAAGATGTCTATTGCGTTTGGTTTTACGTTTTACTGTGACTTCACCGGACAATAACTTACCCATGTAGTATGTAACACCTTGAAAACCAAACATCCCTGACTTATCTAATGATGGTTTTCTCGGTATTTCATAGAGGCAAAACGCCAAATCGTATCAGCTTGGTTTTCTTAGAGTGAATTTTCAAACTAAAACTCAACAACCTCTGAGTCAGCGCACGCTGGCAATCAATAGTATCTTGAGCTTTTGAAAACCCAACACGGCATCGGCGGCGCATCTGATGATGGCAACATTATCTCGCGCATATTTTTGTTGCTTATGGAGCCACAGATCGAAACTATAATGCTGGTAACTTAACTAGTTGCCAATAAGGACGAAATCACTGCACCTGTGGTGTTCCGATTGTTGATTACCGCTGATAACCATGGTTATGGACAACACCAACTTTAATCCATTGCCTAATAAGGCGGATAATACGCTTATCCCCTATTTAGTGTTCGATGAACTTTATGAGCCAGCGATGATCTACGGGGGTGTTGTTATCGGGGGAGAGGTGAAAATCTTTCAAATAATTTTGAAAGTGCGGGAGCTGCTTCATGCCGTAACTGGTGGCAATGCCGAGCAAACTTTTAGGAGGCATGCGTAACGCTGCATCAGTGTAAAGCTCTTTTTGTTTCGCAAATAACAGAGTCACTTTTTCTTCACGCAACGCTTGTATAACATCTGAGGAAAGCTTTTTCTTTTGGACGGCAGACCCACATATACGGCTTTGACGTATTCTTCTGGCCCTGTTCACCAAGTACTTGTACCGTCGTTTCATCCACATTAATGACACCGTTTTGATGAAGCCGTGCATAGATAGCATCCAGTAGCGACGCGCATGCTTTCGCTGCCAGCACCGTCAAGTTTGACATGGTTGAGCGTGGAATATCTATACCCAGCCGAGCGAACATGTTTGTCTGCCGGTAAAAAGGAAGCCCGTCGTAAAAGTTATTGACGAGGATGTATCCAAGCAACCCCAGTGTCACAATACCTTGCTAGATAAGCAGTGGCGACATCGGGGCGATCTTCACTTAGGGCGATAGCCTTCTGAAGCTGTGTCCTTGCAGGCCTACTTAGGTCTAATATTCCGAATAGCCTGCACTTTCTGCGGGATGATATTCAGCTTTTCGCTGATTTATTCGTCAATTTTCGTCAACGAGCATATTTTTCTTTTTCAGTAATTTCGTGGCTAACCTCCACGCGCAGAATATCCGCGAAAATCTGCTTGCGCCCCCGTTTGGCACGGGTACGGGAAGGAATTGCTCGTCGATGGAAGCAACATGTTCTGCTTCATCAAAAAGATAGAACTGATCTTCAACTTTGGTAGGTTTCGTCTGCTGTTCGCTAGATTTTGTAAACTGCATAGCCTTGAGGAGTCGTACCTATTCTCGAAGTGCTTCGATAAATGAATCTTGTTCTGCCAAACGAGTTTCAAGTGAAGCAACAAGTCGCTTCAACAACTCTGAATCATTTGGCAAAACGGATGTATTTATGTGGTGAATCATACACAAAAAACTGCACAACATCCCGAAAAACGAGACTTAAAATACCTTTTCAACGCAAATCAGGATGTGCTTTTAGTTGCTCTGGCTTAAGGCCGTTCAGCAGCCAGCGAAGTTCGCGCTGACTAAACTTAAGGACTTCTTCTACTCGCTCAAGCCATACAAAACAGTGCTTTTCAAGATGTTTCTGGCAAGGACAGAAACCGTTGCGTTCCCAATAGAGGATTTTGATGATTGTCCGCGCTCGATTTGCAGAACACAAAAACGATTCCCTGTGAAGATGGTCAAGATGATCAGCAACCAGCATTGACAATCCGGTACAGCCTTACGCATGTCCGTGGAGTCAAACACAACGACCACCTGTATTTTCGAATTAATTGGCACATCAGGCACCGATTGCTTAAGGATACGTTTCAGAGTCTGCTGGCCTGCCACGCTGCAATATGTTTCTTTCAGCACCTCTGTTTTTCGTCATATCTGTTCTCCTTGAATGTAGAGAACATATAGGGCACTATAGAGAATAGACTGGAAGATGTGGTTGTTTTGACGGTTCGAGTATTTGAAACCCCGATAGAGTTTGAAAAGCTGGCGGATAACTATTTTGCAACGTGCGAGAAGAACGGTAAGCCTGTTTCAATGACAGGCTTTTGTTTGGGCGTTGGTCTTAGCTCTCGCAGCGACCTTGACCGATACCGAAGGGCGAACACGGCCAAGAGTTTTGTGGCCCCATAAAAAAAGAGCTACATATGGTTAAGCATGCCTATGAACTCCGTCTAATCAATGGCGGCGGAGCAAGTACAATCTTCGACTAAAAAATTTTGACTGACGCGATCATTAAGAAATTAAAGCCACGCCCAGTCATGGCAGCATGCATCCTACGAAGACCGAGATTGTTGCATTAGAGGTGAAGAACAAGAAATGACGGATGAGTCATAGGACTGGTTGCGAGGCAAGTGGTGATCGGAGTTCACAATTCAAAATCTGACCTCATCCCCCCCCTCTCGTGTCTGATCTGGAACGAAAAGAAACGTTATCTCATCCGCTAGATGGAGCCCCCAAATCCAACTCAAGCTAAGCCCCTCAATACCTTCAACTACGAAATCAACAATGGGCCTTACAGGGGCTCTAAGTAACACACTGTTATGTGAATTTTATGGAGAAAATGGGTTGTACGTTTAAACTCCTGTTTGACATCCAGACAAAATGTAACTTTGCAAAAGTTCCAACTAGTATTTAAAATTAATAAAATGAGTAACACAGACTTTCTTTCCTAGACAAAAGGACGTTGGCTTGTTTCTGAGGAGCCCTACTCGACGGAATATGAACACTGCTTCAGCATTCCAATCAGTCTTCATGCCTTCGAACTTCCTGCCGAAACGCGGAGAGAGACGAAGATAGCATTCCCCAGAACCCTGATAGCCATGGGGCAGTTGTTTTGCCTGTCTGTTTATTATCATATCAGCAACACTCCATACTTTAGCACGACACTGACAGCGTTACCATAAATGATGCGGAGCTATTTTCCGAAATACAGCATTGAACTAAGGAGACTTATGATGTCTAACATAACGGATTTTCTTGATGAAATGTACAAATACTCTTTCGATGCTGGATGTTTTTATACAGTTTCTAAAGATGGCCTTATTAAAAATGACCGCTCCAGACTTATCCTAGGAATGATAGTTGGGTTTGACGACGACACAGATGTTTCTACTTTCAGCAAGATAGAAATGGATCAATCTGAGGTGGAAAAAAAGTTACGAAGATCGTATGGAGCCGGGGCAAACGTACAAATTGAGAATGGAGAGTTATGTATTGCCACAACTACATCGACACATGTGTACTGGCATCAGGACGCGAACGACGTGTACTTCTCACTAAACAGAGCATTGATTGAAAAGCGTTTTGGCAGCAAAGATAATATAGACATCCAGTCCGTGTTTTTATTTGTAGCGCAGGCCTATCCGCCACTTTTTAACAGGACTTTTTTTAAAAATATTTCCAAGGTTCCAGGTGGATACTCCATCAGGATAAATCCTGATAGCTGTAAGCTTGCTCCATATGCAAGTCTGAATGCCCATGGTGTGCTGGGTGCGGATAAGATGAAGGACCCTGATTCGTCCTTTGCTGATGCAATTGAAAAAGAAGGGCAAGGATACGCCGATCTGTTCAACCAGTCCGGAATTACTCCTGTCATTGGAATGTCCGGTGTGGACAGCGGGTCAGCCTACTTGTCAATGTCCGATAAAATTGAAACTTGGACTACCCATGTCAATGACTACGATTTCCAGGTTGCGCATGGGCAAATGCTAGTGACGCTTCTTGGTGATTACGGACGGACTTATTCCTTCATGCAACGCAATGTTCCTTCCTCCGAAAAATTGGCGGAGCTGCTATCCAACGATATTGAAAGCTATTTTCATATCGCAACTGCCTATGAAACACTAAATGAAATAACTCGAGACGAAAACAAGAATTTCTTTTTTTGGAACGGCAACACTGTTGGCCTTGGACAGTCCTTCAATTCATCATTACGCCAGCATTCATTTTATGAACGTCATTTCTTTGGTGCAACCAAGCGATTTTATTACACGTCATTTTTCATGAAAAATGTTAAGCGATTTGCCCCAAAGTCAATCAAGCCAGTAACGAATAACAAGAAAGGTGTGGTATACAATTTCCTGCTGTCCCTTGCCGTCCCTCCCAGTGGGGCATTTTTCACTTTCAAACCTTTTGCCGGTTTGACAGATGTGACCGGGCTTCCCAGAGACATGGCTGTTTATGCACTGGATGCCTTGGAGAATGTTTTGAATGACGTGCTTGATTGTGTGGAGCTTATCGGGGACAAGGTCGAAGAATATGAGGATACTCAAGTCTTGCGCAGAGTGTGGGATCAGCTGCTCTGCGCAGACCAGAGCCACGCGACGGGCATGGCGATATACAATCATTTTGGAATCTTCTATAACTCTGCATTCAACTCGACTGCCGCGTATCGTTTCTTAATTGATTACAAGGTGCCACTTTGGGATTGCCTTTACTCAAAGGCGCCAGTGTATAGATATTTCCGCCGTAAAGCAGGGTTTTCTTACCAAAAGCTTGCCCGGATTGCTCTGAAACTGAATAAAATCAGAGGGCTTGAGCAGCCTGTTACAATCATGCGCGCATTGAAAAAGATAAAACGGCTTACCATTGATCGTGTGTGGAATAAATTGCAGCGGTTTTCTATTTTCAGAAGCAAAGAAAAAGTCAACCGTTTTTCGCATGTTGTTCCAAAGAGTTATGATGGCTGGGACCTCTACACAAAGCATAATACTGTTGACTTGTCCCTACTCAATGAAGGAAGCGCACCCTGTGATTATTTCAAGGAGTTGGCGAATGAGCTTGAGCAGACAAAAGAGATCCGATCTTGGGGGCCAGTCGAAAGGTTCCTCAACATTTCATTGTATCTTTCAAATTGTTTGAAATCAAATTAATTCAAGACATTAAAGCACGCACCCCAACATCAATTTCGGGCGCGTATTCATTTATTGCTCCGTCGATTGCCGCGGCGATGATCAACGGTTATGGGTAAGTGCTCAATCGGTGAGGTGCGTCTCGAGTAACTGGCTGAAAAGATATGTATACAATACAAGAGAGGGCTAGCCTCATTATCTTGCAGCCGCCAATCAGTCCATGAATTTTCAGTAGCATGGATTGTATGGAACCTAGTCTTGTGTCGCCCGAAGTCGTACTGTATCTCCCTGCCGACTATCATCAATATTAAGGTCGCGGTAGGAATAGTCATTGCTGACCATTCCTACCGCGACCCTTTTGCTCAAACTTTAAACAATAAGACACGGCAATCACCCTTTTTTCTGTTAATAAAAAAGGAGCGACTGCCGTGTCTTAAAATTCCGTGTTCTATACTACTCTTCAGCTGCTACGGCAGTGAACAGCAGTTCAGCTCTAATCCAATCTTCTTCTGTATCAATATCCTGCACTCTATGACGAGGTAGCTTAACCCCTTTAGCATCACCAAGCATGAATTCTTTCTGAGCAAACAAAAATTCTTTCCTGGCCCAGTAAAATTGTCCTGCATCATGCCAAGCCTCAGGCAAATCCTGAGACTGAGAGGCATTATGCTCTGACCAAAATAATGATACGGATCCATCCTCTTGCATTTCAAGAGCCCGAAAAATTGGAAATGGAAATGAGGTAATTGAAAAAGCGGCTTCTGCCGTTTTCAACTCATAAAAACCGTTAACCAAATCTTCCGGTTTAACAAATGGTGCTGTTGCATACAAACAACACGCTGCATCTACTTCATCGACATGCTCTTCATACCACCGAACGCCGTGCTCAAGCACAGGAGTAGTTCCGGTATAGTCATCCGAAAGTTCTGCAGGGCGAAGAAAGGGAGCCTTTGCGCCATATAGTTCTGCAACCTTAGCTATCTCAACATCATCAGTAGAAACAATGACATCCTGAAAAAGCTCACATTGCAATGCGGCTTCAATGGAATACGCAATTATCGGCTTCCCATGAAAATTCCGGATGTTTTTTCGGGGGATGCGCTTTGACCCGCCACGTGCTGGGATAATAGCAATAGCTCGCATTTTAATTCCTTATCTGCTTGACTGCAATTTTTTCCATTCATTACAAGCGGCAAGAACTCGTTCTACAGAAGACAAGGCCATTCCTGGCCAAAGAGGAAGGCTAAGGATTTCTGAATATGCTTGCTCTGCAACAGGGCATAACCCTCGATTATATCCTAGCTTGACATAGTAAGGGTGCAAATAAACAGGAGTATAATGAACGTTTACACCTATATTTTTATTACGCAAAAAGCTAAATAATGAGTCACGCTCTATGGAACGTACTACATATAAATGATATGCGTTATATTTAGATTCCTCTGTTATCAATGGAAAAATATCTAATTTGCGCAGGCCGTCTGCATAACTGGAGGCTAGTATATTACGCTGCTTAACCCATTGCTCCAGCTTGGGAAGCTGTGAAAGCCCTAGTGCACACTGGATGTCTGTGATGCGATAGTTATAGCCAAGTTCTTTCATCTCATAAAACCAACTTCCAGATTTTACTCGCTGCTGCGCATCTGTAGTGATACCATGAGAACGAAACACACGCATTTTTTCAGCCACAGCGGCATCATCTGTTACAGCCATTCCTCCTTCACCTGTCGTAATATGCTTAACCGGATGGAAGCTAAAAATTGTAATATCAGCCAGTGTTCCTACTACACGTCCTTTATATGCTGCTCCTAGAGCATGGCACGAGTCAGCAACAAGAAAAAGATTATACTTATCAGCAAGTGCGCGTAACGCATTCCAATCACAAGGCTGTCCTGCATAGTCCACTGCAATAATACCTTTTGTACGTGGTGTGATAGCAGCTTCAATTTTAGCAGGATCGATAAGCAAATTTTCAGGCTGAACATCAACAAAGACTGGTCGTCCGCCACAATAGAGCACACTGTTAGAAGTCGCAGCAAACGTTATCGGTGGAACAATGACTTCGTCTCCTTCTTCTACTCCCAGCGCATGCATAGCCATGTGGAGTGCTGCAGTACCACTGTTCACTGCAACAGCATTGGATGCGCCTGTAACTTGGCTAATGGCCTTTTCAAAAGCCGACACAGCAGGACCTGTAGTTAACCAGTCACCTCTAAGGACATCAACAACTGACGCAATATCATCATCATCAATCAGTTGTCTGCCGTACGGTAAAAAACATCCATCATCGTACACTGCTACATCATTCCTCGTTCTAAAAGAACCTTTCGCAAATTTTCTACTAAAATCCACTGCTCATTTGTACCTGATGAGTACTCAAAGCCATCCACGACAGGCACTCCTTCCGGTCCGTTGTAGTGGAATGTTTCCGGTTTAATTACGTAGTAGTCGCCAATATCAACAGTATGACGAGAGTCTTCAGCAGTAATCATTACCTCATGAATTTTTTCTCCCGGACGGATACCAACAACTTCTGTCGGGCTATCTGGAGCAATAGCTTCGGCTAAGTCAGTAATTTTCATGCTTGGGATTTTTGGAACTAAGACTTCTCCACCACCCGCAATCTCAAAAGATTTTAGAACCATTTCGACACTATCTTCTAAAGTAATCCAAAAACGTGTCATTCGCGGGTCAGTAATAGGGAGTGTTGCACCTTCATCACGCATCTTAGCAAAGAACGGGATAACACTACCGCGACTTCCCATTACATTTCCATATCTTACTACAGAAAAAGTAGTATCACAGCCGGTAAAGGCATTGGCTGCCACAAAAAGTTTATCTGAACAAAGCTTTGTTGCACCATATAAGTTTGCAGGGCTTACGGCTTTATCGGTGGAAAGAGCTACAACTTTTTTAACCCCCACATCAGAGGCAACGTTCACTATATTTTGTGCACCATAAATATTTGTTTTAATGCACTCTGTCGGGTTATATTCTGCCGCAGGAACCTGCTTCAATGCTGCAGCATGAATGATATAGTCAACACCCCGAAATGCTCTATACAAACGTTCCTTATCACGCACATCACCAATAAAATATCGCATGCAAGGATACTTATCTGGCGAAAATTGTTGAGCCATTTCAAACTGTTTTAATTCATCACGTGAAAAAATAATCAGACGCTTTGGCTGATATTTTTCAAGAAGAATTTCAACACATTTTTTCCCAAAGGATCCAGTACCGCCTGTAATCAATACAGTCTTGTCATTAAACATCTTAAACCCATATTAATATATTTCAGCAAAATTTTTATAGAGAGAATTGCGCATGCTATCTGCAATATTTAGCAGCACAGCAGCCTAGTTACAACGCAACATCGAATTCATGGAGTCATCGAAGGGCGCGGGCAAGCATAAATGCCTCGGCAGCAGAATACCCCACAGTTACTCCACGCCATTTTGCTAACACCTCAACCCCTTGCAGACTCCGTGGATGAGGCCATTGACGCATCTCTATTTCATACGCAGCTAACGCTTCGATCTTCTGCGACAATGAATCTTCGATATTAACAAACCAGTTCGGGACAAACGGCTGTCCACTCCCATTGGGTTGCCACTCGGTACTTGAAGGAGTTTCAAATGTCAGTAAGGTGCAGTTATGCTGCCCTGGAATTGGACGAAGTGCCGTAACCACTGCCTGGTGTGTCAACTGGTGATCTATATTCACATCACCAGCATGGTGCGTGTAAACTACATCATACTCACGCTCACTTAAAAACAACTCTACACACTTAACGACATCAAGTAATGGCACTATATCCATCTTGTTATCAGGAAAATTATGCAAGGTAACAGAAGCTACCCCCATAATTTTTCCTGCAGCCTGCGCTGCGCGATGCAAACTTTCAAGTTCAGCCTCGTATGATTCTTTACCTCTACTTGTCGCCCCCTCAGCCAATAACAAGACATGCACCTGCGCTCCTTCCTGTACATGACGAATTATTGTTCCACCACATCCAAGAATCTCATCATCGGGATGAGCTGCAATCACAGCCACCTGTTTGCATTTAAGCATTTAACTATCTCTCTAGATCACTCTGAAATTTTGCTAGCAAATTATCCAAATGTTCGAGCTTAGCCTTCTCTGCTGAGTCATCTAGGAAAACATCTGCCGTCGCAAGCTTATTACCATATATTTTTGCCTGACGAACAACTTGCTGAGTTACGTACGCACGTAAATCACGCATGTCGTATTCATTCATAAATTTGCAATCGCAATTCGCACATAAAGGTCCCTGCTCTTCAATCCAATCATATTCACGATCAATGTGGCATTGCCTAAATTTCTGCATTTTTTGCGAATTCCAAATATTTGCGTAAGAA
This sequence comes from uncultured Chlamydiaceae bacterium, assembly GCA_942490925.1. GTDB lineage: Bacteria > Chlamydiota > Chlamydiia > Chlamydiales > JAAKFR01 > CALNYX01. The sequence continues at coordinate 13,916 of CALNYX010000012.1, read as the reverse complement.
TCTTCTAAAATATTCCCGACAACATGTGCCTCGTTAACATCTACCGGACACGCAAGCACGTCACCATTCCAACTAATCGGCATAACCTCCCATGCCATACGGCAGATAGGAATTTCGGATTTCTCTAGTTGGCGTGTTTTGTTTTGTGATTCAGCATCAGCAAGTGGAGAAATTCCTGCGAGGTTCAATAATGGGTTCACAAAAATTGTATTTACAGGAAGCTGCTCAAACATTTCTCTGTAGTTTGGTACATCATCCATTGTTAATGGGGACTCAACCATAGACATGCATACGAAAGTCGGGTGCCCGTTCTCCTCATTAATTTTTAAAAAATTAAGAATATTAAAGAGGGTTTGTTCATAACAACTATTTCGACGTACCTTTTCATGAACTTCTTTAGTAGATCCCTCAAAAGAAAAGACGATTCGATCAAGTTCAGCTTCTACCAGACTAGTTGCCAGTTCACGATTCAGGCGCGTTGCATTAGTTAAAAGTGAAACAGAAAGGCCAGCTTCTTTAGCATACTGCACCATTCGTAGCACATGTTTATTTAGGGTCGGTTCTCCCTGCAAATTGAGAGTGATGTACGTTGCATACTCGCGCACCTCATCAATAACTTTAGCATAAGTATCCCATTCCATGACTCCAAGCTTACGATCAAACCCCTTACCACGCATAGAATGATGGCAATGAATACAACGCAAGTTACAAGCATTTGTTGGTTCGATAGAAATATGGGTAGGTAGAATATCTGATTGCGAAGTCAAATTAAATGAAGCCGCATAAAAATCTAAAGCTCTTTCAACAATCTTACTGAATTTATCTTTAACATCTGGCATAACATATCTACTTCTATATACTTGTTTCTAAAATTTGATGATCCGCTTTAACATTACAAATCAAAGCCTTACCTAAAACAATATCTATATCCCGATATCTTAGGCCAGTCCCGGGACGCTTCAACACTATATCATCTTTGGTCAAAACATGCCCTTGAGGTAAATCACGAGCAGCAACGAGAGAACGATGAAACGCTAAACGCGCTTCATATTCATCTCCAGCAGCATCTACTTGCCCACTGCCCAACATTTTTTCAAGATTACGAATCTCCGCAACAAGACTTGTGAGTTCTTCTGGAGGAGAGGAAAAGGTATGATCCGGTCCAGGCAGGTTTTGATCAAGGGTAAAATGTTTTTCAATTACTTTTGCACCCATTGCAACCGCTGCTAAAGAAGCCTGATTGCCAACAGTATGATCAGAATACCCCACCAGTCCGACTCCAAGCTCCGTCAGTTTTTGCATTCTTGATAAATTTACATTAGCGATAGGAGTAGGGTACTGAGAAGTACAATGGAGAAAGCAACAATTCGTGTGGTTATGTTTTTCCAAAATGGAAAGAACATCAATAATTTCGTCGCAATTCGCCATTCCTGTTGAAAAAATTATTGGTAACTTCTGTTGCGCAAGATGCTTAATAAGAGGCAGATTCACCAAATCTTCAGAGCTTGCCTTATATGCACCTATACCAACTGAATTCACCATTTCTGCACTTTGAATATCCGCGACACTGGTCAGCGGGACAAGCCCAATCTTACGAGCATGATCAAACAACTCTTGGTGCCAGCGCATTGGCAATTCCAGACGCTTGAACATCTCATACATTGTTTCTTGACACTTTTTTCCAGCACTCTCATACTCATAAATCTGGTCTTTGGATGCAAGAAACTCTTCAGTTCGAAATGTTTGAAATTTCACAGCATCAGCTTTGCATTCAGCAACGGCTTCAATATGTTTATGCGCAAGATCAAGGTCACCATTATGGTTTACCCCAACTTCAGCGATTATGAATGCTGGTTCATTTTTTCCAATTGTTCTATCTTCAATTGATAATTGATCTGCAAGCTTGAACTGTCTCATAACTCATCTCTTTTCAAGTTTTCGGCTCGAAATATCTTTTTTGCATTTTCACCACAGTTAAATAATAAATCAATGCAACTCATATTCGAAATAAAGTCGCCAAACCTCTGTGGATAAATAGGATGTATATATTGCTGATGAACCAGTTTGATACCTGCGTTCTCAAATTTTTCTCTCTCAATATAGTTTTCACCCAACTGACCTGTGACCATAACATCAGCGTTAAAACGTGACGCATGTTCAAATATCAAATCAGATTTATATCCCACAAAACCTTCTTGGCTACCAATGACAAGCCGCGAGGAAATTTCAAACCATTCGAAGAACTGGCGTAACACTACTAAATTTAAATCAGCTAATTTTTTCCAGCGATTCTCTAAATAAATCCAATGAAAAAAGTCCGCATATTGCTTAAAGTATGGAGCCTTCGCATAAGCTGACCTAATCGAATTCCAATGTGAACTCTGCCAGCTTTTTTCTAATGGAAGATCTTGCTGCGAAATTTCAACATCGCAAATCTTTTTACTGCTTGCTTTCTTAGAACCCACCGGAATCGTCAAAAGAGTTGAAGACTCTCTCCCAACCTTTATTTGATTCCTATGAATAAAGTCACGCTGAATGAACTGCACATCGTCCATATAAATAAACACATCAGCTAACGACGCCTTATGTAACAAACCAAGCCACGGCAAATATGCAGGTTGGTGTCCTGAAACAATAACATGAGCCATCTCCCCCTCTCCCTATAATCCGAACAACAGCATAAAGTTACGGTAAAAAATATCTTCAAGCACGTCTTTCTCAAATCCCATAGTTTCGATACTGTGAATCAAATCGCCTTGATTATGGCAATGGTTAAAAGGGAAATCTGTTCCGAATAAAAGACGGTTCTTCAACCCAGCTTCAACATAAAATTTGACCATTAGCATAGTTGAAGACGTTGCAGTATCGAACCATATATTTTGCATTTTATCCTGAAGGGGAGAGTGCAGGAAATAAAAACCAAGCCCCCCTCCCAGATGGGCAGCAATATATTTTGTGTCAGGGTGTCTGGATGCCAAGTTCAGAAGCCCTGCCGGATCTGTGACAGACCGTTTATACGCATGATCTATGTGCACCATTATTGGTATATCGTAATACCCTGCCAACTCAGACAATGCATCCATTTCGGTACTATCAAGCTCACATTTTTGCCATGCTGGGTTTATTTTTAAACCAACCGCACCGGCAGCAACATACTCTTCGAGCACTTTCTCGTTCAATAGAGTAGGAGAAACAGTACAAAGCGAATATAAATCTTTATTATTTGCCGTTAAATCAAGAAGATACTCGTTTGATATTCGACATAACTTTTCTGAGTACCAAGGGAGCGGAACAAGAAGCGCTTTATTAATGCTATTCTGCTCCAGGGACTCTCGTATCCTGCTTATACTGGCAAGTGATAATGCTAAGGGGCTATCCTGATGTTGATATATTGCCTGCAAAATAATATCTTCATCTGCCATTAGTGATGTATCAATACGTTGCAAACTTGGTGGAATGCAATATACGTGGGAATCTATGATCATTTCTTCCTTGCAACAATAGCTACGCTATGGGCTTCGTTAGGAGAGGTAACCTTACCTTCAGCGGGTAGCAAACCTACAATTGATTCAATTTCCAGCCCTGCAACCGCAACCGCATCTTTTAATTGTTGCAACCGGAACCAATGGTGTCCCTCGAATGGAACCACCTCAGGATTAGAAAACAATGCCCAATCCAAGTTTTTGGTAGTAAAAAACAAAACGCCATTATCTTTCAACAAACTCGACATCTTATCAAGTGCCTTCTGCAACGATATCCCACATTTTTGCAGCACACCTATCGAAGTAACCAATGAAAATTTTTGTGAAGGAGTAAAATCTAAAAAACTCCCTGTAAAACAGGTAAGTTTCGAAGGTGAGTCAATTTTTTTACGTGTAAAATCAAGCAACTCATCACACAAATCTACTCCCGTCATTTCGATATGTGAATGAACGCCACTAATGGTACTGAAGAACGCACCTGTACCACACCCGATATCACACCAGTTAGACACGCTTGCCCAATCAAGAGCATCATGAGCATACTCAAACCTGAAAAGCATGCTTTTTTCAGAGCCCCATTTTACTTTCTCAAATTCATTGCTAGCGCACGAAGAATCCTCATACTCATCTTTCACGTTTGACTCATTATAAATATCAGCATGATATCGTTGAACAACTTCATATAACCGCTCTGCAATACGTGCACTTCCGCTTCCATCAACAAGGGACGACAATGCTGCAGCTTCAGGCAGATGAATCAGAGCATCGTATAAACTTTCAGCTAACGTCTCATCAGTAATTTCAGAGAACTGCCCAAGATACTTTGCGCTCCCTGCATGTTCAGCCGCGAGACTTGGTTTTTCGAGATTTTCTGCAAGTCCAAGCACTATTGCAAAAGTCGAAAGTGCAGAACACTCAGCAAGAGTAACTCCTCCACCGGTTATCACAACATTTGAGTTTGCAATATACGGTGCAATGTTAGAGCAATTTTCTATAAATCGGACATTTGAAGCTGAACCGTATGTCTCTTTTAGGTTGTCAACATTAGAAAAATGCCTACCAACAATGACAGCAATTTCTCCTGAGAACTTAGCAGTCAGAATAAATAGAATCCTTTCAGTTTGAAAATCAGGATCTGCACCACCAAAAGTGATCAGAATATCACTATGGAACGTTGGAGAATTACTTTTTCCAGCTCTTAAAAACCTGGATCGAACCGGATAAAACCGTGTCCCGATGACTGAGTTTTCTTTAAACTTTGGAGGATAATCTTCTTCCCTCGTATGCAAGTTAAAGTCGACTATTCCATGTACATGCTTTGGTAACGCAACGGGATCATCACAGATTGAAAGGACAGGAAGAAGAGGGGCAATATCTTTTAGCTGTCGATAAAAAGAAGATGAAAATTTATAACTATCTACAAGCAATAAGTCTATTTCAAGTGCTGTTGACGCCTTGACAATCGCAGCAGGACTTGGATCAACATACTTAAAGAACTTAAGATCATCTTCCCAGGTTTTTTCAACGACACTAGGTAATAAATGGACAACATCCATTACGCCATTCTCACGTATTCCTTCAGCAATCGCGCTGCATCGCACCAGATGTCCAAGCCCAGAATCTGGATAACTATCCGTGACTATTCCAACAGTGTATTTTTTAGTCATACCATCTATGTAAAGTAATAAGTTGGGACTGTAATGAAAGACCGCTCAATGAATACAGATTATTTGCAGGTAAGTTATTGTGCTGAGTACCAATCTCAAGAAACGCTACACCGAGGTCATGACACTGGGATAGAAAAGCCTTAAGCAATATTTTGCCAAGCCCTTTGCCTCTCACTTTTTCAGAAAGTCCGATCAGCCACAAACATGCGAATGGTGCACCCATAAATTCACTCAATTGCGGATCAATCTCGCCTATGGCAATTCCAGCTAGTGTTTCTCCTTGCCACACACCGCACATCGGCCCGTCTAACTTTGCGCATTTTGCTTCCATTAAACGTGTATAAAACAACTCAGCTGTATCTGTATGTATCTTTGAATCGTTGTAAATTCTTGTCTGTCCGAACAATTTTGGATTCTTCTTAAAAAACAATTCCGCATGTTCTGGGCTAACCCCACCTATAACATATTGAGATTGTTCGCTTGAACCAACAGACAACTGAGCGAGCTTGCCAAAATATATATTAAGCTGATCTGCAACACACCACCCACTTTCCATAAACTCTTTAATCAGTTCAGAGTGCTGCAAAGACATACGCACATCAGCAAATTCAGTAGAAGCACGCTTAAAAGTAAGGTCAATCTCTCCGGCAAGCCCACCTGAGTATGATTCAGAAATAGCAAGCGTCCCGACACGAGAGCATTTGCAATTAAATATTTCAGAATCCCATTCTAGATCATGAACAATAGCAGCACCTTGATCGTCTGCGGAGCTCACAAGCTCACCACCGCCAAGCTCCCTCTGCTCAAACTCTTCCAAGAGAAGGTCATTAATGGAACCAAACACTTTCAAATAAGAGCGATAATCTACTGAGATAAATTTTTTAAAAGCATTCATATGTAATCTTTTCATCTCGCCACTTGGTTGGAACGGGGGTTAAAACTGAAAAAACAACGAGGATTGCCCCAATGGAAATCGTATCGCGTACTAATGCCCAACAGAAAAAAGCAAGATTAGTACAACAAGCATAACGAGATAATTCCGCTCAGTTTTATGTCTTTTAGGCTATTCGATCGTTTATCATTCCAATCTAATGCCAAATCATGCAAAAATACATTGATCTTCAATGCCACAAAATCGCATACGAAACAATCAGCTAGCTAACGCCACCTCTTTTTCCATTTTTTCCAACATGGCAGATGCAATTCTACTTAAATTTTCTTTTGCTAGAGGGGGGATATTGGGATACTCGACGGGAAGCAACTCACCATCATAGAAAGTGTTGTAAATCAGATCAATAAACCACATCCATTTATTCTCATCATCGTAAACACTTTCTCCTTTAGCAAGAGCCTCCCAAAAAACATCACCCAACATTTCAGGATCTTTAACTTTATATACTTGAGGCGCAAAGGAATAAAACATTTCTCCAGTGGTGATAACCGGAACTTTATTCAAAAATGCTTCAAAACCAGATGTCGACTCTATTGTCACCACAGCTTTAGCGTTTTTAATTAATTGCGTTCCACATCTCGAAGGATCAATGAAGCGAACTCGATCCATTTGCTGTATTTTTCTCAACTGAAGGGGGTTTGATTGGCCAATATGAATAGGGTGTTCCTTCACATAAAGCTTGTATTCAACAGGTAAGCAACGGGCAATGCGCTCAATGAACGTATTGAGCGACTTACAATAGTAAGGGTAACGATAGAGAGTCGTACCTTCAAATTTATTAAAGAGCGGAAAGTAGACATACTTTTCTTCTTGCGGGGCATCGTAAGGAAAAAATTTCTTAGTGAAGTTCTTCCACAAAAAATGTCGCATTGTTAACCTCATCTCCTGAATATTAGCAGCCCTCACAACTGGATCATCTTTATACTTCTTGAAGTTAAAAACACTAATCAGTCGTTTTAAAAGGACTTTTGTAGAAACATTAGCCCATCTCGTACTTGGAGAAATAGACTCCTTAGCACGCTGAAAGGGAGCTACTAATTCTGTAATATTTTGCTTCTGCTTCTCGGTAAGTTGATACTCTCCTTTTGCAATTTCTTCATGAAACTCGCGCCAGCCACGGTCTGTCGGGTTATCATAAAAAGCGAACTTATCTCGAAAATAACCAACTCCAGCCTGCCCAACAGGCACTCCGAGTTTTTTCGCTACCAGATTTACCGTTGAAGATTCAATTGTCCCAAGATTGTGCACAATCACATAGTCAAAATCATTCTCTGTTAAGATTTCTTGCCAATACTTAAGCATGCTTGCGGAAATTTGGCGCCTAGTATCAGCTGCTAGTCCCAACCAATCAAATTGAGCGTTTGCATTACACAAGTGCGTTAATGAGGGAGGCCCATATGTGGCTTCAAGCTCAGCAAGTTCTTCTGTTGAAAGAGATTGAGCGTGATAACAATCTTGCGAAACAGGATATGCTTTAAATCCGTGTTTCGTTGCAAACTGATATGCAAAAGCATTTTTTACTCCATAACTAACTGTTGTTCCCAACTCTTCAAAACACTTTCCTAACGGAACAACCCACTCTTGAAAATCACCAGCCGCCTGAACCCACAATATACTCTTCACGATTTATCCTTATTGGCAAAACTAGTTGCTACCTTCATCAAAAAAACAAAAGCCGCACTTAAGGCTTTGTCTGTTCTAGGCCCTTAAAATTAAATTAGTTAGCACAGTCGCTAAGATAAAAACTAAATTTTATCAACACAAACGTAGACGCCTTCCCAATAAGCTGAACCTGATCCTGCTACAAACTTGTGGACATATAGTTAAGCCATTATCCTGAATCAAAGAGGAGATGGCGATGAGTGTCCGAAAACGTAGATCCTATGATGCTGAGTTCAAAAAGAATGCGGTGCTGCTAACTGAAGATCCAGACCGTACCGTTGCTGATGTCGCTGATAGTTTAGGAGTTCCTAAGGACATGTTGTACCGTTGGCGTAGAGAACTTTCAGTGCAAGGCAAAATTGCTTTTCCCGGCAGAGGAAATGAGGCTTTGACAGATGAGCAACGAGAGCTCAAAGAGCTACGCAAACGACTCCAAGATGCTGAAATGGAGCGTGATATTTTTAAAAAAGCTTTGGGCATCTTCAGCAGAGCATCGAAATGAGATTTAAGTTCGTGAAGTCAAACCGCTCTACGTTCCCGATGAAGAAGATGTGCCAGATTTTAAAAATATCCATGAGCGGTTTCTATGCATGGTGTAATCGCCCAGTGTCACAACGCCAGCGGCAGAACTCGTTACTTCGTAAGCGGATCACGACGATCTACAACGAACATAACGGAATGATCGGAAGCCCAATGCTCACTTCTGAATTGCGTGACGAGCCTTTATTCCAGAGTGTTAGCCAGGCTCGTGTTGCCAGGCACATGCGAGCGTTAGGGCTGCGTTGTAAGTATGCAACGAAATTTGTCCCTACAACAGATTCTGCACATACGGAGCCTGTTGCCCCTAACCTGCTCGATCGTAATTTTACTACATCAGCTCCCAATAAGGCTTGGGTCACAGATATTACGTACATCAAGGTTGGACGAAAGTGGCATTATCTGACCGTGTTCATCGACCTGTATTCCCGAATCATTGTAGGTTGGGACTTAAGTGATTCGTTAGAACGACATTCTGTTATCCGTGCTTTAAAGAAGGCTGTAGCACGACGGAAACCAAATCCCGGTCTTCTGATCCACAGTGATCGAGGTGTACAGTATGCAAGCAAAGATTTTCGCAGCTACTTGAAAAAGCATGGCTATCTTCAAAGTATGAGCCGGAAAGGGAACTGCTGGGACAATGCCGTTGCAGAATCTTTTTTTCACACAATCAAAAATCAACTGATCCGCCACAGAAAATTTAAAAACAAGCATGAAGCAGAATTAGTTTTATTTAACTATATCGAGGCATACTACAATCGTAGACGGCGACATTCAAGTAATGGCTGGCTTTCACCTGCCATCTTTGAGTCTCGCAACGAACAGTATGACCTTGTGGCTTAACTCTGTGTCCACTTTTCTGTTGTAGGATCAGATAGGCGGAATTACCCCTATCCAAAAACTACAACTTGCTGCCTAGTTTCTACTTTTAACGGCTATTAAAAATGGGATGATTACCATTGAATACCACTACCACACCGGGTTCTTCACCATTTCGCCCAAATTTTCGAAAATCCCTAAGACTCAATTTTGAAAGATAGATATAGCACCACCAACTAATATTTGTTTTTCATTATCCCCTCCCATAATTATAGGACATTACTAAATAGCACGTACTAACAACTAGTTACACCAACTACATATTATTCAGTTTACGACAAAATTAAAGACAATCACATCACCATCTAAATATGATGCAAGCATCACAGCATCCACTTCTTCAATTTTTCGTCCTCGCCAATAGTACCCGCCATACTTGCTGGTTACATCTGCTCCATGTTCAAGCAACCAACAGACAATTTCTTCATGTCAACCACGAATTGCAGCATGCAACGGTAGAATAAACGTTTCTGCTTCAGCTTCTATCGATGCCCCAACCATCCAAAGCAGCTTTGCCATTTCCAAATGAACTTTTTCACATGCAAGGCCTACTGGTGACATGAAGTCGTCGGATATTATAGAGGTCGAGTGGCCCGAGGGAACTTCCCCCTCAGGCTCTCACAGAACCGTACGTGAAGCTCTCACTTCATACGGCTCCTCTTATTCGTCGCCTTTTCAAGAATAGATAATCCCAGTGAACAAACAATTGAGGAAATGTTGCACGACACCGTTTAAGCCAATCCCAAGAGCGGCGTTTATGTCCACGCAATCTCCTGTATTTATTCCGTACCCACCGCCCTAGACGCAGATCCAGCCTTATTAGAAACTGCTTCAACATCTCTGGATAAAACGCCCCATAATATTCAATCCATCCCCGAACAATCGGGTTTATTAACTCTGCCAAACCGACTAAAGTATGGCCTATTCGGCGATGAATGTTCAGATTACGGATTGTTTCATTCATTCGTTTTAAAGCCTTTCGGCTGACGGCGGGATTAAATCCCGTAAAAAGATTGCCAGAACGGTCTTGCACTGTCCTCCCACGAAAACTGAACCCAAGAAAGTCAAAGCTTGTCAGAGGGTACTTTACCGTACGCGTTCTGTCTTTGCAGTAGACTATTCGGGTCTTCTCTGGGTGCAGTTCCAACTTACAGGCTTCTAATCTTTTTCGAAGATTCGCTAACAGATTTTCGGCTTCAATCCTAGTCCGACAGCTACAAACCACATCATCCGCGTAGCGTACAAACTGCACACGAGGATGGGTCACACTTATCCAATGATCAAAGGCATAATGAAGATAGAGATTCGCTAATAAAGGACTTATGACACCTCCTTGAGGCGTACCACAAGACCGCGACTCCACCAGACCGCCTTCCAACATCACAGGACACTCCAGCCATCGCCGGATGTATAACCGCATCCACTTTTCTGGAACGTGCCTTTCTACGGCTCTCATCATCAGGTCATGGTCTATGGAATCAAAGAAGGCTTTGATATCCATGTCCAATACCCAATCGTACCGCCAACAATTCTTCCTCACTTGTTTTACCGCATCCTTGGCTCCTTTTCTGGGGCGATATCCGTAAGACCCAGAATGAAATATCTTTTCAAATCTAGGCTCCAATATCATTTTGACAGCCGTCTGCGCTGTTCTATCAGCCACAGTCGGTATCCCCAGCGGCCGAAAGCCATCTCCTTTAGGAATCAACACTTGCCTCACAGGCATAGGATGATAACTCCCAGAGCTCATACGGTTCCACAGCTTATAGAGATTACCTCCCAAATCTTTTTGAAACTCCTTTATGCTTTTCTTATCTACGCCTGGCGCACCATTATTGGCAGCCACTTGTTTCCAAGCATTCCAGATCAAACGTTTGGGGATTTCAAATGGTTTAGCATCCGCATGGAAATCATCCTGTCTCACAGTTGTCACCATCCTTTAGCTGAATAAGGTCATACCTTCGCTCCACCGCCATTACAGCAGTTTCATCACTACTATGTATGACTCCGCCACTGTGCTCCGCTTTGGTACTCAAACTCTCGCAGGTTTTCTGCTTGAGTGGCTCCCTTAACATCGGAACGACAGCTTCCCAAGTTCCATACCAGCGCCTGTAACAAAGTTCACGCCACCTCTATGCCGGATGCCATCAGACCAGAACTCAGGTGTCCGTCTGACTTGTCTCAGAGGATTGACGAGCCCCTGATTTAGACATCGGTTACGATTATCGACACTTCTTCGATGGTTCACTTGCGTTCGTCTCCTTTGTACATACCTAACGGGATCCTTGCCCCGCCTTTTCCTATGACGCTCACCACAACCGCTCTTTACGGATGCAGCTCAAGGTGGTTTGGTATCTTCTCCTGATAGACGACACCGAGAGGCCTACTCTCATCACTGGTATAGCATGGCAAATGCAGCTAGCTGCTGCACAGCCTTCATGGCACACCGTCAATTACTTCGTCCGGTTTAGCGTCAATTACGATGTCCGGTGTCTGCGCCTAAGACTCCTGCTGTTTGTTGGCAGCTTTTTTCCTGAAACTTTCCCCTCTAAATTGTAGAATTGTCGCGTGATGAACGAGCCTATCAATGGCAGCCACAGCCATTGCCGTATCATCAAACAAGGAGTCCCAGTCTTCAAAACCTTGGTTTGATGTAATGATGAGACTGTGCCGTTCGTAACGGTGAGCAATCAATTCGAAGAGCACGCTGCTTTCGTGTTCTGTTTTCTTTACGTACCCGAGATCATCTACAATAAGCACAGAAAATTTATCGAGTTTTATCAGTGCGTCCGTTAATCTGAGTTCGTTCTTTGCAGCCTGCAATTGTTGAACAATAGTTGTGGCCGCAATAAACTTAACCCTAACTCCAGATTCAACGAGCCGATGTGCGATCCCACTCGCAAAGTGGGTCTTTCCAAGACCACTTGCACCGAAGAGCAGCAGATTTCCACCTCGTTTTACCCAGGTTGTGTCCTGCAGCAGCAGCTCGGTATGTTGCATTGTCACGCCGCTTATCGCGCTAAAATCAAAAGCCTCAATACGTTTTCCAATGGGAAGAGTTGCTTCTTTCAAATATCGCTGTAGTCGCTTATCTTCCCGCGCAGCTAACTCGAGCGAGCACAGTTCATGAAGGTACTGCTCCGGCCGCCAATGATTCGTAACGGCCTTTTCCGCCAACGATTCCCAAAGTTCTTTAACAGTAGCAAGCCGTAATTGTTTAAGCATTAAAGGCAATGAAGCTGTCGAAGTTTGCATATTGTCCTCCTACATGAGCAGCGACTGGTAGTCGGACAGGGAATGTTGATGCACGACAAGCTCTGGGCGCCGTACCTTTTTGTTTAAAAAACGGTCTTCCCACTGGATAATTGACGGTACAGTACCTGATTTTGTCTGCGCTACAATGTAGCGACCGAGGGCTCCTTCACAATCTGCATTTTTTGCAAGATGCAGCAGCCGTACGATATATATGCAGGCATTATCTGCAGGTAGCTTCTGATCAACATAAGCCCATATCGCACGATAATCTTCGTTAGGAAGGATGTCCTCGCGCAGAATGGAATGGCGAAACGCACGAGGCTTTTTGACTAATGAATCAATTAGGTGCCTGTAATCTATATTTCTTCCCCTACAACCTTTTGATGCAAAGACTCGTTCTAACGTCAAAGTATGTGTTCCACAGCACCACAACTCCAGATGGTCATCAAACAACCTTACAAGCACTTGGCTTCCTATTAACCGTGAAGAAACGGAATATGTTACTCGTTTAATAGAAATAGTGCTTGTCGAGCTTACTCGAACTAAATGCTCTGTGTAATTGACGCTGTCATAAGCAGGAAGCGGTTGTAATTGTCGCTGCTCAATTTTGAATTGATCAATTTTTCGATCATTACGACGCTTGATGATGCTGTGAACAAACTGTTCGTATTCTTTGCGTGTGGCAAAGTCATTGCTATCACGAATCAGTAAAGCTTGTTGAAGCTGGGACTTTAAATGTCCATGTGGAGACTCAATTGCGCCATTTTCATGTGCTACACCGCGATTATTACGGGTTCCAACGACATTGTAATGGCGACAGAACTCTGTGTATCGCTGCGTATAGTCATCACGTTCACGCTCATTCTTAAAGGCCGCACTTAGGCTATCTGTGCGAAGCTTTAGGGGAACTCCACCACTAGCTCGAAATGCCTGTTGCAAGCCGCTAGCGAGCGCAGAAAAACTTTCTCCGCCATACACAACTTGCCCAAAAGCCCATCCACTAGAAACAAGTCGATAATGGAACAGCCTGTGCGGCAAAGGAATACCTGAAATGGTGACTTCTCCATTGAAGACAGTAAAGTCGGTGATCCCGAGCTCTCCGGGGATATGTTCTTGGAGGAAGACAACTTCCTTTTCCGGCCCGTGTAATTGTCGCCAGTGATTTATTCTACGTTCAAGCGTCCGACGTGACCTTGTATCAAACAAGTCCGAGTAGTTGGCACATAGCTGATCAAAAATTCCTACAGCCGTGATTTTAGGGATGCTTTGTAATAATGGAAGGACAATGGGCTCCCACACTGCTTCCAACGGATCAATGCGTGTGCGCCATGCTCGTTCCTGCCCCTTTGTAGGCTGAAACTCTTTCTTTTCAATACGACGGGCCGTCCGTTCAGAGAAGCCGGCTCGTGCAGCCGATACTTTCTGAGTCTGCGTTTTCCTGTTTGTCATGTATAACCCAACCTGTTGCTCTGTTGTATGTTT
>CALNYX010000011.1:0-26130 GCA_942490925.1 uncultured Chlamydiaceae bacterium | reverse complement strand
ACGTGAGTGCCTTTTTTCGTTCCCCACACTCACTCCCCACACTCTTCCCCATAAACTTTAAAAAAGTAGAAAAAAGTTATAACGTCTTCCAACTGCTTGAACTTCAAGACATACGGAAGGAATACTATGACAACACCTACCTCGCGCCTCAACTTGAATCTCGACAAAATCTCTCAATATCGAAAGCCTGAGCTAAATGCAGCACTACTGGCTTTTGGTTTTATTGCATTTTCATTTTTCGTGACCACAGATTTGTATACCTCGATATTTGTAAGCAGGGCAGCACAGATTAAACTTATCGTAATCCTTATCCTACTCATTGCAGGTTGTACCGCTCTTTTAAGCTTTGTATTCATCCATCTCAAATCCCTCAATCATAAATACGCTAAAAACCCTCCCAGTAATTTCCTTTTCACTCTTGATTTAAAAAAGCGCTGGAATCAGTTCCAAGAAGATGAGTTGTGCTTGATATTACTTGCAACGCAGCCGTCGATATATAAAACCAACACCAAAAAACGATTATTACAGGTTTCTCATATATATTCGTCTGGTGACATCGCTGCTAACCTCCGCAAAGTTATAAATAATAATTCATACTTCTTCGACACTGATGAAATTTCACAAATTGAAAATGCATGCTCTTTTTTCGTCCCAATGACCACCCCAGCCCCTAAAACATCTTCCACAAAAAACAGTAAGCTTGAAAAGAAAGCAGATTCGTATAGAAAATGGCCTATCTATCTTACTGACATAATGCTCACTTACATGCTTGAAAAGCCAACACCATTAAAACCTTTCTCAGAAGAAGAATTAGTTGAACTCGTTGAAAATTACCGAAGAGAAAAACGTATCCCAAATGGAAACAGCTATGGTCTAGCCACAAGCTTTGTTGTTGAAGAATGGTTCCCCACCCTTCCTGAATCTTTTCGAGCTCAAAAAAATATGCCCAAATAGCCACGAAAAAAAGACACTATTTTTTTCTTCTCTATGTTGCCCCCTTTTAAAGCAACCTCTACAAGAACCTGATATTAAAAAATAAAAACGCCAAAACACATCTGTTACAATGTTGTTTTTTGGCGTTTTTTTACGTTTCTACGTTTCCCCCTACTGCCATAACTCGCTCAAACCTGCTTTAATTCCATGCAGTAAAATTAGAAAAACTAAAAGGAGCTCTTACTCATGGAAAAATTATTAAGCACAAAAGAAGCAGCACAAATTCTCGGCCTCTCGTCCGGCACACTTGAAGTATGGCGATGCATAGGCAAAGGGCCACGCTATTTCAAAGTAGGTCGCCGTGTTGGCTATAAACAGCCCGACCTCGAAAAATACATTGAATCATGTAGCGTAGTTCCTCTCGAACTCGAAACTCAGCAAGCAAACTCATACTAAAGGAGGCTCGCATGAACATACCTGACACTGAAGGGCGCAAAGTAAGATTCGTTGCCATGCCTTACCAAAAGCAGGAGCTGCCAATATTTCCATGTAAAGGTACTGAGCCTTGGGAAACAGAATTTCTCGAGAAAGCAATCTGTGGAATCATAGAACGCTATAAATGGTTCAAGGGCTTTCCAGATGCAAACCTTGGCTTCGCTACTGGCCTTAACTGCTTCGTCGTTGAAGCCAACTACCCTGACGGTGCTGTTTCCCTCGCACAGCTTGAAAAGCAATATGCATTACTTCCAGAAACAGCAGAAGTTCGAATTGGTAACGGAGCCAGACAGCTATTCTTCTACTGTCCCTGCGACAAACCTATTCAAAGCTCAATCAACCAACTCGGTGAAGGAATAACTGTTTACGGTAAAGGACAGTTCGTACTTCTTCCACCTTCGATCCAGCATAATGATGAACCAAATAAGTGGCGAACTTCAACACCGATTTCTGATGCACCGCGATGGCTCATCGAACTGCTTTCTGTTCTGCTAATCAATGAAGGCTCTTAGCAATGAAAAACAACACGTTTTCTGCTTTCGAGCTTGGACAACAGGTTGGCTATGGAGAACTTTCAGAAGAAGCAGCAAGACAATCTCTGCACGATCAAATGCAACGGCAAAATAGCGGAGAAAATACAGAGCAAACTTTGCTAATAAAACAGTTCGATTCGGGTATAATTTCAGCCCAAAAAGAAGAACAAAAGAATCCATATCGCAACATAGAAGTTAAAGGGTGGCCTAATGCCACCCCAGCGATGTTTCATGGCTTTGCTGGAGAGTTTGCACACTTTGCTACAGAAAAATCTGAAGCTGACCCTGTTGCAGTTCTTGCTACTTTTCTTTGCCGTTTTGGAGTCGAAATCGGGCGAAGCTCGTTCATGCTTGCTGGAGACAAACAGCACGCACGCCTGAATGCTGTTTTGGTTGGGCAAAGTTCCAAAGCGAGAAAAGGCACTTCTGCACGTCCTGTGAAGGAAGTCTTTTCACTCCCTCAAAAAGAATGGACATGCTGCCGCTTCTCTCCCGGCCCTCTCTCAAGTGGTGAAGGATTAGTTTTTGCCGTTCGTGACCCTCTTCAAGAATACATCCTCAACAAACAAAAACAGACCGGACAGGAAATGATGACTGATCCCGGCGTAGACGACAAACGGCTCTTTGTTCTGGATCAAGAATTTGCAAGCGCCCTTTCTTGTACAAGACGCGAAGGAAACACCCTCTCAACAATCATACGTGCTCTTTTTGACGGAGACACGATCGAGCCGCTGACAAAAACAAGCAAGCTAACAGCAACTGATCCGCATATCGGAATAGTAACCCATGTAACTATTCATGAGCTACATAAAAAGCTTGATGCCACAGAAGCATTGAACGGCTTTGCTAACCGTTTCTTATGGCTCTGCGTCCGGCGGCCCAAATTAGTTCCATTTCCAGAAGAAATGAATTCTGAAAAACTTTCAGAATATCAAAAACGCTTAATGGGTATTCTACAGCTGTCGCAGAAACAAACCAGAATGCGTTTCACTGCCAATGCTCGAGATCTATGGAGAACACAGTACCCGTCAATCGCCTCAGATCGCCCTGCATTGCTTGGATCTATCCTAAATCGAGCAGAGGCATACATTCGCCGCATTGCTCTCTGCTACGCGATTCTAGATGAAGCAAAAGCTGTTGACGAAAAACATCTCACAGCAGCCTTTGCTCTTTGGAAGTTTAATGAAGATTCGGCAGCATTCATATTCGGAGGCTTTGAAACTGATCCCGTAGAACGCCGAATCATTGAAGCACTTGCAGAAGCCGATGGCAGAATGAATACAACAGCGCTTTATAAAGCTTTCGGCAACCATCTCTCAAAAGAACGATTAACGATTGCTATGAACACGCTGTCTGCCTCCCGAAAAATACGCATAGAAGAGATCAAACCAGAGGGTGGTGGCAGACCACGAAAAATGTTTCACCTATGCGAAGATTGCGAAGAAACGAATTTACTACAGAACGACTCACGTCAGTAAATTCGTAAATTCGCATTCTTCGCAGGGGAAGGAATAAAAGAAAACATCTGTGGTGCCACAGCGTAGTAATGCGTTTTATGTCCTAGCCAGTTTACCCAATGTTGCACATTGGGAACTGGCGAGGGAGCGCGCTCCCTTCGAACCCTCCGGTAAATTGTTTCGAATTCTCCTACATAGTTGAGAACAGCACATGCCAACAGCACAAGAAAAAAGAACAGCTTGGGTAACTGTACGAGTTACCCAAGCTGAAAAAGCAAAATTCATCGAACAAGCACATACTGAAGAAATGAGCCTTGGCGATTTCATTCGAATACGCCTTAATACACCGCGAGTTAGAAAAACAAAAAATGAACGTGCCAAAGTACTCCAACTTGCGCGCATAGGGAACAACCTGAACCAACTAACTCGATGGGCAAACACCTACAAGCGAGAATATGAATCAATGCAACTGTTGCTTAGCCTGCAGGACATCAAGGAGCAGCTAAAATGCTTATGAAAGTCTTCAGGCATGGAATTGGGCGAGGTGAAAAAGTCATAGGGTATGTTACTGACTCCAAGGTGGAGAAACGAAAACATAGTCCCCCAAAAGTTCTTCGCGGTGATCCTGATCAAGTCAAAACACTAATTGATACGACAAGCAGAAAATGGCGCTACACTTCTGGAGTCCTCTCGTGGGCTCCAGAAGACAAAGTTACACCAGAAAAAGAACGGGAACTGATGGACAGTTTCGAACAACATGCCTTCGCGGGAATGGAGCCAGATCAATATTCTATTCTCTGGGTTCGGCATAGCCACACTACCCATCATGAATTGCATTTTGTCATTCCACGCACAGAACTTCGCTCCGACAAAGCACTCAATCCATGTCCACCCGGCTGGGACAAACAATACAATCCTTGGTGCGAGCTCTGGAACAGACGAAATAATTGGGCACGACCAGACGAAATAAATCGCGCCCGTTTGGTTAGCCCCGGCGCATCCATTGGAAGTTATCGCGACAGCACCGCCGCTGAAATCCGAAATTCGGTGACAGAAGCAATTCTACAGGGTGTGGAAACTGGCCTCATAAAAAATAGAACTGACATTAGCACCACCCTCAAAGAAGCAGGCTTCGCCGTTCCACGGCAAGGCAAAGGCTATCTCACAATAGAAATCCCTCCTGAATCACAAAAGAAAAAACAACGAATACGCCTAAAAGGAGCTCTCTATGCAGAATCATGGAGCGCAGAAAAACAGCGGATTGAATTTAGCCAATCGTTTGAAAAATCAAATGGATACAGAAGCGCAGCAGTCGAAAAAGATAATGAAGCACGTATTCTCAAACTTAAGAGAAGAGTTGCAGCAATCCATGAAAGACGAGCTCAATTCCATGCAACGCGCTTTAGTGACGGAAACAGCAGAGTACAAAAAACTTCAGGCCTCGACCTTTCGCCAAATAAAAACACAATTGAAACTTCCGATCATAATTTCGATGGCCCTCACCATTCTGATATGCGGGATCATAATCGCCGGCACGTCAACATGGCTCCATCTCGAAAAGAAAGAATTAATCAGCCTGCGGCAAACGAACAAGGAACTCACCCTAACAAATCAGCAACTCGACAAATGGAGCATTTCAACTCTCAACTACGAAGGGAGTCGCTATGTGATCTTTCCCAGGGGAACAAAACTGCAAGAGCGAACAACAAAAGATGGCAGCATCGCCTTGCTGATAATGGAGTAAGTTATGACAGAAATTCAGAACGAAATTCTGTCAACAATACAGAAAATAGAAGAAAGGCAGAACAAGCAACTCCACGCTCTCTCCAATCGAGTAGGTCTCTTGGAAAACGAGATCAAAGATTTCAAGCAAGCGCAAACAGCCTTGGACGAAGGTTTGCAAAATCTTGCCGCACTTTCAGAGAACTTGTTTGGGAATTCAGGCAGGTTCAAAAAATGAGAAAAAGAACCCTCGATATTCAAAGGTAAAAATAAGACCAAAGAACCTGATTCATGATATCGCCATTACATTCACATTAACCGAAAAGGAGTTATTAATGGCCAATTACTATGTAAACAAGAACGCTCAAAACAACGGAGACCATGAAGTTCACAAGCAAGGGTGCAGCAGAATGCCTGCTAATGCTAACCGCGAATACCTTGGCGACTTCTCTGATTGCCACAGCGCAGTCAAGGCTGCAAAAAACAAGGGCTACACCTCTGCCGATGGCTGTTATTATTGCTGTAATCCTTGCCACAAGTCATAATAAAAGTGCACCGAATTTTTCGGTGCACTTTTATTCGCCTTCACACATCAAAAAACATTACAAACATATTCATAGTCAAAAATAAGGCTTTCTCTATTCACAATTAGTTAAATTGCACCCGTGATGCTAAAGCCTTGCGCTCAATGTCTGCATACAACACTTTATGTTTTTCAAGTAATAATGCTAAATCATCCCCTGTCCAAACGTGAACGCCATATGTCTTAGCTTTATCAAAAACACTGTCGATAACTTTTATAGCATTTGTACAAAGAATAAATTTTTTAAATTCAACACCTAGGATTCTTTCATATTCTGGCCTTGCATTATAAGGCTCTACCACAACCTTTGGAGTATTAAGCTCTCCAATTGTACTTTTGCACTGAATTAAAACGTTCTCACCACCAGTTTGAACTACAACATCTACCCCGAAGTCATTTACTGGCGTAAGCTTTGCTACACCTTTAAATTCACGCTCTGCAAGAATAGCGGTCAATTGTTCAAAATTTTGCCAAGAAATATTCGGCAACCAATCTGCTGTAATCCTATCTTCCCCTGAGACTGCACCTCCAAACATTGCAGCCTCATCAAAGTCATTAGAACCAAACTCAACAGGACTTACCACAGCATCTTTCAAATCAATTTTCTTACTCAACAGTTCTTGCAAATTACTATCAAAAGACTTCAATGTTGGATGATTCAAAATTGGAATATAGACATGAACATCACGAGTTGCACCAATCCGATAGACCCTATCAGTTGCTTGTGCTTCCTTTGCGGGATTCCAATGACGTTCAAGATGAATAACATTGTTAGCACCAGTTACAGTTAGCCCAACACCGGCGGCAAGAGGTGACATTATAATTATTCCAAAACCTAGCTGGGATTGAAAACGATCAATAATTTGCTTACGACTTTCTTTGCCCTTCCCAGTCCTTGAAGCCACAGCCTTTGTTTCGCCGTTAATAATATCAATCGTCCCACCAAAAATACGTGAAAGACTTACAGACAAGAAGCGTTGTAGCTTTTTATTCATGGCAAAGATAATTACTTTTTCATCTCTACCTTTAACCTCTGTCAAAATTTCCAATAGGATTCGAAGCTTTTCGGATTTATGCAATTCAATCTTTGCGCTATCTGCATCGTTTGGCAAAAAGGGCACCCCACCATCTAGCAAGTCAGGGTGTAACGACACATCTCGAAGCTTTCTTAAGCTTGGCAAGACAGTCTGACGAATTTTTTGAGCATCACCACTAGCCCTAACAGCACCAACACTCGAAACAATAGCGTTATATCTTACTAGCTGTGAACCTGACATTTCTGCAGTGTATCTTTTCGAGTCAAAATCTTCGTTCCCTCCAGCATGAATAATCTTAGGAGGTAAACAATCAAGTTGATCTTCTTTCGTTCGGCGCATCATTAACTCACCGACATCAGAACGTAACTGTGTACCAATTGCCATTCGAACTTGCGGCGTATCAGAAGGATTTGCTTTGTTGATAGGTGAGATATATGTGGCTTGAAACTCTTTATATGAACCAAGCAAACCAGGACTAACGGTGTCAAACAACGACCAAAAATCATTTAAATCATTTTCAACGGGAGTACCTGTCACAGCCAAACGAAAATCGGCTTTTAACCCTTTGGCAGCACGAGATTTCATGGCGTTAGGGTTTTTAATTTCCTGCGCTTCATCAAAAACAACCATGCCCCAATCAACCATACACATTGAAAACTGGTAATCGCGCAAAGTATCATAGTTCGTTAATACTAAACGTCCCGGCATATCTAATCGTAAATTCCCAAACGCTTTACCAACTTTCAGAGAGTAACGAATCGCACTTTCAGAATCCATTGCGTCATCAATATGATATTTTGTTTCTCTTTTTGCCCCTTCTTGGCGGAAGCTAGGTAAATCCGATCCTGCTTGCAAAATCACGGTACTTTCAAATGGACTAGTTTCAAAAACCTTTTCTACTTCTTCTTTCCAATTCTCCAGTAAAACCACAGGTGCAACAACAAGAATCGGTTTCCTTAAACCTTTTTCTTCCATCATTCGCTGGTACACCTGTAAAGAAGCAAGTGTCATAAAGGTTTTACCAAGGCCCATATCATCGGCTAGTAACGCGCCACAAAACCGCTTTTCCTCTGGTAAGGTTAACGCTGAACTTGCCAGTCCAAGAATCCAACGAATGCCCTCTTCTTGGTAAGAGAACGGCTGATATTTACAACCATCAACACAAATTGCACCTGAATAATTTACTTTTTTATCTGAAGATAAAATTTCCAATTCCTCAGCAATTTCTTCTTCATTCAAATCAATTTTAACGGTGATATTTGGAGCGCTACTTTCTTCATCGTCGATCGTTTTTTTTGTTACCCGAACCTTGTCGCACTCAGAAGCCTCACTATCTGAAATAACTGAATCAAAATCACATAGAATTTTTTCAATTTCTTCTTGAGTATGAGGTAACAAAACTGTTTTATTTTTTACTTGAACAGAAGTCGCACCAGTATTTACAGCTTGTGCAACAGTTTTTTTCAACTCTTCAAGGTCGCTGCGAGAGGTTAAAAGCTCACGAGCACCATACAAGGTTACAACCTCTGGCTCATCACTAGTCTCACCAAACCAAGACAGACTCTGCCCATCTGATTCACCAAAATATGCCTTTTGAAAAACTTCTGCACCATGAACGCGAATAGAAAGCCCGTTATCTAAATCCACAAGACTCGCATCCAAAAATGCCCCTGGAGTCTTTAAAAACTGGTCTCGTTCTTTAGCTGAAATCTGCCTATTCGATAAAATTTCATCAATAGCCTTAAGCTTAGCTTCATCGAAAACTACAATTCGACTTGCGACACGCAGAGCTACACTATCTTCATGTTCCAATTGCCCCAAGCAACGTTCTATTTGCTCAGGAGAAAGGGCAGAACCAAAGTCAGGAACCAAGCGTAAACTTCCATCAGCATTTTCAATTGTTGATACTTTTATACTCTGAGGACTATCTACCCTTTGTTTTTCAAAATGGCTTAATTCAATTAACGCACCGTCTGCTTGCGCCTGTTGAAGCGCATAAATTGTTAAAAGATTGCTAACCTCTGTTCTCTCTTCAGGTTGCAATGCTGAATGCCTCTCCACAGCTCGCAGCAAATGCATTTGCTCTGGCGTTGGTAGGTACTCTTCACCTTCTCCTAATATAAGGATTGGCCCATTAAGCTTGTAATACTGACTCTTCCTATTATTAGGTGTAATTAACGTAAGTGTAAGCGAAAAATTGGTCGAATATGTTTGTCCAGAAGCATCAAGTGCAAATCGACCTACCCAACATTTTGGCAAGTTAAGAACTTCCCGTTCTTCCTCAGAAATTCTAGTAGCGCCATCTCCTAGAATAAAAAAGCCAGAATTATTTTCTTCAGCATCTCCCGCTTCGGCAAGCATCTTCAACATTATATACTGAATTTGAAGACTTAACGGTGCGGTGCCGTCCAAACATTCATTATGTCGAGATGAAATAAAACAAATACCAAACCGAGTGAACTCCAGCTCATATATGCAACTGGAGTCCTTCTCTTTACCAAATAAAGTGGAAAATAATTTTTTGAAAGCCATTAGTTACGTAACCGCCTATAATCTTCAGCATCCATTATTGCATCTGGCGCAATATTTACACCTAACTTCTTCAGCATATTGTACGCTTCCACAACCCACTTACTATTGTGCACAATTCTCTTACATTTTTCTGAATTTCCGTATTGGGTTTGATAATCTTCAAACAAACCTATGCCCAATGAACGACTGAACACGTTTGAGGATGAATACTTTCCGATCGGGCTATTATCTGGAAGTT
Source organism: uncultured Chlamydiaceae bacterium (assembly GCA_942490925.1). Classification (GTDB taxonomy): domain Bacteria; phylum Chlamydiota; class Chlamydiia; order Chlamydiales; family JAAKFR01; genus CALNYX01. The sequence goes on along the minus strand of CALNYX010000011.1, from coordinate 16,600 downwards.
TATCCAGAATAGTAAGAGCAAATGAATGAGTTCCCTCCACCAAATGAATATTTCCAAGACGAAAATAAAAAATCGTTAATTTATTATCCCCACCCGTTAGCTTCTGAAAATATGGGCGTTCATCTTTATCAGAAATACTTTTGGTTAAGTAATCCTCTGGTTGCCAAGCAAGAAATAATTGGGCGTCTTGAACAAGCTGTTCTTCAAAAAGGCCAAGTAAGAAGCGCTTACGTTTTGCAAACATACGCTTCATATCCTCACCGCCCTTGCGTTCAGAAAACTCTTTCACTATTTCAAGGAACAATTCCATATCCATTTTTGAAAGCCATCTACGCATCAGCTCAACACGCTTTTGTCCCAAAAAGCTCCACCATAAACGATAATTCTGATGCCCAGAAGGCACACGGGGGTCTCCAGCAATAGAAAGAATCGTCTTCAACCAACTATCTGCCGGTTCTTCGCTAACACTCGAAAGCTTATCAATTAACAGCTCGACGATGGTATGTCCGAGCTTCTGCTCATCACCATATTGAGCATCATAAACTTTCTTATTTCGCACTTCAGTTAACACAGCATCATTTTCACTTGGGGCTAATCTGCTGATACGCTGAATGTAATATTCTTGTTGAGAACATTTATAAAAACGCGATGAATGCATTGGGATACTATACCGACTGGCCTCGTCTGGTAATGTTGAACCTAACTGTGCTGTATTACGTGCAAGCCACAAATGTCCTTTCGGGGAAACAATATCTATGGCTTTTTGCTTTATCTTATCTAATCCGAACATTAACTCAGAATCATTATACTGCCCCAACTGATGTCTCAAAAAAGAACTATAGGCTTCAACGTGACTTCCAAGTCTGTCATATCGTAAAAAAAACACATCAAAAGCTTCACGAATAGCTAGCCGCCCCAAACGATTACGCCTTGTCCCGGACAACAATAGTCCAATATGACTTAATAAATAATCATCTGGTGGTACTTTTTCTAAAAAAAACATTTCCTTACGCCAAAGCTCTAGCAACGGACGTACATATGCCAAACTTTGCATTACTTCCGTAATATTTTTTCCAGTATCTGAGGCTCTTACCAACTCATCTTTTCTCGCTCGGAACAAGCTAGAGTTAGTCCCGATCCCCTTAACATATCGTTCCAATTTAAGAGTTAAAGAAGAGTAGACAGTTCGCGATTCCTCGGTGGATATTTCAGGGAGATTTACATTAAGCCTCACAGCGCGCAGCTTAACCATCGTCTCCTCCATAAAGAGGTTCACTTACTTTTTGAAGCTCCAGTAAAGAGGGTTGTCGGGTCGTAAAGCGGATGTCAATTCGTCTATTTTTTCGCATTGCATTTTTTGAGTTTTCTACTTCGCTCACTCTGCGGGTTGCGGCATACCCACTAACAGAAAAAAGTAACCGCCCCTGCCTATTTCTAAGATTCTCTAGGTTCGAACCATAAGAAGTTTCCTCAACCCAAAATTTCCATAACGAAATTGCACGCAAAGCTGACAATTCCCAGTTTCCCATCCGATAATTTCTCGCATTACGACTATCAGTATGCCCCTCTACAAAAACTGTTTCCAGATACTTCCAGCGCTCATCTTTCGTAATCGAATGATACAAGGCCTTCCCAATGCTCTCTGCTGCAATTTTATATTCATTACTGACCTCAAACTTTCCTGTTTTAAAATGGAAGGCTTGTTCAGGGATTCGCAGAACTGAATCATTATCTGAAATTTCAACTTGGATGCCTTTATTAGACAAATCACGTGCAATTTCATGCAGAATCTCAGAGCGTGCTTTTGAAGACTGCTTCAGTTCTTCAATATTTCTTGAAACTTTATCTTCCATCTGGGCAAGTCGTAACAGCAAGGTTGCACAAGCAAGAATAAAAATTACAAGAAGACCAGCCATAATATCTGAAAAGGACATCCAATATGGGTTATCTTCCTCTGTAATTACCGTACGCCGTCGTGGTGGAGCAAAAAAACTCATATCTTACACTCCATTAAGAACGGACAGGTCGGTTATCCATACTCTCAATAACCTCGCCCATTGCAGTTACAGCGCTAGTCATGTGTGTACAGAAATTCTCTGTTTGCGAATCCCACTTTGTCATTCGAGATTCAAGCTGAGCTTGAACAGCGTCACTATACCCACTTAGCAAGCTAGACACTTGATCCTCGAGGTCAGAAACATGTGTCTCCATTGCAGCCTGAATGTCTTTATAGTGTGTTGAAAGCGAGCTGAATCCGTTACTAGATTCCGTCACAGCCACTTGAAGATCTGCTGTTGCAGCCTCTACAGTCCCCCGAATATCTTCAAGAGAACGCAAAGTAGCTTCCAGGCCGCTTGCGACTTTGTTGTTCTCTGCAAACAACCCTTTCACAACAGAAACACTCTCTTCAATGCTAGACGCAGCCCGAGTCGTAGATGAACCAATCTCAGAACCTAACACTTTTAAATTCATTGTGGCGTCAGATAAGGCATCACCTGTTTTATTCATTCGCCCTACGACGGAATCCATAGCTGTAGCACTTGAATCTAGGTTTTGCTGTAACTGTTCGCCTTGTTTAAGTAAGCCTGCTACAGAATCTGTTGTCTCATGAACAAGCTGCTCCAGCCCCTTATTCCGCTCATCCTGCTCATCACGCATGCGTTCCTGAACAATATCGAGAGATTCCATAAAGGACTCCAGCGTTCCCCCCATATTTGTAAGCACATCACGCACCCCATCAGATGCTTTATCAAGAGAGCCAGATTGTTTATTTTGAGCTTGATCCATTCTAAGCAAGAAATCATGAAGCATTTGTGACACTGCATCTGAGTTTTCACGCTGAGCATCACTTTGCCCATTCATCATCCGCTGTACCGCAGCTTCAAGTGCTCGCGTTCTTTCATCCTGTTCAGCAATCATTGTTCGCTGTTGCGATCCAAGTTCTTCAAAGAAAGAATTCATGCCAGTTGACAGGTCAACAATAGCTTCGCGAACATCTCCAGAGGCAGAAGACAATGAATCTGCTTGCCTTGCCTGTTCTTCACCAAGAGTCATTGCAAATGCTTCTAACATTCCTGACAACTTACTATTTGTGTCCTCCAACGCACTGCTCTGGTGCGCTACAAGATCATGTACAGATTTCTCCAAAGTTTTCGCTCTTTCATCTTGTTCTTCACTAAATGCAGCCTGCTGCTGTTTAAGTGACTCAAAGAAATCGCCCATTGAAGAATTCAATCCAGTCATAGCATCTCTAATTTCTTGAGATGCTCCTTGCATCGCATCTCGCTGACCTTGTCCTTCTTTCCCCATGGCATCCATAAAACGTTCAAGAAGGCCACTCATGGCTTCCTCAGACCCTTTTGCCTGGCGATCTGCAAGTTCTGTCGTAACATCAGCCATGCTTTGAACAGCTGGAACTAGCGTCTCTTCAATTGTTTCTTTTAACGTTCCACCAATTGTTTGCGAAATGCTCTCAGCAGCAGAGGAGATGCTCTGTGCTATCGAACCGGTCATTTCATTAGAAAATGAATCCAGAGACGTTTGCATCTTATTACCGATTTGCTCTGCAAGACCATTCAATGCTTCACTTGATTTTTTATTTTCACTGCGAATGTCTGCAAACACTTCCATAACAGGGAATCGCGGAAAAATGTCGTCGACTCTTTGCTGAAGCTCATGGATTTTACGAGTAATTGCCCCATGAAAAATCTTTTCTATTGAGTTCAACAACAAACTTGAACCTACCCCCCAAACGGAGGTAACAAAAGCAACAGAAGCACTTTGCGCAAGTAGCTTAATTTCACCTTGAATCATTGAAATATCGCCATCAAGACTCAAGCCAGAAAGACCAAGTTGCAAACCTAAAAAAGTACCCAGCACTCCCACACCAGTTAGGATAGCTGCGCCAGTCGGAAAGAGTCTAGAATCCACAATGCGCCTAGCTAACGTGCTACCGTTAAAAAACTGTTCAGCATCTAGATTGTTATACAACCGCCCTTCATAGGTTATTAAGGTCTCATCAAACTCTTTCCATAGGGATTGACCAACATGTCTATTCGCCCATGAAGCGCTCATGTTGTCCTGTTCTTTCTTCAGTAGCAGATATTTTTTATCTAGTAGGTTGTCCTCGTTAACATCTTTCAAATTTTTAATGTAAAAATTAACACGCAAAAGATAACGCCAATAAATCCCACCCAATACAAAAACAAACAGGAGAAATAGTAAACAGATCGCACCAATAAAAAGTGCTGTAATCCCCTCAGTTGAATAAATATCTAGTGCAATAATTCTATCTATAGCAGGAAGAAAAGAGTCCCAACTAACTGATTCTGATGACATCAGTACCCCCCAAAATTTACCAATAAAGGTCTAAACTAAACGTTTTATCTATCATCAAGTAATTGTTTGTTACGTAAAACAACAACTACACTTACCTATTTAAATTTAAAGGAATCTTTTGCTCTTATTCGACAGGCTAGGCAAGGAAGAATTTGCAGTTTGAGCAAACAGACAATCGGTTTTAAAAAGAAAAACCCTTTTGCTAATATAGCCAGTTGCCCTCCGTTGAAAGCACCATCAATAAAAAAACGGAGACAATACTGCCTCCGTACATTGTAACGCTTTGATTAATTGTAAATTATCTACCCATCCCTACCAACTATCTTCTGATTCCCCTCAAGCCACTCTTTGGCGACTCGATAGTCTGGCAGAATGATGCGTACTAGGTCCCAGAACTCGCGACCATGATGCCTGTGCTTCAAGTGACACAATTCATGTACAACTGCGTATTCAAGTACAGCCTTTGGAGCGAACACAAGACGCCAGTTGAGGGTGATGTTGCCGCTTTGGCTACATGCTCCCCATAGGTGCTTTTGATCGAGAATTCGCAGCGAGACAGGAATAAGATCGTTGCTTTTGCCATGCCGTGCAGCGAAAGCATCTGCATCTTGCTTAACACGGTCTTGAAGCCATGCGGTGAGTGTCTTCTTGGCGTACTGTTCCTCTTTCCCTTCTTGAATGTACGGAGGCACAGACACATAAAAGCCACTCTTGTACTGCACGCCACGTCTGTGCTCTTCGCGTGCTACATGCAAGCGCATACGTCGACCACGAAACATAACCTTTGCGCCTGAAACAAAACGATTAGGCCAAGGGCCATCAATACCTACTTCCTGTAACAGCTCCATACGCTTTTCAAATACCCAGCGCCTGCGTTCATGCACAAACGCTGCAACTGCATCTTCACTGAAACCTTCGGGCACAATGACGTTTACCGCATCAGGTGTAACCTCAATACGCTTTTGCTTGCAGCCTTCTTTGTGCTGAATGGTGTACGAAATGGCTGTTGAGCCAACCTGTAAGATAGCCATTAAACCTCATTTTTATGCAACCATCGGGTCCACTGTATATGCACTTTCACGGTGCAACTATATATACAAAATGAAACACAGGTGTGGGTGGGGTGGGAACAACGCTCCGCGCACCCCTTTCTGTTACAGCTTAAGGTACTTCTTCTCTGCGTAAGATTCGACCTTTGGCGGCACGTCTTTCCAAAATGCTTTCATACCACTTTTAACAAGCATACGTGCAACCTGCTGACGAATCCCCTTCTTTAAATGCTCCATGGTGTGCCAACCGACAGGGGCAGATTCGTTAGACGCATACAGCTCGTGAATCCCTAACGCTAGCTCCTGCATCGCATTCAAGCCAGACTCTTTTTCAGCAGAAGCAGAGGCGCTGTGAGCATCACTAACAGAGTCTTCAGGCATTTCACCCGCAGGCATAAATGCTTCTAAAATTTTGTAGATACCGTGCGCCCGCTCTTCCAGCCCACCTTGCGGCGTAATCTCATTTTGCAGATCTTTAGACAGCTTTTCTAACTGACTCAGTTCATCCGCAAAATCAGCCTGCCCTTCAGCCATGCGTTTGATGATCTCCTGTACGCGCTGAGAAAATGGCAGGAACTGTAATTCGTTCTCACGAACCTTTTCAGACAGCACACGCTTCAGCTCTGTGGCTTTACGTATGGCAGCCTCTTTAAGTTCCGGTTCTTCTTTGTCGTCAGTCTTGAAATCATCCCAGTATTCAGGATCAGTCAATGTACGCAGCTTAATGAGCGTCCGCATCCCGGACACATCAAGATGCTCTTCAAGAATCTCACGAATCTTTGCGCTATAATCCTTCAAGCTTGTATCTTCGCGCTTCTCAAAATGCTGTGTTGCATATGGCAAGAACATTGCGACCCATTTCATGTCGCGAGAAAAATCAAGAACATACGGATCAGGGCTTAACGCTTCATACGCATGGATAAACGCTTTCGCTTGTTTGCTGAAGACATACCATGCGTCCTCGGTATCGATAGCTTGTATCAGCGCAAGAAATTCATCGCGCAGCGCCTCTTTATAGCTTGCGCCATTGTTATACTGGTTCACAGTATCGGCAATCACGGCATGAGCCGCCCGCAGTTCATCGCGCAGCCCGTCCAAGTCAGTTAACGCATGCTCCACATCTTCAGAACGGTAAGACTCTAGAGCCTCGTTCAACTTCTTGGTAACGCCAATGTAATCAACAATCAGACCGTATTGCTTCTTATCGCCGTGCACTCGGTTGGTACGCGCAATAGCCTGCAAAAGGTTATGTTCTTTAAGCGGATTATCAAGATACATCACGTTCTCTACAGGCGCATCAAAGCCTGTAAGCAACTTGCTGCACACGATCAAAAAATACGGTGGTTCACCAAGTTTGCCGAAAGCAGAACGCACCTCCGTCTCGTCACGCTTTTCCGGCGCAGTACGCGGTAACGCATAGCGCACAAGGTCTTTACGAATGGATTCTTTCCACGCATCATCGCTTGGCTTCGCATCTTCCTGACTACTGGAATACACACATTCAGAATACGACGCAGCAACCTTAGCAGCTTCTTTAGGCTCCATGCCCTGCTTCTTGATCAGGTCTTCTGTAATCACTGCATCAAGCGCACGTTTATACAGAATGATGGCTTCCCTATCGATTGCCACAACCTGCGCCTTAAAGCCGTCCGGCATGGCGTGCCCTTTAAAATGCGTCCACATATCAAGAGCAATCAGCTCCATACGTTTCGGATGCTTTACCAAGTCTGCAAACGACACGCCGCTCTTCTTAATCTTATCAAGCTGAACATCTGACACATCAAGAAATTCCTGATCAAACACAACATCAAGCTTTTTAGCATCAAGCTGCCATTCCGCCATTCGGGATGTATATTTAATGGGAATAGTCGCGCCGTCCGCCACTGCATCATCAATGCCGTATTTATCCAGATACGTTTCACCCGCAGGGCTAAAGTTCTCATACGTATTCTTGTCATCAGCTTTTACCGGAGTACCAGTGAACCCGAAGAATCGAGCATTCGGCAGCGTCGCACGCAGGTACGCACCCAAATCTTTCTCTTGTGTCCGATGGCATTCATCCACCAGCACTATCCAATTATCGCTATCCGCAACTTCCTTTCTCAGCCCTTCAAACTTGAAGATCGTGCTGAGCAGCGTAAGCCCCTTCGTAGCCTGATGGAGCGCATTGCGCAGATCTGCCTTGCCCTCAACCTGACGTGGATTCGACAGTCCGCACGCGATAAACGTACCCGCAATCTGTTCGTCCAGATCCTTACGGTCAGTCAACACCAGCAAGTTAGGGTTGCCGATAGCGCCATCTGCAACAGTAAGGTGCTTCTTCAGCTTCAGCGCAGCCATAACCATCGTCAGCGACTTCCCGCTTCCCTGTGTATGCCACACAAGCCCCTTGCGATGTTCGCCGTCAACAACACGCTCAACCATCTTATTCACAGCGCGAAACTGCTGATACCTGCAAATTTTCTTAATCACCTTCCCATCACTAGCCTCGAACACAATAAAATGTGCCACCAAGTCCAGCAGTCTCGAAGGTTCCAGCAGTGACCACAGCCCACGTGTAAAGTCGTCCTTAAACTCTTCACGCTTCCGAGGCCACGGGTCTTTCCATTGCCCCCAGTACTCCGCCTTAGCGCCTGTAGCACCATAGCGAAGCAGCATATTACCATCTAGAATCATATTAAACGCATTCGAATAAAACAGACGGGGGATGTCCTGTTCATATTGCCGGATTTGTTCATACGCCTCTGTATGTTTTTGCTTATACGAAACAGGGTTCTTTGCTTCAATCACCACCAACGGAATGCCGTTAACAAACACCACCATATCAGGGCGGCGAGTGTTCTGTGCTTCTACCGTAAATTGGTTCGTAACCGTAAACGTATTCGCCGCTGTATCCCTAAAATCAATCAGGTGAATCGTCTTATTCTCTGTCTGTCCCTCAACCTTACGGCTATACCCACCGCGCAGCCATTTAGACCATTCTTCGTTGTCCGTCTGCTGAACCAGATCCTGATACGCAGCCCTCGCGTCCGCTTCTGTAATGCCGTTGATCCGCACCAGCGAAGCAACGCACACGTCGCGCAGGATCGTCATATTCTTAGCAGCGCGCGCAGCGACATTGCCCTCAGGCGTTAGGTACTCGTACCCAACAGACTGCAAATAGTTGAGGCAAGGCTGCTCTGCCAGCCAATCTTCAGGACCAGACATCATAATGGTAACTCTCTTTGGCGTAGTAGGTTGGGAAGAGAATAAGAGTTATGTGGGAAGGCATGCCTCCGGCGGGTCTCCGACAGGCAGGCTCTGCCTTGCATCCGCAAGGGGACATGTCCCCTTGACCCCGTTTAGGGGGGGGTGAAATTCTTAGTTACACTGCAACACGCACATCACCCGAAAGTAAGTCTTGCATGAGGCCGCGTTTTGTTTTCTGAAGTGAACAAAGCTGTTCCTTGACCAGATCATCGTGTTCAATAACATTCTTAAGTAAATCACAAATTTGTTTTTGCTCTTTAATCGGGGGGACAGCCACAGACATCTTATCAACCACCGTAATATAAATATGCTTAATTGTTGACCCACCAGCATTCTTCAGCATCTCCATCTGATACTGCGGAGCAGACAATAAATAGAACAAGAATTGCGGCAAAATTTTTGAATTTACTCTTAACACTGCAACAGATTGATTAATACAAACACCCTCTTTATCTACCACGCAAACTCGGCCAAGTGTTCCATCTTTTGTTAACAAAACATCATCGACTTTAGGACGACTTTTATCAGTCAAAAGATCCTCATAAGCAGCACCAGAGGTATGTCTTGCAGTGTCGTACTGTATTTTTCCGTGATTTATATCCTTCGCAGTCACCATGAATGGCCCTTCATCTGTAGTAGGCATTGGGTTCGTAAAGCCATAAGAAATATAGTCCAAATAACTACCGAGCTGCTTAACCTCCCACCCCTCAGGAATCTCGCCAATCTCTGTCTGCTTAAAGCGAGTATGTCCAACACCACGAGTCAGTAAGTCTTGCAGCAAGCCTTCTTTAACACGCTGTGTCTGTTCAATCACTGCTTCAGTTGCAGCAATGGCGTCATCAACACTGCTCAAAATGGCAGCAATACGTTTTTGTTCTGGGAGTGGGGGAAGTAAAACATTCAAACCACCAAGGCTCTTTTGGTCCATAGTAGTCATCGTCCCAGTCTTTGCATGAGACATAAAATACTTCCGAGCTTCATTGCTCAGACAAAATTCATGCAAGTACCTGGCATCTACTAAAGAACCATCTGGACGCACTCGCATGATATGGCATTCATAAACAACGCCTCTATGTTCTGATTCATAAATATTACAATGCGCTATCCCCTCAAGTTTCAAAGATGACCTTGTAAAAAGCAGATCACCCTTACTTACTTCGAACCGCCCCTTTTCCGAATCAGAAACACTAAGCTTCTTCAATTGCACAACATTAATTCGACGAGGGGTATATAGGTCTACCACATTGATCAATGGAGCACCCTCGCCTACTTTCTGTGGGTCATTAAATATTCCATTACTAATTTTAGTCGTGGACAAAGAAACTAATTTCTCTACGCCCCACCCCTCAGGAACCCTACTCATAGCCAAGCTCCTCGAGGAACTTCATCATGACTTTTTCTGCTTCGTCCCGCTTTGTAGCCAACTCTTTCAACTTGTGTAATTCGGCGGCAGTATCGATTGGCTCCGGTGGCGGGGTGGTATCGACGTAGCGGGCGATGTTCAAATTCCAGTCATTCGCGGCGACATCTTCACGAGTCACAACACGCGCAAACAAATCTTCGTCTGCGAACTGTTTAAAGCCAGTTGCGAGGCGTTCGACGTTCTCGGCAGTCAGCGTGTTCTGATTTTTGCCATCTTTAAATTCTTTTTCACCGTTAACGATGATGATCTTTTCTTTGCGCTCGGCTGGCTTGTTCTTGTTGATCACAAGAATACAAGCCGGAATGCCAGTACCGTAGAACAAGTTACTTGGCAGACCGATGATGCCTTCAATTAAATCCTGCTGCAAAATTGCCTTACGGATTTTACCCTCTGCACCACCACGGAAAAGAATACCATGTGGTAGCACCACGCCGAGACGACCATTATCGTTAAGACTCGTGATCATATGCTGCACAAAAGCGAGGTCGCCATACGACTTTGGAGGACAACCGAAGCCGTCACGGTTAAACGCATCGCCGTCTTTCCAAATTTCATTACCCCATGCTTTCAAGGAGAACGGAGGGTTCGCGATTACGCGATCAAAAGTCATGAGCGTTTTAGATTCACCGATCAGATGCTTAGGGTCACGCAACGTGTCACCGCGTCTGATGTCTGCATCTTCAATGTCGTGCAGGAACAGGTTCATCTTGCAGATTGCCCACGTATTCAGGTTCATTTCCTGACCACGTAAGCGCAAAGTTCGCGCATTTTGTCCCTTACGTTCAAGATGATGCACAGACTCAAGCAGCATGCCGCCAGAGCCACAAGTCGGGTCATAAATAGACATCTGCTCTTCTGGCTCAAGCACATCTACAATAAGGCGTACAACCTCTTTAGGAGTGTAGAACTCGCCGCCCTTTTTGCCTGCATCATCCGCAAACTTAGCAATAAGATATTCATACGCATTACCCAGCATATCCGCTGTTACATCCTGCTTACGCAGTGTGTATTTATCGAAATGCTGTAACAACAATTCAAGCGTCTCATCTGGAAAACGCTGCTTGTTGTTAAAGTCTACATCCTGAAAGATACCCTGCAAGCGCTGGTTCGCGTCTTCAATGGCATGAAAGGCTGTATTAAGAGCTTCACCAATGTTGCTCGTCTTCTCCCGCACGTTCTTCCAAAACGATTCTTCTGGAATATGAAAGCGGTGCATTTCAGGGTCAGCAGCCATTTCGCTGTCACCAAACTCTGCAAGACGTTCGTCATATTCTTCCTGCCAAACATCAGAAAGACGTTTAAAGAACAGCAGTCCGAAAATGTAATGCTTGTAGTCTGAGCTATCGATCTTGCCGCGCAAGATATCCGCAGCACCCCAAAGGTAACTTTCCAGCGAAGACTGGGTAAGGACAGAAGAAGTAGGCATATATAGAAATCCAATTGATTATTCGTGGTATACGTAAAATACGTACCCGCTACTTACTTCAGTAAGATAAGGAAGAAAAGGGCTGATTAAACAGAAGAATGACAGGACATAGATGAGACTGAGACGTTGCAACAATTGACAACACTATTAATTTACTGAAAAAGCAGTAACGAGTTATCAATCATTTTCAGCACATAGAAAGGAACACCATGCTTTCCGGAAAACAGCCATTCTCCATCCACATGTTTCTCCCTGACGGTGATCCGGAAGGATTACGCATTATTTCACGCTCAAACTGGACGGGGGTAGGTGTTGCCTTCACAAGAGCCGGATACAAAACGGCATCGAAAGAAGAAGAATTTTCTTCAACGGGCGTGTACATTCTGGTCGGCATTGATGACGAAAGTAGCTTGCCTGCTGTCTACATTGGTGAAGGCGATCCGGTTCTGAACCGACTAAATAGCCACTACGCAGAAAAAGACTTCTGGGACTGGGGAATCTTCTTTGCTTCCAAAGACGGCAGCCTTAACAAGGCTCACGTAAAATATCTTGAAAGCCGCTTACTCCAGCTTGCAAAAGAGGCTAAGAAATCAAATCTTACAAACTCTAATGGCTCCAGCCGACCTACATTATCCAAAGCTGACACCGCAGACGTTGAGAGCTTTCTTATTGATGTTCTAAGAATCGTTCCCTTAGTGGGGCTGTCTATTTTTGATAAACCGGACGAAACAGAGAAAAACAACATCACCATGCTCTACGCATCCGGCAAAGGCTTAAAAGCGACTGGATACGAATCCTCAAAAGGGTTTGTTGTAACAGCCGGTTCTGAAGCATCATTAACAGAAACGCCTAGCCTTTCTGACAGAGTGCGAACCATTCGAAAAGATTTACGAGCAAAAACAGTCATACGTGAAGATTCGAACAAATTCACGTTCGCTCAAGACTATATTTTCAAATCTCCCAGCATGGCCGCAGATGTTGTCTTAGGCAGATCAGCCAACGGCAGGACAGAGTGGAGAGATAAAAATGGAAGAACGTTGAAAAAACTTCAAGAGCAGGAAAACAATACTGCTTAAACGCTCACTCTGTAATGCACCTCTGCCAACAATTAGTCTTCTCATAAAAAAAAGCCCTCCTAGGAGGGCTTTTTCTACTAGCTCATCCAGCTAGAAATTTTCAAACAAAAAGCCAAACTAATTGTAGCGACAAGAAAAGCACCTGTAAGAATGTACCCGAGCACATTAAATCGCATCCAAAGCTTCATTCCATTTTTCGGCTTTCCCAAACGCCCAAATAAGTATTGCTCGCAATACTTAAGGAAACGAAAATTTGCAGAAATTGTCCAAGTATCTTTGTAGTCTTTTCCATCAGCAAAATAGGCATCCAATTTTTTAATTCCACTAGCAGAGATATACATAAAATTTACTGAAAAACTCATCAAAATTAGCCCGCATGGAATCATTATTCCGTCTCCAAGAAACTCCATAACGATATCTACCGCTTGCTCAATAACGGCCTGTTCCATACTTTTTACGTTAGCCAAACTAACTTAAAAAATTTAAATAGATAGACAGCAAAACATAACAGCCCAGTTGAACACAAAACAATATATAACCAAGTGCATTAAAATACATCCACCATCTCATATTATGGTCTTCAACTTTCAATTTGCCTCTAATGAACTCTTGGCAATACGTACCAAATCGAAAAGTCGCTGAAAGTGTCCATGTATCATTATAATCTTTTCCATTTTCAAAATATGCATCCAGCTTCTTGATTCCACGCCCATGAATATATCCAAAATTTACTAAATAAATCGTTGTAAAAGCCATTAAGGGGATAAAAAGGCCATCCCCCATGATAGTTCTCATTTCTAAAAAAACACCGCTCATCATATTGCCTCTTATACCCTCTTATATTTGATCAACATTCCAGCTAAAAAAGCCACCATGTTCTTCTGCGTACTCAATAACACTATCAGTAAAATCAAAGAAAGATTCCGCTGCCCATTTGAAAATGTCGCTTCCTAACAGAGCGCCGTAATATGCACCAATGGCACCTCCTACAATAATTGCAATCCCTAACGTAATAGGACCACCGCTTACTGCTCCAACAACTAATGTTGCTAACCCTGCACCGACCTGAGCACCTAGGTTACCCCCTGTATACCCACCATAAATTGCTGCAGCTTCAACTGAAACCGTCTTCACTGGTCGCCCTTTCTCTGAAGTAAAAGCCTCTGCGATTACAGGAATGGATGTCAAAGAACCCAAAACTGCCCCAACGACTCCCAACGTTTTTGTTCCCTTTATCCACTTAACAACCGCATTTATCCGTGGAGCAAAGCTCTTGAGTACTCCATCAATATTAAGCATATCTTTGCCATGATAGACGACACTTTTTACCGATAAGCCAAGAGTATTTTTCAATTTTTTAAATACGGGAATTCCAACGCAATTAAATGTTAATCTGTGTAATCCTGAATCCAGTTGCTTAAATAATTTTGCGCGGCTAGTGTAAAAAGCTTCTGAAAGTAATTTTGCAGAACCAAGAGACGCGACTTCATCAATATAAAGCTTGTTAATCGCCCTAAAGGTCTCCTCAATGGATTCAAAAAATGCCCCAAAACCTGCAACGATACTTCCTGTTACGGCAAGCGACTCTTCGTAAAACTCCTTTGTCCCAAAATAATCAAGTAAAGGAAAAAAACGTACCGCAACTTGTGCCTCTTCTTCACTAACTGAGTGTAACGCTGTTGAGACCTTCCGTGCCTCAATTTTTAGCTCATTCAGCTCCGCTACTTCTTCATCGGTCTTTGGCTCCCGCGTAGGAAGAACAATTATCTCACCTTCTCGAACATGGCTCTTCAAATGATCATTATGCCTATCTATAAACGATCGTTTATCCTGCTGATATTTACTTGGAAGCAAGGCAGCAATCACATCAACTTTTGATTGACTCTTTTGAGACTCAGACCAACCGCATAAAAACTCTGTTCTTTCTTGCTGTTCGGCTGGTTCTTCCGGCTTAATAGGTTCTGGAGTATATTCATCAATATTAACGGAACAATCTACAGGCTGATAACTGACGCCAGACATTGGCCGTCGTTTGCCAGAGCTTTTTATCGCATTCACTCTTGAACAAAAACTATCACTACCGCCAATGCAGCCTTCCACGACTCCAAAGCCGCTTGAATCATCCAGTAAAAAAACCCTACCTTCTTCAACATCCCGTACTAGCTTATTTAACTGAATATCTCGATTTCCCAAAGGTGTAACATACTGCCCAAATCCTTGAATAGTAATCCAAGAGGAACTAAACGAATCACGAAGCTTACGAACTGCCACATAAGGGCGAACTATTTTTCTTGCATCATCTGCAAACATTGCACTGGATGCCACAAGCCGAAGACTCACAATTACCTATCCTTCTTTTATAAATTGGAATGACCAAGTACGAGCTAAGCAAAATTCATACAATTTATAAAAGCCTTCTATTCTCAAATAGTTAGAACCACCCTCCAAACAAGCTGGCAACTTATTGCTCAAAAAACAGGCAACTTATTGCATGGTTGGCAACAAGTTGCCTGCTTTCAGATTCTTTACCAAGCATTGAATCGTCCTCTGAATAATTTGTTTTAATAAGCGCGTTTACTCTCAGGGGACAGCAAAGAAGGTGTATGAATGAGAATGTGGCTACGGCTGGCTTTTAACTAAAACACCACAGTAACCCTACTGCCTGTTTTTCCAACACAAAACCTAATAATAAAAAAGCCCACCTAGTTAACCAGGTAGGCGTTTCTCATTCTTATATCTTACAACTAATAACTATCTCCAATAACCTCGGAAGCATTCTTCAAAGCATCATCTCTCAAATGAGCATAACGCTGAACCATTGCTGGTGTTTTATGCGTAAGCAACTTCTGAAGCGCAAACATATCGACCTTGCCGGAACTTGCGAGGGATGATGCAAAAACATGCCGCAGCCCGTGCATTGGTCGAAAAGATTCTGGAAGCCCTGCTTCTCTACAAATCCTTCTAAAAGACTTCACTTCACGCAGCCGCCCTTTCTTTCGACCGTAAAATACATATTCACTTTCTGAATGCATTTGGGCTTCAAGCACTTTTCTGGCAGCTGAGTTGAGAGGAATACGTTGATCAGTTTGTCCCTTTGGAGCCTCAAGAAAGATGGACGCACGCTCGAAGTCTACATGTTCCCATTTTAATTTATATATTTCTCCCTTACGCATTCCCGTATAAAGAGCCAACAGCATCATGTTTGCGATCATTCTATTTGGATCGTTTTCAAGAACATGAAATAAACTTGCGAGCTGTTCTTTGTTAAGATCTTCTGTTCTCATGTTGTTAAGCTTCGGCATTTCAAAGTGTAATGTAGAAATATTAATAGGCGCACATAGGCCGCGCTTTGCTCCAAAATTTAAAATCCGTTTCAGCAACACTAAAGCCTGTTTCACAGTCGCTGGAGCAAGCCTTTTATCTTCAAGCCTAGCCCGCAGCTTATCAACGTCAGTTGTAACAACCTCTTCAGGCAATTTCTTCCCGAAATCATTCAACAAATATCTGTTCCATCTATTGCGATCATCATTAATGCTTCGATTAGAACGCTTGTACTCATAAAAGGCTTCCCAAAGACGTTCCACTGTCTTTGTACTTCGATCATCACGCTGCTTTGCTCTCCGCTCATTGTTGGAGTCAGCCTTTCCAGAAAGCCGAAGAACGCGCAGTCTATTAGCCTTGGCTGGTGACATTCTATCTTTGTGTTGTCGGCCTGCCTTTTCCTCAACAGACTTTCCATTCTTATAGTAACGAATGTAAAAAATTCTCTCAGGAACGCCAGTACTTGGGTCTTTCCCTTCGATGAAAAACACGCCTTTGTAATCTGTCTTATGTCGTTTAACTGTTGCCATCGATCGTATTCCCCACATTTTTATATACACGGCGGATCAAAATACGTGGTATGAAGAGGAGTTATTCCCCATACTATTCCCCATAAGTTTTATTCAAATAGCGCAATTTTGGAGAAAATCAAATAAGGTCAGTTAAACAACTTAATCAAAAAATTAAATCAGTTACAAGCAAATTAAACTCAGTAAAT
>CALNYX010000010.1:0-8925 GCA_942490925.1 uncultured Chlamydiaceae bacterium | reverse complement strand
TTCATCTTCAATGTCATCAGGAGAAACAGTGTGAGCATTTAAAACATCATCGCAACGTCCCGAGTCCAATGAGTTGCAAATGTTTTGGATGTTGTTGGCAATTTTCAACATGGATTCATTGATCGCATCAGCAAATAACTTTTGTCGCAGCATTTCCTGGTGTGACCCTTCAGACACAAGATCATCAAAGCTTCAAAATGAAGAAAATAACATTGAGAAATGCAAAGCATGTTTTTCACGCTTTTGAAACTCATTGGTGTCAATTTGTGATGGTTCGTTTTGCAGCATTTTCCCCAGTGACTTTGTGTTTGGCAACCAATTCCATGGAAGCACTGGAACAACTGGTTTGCTGAGCTTTCTGCAAACAAATGATTTTTTTAATGGGTAGTCTTCCGTGAAATCAAAACATTCGTATTTTTCAGTGTTGTTTTTCGACGATGAAACACGTTCTGTCTCACCACAAAAAGCCATTGGTGACACATCTTCAAACTTCTCTGGTCGACAAATGCAGTCCATGGCTCTGTGATGTGGGATTTGCTTGCCATCTTCTTGTCGGAAAGTCACAACCATGTCTTTTTGCAAAAGCATGCTTTCAAGACCATGAACAGGAAAATAATCATGGTCATGGGAAAAATGAAAACGAGAATCATTCAAAGCCAAATAATGTGCCATGGGAGCTGCCAAAATGTAACTGTTGCTGTGAGTGCATATTCCTGCAAGCATTCGTCTAAAACCCAGTTGACTCGGTGACATTTCACGCAGTGTGTTTTCCTGTTGTTGTCTTTCAACAACATTCAACATGACTCTAGAAACACTTTCATGTGCTTCACGCTCTTCCTTCTGTTGCGATTTAGCATTGCATCCTGTGCAGTAAAAAACGGAAGATCCATTTATTGCTGCACTGACATTGTTGTTGATTCCAAGAGCCATTGTCATCAATTCATTGTGCTTGTTTATGAAGGCATCTTCTAAGTTTCTTTTTGGATCAATTCGGAATGTCCCCTTTGGTGACTCTCGTGCACACCAGTCTGTCCATGTGGACATTTCAGCATCAAATGCAATTGCAGTTGTCTCACAAGGCGGTTCAGGTGAGTCTGCAAAACACTCAGAGTCTTTTTTGAAGCATCGAACTGTGTGAGTGACAAAATGAAAATTTGTCAAAGCATTGCAAGCAAAGCAACGAATTGCTTTCGTTTTGTCATCTCCATTGATCCATTCAAAATCTTTTTGCAGTTCGCAAACATGCATGTCAAGTCGTTTGTTGTGAACACTCGGAAAATCAAAGCAGTTCCTGTTGTTCCCGTTTATTCCTGAGTGACATCGCAAAGCATTTTCAACCAAATCTTGAGCCAAAAATGTCGATTCACATGCATTGCATTTACCAATGATTCCTCTGTGCTCATTGCATTTTTTCTTGTGACGCATTTCACGAAATGCTTGATCATCAACTCTTTGGGGGGTGCAGCGCCGATGCTTTGGATTTCGATCTCTGCGAGTACATTCATGATGAAAAACTGCTTGTTCACTGAGAGGTTTCGATGGACCAAATTCCGAAAACAATTGCGCTGAACACACATTGTCGAAAAACGTCTTGATTTGTTTCTTTGCTTGAGAAAAAGAAACTCCATGTTTAACATTCTGCAGTTCACTTGAAACTTCATTCCAATTCTTTGTGAACAACAGAAAATGTCCATGGAGTGTTTTTCTGCCTTGCTCTTCTGTTGCAAGACACCATGCTTCCAATTCACCAAAAATCCCTTTTCCAACACTGCACTGTTTTTCTTCGTCCCAAGCAAAAAGATGCTCAATGACAAGATGAACTGTTCTCTGATGTTCTTCAGCACACAAACCTGGATGACTCTCTCTGACTCTTTGACGCAGTTTAAAGTCTGCCAGTGTCTCATTGTCCGTCACAGAAGCAATGTCATTTTCTCCAAAAGAAAAAACTTTTTTTGCGTTGGCATGCAAAACAATGCGAAAATCGCGGCCATCATCCGGTGTGACAGTCAGAAAAATTGCTGGCAATCCATGATGAATCAAAAAGGAAAAACAGACACGGCGTGCATTCTTCGCAGATTCATTGGAATGTGGCAATGCTGCACAAGAAGCTGAAATAGATTTCAAAAATCGATTGGAAGCTTTTGTGGAATGTTGTGAGCCGTGTTTCTTTCGAGCAGCTTGTGTTGCCACTCTTAAATCGTTTGCAGTCATTGAACCATGCTGATTGGCCATGTTTGAACCATCAGCATGTTTTAAACAACAAAACACACGCGCAGATTGAAAGACCGATTCTTTCAAAATCACATTTTCAACAATCAAATTAAATCTTGGTGAATGAAAACAAGGAACACGAAGTTGCAAGAACTTCCGCAAAACGTCCAACCGATTGCGAGAAACACTTTTTTTGTTGCCCTTGATGCTTGCCATTTTCTTTACAGCAACATCCTCACTCAATCCAGTGTGACCAAAAGGAAAATGCAAGGGGAATGCCTGAGCAATCGTGTCTCCTTGGTGATCTGCCAAATGTCCAGCAAGCGGACGTGCATGCAGAGTGCCATTCCATCGGTGTTTGCCTTGAAACTCAAAAACAAAATTTTTCAATTCTTCCTGAGATTTAAATCCACCATTTGTTTTCTCCGGCAATGAGGAGTTGGGAAAAATGTAAGTCATCGATGTTTGATTTTCAATGTCAACATTTTTGCTTTCAACTGTCTTCCTGAAAAACACAAACAATGTCAGAAAAAAACACAAACGATTCAACAATCAATCAATCAATCAATCAATCACTGATGACTTACACTTTTTCTTCCATGACTTCAACATCAGGAAAATCATTCTCATCAGGAATGTCATTTTCTGAGCAGTGGAAATTATTTGCCACTGACCATCTGAATGCAGCCATGACCTTGTTCGGTTCAATGCTTGTTGCCTCAACAGCATTCGCTCACTGAGTCGATGTGAATGGACCACAAAGAACAACCATTGTGTTCCCCTGGAGTCCGGCATCTTGCAAAGTTTGAATGCTTGACATGTTTGCAGTTGTGCGATTCTTGAAGAATGTGTGCCACCCACGAACTTGTTCATGACAACCAGCACGAAAAACCCAGATGCAGGAATGTGTCTTCACTTTGCTCACAAGAGCAAGTTCCACCTCATTGAGACACTTCAGTTCTTGTGGAGCTTCTCCGATCAAAAATCCATTTGCAATTGCATTCTTCGGTGGAAATTTGCTTTTGCTGCATTTGGCTTGTTGAAGTTTCATGTGGTGCAAACAGTCTTGGCAAACAAGCACAGAATCTCCTTTTGTCACTGAACAAGGTGAAAGCACAAATTGATGAAGTTCTTCATGCGGAGCAGTGCAATGTTCAAGAATGTCTTCTCTGCAAACATCTGAAAGTGCACTTTTCATCAGATTTGAAACAGTGCAAAGACCCACAAATTCGTCAATGTCAATCCATGTTGCCCAACTCGGACATTTTGCAATGCTGTCACAAACAGCACATGTGACAGCCTTCAATTCTCTCTTGCCAGTAACACCATCAACAATCTCAATGTGACATGAACTCAAATCAGTCAAGAAATTTGCAACAGCAGTCTGCTTTTCTTCCTCAGATGGCACAGAAAGCATCGCACTGAAATGTCGACAATTGAAACTGTGAGATTCAAATCTGCTGTCATTTGAGGTGCATTCAAAAAACATCCGTCTCCGTTTTCAAATTACAATGGAAACATCAGGATTTTTCAAAAACAAAACTTTTCCCTTTCGTTTTTATGATGAATTATGATTAAAACATAAAAAATAAATTTTTAAAGCCTTGGAAAAATCCATGACTGCAACAATTACAAAAAAAAGAAGTCATCCACTCAAACCATTCAACTCGCACCTTCACAACCATCTCATTTTTCTCAAAGCCACACAACAAAAACATGAGTTCCTGCAGCAACCATTTTGAAGCTCTTGGCAACATGCTTCAAGCATTTGCAAAGGCCGACCAAGAAATTTCACACCACATCAAGGCAATGTCCAATGCAAAAACCCGAGCAGAAGTTCAAACTTTCCTCTCCAATCTTGACATGATCCAGATGGACATCAGTGAACTCAATAATCTCATCATGGACACAAAAGACAAATTGAAGAACTCGAAGAAAAATCTGTCCGCGTTTTAGACACTTTTGACATGCCATCGAGACGAAGTCAGACACGGATGCAACATATTTACATGTGTTTGCATTGGAAAAGAAACTGCATGTGTGTTATCTTTTTTCGGTCTAATTGTCTTCGAAGACTTTAACTGAACCAAATGCCATCCGAAATCATGGAAGTCATGTGTCAATGACAAGAAAAGTCAATTTGTTGCCTGCTGCATGTGTTGCATCAGAACAATGGACTTGGGCATTTCATTGCAGAATAGCTCCGTGTCGGCAATCTTGGAGAAGCTTCCACCAAGCAGAGCCGTCACTTCCGTCGCCATGCCGACAGGCCAAGATGATCGGCAGAACCTCTTCCACCAATCGCAGCTCACAAAGTCTTTTTTCGACATCTTCATGTTTTGCAATGTGCTCCATCACTTCCTTTGGGAGACCATGCAGCTGGACGCCTCGAAGAAATTTGCAGCATTTTATTTCTGCTGCTGCTTCAGTGGAAAGAAATGTTTGCAAAGTGGCAGAGTCATCTCCGCCAAGAGCATGAAGGAGACCTCCTGGCTCATTGCGCATGGCAACTGCTGTTCGAAGCTTTTCTTTGACATCGGCAGATGCATTGTCAACAATTTCCTCTGACCTCCAATGCCGTTCAGATCTGAGCAGTGCAGAGACAATAAAATGAATGTCGCTCCGCAATTCTTCCAATGCAAACCGAAATGCACATCCATTGTTGTTTGCTGCGGCAAGCACAATCTCACGATCGTTCTGGAGTTCATCCAAAGTGAACTCTAAAGCATCTCCATCATTGTTTACTGCGGCAAGGACAATCTCGCGATCGTTCTTGAGTTCATCCCAAGCAAACTGCAATGCCAATCCTTCGTTGGACACAGCGGCAAGAACAATCTCTCGATCGTTCTGGAGTTCATCCGATGCAAACTCTGAAGCATCCCCATCATTGTTCACCGCGGCGAGAACAATCTCTCGATCATTCTGCAGCTCGGCCGAAGCATGTTCCAATGCATGCGCATGTCCACCATTGGACACTGAAGCAAGGACAATCTCTCGATTGTTCTTGAGTTCATCCGAAGCATGTTCCAATGCAAATCCCTCATTGGACACTGCAGCAAGAACAATCTCTCGATCGTTCTTGAGTTCATTCGAAGCAAACCGCAAAGCACATCCATTGTTCATTGCAGCGGCAAGGACAATCTCTTGATCATTCTGGAGTTCAACGGAAGCGAACTGTAAAGCCATTTTGTCATTGTTCACTGCGGCGAGAACAATCTCTCGATCGTTCTTGAGTTCATCCGAAGCAAACTCTGAAGCAAGTCCATCATTGTTTGCTGCAGCAAGAACAATCTCTCGATCGTTCTTGAGTTCATCCGAAGCATGCAGCAAAGCAAGTCCATCATTGTTTGCCGCGGCAAGAACAATCTCTCGATCGTTCTTGAGTTCATCCGAAGCATGCAGCAAAGCACGTCCATCACAGTTTAGAAGGGCAAGAACAATCTCGCGATCGTTCTTGAGTTTCTCCTTCTTGAGTTCTTTTTCATGAAAGATCTCACAACTTTCCGTGGTGAACTCAGAGCAAATGTTGGGTTTCCTTCCATGCTCCTGTTCGAACCAATCGTGCCAATTGACAGCAACGCAGAGCAATCCTTGAAGAAACATGCCCACGCCTTCAACGGTGTGCTGTTTCAGACAGGTCTGCTTGCTCCTGAGGTCTTCAAATGTGTGTGTCCCTGCCCGGTTCAGCGTGATCACTGCTGCCTCACTGAGGCCGAACACACCACAGATGGTTTTGAGATCACTGTTCATCTTTGAGAGCACGAGCACAGTTCTAAAGTAGTTGTGGATTGCAACAAAAGCTGTGCTTTCACATGCTGGACAAGACAGTCAACAAGACAGTGGAGAGCTTCAACGAATCAATCATCACTGGCTGTCATGCACATTTCATGCAGACAGTCGAGATGATTGGCACAGGACATGAGACACCAAACCGGCTTGGCATGAGCTGCTGTTTGTGCCAACCAACTGTTGTGGCACCTTCATGAAGTTGGTTTGTGTCGGTTCGCTGGCGTTTTTCTGATGTCAACTGTTCTCACCAAAATTTCACTCACACGATGCGCTTGCTTTGTTGAGGCTGGTGCCGGAATTGTTCGCTGAAGGATACTCATCACGTGCGTGTGCAGGTTCCAACCCAGCATTTAATCTCTGTGCCCAGAACCTGTTTAAATTTACTGGACAACCAGTTGTTTCACAACATTTTTCCCTTTTTCTAGAGAGAATTTTTATACAAACTGTCGAAAAGATTCTATTTAGCTGGCAAACCAGTCATTTTGCAACAACATTTCTATTTGTGAGAGACCGTTTCGACCAAACTGTCGAAAAGATTCTATTTAGCTGGTGAACCAGTTATTTTGCAACAACATTTCTATTTGTGAGAGACCGTTTCGACCAAACTGTCGAAAAGATTCTATTTAGCTGGTGAACCAGTCATTTTGCAACAATATTTCTATTTGTGAGAGATCGTTTCGACCGAAAATCAGACGATTTGCACAAGCCAGTGTTTTCTGCCTTGGAAAGCATCAGAGCATGCCTCGGAGAACTCAAAGAATGACTGAACTGTTGTCATGAATGGCAATGCGTTGCAACATGCCTCTGAGAATTTGAAAAACGACCGAAATGGAGTTCTTGTCGCAGCATCCACAAATGGCAATGCATTGCAACACGCGTCTGAGAATTTGAAAACCTGTCAAGATGCAGTTTTGGTCGCTGCACGCAACGATGGCTCAGTTTTGCGGTTTGCTTCTGAAAATGATGATCCTGTGGCTTTGCAAACGCGAATTTCTGAACAGGGCAGCATAATGACATGTGACACATGTTGACATGTGACATGACATAAGTGCACACATGTGTTTGTGTGTGTGTTGTCTTTTTTCGGTCTAGTTGTCTTCGAAGAACCAAAATGTGTTGACCTGTGTCATTTTGCGCTTCATGCAATCGTTGTCGTGTCAATCCATTTCAGTGATTTTTCTGCTTTTTTCCAGCCAAAAAATCACACCATTCACTTCTTTTGCACCGCAAGTGACATTGACGAAGTTTTCGGGCATCGGCGAGACTCACACGTCTTGTCTGCTGCATTTGAAAATGATGGATTGTAAATCCTTTAGCATGCCCCATTTCACTGTCTCTACTTGCTGCAACACTTTAAAGAAACACTGCAGAATCAATTGGAATGATTGAATTTGCAGATTAAAGCTCAGAAACATTGACAGTGGAAATTATGTGTGTGATGTCGCCGTTGCTGGAAATTCCGTTTTTTGCCAGTTTTAAACCGTGACGACATTGAACTGCTGCCCCTGTGGCAAGCACATGAAGAAATGGAGGGAAATGTTTAAATTGGATGGCATCTTCCATGACAACTGCAGTGACAAGTGTGGTCTCACCAGGCGCGACACAAAGAAGAATCCCAATGCACTGATGGATCACATCAACAAAAAGAAAGAACTCTCTGCTGTCTCAAGCCAATCCTCTTTTGACTTTCACCATCACGAAGTCGGTCAAGAATGGCTAGGAATTCTTCACGAGTGGGAGCGCCTGCGACAGTTCCACAGCCTTGGTCAGTGGCGACATGCGCCACATCCAACAACTCGACAACCTTCTTGAAAAATCCCTTGCAAAACATTTGGCCAAACTTGTCATGCTCAGTTTTGGCACTGGAATCCCACAATGTTTTGCCAAGCACCGCAGGAATTTGAGCCGGATCTCCAACCAACAACACAGCAAAGCCACCAAAGAGCTTGTTTTTGCCAGAAATTTGGTGCAGAAAATGATCAATGAAGCACAGCTCCTTTGAACGGAGCATCGAATGCTCATCAATTATGATGAGTTTGACATTTGCGAATCTCGTTTGCAAACGAATGAGTCGATCGCCACTGAGCTCTTTGAATTGTTGCCGACCGACTGGGAAACTAAGCCCATGTTTCGAACTGTGAAGAGCAGATGCACCAATGACTGTTGCAGCCATCTCTGTCATTGCAAATTTGATGACGCTTTCGACCCCGTGCTTTTGCTGTGCTTCGCACAGGGCGGCATTGATCATTGTTGACTTGTCCGTTCCGCCTTTGCCAATCAACACCCCTGACTTGTTTTCTGCGTCTTCTTCTTCCACCAGGTCCAGCAGCATTTCACGGCCGAGTTGTTGAAGTTCATTCAGATCAACATCTTCTTCCGTGATTTCGTCGACCGTCTGAACAAATTCGTTGGTCATGTTGTTGTGATTTTGAGGTGCTGCATTTTTGAGTGTTGCAGGATCGTGGTCATGCTCTGGTTTGCTCCAGTCATGATCACGATCAGAACTGTGACATGTTTAAAATTACTGGAAAACCAGTTATTTCGAAAGAAGAAAACATTGCGAAGTAAAAAATATTTATATTTTTAATTTTCTTGTGTGGACGAAAAAACACAGAGCTGCCCAGAGAAATTGAAGTTCTGCTGAAACTGATGGTTGTTTGCAGTGTGGAAACAACACAATGTTTTAAATGCTTGCACTGTTTCTCCTCATGACAATGAAGATGAAATGTCAGCAAAGAAGGTTTTGATGAAGTTTATGAATGCATTGCTTCAAATGTTGTCACAAAATGACTGGTTCACCAGTTAAACAGAATCTTTTCGACGGTTTGCATGAAAATTCTCACGCGCAAAAGAGAACTGCACAGGGCAGAAACACGCACTTATTTGCATTCTGCTCTTTTGCATGTAAAAAATCATCTGCTTGTG
>CALNYX010000009.1:0-1171 GCA_942490925.1 uncultured Chlamydiaceae bacterium | reverse complement strand
TCAATTCAAATCTCATGCACAAACTGCACAACACAACAATGTCGACCTCTGGCTAATTCCAGCGACAGCGACCCAGTTTCTCTATACCAGCACCATGCCAATCAGTCTATTTCTTTTTATTGAATGTAGAATATCGTTTTTTGTATGAGATTTGGGTATTGGAGCCCCGGTATGGAGCATTCTCAATTCACACGAGAAGAAGAGAAGTTTGGTCATGTATTTGCTACCATTCGGATGCAACAAATTTGTTCCTATGGCCAATATTCATGAACCTAGGGTATGATTTTCGATTAGAGAAGTGATGGGGTTGTTGTATGCTTGAAGAGTGACTTTTCGGAACCATTTCGGGACGGCACCTTGAGTGCAGTTGCAGGCGCTCCGGAAGGGCTTTTTGGATGAATGTAACAGTCCAGTACAGCAAATCTTTTTCTTATCCTTACTTCCTGAGACCCTGAAAATGATATCTGTGCCTTTATGATGCTGTATATTGTTCATTTGTCACTTGCTGAAGTCGCTGTGGAACTTTTACTTTTCTATCATATTTCCGCGGCGGACGGGTCGCACAGACTGTGTGTCTATCATCATGTACTATACTTTTGGTTGGCACTTTTAGTACTTTTGGCAGACACAGAACTTGCATACATGGTATTTTGTCAATGATGAAGTCAACAATGGAGCATGAAGTGCGTATCGAAAACGACTGTTGACTGATCACTGGCTAGTTCCTGTGTGGTTGGAGGCGCGCAGCCGCTGCCACACGTGGCTGCTGCTTCTGCCCCCTTTTCCATGTAAACAATGCTATTGGAAGTAGTGGAGCCATTCAAACAGGAAACTGTATTGGATGAACTGCTATGCACCTTTGGGAGGGAACGAAGAGGCAACAATCTCGCAAGAATAGACGCTTATTACTGCCGTGGTGCGTGTTGCTTGCCTGCATTGTGAATTCCCAGCTAAGAATTAGACTAGCTAGTGCCTGTAAGGTTAAAAGTTTGTAAGCTTTTGATTCTCTTCGTACTACTACGCTCTTATCGACAGTAGTAAACACGTAGTTTTCCTCTCTGCTGTCGTGCGTGCGAGCTCTGGTATGCGCACAGTGCTTGGAAAAAGACGGCAAAAATTCTTGAATTCGAGGTTTTTACTGAGCAAAACTCGGGCACCCACATTTTGGCCA
>CALNYX010000008.1:0-3038 GCA_942490925.1 uncultured Chlamydiaceae bacterium | reverse complement strand
CTTCCTTTGGTTGAAAGAATCTACTTGGCTTTTCTACGCCTCGAAAAAATCTCCAGAGGTTTAAGGTTTCACGAACAGGATCAGAGGCCAGAGCAAACTGAATTGCGATCTTCTCAATTTCTGTAAATGGATTAATTGTGTGAACAATAATATGTCGGTGCGGCAGTCCAGATTTAGATGGCAGTTCTTCAATTCTGCACATATAATCTGTGAAGGCGACAAACTCGCTGAATCGTTTTAGAAAATTTTGGTACTGATCTTCGTCATCGATATCGATTGTTAGCTGATTTGCTTCAGGATAAAAAACAGTACAGTTTCTTTCTTCAGCAATCTCTTCAGCTTTTTTATCAAAGTCCTCGTAAAGCTCATCTTCAATTTTTACCATGTCAGCCATTTTCTTTCTCCAGTTCTGGCATGTTACTGCCTCGTTTTTGATTACATTTTTCACAAGCAAGTGTTCTGTTGTTGGCGTTATCCAAACCACCTCGCGCCAAAGGAATAATGTGTTCGATGGTGGAGTTATCTAGATTAAGAGATGCTCCACACCAAAAACAATTCTTAATTCCTTTTTTGAGCATAGCTCTTCGTTTTGGTCTGCTGTTGCCTTTTCGTTTATCTTTTTTTCCTTGAGACTTTGGAGCTTCAAAACACATTTTAATTGCTTGCTCTGGTGACACATGCTTAATTGCTTTTTTTGTGCCAGCAACATAGGCAGATCTGTTTTTGCTTTCTGGATAATAATTTACCAGTAGCTCACCTTTAAGTTGGATGTGACCATTCGGTTTTTCCGAATAAGCCACACCACTTTTTTCTGCCAGAGTTTTCAGTTTCATTATGATTCTTTCTGCTCTGTGTATTTTGAACTTGATTGGTATTGCGCCAAATGTTGCTCAAGTGTTGTTATGGTATAATTGGACGATGCCCAATACGGAACAGGAGCTACAAAAACATTTGCAAACTCAGTTAGGTTTTCGCCTATGCGCCATCCAGTACCATCTTGTTTTGATCGGTAGTTTCCTGAGAAGCTCACGCCACCAAGATCGGCTTGAAAGCTAATAACTTTTGAGCCTTCTTTGTCGGTATAAAAACCATAAGTTCCTCGCTCAGCAATAAAGACTCGGAAACCTGCTTTTTGAATTTTAGGAATTAACTCTTCGATAATTTCAACTTGATAATCTTTGCGTGACATTACGCTACTCCTTTTGCTTGATTCCAGATTTTATCGTACAGCTCTTCAGCTTTCGCGTTAGCAGATCTAAGCGAAGGGTATGAGCCAATGAACTGGCCTTTATAAAAAACCACTGTGTCGCGGCTATGGTTTGAATCAGTCATGCAGATATCTTTGTTCCAGAAATCTTTAACTTGCTGATCGAGTTTTTTTTGAGCTTGTCGCTCGATTGCCGCATCGATTTGACGATCCTTTTCTTGCTCGTAAAGGTAGTCGCCATAGTCAGGATCGTTTTTGAATTTATTCATGATGTGTCTCCAGATTATCCTTTTGTGTAGCCAGTTTCGTGAATGGTTACCAAGCTCTCTTCAAGCTGTGATAGATGGTACTCAGGATCGCTAACGTGAGCCGATGGCGCAGTATAGTATTCCGCGATAAATGACAGGTGAGAAACCACTGTGTCGAAAGCTGGAGTTTTGTTTGACTCTTCAATCAGACCAGCAGCAAGAAGGGTAAGAACTTTTTCTTTATATTCTGAAAACAACATTTTTATTTCCTCGGTAATTTA
The DNA here is from genome assembly GCA_942490925.1 of uncultured Chlamydiaceae bacterium. GTDB lineage: Bacteria > Chlamydiota > Chlamydiia > Chlamydiales > JAAKFR01 > CALNYX01. The sequence goes on along the minus strand of CALNYX010000008.1, from coordinate 1,302 downwards.
TCAACACTTCTACTGCGAAAGCCCAAATTAATGGGCATCGCGTTTTATGGCTTGGCTGGTTATCTAGCCTCTAATTGCTTTAGCGTTTTGTCTGGATGGGTTTATTTTTTCAGACTCATTGTGGCGAGCGATTATTTCCTCTACCTGCTGATCGCTTACATAGCCGCATATTGCTGTTCCTTCGCCTTCGCCATTAAATCGTGAAATTACTTGGTTGCCTTCGACTGTGATGTGTAAAGTGTTCATGCTTGATTCCTCTTGGTTTATTTAGTCAACTATTAAAGTGTACACGAATATAGAATGGATTCAAGCCTTTTTCAAGGCTTCGAATTTTGCTTCAGTTTCTTCAAATAGATCATGAGCTGCTGGAAGTGCGGCCTCGTATTTTTTTGATCCTTTGCGGCCTGATTGCTTAGCAATGATTTCAATGCAGATATTTTTAGCGTACCCATCAGGCATAAAACCTTGCTTCATTGAGTACACAAGGCCAGCACAAAAGTCGCCATTTTTAGTTTTAAGGATACTGATGATTTCTTCACCAGCGTTTGCAAATTGCTGTTTACGCGCAGCTTCTTTTTTAGCCAGCTCTTCCTGCTCAACTTCGTAATCTGTTAGGCCACCATTCACAACACGCTCAGCATCGCGTCTAAGCTCAGCGATGTAGTTAATGCGATCACGCTCAGCTTGAGCCTTGGCTCTTCTGATTTCACGCTGACGTAATTTCTCGGCATGCTTTGCCGCACTTGTAAGCTTTGTGTCATGTAGCTTATCGATACAGCTAGAGCCAACAGCAAACTTCTTGCCAGTTGAGTCTTGGATGATGTGATGGTGAACAATACCAGTACCACAATGGTCACAAGAGCAGTGGCAACACGCTGGCTTTGAAGCCCAAGCATTGTTGTATGCATTTGTATTAGCTTCAGCAAGTGCTGCTGTAGGAGCTGACCACACTCCAATGTGACGGTAAGGCGCAATGCCCATTTCATATTTATTGTGTACTAGAACTTGCTTATCCATAACGTGTCTCCTCGACATAAATTTAATCAACTATTGGAGTGTACACGTTATTAGGTAGGAGTCAATAGGGTGTACAAGTTTTTATTAATCATTTATCATGTTTTTTTGATATTCATTCAACTAATCCAGAGGACAGTCAAATGACAGAATCGTTAATCCCTTATGACCAGCTTGAGACAGAGGCTGCTGAGCTTATTGCCCACCAGAATGCTGGAGGCAAGGTCAAGAAAATGTGGTCAGTCTCATTAGGCCGAGAGATCACTTGCTGTGTTGATGGTGAAGGAA
>CALNYX010000007.1:0-5896 GCA_942490925.1 uncultured Chlamydiaceae bacterium | reverse complement strand
CGGTGACACTTCATGAATCCATTTCATCTGCTTACGTGGATTCGTGGACATGACCGTTTTCAGTCCCTTGCAGAACTCTTTCATGCCAATGTCATGCACACCACCAGGAAGGGAAAATACCTGCTTTGTGGCAACGCCAAAGTTCCAACCAAGAATAAACGGTGTCGCAGCGGTTCGCAGGTTCTCCCCAATACGTTGCCAAATATCGCGCACTGGCTTTTCCGGCTTTGCAATTGCCTTCAAATGTCCACGCACCGCATCATATGCAGCACTACCCATCACATCTGTATATCCACGCTCCCATTTCTGGTGACGAGTAAGCCTATCCGCAAAACGTAACGCTTCTGCATGAGTCACGTAGTGAATAGTGTCGTACAAATGCTCTACAGCAACATTTACAGAAAGCTTTAACGGAAAGCCTGGTGCCTTTGCTTTACGTCCCTTAGTAAAGCCGGAACGTGCGGCAGGAGTCTGGTTGATTGCTTCTGCACGAGAAATAAGCTCATCAAGCTCAGTGTACTGTTTTACAAACTGAGTTTGCGGCAATGTGCTGTCATAGACCGCAGGAAAATAGCCGCCTTGGTACTTTTTAATCTTACCGCCGCGCTCGATGCCAAACGGCAAAGCTTCAGTTTTAGACATGTTGAAGCCGTTGAGCTGCTTATGCACCTTGTCTATTTCTGGGTACAATGTATCTACTGCATCCCAGATTTGTTGAATTGCATCCCAATCTTCATGGGTAAGCATACTCTTCAGATATGCGAGCACATGGTTTTCTTTGAAATCAGGATAACCGGCATATACACGTTCAAGGTTGGACTTCGTCCCTGTTTGCAGCATAAGCCCTAAAATAGAATCTGCTGTCCATTTACGCCCGTCTTCCTGCAAAATTGCCGGCACGGGGAGTTCTAGATACTTCTGTCCATCAAGATCGACATCTGCCCCTTCGCCAATCTGCTTGCGTAGATCATCAGTAAGCATAATACGAGTAAAGCTTTTACCGTGCTGCTTTTCCCACTTCCGCGCAGTGTTGCGCAGGTGACGAAGTGCAGGTTTGATTTTCACCTGCATATCACTCCACATGCGAGACTTGCTGTTTTGCGCTTCCACCAGCGGATCAAAAATCATGGAAATGTTGTTGCCACGTACCCCGTCTTTTCCGGTGTCATTCTCGGTATCGAAAGAGGAAAAGAGGTACTGAAGGGTATCGAGGGAGGCCACAATCTTGTCTTTTGCATCCATCACCTTGCGCATAACAGTTCCGTATTCATGCGTTTTGCGCTTACGTCCTTCAGCATCCTTCGTACATGCCTCTGCTGCGTTGTCTATACGCTCCTTAGAGACACGCTCGTTCTCTTTGGATTGTTCGCGGCCTTGGTGCTGCAAATACTTCAGGAGATCATCAAGAGTGCGAAGTTCATCCACAGTAAGATCAACCCAGTTCACCGCCGTACTCCCTTCCACAAGCCACTCTGGGAAAGAAGGGGCGGTTTCCATAATGTCGTTCTGGCTTTCTATGAGTGTTTTCAAGCTACTCATATGATCCGGACTAACCGGCACAAGAGATTTGCCACCAAGATTAAACCGCTGCACCAACACGCGGATATGGTCACGGCAGTGGTTATCTATAGTTTTGCTTTTAGCGAACCGCTTGGCACGGTCTGTAATCTTCTTTACTTCCTCACGCACACGCACGGACTCGCCAATAAATTCATGAGCGAGACGCACTTTTTCCAAATGAAAAGCCTCTGCATTTGCATTGCGCTCTACAGCTGCTTCTTCACGCAACTTGCTATGCTTACGCATGGTATGCTGGTGAACATCATACCGCATGGCCTCACGTACTTTTGTAGCTGCGCTTGTGCTCTTCACAAAGCTACGCAGATACTCACGTGGGCTGTAGGTCTTACTTCTAATCTGTTTGGCAAGCATGGCGTTGTATTTTTCCAAATACAGCCCGTAAGACTCTCCAGCGAGAACAATTTCATCTGGATTTGCCTGCGCTTCTTCATACGCAAAAAACTCTTCAGCAAGTTGCTCTACACGCTCTTTGAAAGAAGGAGCATCAACCATGGCATACACCATTGCATCTGAGTCATCATACCCGTGCTCAGTTGCTGCATCATCACCATGCAAGCCATCTTTTTTAATCAGTCCGCGGTGTTTCTGACGAAGGTCTTTAACGGTATCTTTCCCGTAGTACTCGAGCATGTAAGCTTCATCTAACCCCCTACGTTTACTCATCCACAAAATTGCTTGGTATACAGGTTCATTTTCCACAACAGCCCGTGCATCTTCCCTTGCTTTACGCAAACGCTTATTACGATCACGCAGGGTTGCCCTATCCATAGCACTTGAAGTTTCTCGCTCTGTTTGTGCCATAAGCTTTTCTAAATAGGCTATGTCCTGTTCGTCTGCTTCCAGATCGTCAAGGCGAGCACGTTCAACCTCCACCATCTCGTTCACGTACCGCGCTTCTGCTAGCTGCTCATCAGTAGCAAGCATACGGTCGAACACATTGCGAACGTCATCGTTGATTTGAACGTTTAGTCCCTTAATGTCCTTGTAAATACTCACAAGCCATTTTCTGAATTTATGGAAAACCTGTGCCAGTTCTATAGAAGGGGCTTCGCCTTCCCGTAAATATGCTTCAAAACCACGGGCGAATTGTTCGTGCTGAATTGTAGAGAGAGCGCTCCCGTCTGGGAGCTTTAACCAGTTCCGAAGGATAGCCATGTCCTTTTGCAGCTGGGGAGGAATATTGGGAACTGGATCGGCCTTAACAACAGTTCCAAGGCGCTCTTTCTCTTTGTTGTACTCGTGCTCCAACGCTTTCAAGCTGGCAGAGAAATCGGACTGAATTTCCATAACGCGCAATCCAATCTCCATCGTGTCCCAGCCTTCAACCTTGTCTGCATACAACACACCTTCTGGATCACGAGCGTTTACGCTGTCGCTTGCAGCCTCGTCCATTTGAACGCCCAGCTGCTCCTCTTTTTCAATCATCGCTTCCAAAGCCGGTGATGTGGCTTCCTGTTCGAAAACCTGCGCCTGCCCAGTAACCCGTGACATCTCAGCAAGGAACACATGTGCGCACTCATGCAAAAAAGTAGAATTGTCTGAAGTAGAAGCAAGCTTGATGAGATATTTACTATCTGGAAGAAATGACAAAGAACCACGTTCGTCCTGCCAGAGTCCGGCCTGCACATCAGAAGTGACGTTTTCACCCACCTGCAGGCGCTGCATAAAGTCTACACCGTCGAGGCCGTAGCTTTCCCATGCACGGGCAAAAGCAAGCGGAACCTGTGCCATCTGCGCGGCATCATCTTCATGCACTCCCTGTTCCACCAACCCCGCAACAACTCGTGATTGTTCCGAGGCAAGAGCATCGTCCCGCTCTGTACTAGCTACGTACTGATTAAAAACGCGCTCTGCTTCGCCCTGCCAATCAAGCTGCACACTTTCGGCTTCTGACATGGCAAGAGGGTCTGCCTTCAAATGTGGAATAAGCAGGTCGCGTTCGTTCTTTGTTAAATTTTGCATAATGGAACGCACGGGCAAGGCGATATTTTTACCTTGATCAAAGGCTTCTTTGAACGCTTCCGGAGAAACATCCAGACGAGTAACAACATCCATCAAGGAAGCTGGTTCTTCGCCTTCCTCTACGGCTTTGCCTGTGTCGTGCTGCAAGCCTTCCTGAAAGAGCGTCACAAGCTGTTCAGCATCAACAAATTGCTCTTTTGCCGACTCAGGCAGTACAGAGTCTACAAATTCACCCAATGTTTCCGGTGAACGCTCTGCAAGCTTGCTCTCTGTTACAGCTTCAGAAAGAGCACTAAGTCGTGCAGCATTTTGAGTCCCTGCATGGGCTGCTTCTGCCTTCTTACCAACCTGCTCTGCAGTCTTTGAAACAGCACCGGATGCACCAAGCAAAAACGCTCCTGGTATCACATCCACATTTTTCAGGCTGGCAACAACGTCTTGAATAATACCGTCCATATCCTTACCTTTTGCAATCGCAGAAAAGGCCGCTTGAAATGGCTCTTCAAGATATTCTGTTACACCTTCAGCACCACCGGCAGCAGCACGTCGGGCAAGGTTTTGCACAATAGTTTTGGTAGGAATCTTCTTTGTAAGCTCTTCAAGACCAACTTTATTCAGCAAGCCGACCACTACACCAAAACTGGTTGCCGCTGTCCCTGCGTTAGCCTGATCCACACCATCACGAACAAGATCCTCGTACAACGATGCAGCTTCCTGCAAACCACCAACGACAGAAGGCACAGCAAGACTGCCACCTGTTGCAACGTATGCAGCAACCATAGGCAACATGCTGGAAGCAGCTTCACCAACTTGTGTAACAAGGTATTCAGGGTTCATTAAAAGCTGTGGGTTATCCCACAACGATTTCTGCAAATGCTCAGGGATTGCCAGCAGCTCAGAGTTTAAGACTTCATCATTTATGTACTTGGACTGAGCAAGAAAGAAGTCCTGCCCTTCCTCAAACAACCCACCACGCTTAAAGCCGGTAAGCTGCTCAACGCCCTTCGCTGCGCTATCAAAGGCTCCTGAAAAATATGCTAATGCTTGGTTCCCAGACTGAAAGAGTTTAGGAACAGCGCGGCCTGCTGTTTTACCCACAGCACGAAATACATTTGCCTTCTGCTCAATCCCTGCAAGTGCTTCCACATCATCATGCGCGACACTCGCTTTTACAGGATCAGCCATGAAAGCTATTGTGTCTGTTGCACCAACCCACTCAAGGTGACGCTGCATACGCTCTGCTTTGTCCTGCCCAGACATATACGCATAGTTCTTTTCAACCAGATCAGGAGACACGCCTTTGCGCTGTGCGATTTTTTGAGCATCAGCAACAAGATCCGGATTACGTGTAACAGCCTGCTGCATAGCAGGTGCAGAACTTGCCGGAATGCCTTCAAAGATTGAATCATCAACTGTCAGCTTTTCAGTCTGTTGCAACTGTACCGCAGGGGCCGCTTCAGGAATTCCCTCAAAAATAGAATCATCAACATTGGTGGTATCAAGTGGCATTAGAGAATTCATCTGCTACCCCTTCTTTTGTGTTAACCGTGCGTATACCTGCATAACTGACTGAGGAGTAACAACTCGTTTCTTTGCTTGAAGCAGTGACACAACCTGCTGAAGATGCTCTTCCGGTAAACGCTGATACACAGGAAGCCATGCTTTGTTATGCGAAAGAAGTTGTTTTTCATCTTTCACATCAACACCCAGAGCCTTGGTTGTGACCATAATCTTGCTCTGATTTTCTTCGCTTACATTCGGCAAGAACTCGGCAATTTTCTGAGAAGCAATTGCTTCAGCCCGGGTAAGGTTTTTATCCCCCCAGAGCGTCCCACCATCAGGAATGATACCTTCCTGCTCCATGTATTCACGAAAGGACACGTTCGCTTCCTGTTCTTCTACCAAGTTGCGAGGGTTCCGTTCTTTGTAGAACGACTGCAAAACCGCATGGGCATCATTAAATTTTCGCATCTTCTCTTTGTTGCTCAAGTCCTGTTTGAATCCAAACTGAGCAAGAATGCGGTTTGCTTTCCCAATGGTCAGCGCAGGTACTTCATCCTTGTTCACCTTGCGAAGCGTTTCTTCTAGCTGCTGTTGATGCTTCAACGAAATGCCATCGAATTGCAGCCGCAAATCTTCTACCTTCGTAATATCTTTATCTAAGACAGACTGTTCTACTTTTGCGAGTTTAACCATGTCTGTTAACTCGGAAGGGTTCAAAATGCTGTTTGCCTTTTTGTAGATTTCTTCACGCATCTGCACAGGTGCGGACTCGACAATTTTCATAAGCTGTTCGGATGCCGCGCCTCTATTGCTTGGGTCAACTTCTACTGAATAGAGTTGCGCAACGAGA
>CALNYX010000006.1:0-16924 GCA_942490925.1 uncultured Chlamydiaceae bacterium | reverse complement strand
GTACGGACAGGTTTGCCGCTGCTTTGAAACTGGAGGGTGGCTGTCAGCTCATCACCAATGCCCTGTATGGAGAGCACGACCGGCGGTGTGGTTTTCTTGGTCTTTGCACGAGGGAAGCGATAGATCTTTGGCGCAGCTACAGGCTTGAGGAAGTGGTTTAGCTCTTTCAGACGTTTTTGCTTTTGAGCGATTTCAACTTTGACGTTTAGCAATTCCAAATCAGATTTGAGCAGATCGAGCGCACTAAGTTTTGCTGCTTCTTTGGCCGGAAGTGTAGTGTTTGTGGCAGTATCTTTTTTTGCCTTTTTATCGGTCATTGAATGCTCAATCTGTGCCTTATGAACCGGTTTTTCTATTTTGGTGTCAGCTGACGCTGTTTTTCCGTCCTTTTTTGCTTCTGGAGTCAAAGAAGAGAGCTTTTTTTCTTCAGTTTGGCCTGCCGCCTTTAGAGCGGTAGGTCGCTCCTCCTTGAAGAGTTCATTCAGTTTGTCAGTAGCTTTTTCAGTCTCTTCTTGTGTCGGAGGTTGAAGTGGAAGGACTGGCTTCTTTTCTTCTGAAGCCGCGAATGCCGTGGCTGCAAAGGCAAGGCAGAGCAGCATGACGACCAGTGCTTTTATGTTAGTTTTGGACATAGAGTTCTCCCGTGATTGTCCAACCTTGGTGAAGGTAGGTGATTTGAGCGATTACGATGCCAGGAATCTTATCAAGTGAAGTAAGTAGGGATCGGTCGGTGATAGCTGCACTTGGAATGCTGGAAAGCATCCATTTGCTGTGACGCCACGGAGAGGTGAAGACCAAGGGGGCACCGATTACATCACTTTCTTTGTGTGTCTTGATCGGAGACCAGGCCAAGCTGATATGTGCCTGGGCAGCAGATGTGAGCTGATATATTTTGCCCATTGCTTCTTCTTTGGTGAGAAGATTACTCATAGGGCGTTCGCGCTTTACGTAGAGGTCGTGGGTTGAGAACGCCTTGGTCGGCGTAATCGAATCAAGAATTGCCGGTTCTTCAAACACAACAGGTAGTGCATCAAATCGTGCGCCGGCGGTGTGTTTCCATTCTGTTTTTAGTTGAGCTGGAACCGTCGAGGTGTCGCATGTGCTACTTAAAAGTGCCCATCCTCGATTGTAGAGCGGCAAGTCTTGCATAGCCGGTACGCAGAGTGCGGCAACATGAGCAACGTCCGGAGCTTTTTGCCAGACTTTCGGAAAGAATAGTTCTGACGAATTTTCAAGCTGTTTACGTCTGTTTTGAGCGTCTTTAGCATGAATCTGTTGCTGCTTGCGATTGAACTCAGCAAGTTTGTGCGCTTCATATTTGGCGTAGACCATGTAGAAGCCGGCGCAGATCAACAGCACTACGATCACCCGTACAGAAGAGGGAACACTTTTCTCTTCAAGTGAATGAAGCCGTTGAGCTGGTTTTAAAAGTCCTTTGAAATGCTCTTCTGTTTCTGCAACGGTCTCTGTGAGTACTTCGTGTTCCCATTTAGAAATCGCGCGAATTTTCTCAAGATGTCTGTCTGCTTCATGCTGTGAGGTGAAGATTGCATCGCCGTCAGCAAGTGGTTTGCCGTCCTTGATCGCGCAGACCCACCAGAGTTGTTTGCCGTCAGAGTCTTCAAGGAGAAAGCGGCCAATCCAAGTGCCATGAGTGCGATCGATCAGAGCGCAGGCGAGAGACGGGTATGATTTGATCTTCCCTGTGAGATTACCGAGTCCGAACTGAGACTTGCGAATGACATAGCAGTTGAAGTCCTCGTCCTTAAATTCTGCAACCTGTTTACGGATGTGGGCAAGCTGATCCCGTTTCTTGCTGCCTTTAAGAACCTGCCACCACAGGCCGACAGCATAGGGCTTGCCGTTAATTTTGACGCTATGCATTCAAGTCTCCGGCGCTTTCCACATCTATGGTGATTACGATGATGCGTTTTTCACGCTGGGAGCTTTGGCCAGCTGCGAATATGTCGACGCCTTCAGACTCTACACCTTTTTCTTGCTCGAACCCTGCAAGAACAAGAGTCTGTCCCATGTTCATGCTGATTTGTTGCGCAAAACTACGAGTGGAGAGCTGTGGGAGCTGGATTGTTTGCTCTCCAGATTTGAACTCTACAAGTTTGTCAAGTGAAGAAAGAGATACGTTGCATTGCAAGATCACACGTCGGCGATCAAGGATGTGCGGGATAACAGCCATTGCAAAGCCAGGAGAAACCTCACCAGCCGTAAGTTCTGTGCTGGAGCTTTCGTTTGTGGTGGTCGTCTTGGTGCCAGCCAAGTAAGCAATCCGACGATCAACCTGAACAGGGAGTGTCTGGTTGTTCATGCTGATACCGCTACCGGATGTGAGCAGAGTCGTACGCCCCTTCTTTTTCAATGCACGAAGTACTGCTTCAGAACCGCTGAGCTGTCCGTTTCCGAGAATTGTTGCAGTAAGCGAACTTGCGCCATCTATGACTTGGTAAGGGTTTACAACGCTTGAAGCTAATTTAAGACCAGAACCTTCAAGTAATACTTTAAGATTGATGCCGGTATCTGTGTTGTCAGAAAGTTCCAACGCCCACACATGAACACTGAGTGCTACCTGTTTGCCTAGTTTTGCGTTTACGCTGTCGATATACTTTTCAATGCGGCGTAGTGCTGGAGCCGTATCTGTAACGGTAATAGTACCGCTGGATTTGCTTATTGAAACACTGCCGCGCTTGGAGAGCATGGATTCAACGCCAGCTTTACACTCGGTCCATGCATCAGCTTTGTATCTGCTTTTGCTAGTTTGAGAGGTTTGCGAAGAAGATCCGGATGCGCTTGCGGCTGTTCCTGAATCTGAACTTTTTGATTCAGTTTTATTGGTAATCGTACCCTCGTAACCAACTTCACTAGGTGAGGTGAAGAGGGTGAAGGTTTTCACCCTGAGGAAAGAGAATTCAACGACACCATTCTGATATTCCCAGCTCTGACCAAAGTGTTGGCCAATAGTGTTGAACAAGTTCTCCACTGTACCGTGATACGCTAGAGCCAGACGCTTTGCAGGTTTTGAAATGCCGTCTTTAGATTCTGTCTGAGCCTTGTCATTAGCGGAATATTTAATGCCGAGTGGGACGATGTCTTGAATGGCATTCACCAGTTCAGGCATTGTGCCTCTAGTGCGGAGCGTAATCTTTTGGCTAAAGATGAACGGAAGCATTGCGCCTTGATCAATCTTCACTGGATCAGCTCCGAGATATGCCTGCTGAACAACATGAACTGTCTGTGGTTGGACAGTCTGTTTTAGCTTTGCAGCTTGATGTTGGATTCGAGTTTGTGGCTCATTTGCCTGAGACAATGCGCATCCAGAGAGTGCAAAAACGACAAGAAGTAAGGCGATAAGAGTCTTTCGCATAATTAATCCTCCCGAACTTCGAGTACGGAGTTTTGCTGATAAAGAGTGACGCGTAGGGAGTTTCCACTTCGATTCATGCGGGTAAAGAGACGTTTCACTGCACCGTAGAAGCTACCCTTGAAAGTAGCCTCAGCCTGCATTTCAAAGTCATGTGCTGCTTTCCAGACAAGTTGGTAATTGGCAGTACGTGCCCATGTTGAAAGCTGTGTCTTCAGACTTCCAGGCTTGATATGCCATGTATGATCTCCGACCTTTTCGCTTGGCTCCATTTCAGCACTTTGGGAGCTGACAAAGGTAAAAAGAGCTTCTGTGCTTGTAGCCACACCTTTTTCTATGAACCCACTGTCTGGGCTATAGGTGTAGATATGGCCAATGCTGTAGCCGTCAGAGAATTTTAATCGCAGATAACTTGGACGTGTCTTCGTATTTGGAGAAGCAATGCTATCCATAAGGTATGAGCATTGAAGTACGTCTATTTCAGGGGCGTTAGTGGAATCGATAGAGAACCCTTTCTCACGAAGGGCAGTCTCAAACATAGAACCAAATTCGTCTGTGCTCTGATAGTGGAGTCCAATGGTTGTTCTTCCTGGAGGATATCTGTCAGCGACTTTTTGAGCTATTAGCTCTGCCAGTGGTGTCATGAGTTCTTCAGGAACATCAGCCATTCCGTTGTAGGCTTGCCATGACTCCATGACGGGCCTCTGATTTTTTGCAGCGCAACCTGAAAGCAGGGTGAGTGCTATGAGAAGCAAGGTCATGTGGCGTAGTGATGGAGAGATCATTCTTCCTCCTGCTTACGAATTTTAATTTTCTGTTGATTGGAGCCAACTCCAGCGATGAGCATGGCTTCCTCAAATATTTCATCTACGATTAAACTGGTGTGCTTGCCCTTTGTCCGAACGCGGTAGTTCACCAGCGCTTCTTGACCGGCCTTCTCGACAAGCAATACAGGGAGGTCGCTGTGTGCTGCCTCTTGCGGTAATCGAATAATGGTACGAGTCCCGTCGTTGTAGACTTGGAGCGGTTTCCAGTGTGCTTCGCCAGTTACGTCGTAGCCGAAGTCCAGTGTTGAAAGATCAACAGAAGTGCCGGCAGTTGTTGGCGCTGTATTCCATTTTTTCTTTTTAGCTTGTTGTGCAAACTGCTGTTGCAACAGCCGGCGCTGATCCTCTGGGTACTCAAAGCCAACATACGGCGTGTAGTTTTTCCGGTTTGAGACCAGTTTGATGTGGTAAACGCGTTTGTTTGTCGGAATCACAGCAGTAGTGACAAGACCGGTATCTGTTGGCTTAAAGATGATGTGTGTCTTCTCCCAACCAGCCTCTCCGGAACTTGTGGTTTGCCAACGCCATCGGGCTGTGTCTCCTAAAAGTACGTCCTTGACGGATTCACCGGCCTGAAGCTCTAAGTCAGACCCCATGAGAGGAGAGCAGATGATCGTAGGCAGGGTAGACCCAAATACGTAAATCAACTTTCCCCCATTGCTTAAAAATGGAGCAACGTTGTTGTTTATCCACTTTTTAGACAGTGTTACCGCCTTCTTTTCCTTGCTACTCAGCGGCACATTCACTGGACTGAGATATTCAGGAAGTGGTGCGTCATAGAGATCTACTTCGTTCACAGGAGCGTTGGCCACGTAGCCATATTGGCGTGAAGAGGCGGGGTTTCCAGCTGGTGCCGCTCGTCCTCCAATGAAAACTTTGTTCATCAGCCCCGTTGAGTCCTGTTGTGCAGGCGGGAGTTTCTGGGTTGTTCGCAAAGCCGCGTTTGGCGGGCTTTTTTGAGGGAATTGCTCTGCCATTACAGGAGTCGTAAATCCTGAAATTAGGTAAAGCGAGAGCAGCCCCCCTAAAATGTAGGGGTTCCACAGATTCATAATAATTCTCCTGAATCGTTATGTTTTAGCGTGAGTTATGAGCTAAGAAGTTTGCTCCAGGACAGAGCAGTAATGTGTACCCCTCCGGGGTTACGCATGATTTGGGCTTCAGAGGTTGGGGCACTTTGGCGAATACTGACGGTTGCTTCATAGGCAGCTGAGCTTAAAGCAACTCCAGAGTGGTTACGGATGGTTTCATCCCATTCAATACGCCAGCTTTCTTTGCTGACAGGAAGAGGGATGCCCTTAATTCGGACATCTACAAGAACGTCTCGGCTGCGCTCGTACGGATTGTTTTTCTGATACCAGCCGCCAACTGTTCCTTTAGCGGAGCCGGTGACGAACGCAGAAAATTTCTTAATCATGCGTTCTTGTAAACTCAAGATCCGCAGTAACAGTGCGCCAGTTCACAATGCATTCTGCAATGTTTGCTTGGATGACTGCTTTGGGAATTGTAGAAGCTTCAGCAGCCGGTTTTACTCCAACGGCATTTCCAATTTTATCTACTTCAATAACGTAAGGCACAACTTTATACTGCGTTGCTTGAATTACATTCCCAGTAATGGACAGCACGGCAATGCAAAGCGCTAAAAAGGTTGTTACCTGCCAATTCCGAGCACGTTTAATATAGTTTCCGTATCGTTCAAGCCATTCTTCACGGCCTTTTAAGTATGGTGAGGTAGACATGGTAGTTGCTCACTAAGCTATATTGACTGATTTTTTCTGTATAATAGCTATTTGTAATTTAAAGAATAAATGAAGATTCTCGTTGTGTGTAATGACTTTTTATGGAGAGAGAGCTCATGTTTAGATTGGTAATTTATATTTTATTCGCGGCGATAGCCTTGTACGCAATTAGTGAGATTCCTAGTGCATTGCTTCAAGGTTTATCGTGATGAAGTTTTTCTAGCGTTTTGGAACAAGAAAAGAGACGTGCAAAAATATACAGGACCACACCGCTAGACAGCATGGTCTGCGCTGCGTCAGGGTGATCAAGTAAAAATAAAAATGTACTGCTATATGCTGTAAACACACCTAGATCCATAAAGATTTTACTGGATAAAGTTCTGTAACTAGTTCGAGGTTGTTTTAGCTCTGAGTTAAAGTAAGTTCGAAATATGGCATAGGTGCCTACAGCTGGAACAAAAAGTAATAAGCCGACATGTTCAATTAGTGCATATGAGATCATGAGTCCTAAAAGAATAGCTAAGACGGTGTAGCAAGTCCTATGGCTGCGTTGGACGAAGGTGAAGTACGAGCCAGAAGTGCTCATAACAGCAATTCCAAGCAGTGCAAAAAAACGTCCCAACTCATTACCGCAGTTCGTTTGTATTACTCCCATAGAAAGTAGGATTACACTGAGGTCAATAAAGCGAATATGTTTTGGCAGTACTTTAGTGTTTTGTCGTATGCTCATGTTAATTCTCCTTTCCATTAGTTAGATCCACAGCAGGACTTTCATAAGGCTTGTCTTCCATCGGCGGTGCAGTTGGGGCAGAAGGTGTTTCTCCGCTGTTCATCAGGTCTTGCAGTTCACTTTTTCCTTGAACAGCAGACCGGATGCCTTGCATTCGACCTTGCCCGCGAGTTGATAGCGCTGCTGAACCTAGATTCTTTGCCATATGACCGGCTTTCCCCAGACCGCTTGCACCATCGGCATTTGCCATTCCTGCTGCCGCCCGTGTGGCTTGAGCTCCATCAAATGCATTGAATCCACTAGCTTTCATAGCCCCCATAGTAGCCATTGTTCCCATTGCTACAGTTGATGCAGCCGATGTTATTGCTTGTCCTGTAGAAACGTGGGAACCGTTGATAATCCCAGAGACTATGTCGGGGATGCTCATAGTGAGAGCTAGCAGTACAATTGCTACTCCGATCAGGATAAAAAAGTCATGTCTTGCATGACAGATCGCCAGTTGGAAGTTCGTTAATGAAACGAAGTGCCAAGGCCTACGAGCAGCTTGCATGACGAAAAGTTTCATAGCAATTCCAGAGTGAATAGCGTAGAAAGTTTGTTGCATATGTTCTGGTTTGCTCTGAACCTCCAAAGCCTAGCAAAAGTATTCCAGCACTTAAAACGATGTAGGCTTCACATTTTACTAGAAGCATTTGTGCAGCGATCAGGGCGAACGTAATGGCTATAGCTAACGCACAGATCAACAAGCCGAGACTATCTACAGGCTTCATTAGGCTTGTTTTATTCAGAATTTTAAAAACAAGTTTGATTCCGACAATGAAAACACTGCTTGGGTCAGAAGGGGGAGCGTTAAGCTCTGTTGCAATTCCAGAAAGCCCACCAATCAGCATGTTGGCCCATTGGGTGTAGTATTTTAAGACTGCAAGCATTAAGCAGGCAAAAAAGACTAGTTTTACGAACTGTACTAAAGTTTTCTGGATGTCTGATTGCTCAAGGATGGCTCTAATTCCCATCCATGCGACACTACCAATGAGTAAGATCCGAAAGAGGGATATTGCATGTGATTCTATTATTGGCTGCCATGCAGAGGCTCTTTGTTTAAATTGAAATGCAATTTCTGACAGCACATGCACATCTTGTTGTGATGCAAAGGTGACTTTTGGAAAAATAAACAATATAAGTAAAAATAATAATATGGCTGATACGTTAAAGCTTTCTTTTGCTACCCTGTTCATGTTGAATCCAATTCTGTGAGAATAGTTATGATGAAAAAAACAATTGTAATGATGATATTAGTGTTGTTCTCATGTTTACTTCTTTTCGGGATGTACTGAAGAGATCAGATAGTTAAAAGGTTCCAGAACTCCAGAACAAGAGAAAGCTTATAAAGAACTGTTTAATTCAAATCCTGATAGTTACTTTGAAAAAAAACCTCGTTCTGCTGCCTCAAATGAATCTTAAAAATTATTTGTCGTCACAGGCTTTGATGGTGCAGAGAAATATGAATTAGGATCGGGGTGGTATAAGCTGCGACGAGCCTCTTCCTGAACCTGTTCAAGCTTTTCGTTTTTCTGGGTTTTAGCCATCTCCTGTTGGAGATACGTGGCCATGAGAGCGCGAGTTTCTTGCGCTTCTTTTATTTGAATAGCTGTAAGTTTGTTTCCGGCTTGTATTGCTTCCATTCTTCCTTTTGGAGTCGAAAGAAGGCTTCGAATATGCGTTTCAAGCTCACCGTTGTTACGCAGATCTGCGAGCTGGGTTCCCGTTAGCTTAAAAGTTGCTTCAGCTGCACGATCAACCTCACCCGACCAGCGATCCCACATGGTGGAATAGTTCTTTGTTCCATCCGCAGTATTCACTATCCCTTTCAGTGCTGATTGTTTTGCATAGAACGCATTGTATAGTTCTTTCATGCTATTGATTTCACCAGTCCGTGCCGAAATCCTTTCTACATAGCCAGACAGTCTGTTGAAATCTCCAACCATTCTATTCATGGTATTAATCGGGAGCGTCACGGTGTTGTGCACCATGTTTGCGTACTGTTCGATGTTCTGCTGAACCATCCGTACTTGCTGTGCTGTCTGCTGCACACTTTCACCGTATTCTTTCCACAGCGCTTTAAGTTGATTCACGTTGGTGACGCGGTCTAGCGCCTGTATAAATTTATCTGAGCAGTTAACGCAGTAAACCGTGCGAGCATGGGCTGGTGTGTTAAGAAGGGAAAGCAGCACCAAAGAAACGAAAACTAATTTTAACGTATTCATTTTAGTTTTCCTTCATCCATCTTTCTGGCCATTGTTCGCCGTGAGTTGCTTCCAGTTCTTTAATTCGAGCAATACTGTCCTTGTCTGAGGCTCCAACAAAGGCGAGGGCTGTTTGGCCAAGTGCCAGGCTAATGAGTCTGTTACCTTCCGGAGACATGACGTAATATTCGCGTTTAGGTGTTGCGAGGGCGACTATCTCTAGTTGTTTCGAGTTTAACCCCATGCTGATGTACAAATCGCGCTGTGTGTCCTGCCGTGCGGTTACGTTGGGCAGTAAGATTTTTGTAGGGCATGACTCTGCAAGTACATCAAGGATTCCTGAGCTTGCAGCATCAGAAAGAGACTGCGTGGCAAGCACCACAGCGCAGTTGGATTTACGCAGGACCTTGAGCCATTCCCTGATCTTTTCCCTAAAGACCGGATGTCCGAGCATTATCCATGCTTCGTCGAGAATGAGCAGGGAAGGCTGGCCGTTAAAAGACTTTTCAATTTGATGGAACACATACAGAAGCACTGGAATAAGGTTTTTGTCTCCAAGGTTCATGAGCTCTTCAATTTCAAAGACTGTGAAGTTTGAAAGCCCGAGCGAGTCTGTCTGTGCATCAAGTAAGCGTCCCATTGCACCTTTTATGGTGTAGTGCTTGATTGCTTCTTTCACGTCCTTATCCTGAACGGCATGGTAGAAATCTGAAAGTGAACGTAACTTTGCTGGCTTACTTTGTAGCAGTACTACAGCGTCATGAATTGCGCCTCGATGTGCTGGCAAAATGTCCAAGCCCTGCATAATGCAACAGGTTGCGAGCCAATCTTCAGCCCAACTGCATTCAACGTTGGAGTCAATTTTACTGAGTGGGCAGAATGAGAGAGTTGAGTTATCTCCACCTATTTCATAATGCGTACCACCTGTAGCACTGGTTAGCGGATACATGGACATGCCCTTATCGAAAGCATAGATCGTTGAGTCTGGGTACCGTCTGAATTGTGCTGCAATTATGCCGAGTAGAGTGGATTTACCGGAGCCGGTTGGGCCAAAAACAAGCGTGTGCCCAATGTCGCCTGAATGAAGGTTGAATCGGAAAGGCGTATATCCATCAGTGGTGCAATACATTAGCGGTGGAGACTCCGGAGGATAGAATGGGCACGGGTTAACGTCTTGACCTGCCCATATGGATGACAGCGGTAGAAAGTCTGCCATATTAAGCGTGTTAATCAGTGGTCGACGAACATTGGCGTACGTGTTCCCTGGATGAGTTCCAAACCATGCTTCCAGAGCGTTGACCGTCTCAATCCTGCACCCAAATCCAAGAGGTTGTAGTGTACGGCGTAGCAGACGCAATCCTTCCTCAATGTTTTCTAGATCAGTATCATGCAGGACGATCGTTGCAGTGTAGAATCCAGAACCGACTAGACCACCTTGAACGGAGGTCGCTGCCTGTTCTGCATCTTCAGTCATGATCAAAGCATCACGGTTTACGCGAGCTTGCGGGTTGCTAAACATGGCATCCCAAAACTTGATTTTGAGCTGGTTCCACGTCTTACGGTACTTATTGATTTCATCTAACGCGTCCATCTGGTCGAGTAGTACAAACCGAGTTGAGAAGCGGAATGAGATAGGAAGATGATCCAGACGCGCAAGCATAGCCGGCCAGCTTTTAGCGGGTAAGCCATCCAGAGATAAGATTCCCAAATAGTTTTCTCCAATTCGTGGAGCAATTCCACCCACAAGATCAGCGCTGCTAAGCAATGCGTCGAGGTACATTGGAGTATCAGCAAGAGTTACAGGTGCTTTGTCCGTGGTGACGCATTCTTTCAGGAAAGATAGCAGCTCAGAATAGGTTCTTGTGACACCGTCTTCGGACACTTCTGTAGAGTCGGTCAGGCGATTTAAAAACAGAACTGTGCTTAAGGCGTCTTCCACTTCTGCAATTGAGGTTTTGAATTGGGTAATGCTTTTTTCCAGACTATTTTTCTGGTGCGTCTTTGTGTTACGGCTGTAAGCCATTTTTTTCAGTTTTTCTGCTGCTTCCTCAGGCTTGTAAGAGAGAGTGAGCGTATTTTCAGTGGCAAAACCGCCATGATTCTCAAAAACATTTCTACGTTCTGCCTCAATTGCCTTGGTAACTTTATCAGGAAAATAGCTGCGCTCTTTTTGTGGATAGTCTTTAGCAGGAATACGTTGTGCGTTTACGTTAATGGTCCAGCCTGTACCAAGTTCTTTGAATGCACTGGACACTCGAGAGCTGATGGCTGCCAACTCCTCAGGAGTGCTGGAAGCTGTATCTTTCCCGTAAAAATGCCAACCAGCCAATAGCGCGCCGTCTTTGCACATCACGATGCCATTATTGACCACCACGGCGTAAGGAAGCATGTCGGCTAAGCTACGATCTTTATTGCGGTATTCAGATAGTTTTAGCATGTCATGACCTTCCAACTCTTTGTGTTCGGTGTATAATTAACCTTCACCGGTATGCCGTTTATTTCAATATAGTTTTCAGAAACCTTTGATATTGGCTCAATACTCTCTTTGAATTTCTTTCCAGAGGGACGAATCATTTGGGATAGCGCAAATAGTTCTCCCTTGATCCAGATTGCATTGAAAGCAATGAGGTTGTCGGTGTTGTCTATGCTGAAAATGATAGCAAGTTCTTCGTGGCCAGAAGGGACTGTAATTTCGAATTTGTGGTTAGCATCAATAGGGAGTTCAAAGCTGTAATCGCCTGATCGTACATCCACGTGAAAATCTGCAAGCGGTTCGGTGCAGTCTCCCCTGGAGAGTAGCTGAGAGTATTTAGAGGGCTCTTTGTTTTGTGCAAATTTCTTCATTAATTTTTGAAACATGATCCCCTCCGGGATCCCAAGGTGTACCTTAGCCTTCATAAAAATCTTGCTGGTTAATATGCCTACGCCCAGAAACAACAGACATTTGTGGGTCTGACTTCGCCATTTGGCGTAGAACAAAAACTGAAATGATCCATAACCCGATGCCCACCAGAGCAGAGGGCAGGGTGAACCCGCCAATGCCAATCAGAAACGAAAGTAATCCGGAAGACATGACGAGGTCACGTTCTGCGCCAAGCACAAGGGTATGACGGTGCAACGACTGGTGGACTGGGATTTCACGCATTAGATGAGCGCTCCAGTGAAGGAAAATAATGAATCAACAATGTTCGCAGCGAAGGCGATAAACGAAATGCCGAAAACAACGCTGAGAAGCATTTTGAAACCACCCATAGGATCTTCACGCTTCCAAATGAGCATTCCGCCAGAGGTAGCCATTGCGAAGATCGCGATCCAACGCCCAACAGGACCGGTGATTGTCCCGACGACTTTTTCAAATGGTTCATTGAAGTCGCTGATAGCGTTTGAGGCGTGGGCAAGCTCCGGATGTATGAGCGCTACTGCTAAAACTGCAAAGAGCAGGTATTTAATATTGTGGCGGTTCATAATAGAGATATTCCTTTGTGTATTTTTGCGTACTGCTATCAAATCCAGCAAGATCCATGATCTCTGTGACCTTGCGGCAGCTTTCTGTGTTCGCTTTCGTGATATAAATTACGATGTCTATCGCACTACCGATGACTTCCCTTAACGGTGAAACTGATTTTCGTGTGACTAGGGTTTCGATACGTTTGAGGGTATCGATCGCTGAGTCTGCGTGGAGCGTTGAGATCCCTCCAGGGTGTCCGGTGTTCCAAGCTTCGAGTAATCCCAATACTGCTTCGTCCCTAACTTCCCCAACAACAATACGGTCTGGGCGGAGACGTAGTGTATCTTCAAGCTGAGATGTCATCGGGAATTGTTTTGTTGCTTTGAGCCGCACGGTGTTAATGCTTTGGCTTTGCAGCTCGTAGGTGTCTTCGAGCAAAAACAGCCGATGGTTTGGACTGATTTTGCTAATCGAATGAATGATTGCATTAGTCAGCGTTGTTTTTCCGCTGCCAGTTCCGCCGGCGATGATGATGTTTCGTCTTCGCTTCACCTGTTCTTCAATGACGACCTTCATTTCTTTAGTAATAATGCCACCTTCAACATACTCGTCGAGAGTGAAGACACGCTCTGCCTTTTTACGAATACTGAACATCGGAGAAGGAGTATTCGGCGGTAGCTGACCTTGGAAGCGGTGACCGCCAATTGGAAACTCACCCGCAATGCTTGTATTTTTGCGATTTGCAGTCAGCTCAAGTGAGCTAGCAACTAGTGAGATTATGAAAGCCCCTTCTTTGTCTGTCAGCGTATCTTCGTGCATCATTGGGTGCCCGAATCGTTCAATCCAAACCTTTCCGTCGGGATTAAGCATGATTTCGCCGACTGTTGAATCTTTAAGAGCATCACAAATGACAGGTCCAAGACTGTGCTCCAGATTCGCAACTAACCGCGCATGATCCTCATCAGTTAGAATTTCCATCATTGGCCCCGAGTGAGAATCCAGCTCAAGAACAAACAGATGGTGATGACGCATGTGCAAAGGGAAATTGCCGCGTACAGTCGGTTTGTTTTTGTAAAGTCACGCATTGATTCTTTGAAATCAGCCATCGCCTCAATATTATTTCTAATGGTACCTTGAATTGCCCGATTCAGTAGGTCGTCCGTGCTTTGCTGCACTTTGTCGGCATAATGTTTCGAGCTGGTAACCATGAATTTTTCAATAGCGACTTGATGCTTTTTCAGTGTGGAGTCGTATTCATCCTGAAACATCTCAAACATGGTAGCCACCATGAGGATCGGATCATCTTCACTCAACGGCTGCCCATGTTTTTCGATCAGCAAATGGCGCACTTTTTCCGCTGTAAGCTTTGCGGTTTCCTGCTTTGCTTGATCTTCCATTAGAACTCCAACAGTCCGGCCTTATCCATTTCAGCTTTAATTTCTGCCCAGTATTTTTTGATTCTGTGGCGCTGCATAGTCGGTAAATTAGAGTTACTGACTTCACGGAAGGTCATGCGCTGGTTCAGTATGTTGGTTAAGTCCTGCCCAAATGTATTTTGGTTCTTAACTGGCAACTGGATCACGGACTCAAAACGGTGGATGTTGTTTTTGTAGATTTGAAATTCGCCAAAAGGTACGCCGTCTCGTACGATATTTCCGAAATACGGGTTAAGCCATAAGACAACTGGAGTATCTGGAAAAGCTGTGAGGATAGTTTTAAGGCCCTCTAAAGTGTCGCGCATGGCTTGGCCACCAGTAACAACGCTATGGAGACGAAGTCTGTGTGGAGTTTCATCGCGGATATAGTCGGTGACATCATTTTCGGCCATGTATGAGCCTAGAGGTACGAAGGTTGCGGCGCCATTATCTACAACCATTTGTGCAGAGTCGTCTTCTGGCAGGATCTCTATGCGATCCATGAGCTTATCGAAGCAACGCTGGTTGATATCGTCACCTTCCATAATCTCGATGACATCGGCATTTAGTGCCTTGTATCCGGCAAAGGTAGTGTTTACAGGGTCGGTATCGATACAGGTGGTAGGGGATTCATATTCAGTAAAGTATTGAGCAAGTAAGCTAGCTACAAAGCTTTTTCCAACGCCGCCTTTTCCCTGAAGAACCATGTTTACAGTAGCCATTTATGTATCCTTTGTTGTTAGAAAAGATCTTTATCTTCGGTTTGTTCGCTGCTTTTTTTAAAACAACCTTTTTCGACCACACCTAGTACTTTGTCTTCCTGTTCGTTTATTGGAAGTGCAAGTGGCTGGTGTTGAAGAAGCGTAGGCTGCTTTGAGATTTCGTCTCGTTGAGCAGTGGGTATGGAGCGTTTGACTCCTTTTCGTAGGAGTTGGGTAAAGCGTCCATAACCCATAGATATTTTACCTTGTTCTCGAAGCACCTCATGTGCTCCGATGATCGTATAGCCAGCAGCAAGGAGTTTATCGATTTCGGGTTTACAAGCGATGAACTCGACTCTTGCAAATCCAAGCCGCTTTCTAGACATGCACAGCCTCCATTTTTTGGCTCATGGACAGCACCGTGTATTCTTTAACGAATGAGTTCAGAATATAGGGAAGACTCTGTTCCGACATTCGGGAGAGGGTCGTTAGCCCTCCATGAGCATTGATTACTTCGTTTGTAACTGGGTCATTGATGGGTACGGGGTAGCCTTGGATGGCTTCACGTAGGTTCGTGAGCTGTTTAGCTGCCTTAAGCTCAAATTGTTGCTTTAGAACATCATTGAGTTCTTTAAATTGGGCTGACGGGTCAACAAAAGGTTGGTCAGTCCATCGGTGCTCACGCAGCCATCGTTCCAAATTTGGCACTATTCCGCGCTTCCAGCGACGATCCGTCGCAATATGTTCTTTAATCGACGATAAGATTACGGAGAGTTCTGGAAGAATATTTCGTTTTGAAAGGTAGTTCCAGCGAGTTTGTGCAGGGACTTTTCCCTGCTTAAGAGGAAACAATTCCCACACAGCTTCGAAGTCCGATGTCATACCTTCAGGAAGGGAGGACGCGGAGCGAGTAGGGATCTCGCCCCGTGCGTCCTTGCGAGAGGTAGGAGTAGAATGGTTCCTTGGGGAATTAGGAAAAGTAGGAGAAAAAGAAGATGCTTTCTCCCCGAATGTAGATTGCTGTGCTTTGTTGGGAAAGCTGTGCTCTTTTGAACGTGGGGGGATATGGGGGGTATTGTTTTTTCTTTGTTTTAATCTCTTGTTCTTATCATCATTATAAGAAAGAGCAGGGGTTGCGTACCCCTTACGCAAACATTGCGTACCCTCTGCGCAGGGTTTGCTTACCCCTGCGCAAGGTTTGCACTCTACTGCACTGTTTTCGTGCAAACCCTGTTCAGAGGCGGGTGCTGATGAAATTTGCTGTGTAGGAGCTTGATGCTGTGCGGCTTCTGTAGGGCTGGCGTAATATAGCCCTGCAGAAGGGCAGGAGATAAGAAATCGGTCGTCTTGGGCAGAAGGAATAGATGATTGATCTTTGGGAACGATGAATCTGTAGGTTGTGCGAGGGAATTCTCCAACTAATATTTTTGAGACTTCAATGAGCTGATGTTTTTTTAATTCACCAACGTATTTAACGATACTGCGCAAGGAGCAGCCGAGCTCTCGAGCAAGATACCGCTGGCTTGGCCAGGCAATGCCTTCGTCGTTAGCGCACTGTAACAGGCGACCATATGTGAGTTTTGCGCCCATTGTGATTGAAGCTAGGCGCTGTACCCAGTTGGGAACAGGGGAGAATGCATTTTCGCATTTTTCAATAAAAAATTCTTTCATATCAGCACCTTTAAGGCGCTAGAAAAAAGGCAAAAGGGTAGTGCAGACCGCTTGACACGGTTTTTCCCTTGGGCTAGTGTCCTCTTTACATCTTGTTGGGGACAAACCCGACTGCTAAGGGTGAACTTGCCGGTTCACCCTTTTTCTTTTTTCAAGCGTATGTTTTCTTGTACGTTCCTTTCAAAAATACTCTTCAGATCCACAGTTAGCCGGCTAGTTAAACGCTGGTACGTTTACGCTCGGATCACTTGCCCAGATTGCTTGCTGCATGAATTGTGCGTTGCAGATTGCGTCGCTTTCTTCAGCAGATTTACGCAAATACGGCTGTGGCTTGTTCTCTGGTCCGATTAGATCTGCTTGCTTCAACTCACGTAAGAACTTCTTGGCAGCCCCTTCATGAGTTCCCATACGTTTCGCAATCTTCTTTGTGTCCAGCATGGCAACGTAGTCTTTTGCTTTTACAAGGGTGCCAAGAGTCGCAAATGCGAGTTTTGCGCCGATAGAGATGTCACGACGTACCAGAATCCAATCTGGTAAAAAGACACAAACGTTGATGTTGATTGGTTCGGTGATGGTGTGTTCTTGCATAAATTCCTCTCCTAATTTTTGAACTAAAGACGTGACAGTTTGCTCCGCTTAAATTCTTCAAGCAGAGTATTCAGTTGGTTTTGAATATGACTGGGGTCGATAAATCGGACGGGCTTTTCAGCTTCGCGGAAAAGATGAATATCTAGCTGAACATGTGCGCACTCTGATGTGTCTGTAAGATCAGCAACA
>CALNYX010000005.1:0-7788 GCA_942490925.1 uncultured Chlamydiaceae bacterium | reverse complement strand
TCATCTGATGCTCTTGATCAGACGTACCGGTCTTTGGAGAGTTCTTTTTAAGTGTAAATCTACCAGCATCATCGACTTGGAGAGAATTTCCAACCTTGGTATTCTCGGCCAATGCCGTGATCAAATCCCTAGACTCTGTGCTGTCTAGAGGTTTGGCTGAGTTTTGTAGCTCATCAAACATAGGTCCAAGGTTCTTTTTCTCATTCTTATAAATGTCTTTTGTCGTTTCAATAAAATCGTCACCAGCATCTGATAGGTTTTTTACCTCTTTCCCTCCGGCTATATCATTGACTGTGGTTTTTAATTTTTTACCGGCCTCATCCACCATTGCAAAATCATAGAGAGCCAGCTTTTTAGCTTCCTCGGTTGGAAGGAGCTCTCTTTGGATTTTCATCTCTTGCATTTGACGAGGGTTTTCCAACATCTCTCGATGGTAGGCCAATGGTTTAATTTCTAGGTCTGGGACCAGCTGCTCAATCTCATCTAGGCGCCTGATCTTCTCTTGCCCAACACCAGCTGGTGGCTCCCAGTTTTTCAACTCGTCTAATGATTCTGGAGCTGGTTTTATTTTAAATGCCTCTCCAGATTGTTCAACTGTAGTGGGTTTTACCTCAAGAGACGCGCTTGCAGATCCCTTCCCAGTTGCAGATCCTCCAATATCAAATTTGTTTTTTAGATATGAGGTAACGTCCGGCACTTCGCCTGCAATTTTTTGTATTCCCTTTTTTCCAGCCCCAAGGATCGTAAATGGATCTTGTACTGTTTCTAGGCCCACACCATAGATATCGGCAGGGCTAATGCCACCACCAAGATATGAAGGGACTCCATAAACCTCGCCGTAAGTTTTATCAGTGGCGCCCATCATTTTGGCTTGCTCTGCCCCAGTGGGAGCCTCTTCAAAATCCCTTCCCGTTACCGCCTCAGTCACAACTTTTCTAATTGGAGCGCCTGTATATTCGTCTAATTTTTGTGCTGCTGCTCCAATATTCTTTGGCCAGTTCATTGGGTTGATAGCATCAATTACGGTTTCGCCAAAACCTCGATTATCTTGTGGCTCATTCGCAGATGTCAGTGGCTTGAATCCATCCTTAGTAGCTTGGCCAATATCACCAAAAGAAACTCTGTGCTCTTGTTTCCCATTTGAAACAACTGGCAGAAATCCATCGGCTTCGGCTTCGCTCAATTTGTCCTCGTCAACCTCAAAGGACTTCCCGCTTTCGTTTCTTACAGAATATGTTTTCATTTACTTCGCCCAGCCTGGTTTATCTTCGTTTTCATCATCTGGTGTTTTGTTTTTATTACCCTCAGCTTCAAAACCCTTTAGTGTCCCATATTTTTCATAATATTTTGCTTTCCGCGATTCGTCTTTATATCCGCGCTCTAGCTCGTCAATTTTACCCTGCAATTTTTGGGCATTCAGTTTAGGGCTAAGCTTATCGTCATAATATGTTGAAGATTCTGCTTTTCTTTCTTCATCAGACAAAGCCCCACCAAATAATTTCTTTAAGACTTTATTTGCTTTTCCTGGAATTTCTGTTTTCCAAATCAAAGATTGGTCTGTCCGAAGAGCATCAGGGAGTATGGAGGTTGTTCGACCTCCTCCTGATTGGAAAAACCCAGACTCACTTTCTTTTTCTAATTGCTTCTTAAATTCTTTGAGTTGGTCAATGGTGGTTTTTGCATTAGCCGCTCCACCTCCTGAAAATTCGTTATAGTGAGAGGCATAGTCTGTATCGACCTTTTTTTGACCTGGCGTCTGTCTAAATTCCATTGCGTTTTTAGCCCGAGTTGCATCAAGCATCTGTTGTTTATAAGATGTGTCGTTGTCTGCCCTTGATTTTTCAGCTTCAAATCTTGCAAGCTTTTCGAGACTTGGAAGTTGGTTTAATATTTGTCGCGCAGACTTTCCAGAAAAATCCATTCCTGGCGCCAATCTACTAGCTAGTGTTTGGTATGTTTTTGAAGCTTCAGATTCAATCTCGTCAAAGCCCTCCTCAGATTTGGCAGTTTGGCCAAGTTTGAAGTCACTGAGCTTTTGGTCTCTGGTCTCATCAAACTGTTTTAATTTACCTTGCCGCTCTCTCTCGTCTTGACTAAGAACCGATTGCCCAGCCGCTTGTGCATTTTGTCCCATAAATCCAGCGCCAATTGCAGCAAGTGCCGCTTGAGCCCTGGTTCCAAATGTCGGGCTCTTTGATTCATCAGCAAGCTTTTGTCGGTCCTTTGGAGTGTATCCCTCAATATTGTATTTTTTTGCAATATAGGAGTTGATATCAAAAGGTTCCTCTGGAGGAGGCGCGCCTTGATCCATTGCATTCGGAGATTGCCCTTGTGGAGGTATGCTTCTTTCTAATTCAGACAAAGAAATATTGTTGCTACCAACAGGAGTATATTGAAAGTCCTCTTCCTCTTCGCCAGTGATTGGATTTATTTTCAACGTCCACCTCCCTCGATGTTCCTTAGTCTCTTATTCATATTTGCAAGCGAAGCTAAAATTTCAGGACCCGCTTGAGAGTAGTCAACCATTTTGCCGTCTGGCCCATCAACAACCATCTTGCGTCCGGCCTCGGTTTTTTCTAAGTCTTGAGCCATTACGCCCATTTTCTTGCCGTCGCCGTGGCCCTTGTCTTTATACTCGAAACTATAGCCAGTGATTTTATCTAAAAATTCAGATGGATCAACCTCTCTGATGTTCTTTTTCTCTCTCTCATCACTCATCATCATTCCAATTGCGGTTACTCCGGTTCCTATGGTCTGATTTGTGGCTCCAGCTCCAGCTCGAGAATCTTCTCCCTGGTTTTTAGCATTTGATACGGCAATCCCAGCCTGAGCTTGTCGTTTTTTAAGATCATTATCAAATTTTTGTTGCTCAAGTTGTTTGTTGTATTGTTGTTGCTGGTTGTTTTGACCTGTATTTTGGTTTGCAATGTTTTGGTTTGCAGTCAAATTAGCAGCTTGTGCCGCATTTCTGTTTTGCACGTTTTGATTTATAACATTTTGTTGATTTTGAGCATTGAATCTTGAAATTGCATCCTGAGCGCCTGCAACTTGAGCCTGTTGACCAAACTCTTGTTGACCCATTTGGCCACCGAGTTGACCGGCTTGCATAATCGCATCAAGCGCTCTTTGTTGAGCCATGCCTGCAACGTCCAAATCTCTTTGTGATTGCCTGGTGGCAGAATCTTGTTGATTTTGCATTTGAGACATGAGCTCAATGCCAGATCCACCAATTCCCCGCTCCCTTGCATTTTGTAGAATCGCCTCTCTAGCGCCCCTGCTTTGTGTTTGCTCTTCAGATGCAATCCTTGCAAGCTTTGCCTTGTCCATTGGCGTAAGGCCACCTTCGGAGCCGATCTCTTGAAGTTGAGAGAGCGCATCCATTTGCGCTTGCTTCATTCTAGGGTCTAGAGTGATCCCTTCCATGTTGGATTTCTCCAGCATGATAGTTTCAGCATCTTCAGGGGTCAAAATTCCCTGCTGAACATACTGCTCTAGCTGGAGACGCATACCCTCGGTGTTTGGGGTCTCCATGTCCTTAAAATAATCTCTTACCTCTGGCGTCTTACCTGATTGCATTTAAACCTCAAACATTCTTTTTAATTCTAGTGTCTCGACCAAAAGCTCTATTGTAGCCCTCAGAAACAATATCATTTAAATAAGTAGAAACCTTTTTAAAATCCTCTGGGTTTCTTGCCAAATCATAGTCGGCCTGCGCCTTATATATGTCGCCCTTTTTATTATTCCATTGCATCCATCCGGTCAGATCTTTTGTAGGGTCTGGCTGAGGGGGCAATTCTGGCCTAACTTCCGGAGGATTTGCCTGTAGAGTTTTGATCCGGTTTAAAGCTACCTCTGCATCCTCTACAGATTGAAATGTATTAAAATTATTTGGCAGCTTATATTTAGAAAGCATCTCTGTTTTACTGCCAGGCCCATACTTATCAAATCCTGCATTTTGCGCCGCTGTTTCTGTAAACATATCACCAGATAAACTATTCCCAAAGATTGTAGATCCGCTTGCTGTATTTTTCCCAGAATCAAAACCAACTCTAGACCGCTCATCAGCTACAGATTTTTCAAATCCTTCTCGGTCAAAGCTAATGCCTTGGCTTGCGGTTCCAGCATTTGCTAGGTCTTTCTCTGAAAGAAACTCGTCAGGAGTTCCGGCGAGATCTTGTAGCGCCAACATCTTTGCGTATTGATCGGCATTTGCAAACTTATCCTTTGTCATTGAGTTGATATCAGCTTGCTTAAAGAAATCCTGTAGGTTTGCGCCGTAAGTGTTGAATCCTTCGCTCAATCCTAGGGCTTGGAGTGTTGCCTCATCCAAGTTGTAATCTGTGATGTCTTGAGTAATGGCATTATTTTGCTCGGTCGATTGATTGAGTATTTTTGCAAGCTCTTGCTCGATGCTAGTTGCAAGCTCACTCTTTTTTGATCCGACTTGACCTTTGGCAAATTGAGAGGCTTCATCTGTTTTCGATTTTAGCCCTGATGCATATTGCTGGGCCTCATTGGATGCAGAATCTAGTTGCCCTTGAAGATCATCAACTCCAGCATACGAGCTTTTTAGTTTTTCCATATTGCGAGGATCTTGCAACAAATATGAATCTAGCTTTCTCTCTCCAGTGGTGTAATTTGGTCCAGTATTGATTTTCCCAAGCAAGTTTTCTTGGCCTTGTTGGTCTTTTGCAAGCCCAGCGTACTCGGTCGCCTTTTGCACCTTTTGTTGTGCTGGCTGGTAAAGCCCTGAGCTTGCAAGATCGGCTGGGCCCTTATAAACAGCATCTCGAATTTGTTTGAACCTATCAGCGTCCGGTTGCTCGATCTTTTGACCAGCGCCCAGTGCGGATGCTTGGCCTACAACCCTTGAAGCATCATCCTTGGCCTTGTCTATGTCGCCAATAGCGCCCTGGTTTGCCATTTCATTGAATCTTGACCCAAGTGTAGAGACCTCGCCAGCCGCGCCCTGTACTGCGCCTCCTACGGCTCCTGCTACCTTATCGCCAAGGCCCACAGCTTGGTTCTTGTTTGCGTTGAGGTATTTATCAATGCCGACAAAGTTTGTTGATCCTCTGTCCGGAGCTTTACCGCCAGGAGAGGGAGCGCTAGATAAACCGCCACCGCTAACAACGGAGGATTGAGCGCTCGTGGCTTGCGGAGTCGCTGCACCTTGAGGCGCCTGAGTGCCTAGTTGCTCTTCTTCTTCAGGATCATTGTAAAATGCCATTTAAAACCTCAATATCTAAGTAAGTCTAACCCTAAGCAGGTACGTTTTTGAAGCAACAAGACCTGGGATGCTGAAAATTCTGATAGTTCCATTATCATCAACCCAAGGAATTGAAACCGCTCCGGCTGGTGGCTCATAAGTTTCAACATCATAAATTTGCAAAAGTTGTAGA
The DNA here is from genome assembly GCA_942490925.1 of uncultured Chlamydiaceae bacterium. Taxonomy (GTDB): domain Bacteria; phylum Chlamydiota; class Chlamydiia; order Chlamydiales; family JAAKFR01; genus CALNYX01. Next base: position 2,386 of record CALNYX010000005.1, on the reverse strand, counting down.
CCAGTTGGTTTTATTTTCAGAAGTGACGGAAACTCCACAACCTCTTGAGTCGGGTAGGCGCTACTTGTCACATAGGTGATCTCTCTGATTTGTGAGAGTGTGTTTTGCTCATCAATATTCTTGTTTAGAGCGAGGTAGGTGGTTTCCATGAATGAGTTGATTGGACCAATGAGTTTTGTAACCCAGTCTGGAGCACCCTTGAGATCTTCTCGTAAAATGCGAGTAAAAGTCGATATCTTCACTTAATCCTCGATGACATTACATTGTACATTAGAGAAACGCCTTGAAGCGAAAAGCTAGTAAAAGCTTCCTCGGTGGACAAAGATAAAATCAGCCAAGATGCGCGTTGCTTGTTCCTTGAAACAAAGGTCCTAATCACAGATTGACCACCAAGAGATCCTCCCCAAGGAACTGAGCCCCATGCAAACTGCCCCCAACCTATAAGGGCTAGGTTTCTGACTGGAACGGTTTCTTTATTGAAGGAAATATTCGACACGAATCCGACGTCGATTTCTCTAAAAGCTGCATTTCTAAAAAATAGAGAGATTTCTGTAAACTGCTTTAAAAGACCTGGGTTTTCAATATCAATTGGCGCCCATTGGATTTCATTCAAAATTGGTTGATAAACTGTGGCGGCGCCGGCCATCAGTCCGCCAGTAGAATTTAGGGTAATCGTGGTCCCATCGACCTCTTCGATTATGTAGCTATCGCCTGATTGCACCAAAGTCATTCCGACTTCAATATTGGTGGCACTTGTAACTGTGATCTCAGTAGCTGACAAAATGGAAACAATATCTATTTCATATTCCATGTCTGCAAAGTCATCATTAGTGTAGGATTTCCGCTCTTGAACAACTTGGCCAGTGTCGGCCTCTGCCATAAATAGCTTGTTTGATAATGTGCTGATAACTCCGCAAGTGCGGTTCATGATCCATCTGGTCCAGGTATCGGTGAGCGAGTTATAGACAAAAGCTTGAGTTGCGACCTCATCATCCTCTTCGGTGACTGTGAAAAACAAGTATTGCCTTGATGATTCATAAGCCACGGCAAAGGATGCTGATGCAAAATTTGGAAAATCGCTTGGACTTGAGAGTCGTAGCAAATCTTGCTCAATGGGAACGGAAATCAATTGGGCGCCTGAATCTGAAACCGCGCAAACGCCTTGAGTGGTAAAACAAAAAACTTGGTTATTAAAAGGCACGGCACTTTCTGGAACATTTAGAATTATCGTGTTGTCAATCAAAGCGACATTGAACGAGTCAAAACTCTCACCAGAGAGCCTGTAAATCCCATCATTTTTAAAGAAGAAAATGCCATCTCTTAGCGCAACAACCCGATTGATCCCAAAATTGGCAGAGCCAATATCAAAAAAGCTAAAGGCTGGAACCGCTTCCACTTGGTCTGGCTTTGAAATGAACACTCTATTTTGTTTAGCATCATTATCAGAGATTTGGCCCTCTGATGTCAGGTAACAATAGCCACCAGATCCAGCCACCAAAACGTCAACCGGAACAGTAAATGTGGTTGTAGAGGCTACTGTTACAGTTTGTGTTCCAGTGATCTCACCAGTGCCAACAAAGGTAACTATGTCACCAGTCGTAAGACCATGAGCTGACTCTGTTGTGACCACGGTTGGATTTGCCATAGAATAAGTGTCGATCAATATCTTATTTGTAAGCGTAGGATTAAAAGAGTCTCCTCTGGTCGAGAAGATTCTAAATGCAGCGCCGCCAATCGTTCTCTCTTCAAGAAGGATTTGCCCTGGCAGGTCATCTCCAGAGACATAGTAAGCATAGACCTCGGTATTTGTTGTTGACTGATTAATAACGCTCACAAGAGATAGAGCGGTATCTCCGATATTTTCCGCGGGAGTTCCGGCACTTTCTATCAAAAATTGATTATCAGCCACAATCTCAGAGCTGCCACCAAAAAAGTCATTTGATCCAATGGTGATTGAATCTTGAAATTCAACGCTAGTGTTACCAGTCGCTGTGCAGTTTTGGTCAAGAGTCACTTGAGTTGCTGAGTCAATCGATAGGATCTTGGATCCGGCTGGGATATCGGCACCAACCGCTCTCATTCCCTGAACTAGCGTTGACGTGTCTGCGATGCTATCAACTATTGGGCTTCCGGTATTTATTCCAACCATCGCGTCTGTATAATAAAGAAGCGACGGGCTGTTTACGCCAATAATTGCAAGAGTGAATCTTTGCTTTTGCCTGACATTTGCATAGAATGCCGATCCTTTAAAGAGATCCATGTCTATGCAAAATGGAGGCTCATCGTTAGCGTTTTTAATTCCTTGTTGGCTTGGCGAGGTATAGAGAACTTCTCTAGCTAAATCCCAAGGTGTTTGATCTAAAACCGTAAACTCTTTTGCTGTAAT
>CALNYX010000004.1:0-1029 GCA_942490925.1 uncultured Chlamydiaceae bacterium | reverse complement strand
TTAATACTCCAAATAATTAGTAAAATGTGCTATGTAGTTTCGCATGGAAAAAACAGATGCGAGAAAACTTAGCACAGAGGCCCAGCAACAGCTTCGGAATCAGGCAATCCGGCTTAGAAAAGCCGGAAGGAGGTACGGCGAAATCGCCGAGATTACCGGTGTTCATGAAACTACTGTATGCAAATGGTACAAAGCGTACCTTCGAGACGGAAGATCGGCAGTAAGAATAAAGCAACGAGGCCGCCCAAAGGGAGCGTGCCGCACCTTGACAGCCGACCAGGAAAAAGAACTGCAAAAAGCGATACGAGACAAGTGTCCAGATCAAATGAAACTGCCCTTTGCTCTGTGGACACGCGTTGCCGTTCAGCAACTCATTAAACAGCTGTGGGCCATTGAAATGCCGATCCGAACTGTAGGGCATTATCTGAAAAGGTGGGGCTTTACGCCCCAAAAACCATTGAAAGCAGCGTACAAACAAAATCCCAAGGCTGTAAAAGCTTGGCTGGATACTGAATATCCAGAAATTGCCAAGCGAGCCAAGAAAGAAAAAGCAGAGATCCATTGGGGAGACGAAACCGGGCTGTGCAACGATAGCTACCATGGTAGGAGCTATGCTCCTCGTGGAGAAACACCGGCGATAAAGCTTCATCCAAGATGCCAGCGTGTCAATTTGATCTCTTCGGTTACCAATCAGGGGAAAGTTCGCTTCATGATTTACAAAAACAAGATGAACTCTCAAACGATGATCAAGTTCATGGAACGGCTGATCAAAGGCGCTGACAGGAAAATCTTTCTGATTGTGGACAATTTGAAAGTTCATCATAGCTACATCGTTAAGGATTGGTTGAAAGAACATGAAAATCAGATGGAACTTTTCTTTCTTCCGTCCTATTCACCAGAGTTGAATCCTGATGAGTATCTCAACTGCGATTTAAAAGGTGGCGTCCATTCCGGTGTTCCAGCCAGAACAAAAAAAGAACTCAGCCAAAAAGCGATTTCACATTTGAGAAAACTTCAAAAACTGCCCGG
>CALNYX010000003.1:0-4813 GCA_942490925.1 uncultured Chlamydiaceae bacterium | reverse complement strand
ATACCAAAACAGCCAAACTTTTCTATACATTTGTTATGAAGGGAATGTTCCTCAGCAAGCATGGTCGGCAAGATATTCAACCAGCAGTGTCATTTCTTTCAACGAGAGTAACCAAACCAAATGAAGGAGACTGGAATAAACTAGTCAAGATGATGAACTTTCTCCGAGTGACAAAAGACGATGTTGTGGCTATGAGTGCCGACGACACGAATACCATTAAGTGGTGTGTCGATGCATCCTTTGTGGTGCACAAGGACATGAGAAGTCACACTGGAGCAGCATTGACTCTTGGATCCGGTGTCATTTCCTCTATCTCGACGAAACAAAAGGTCAACTCTCGTAGCTCAACTGAAGCCAAACTAATTGGTGTCAACGATGTGGTATTGAAGACACTGTGGTCAAAACTACTCATTGAAGCACAAGGCTTCAAGGTCAAGACTATTGCACTACACGGCAATGCAAGTTCAATGAAGCTCAAAGAAAATGGAAAGGCAAGCTCTGGAAAGCACACACGACATTTCAACATCAAGTATTTCTATATTACAGATCTTATCCAATGAGGAGAGATGCAGATTCAGCGCTGTCCAACTGAGGAAATGCTGGCCGACTACATGACAAAACCTCTGGTGGGAACCAAGTTCATCATGAACTGTGTCAATTCCAAGTCATCCATCCTTCCTAGATTGGACAGCAGGAGTGTGTTGGAGCATATGATCACTCATGCTCAAGACTACAAGCCTTAAATGTCAATCACGGTCATTAAAGTCATGTGATCAATGACCTTTCATTCCCCAACCACCATATATGTACTCACGCATCGATAATCCTGAGCAAGATTAAGACCCAAAATGACTCACGGATGAACCGCACAAAAATCACAACTTTAGCTCACTTTTTCAATAATCTCTTAGAATCACAAGTTACCGTACACAGTGGAACTCTATTAGACCTCCGGTGCTCCCTTATAGGTTGCTAAGTATAACGTGTATATACCCTGGAGGTGCTATTTCAACAACCCAAAAGAGTATCCATATTGGTGTCCCCGGAGACGCTTTCCGAAGACTGTGGCCTCTTTGCCGCCTTCTTTTCTCCTTTCAGCACATGTTTGAGACTATTTTGTCACTATTTGACTCTTTGAAGTGATTGGAACACCATTGTTTATGTATAACTTTTGTTTCTGATCCTTTCAGGTCCGAATCGTCAACCCTGTCAAGACAAAATCATTTGCCATCGGGCTCTCAACTCGATGTTCAATAAGTATTGAAAGGGCCATTTTATGATGTATCCATGAGCCTTGTTTCACCCTTTTTCGTGAATGCCGAGAACAACTAGCAAGAAATGACAGGTTGGCCCTTTCCTGTCGGCAGTTCATTCTGACTGTGCCACTACAATAGTATTCTAGCTATACGTTCATTATATTCTTTAGATAGCTTCATAGTCTAGGTAGGGAATAGACTGTACATTGTTGATATGTAGCTGAAAGGACCGAGCAAGAGTGAGGGGTACAAGGGCATTGCATATAAAGAAAAATGGCTCGACTTCTCACGAGGGAAGGAATGCCATTACTTTCCATTAACCTCGAAGAAGAAAAAAGCCTTGTGATATTTTTTAGAACAGGAGAGTGTATCGTATCATACGCGTAGCTATTTTATCACCTGGATCCAGTCGAGACGGAACCAACACTAGCGAGAGAGTCGAGGGATCATTTTGAAACTACCTGTCTAGACATTTGTTCCACAACACAAAAAGGCACCCCTCACTGGTCTACAGGATAAACGCATGTATCGCGTGTTCTGATGAATCTCATTTGTATATAACAGCATAGGAAATGAGCTTTCATTGCCATTGGCATCTCTGTGTCGGCGAACTTTGCATGCTTGACGTTTTCAATGGTCGGTAGTGTTTGATGCCCGTCAGTTCAAGACATAAAGAACAGAAACATTAAATAGAAGTCAAATAAGATCTTTGGTCGCTGGAGACTACAAAAAGTCTCCATATCGAGTCCACAGAACAACAAGAGTTTCGTATCAAAAATTTGAGAAGTTCCAAAGGGTGCTCCAGGTGTGCGAAGCTTATCCTCCCAATATAGTAAACTGTAGAGAACTCCATCCAGAGATATTGCGTAATTGTCTATGTATGTATCCCCGCGACAACAAGAGGACCTCGGAACAAGCCTTAGATGACTTCAGGGTTTGATTTACATTCACATCCTCACATTTCAGCATCAAATGATAGTCGAATGGCAAAACACCATATCCAGGCACAATGAAATGAAAAGCTGGGACTGTTTAATGACTTTATCCATCACCTATTGACAGTCCTTAATGGAGTATGAAAGATGAATTTTGTAGAGACTCTCATCTTGCTATACAAAGGTGCTGACATGAAGGGAAGACAAAAAATAAAGCGAGGATCCATGAGCGCGTTTAGCATGGTAGAGAATCGTGAATAGACCTCCTCCTTGTTTGACCAACACCCTCTATCGACTCCTCATCATGTTTTAAGTTGGAACGTCGATTATCAGCTTACGAAACGCCCTACAACATAACGAAATTAATGACCAATGGGTTGGCATGCAATTTTGCACGCAAAACGGCCCTTCATTTCATCATCACCGTTCAACATCAAACCTTGTTTGTTGGGACTATTTCTTTACTTACTATTGTACTGTCATCATCTCTTTCCAAGAAACTCAAGCCGTCTTTTGGTTCTGGTGCGCTAGAAGGCCCATGCTGGCCAACATCCGGAGCCGCCATGGTGAGCCGTGCGATTTTTTGGTTGTGAGCCGAAAGCACGATTTCACGGGACTCAATCACATGTACGACGTACCGAGCAGATTTTGTCGGAGCACGAATGAACAGGGACGATTCCTGATTCTGTCCCTGTGCAGGGACATTATTACAGATCTTGGCACAACAAAACCATTTTCCCTCATTTTTTCTATGTAGATCAAGCATGCTGAGGAGACACATGTAGAGTGTTAAAGCAGGCCAAACAATCAAGCATAAGCAGCGCAGCCATTGGCCATCAGAGCGCACTTCGCAAGGCTGCAAAGTTTGGCTCAAGCCTTGCAACAATGAGAGCACACGTGCCAGCCAGCTTTGATAATTGTTGAGCACCTGTGGTGGTGGGAAGAGCCATGGCATGGCCATGCTCACTGTGGCTTTGGGGCTAGCTGGGCTTGCTTGGAAAAAGCGGGTGTGCACGCCTGCCCAGCCACCTGCCTGCCCCGAGCTGCAGCACTGCACACGGGGCGGGGCTTTGCTTGGCAGCAGTGTGGCAGTTGCTCGTCAGCTGCTTCAAACCAGGTTGTGCTCAGCTGCTTATCAGGCTCAAGCACAAGCTTCCACTCTGCGAGCTTGGAGAGGTGAGCACAGCAAGCTTGGTGATGCGCTGGTGCTTCCAGCCAGCTGAGAGCAGTGAGAGCAGTGCAGGGTCACAAAGGGGTGGCATGCCCTTCTTTCACAATGCAAGCCTGCCTAGCCTGCCAAAAAACAGAGCTCTCACAAAGCGCGGCCTAAGCCATAGCAAGCTGGCAAGAGGGCGCCTCTAGCTGGCTATGAAGTGGGGCGCAGCAGCAGTGCTGAGCTGGCAGGGTTTGCTGCAGGCAGTCAAGCTGACACAAAGGAGCTGCTGCACTCAGCGCGATTGCACAAAGCCTCATGGATGTGCTGTGCAAGTGAAAATTGCTCATGCGAGGCAAGCAAGTTGTGCCAAGAAGGCACCAAAATCGCTGCCAAGAAGGCACCAAAATTTATTGCGCTCTCACTGCATCAGCAGCAGTGTGTCAGCATGTGAGCATCATCACTCTGCGCAGCAGCCATCCCACAGCAAGTGCTCTGCAATCACTGGTGGTGGCTGCAGCAGGAAGCTACCACCAAAGAAAGTGGCTGTCTGAGTGAAGATGCAACAAGTTCCAGCCGCAGGTGGAGCGCGCAAACACTGGGCTGTGACATTTTGCACGCACGCACGCATTTCGCCACGACAAATCACTCGCTTCACCTCAACGGATAACCGCTCTTTAACTATCGATTTTGCGGTACAAGTTTCACTTCATCAACTATTCATTTCCGTATATTGAAGGCTCTTATCACATCAATCACTATCAAATTGATGTGATAGGGTCTGTCCCGAGGTCGAACGCCCAGTTTTTGGTGGAGATTCTTGTTCCCGAAAATCACACCATTCGGCACGATATTGACGACAAGAATCACACTGTTTTTACTCGATGCCACGGCCCCATCCACCAACCATTGGTACTACTGTCTACAAGAGTATATGAGAGAGTCTCTTGTTGATGGATACCGGTGTTGATTGGCATCTCGTGGTGATATTATCATCATGAAGTTGCTTGAAAAGTCACAATTCGGGAAACTGGCGCGGCCAATATTGGCCCTTTAAATGCACTCCATTGACATATAAACACAACAACCCACCAATTCAAATGATTAATCACGAGTGTATCATGTGATAATGACAGGAGAGCACCACCTTTGGGTCGTAAATGGCATCATCGCGGACAACTTTTCATTGGCGCCAAGAGTCATTTTGGACGTCAAAGTTGGATAATAATATGATTGATTGTCGTATGAACATGAATCGAGCACCCTCAGAACCACCAAAAATAGCTTGTTATACAGATATAGTACCATGTGTCCAAAGCTCTAATGGGAGGAGAAAACTGCCATTGTTTGGTCCTGTGTGATGCATCTTTCTGCGCACAAAAGTGGTTCGTCCGTGCGCATCCAAGCATTCGTGCATGAATAAAATGAATGAACCGACCCACCACGGAGAAATGTCACAAAATGCTCAC
>CALNYX010000002.1:0-13616 GCA_942490925.1 uncultured Chlamydiaceae bacterium | reverse complement strand
GGAAGTGGCTGAAAAACGTGCATTTTTCAGGTGGAAGTGGCTGAAAAACGTGTGTTTTTTGGGCAGAAGTGGCTGAAAAACGTGCATTTTTCAGGTGGAAGTGGCTGAAAAACGTGTGTTTTTCAGGTGGAAGTGGCTGAAAAATGTGCGTTTTTCAGGTGGAAGTTTTTTGGGCAGAAGTTGCTGAAAAACGTGCGTTTTTTGGGCAGAAATGGCTGAAAAACGTGCATTTTTCAGGTGGAAGTGGCTAAAAAAAATGCGTTTTTCAGGTGGAAGTGGCTGAGAAGTGCATTTTTCAGGTGGAACTGGCTGAAAAACGTGCGTTTTTCAGGTGGAATGGCTGAAAAACTGTTTTTTTAGGTAGAAGTGGCTGAAAAACGTGCGTTTTTCAGGTGGAAGTGGCTGAAAAACGTGCGTTTTTTGGGCAGAAGTGGCTGAAAAACGTGCATTTTTCAGGTGGAAGTGGCTGAAAAATGTGTGTTTTTCAGGTGGAAGTGGCTGAAAAACGTGTGTTTTTCAGGTGGAAGTGGCTGAAAAACGTGCGTTTTTCAGGTGGAAGTGGCTGAAAAACGTGCGTTTTTCAGGTGGAAGCGCCAGTGAAGTAGCTGAAAAACGTGTGTTTTTCAGGTGGAAGTGGCTGAAAAACGTGCGTTTTTCAGGCAGAAGTGTCTGAAAAACGTGCGTTTTTCAGGTGGAGTGGCTGAAAAACGTGCGTTTTTCAGGTGGAAGTGGCTGAAAAACGTGCATTTTTCAGGTGGAAGTGGCTGAAAAACTGTGGTTTTTTCAGGTGGAAGTGGCTGAAAAACGTGCATTTTTTCAGGTGGAAGTGGCTGAAAAAAGCGTGCGTTTTTTCAGGTGGGAGGCTGAAAAACGTGCATTTTCAGGTGGAAGTGGCTGAAAAACGTGTGTTTTTCAGGTGGAAGTGGCTAAAAAACGTGCATTTTTCAGGTGGAAGTGGCTGAAAAACGTGCGTTTTTCAGGTGGAGGTGGAGGTGTGGCTGAAAAACGTGCGTTTTTTGGGCAGAAGTGGCTGAAAAACGTGTGTTTTTCAGGTGGAAGTGGCTGAAAAATGTGTGTTTTTTCAGGTGGAAGTGGCTGAAAAACGTGTGTTTTTTGGGCAGAAGTGTCTGAAAAACGTGCGTTTTTCAGGTGGAAGTGGCTGAAAAACGTGTGTTTTTCAGGTGGAAGTGGCTGAAAAACGTGCATTTTTCAGGTGGAAGTGGCTGAAAAACGTGCATTTTTCAGGTTTTCCGTTTTTCAGGTGGAAGTGGCTGAAAAACGTGCGTTTTTTTGGTGGAAGTAGCTGAAAAACGTGCGTTTTTCAGGTGGAAGTGGCTGAAAAACGTGCGTTTTTCAGGTGGAAGTGGCTGAAAAACGTGCGTTTTTCAGGTGGAAGTGGCTGAAAAATGTGCCTTTTAGGTGTTGTGGTGGTTTGCACCCTGTCATGTAGTGCTACTAGTCCCATCCTTCCTTGTACCCATGTCAAGAGCTCTGTTATAATAATAGAATGGCCATAAGCAGTGTTCCCCATTGGTGTTGGTTGGTAGCATCCATGTCTTTGCACTTTATTGGCTGTGAATGTCTTGCCATCTGAGGTTGTTGTGGTGGTTTGCACCCTGTCATGTAGTGCTACTAGTCCCATCCTTCCTTGTACCCATGTCAAGAGCTCTGTTATAATAATAGAATGGCCATAAGCAGTGTTCCCCATTGGTGTTGGTTGGTAGCATCCATGTCTTTGCACTTTATTGTCTGTGAATGTCTTGCCATCTGAGGTTGTTGTGGTGGTTTGCACCCTGTCATGTAGTGCTACTAGTCCCATCCTTCCTTGTACCCATGTCAATATCTCTCTCATAAGTATAGAATGGCCATAAGCAGTGTTCCCCATTGGTGTTGGTTGGTAGCATCCATGTCTTTGCACTTTATTGGCTGTGAATGTCTTGCCATCTGAGGTTGTTGTGGTGGTTTGCACCCTGTCATGTAGTGCTACTAGTCCCATCCTTCCTTGTACCCATGTCAATATCTCTCTCATAAGTATAGAATGGCCATAAGGGGTGTTCCCCATTGGTGTTGGTTGGTAGCATCCATGTCTTTGCACTTTATTGGCTGTGAATGTCTTGCCATCTGAGGTTGTTGTGGTGGTTTGCACCCTGTCATGTAGTGCTACTAGTCTCATGCTTCCTTGTACCCATGTCAATATCATTGTTATAATAATAGAATGGCCATAAGTATATAGCCTATTTGGGGATGGAGAAGGGTGGGTTACACTGTCTGTACGTTGGTCCACATCTGTCAGTCAAACCAATGGAATTCTGCGGCACTATATAGCCTATTTGGGGATGCAGAAGGGCAGGGTTACACTGTCTGTATGTCGATTCACATCTGTTAGTCAAACCAATGGAATTCTGCAGCACGAATGTCACAGAATTTCCATCATACATTGTATATTAGTGACTACAATGTGTCACCAATGGAAATCTGCGGCACGATTGTCACAGAATTTTCACCATACATTGTATATTAGTGACTAGAATGTCTCACCAATGGAAATCTGTGGCACGAATGTTGAAGTATATACCCTTTTTGGGGATGGAGAAGGGCAGGGTTACACTGTATGTATGTCGGTCAACATTTGTCAGTCAAACCAATGGAATTCTGCGGCACGAATGTCGCAGAATTTCCATCATACATTGTATATTAGTGACTACAATGTGTCACCAATGGAAATCTGTGGCACGATTGTCACAGAATTTTCACTATTCATTGTATATTAGTGACTAGAATGTCTCACCAATGGAAATCTGCAGCATGAATGTTGCAGTATATAGCCTATTTGGGGATGGAGAAGGGCGGGGTTACACTGTCTGTACGTCGGTCAACATCTGTCAGTCAAACCAATGGAATTCTGCAGCACGAATGTTGCAGAACTTCCATCATACATTGTATATTAGTGACTACAATGTTTTACCAATGGAAATCTGTGGCACGATTGTCACAGTATATACCCCATTTATATATGCCAAATGTCTTGTCAAACAGATCACCATTGCTGTGCAAGTCCAGTTCGTGGGAGCCGTCCATAAGATGTGTAGAAGCAAATAGCATGAGCGTGACAAGAAGCACAGCCAAGGAGTGGCTAGTGGGTATCTAGAAGACACGTTGCTAGCTAGGTAATGGGAAATAAGGCAGCGTTTGAACGTTTAAGTTCTCGAGCTATTATTAGAGTGCTATTACACTCTTACCAGTCAATTACACTAGGATTGACCTTGAAACTAAAAATTTGATGACAAACAGAAGCATCACAACAAAAATACAATCCACATCCAAGAAATGGTGGGACAAAGAATGAATGGAGACTTGACTTCCAAAGACAACACTACTCACTCGTCTCATGGATCAAGACGTGATGCATTTACTTCATTCGTTTCGTCTCCGATGGACCATCATCGAGACGGCAGCATTTGTTTTTGTAGGCACCAAGAGTGGTACTTGGAGGAGGAGAGCTGACTGGAACACGAGCCAACACAGAATTGGAGTCAAGCTCCTCAAGGGGCACTTCAACTGGCATGCGATTGACTGGGTATCCTTGGCTTTGGCATAAATCCACTCCTGCACTCGTGCCAAATGCAAATGTTGCCGTATTCTCAGTTCCTTGATCAAAAGTTGCACCACCAGCCGCCATAGTGAAAGTTGAAGCACTAGGAGCTGGAGATGACTGCGTTGCCACATTTGAACCAAAAGTAAATGGTCCTCCAAAAGTTGCACCAAACTCGAATGTCGCCCCTTTCTCATTTCCTTCTCCAGAATATGCACCACCAGCCAGCCCAGTGAAAGTTGACATAGTAGGAGTTTGAGTCGACTCCATCACCATGCTTGTACCAAAAGTAAATGGTCTTCCAAAAGTTGTACCAGCACCACCAGCCGCCATCGGGAAAAGCAAAGCAGCCCGAGCTGGAGTTGACTCTGCTGCATTTGCACCAAAAGTAAATCCTCCCGTTGAGCCCAAGGAATGAGTCATATCATTACTGCCAAAGAAAGAGGATTCTTTTGTAGTCGAGCTATTCATGGATTGCATGGCAATGGTTGGAGACTTAGGGCAGGATGCAATACCACTCGATCCAAAGAGAGCCAAGGCCACGCAGTCGGACGACTTGTTCGCTGCCACCTTGTCGTCATTTCGAGCCAAGCCGCTGAAGAGTCAATCCAATGTGTCAGCAGCCAACATGCCCATGTCATCTGAGTCACCATTTCCATATGTTGAAACCAAATACTGTGCTCGCTCAGTGCCGCTGTTGGCAGTCAAAACACAGTACTGTTGGACACTGTTTAACACTGCAGCAATGTCGCCCGACGCCTTCTCAGCAATGTCTGCTGCCCTCTGGGAAGATGCCGAAATGTCACTTGTTGCCTTCTCAGCCACTCTGACTAGCAGGTTCAGGTTGCCACGTTCATGATCGCGCTCCTTATCAAACTGTCGTTCGAGACACTGCCATTGCACTGGCGTTACTGGGGCAGAGCCTTGAATTGTGTCAATGTTTGCACTACGCCCATCTGGGGTCTTCATGGCTGTAGGTGTAGGGGGTGTAGCAGGTATATTGAGTTTCATCTTTGCCAGTGCTCGACTCTTTGCCATGCTTTTCTTGGACGCCAGGTTGCATTTCAAACGTTTCTCTTCTTCAAGTGCCTCCCGCTCCTCTCGCTCCTTCTTCTCCTGCAGCCGCTTCTCCCTTCTCACTCTATTCCTCTTTTCTATTTGGGTCTCCTTTGGATCCATCAAGTGAATTGCAATGGATGTTTATGAGTTCTTTGCTTCGATTGTTGTTGTGGCATGCTGATGAGAGTGAGAGTGACCGTTTCGACCTTGAGTTTCGAGTTTTGATTGCACGTCCGGGGAGTCCCGAGGTAAATTGAAAATGCTTGAAAATGACATCTGTCCATCATCCGGTTCAGATTTTGCATGCCGGCGTGTTTTTCTTTGGTGTTACTTTATTAAGAAACTTTTTTGATAGCGTAGTAGTGTTCATTCGCGAACACAGTTTGCACTTCAAGTCATTTTGGAGAAATTAACATTTCTTCATGAATAGTATATATACGGTTGTGTGTTTGTGAACACAGCTTTCCATGGTGGCTATTCAGCCTCTTGTTTCCGCGTGCTTCCTGCTAAGCCTGCGCCACTGTATCGACAACTGCCATTTCAAGCTACGTCTCGCCATTGGGTTTCGACCTGGTTTCACATTGCTCTGGTTTCTTTTGGACCACAAGTTTTGGTTCTTCCTCCAAGGAATCTCACTCTGAACACATGGGGACTAGCGTTTTGGCTTCCGTCCCCGGCATGGTCTTCCTTAGCTAAGCCATTCCCAAGCTGTCATTGCTTGATAATAGCTGCTCGATCTCGCTGATGTGCAATGTGTCACACACAATGGCCTTTTGCTACCACACACACTGGTCACATGCTCACCATGTCCCCCGGTACCCCATACCTCATATACACTCTTCTTGACATTGTGATAGGAAGGTTTCTGAGTACCAGAATGATACCAGCCAAGTCCCGCCTTACCAGCACGCGCAATCTCTATAACAAAATTCACATATAGCATGCACAAGTTCAAACTCAGTTTTTGTTTCTTCATAACCATATCATTCTAGTTTCCTTGTTAGAATTTTGCCCTACCCATGACTCTCAATATGCAAATAGTCTTACGGGACTTGGCCAAATCCCGTGGGACAACCCGACAGGGCCTGTTGGAGAAGAGAGCCTTCACGGAACGTGGAGTGGCCTTTCCACGGCGCGTGGCGTCCCACGGTTTCACAACATAACTTCACAGTTTTCTTCTCACTTCTCGTTGCCTCTCGTCAACTCAACACGTTTGTCAACACGATGCCTCCCTCGCCTGCTGCCCTTCAGAAGCTAATGGCCACCGAGCTATTGCCAACTCAACTGGCTGATGCCTATGGTAGGTACAGTCAATTGAAGCCCGATTCTACGTCCTACGGCACGCGGCTGCCAAAACTTGGTTTGGTCCAAATGCCTCCGCCAACATCAAGCAGTTCATTTTGAGTAGTCATGATACCGCTGGTTTGCTTCTGTACTCCGATGGAATGTTTCATGTCTTTAGCGGTGCCTCGTTCTGTTTAGATGAGTCTGAAAAACCTGTTGTCACTGGCACCCTGGGAGACAAGATTTCGAACATTGTTCCGATTCAGGTCAACCCGGCAGATGTCTTCGGCAGCATCTATGTCCTCTTTCACGATGCCAAAAGTACCATGGGGTTGTTGGGAAATCATTTATTGCTGGCAACTACTCACCTTGCCACCGACACAATCACGTCATCAGCGAACAATGAGTATTCATTTTTTGGAAACGCCAATCTGATCAATGCGCCTGATCTGGCAAACATGCAAGTCGCCATTCTTCCTCTTGCTATTCCTTTGCCCTTTGGTCATGGACTCGACGGAACCAGTATCTTCGACGGCCAAGGCATGATGAAACTTGTGGAGCAACTTACCAAGATTGACCCATGTTATGGTATCTGGCTGACCGCTATGCACCTCAGCCTTCAATACCTTGAGGGTCTCTCCTAGCATCACCAGTCCCTCAACATCTGTCCCAAATATTTTGAGCCCATGGAAGATCCAGACCAGCTCCGCATGGAGATTCCAATTTTGCTTGTCCCTCTCATTCCAACTCAAGGATCTGCCCCACAGTTGATTGATGCATTCACCAAGCAAGGTTCAGGAATCCAACATGGAAAATTGGCTCAAGCTTGACGAGAACAAACCATTGTATGATGATATTATGAAGAAGCTCGCCCCATTTTTTAATGGCGCCCCTACTCCTGCTGGCACACTTCCATCGGGTCATGGCGTCTGTAAACTAAAATTCGTCTGACTCATATTGAATATAGAATCACTGTTCAGATGGCGCCGCCTACCCAAATTTGTCTTTTATGTCATCAATTTTCATAATATTTTTCAGATGCATTAAAAAAAACCGCCCTCATAAGGGGACCACATGAAACGTGCTCGAAGTATCTTCCCCTCTGGGAAGATACTCTCAGTGTCCTGTCTGTCACCTGCGTGTGCAGCCGCAGACTTGTAGTTTCGTGGTTTACTAGTTACCTCATAAACTAAAAATAGCAAAAAGTGAATGCTGCAAACGTTGGACATGCCGCTGTTTGAAGGTGGTATTGCTCCAGATTGACCGCGAGAGAACTTTTAATTCTCTTTCAAAGTAACAGACCATTATGCCCTGGAAATGGATTGAGCAAAAGCAGCGGGAAGGAGTGGGGGCGCGGTGCTTTGTGGAACCTGATCCAGACCACCAACTGCGCACAGTATCTGCTTTTACCCAATACCAAACAGACATCCGCTTGACAATAACTTCATGCTTAGATGCAGATTATAGTCTTGTGTTGACAGAGGAAGCCCGTCCAAAGTTGAAGAAGAAAGGCATAAGAGAAAGCAAAGTAAAACGCGCAGCGGCAAAACTCAAGGAAAATTGTGGCAGTGACGTGAGTGGCGCTGGGACAGGTTTTGCATATTCCTCGCTCCGCCTAACAGACAACAACAATAAGAGAAAGAGAGCTGCTGATGGGAGCTTCCGTTGTGCACAGCCAATTGAGAGGCACCTTGCTATGGAGAAGGAAGAAGTGCTGGGAGCAACCGACTGCCGGTTGTTGATAGATGAAGTCACCAAATGGAAAGAGAAAAACCCAAAAACAGAGATGCCTGTTGAAAGCAATGACATCCCATACACTTTGTTTCTTGTGGACAAGTTTTAACCAAGAGAAAAAGAAGAAGGACTTGCCATGTCTCTGGAGATTCTAAAAATGGGGCGGGATAGCTGTGTGCCTAATTTCTGACTGCTTGTTCGAGAACCACAAAGAACCTTTTAAAACTTACATGAAAAAATACCCCCTACCAAAATTGATGTTCGTGTCTGAATACACTGGCATGCAACATGTCAATCGCCATGTTGACAGAGAGGCAGTGTTTGGCTCAGTAATTGTGGCCATGAGTGATTCTGGGGAGCAACTGACAATGTGGCCTGGTGGAAATGAGGACTCTTCACGTGGCCTGGGCAGTGCCAGAAACTGCACTCAAACAAGAGGGTTGAACAAGGCCAGAAACACAGTAGTTTTTCTTTCTGGAATTCCACATGAACAGTCAAAACCAAAGAGATCAAGGAAAAAACCACGATACATTCTTGTCATGTGGTACTAGATGTTTTTAACTATTCGAGATTACAATGGCTTCTTCACTTTTTACAGTAGTAGCAGTAGCTGGAGTAGCTGTAGTAGCAGTAGATACTGTTGCAGTATTATGCCTTTGTTGTGATCCTACACATCTGGTCCTTGGTCTGGATACCATCCAGGAGACGAGCATTGGGAGGCTTCTCGAGAAGGTCATTCATTCCTTCATCGAAACGAACATGTTGAGCTTCCTTGACATTTTCACTCTCAATATCATAGTAAATAACCTTCTTCATGGTCATGGAGAAGCCAAGGAAGATGCCAACACAAGTATCAGAGACAGCCTTGGCATCACAACGTGGGCGATTCCAGCATGGCATAAACATGGCAGCCGAAGGTACGGAGATCTCAAAGGTTAGAACGTTTGCAGGAGCAAATCTCATATGGAGTCTTGTCACTACTGCTGTGTGGAGTAACATTGTACAAGCGGATGAAGTGGTGGAAAGAGTAGGGCCAGAACCCTGGTCGAAGGTTGGCACCACGAAGCATCGCGCGCATGGCGTCGGCGACATTCTGATGTGGGCGTTCAACTACTGGACCATTCATATGGGATGAGTCAGGAGCTGTTACTTCCACTTTGTGACCAGCGCTCTCAAAGAGATCAACTATAGCAGTACAACTGCCAAGGTCACCAGGATCCACGTAAACGTATAGATCCTTGACACTGTCGTCGAGACCATACTGTACATGTAGCAGCCACTAGTTGAGGTAGTCAACCGACGGGGCCATGGAGCGAAATGTTCCTCCCCAGAGTGATTCACTGTGGTGATCTTTGATCAAAATGGTTTATCGTGCCGCCATAAGTGGCCAAGTTGCTGTGCAGCATCCTGAGGAAGACAACGAAGCAATCGATAAGTATCTGAATATGGAACTAACTCCTGGTGTTGGAACTGATGACGAGAGATGGGGACGAGTGGTAAAATGATCCAAAGGTATCGGTGGAGATCCTATCGGTCATGCTCATTCTAACCCTTTCTTTGACACAAGAGAGTACGATGTCGAGTTTACAGATGGGACCACGGAAAAGTATGCTGCAAATGTTAGTGCTGAAAACATGTATGCACAGGTTGATGATGAAGGGAATATGTTTCAGCTCTTATTGGAAATCATGGATCACAAGAAGGATGGTACGGCAATCGATATCTCTAATGGTATGGTTACCTCAGCAAATGGGAACACGAAGCCAAAGATTACGATGCAAGGGTGGATGTTACTGGTAATGTGGAAGGATTGGTCAAGGAGTTGGGTGAAGTTGAAAGATTTGAAAGTGTCTAACCCCATTGAACTTGCAGAGTATGCAGTGGCAAATTGTATTGCAGAGGAGCCGGCATTCAAATGGTGGGTGTCTCACACATTGCGCAAGTGGAACCGTATTATCTTGAAGGTCAAGAGTAATTATTGGAAGACAATGCACAAGTTTGGTTGCAAGTTATCGCATTCCGTGGCAGAGGCATTGGAGATTGACAGGCTAGTGGGGACTGATCTCTGGACGTGGGCTATCAACAAGGAAATGGCAAAGGTAAAGGTTGCTTGGGAAGCTTGTGATGATCTAACTCCAGAAGAAGTAAGGGCAGGTAAAGTGAGGGACATGATTGGATTCCAGGAGATTGGTTGTCATATTATATTTGATATCAAGATGGACTTTACAAGAAAGGCGAGATTCGTTGCCAGTGGCCACATGACAGATACCCCAGCAGTGATGACTTATTCAAGTGTTGTTTCAAGAGAAAGTGTATGACTTGGGTTTTTGATTGCAGCTCTGAATGATTTGGATATTATGTCTTGTGACTTGGAGAATGCATACTTGAATGCCAAATGTAAAGAGAAGATCTGGTTTGAAGGCGGTATCGAATGTGGAGCTGATCAGGGTAAAGTATTGATCGTTGTTCATACATTGTATGGTTTAAAGTCTGCTGGAGCTTCATGGCATGCGACGTTAGCGCAGGTGCTGCGTGACCTTGGTTTTGTCTCTACTACAGATGATCCTGATGTTTGGATTCGAGCGGCGGTTCGTGACGATGGATTTGAGTATTACGAGATGTTGCTCATATATGTAGATGATATTTTGGCCATTTCACATCAGCCTAAGGTATTGATTGATGCAATTGGTGAGTATTACAAGGTAAAGCCCAATGGTGATAAGGAGCCGGAAATTTATCTCGGTGCAAATGTTGAAAAGGTCCAGATGCCGGACGGTAGGGAAGTTTGGGCTACATCACCTCGCGATTATGTCAAGAATGCTATCAAGATTGTTGAAAGGTTGTTGGAAGAAGACGGAGAGGGGTATGTATTGAAGAACAAGGTGAAGAATCCGCTTCCTATGAATTACAGGCCAGAGTTGGATGTTTCAGATGAACTTGGATCAGAATTGTCATCTCGTTACTTACAATTGATTGGGATTGCGCATTGGGCAATTGAATTGGGATGTATTGATATCTTTCATGAGGTTTCTCTGTTGTCACAATATCAAGTGAATCCAAGGGTTGGACACTTGGAGGTAATGTATCATGTGTTTGCATAGCTACTTGAAGAATCATTTGGATATGGGATGAATTGCATATGACTCTTTGACACCAATGGTGAATGATTTGACTTTTCAATGCAATACAAACAGGACTGATTTCTATGGCGATGTACAGGAAGAGTTGCCACCCAAGATGCTGAAATTGAGAGGAAATCCGGTAACTATATCTGCATTTGTGGATGCTAACCATGCTGGTAACAAGGTGACTCGACGATCGCATACAGGTATCATTATCTTTGTTCAGAATGCTCTGATCATTTGGTACAGCAAGAGGCAGAATACAGTGGAAGCTGCTACTTTTGGAAGCGAGATGGTTGCGTTGCGGATTTGTAAGGAGTTCATTGTTGCAATGCATTACAAGTTGAGAATGTTTGGTGTTCCAATTGAAGGTCCTGCGAATGTATTTTGTGATAATCATGGTGTGGTGAAGAATACGAGTATGCCGGAATCGACGTTGATGAAGAAACACAATGCAATTAATTATCATGCGGTGAGGGAAGCAGTAGCAGTGGGTATTTTGAGAGTTGGCAAGGAAGATGGAGAAACAAATTTGGCAGATCTATTGACAAAGGTGATTGTTGGGCAGAATAGATGGGATTTTTGTTGGAGTTTGTTTTGTTGAATGGTCTAACAGTCAGGTTATCTTGATGGCATGTGGCCTCAATTTTACCTCCCAGCCGATAATAAAGGAAGGAAAGGATAGTTCGGCAACTTTAAATGGGTCGGTGCATATCAAGGGTATGTATGATGAGGTAATTCATCATGTCAAGTTGTCTAGAAATTTACTAGCAACTTGCGGGGACCAAATGAATTATGGCATGTACGTGCAAGTGTCATGACCGTTACTTTTGAATTAGCGATTGATGGATTTGGAGATAAGAGACTTGGCAGTGTAAGCGTGTAATAAAGGAACACAATCTTTAGAACTGGTTTGTTGTTACAAACGTGTTTACTTTAAGCTTTATTGCATTGACTAAGACTAGAGTATGATAGGATTGATTCGGAATCATTGTCGTAATCAATTTTATCTTCTCCATCACTCATGTTGAGAGTGTTTTGTTGTTATCATTGATACAGTGCAAGCATATGTTTGTTGTTGTTGGCAACAATCTTTTTGTCAGCTGATGCTCGAACTGCATTTGGGTATGTTCCCATTATGTATTGAATATGACTGTGCCCGGTAAATGCTAGAGTATCGAAGTCATTTGGAAGGAATGCTAAATCAGAGCACGACAGTGCAAAGTTTGAATGTGTCAAATTTTCCACCACCGCAAGTGATCTCTTGCAGTGTTGCATGACCATTAATGCTTCTTGAACATTGTTGTTTAAGAAAATATAACTGAGGCTGATCATTACCGAAGATTGAGAATGAAGAAGAATAGTTTAGGACAAATAAATGATTACTTGAATGTTAACTGGGGGCTCACAAGCACATTAACTGGGGGCTCACAAGCATTGTGATCAAAGCTGTCTTGTAATCACTTATTATAACCATACATGATGAATTGTCAGAGACAAAAACATTACATGATGAATTGTCAAAGACAAAAACATTACTTATGCAAAAAGAGAGAGCCAGACCAGCAGCAAAACAGATTGGGGTTATTCCCCCCCACCAACTCTCCTGGTTACACAATCTCTTCTTTGTTTCTATACTGTAACAGCATTTCTATTCAACAAAAAGGATTCTTGGGGGTTGAATTTGGGGCTTGGTGCCACTGCTGCTGATGAAGTGTCAAAAGCCAGCCAGGGAGTGCTTTGAGGGGTTTGTAGCAGTAAGAAAAATGCAGCTCACAAGTGGTTTTGGCTTGCTGACATGAAGAGCCTTGACATCATGGATAAGCCAATTTCCACTGTGTTTTAGCTCTTTTGCGCCATGAAGTGTGTGTGATGAGTTTATCAGGAATTAAAAGGCAATTTCAATTTTTGTCCATGTGTAGGGAAGAATTGGGAACAAGCTGGGAAGAAACAAAAATCACATACACTTACCCCCAAAATACGTGCATTTTTCAGGTGGAAGTGGCTGATTTTTCAGGTGGAAGTGGCTGAAAAACGTGCCTTTTTTGGGCAGAAGTGGCTGAAAAATGTGCATTTTTCAGGTGGAAGTGGCTGAAAAACGTGCGTTTTTCAGGTGGAAGTGGCTGAAAAAGGTGTGTTTTTCAGGTGGAAGTGGCTGAAAAACGTGCATTTTTCAGGTGGAAGTGGCTGAAAAACGTGCGTTTTTCAGGTGGAAGTGGCTGAAAAACGTGGGTTTTTCAGGTGGAAATGTCTGAAAAACGTGCGTTTTTCAGGTGGAAGTGGCTGAAAAATGTGCATTTTTCAGGTGGAAGTGGCTGAAAAACGTGCGTTTTTCAGGTGGAAGTGGCTGAAAAACGTGCGATTTTCAGGTGGAAGTGGCTGAAAAACGTGCGTTTTTCAGGTGGAAGTGGCTGAAAAACGTGCATTTTTCAGGTGGAAGTGGCTGAAAAACATGCGTTTTTCAGGTGGAAGTGGCTGAAAAACGTGCATTTTTCCGGTGGGCAAAGTGTCTGAAAAACGTGTATTTTTCAAAAAAAACGTGCATTTTTTGGGTGGAAGTGGCTGAAAAACGTGCGTTTTTCAGGTGGAAGTGGCTAAAAAAAGGGGCATTTTTCAGGTAAAAGTGGCTGAAAAACGTGCATTTTTGGGCAGAAGTGGCTGAAAAACGTGCATTTTTCAAGTGGAAGTGGCTGAAAAACGTGCATTTTTCAGGTGGAAGTGGCTGAAAAACGTGCATTTTTCAGGTGGAAGGGCCGAAAAACGTGCGTTTTTCAGGTGGAAGTGGCTGAAAAACGTGCGTTTTTTCAGGTGGAAGTGGCTGAAAA
>CALNYX010000001.1:0-11716 GCA_942490925.1 uncultured Chlamydiaceae bacterium | reverse complement strand
AAATTATCAGCTGCAAAAAAAACACTTAGATTTCCATCTAAGTGTTTTTTTACAGCTATAACACTGTGTAAACTGCCTGCTTACCACTAAGGTCGATCTCAAGTTTATCTAATGCTTCTGCTTCTGTTTTCTCTTTAAACAATTTTCCAGCATGTGGTGCATTGCTAATATTTTGCCATTCTAATTCTTCAAAGAGATCTTTTACAATAAAACGCGTACCAGGTTCTTTTCGCAATGCTCTCGTAAGAGCTATTTCAGCCGCTTCTTCAGGAGATATTTCTTTTTTTTCTTCAAAATATTTTAATACCTCTGACACTGGAACAGTGTCACCTTTTTCGGCTACAACAGTCCAGAAGGCTTCGGCTAGCTTCACATCTTGTTCCAGTTGCTCTTTTGTTTCGAGTTCTTTTATCTCAGCCTGGACTTGCTTCTGCTCATCCTCAAGTTGCTGATTGCGTTCTCTTAAGATATCGATGCGTTTTATCATCTGCTTCTCCATAGAATGGTAGTGGTATTATAATCAGTAGCGTTCGGCGTCACTGCGAAAGAAACAAGCACGAACGAACAGTACAGCGTGAATGAGAAACAATTCTATCCCTCGACATAGAGAGAGACTTACAAGAAAAAGTCCATCTTGAGATGAAGGGGATAGTCATCAACCACTCTCGATGTCAAGATTTTTCGACTCGATCTTAAAAACGAGGGTCACAACACATCTATTCGAGAAAAACTCGCGAGAGCAAAAAACAAACACCCTATTCACACAAAATGGAACTCCATAATATTTCAACGTTCCTGCAAGGAAAGACTTACTAGCAACCGCAAAAGAGATGGGCACAGCAAGAGTGAAGAAAATAAGACAAAAATCCAACACACTTTCCTTTTTAATTTATTAACAAAAATTCATAAAAGAGGCGCTGAGACGCTCCACGATGGGTATAGCCGATGTGGAAGTACTGGAGCCCCATCAAAACTGTTCACTTTAAAGCAAGATGTGATCTAAAGTGGAATGCCGGTTGAGTTACCAAGTATAGTGGAAGAAGTGATGGGCACTGAACATGTTGCGACGTGTGTACATTACGATAAGTTATGGTACAGCTAACCATCGCTCTTTAAGAGCAAAAAGATTCAAGACGACCTATTGGTCGTTTTTTGTTTTTCTCTGCCTTAGACGGCTCGTATTGGTTTCAACATTGACGCCCCCCCCCCTGCCAAAAACAGCCAAACTATGCATTTGCACGGGAGCCGGATAAAATTTTGGGATGGGGCATTTTTTATCTACAGAGAACACTCCTACACTTCCTCAACCCCATACAAAGGCACTCCGTGCATTGGCAGATGAAGCAGAGCAGAAAGCTTACATCGACGACAAGAAAGTAGCCACAGTAATGAGCACAGCGGGACACCTAGCTAAGGAAAATAAAAGCGTAGAGATCGCCTCGGCGAGGGTGACACTTGGAAACGGGCTAGCGTGAATTATTCATCGTTTGTCAGGCAAAGGCTTTGGTATACCTCTCATTCCCACTATTTCGAGTTTTCTAACGAGACTACTACCAGTAATGAACAGAGGAGGATATGCTTATATATTATTGGTTGTATTATTGAATCTGGACTTATTAAGTCTTTAAGAACCATCACTCCCTACAAAAAAAATCACTTTTTTGAAAAAAAATTCTCCCTTAGCCCCCCTCATTTTTCATTAATTAGGCATGAGGGAGAAAAAAACTGTCGCTTCTCTCTGAAATTCACAACAAGGAGAACGCCAGATGACACACTCAAATACAGCCTCACCAGAGGCAATTGCAAAAGCAATCGCGCTCAACAACTCGACTCCGTTGGATATTCACCGCTGGAGTGACCATCCAGGAATCGACAGACTTGTCGCCGAGCTTTACGAGCAAATTGATAAGCCGCACAACACTAGCAAAACTCGAGCTTATACTACGTTGAAAGTGCTTTTACTCAACCTGTATGCGGCTTACAAAGCCGATCCCGCCAGACATGTCGCCTACTCCAGACATCAAAACGATTACACATCTGGAAGCCGCTATAATCGTCTCCAGATCGAACGAAATTCTCTTGCCCATTACATTGATCGACTTAAAGAAAAGCAGCTCGTAGAGGATCATCTGGGCTGTTTTTACTCAAAAGGCGATAAGCGTAACAGGCAGTCACGAATGCGAGCTACTCCAGCACTAACGACACGCTTTGACAAACTTGTAGACATCAAAGTGGAAAAGCATCCCTATTTTGATACGATAATCTTAAAAGACACAAACAAAAAACTCATGGAATACGGAACAAAGGTTAAAACAACTACTGGAACGGTATTTCGTGATCCACCAATAATTGCATGCTTCAAGAATCGCCTAGATCCGGTAAACGCACTCTATCAGGAAACAGACTTATCAATTGATGTGTCACCAGAAGCGCTTGCGGCCTCTCATGCCCAGTTTGCTGCGGAAGATAGAACTATTACCGATATG
Source organism: uncultured Chlamydiaceae bacterium (assembly GCA_942490925.1). Classification (GTDB taxonomy): domain Bacteria; phylum Chlamydiota; class Chlamydiia; order Chlamydiales; family JAAKFR01; genus CALNYX01. The sequence goes on along the minus strand of CALNYX010000001.1, from coordinate 9,230 downwards.
TCGCAGAAACGTCTCTACCGCGTTTTTAACGATGGGAAATTCAATCTTGGTGGAAGGTTTTACGGAGGATGGTGGCAAAGCACTACAGAGGAGCTTCGAAAGCTTATTCTTATCAATGGCAAAAAGACTGTTGAACGAGACTACAAAGCAATCCATCCGTCGATCATCTACATTAAAGAGACAGGTAGGCTTCCAGATGGTGATCCATATGAAGTGTCGGGCTATGTTGGAGATAAGCTTGTCCGTAAGTTTTTGAAGAAAGCCACACTGTCTATGATGAATGCACAAACGTACAAAAGTGGTCTCAAAGCTGCCAACAACGATCTTACGAAAAGTAAGAAGTTCACAACGAACGAAAAGTCTTTGATTCGTTCAATCGGCATCAAGAAATTGCTACTGCTTCATAAGAAAGCTCATCCAGTTTTTTGGAAGTACATGGGAAGAGATATGGGCAAGAAGCTTCAATACTGGGATTCTCAGATTGCAGAGTCAGTCCTTGTTGAGCTGACTAACAAAGGGATTTGCTGCCTTCCAGTACACGACAGCTTTATCGTCGTAAAAGACCATGAAGCGGTACTAGTGGAAACAATGGAACGGGCTTTTGTAGCGAAATACAAAGTTTGTCCGGTGATTGACTAATCAGCACACAATACTAACACACTGTATAACAAGAAAGAGGCACGCGTACTAATAACCAATTCTCATGGAATAAAATGAAACACACCTTCTATATGACCATGGTATCTATTTGGTAAAATTAACGTTATTTTTCACTCAATAAAAAGCATCAATACAAAAAGAGGGGGCTAAGTATTTAGCCCCCCCCCTTTATCAACGTTATTGTCACTTTTTGCTTTCCTGTAGCTCACAAAGAACTTTACCGTCTTAGTTAGTATGTAATTACGAGCTTTTTTACGTCCAAATCACGATACTGCTAGTTCACTCCAAATATTTTGACTAACTTAGAGAAAACAGAACCAGCCAACATGTTACGACCAGTCATTCCCCAACGACGAGCATCAGAAGACAGAAGCATTAAACAAGTACCTAAAATCATTCCACATAAAGCTAAAAAAGCAATTGGATTGCCAGCTAAAATAGCATCTACTGAAATTTCATCTGGTTTTGATAAGTAAGCAAAATAAAGGACAAGTAGCACATAACTAGTTCCCAAAATACAATAAATACAATCCGCAATTTTCAAAGCGTACTTTCGTAACTTCTCATCATGCTCATGTATTTTTGAATAGGTTTCTTGAAGTTCATTCTTTGTTGAAGCCAATGCCTCTCTAGCATCTCCTACTATATTCAAAGTTGCTTTTCTCAAAATTTCAGAAACGCTATCAGCTGTAACATTTGCAACATCACCTCCTGAAACTTCGGCTAGCGCTTCACTACAAAATAAAGAATTCTTTAAAATATAATAACTATCTTCAGATATTTCTTTGTCTTTAAAAAGCCTCTCCACTTGATCAATATATTTATCCCAAACTTCAGGAGTTGGCTTTAAACCAGCATAACAGTTTGAAATAATAACCTGTTTCGGAAGCTCAGCTGGCAATGTTGGTAACTTCATCCATGCAACAGTCGTAAGCACATGCGACAAAACACAATATGATACTCCACTTTTTGATGGATATTCATCGTGGTGAAAATCCCTTGCAGCTTGGGCTAATTGACTATTTGGTGTAACAAATACAGCACGACACTGTTCTATGTTTGAATAAAAAGTTCCCTCTCGTAACCGATGTATTGCTGAAATAGAGTCAACATCAAACTGTAATGCAACTTCTTCATTTCGATAAGAAACCGCATCAGAAATATATTTCTCAAGTTTTGCTTCATCCAAGCAAAACGCATTCACATATGAAGGCTTGGGCTTTACTATTACACCAATTCTATAAAGTCGCTCTTCAAGATCACCAATTAACAGTTCTACATCTGAAGGAGTCTTGTGGTTCTCAATTAAATAATCAAGTGCTTCATTTCTTGTTGCAACAGTACCTTTTTTAAGCATCTCAATACAATAGCGAAGAACATTCCGAACTTCTTCAACTGTATGTTCAAAGCAACATGATTTTGCACCCGTTATTTTTAACAGTCGACACAACTCCTGATAAGGTAAAGAACGCTCCTTAGAAGTGAAGCCCAACAAATACAAAATAATACTAGTATCAAAATATACTTCTGTTCCTTTGAACTTAGTTTTGACTTCATTATGATTCACAAAGAATATGCTATTATACAGCATATTCCCTTTTACAATATCTTCTAAGACTTGATAAAGAGCATCATCCTCTTCAGAAATATGTTTCACAAACCGAGAAGCCGCATAATTCATTTTTGCTGCTGACGCACAAGGAATGGAGCTTTTTTCCTTAAGCCCGTTTCCGTTACCCCTCACAATCTCTGTGAAATTTGATTCAATAAACGAATAAAAACAAGACTCTAAGTCGTCACACGTTTCAAGTTGATAACCATTTCTCTTCGAAAACTCTTCGAAAGAGTTTGATAACCTCTTTTGCTTTCGCGTAATTTCGTTCTTTCTTTTTGAAAAAGTTGTATCACGTAACAACTCACTCGTCGCAACGTATTTTTTAGATTCTTTTATGATACGCCCATCTTTACACATTGAAGACAAAATATTTGATACAACGTGATGTGGAATTTCAATCCCCAATTCATTTTTCAACACCTTCCTAATTTCAGGTACTGAAATAACACTTTCGCCAGTCAAGCGAATTGCTTCAGCCACAAATGGAACGAAATTATCAAGATAACTTTTCGAATGATCAGCGTTTACTTTTAAAACGGCAAGAGCAGAAATAAGCTTGTGATGAGCCACAGCCCCTCCTTGAACTTTCAACAAAAAAGCACATATCTACAGGCAGATAAATACACATGTCAACAAACGTTAAATCTAACACTCGCTATCTAAAATAACTTTATCTGTCGCCCCCAGCAAAAAAAAAGCCGATCCCTGCATATGCACTGGAAGCGGATAAAATTTTTGGAATGGGTATTTCTGAAACTTTTCCCACACCAGCCGTCACTACTAACGATGCAGAGCCAATCAAATCCCAAAAATTAGAGAGAAGAAAGGAATGAAGAAAGATAAAAAAAGTCAATTTTGAACTTGTTGAAGAAGAGCCCTCAACCACCAGACTAGGCAGCTATCCAGAAAACATTTGCGCTGATTATTCAGTCTTCAAGAAAGACCCGCTTGCTGCCGTTAAATCTGGTAATGGTCAGCCTGTTGCGGTCTGTGAGGATGAAGTTCCTATGTTCTACTGCATCCCAGTTCGATTATGGGAAGGCATTATGGAATTGCTTGACGATCAAGAGCTGCTCCGAATCGCAACCGAACGGCTAGACGAAGAAAACAAAGAGGTGAGCCTAGACGAATTGTAAGCAAGAAGATTTATAACTTATTCAGATTAACAACCTAGCGCTTTTCATCAAAAAAGTGGTGTCTATAAATGACGGTTTGAAGCTCACATTGCTGCTCAGTAGACCACAATTTTACTAAAAAAAACGACTTGTAACAACTTGACTTTTAAAACATTTATCAACCCAACACATACAACTAACTGTTTCAAAAAAGAAAAGTATTATCTCTCAAATTTAGCTTGTTCATATGGACAGTCTTTTTTTTTAAGCTATAATCTCGCTACGTTCTGAGCGTAGTCACACGACAGCTTACATACGTTACTCCAAAAGCCAAAACACACCATGCAATAAAATCACCTTACAGGAGGTACTCATGATAATAATTTAATCTTATGAGCACATTACGTGCTCAAAGGAGCTCTAAATGACTAGATACAATAATGATAAACGTTGTCCATGGTGTGGAACTGAATTGAAGGAGTTGCATCCTCCTGTAGTTGGCCTTCCTAATGATGACAATTATGCTCTTTGTAATGATTGTCTCGAGGTATACTATCAAGCTGTTGTTCTATACGTATTGAAGTATGAGATTTCAGATCGGATCGATGAGGTAAATAGAGGAGATAGGAAAATTAAAAGAGCTGTAGCAGAAGTTATTCAGATCTGTACTGATCTGCTTCGTCTGCACGACGTACTAGCGGAAGAATCGTATAGCGAACTTGCAAAACGAGCTATGAAGATTCGCAATGCCTAGCGTTAACTCCCAGCTCCATAATTGTCCCCTTGAAATGCACATTTTCCCTCATCCGGTCTCACGATACGACGATATCTCTGAGGAGACTCGTAGTGCAATTTTAGGAGTAAGTGGCGAAGGAAATTTTAAACTCTACCATTACGTTAATCCAAAGTATCCCAATAGCTTGTCAGAAGGATACATTGGAGTAACCGGAAGAGCTATTAATAGACGACATAGAGACCACCTCAAGGACACTCAGCGGCACCTTAGTCGACCACTTTCCGAACACCTCTTGAAAAATCGAGAGGTGCTCCCCGTAGCACTTGCCTGCGGCAGCAAAGAAGAAATTAATGAACTTGAGATACGTCTTAGGCCAGAACCTAACCTAGGGTGGAATATCCATAGTGGAGGAGGTGCAAGTGGAAAAGGACAAAAAAACGTCAAAGCTGGAACTAGAGGAGGCTTAGAGGTACATACCCCTTTAGGTACATTCAAGTCTCGCCAACGTGCTGCAGAAATTCATAACGTATCTGTAAGCACCGTATCTAGAAGATGTAATAGCTCCGCCCCAAAGAATGATGACTGGGCTTGGCATAATACTTTTACAGATGATTGCGTCATTCTTACTGGTGACCCAGCCTTAGATATAGCCCGATGCGTTGAAGCACTTCACAAGGCACTTCATTTCTAAATTAATTGAACAATAAAAAATGCTCCGTAGTGAATAGGAACTATGGAGCATTTTTTTATTTAACGAACTAAAATCCCCCCCCAACACAGTTGCCTCATCACAGCATCGCTCCCAGTACCAAATGAACTGTTTTGCAAAAAAATAAACAAATGGCTGGCGACACATTATAACTTTCTGCCAGAAAAAGCATAGTGAGTTCCATCTACATGGAGTTATTGCGCACGGGACTAGTGCAAACAAAGCCATTGTTGAGCATTATTTTTCACTTTAAATACTGAAAGCCACCTTCCACTTATAACGTCGACTAACTAGCAAAAATTTACTTATGCAGCTTGACATTCTGAGAGTTGCTTTTTCCTTGTTCACAACATGCTGTTTTCCATTGATAAAGCATTATGTGCAGAATAGAACTCTTTCTTGTAGACAGAGTACTTTTTTTACTTATAATTTCGGCATGTTTTGATCGCAACGTTTGTAAAAAACGTTTTTCTACAACCCATAATAGTTGTTGTATCCACACCTACAGCACAAACACTTCTAAGGAGGAAGACATGAACATAATAAAATAATTTTAAATAGACACAGTTCGTGTCTGGAGCTCAAAAAATGATTAAAAGTAAATGCACTACCTGTTGCACATGGTGTGGAATTGAGTCTAATACTAGTTCTTCTCCTGAAGTTACCTATCCTCATGATGACAAACTGACTCTTTGCAACAGCTGCCTTGAAATTTACTATAATGTACTTGTTATCAACGCGCTGGAATTCAACATTTCAGGCATTGTAAATGAAGTTACAGCACAAAACAAACGAGTATGTGACGCATTCAAAGAAATTATCAATCTTTGTTGCTACTTGCTCAACCTTGAAAATGTACAGGTAGAAAAGTCCCATAGCGAGCTCGCTCACAAAGCTATGGAGGTGCTGTAATGTCTAACATGATTTCTCAGCACATTAATGATGCCAATGTACAGATTTTCCCACATCCAATTTTGATGTTCGATGATGTCTCAGAAGAACTATACGAAGCTATTTGTGGAGTAAGCAACCAAGGAAATTACAAAGCTTACATCTATATCGACTATCGTCATTTTTCAAAAATATCTGAAGGATATGTCGGAGTTACTAAACGAGAGATAGCTAAACACCACAACGATCATATTAAAGCTGCCCCCAAAAACCCTAACAGACGTTTTTATAGATATTTGCTGAAAAATCCTAATGCACAACCTCTTGTTCTTGCATGCGGAACTCAAGAAGAAATTAGCAAGTTGGAAGAACTTCTTCGCCCGCATTCAGATATCGGGTTGAATATCCATAAGGGTGGTGGAGCCAGTCGAAAAGGACAAAAACGTCCCAAGACTACCTCACGAAAAAAGCAGGAAGTATTCACTTCAAAAGGTCATTGTAAGTCTAGAAAAAGCGCTAGGAAACTCCCTAATGACTTACTTCCAACAACCTCTCGAAAATGTCATGAAAAGTCACCAGAGAACGATAGCTGTTCATGGTATAATTACTACACTGAAGAACCTACTGTTCTTTCAGATGACCCATTTGTAGACATTCAGCGCAACATTAATGCCTATCAATACGCCTAGCTTTAGTACTAAGTTATGAAAATGCTCTCCACATACTATATGGAGAGCATTTTCATAACTAAGCAGCCATGGTTCTCACCACCCAACCAGGAAGTGAAGAAAGATAAACAAGTTCGTCTTGTACTACTGGGTCATATAATTCCGGAAAAAGATCTTGTACAACAAGCCAATTCGAATCATCTTCACCGACTTGCTCTGCCTTTAACATAACGCGATCAAAAACCTCTGCCCCCTTTCCGGAAACATAGTAAGTATCACCTGCTGTTGTCTTCATGATGAAACCTTTTAATAGCCGAGCATAGGGCTGGAGCTCTCTCTTGTAAAAAATTCCATGCAACATGGTTTTCATATTAGGAGTAGAGTTAGCATAATTACGCCACCTTCCATTAGCCGCCGAGGCAATTGAAAAAGTAATCGCTATCAACCATATGGCAGTTATGCTCCCTGAAAATGAAACTTCCGCTTTAATCTTCTCCAAAAATGAATCACTTAGTTTCGTATCCTTAAATGGCTTGAGCACCTCAAACCATCGCTGTCTTTTAGAATGACATTCCTTAATGATATTTTTAGACAATACATCAACCACAAATGGAGCCTTTGAAGTCGGAATATTAAGCTCATCAAACCGCACAAGTCTTGATTCAACAAGCTTCTCATCTGAAAGTATGTGAGCTTTCAAAACTAACGTTTTTTGCTCATACGAAGCTTTACAGGCTTCATGATCCAAAACGAAGGCATTACCTCTATGCCGGTGAATAATATCTACAAAACACTGCGGTAACTGCTCACCAAATTCTAAGTCACCAAGCAACCATAATAACGGAATTTCTTCTCGTTTGTAATGAATTCCCCGCTGAGAAATCTCATACTGCTGAGTATTAGAAAGCTGAACTTCAATTGAAAATTCTCCGAACCCGTCCCAGGTTGCCTGAATATCTGGATAACGTCCGAAAGTATTAGAAGCATTTTTATGACGTCTATACTTATCGACTTCACACGAGTTACATCGTTCGTCCAACATAATTAGCTCAGCCAACTTCTCACATAACAAACGATGTTCTGCGGACTCTTGTTGTCCTTGATACTGCTTTGCACGAATTACATCTGGTGACTTAGAGTCATTAGTAAACCATTCACAATTGGGGTTAGCACCAGAAAAATGCTTGAAATATGGAAGATTAACACCATCACAACGTCTTGTAGCAATACTCACCCCATGCCCACACTTCGCACAGACCGCTAAATATTCCCCAGAATCATGATAGGTATCTGAAATTCTATTACGTAGGTGTTCCCATTTTTCTGGAGACATTTGTAACAGTTCTTCTATGGTCAATACGCCTATTTTATTACTAAAAAAAGCTTTGCGAATTGTACGTTGTGGTGGGCGAGGCATATGTTGCTCCTTTTCTGCATCCTCAATCAAAGCGGAGATTTACATCTACAAAAGTCTTCTCTACACTCCTTCAATATTTCATAATCACCTAATATAAAAAGTAAAGAGCAATAAAACATGACACTATCACGAAACATACGAATTGGTGAAAAAATATATAGAAGACTCAAGCGCCCATTGGGGAACGGAGGAAACGGAACCGTTTATAAAGCCAGTTGTGACGGAAAAGACTATGCGTTGAAAGTACTACCTGCCAACTCAAGTAAGAAGCCGCGCGAACGTTTTTTTCGCGAAATGGAATTACTTAAAGAGAACTGTGACCTTACGGGGGTGCCTAACTATTATGGAGGAGTGCAGCAACGTGAAAATCTTCCCAGCTACTATGTAATGGAGCTTGGAAGCAAAATTACTTCATACTTGAAAGACAAGCCCCTGAACACCGTTATAAGATGTGGCGTAGAGCTTGCCGAGACGCTTAACAAGTTAAAAGAGCGTGGGGTTTCTCATAGAGACATCAAACCTGAGAACATCCTCATCATCAATAACTCTCCGGCGCTATGTGATTTTGGGCTAGCACATAAAGTAGGTAATACACGACTCACTGCTCAAGGGGATAAGCAAATCGGTGCACGCATGACTATGGCACCAGAAATGCTTCGTGATCCATACAATGCCAACTACGATCAAGCCGACATATACTCTCTTGCTAAAACGCTTTGGATGCTAATGACAAAAGATGAGAACAGTTTTGATGGCTGTTATAATACTCATAGCAAAGAATCTCTGTGGAATTATAATGTAGAGGTTTTAGGTAACATTGAAGAAATGCTAACCGCATGTACAAGCAATGCTCCAGAATCTCGTTGGACTATTCCTGAATTCAAGCAATCATGCATAGGCTGGCTTACCACTTATGAAGATCCAGACAGACGAAAGAGGGAAGGGTGGAGACAATTAAAAGCTCGTATTTTTCCATATAGCAAGCCTTCAACAGCAACTTGGGAAAAGCGTAATGAAATCCTAACTATATTGAATTTAGTTTTAAGTCATAACTGCCGTAATCACTCATTCTTTCCTGATGGTGGAGGACTCGATCTCGAGAGTGCCGAGAAGTCCCATGAAGCTGAGTGCATAGAATTAATCCTAAGTTCGTTCCCAGTAATTATTAAACCTCGCTCATTATCTTTTTACTCCCCAGGCGAAGGAAAGTTTGAAGATCAAGATTATTTTTTACTGGAAACAGATAACTTAGACTTCGTATCTGACCAACAAAGTAAATACGATGAAGAACTTACAGAACTAGAACCATTGAAATACACAGATCCCCGATGCAAAGAATGGAATGACTATAATGGTGCGCCAGTTCCTGATGGCGCCCGAAAGATCTGTCGACAAAAAAAAGGGACATTTGGTATTTTT